>CAVYON010000010.1:0-237093 GCA_963770035.1 uncultured Alphaproteobacteria bacterium | reverse complement strand
GATCGCTCGGCAAAATCGAAGTGCCTGTGGCCCCCGGAATCAAAGTGCCTGTGGCTCACTTGGCTGAGGATTTCCTCAGTATCCGTGGCCTATTGCCGCCGCCTTCGCCGCATCCGACGCCAATCGACGGGACCGACGCCGACGCAATCGCGGGCGCATTCGAGTAATGAACAGCATCCTCGCGCTCGACTTAGTGAAGGAGCCGGAGGATCACCTGCTCGTAGGGACAAGGCAAGCGGGATGCAGCCGCTGACCATCATAGGAGTCGAACCGGTGACCGCCACCATCCGAGGCGCCCGCACGGACCGACTGTCCTCCCGGACCGGCTGAGGCTGATCGATCCAGCCTGGAGGACGTTAAATTCGAGTCCTCCGATGCGCGCCTTCAAGTCCCCGCCTCCCGCACGATGCCGGCATCCGTCCCGGCGATGACCCTGATTCCGTCCTGCGGACCTGGACGCCGGTGATCCCCGTCCCCTGGACGCTCGCCTCGTTCGTCCCAGACGTATGGATGAAGTCCAGCCCGCGCGTCCCAAGGACCCCGGATTGCCATGGGAGCGAACAGATCGCCACCGTCAGCGACCTTTTTGGGGCTGACCCACCGCGGAGCAATTGCCCTGAGCGCTGTCGCTCTCGGTGTACAGGCCGCTGGCGCCGGCCACTCCGCCGTTCTCTCCCGCGGCACCATCGACGCCCGCGCCGCCGACCTCCGAGGTGGTCGCCGTGGCGACGCCGCCCGTCGCTGTCGAGCGGGCGACCGCCCGCGCGTCGCGTTTCATGTGGTTCCAGCACTTCAGGACCTCGCGGAGCTGCTCCACCACCAGGTGGCCGGCAGGGGTAATGCGCGCGGTCCTTCGCTTGGCCCCTCTCTCGAAAAGGTCGACCTTGAGTATTTGCTCGACCCGATCCAAAGCGACAACTATCTGCTGGGGCTTCGCTCCGGTTTCCTTCGCCACGCGCTTGTAGAAGCCCTTTCCGCGTGCTCTCGCGTGGATAAGCGCGCGGCGGACGTACAAAAGGTCGAGCAGTGTGGGTGTGGGTCCGACGACGCGACGCATGTCGATGGATCTTGGACCAACAAGGTTGCAAATTTCCCATCTCCGAGGGTGCCCGTTGAGCGGTGACGGCTTACTGAGGGACGCCTGGGCCATCCCGCGTCGCTGACCTGACCGGTCCTACTCGCAGCCAGCCGGACAACGGTCGGCGTCCCTGACTCCATTAACGAGTTCACAATTCCAGAATAATGCGACATCGGTTTTGGGACGGATGCGGAGATGAATTGCCCGGAGATGGCGGACGCCAACCAGAAGCCCTGGTCGGCCCTGGCGGTTTTGTTCGGCTGCTCCAAATAGATTCCCGCAGTTCGTGCCGATGATTTAACCCGCCCGCCGGCCTTTGAGTGGATTATTCAAAAACCTCGAATAAATCTACCAGTATCCCAATCCGCGA
The DNA here is from genome assembly GCA_963770035.1 of uncultured Alphaproteobacteria bacterium. Lineage (GTDB taxonomy): Bacteria > Pseudomonadota > Alphaproteobacteria > Rhizobiales > Beijerinckiaceae > Roseiarcus. The sequence goes on along the minus strand of CAVYON010000010.1, from coordinate 235,645 downwards.
CCGTGACCGTTTATTCGCGATTTCAAAATAGACAACAGGCCTCGGACGGGAGTGCCATAAGGCGTATCGAGAACTTCACACAAAAGTTCACACGTTTCATGGTGTTAACATTGTGTGAAGTTGCCTGAATTATGTGTGGAGTTGATATACAGTTTTTGGATTTGCCCGAGGCTATTTTTAATTCATTTTTGATTTTGGCGGCCAGCCTTTGAGGTTTCCCAAAAGATCTGGTTTTGATTGGGGCCCCCAAAATGTGGGAAGTTCGCCCCCGAAATGTGGGAAGTTTTTTAGTAGACTAAATTAAATATCTAAACACTTACAATGACCTAGCGCGGTTTGCAAAAATGCCGAATATTTAGAAGAGTTCGCGCTTAGGGATCCTCACTGAATGCCGGGAGGACTCCAAGCGGGGATCCTTCCGATCGGGTCCACAGGGCCTGTCGGCCGACCGCGGCGAGCGCGGTCGGTCTCGGCGGCGGCATCTCGTCCCGCGCGGGGAGTCGGCGCCGCGGCGGCTGAATCCCAGCGGCGCTCCCGCCTGGCGTCGACGCCCGCGGCCCTGGGCGCCGCCAGCCGCCGAGACGGCGCCGCCGCAGCGAATCCCGGCGGCCCTCCTGGCGACGACGATGAACCGGCTCTGGCGACGCGCCCGGTTGCGAGCGGCGCCTGAGGCTTCCGGCGGGCACGGCGTCGACGCCCGCGGCCCGGGCAACCGCCGGCACCGCGGCGCGGCGGCGGTGGAACCCCGGCGCGGCGGCCTCCCTCACGACGATGGAGGGGCTCGGCCCTGGCGACGCCTGAGGCTGCCGGCAAATCCCTGGGTGTCGACGCCGCGGCCCGGGCGCCGCCAAGCCGCCGAGATGGCGCCGCCCCGACGTATCCCGGTGGCCCTCCCGGCGACGACGACGAAGGCCTCTGGCGACGGGCGGCGGCTGCGGGAAGGCGCCTGGGAGGCTGCCGCCCGAACCTCCCGTCGACGACCTAACCCGGGCCCCGCCAAGCGGCCGAGATGGCGCCGCGGCGCTTACCCTAAATCGTAGCGCCCGTCTTTGGCAGCGCATCGGATTCGGGGGAAAGCAGGCTTGGGATACCGCTCTTCATATAGGTAGGGAATCTAGACCGGCGCGACCGGCCGCGGGGACGACGCCTGAGGCTGCCGGCAGATCTCAGGGTGTAGACGGCGCGGCCCGGGCGCCGCCAAACCACCGAGACGACGCCGTGGCGATTCCCGGCTGCGTTAATCCCCCACCGGTTCTGGAGACGCTTCCGGCTGCGGCAACGACGCCTGATGCTGCTGGCGCCCGTTGTAGGCGTCGAAGGCGGCCCGGGCTCCGCCGGACCGCCATGACGACGCCGGGGCTGCAATTCCCGGTGACGTTCCAGGCAACGACGATGGCGTCTTCTGGCGACGCGGCCGGCTTCGGGAACGACGCCTGAGGCTGGCGGCGGCTATGCTGGCACCGACGGCGCAGCCCGGGCGCCGCCGACCGCCGAGACGACGCCGCGGTGGCGAGTTCCAGCGGCGTTCCTGGCAACGATGATGAACGCGTCTGGCGACGTGGCCGGCTCCGGGAACATCGACGCGTGTGGCCGCCGGCTGACGTCCCTGCATCGACGCCGCGGCGGCGATGCTGTCTCCGGCCGCCGATACGGCGCCGCGGCGGCGATTCCTGGCGGCGTTCCCGGCGAACGATGATGAAGCCTTCCAGCGACGCGGCCGCCTGCGGGAACGACACCTGGGGCTGCTGGCGGCCGAGGCTGCCGGCGACCCCTGCTGGCGTCGACGCCCTCGGCTCCGGGCGCTGCCAGCCGCCCAAACGGCGCCGCAGCGGCAATCCCCGCGACGACAAGGAAGGCGGCCTCTGGCGACGCGACCCTGTTGCGGGAACGACGCCTGCCGGCGTCGACGCCCGCGACCCAGGCGCCGCCAGTCGCTAAGACGGCGCCGCGGTGACGAATCCCGGCGGCCCTCCATGCTACGACAACGAAGGTCTCTGCTACATCGCCGGTTGCGGGAATGATCGGTGCCCAACGCTCAGGCGCTGCCATCCTTGGCGCGCCGCTATCCGCAGCGTAGTCGTGATCAAGGACGGCATGGTCATCGTCAGCCTGGATGGCAGGGGATTGATTCGACTCCCATCCGGAATCCGCTGGAGGAAGGCAGCAGTTAGGCTCGACTTCCGGTCAGAGTTCTCACCCATCATGTCCGGGATGTTGGTCCAATCGGCGCAAAGCGGCGCCCTGAACGTCCGCTTAACTTGGCGGCGCGCCGGAATCCGTAACCGTTATTTGATCCGCCTCACCGTCGCCTCGCTCAAGGATGCCTAGCTCAAGACCGAGAGGAAGGGGATGTTCGGTCCTCAACAACCAGGAGTCCAAGACGGACACGGTCGTCAGGGGCTGGATGATAGACATGGTCAAGAGGCCCAAACCGACAAAGGTGATGCTTATCCCGCTGGCCGCGCTGGCGGACCCCGCCACAACTCGATGGGCATCCCTGTCCAGCTATTGTAGTTCGCGCTCACGCGCCCTGGTGATGCCTTCCAACCCGTTCTGGAGGCGTCCATACCGCGAAATCTGATCACGGATCATCGTGACGTCATCGTGCCGTCAAGGCGACCTTGACGTGCATGATCCGTCAGGACCGCAGTCTATGAACGTAATGCTGGCGCAGATGATAGATCCGTTTCGAAACTGGGCGAGGAGGTCGAGACGGGCTCTCATGCCGCGTGCGCGCCGGTCTGCCTCAGGCCGTTCGCAGCCTACTGATATTTGCCTGGGTGAGGTCGCATTCGACCCAGGCTCCGAAGCCACGACCGATCACAGTCCACATGATCACCCGCACGCCGAACGACGCTAACCGGAACTGCCAGAGGGCCACGTTGCGCGGTGGAAGTTCGGCCAGTGGGAATCCCGACGTACGCCGTGCCGACACGCCTGACCTGGACGACGTCGACGGGGTTCGCAGCGTCATCCCTGGACTTCTCGAAGCAGTTGGCCATGCGATGTCCCAGAGCGGCACGATCAGCATCTAGACGGCCGAGTTCGGCAGCTACAGGAATCGCCCCCGCGCCATTAAAGGTCAGAGAACAGAACGGGCCCTGCGCCTCGCCGCCGTTGCCGTTGACGTTGAGGATTTCGGATCATCGCGCGAGCATGCTTGCGCAGGTCTGGGGCGAGTATGTTCGCATTGGACAGGGGCGTCTCATGTTGAGAAAGAACCGCCGGAGAGTGTTCTGCGCTCGTCAGCGGAAGCTAGAGCAAGCCAACCGCCATCTGGATCAATCCGCCCAAAAGCAAACCTGAAATCCAAGCCTAAATTACCGCCCCAGGCGTCTCATTGTCGTTGACGCGTTCCGCCCTCCGTGCGCTATGCGCACATCAGGCTACGACCACATGTTCACGTTCGACCCAGGATCGGACGAAGGCGGCAAAGTCCTCGGGCGGTACGGGCTTGCTCAGATGGTAGCCCTGTATCTCGTCGCAACTGTTGCGGCGCAGGAAGTCGGCCTGCTCGGCCGTTTCGACGCCCTCGGCGATGACTTTGAGCTTCAGCTTTTGGCCGAGCGAGATGACGGCGGCGGCGACTGTTCTGTCGTCCTCGTCGTCCGGCAGGCCCTTGATGAAGCTCATATCGATCTTCAGGCGTCCGACGGGAAAAGTCTTCAGCGCCGCCAGGCTCGAATAGCCGGTGCCGAAATCGTCGATCGACAATTGCACCCCCAACTGCTCCAATTCCTGCATCGTACCGAGCGCTTGGTCGACGTCCTGCATGATCATGCTTTCGGTCAGCTCCAGTTCGAGCTGGCCAGGGTCGAGTCCGCTATCGTTCAGAGCAGCGGCGACGACGGCCGTTAGGCCGCGTTCGCGAAACTGCCGCGCGGAGACGTTGACGCTCATCCGGATCGGTGGCAGCCCTTCCCTGCGCCACGCCTCAGCTTGCCGGCAGGCTTCATTGAGCGCCCACTTGCCAATCCCGTTAATCAGGCCGGTCTCCTCCGCCAGCGGAATGAAGCGCGCTGGCGGCAGTAGCCCGAGGCTGGGATGTCGCCATCGGATCAGCGCCTCGACCCCGAGGATCGCTCCGGTGTGGAGGTCGAGCTGCGGCTGGTAGTGCAGAACGAACTCCTGGCCCGGCAGCGCGACCCGCAGCGCCTCCTGCATGCTGAACTTTTCCTGGAGCCGGAGATTGATCTCAGGTCGGTAAAACTGGAAACTGTCGCGGCCGTTCTCTTTGGTTCGATACATCGCCGCGTCGGCGTTGGCGAGCAGCGCTTCGGCGTCGCTTGCGTCGTTGGGGTAAATCGCCACGCCGAAGCTGCCCGTCACGCGCACCGAATGCCCGTCGATGTCTATCGGCGCAGAGATCGCCGCCCGCAGTCGGCGCAACGTGTCGGTAATTGGTTCGATTGATTTCGTCTGATCGCTGAGCACGATCACGAACTCGTCACCTCCGAGGCGCACAACGGTGTCGGTCGCCCGCACGCATTCGAGCATCCGTCGGGCTGTTGCCTTCAATAGGTCATCGCCGGCGTTGTGCCCTAGACTGTCGTTGACGTACTTGAAGTTGTCGAGGTCGACGAATACGACAGTCGCCCAACTGTCATGACGTTCGGCGAGCAGCAGCGTCTGGGTCAACCGGTCCTTGAGTAGGACACGGTTCGGCAGCCCGGTCAGGGCGTCGTGGGTCGCCATGAACTGGATGCGCTCCTCGGCGAGCTTGCGCTCAATGGCGATGCCGGCAATCTTCGTCGCGACGTCGATGAGGCGCATTTCGTTTTCGGTCGGCTCGCGCACCCTGTCCGAATAGAGCGCGAACGTCCCCAGCGTCTGCCCCCGGTGCGACAGGATCGGCGCCGACCAGCAGGAGCGAATCGCAAGCGCGGCTGCGATTTCCCGATAATTCGACCAACGCGGATCGGTCGTCACGTCGGCCACGACCACCGTCTCTCGACTGTAGGCCGCGGCGCCGCACGAACCCACGTTCGGTCCGATTTCGAGGCCATCGTGGGCCTTGACGTAGGCTTCCGGCAGGCTCGGGGCCGCACCGTGTCGAAGATGGAGGCCGTCCTCGTCAAGCAGCAACACGGCAATTCGGACGCCGGGAAGTTGGGCCTCGAAGAGGCGAGTCAAATGGTCGAGCACCTCGGCAAGCGGCGCGTTGGTCGCAATCATTTCGAGAATCTGCGCCTGCCCGTCGCGCAACCGCTCCGCGAACTTGCGCGTCGTGATGTCGCGCGAAATGCCGAATATCCCGGCGACCCCGCCACCCTCGTCACGGAACGGGACCTTGGTCGTCGAGAGCCAACGTTTTCGACCGTCTGGGGCGACCACTGCTTCCTCGCTGTCGATCAACAATTCGCCCGTCTCGAAAATTCGCCGCTCGATAGCGAAGAACCTCCTGGCGACCTTGGGCGAATGGAGATCGTGATCAGTCTTGCCGATCAGGTCTTCCGGCGACGAAAGTCCGTTTTGGCGCGCGGTGGCGGCATTGGCGATAACGAAGCGGCTTTCGGCGTCCTTGAACCAGAGGGTGTCTGGAACAAGGTCGATGAGCTTCTTCAGCGACAGGCGCTCGGCCGCTTCCTTGCGCGCCGCGATGTCGCGTGAAATTCCCAGCAGTCCGACAACCTCGCCGCTCTCGCCGCGGAGTGGAACCTTGGTTGTGGAGATCCAGCGCTTTTCGCCGCCGGGGGCAATGACGCATTCCTCGCAATCGATCAACGGCTCGCCCGTTTCGATGATGCGCCGCTCGTCGGCGAAGTACTTTTGCGCGGTTTCGGGTGGGCAAAGCTCAAGGTCGGTCTTCCCGATCAGGTCTTTCGACGATGCGTAGCCCATCCGCCGGGCGGTCGCGTCGTTGGCGATAACGAAGCGGCCCTCGGCGTCTTTTAGCCACAGATTGTCGGGGACGAGATGGATGAGCTTCTCAAGCGACCGGAGTTCGGCCCCGAGCGCCCCGCGCTCTTGAACCGCGGTGGCGTCGCGGTGGGTCGTTACCCACCCTCCGCTGGGCGCGGGCGCCAGATGGACCTCGACGAATCTCCCGTCAGGGAAGTTGAGCGTTCGCTGTCTTACGCACGGAGCCTGTCCCGGCGACAAGCACGGATCGTCTCCGCGGAGGCCGAACTGCCGCTGTGTCCATGCGCATGTGAGTTGCCCTTGCAACGGGCAAGGGCATCCTGCGCCTCCCTGCTCGCTGAACAATTGCTGAATCTGTTCGGGGGCCGCAGCGCCCGGAAGGCTTGCGTCGAAGTGGAGGCCGTATATTTCGGCGTAGCGACTGTTTGCGACAACGAGTTTGCAATCGTCGTCGAAGAAGGCGACCCCGTCTTTGTCGAGATGGATGCCGGTCAGGAAGCGCTGGATCTGCGCACCGAGGTTGTCGATCAAGGCATCCTGCTGGCGGATGACGATCTCGCGGGCATCGCCCAGGGCGCGCTCAAGTCTGCCAAGCGGGCTCTCGGCGCGCCGGTTGTCGGCCCCGAGCTGTGTTTCGACGTGCAACGATTCGGTCCTGAGGTTGCTTCGTCGTGGCAAGCTAAACCGCGAGCTTTAAGCGTGCGTAAATCCAGCGAAGCTCTGATCTGGCGTGTCAGCCCATCCGCTCTCCAACCGTGTCTTCGAGAATTACGACGCTATCGTCGGCGTCTTGCAAAGCTGGCAGAAGATCATCACAGGGCCTGGAACCATGCACCATCCTTCGATTGGCCTACGTGATTGGGTCCACTTCAGCGAGACGCCTTAGCGTTGGTTTGAGCCCCTTGTGCTGACTGGGAAGCGACGCTTTGTGGGACGCAGGAAGCAAAACGGGCAGAACGGCCGCTTTTGAGGTCCTTCGCACGGTGCGTTTGGACGTGGGCGATGCGACCGCGAACTTTCTTCCTCTCACCTTTAGCTTCGTATTGCGGACATCGTCTGTGGTAGTGGCGACCGAGTGATCGCGGTCAAGTCGGCGAGCCAGCGCCTCCGTCGTTTCCGCCAATGCCTCAATGCTTTGTGTCAACTCGCTCGCCTTTTTGACCTCCGACGGGCGCGCTTGGACCTTCGCCGCAAACGGTTGGATCGGTTTAGGCCTGAGTTGGGAGGCACGCGTCTCGGTCGACAGGGTCACGTCGAACGCCTCGATCTCGCTTGAGGTCTCGGCGGCGTCGCGCAGGTCGGCGAAGTCTTCGACGATGAAGTCGGCGATGCGTTGGGCGTCCGGTACGGTTTCGCTGCAAGCGACAAGACCGAAATCGAGCTGATCGAGATAGCTCTGCACCGTGATGTTGAGCGCACAGCCGTGGTAGGGAATTGAGACCGGAAAATAGTGTGTGGCCGGGGCTCCGACGCAGTACATGGCCTGCCTTGGTCCAGGCACGTTCGAGATGGCGACATTGAAGAACGGCGAGAGGTAGTTCGCAGCCCGAGCCCCCGCCCACAATCGTGTCAGTCCCATCGCGACGAGCGGCGCGCCGAGGACTGAGATGTCTGTCGTCACCAGGTCGCGCATGTCGGCGAACAGGTTCTTCGCCTCCTGGCCGGCGGTCTGGGCCGCGGCGAGCCGAGCCAGCGGCTCGGCGACGTCGGTCGGTAGGCGCGAGAGCGTGAAAAAGACCTGATTGTTGAGCTGCGCATTGCCGGGTGGCCGCACCGACACCGGCAGGCCGGCCCTCAGCGGCTCTTCTGGCAGCGCCTCGTGTTCGGCGAGGTAGCGCCGCAGGGCGCCGGCGCAGAGCGCCAGCACGACGTCGTTGATCGTGGCGCCTCGCGACTTGGCGAGCGCCTTGACCTCGCGCAGAGGAAGCGATGACGTCGCGTATACCCGATGTTCGGAGATCGCCTTGTTGAATGGCGTCCGAGGCATGTCCTTGACGTAGCTATAGAGAAAACGCGCATCGCGGCCGAAGTTGGGGGCAGCCTTCCTCAGCGCCGTCACGATGCCCGGCAGCGACTTCGCCGCGCGCCAGCCCTGGCGGACAAAATCGCCGACCGCCGTGCTGGTCAGCTCGATGAGATCGGACGGCTCGGCGTCTGGAGGAACGATCCTCAGCGGCAAGTTTTCATGCTCCGCGCCTGGAGCGAAATCGTAGGTGACGCCGAGCGTCGCCATACCGGCAAGCCCATCCATCGTGCTGTGATGAACCTTGACGTAAACGGCGAACGCGTCTCCTTCGAGCCCTTCGATGAAATGGTACTCCCACAGCGGGCGGCCGCGGTCGAGCGGAACGGCGTGCAGTCGTCCGATCAAGGTCCGCAACTCCCGCATGCCGCCGGGCTTGGGCAGCGCCTGGTGTCGGATGTGGTAGTCGAGGTCGAGCTTGTCGTCGATCACCCACACCGGGTGGTCGATGCCGAGCGGCGTCGCCTGCAGGCGACGGCGATAGGACGGCAGCAATTCAAGTCGCACCGCCACGTGCTCGCGGAAACGTTCAAAGAAGTCGTCTCGGGGCAACGTCGGCCTGAAGATTGTCACGCTGGCGACGTGCATCGGTGTCTTGGGCGTCTCCGCGTAGAGGAAGAGCGCGTCAAGAAAGGAAAGACGTCTCACGGCAAACTCCTGGCGACGGGCGCGCCCCTGTTTTGCGTCGCGTTCTCAACCTTAAGACAGTGCCCGGCGATCTCGTCGACAAGCAGCGGGATCAGCTGCTCGGGCAAGGAGTGTCCCATCCCAGGAATGACCCGCAGGCGCGCCCCGGGGATATTGGCCGCGGTATCCTCTCCTCCGGCCAATGGGACCAAGGGATCGTGGGTACCATGCAGGACGAGGGTCGGCGCGCGAACGGCCCGAAGTTTCCGGGCCCGACTTGGCGCGGCCTGGATGGCGATCAGCTGACGCCCGAAACTGTCGGGGCGGTAGCTCCGGCGGACGGCGCGCTCGACCCTCGCGCGAAGCTCGGCCTCGGTCGGCGGATAGTAGCCCCCGCCAATGAGACGGAACATCTCCATGTAGCGATCGACAGCCATGGTCTTGTCGCGCGGACGCGGACGAAGCAGCGCGCGCCGCACTCTGTCGCTGGGGCCCGGCAAACCGCGGGCTCCGGTCGTAGACATGATCGACGTCAGGCTCCTGACACGCTCGGGATGATTGATGGCGACGATCTGCGCGATCATGCCGCCCATCGAGGCGCCGACGACATGGGCCTGGGCGATGCCAAGCGCGTCCATCAGCCCGACCGTGTCGCGCGCCATATCGTCAAGCGTGTAAGGCGGCCGAACCGGCAAGCCGAGAACGGCCCGCGCCGTCATCGCAGTGGATGCGAGCCGACCGACGGACGGCATTCGCGTCGAGAGCCCTATATCGCGGTTATCGAAGCGGACAATCCGAAATCCACGGGCGGCAAGCCCTTCGCAAAACGTCTCCGGCCAGGCGATAAGCTGCATCCCGAGACCCATGATGAGCAGGATAACTGGCGCCTCGGTCGGGCCGATCTCTTCGTACTCGATGGTGATGCCGTTGGCCTTGATCGCAGTCATTTCCTGGCCCAGCTGTTCAACGCCCGACCGTCTCCAGAATTGTCACTCATCCGCTCTTCCGTTTGCGCGAACCCCGACCTTTCCTCTCCAAGACCGAAACCGGCACACCCTAGCCCTAAGCCGAAGTCGGAAAATGATCGGGATCAACCGGATGCCAGATACGCCGCCGCGGCGTTCTGTCGCTCCCACAACGGGGATGGACTTTGGAGACTCGCGCGCAGCGCTCGGGACGCGCTCAGAACTTGCTGTAGCCGCCGTCGATCACCAGGCAGTCGCCGGTGTGATAGGAGGACAACTCGCTCATCAGATAGACTGCGATCCCGCCGAAATCAGCAGGGTTGCCGAAGCGGCGCATCGGAATCCGCGGCATCGTGGCGCCGACGAACTTCTCGTTGGCTGTAAGGCCTGCCGTCATGTCGGTCTCGATCCACCCCGGCAGGATCGCGTTGGCGGTGACGCCATAGCGCGCGTGCTCGACCGCGAGCGAGCGAATGAGTTCGTTGAGCGCCGCCTTGGTCGCAGCGTAGTGCTCGCCGCGCGGCATGCCGAACAACGACGCGAGGCTCGACGTCGCCACGATCCGGCCGAAGCGGTCGCCGCTCGCGGCGCGCTTGATCATGTGTCGGAGGGCCACCTGGAAGACATGGAAGACGCCGTCGAGGTTGGTTGCGAACATGCGCCGCCAGTCTTCGTCGGAACGCTCGACGAAGGGCTGCCGGCCCGAGGACCCCATCCCCGCATTGGCGAAACAGCCGTCGACCCGGCCGAAAGCCTCAAGCGTTCCGGAAAAAGCGTTTTCGATTGCCGCGCGATCCGTGACGTCACAGGTACGCGCCTCGACGCGCTCTCCGCATTTGCGGAGTTCTCCGAGCGCCACCCGATTCTTCTCTGGATTGCGGCCCCAGATCGAGACAGCGCAGCCGGCCCGAGCGAGCGCCTTCGCCATGCCTAGACCGATTCCGCCATTGCCTCCGGTGACGATCGCAACGCGCCCGGTAAGATCGAAATCGCTTCCCATGAAATGGTCCTCCCTCTCGTCGCGCTCCTCATTGGCGACAGCCTGAACATGTATGGCTCGAAACGAAGCGAAGCGGCCCCATCTCCATCATCGCGGGCCGCTCCATGGATCAGCCGGCGCGCCGGCGCTCTTCGATCTCGCGCAAGTCCTTCTTTGAGATCTTGCCGGCCCCGGTCTTCGGCAGCTCGTCACGCAGCTCCAGTTCGCCGATCATCTCATGCCTGGCGAGCCGGTCCTTCAGAAACGCCTTCATCTCGTCCAGCGTCAGGGTCGGCGACCCGGTCTTGAGTTTAACGAAGGCCTTCGGCTTTTCTCCACGATAGGCGTCGGGAACCCCGATAACTCCGGCCTCCTCGACCGCAGGATGCTGGTAGATCGCCTCTTCGATATTGCGGGGATAGACGTTGAAGCCGCCGACGAGCAGCATGTCCTTGATGCGGTCGACGATGGTGACATAACCGTCTTCGTCCATGGTCGCGACGTCGCCGGTGCGCAGATAACCGTCCGCCGTCATTGCCTCGGCGGTCGCTTCCGGGTTCCTCCAGTAGCCCTTCATCACATTGGGGCCCTTGATGCAGATCTCGCCGCGCTCGCCGAGCGCGACCTCGCGGGTCGGGTCGGCGACGTCGATGAATTTGAGGTCGATCCCGGGCAATGGAATGCCACACGAACCCGGCCGCGCCGCTCCGGCATTGGGCGTGAAGGTGCCGGTCGGCGATGTCTCGCTCATCCCCCAACCCTCCGCGAGCCGGCAGCCGACCAGCTTCTCGAAGTCCTGTTGAACTGCATAGGGCAGCGGCGCGCCGCCCGACGAGCATTGTTTGATCGATGAAAAATGTTGTGGCTGGACGTCCGGCAAATTGAGCATCGCGATATGCATCGTCGGCACGCCGACATAGACGGTGATTTTCTTGATGGACGATGTCCCTCAGCGCGGCCGCCGGGTCGAAGCGCGGATGCAGGACAATCTCGGCGCCCAGGCGAAGGCCCAGTACGAGGAGCACGGAAAGCGCGTAGATATGGAACAGCGGCAACACGCAAAGCGTACGCTCCTCGCCTTCGCGCAGCGGGTTTGGTCCGACGTGCGTCGTCTCCAGATATTGCGCGCAAGCCGCGCTCAGGTTCGCATGCGTCAGCATCGCGCCCTTCGGCTGGCCGGTCGTGCCGCCGGTGTACTGGATCACCGCCAATGCGTCCATCAGGTCGCCGAGCGGATTGGACTGGAAGGCGCCGTTGTTGTCAATGAGATCCCGGAACGCGAGCAGGCGTTCGCCGTACTTCGGCTCGCTCAGCATTCCGCCAGCCCTCATGTGCGCCGTGACTGGGTCGGGCGCAAGCGCCCACTCGGCGAATTCGCCGACAACCAGTGCTCTTGAGGCGAGTGGTGGCCAGGAGTTTCTCCGCCTGCGGATAGAGCGAGGCGAGGTCGAGAGTTACCAGAACGTCGGTCTCGCTGTCCTCGATCTTGAACTCCAGCCCGCGCAGCGACTTGAGCGGAGAAATATTGACGACCGTTCCGCCCGCCTTCAGCACCCCGAAGAAGGCGATCGGGTAATGGGGCGTATTGGGCAGATAGAGGGCGACGTGCACGCCCGGGCCGACCCCAAGCTTCTGGAAGCCGACGGCGGCGCGATTGGCGAGCGCTTCCAGCTCCGCGTACGAAATCCGCTTGTCCATGAATTGGAGCGCCGGTAGCGGGCCGAAGCGCTCAGCCGCCGCGTCGAGGATGCTTTGCACCGAGCAAAATTCGATCGGCGCGTCCCAGCGCGCGCTGGGCGGATAGGACTTCAACCATGGCCGCGTGTTCATTGGTTCCTCTCGTTTCCTGCCCCAACTAGACCACAAACTCGCCATTGCGCCTCTTGCGAGCGACGTTGAGCAAGTAATCGTCGACTGCGGTTGCGGCCTCGGGATTGAAGCAGACTTTGGTGCCAAAGACGTCGCCTTGGTCGCCGAGCACCAGCCGCTCGTTCTTCGCCACCCCCTCGAGGATCGCCTGCGCGGCCTGCTCAGGCGACTGCGCGCCCAGGGGCGCAGGCACTCCGCTTGCCTCCCAGATCCCGGTCGCCGTCACGCCCGGCGTCGCTGAAGACAAGCGGATGTTCTCGTCCCATAGCTCGTAGCGGAGGGCGAGCGTCAGCGCGTTCAAGGCCGCCTTGGTGGCGGCGTACATCGTCTGCTGCGCCATAGGCGCGAATGCGATGCCCGAAACGATGTCGACGATTTGCCCGCCGCCCTGTTGGCGCATGATTGGCAACACGGCGCGGATTCCGTAAAGCGCGCCGTAGAAGTTCAGCGCGAAGGCCTTTTCCCAGTGCCTGTTCGACAGTTTGTCGAAATACCCACCCAGGCCCGCCCCGGCATTGTTGAACAGGATATCGATGCGGCCGCCGAACTCGGCGGCATCGCGGATCATGCGCCTGGACTTCGATTTCATTTGTGACGTCGCAATGGAGCCCGAGCGTCCTGGCCGGGATAGGCTGTGTCCAGCCGCGACGTCTCCCGCTTGAGGTTCTCGTCGTTGACGTCGGCCAGGACGACCTTCTTCGCGCCATAGGAGAGCATGGTCTCCGCGAGGGCCAATCCAATCCCCGACGCCGCCCCTGTCACGACGGCGACCTTGTCTCTGTAGTATTCGTTTGTCGCGCTCATCGTCGACAGGTTCCCATAGGTTTTCTCAATCCCGTAAAACGTGGATCGACAGGCTGGCGGGCGACCGTGCCGACATTGGTCGGCTCGCCGTCGGCCGGACACCCAATTCGGGGCGCCGGCCTACGACCTTGGTCTTGACCCGCAAGCGCTGTCGGAGTCTCGACTCTTTCTTCCTGACCTCAATGCGCAGCCGCCATCTTGTGCGCCACGGCGTCATTGAACTTCTTGCCCATCCAGCCAACGCCCAACCGGCACGCGACGAAGACGGACAGGAACACCACGAGGAACTTCAGGACCATTGCGGTTCCGAACGAGACGACCGCGACGCCTGTGACGGGAGGAATCAGAGCAAACAGAATCCCGAGCGCCACGCCCATCAGCAGGATGAGGATGAAGAACAGGAATCCATTGATCCCGCGCGCCTTGCCCGTGTAGGCCATCTCCCCTTCCCACATATCCGACGCCGTATGCGCCATCACCGCGAGGAAGGTGAAGTTGCAGACGAACATGAACGTGATGGCGAAGTCTGGCCCCAGCGCTGCGACCGGCACGAATTCCCGGCCCGACCTTGTCCGCAATACGCGGCCGCGGCATACGAGAAGCCCCGATAGCCGAGCGGCAAGTTGATGATCGTCTGAAACACGAGGTTCGGGATGATGTAGGTCATCCAGATATGCTGCGTCTTCGACTCCACCGCCTTGGCCCGAAATGCTCCCTGCGTCGCCAATCCCTCGACGTCGCGGAAGATGTTCAGCCAGACGATGATCGCATAAGGGACGACGAACAGGAGAGACGCCAGCGTTGTCACCAACGGCGACGGCAGCCATCCGCCCCAGTAGACCAGCGCATACGCGATGGCCGTGCCGGCCGCGGCGAATGCGACCCCCAAAGGCGCTGTAGCGAGTAGGGGATTGGCGATCGGCGCGAGCGCGCCGGTCTTCTCGTCGTCCCGAACCTCGACCTTGTCCTTGGCGACTTCGGCGCGGGCCGCGAACAGGGTTCCGGCCGGGAGGAAGACGATGAAGGCGAAGAACACCGTCGCGAAGAAGCCGACCACGGTCCATGCGCTGTATTCTTCGCCCATGACCTTGAAGGTCAGGAGGGCGCCCAACGCGATCAGGATGGCGACGACGACGAAGTTTAGCGCCACCTGCTGCCAGAACAGCTGGCGGACGCTCATCTTATTGTGCGCTTTGCTCATGACCATCACTCCCTTCTTTTTTGGACCCGGATTCCGAATTGGCCTCAGGCTTTGACTGACCGCGCGCCTCGCGTCGGCGAGAGCACGTCACTCCGCCGCTGCGGGCATATGCCCGGCGGGCAGTTGAGCGTGGTGCTCCATACGCAGCTTCTTCTTGTCGATCTTGCCGACGCTGGTCAGCGGCAGAGTGTCGACGAATTCGACGTGCTCCGGCACCGCGAATTTCGAGATCAGGCCCTTCTCGACGAACCGCATCACATGGGCGCGGATCTCGTCTCGGCCGACCGATCCCTTGAACTCTGGCGACACGTTGACCAGGGCCAGCGGCCGCTCGCCCCATTTGTCGTCATGCACCGCGATCACGGCCGCTTTCACTACGCCGTCCATTCGCAGCAGGATGTCTTCGAGGTCGATCGAGGAGATCCACTCGCCCCCGCTCTTGATGATGTCCTTCAATCGGTCAGTGATGTGCACCGTGCCGTCAGGGTCGATCGAGCCAATGTCGCCGGTATGCATGTATCCCCCGGCCCAGAGCCGCTCCGACGTCTTGGGGTCGTTCAGGTATCCCATCGTCAGCCACGGCGCGCGCGCGACGATCTCACCAGTCGCCTTGCCGTCATGCGCAACGTCCTGCATCTCGGAGTTGACCACCCGCAACTCCACCAGCGGCGGGGCGTAGCCGGGTTTGATCCGAAGCTCGACCTCCGCGTCCAAATCTCCAGTCGTTTGCGCCGTCGAGAGGTGCATGATCGTCAGCGTCGGGCAGGACTCCGACTGGCCATACCCGGCGCACACGTCCATGCCGCGCTTCAGGGCGGCTTTCGCGAGCGGCCGAGGCATCGCCGAGCCGCCAACGATCATCTTCAACTTCGACAGGTCGACGTCCTGGCTGCCAGGCGCGTTCAGCAGCATTTGCAGGATCGTCGGCACGCAGGTCGTGAACGTCACCCCCTCGTCCCTGATCAGCCTCAGGAACACGTCTGGCGAATATCGACCGGCGTAGACCTGCTTCAGGCCGATCAGCGTCGCCGAGTAGGGCACGCCCCATGAATGCACGTGGAACATCGGCGTCATCGGCATGTAGACGTCGTCGCGATGGATCCGTCCCTGCACCGTCGAGACGCCGAGTTCGGTCAAGGTGGAGAAGACGTGCAGCAGGATCTGACGATGGCTGAAATACACGCCCTTTGGCTGCCCGGTTGTGCCCGTGGTGTGGAACGTCGTCGCGCGCGTCCTCTCGTCGAAGTCCGGGAAGACGAAGAACGGCGAGCTTGCCTCGATCAGCGCCTCGTATTCGCCGGCCACCGGCAGTGTCGTCGTCGGCAGCTCCGGCCGGTCGTTGAGCAGGATGAAGCGCCTCACGTTCGGCAGCCTCGCCGCCAAGGGCTCGATCAGGGGCAGGAAGTCGACATTGAGAAGCAAGGTCGATGCGCCGGTGTCGTTCAAGGTGTAGAGCAATTGCTCGGGCGGCAGGGCGAGGTTCCCCGTTTGCAACACCGCGCCCATCATTGGGATCGCGAAGTAGCATTCGTGGTAGCGATGGCTGTCCCACTCCAGCACCGCAACGACGTCGCCCGCCTTGACGCCAAGATCGGTCAGCGCGCTGGCCAGGCGCCCTAACCGATCGCGGAACTGCCGATAGGTGTGCCGGCGCTCACGATAGACAATAAGCTGGTCGGGGGAGCGGATGAGCGGCGCGTGCAGCAAATGCTTGATCAGCAACGGATAATCGTATGCCGAAGGGGTGACCTCGATCAGATTGTTCGACACTGTTTCCTCCCGCTCCAATTTGCTTTTCCGCCGTCGCGACCTCCGCAGGTCGCGCGCGAGCGCCTGCCGATCCGACGAAGTCGCTCGGGTCTGTGCATCTCGCGGCCTTATGTCCGAGGCGCTGGCTCTTGGTTTCGGGCTTACGGCCTCGGGCGGAAGACGAATGTTGTGACCTAAAACCTCACCTCGCAATGCCTTGGGGCATCGCTCGCTTCTCTGTCGACGGGTTAGTCTGCCGGTCTTGGGCTTTTGCGCTTCCTATCGACCGGCGCCGTTCTGCATTAAAGCGGTGAGTTCAGTATGCCGTCCTGTGACAGTGGCATTGACCCCGCGCAAATGTTTATATGTAAACAGTATGCCGACGATCGGTGGAGAACTCACCTTTCCGTCTCGGCCCCTGCCCGAACGCGCACGGACGATCGCCCCGATCGTGGCTCGTCACCGGTCGGGACAATCGGTTCAGATGCGAGCGTCGGCCAACCCTCCAAAGACCGGAATCACTCCCGAGGTTGCACCGAAGCCGGGGGTCCGGCGCGCCAGGTTGTTCAAATTTGCCGTGTCAAATGAGCACGGGGAAAGTCGAAGATTGCAATCCCGGAAAGGTGCGCGTGGCTGAATGGCAGCTGACGTCGGTCGGAAACGTCGACATGAGGAAGTAAAGAGGAAGCTGCGCGCGAACTTCGCGTAACCCCGCCCCGGCGCAATTTGCTCGGTTCGGTCGCTGCCTATCTCGCCCCCAATCTCGTTTGTCGAGCAGGCTTCGTTCAAGGCCGGTTGCGCCCGAGCTTGTCGTGGCTTGCGACCCAGTCGCCCGACAGTACGGCGCTCGACAAGTCTCGCCAGCGAGCACGACGCCGGCGCAAATCCCGGCGAATTTATCCGCCTTGCCTTTGCCATAGCAGCCGAGGAGTTCCAAACATTCCCGTTGGGTCGCGAGTCCCGTGCCGCCACCGTAGGTGGCGATGATCAAGGCGGGCAGCGTGATCGACCAATAATAGTCGCCATTATCGAGCAGTTGGGCATAGACGATCGCGCCATGCGATTCCGAAACGTTGGCGGCGTCCTGGCCAGTGGCAATAAACAGCGCCGCGAGCGCGTTGGCGGCGTGCTGCCCGTTATTGGCCGAACCGGCGAGAAACGCGCCTGCGTTGGACATCTGGCGCGCGAAGAACAAGTCCTTCGTATCGACGCGCATGAGACTCTTCAACACATCGCGCTTGATCGTCGCCTCGGCGACGACACGTCGTCCGCGCGTCATCAACAAATTGGTCTGCGAATGCTTCTTGTCGGTGTCCGTATTGCCCGAGAGCATGAAGCGCATGGCGCCGGGATAATTGTCGCGGATCCATTTGCAAGCGGCCAAGGTCGCCTTGCCGGTCATGTTCTGGCCCGCGGCGTCGCCAGTGAAATAGTTGAAACGAAGGTGCCGCATCGGGCCAACGGCGAACTGAAAGATATTGTCGAGTCTGCCGACGGTGGTCGTTGCTTCCGCGGCAGTTCGGATTGCGGCGAAGTTCGCTTCTACCCATTCGCCGAACGCGCGCGCCTCTCTGGCGTCGTCGAAGATGAACACCGGCGAGCGTTGCATGGCGCGCGCGACCACCGTCGTCTTGTCGCCTCCGCATTCCAATAGCAGCCGCATGCCGCGATTGTAGCTGGCGACCAATGTGCCCTCGGTCGTCGCCATCGGCACGTAGAAATCGCCGTTGGCGTGTTCGCCGTTGATGCGCAGCGGGCCGGCGAGGCCGATCGGGACCTGCGCCACGCCAATGAAATTCTCGACATTGCCAGGCAGCAGAGCCGGGTCGAATGAATAGGCGGCGACGTGGCCGAGATCCGCACCCGCGCGCGCGACGAGGAACGCGCGGCGCTCGGCTGCCGCCTCTCGGGTAAAGTCGCCATCCTTGCGCCGAGGGATGGCGAAACGCGATTTCTTCTCCTCGTCAGCCATCACAGGTTCTCCCAGGCGCGGCTTTTTTCGTCGAACCGATCGTTGCGGTTTCGACGCCAGCGTTCAAGAACATCGAGGCAGCCAATCGGATCCCGGTCGATCATGCGACGCCCAGCGCGAAACCGCGGCTTATATCACGCCGAGACAGAGTCCGTGTTTTCGGCGGCGTTGGTCATCTGCCTCGGTTCCGGAGCGGCGTATCTTGGCGTTCCTCCCCGTCAGTAGGCGAAGTCGACGGCCGCCGTGGAGTCGGGCATGAGATCCATCGGGTGTGTCGCCAGCAATCTCAACAAAACTGCGGCTGGCCTTGGGCCAGGCCGCTGAGCGTTTATGTGGTCAAGGAACAAAAGTCCCCGCGATCCGTCGCGTGGTCGACGAGGATGGCCTGACTGACCGCATAGACTGCAAACGCATGTCTTTCCGGTGCCCGCCTTGCCCCGCTCACGAAACTACGACGTCGATGCACTTGTCCTCAATGTTTCGGCCGTCACCAGCCATCCAAAGGCGAGCGCCAAATCGGCGTTGTCCAACAGCGCCGCGACGAGACGAGGTCGGACTTTCGACTCTGCCATCATCCGGCATCCCTGGGGACTGCAAACGATGGGCAACTCGATGTTGCGGAGGCACCAACGCGCCCATTCGGTCGGGGTCGCGAACGGCCCGTCAACTCCATGCTCGCTCGGCGCGGTGCATGCAACTTTCTTTGCCCACTGCGTCATGAGCTTCCCAAGTCCGGTCGCGAAGCTCCCGCGGATGTAGCCGCCCAGAGACCGCTTCAGTTCAAGTCTGAGGTTCACCCCTTCGCAATTCGCTGCAAGACGTAGATCCATGTAGTCGTCCCACTGATCCCCGTACAGCGAAAGTCCCTCCTCAAGGTCCCTCCAGCTGGATATTAGCGAGAACTGAAGTTCACCCGTATTCCACCAGTCAACGAACTCCGTCAACGCTAGCTTCTCAATGGCCGATTGCACAACCTGGAAAATCTTATTCGAGTCCATGTTACCGCCTCTACGTCGTGACCGCAGCGACCCAGCGACTCCTTTGCGCCCTCCGAACGATCTCAGATCCTTTAGCAAGAACCTATATCCGTATTCCGGAAGCCGACCATGACAGAATAACCGATTAGCCGAGCGCATTGCCCTCCGGGCCTAAATCCGTCCACCTTTTTGCTCAACCGTTGGGAGCGCGCCCAAAGCGAAAGCGTTGCTAACTTTCTGCCTGCTAACCCTGGCCCGTATCGCGCTGACCGTCTCGTCTGGCAAATCACTGAAGTGAACCCAAATATCGCTGCCAGGCGCACTGGCCCAATGCTGACGACTGAACTGCTGAAATTCCTCCGGGTGCTCCCATTCGTCGCAGACGCAGTAGGGGTCCATGTCATCTCCCCAGTCCTGCCCAAGCGCAGCGGTCTCCGGGTCGATCTTCAACCCGGCCTCCCTTCGGACCGCGAGCCATCGTTCAATTTCAGCCTTCTCGCTCTCCGTCCTTTTTCGGACCGGAATATCAGGGAACAGCGCTTCAATGACGGTCGTCGATCCAGCGCACCCCTTCCCGCTGACGCGCTTCTGGAGTTCCACCAGCGCAGCGCGTTCCTGCACCCGCTCCATGTCGGTGCGGTGCGGCATCAACCGAGGAGCGCCCCGCGCCACCCGGTTAATGTCGTCCTCAAGAGCGCCGATCGCCATGGCCAATTCATTGAGCTCAGCCACGCGCGTTGCGCGAATGTGCCCAGCGCCTTCGATCAAAAAATAGATTACCTCGGGAATATGCAATCCTTTCAGCTCAAAGCTCTGTTTTGTAATTTCCCACCCTTTGGCCAACTCTTCTCCAGCGGCCACCAAAGTTTCATTGCAGATCATGGAACTACCACCTCTATAGTCTCCGTCAGACCGTTGAGCGGCGCGCTCGATAGCAGCGCTACCGACTCTGTTGCTGCCGTCGAATCGTCTCAGATCCTGTAGCAAGATCCAATGTCAATTTTGAAATGCTAATCGCGCCTCGGAACAAAATCACATCATCAAAGTCCCAAGACGGAAGAGCTATGTGCAAAATGGCGCTCACCCAGGCGTTGGGCCGTCAGTCTCGGAATACCTTTTTGGTGCGGGCTGGCCTTCCAATGCCGGTAGCGCGGACCGACTGCGCTTAGCATTTCGGCGCCCAGGAGCCGCGTCGATTAGGTTGCCGCTGCCACCGCGCGAGACCTGTCCCCCCTGCCCTCAAATCTTCGCTTTAGCCGTCATTCGAGAAGCGAAAGGACGAGAGCGCAGTCAGGAGGGTCTTGGCCGCGTTTGTTCAGCGATCCTTGCTGTGGGCAGCTAATTCACGCGTGATATGAGCGGTCAATGAACCCCTTGGCTACGGGAGTGGGTCCTCAATTGCGCTGGCCTGAACAAGTTGTACGGAGGCGCGGCGGGAGCCGCTTGACGGGGCTCCAGGCTAATCGTCACCTGTCCCCGCTACGTGCAGCGCCGCTGCCTTAGCGGCCTCGAAGCTGTCGGCCGTGCCACTGGAGACCAAGTCCGGGAGAGCATTCTTCCCGTTTTGTCTCTGCACCTTCCAGGTCGGCACACCCTGGTCGAAGGACGCCTCCAGGATCAGTCCGGGCAAGTCAGCCATGACGGACCCCTCAGGCCACATGGGCGTGGGAAGCGGCTTCCATTCGACCTCAGTCATGTACGTCTCCATGTAGCGACGGCAAGATGAAGGGGGATTTTGCCACCCCGAATGGCCGATCGCCAGTGCTGGTCGAGGTCGACCTCGACGCGCGTCAGCGATCCGTTGACGCCGTCGTAGATGATCGGGCCGCCGACCGACAGCGCGTTGCCGGCGAGGGAGCCAGTGTACGACCGCCGCTCGACCAGACGTTGAAGCCGACGTCCATGTCGGGAGCCAGCCCGCCTCGAATACGAAGCGCCAGCCCTGGATCGGCTTCAAGGCCCGAAGCCGTTTGGAGCGCGCCTCAATGTCCCTGAGCTGAGCGTCCCAGCGGGCGCGCTCCTGGTCCGGGGTCGGGATGTTATCGGGGTGGTCGCCCTGCTCATGGCCGACCGTAACCCAGTGAGAAACGCCCCGAAGCCTCGACTTGGTTGATGCTGCCCTGGGCTTCGCGGGCCTCGGGATTGCCGGTTATCGCCGGGCGTCGTCCGGTCAAGGCCTCGTCAGAAGCTGATCCTCCGGCAACCCGTCCTGCTTCTGCCCGCGCGCCACGAACCGCAGCTTGCCGTGGTGCCTCTGTCATCGGGTCTATCATTCAGCGGTCGACTTCCACTTGGGTCGTCAGGATAAACCGGCGTGGCCTTGGGGTGGATCGGCGCGACGACCGCGTTTGGCTCGGTCGTCAAGGCCCTTCAGCCGCTCGCGCGTCGACGATGTCTTCAGGACGTCGCAGACGAGGAGTCGTCTACCAGCTGTCGCCCTATTCCTCGTCCTTCCTCGATCTCGCTTGACCTTGACGAGCGCGGTTGTCTAGGCGATCTTCTGGGGCACAGCAGCGGGAGGCGGGCCATGAACGTCCGGGTGCTGATCGGGTCCAAGAAGGGCGCGTTCGTTCTCGAAAGCGACAGCGTGCGCCGCGATTGGCGCGTGCGCGGACCTTTCTGCGAGCACTGGCCGCTGACTCATGTCGCCGCCGACCTCGCAGACGGGACCCTTTACGCGACTGGCGGCAACGCATGGTTCGGGCCGGCTGTGTGGAAGTCGAACGATGGTGGCGCAACCTGGACCCATTCGAGCCAGGGGCTGGCGTACCCCCCAGGCGAGACGCCGGTGCAATGCGCCTGGGTGGCTCATCCCGCGCATGGGCGGCTCTACGTCGGCGTCGAGCCGGCGGGGCTTTTTGTCAGCGACGATGGCGGAGAGAGTTTTCGTGAGGTGGAGGGCCTTCGCCGACACCCCTCGCGCCCTCAATGGCAACCGGGCGGGATCGGACTTGTGCTGCACTCCATCGTTTCCGATCCTGCCGACGGGCGCCGCCTCTGGGTTGGCATCTCCTCGGTCGGCGTGTTCTACACGGAGGACGGCGGCGAAACCTGGAGCACCGCGCAATTCGGGCACGCGCTGCGATTTTCTGCCTGAGGGAGAGCGTTATCCTGAGTTCGGCCAGTGTGTGCACAACCTTACGCTCGCGCCGGGCTGCTCCAACCGCCTCTACCAGCAAAACCATTGCGGCATGTACCGCAGCGACGACGGCGGCGCGTCCTGGCGCAGCATCGAAAACGGCCTCCCGTCGAGTTTTGGCTTTCCAGTCGCCGCGCATCCTCGCGACGCCGACACGCTGTTCTTCTTGCCGCTCAACGGCGACACCAAGGGCCGCTATCCGCCTGACGCAAGCGCGGCGGTCTGGCGCTCGCGCGATGGCGGCGCACATTGGGCCGACGGTCGTGCGGGCCTGCCTCAGTCCGGCGCATATTTCGGCGTGATGCGTCAGGCCCTGGCAACCGACGCGCTCGATCCCGCCGGCGTCTATTTCGGCACGAGCAACGGCTCCGTCTATGCAAGCCGCGACGAGGGCGAGACCTGGGAGTGCATCGCGCGCGACCTGCCGGCGATTTCGTCGGTCGAGACGATGACGGCAGCCTGATGCGCGCGCCCGCTGTCGTCCGGCTGCCGGCCCTGCTGACGACGCTCTTTCCCGACGCCGAGCGCGTCGTGAAGATCGAGGCGGAGACGGTTAAGGACGTTATGGATGGACTTGAGGCGCGCTGGCCGGGCATGCGCGACCGCCTCTGCGACACGACGCCGGCGATCCGACGCCACATCAACGTGTTCGTCGAAGGCAAGCGCGCGCGTCTCGACACCCGGCTTGAGCCGGGCGCTGACGTTTTCATTTTGACTGCGATAAGCGGCGGCTGATGCTGTGGCCGAAATTGAGCCTTGACCCTGAGCGACCTTTGCGTTTGCTGTCGTTCTTGTCGTCGGCTCGGTCGGCTTCGAGCGCGACCCCTTGGCTCTCGCCGACTATCTCGGCGAGGTCGTCCACATCTCCTGGTGCTCACAGTAGTCGCGGCGGGCGACCTCGCCCTGCTCGGCCAGAAACTTGCGGCGCGCTGCTCAAGGTCGTTGTCGTTCCCGGCTGGCATGGCGGCTCCTTCATCGCGGGCAGCGTCCAAGGTCGCCTATAAGGGACGCTATGCGCAACGGCTCCCTCGCTCTCGCCGAGTATCCATCGCCCGTTGTCCGGATCGAGTGCGAGCGATGCGGGCGCGCCGGCAGCTATCGGCTTGACGGGCTCGTGGCGCGCTTCGGCGCCGACGCGGCCCCGCCCGACGTGCTCATGGCGCTGGCCTCATGCGAGCGCCGGGCGGATTTTAGCCGGCCTTGCGGGGCAAAGTTCATGGATTTGGCGACACGCTTCGGCTGTCTGCTGCGTTTCGGCGTCGGCCGCGCCCTCCAGCCAAAAAAGACGGGCAGGGAATTACCTTACCGCGCCCGCTGGAGTTGGCCGCCAATCCCGAGGGCAGCCCTGGGACAGGAAGTCATATCAGAGCCGCCAATCGGGTTGTGAGTGCAAAAAACGTCACGTTCTTCAAACGAGCCCAGTATCGCAGATGGCAAGCGGTCGCACATTGATCTGCGTCAAGATCATCGTCCCTGCGCGGGTTAACATTAAGGCCCGTCATGCAGGTCGATATTGAACAACACTGCGGTGCGATCTCGCTGTAACGTGGTGGGCGTTGGTTGCCGCCGCGTACCACGGCGCTCCTGACACTGCGTCTGGTCGCGCCGCCTACCTTCGGCGCAACCTGACCGCCAAGGGCCGTGGGTGGTCATGGCCCGAGGCTTCGCCGATCCGCGAATTGCCCGATGCGATCGCCGACGACACACGGTCTGGGGAAACACCCCATATTGCGGCATGCTACCCGTTCGGAGGCGAGTGCGGTCGTCAGCCTCGGAAAGGCTCCGACGGGTAGCAAGATGCCGACGACGAAAATTGGCCCACCCGATCGAGTGCCTCCGATGTGGTGGCGAGCCGCTGACCGACAGCTTTCCAATTTCGTCGTCCCTCACCCCCGGCCGCTCCAGATGACGTTGGCGAGCACCGGGCGTTCAGGCAACTTGATCCTGCCCATCAGCATCACGCCGAATAGTGGGCCGCCTCTGACACTATGTCGCATTGCAAGCCGACAATCGGGCGAGCACGCCTCGAAATATGCAGTACCGGATCGAGTTTCTCGACGCCGCGAACTCAGTGATCCGGGTAATGCACGCCCAAGGGCGCAGCCCTGCGAGCGCCTTTCTGCTTGTAGTCGAAAAAAATGGCGCTTATAGTGCACGGCGACAATTAAGATGGCCGGTTCATCGACAATTATCTTGGCCGGTTAGGGCGTCCGGCAGCGCCGGTTGAAGGGAGGGGCGAAAGCCCCGACCGGAAAGCGGCGCTGCCGGACGGCGGTTTCAATGTCCCCCTGAGGGACGTCGGCCGTTCGGCGTCGAGGGTGGTATCGCAGCTCAATAACCAACGATCTGAGCTCGATGCCGAACCTTCATGTGACCGACCGCCAGGTGATGCTCTACATGACCTCCCGTTCCCGACATCAAAACCAGGAAGCCGCAGCGGCCAGCGCCGGCTTCAGCGCGCGCACCGCGCGTCGCATCGATAACGACGCGCGTTTGCCATCACAAAAGAAGCAGCCGCGAACCTGGCGAACCCGGGCCGATCCGCTGACGGAGGTCTGGCCGCGGGCGCGGGAGATGCTCGAGATCCCCGGCGTCATGGCGGTGACGATTTTCGAGGACCTTCAGGATGAACTCGGCCCGGACGCTCTGCCCGACAGCGTCCGCCGCACGCTCGAACGTCGCATCGCAAAATGGCGCGCCCTTCACGGCGGCGACAAGGAGGTTTTCTTCCCTCAGCGCCATGATCCCGGCCGTCAGGCGCTTTCGGATTTCACCGTCGCCGACGGCCTCGCCGTCACCATCGCCGGCGAGCCCTTCCCTCACCGCCTCTATCATTTTCGGCTGGCTTGCAGCGGCTGGGAGCATGTGCGGGTGATCCTCGGCGGCGAAAGCTTCTCAGCCGTCGCCGAAGGCCTGCAGGACGCGCTTTGGAAGTTGGGCGGCGTCCCGCGCGAGCACCGAACCAACTCGCTGTCGGCGGCTTTCAAAAACCTCGACCGCGACGCCGAGCTTGATTTCACCAGGCGCTACGGCGACTTGTGCCGGCACTACGGCATGGAGGCCACCCGCAACAATCCCGGCGTGGCCAATGAGAATGGCAGCATCGAGGCCGCCAACGGCCATATCAAGATCCGCCTCGACCAGAGGCTGCGGCGCCGGGGAAGCCGGGATTTTGACAGTCTCGGAGCCTACCGCGCCTTCGTCGGCGGCGTGTGCGACCGTCACAACGCTCGCCGCGCCAAGGCGGTCGCCGCGGAGCGCGAGACGCTCAAAGCGCTGCCCAAGCGTCGAACCACCGACTTCGCGACGGTGACTGCGAAGGTGACGCGCAACAGCACCATCAATGTCGATAAGGTCCTCTATTCCGTCCCGTCCCGGCTGATTGGCCACAGAATTGAAGTGCGTCTCTTCGACGACCGGCTGGAATGCTTCCTCGGTCCGGACCCGGTCATGCGCATGACGCGGGTGCGGACGGACCGCGCGCGCGGCCACGCGATCGATTATCATCATCTGATCGGCACGCTGCGCCGGAAGCCGCAAGCCCTGCGATACCTCGTCTACCGCGAAGCCCTCTTCCCGCGCGCCGCCTACACCCGCGCCTGGACCGTCCTGGACGACGCCCTGCCGCCCAGAGACGCCTGCCGGACGATGGTCGCATTGCTGGTTTTGGCGTCGACCCATGAAGCCTGCGAGATCGCTCTGGCCTCCCGTCTCGATGCGATCCTGGACTCCGGCCAGCTGCCCGACATCGCCAAACTCGAGAAGGAGTTCGCGAGCAAACCGATCCTGTCGAGCGAGGTCACGATCCCCGCGCCAAACCTCCAGGCCTATGATCGGCTTCTACCCTCCGCTTGCGAGGGAAGGCCATGACGGACACGACCATGGCCGACGCAACCTTCCTCGCCTCCTTGCTGACCGAACTGCGCCTGCCCAGCATCGCGCGCAATTGGCGGCGCATCGCCGAGTCCGCCGATCGCGACGGGTGGCCGGCCCAGAAAACGATCGCCGCGCTGATGGAGATCGAAGTCGCCGAGCGCGCCTCACGCCGCATCCAGCGTCATCGCGATCAATCCGAAGCGCCGCCCGGAAAAACCTTCGCCAGCTTCGATTTCGACGTCGCCCCGGGGGTGCGCAAACAGCAACTTCTGTCCCTCGGCGCCGGCGGAGACTGGATCAGGAACGGCGACAATCTCTTGCTGTTCGGGAAAAGCGGCACGGGCAAGAGTCACGCTATGGCGGCCGTCTGCCATGCCCTCATCGACGCGGGAAAGCGGGTGTTGTTCACCCGGACCATCGACATCGTTCAACGGCTTCAGACCGCGCGGCGTGACCTTTCCCTGATCGCCGCCCTGGAGAAGTTGGACAAGTTCGACCTCATCGTGCTCGACGACCTCTCGTATGTCCGTAAGGATCAAGCCGAGACCAGCGTCCTGTTCGAACTCATCGCGCATCGATACGAACGGCACAGCATCGCCATTACCGCAAATCAGGCGTTTTCAGCCTGGAACACCGTCTTTCCGGACGCCGCCATGACTGCGGCGGCGGTGGACCGATTGGTCCATCACGCGACGATCATCGAAATGAATGGCGAAAGCTACCGGGAGCGCTCCGCCGCCCGCAGAGCCGCAAAGGAGGAAACCCCGGACTTGGCTTAGCTTTCCATCAGAACCCGTCGCGGGTGATTGCCGCTCACCGGACCCCCCACGACAATTACTCGGGCCACCGCCGAAAACAGTCAGCGACAAATAAAGTAGTTGTCGCCAAGACACCCTCTTGCCAAACGACAACTATGTAGTATCTTGCGCACCGCTACTCGACGACTGCCCGATTTGGCCAGTCTAATTGTCGCTAAGCGGCCTCCGTAATTGTCGCGCTGCACTCGAGGTGAGAACGCAACTGACGGGAATGTCGCCGTCGGCCGTATCCACGTGCAGCTTATAGCCGATCCATGTCTCTTGATGTCCTTTGGCGTTGCGCTTGACGCCGACGTCACAAGGCCGGGGCAGATCGGCGAGCATTTGGCTCAGGGTCATGCCGGCTTGGCGTTCCAGGCGCGTGGGCGGTTTGGGCGGGGGTTCCTCGCCCTTGCGCGGACGCCCGCGTTTGCGGGGCGCCGGCTTCGGCGCGGTCGGTTCGGGCTGTTCGGCGCGTCGCGGCTTTTCATGGCCTTCGATCGCGGTCGAATCGCGCGCGATGTGACCAACCAACCGGTCGGCGTGGGTCTGCCGGATCAAGGCCTCGTGCACACGCGAGGGCAGTTCGCTCTGGGCGAATTCGGCGAAGGCGCGCGAGAATGTCGATTCGCTGGGAACCTCGGACGGACGCGACCAACCGCACAGACGCCGAAGCGTTTTGTCGGCCTGGACGCGTTCGATCAGCATTCGCGTGGTCGGCAAATTGAAAACCGCCTTGGCCACGAAGGCTCTCGCCAACGCCGCCCGCTCGGCCAACGGGCGCCCGGGAAGTCCATGCCAGTGCGGGACGAAAGCCTCGAGCCGCGTCATATCCACGACCGTGACCAGCGCTCGATGCGATCCGGTCAGGAAACCCACAGTTTCTTCGAGAAAAGGGAAAAGTTCCCCTTGAAACTTCTCCCAGTACGAGGATAGGCTCTCCCGCAGCGACATCGTCGGCGGCTCCTGGCATCTGCTTGTTGTTCCTAGCAGAATCAGCATACCAGAAACCGGCCGCCAGCGGTTCGCAACCGGTCGAAAAATCACCCGAAAATTCGAAAACTCTGGCCGAACTCCCAATTTTGAACTGCCTCGGCTAATTCGATTTGCCAGCGAACGCGATAGAGCCAGACGAGCGTTCGCGGCGGGAAGGCGAGGGCGTCGAGCGAGGTGATCAAGATCATGTACCCGGCGGCCTTCAAGGTGCGCGGATCGACATCACGCTGGTCCTTGCGGGCGTTGTGGCGGGCGACATCGCGGGCGCGCTCGGCGTGGTCGGGCGGCTTGGGGGTGATGACGAGGCGCATCGGCAGCGGCTCGAAGCCCCCACGCGCCTTGTGGACCGCAACCGGGATGTCGACATGCCCCAGCGCGTCGGCCTTGGCGAAGGCATCGAGCCAATCGATGGGTTTTTCGGCGCCGTCTCGCAGGTTCAGACTGTTCCACGTCAATCGAACGAGGAGATCGGCGCCGCTGTCGCGAACGGCGCGCATGGCTCTGGGCTGGGGATAGCCGCGATCCGCTATGACGATGTCGCCCGGTTCGAGGCGCACGCGATCCAGCGTTTCGCCTTTGTCGAGCGGGGTGATCGCGAAATCGGCGATCCGCTGGCCCGCGACATCGTAACACAAATGCAGCCGAAAGCAGGTCTTGCCGGGCCCTTCGATCCGCGAGCCGTCGATGACGCGGACCCGATTTTGGCGTGTGGCGTCGCCCGCGGGCGCGTCGCGGTTCGCCAGCAGGTTTTCGCAGAGCGCGATAACCCAATCGCCGCAGCCGCGAAATCGTTCGAGCAGGGCAACGTCGGAAACATCGACTACTCCCGCCGCCGCGGCTTCGGCGGCGAGCCTGCGCAGGGAGCGCCCGCCGGGCGCATAGGCCAACATCAAACGAAGCAAATCCACGGCGCTCTTGATGTGCCGCGCGCGATGAAAAGCGCCGTGTCGACGCGCTAAAACGTCGATCGCCTCTGGTCCGCCCAGTCGAGAAACAAGTCCGGCGTAGGTCTCGAGGGCGATCGAATCAGGCGACGAAACAAGTTGCATCCCAAGCTTGAATCGGAATTGACGAGTCTCGTGAAGATCCCTCCGAAATACCGAGTCAATATGTCGCACCGGACCGCGCGCGAAGCACAATACAAAATCACGCACACGCCATGCTGAACCTTAACTTAGCGCCTATGGGACTCGATCCGGGGGCTGGTGGTGTCCATGAACACGATGTCGAGCGTGGTCAGGAGGTCGCGCCGGGCGGCGAACAGCTCCTCCTCCAGGACGTCCTTCACGCAGCGCGGCGAAAACGGCGTCGCGGCGTCCTGCTGGTCTTTCGGAAGCTCCTCGCCGAGCCACGCCATCGTGCGATAAAGGTGATGCAGCTCGATCCCGTCGACGCCGTCGATGCGGTAATCCTCGCGCCAGCGGTCGGCGGCGCGGTCCGAGCCGCCGCAGACGAGGCGGTGCAGCACGGTCAGGAACGCCGCGCGCTCCAGCGGGAACTCGTGGTTGCGCGCGCTGGCCAGGCGCTCGATCACGGCCCGGCAGCCGGTCTCCTCCCACACCCGCTCGAAGGCGAGCGCCGGACCGATGCGGCGCGCCGAGATCGCCGTCGCCTCGCCGCGGTCGAGCGCGTCGAGCACGATCGCCTTGTCGGCGAAGCGCGCCCCAGAGCGCAAGAGCCGCTCCAGTTGCCCGCTCTCCTGCAGATCCTCGATCCGCCCGAGGGTCGCGATCACCTGCTGGCGCACCGTCGCGCTCTCGCGCCGGCTCTCGACGATCTGCAGGTAGGCGCGGCCGCCCGAGGTGTTTTTTTCGGAAATACATGGCGGAATGCCTGGCGCCGACTTCGATGATGGTGCGCACAGGATCCGCCAAGATTCCAGAACAATCAAGCAAAATCGGCGGAAAACGTGGCACTACATTCTCGCGGCCGCGCACCCTCGCCCACAATCAAATCAACGCCTTACACCCGGCGGGGGCGCTCCAACTGTCGAAGATCAGTTCTAAAGTCTCGTGCCGAATGAAATCGCTCGGCAATTTCCCCGCGACCCCTGGCCTTGTGCGCTATGGCCGGCCAACACTCGTGTAGCGGAAGCCGCGGCGCCTATCTCGGCGGGGTGGTAAATATTGCGCAGGTCGACGACCACCGGTTCTGCTAGCGCGCCTTTGAGCCTTTCGAGGTCCAGTGCCCGATAAACATCCCACTCCGTGACAATTACGAGCGCGGACGCCCCTTGCGCGCAATCGTAAGCGTTCGGGCAGAACGCCGCCTCGGGTATAAGCGGACGGGCCTTCTCCATCGCCTGCGGATCGTAAGCGCGCACTACTGCGCCCGCGGCGAGAAGTGCGCGGGCAATGTCGATCGCCGCCGATTCCCGGACATCGTCGGTATTCTGCTTGAACGAAAGGCCGAGCATGGCGACCGTCTTGCCAGCGACTGTACCGCCGCAGGCCTCAACCACCTTGTCGACCATGCCCCCCTTCCGCCGTTTGTTGCCACTTTGGACAGCCTCGACGATGCCGCTCGGCGCGCCGAGCGTTCGCGCCGTGTGGACGAGCGCAAGTGTGTCCTTTGGAAAGCAGGAGCCGCCAAAACCAGGACCGGCATGTAGAAACTTCTGGCCGATCCGGTTATCCAACCCCATGCCGCGTGCGACATCCTGCACATCGGCGCCCGCTTTCTCACAAATATCGGCGATCTCGTTGATGAAGGCGACCTTGGTCGCCAGGAACGCGTTGGCGGCGTATTTGATCAACTCCGCCGTCCGCCGCGCGGTGAAAAGGAAGGGCGCCGCGTTGAGATAGAGAGGTCGGTAGACTTCGTGTATGATGACGTTCGCGCGTGGGTCGTCAGTCCCAACGACGATGCGATCGGGATGTTTGAAGTCATAAATCGCGGACCCCTCGCGCAGGAACTCGGGGTTGGAAACCACGGCGAAGTCGGCGTGGGCTTGCCGCGTCCGGATGATTTTCTCGACTTCGTCGCCGGTTCCCACGGGAACGGTCGACTTGTTGACGACGACCGTGAACTCCTTGATCGCCGCTGCGATTTCCTCCGCGGCGGCATAGACGTAGGACATGTCAGCTTCGAGCGACCCTTCTCGCGTCGGCGTTCCGACAGCTATAAACACCACTTGTGCGGTCTTCACCGCGCCCGCAAGATTATTTGAGAAGGCAAGCCGGCCCTCGGCTCGGTTACTCTCAACGAGCGCCTGAAGCCCGGGTT
Source organism: uncultured Alphaproteobacteria bacterium (assembly GCA_963770035.1). Classification (GTDB taxonomy): domain Bacteria; phylum Pseudomonadota; class Alphaproteobacteria; order Rhizobiales; family Beijerinckiaceae; genus Roseiarcus. The sequence goes on along the minus strand of CAVYON010000010.1, from coordinate 204,584 downwards.
CGTAGATCGGCATGCGTCCAGCTTTTAGATCCGCTATGCGCAATTCATCAATGTCAACGCAGGTCACGACATGCCCGAAATCTGCAAGACACGCCCCGGAAACAAGACCCACGTAGCCCAACCCAATCACAGCTATCTGCACGCCTACAGCCCCTCACTTCTGGCTCCCGCAGGAATGCAGGTCCAAAGGCCGCCATCTCCATTGTCTACGCCGAATGGGCGGGCGTTGGTTCTGGTTCGGCCGAATTGTGTATAGCGGGAATCCTTGGAATTGCGAAAACCATTTGGCCGAATCAATTCCAATCATCGGATGAAGAAGGACCGCCGCGATTTTTCAGTCCGGCGGATCGGGCTTCATGGTGGAGACCGCAGGGGCCGGGGGAGCATCGCATCGCCCGCCGGGCGATCGCATTGGTCCTGCGCGACAGGGGCATGAGGTTCGAGGAGGTGGCGAATTTCCTTCTCATCGACGAGCTGACCGTCCGCGCCTGGCTCAAGGCATTCAACGAAGGGGGAGTTGAAGAACTCGTGCTTCGATCTCAAGGGCGGAATGAACTGGACCCCGGATTTGGGACCATTGGCTAAGGTGTGAAATGTCCTGCTCTGTCGCCACCGATGGAGCGAGAAAATGATGAAGTCACGCCAGAAGTTTGATGCGGCGTTCAAGGCGAAGATCGCGCTTGAGGCGCTGCGCGAGGATGCGACGGTTCCGGAGCTGGCGAAGCGGCACGGGGTGCATCCGAACCAGATTTATGCCTGGAAGAAGCAGGTTCTCGACAACGTCGCGAGCCTGTTCGCACGCGGGGCGAGCGTTTCGGGCGATGGCGAGGAGGAGCGCGAACGCGAGACGGCCAAGCTTTACGCCAAGGCTTGTCCTCGGGCTTGACCCGAGGATCGGCCAACTGACGGTTGAACGGGATTTCTTGGCCAGGAGGCCAGGGCGATGAGCGCGCCCGATCGAGGAGCGATGGTCGAACGGCCTGGCAAGGACCTATCGGTGCGCCGCCAATACGCGCTGTTGAGCGTGGCGCGCTCGGGAGTCTACCGCCCCAAGCCGGTCGTCGGGGCGGACGATCTGGCGGTGATGCGCCGGATTGACGAACTGCATCTGGAGCTGCCGTTTTACGGCTCGCGTCGGATGACGTTCGAACTCAACAAGGAGGACCGCGGGGTCAACCGCAAGCGGGTGCGGCGGCTGATGCGGGCGATGGGGATTGAGGCGCTGGTTCCGCGCCCCGGCACGAGCAAGGCCGCGCCCGGGCACAAGATCTACCCCTACCTGCTGCGCGGCCTGAACATCGTCGAGCCGAACCACGTGTGGGCGGCCGACGTGACCTACATCCCGATGGCGTGCGGCTTCCTCTATCTGGTGGCGATCATCGACTGGGCCAGCCGGGCGGTTCTGGCGTGGCGGTTGTCGAACACCAACGACGCCAGCGTCTCGCGCGGCGGCGCTGGAGGAGGCGCTGCTCCGGTTCGGAAAGCCGCGGATATTCAACACCGATCAGGGCTCCACCTTCACCGCCGAGGCTTTCGTCGGCCAGCTCGCGGCGGCCGGCGTCGCGATTTCGATGGACGGACGCGGCCGCTTCATGGACAACATCTTCATCGAACGGCTGTGGCGCTCGATCAAGTACGAAGAGGTGCATCTGAAAGCCTACGCCGACGGCCGCGAGGCGCGAGAAGGCATCGGCTCCTGGATGACCTTCTACAATCCTGCATCACAACACCCATCTGGCTATGCCATTGAAGAGAATAGGTTTTGTTGATCGGGGCTTGGTCCCGTGAGGCGCCGGACGCCGTTCCGTACTCTGCTGACGAGGGCAAGAGCCGTTGGTCCGGCCAGAACGGCGCGACTGAACAGCCAGGGGCCTTCGGCGAGAGGGTGAAGCGCGTCGATCTCTTGAGCTTCGGCGGCGATGCGCAACGTCTTGGCGCTGACTCCGATGAGCGCTGCGGCTTTGTTTAGGGTCAGCCATGGTTCGACGCCGTCCGGCGCGGGGCGATGAACCGGAATCTCGTGATAGGCGCGCAACGACGTGATGCGTTCGCGCGTCCATCGATTGCCGTTGCCGGTGACGAGTTTGTTGCGATTGAGGGTCGCGGCGATGAGATCGTCGCTGGCGATGAGCGCGAGGTCGCGCACGGCGGTGACGATGTCGGCGGCGGTGCTGTTGCGTTGTCCCCTGCGCTTGCGGGGCAGACGCAACTCGGTATGGATGCCGCCTGCCCAGTGAACCAGGAGCACGATCTCGGCAGCCTCAGCGTCGATGTCGGCGACGATCTCGTGGATCACCGATCGCACGATGCGCTTCTTCAGCCGCGCGTCGGTCGTGGGCGCGCGCCAGACGGACTTGAGATCGCCGGCCATCGCGTCCAAAGCGACCGGACCTCGCGGCGCCGGCGTCGCCGCATCGTGCGTGGCGATCTTCGCCTCGACTTCGGCGACGCGCGCGAGCGCCATGTTCCAGCGTGTTTCGAGTTCCCCCGCCACCAGCCGATTGGCGGGATCGGCGGCGTCATACTGGCGGAAAGCCCGATCCGCCGCGTAACGGGCCGCTTCGAGATCGCGCAGCAAGGCGTCGCGGACCTGGTCGCGCCTGCTCGCGATTTCGGCTTCGGCGGCGGCCGAGGCGGCGATCGCTGCGGGCTCCACGACGCGCAGCAGGGCTTCTTCAATGGCGTCGTCGACTTGCAGGCCCCCGAAGGCGATGCAGCGCAGCTCGCCCTGGTCGAGCAGGCCCCGATGACAGGCGTAGCGGGGAATGTCGTGCTTGGCGCCGGTATAGCGAAGCGTCAGCTTGCGGCCGCAACGCCGGCAGCGAATGAGGCCGGCGAGCAGCGCGTCGCCATGCTTGGGGGCGCCGTGATGTTTGCTGTCGGGGGCGTTGTCGCTGACCATGTCCCGGATCGCTTCCGCGCGCTCCCACGTGACATAGCCTTTATGGACGCCGGGCATCAACGTCAGCCATTCCTCGCGCTCGCGCCGCTTGCGTCGCGCTCTCTTCCCGTCGCCCGCCTCGAGCGGACCCGTCGCCGGGCCGGACTTCCCGTAGGCGTAGGCGCCGCCGTAGGCGGGATTGTGGATCATGCGATGGATCGTCGCGTAGCAGGGGCGTCGCCAGACGATGTCGCCATTGCCGCGCCGGGCGGGCAAGTCAAGCCCGTGTTCATGAAACCAAAGCAACGCCTGGCGTGCGCTGCCGAGTTCGCCGACTTTTTCGAAAACCAGTTCGATCGCCGCCTGGACGCGCCGGTCCGGATCCTTTTCCAGACGATCGCCCGCTTTCACGAAGCCGACGGGCGCAATGACGACGAGTTCGCCGCGCCGCGCCTTCTCGTGGCGGGCGGCGAGCGAGCGTTGGCGAAGTAGATCCAATTCATACTCGTTCAGGCTTCCCTTGAGCCCGAGCAGAAGGCGGTCGTTGCCCAGCCTAGGCGCGTAGACCGTCTCCTGATCGACCAGAAGCGTGTCGACGACGCGGCACATCTCGATCAATTGTTGCCAGTCGCGGCTGTTGCGTGCGAAGCGCGACACTTCGCGCGCGGCGACCGCGCCGACCTTGCCGAGGCAGACGTCGGCGACCATGCGCTCGAAACCAGCACGCACTACGCCGCCAGCCGCCGAGCGCCCAAGATCGTCGTCGATCGTCTCGATGTCGGAAAAGCCCAGCGCCGTCAGGCGGTCACGCATGGCGTATTGCAAGGTCCGGCTTTCGCGATTGTGCAGGACCTGATGCGGCGAGGACTGGCGCACGTAGAGGATCGCCTTGCGCGCGAGGTGATGCGCACCGATCTTGTCAGTCGTCATGGCGCGCCTCCCGGCCTTGACGGCGTGTTGGTGTCCCGTGATCGTGCATTAGAGCGGTTTCCGATCAATCCGTATCGTATCCGCAGGACCTGAAGTAATTCACGCATTCGTCAGATTTGAAGATTTCGGCGCAGGCTTCGAGTGCGTTCAGGAGGCCTGTGACGGTTCGCTCGGCGATTTTGCGCAGGAAGGCCTTGAGCTTTGAGTAGGCTTTTTCGATGGGATTCATGTCGGGGCTGTAAGGCGGCAGATAAAGCAACTCGGCTCCGGCGGCTTTGATGAGTTGCTCGACCCTTGCTCCCTTGTGGCTCGACAGATTGTCCATGACGACGACGTCGCCTTGCGAGAGCGTGGGAGCGAGGCATTTCTCCACCCAGTCCTCGAACGTGGCCGCGTTCATCGGCCGGTCGTAGGCCTTTTGCGCCACGAGACCGGAAAGGCGTAGGCCGGCGACGAGCGTGATGGTCTTGTAATGGCCATGCGGAATGCCGACCCGCAGTCGTCGCCCGCGCCGGCATCGTCCGCCCTTGCGCGCCAGATTGGTGGAAGCCCCCGTTTCGTCAATGAACACGAGCTTCCTCGGATCGAGATCGAGTTGCGCCCCAAACCACTCCTGGCGCCGCTTCAAAACATCGGGGCGCTGCTGTTCCTCGGCATGCGCGGTTTTTTTTTGAATGTGATCTCGTGCCGATCGAAGAAGCGCCAGATCACCGACAAAGAAAAGCGCTCGCTGCAGTTGGCGATCAACCGCTCCTGGATTTCCAACAACGTGATGTCCGGCTGACGACGAATGAGGCCAAGCAGATAATCGCCATGCGCCTCAATGCGGTCCGAGCGTCGATCCCCGCCCGTCGGCGCCGGGGAAATCTCGCCGGTGGCCTGGAAGCGCCAAACCCAACGGATGGCGCTGGCGATGCTGACCCCGAAACGCTTGGCCGCCGCGTTGCGCGACAGGCCGCCGGCCACAACAGCCTCCACCACACGTGTGCGAAGATCTTCGGATAGCGCCATCCCCGCCGCCTCCTTCACGCGGCGGAGCCCATGAATCATGAACAGCCCTGATTCGGGAATCCCCCGCGATTCATTTCGCTGGGAAACCGCTCTAGCCGCGTCAACGCCGTCATGACTTCCCGGCGCGCCCCCTCCGGGAGAGCCTTCCATTCCGGCTCCCCGGGAGCGACCTTGCGTACGGCGTCGAAGAGATCGAACTGAGGCCGTTCCGGATGTCGGCGGTGGCGGTGCGGCGCTTGTCGTGCGGGCATGGGCTTCTCTCCGATTCGGATCGTGAGAACCCATGGATGCGCGCAAATACGCGCCGATCGATGCCGCAGCTCCCGGCCGTCCGGGCCTCAGCGCGTCGTTCAACAAGGCGCGCAGCTTCACCAGCGCCGCAATCTCGGCGACGGGAGACGCCGAAATCCTCACTAACCCGCAAATGGCGCGATCGAACATCCAGGCCGGTAGGTCCCGACCGCGATCGCCGTCATCCCGACCGATCGTGCATCGTAGAATGTCCCCGCTCGTCCGCTCCCTCGCCTCGCGCACCCGCACCAGGCATCCCGACCAGGGATGAAAAGGATATAAGACCTCGCGTTCGCCGAGTTCGTGGGCGTTGTGTCGTCGGGTTCTACAACTTTCGCCGCCCGCACCAGGCGTTGAACAACCAGATGCCGATGGCGGTGTGGCGCGTCGGCATGGACAAGATCGAGGCGGCGGCGAGGGCTGTGGATATGCCGCTTCGCTTGGACAACGCAAACGCGTTGCCCACATACCCACAGCAGAGACAGAAGCAGCAAGAAGCGGCTTGATTCTTGAGAGACAAGGGCAGGCGAGATTACACCTTAAATCCGACCTCCCGTGGTCCCATGAATGGGGTCCAGTTCATTCCGACGCGTGCGCTTCGTCATCTGATCTCCTGATCCTGTAACTGCCAAGCCACCTACCCCCGGTCGACTTTTGGCCGGCGCTGGGCGTCCTTCTTCGAGTGGAGGGGAAGCGGAGTTGGTGGGTCAGAGCTTCAGTTCGACGGTGAGTTGGTCGCGGTCGAGAGTGAGGGCTTTGAGGATGTCGAGGCCCTGCTTTCGGGCCGACGAGATCACGGAGCGCAGGCTCGCGAAGTCGGCGGCGCCCTGCAGGGTTCGGAATCCGCCGGAGATTTTGATCTTCACCTTCATCATCCTCAAGTCGCGCTCGGCGAGGTTGTTGGTGAAGGGAACCGTGAAGTCGGTAAGGAACCTGAGGGTCGCCTCCTTGAAGGTCTTGAACCGGATGAGGAGATTGTGGGCGGGCCGCTGCTTCTTGCGCTTTTTCGGGTTTGTCGAGGGATCGAAGGCCGGCAGGCTCCTGTGCAGGGCGAGGCCTTCCCGGACGGCGGTCCAGTACCGGTCCTCGAACGCCTTGATGGTTTGGGCGGGGAGCGCCGAGGCGCCCTGCGCCTTGGCCGCTTGCACGGCCTCGTTGGCGTCCAGAAGCGTCGCGCGCAGGGCCTCGGCCCAAGGCTCCTTGTCGAGCTCGCTGACCGCCTGAAGTTCGCGCAGGAGATGGGCGTTGCAGAAGGCGTGAAGGACGTTTTCGAGGGCGTAGTAGGCGCGCCAGTGGTCGTGGACCACAACGCCGCCCTCGAACTCGGGCACGGCCGAGCGGGGCTCGCCGGCGCGATAGAACGTGTGGGTCAGCGTCGAGGCGGTGTGCAGCCAGCGGGTCGCGCCGGCGATGCGGAAGCCCGTTTCGTCGAGGCAGCGCACCGGCGCCACCGCGACGCACGCGCCGATGCCGCGCCAGACCGGCTCCAGCGCCTCGGCCTTGCGGCGAACCCAGGCCGCCACGCTCGCGCCGCAGGCCGCCGCCGCCCCGAACAGGTCCTGCAGGACCTGCGCGGTCCGTTCCTCGGGCACGAGTTGCTGGGCGTTGAGATAGACGGCCGCCGCCCTGACGCGCTCGCCGTACTGGGCCGGCGAAACCACGCCCTCCGGAAAGGTGGCGCGGGTGCGCCCACGGCAGGCCGGGCAGTCGTGAACCGCTGCGCGGTGCTCGGTCACGATCAGCGGCTTCTCCGGAAGATCGAACAGAGCTGGCTCCGGTCGTCTGCACAGTTTCCGCGTTTCGATAGGTGGCGTCCCTCCGTGCCAATGATTCTGAGACAAACGCCCCCCTGGAGTTTACCCTTGAGGGCTGAGGTCACATCCTCCCATGGTCATGCCGGTTATCCCCTTCGAAAAAACTCTTGCCGATGGCGCCGCAACAGCGGGAGACCGTAGGCCGAGCGTCGTTGCGGCGCCATCGGCGGCCTCGCCTGAACTCTCCGACCGGCCACGACGTCGGACGTTCACGGCCGCCTACAAGCTTGGGATCCTTCGCCAGGTCGATGAGGCGGGGCCGGGCGGCATTGGCGCGATCCTGCGGCGCGAGGGGCTCTATTCCTCGCTGTTGACGGATTGGCGCCGGCAACGCGACGCCGGCGCCTGCGAGGCGCTGAAGGCCGTCAAGCGCGGCCCCAAGGTGGCCGAGCCCAACCCGCTGGCGGCCGAACATGCCCAGTTGCAGCGCGACTACAAAAGCGTGACGCTGCGCTTGCAGCGCGCCGAGGCGATCGTCGAAATCCAAAAAAAAGTGGCTTTGCTGCTGGGCCTGTCGATGCCCGGCGACGAGGCGTCCTGATGGACGCCGTGGCGGCCCTGCCGCCCGGCGGCGGGCTGATCGGCGCGGCCTGCGCGGCGCTGGGCCTGTCGCGCGCCAGCTTCCATCGCCGGACCGCGACAGCCCGGCGCCCTCCCGCGCCGTTCCGTCCGCGCCCTCGTCCCGCCAGGGCGCTGGCCGTTTCCGAGCGTCAGGCCGTACTCGATCTGTTGCGTGAACCCCGGTTCGTCGACCAACCCCCGGCGGAAGTCTACGCCGAGTTGCTGGACCAAGGCCTCTATCATTGCTCGATCCGGACCATGTATCGCATCCTCCACGAGAACGGCGAGGTGAAGGAGCGTCGCCGCCAGCTGCGCCACCCCGTCTACAAAAAGCCGGAACTCATCGCCGAGGGCCCCAACCAGGTCTGGTCATGGGACATAACCAAGCTGATGGGGCCGGCCAAATGGACCTACTTCTATCTCTACGCGATCATCGACATCTTCAGCCGGAGGGTCGTGGCCTGGCTGGTCGCCGACGCCGAAAGCGCCGCCTTGTTCAAACCGCTGTTCGAGGACGCCGCCGCCAAGCACGGCGTCTTGCCCGGCCAGCTCACCCTGCACGCCGACCGCGGACCCTCCATGAAAGCCAAAGCCACCGCCCTGTTGCTCGCCGACCTGGGCGTCACCAAGTCCCATAGCCGGCCCTACACATCCAATGACAATCCCTTCTCGGAAAGCCTCTTCAAAACCTGCAAATACCAGCCTCAGTTCCCCGAACGCTTCGGCTCCATCCAGGACGCCAAAGCCTTCTGCCGCAGGTTTTTCCAATGGTACAACGCCGAACACCACCATCTCGGAATCGGCCTGATGACGCCAAACCAGGTCCACTACGGTCAAGCCGACGAGGTCTACGAAGCCCGAAAGCAGACCCTCGAAAACGCCTTCCTCGCCAACCCACCCGAGTAAAGCTCAGCATAGGTCGGAGCAGTGACTGGCGACCAGATGGGCGGCCCAGAACCACACTCTCAGGGGCGTATGGCTGCGCTCCATGACCGTTTCGACCGTCTGCCCAGTGTTCTTGCGACATTTCCGCAAGCGGATAGGGCGGTGCCCCGGAATCTAGATGTGGTGGGTATGGGTGTTAACCGGATAGGCACGCTTCGATCGACCGCCAGAGATCGATAGGCGACATGGCGGCGCGCACGACGTTTTCGGCGACGGCGCGCATATCGTCGAGCGGATCGGCCGGTTTGACGAGAATCGCCATCTCCTTGAGCTTGTTGGCGATGGCGCTCTTGATGCGCCGGCGCCCCGCGATGATTGTGAGGGTCCCGTCCGCCTCTTCGGAGAAGAGCGGAGGCTGAACGAATCCGATCGCATTGCTGTTGGCTTTGAGAGCCGCGTCGGACAGGCGATCGGCGGGGACCTGCCGCGGGTCTCGCTTGTCGGCATAGGTAAGGGTCTTGGGATCGACGATGCGCAGTTCGATTGTCTGTTCCATGCCTATCCGGTTATGACCCACACCCACTACATCTAGGGTGTTGCCACCCACCCGAGTAAAGCTCAGCATAGGTCGGAGCAGTGACTGGCGACCAGATGGGCGGCCCAGAACCACACTCTCAGGCGCGTATGGCTGCGCTCCATGACCGTTTCGACCGTCTGCCCAGTGTTCTTGCGACATTTCCGCAAGCGGATAGGGCGGTGCCCCGGATCTGGATGTGGTGGGTATGGGCGTTAACCGGATAGGCACGGTCTGTTCCATGGTTTGCTCCTGGCTTTTCTGGTTCGGCATTTGTCTGCGAAACCGCGGACCCCCAGAGCGCGGGCGCGGGACCGGGGCAAAGGCGGCGCAACGCGCCGGGATTCGGTCTGGACCAGCGAAGCGGCCGGCCGAACCCACCCTTTGCGGCGGGCGCGCGGCCGTGCTCGTTGGCCCTTTTCGTTTCTTCTCGCGCTCCGCGCTCGAGGCCGAGGCCAGCCGACACCGCGTCCTTCCGCGTGGTCGCGTCAAGGATACCCGCGCGGCGCTGATCGAACAGGTTCGCGAAACCCGTCTCGTCCTGGCGGCCGCCCAATTCGCGCTCACCGAACGGGAAAGCTCAGACTTCGCGAAGAAGGGCTCCCACTACGCTTATGGAGACACCAGCAACGAGGACCCCGCGGGCGAGAAAGAGGCCGGCGGCGACGGCGGGGAGACTGTGGAGCCCTCCATCGCTCCGGACGAAGCGGACGTCGATCAGGAGGAGGAGGACGAGACGGCCGACAGCTTCGCGAGTGCCGAGGACGCGAACCTCGAAGGGGACGGCGGCGACCTCGATGACATCGCCCCGCCGCCAATCGATACCGTCGATCGCGCCGACGCGGCTTACGACGCCCGCGCGTAGCAAGAAGGCCCATGCGCCGCCGCCGGGGGCCTCAAGGTCCACCCGACGGCGGCGCGCCGGCGATTCTACGCAGCGATCTAAAGCCAGAGGTCGACCAAATCCTCGCGCGCGCTAGCCGTAGATCGGACCCGGTTACGCGCCCCGCTTCGCTGCGGCCAAGCGGGCGCGCGCCTCTTGCTTCAAAGCCGCAAAGTCGATCTCGCCGGCGTCGTCACTGTCGATGCCCTTCTTTTGAGACCAGGCGCAGCAAGGCGAGCTTCTGCGCCTCCTGCTGCTCGGTCCTTTCCATCAGGCGAAGCGCCCCGTGCACGACCTCGCTCGACGAGCCGTAACGGCCGGTCGAGACCTTGTCCTTGACGATATTCGCCAGCTCCTCCGGGAGCGATACGTTCATGTTCGTGTCGCGGGGACTCGTCGAACATATTCTCAGCGGGCGAAGCAGTCCCCGCCTCCGACGCGTGTGTTGCGGCTCTCGGCTGGCCGATGGTCGGATCATTCGGCGCCCTCCTCCAACAGCGCATTCAGCAGGGCGTGCCGCGGCGAACAGAAGGGATTGACAACAGTCACTCCGGCCCACGTGAAACCTTCCTGAAGGTCCTCAGACAAAAGCAGACGACAACCGGCCTGCGATGCCGCAGAGAGGATGACCGCGTCCCATATCCCGAGTTGATGGTCCGTCGCGAGATCGATCGCCGCCAGCATGGCTTCGGGCGACGTCTCGACGCTGGGATACGTATCACGCCAACTCAATATGGCCTCGCGGGCGTCACTTCGCGACTTTCCTCCTTTGCGAACAAGTACGTTGAAAAGCTCGCCAAGAACCTGCACCGGGACGATTGCTGCCTCCTGAGGCAGTCGGCGGATGAGGGCCAGAGCCGTGCTGCGCCGCTCAGCTCCATTGATCCCCTCCGCGTAGGCGAGCACGTTCGTATCGAGCGCGATCTTCAACGATCGTCCTCATAGAGTTCATCGCGTGTCCATCGACCGGCATGGATGACAGGCTGCTTTTCAAGGCGGGATAGCAGGGTTGAACGTGCGCCGGTCGCCACATCGTCATGCCTGCCGGCAGGAATGAGCCGCGCAATGGGCTTTCCGTGGCTGGTTACGATATAGCTGCGCCCCTCCCGAACCCCGCGCAGAAGGAGGGAGAACCTGCGGTTGGCATCCGCAGCCGATACAGCTTCTTCCATGACAGGCCCCATATTGTAGTGATATTCCCTACTATAGCGTTTGATCCGGAATTTGCAAGCCTTCGCCAGGAAGGGGCCCTCGAGGTGTCGGGGCGCGACAGGACCGTGGGCTCGCCGCCGCTCGATCCCCGGCGGCTTCGCGGCTCGCGCCGTCCGACCGGTTCGTGAAGGCTCGCGAATATCAACGTATGCCCTCTGTTCAGCGGTATGTCATGCTCGAACAGGACAGCGTCAACGCGGCCGTCTACGCCCGCTCAGGCGAGACGTGGACACACGAAATCCTGATCGCCAACTCCATTCTTTCCTTCCCCGAGATCGGGGTCGAACTTCCCCTCGCCGAACTCTACGAAGGCATTGTCTTTGAGACGGAGCAGGACGCCGACCGGACCGCCGACGGCGCGCCCGCGTGACCCGGATTTCTTGACCTGGTGTTGCAGCAGGTTGGCGAAGGATCCGGCGGAAGGATCCGGCGGCGTCCGACCTCCCTCGCCAATGGCCGCCGCGTTGAACGTTTCAAAGTTCAGCAAGCCTTCTTCGTGTCGTAAGCGCGGAGTCTCGTGCCCTCCGAGGGCGTCACAAGGCCTCTCCCTGTGTTGAACGGCGCCTATGGAAATGCCAACCGCCGCGAGTTCGAACGCCATCTTTGCCGGACGCAAATCCAGAGGCCGTCGGTCGGACCGCCGGCGATGGGGCGTTTTCGCGCAAGCGCGGACCGCGCTCTCGTGAACGGAGCCGCTCCCGCGTCTCCGCCTTCGGCTTCGATCGCTAACGCAGGCGTCCAGGCTCCTGCGGCCTTCTCACGTCCATGGGTTCTTGTTATGTTCTGTTCATGCCTGGCGCGGATGTCCTCTCCTCCTACCCCTACGTCGTCGTCCGGATCGCCTGTCGACGGTGCACGCGAAAGGGCTCCTATCGCCTCGCCCGGCTCGCTGCAAATACGGCTCGGAGATCCCGATGATGGAGCTCCTCGCCCATCTCGCCGGCGACTGCGCCATCTGGGATGCGCGCCACCCCGGAGTGTCAATCGGCGTCCAAAATTGACCCCCCTTGTGAAGGGCTCGGACGGTAGCGCTCGCCCCGGTGGAGCTGGTCGGGGTTGCGCAGCCGGGGCGAGCGCGGTTCGGTGAGGCGCCGGCGTTGGTCACGTGCGGTTCTTGAAGCGCCGGCTCTCGTGCCGAGCGGACGTAGCGCGGGTCAATCTCGGCCGAAGCCGCGGGGCGGAACGATCGCCTGGAGTTCAGTGAGGTCGAGGTCGCAGATCGCCTGCAACGCCTCGGCGGTGGCGCTGTCCTCAAGGTTCTCCGGCAGAGCTTCCAGCCAGGCGGCATACTGACCCTGCAAGGTGGCCAGCTCGGAGACAGCGTCGCGCCAACGCTTGGCGCGACTGCGGTGATCGAGGGGTCGCCATATCCGGACTGCCGGCGTCCCGGACTCCCGAGCGGCGCGACAGCGCGCCTGGCGCTCGGCGTCGGTCATCGGTCGCTCGCCGATCGGCTTGCGCGGCATGGTCCACTCCGAAGCGTGACGTCACGAAATCCCGGTCATGAGACAGCGCTCAGGCGCGGTTCTTGAAGCGCCAGCTTTCGTTCCCGGTCTCGACGATGTCGCAGTGATGGGTGAGGCGATCGAGGAGCGCCGTGGTCATCTTTGGGTCTCCGAACACGCTCGGCCATTCACCGAAGGCGAGATTGGTGGTGACCAGGATCGAGGTGCGCTCGTAGAGTCGGCTGACGAGGTGGAAGAGAAGCTGGCCGCCGGCCTGGGCGAACGGCAGGTAGCCGAGCTCGTCGAGGACGACGAAGTCCATGCGGGTAAGATAATCGGCCATGCGGCCATGCGGCCCTGGCGCCCGGCGCGCGTCTCGGCCTCGAGCTGGTTGACGAGATCGACGGTGGTGAAGAAGCGGCCGCGCCGTCCGGCGCGAATGCAGCTTCGCGCAATGGCGATCACTGCGTGCGACTTGCCGGTGCCGGTTCCGCCGATGAACACGGCGTTGCGCTGCTGGGCGATGAAGCCGCCGCCGGCGAGGTCGCGAACGAGCGCCTCGTTGATCGGCGTGTCCTTGAACACGAAGTCGTCGAGATCCTTGGCGAGCGGCAGCTTGGAGGCCGTGATCTGATACTTGATCGACCGTGCCTGCTTCTCCGAGATCTCGGCGCGCAGGAGATCGCCGACGAAGCGCTGCGGCTCGTGCTGGCGCTTGAGCGCGGTCGCGAGCGTCTCGTCGTAGGCGGCCTTCATGCCGTAGAGCTTCAGTTCGCCCATCATGTCGAGGACTTCGGTTCGCTCCATCGTCAGGCGCTCCTTAGGGTGTCGTAGCGGGCGCAGTCGGCGACCGGCGCATGGCGCAGGCTGAGCGCGGCGGGGGTGTGGATCGGCGGCGCCGGTCCGGGATCGCGCCGCCGCGCCAGAATGTTGAGGACGACGTCGGCCGAATGAACATTCTCGGCGAGCGCCTGGGCGCAGGCGGCCTCGACCGCCGGCAATCCGTCGGAGAGCACCGCGGCGAGAATCTTGACGAACTGCCGGTCGCCGTCGTCGGAGCCTGCGAGCTTGCGCTGGATGCGGTCCAGCGCCGCCGGCAGCACCCAGTCCCTGAACGGCGCGCCGTTGCGCAAGGCGCCGGGCTTGCGCGCCAGGACCGGCACGTAATGCCAGGGATCGTACTCGATCTTGCCGCGGCCGAACGCGCGCGGGTGCTCCGCGACAACCCGCCCGTCCTGGCGGATGACGATGCGGTCGGCGTAGGCGTGGATGTCGACCGGACGGCCGACGGCGCTGGCGTTGACCGAATATCTGTTGTTGTCGAAGCGGACGAGGCAGGTCTTCGACACCGAGGCCGGCAGCGCGTGGAATCCGTCGAAGCGGACGCCATAGGGAATGAGCTTCGGCCGCTCCTCCTCAAAAACGTCCCAGATCGTCCGCCCGCTCTGCTCGGGGTGGGCGTGCGCCTTGGCCCAGACCACACATTTGTCGATGAGCCAGGCGTTCATCTCGTGGTAGCTCTTGACCCTCAGACGCGGCGTGAGGAAGCGCTCGCGCACCAGCCCGACCTGGTTCTCGTGCCTCACCTTTCTCCCAACCCGCGGCCGGCGTGCAGGCGACTGGGTCGACGAGGTGGTGCGAGCACATCTGGAGGAAACGGCGATTGTACTGGCGGGCCTTGCCGACGAAGACCGTCTCCACCGCCGTCTTCATGTTGTCGTAGATTCCGCGCCCGCAGGCGCCCCGAAAGAACGCGAAGGCGCGGTCGTGCGCGTCGAACACCATCTCCTGCGTCTCGCGCGGATAGGCGCGAACGAACATCATGCGGCTCATGCAGAGCCGGACGTGGGCGACTTTCACCGTCGTCGTCACCCCGTCGATGACGACGATCTCGTGGCTCCAGTCAAACTGGTAGGCTTCGCCCGGCGCAAACGTCAGGGGAATGTAGGCTTCCGCCGTCGCGCTCGCGTGCTGCTCGCCCCAGCGCCGCGCATAGCGGCGAACAGCGTCGTAGCCGCCCTCGTAGCCGAGAGGCCGCAACGCCGCGTAAATGCGGATCAGCGTCAGCCGCTCGCGCGCCGGCGCCTCGGCGTTCGCCGTCAGCAACCGGTCGAGCGCCTCCGTCCACGGCCCGAGCTTCGGCCGCGGCTGGACCTCGCGGTCATAGGAAAACGCCGTCTCCCCCGACCGCAGGATCCGCCGCACCGTGTTGCGCGACAGATGCAGGGTCCGCGAGATCTCCTTGATCGACTTCCCCTTGCCCAGATGCTCGCGCCGTATCCGACCAATCGTCTCCACAATCAGCATCCCTTACCGCCCGCTTCGCGCCAAAGCAGGCAGACGACCAAACCGGAAATCGGGGGGTCAATTTTGCACGCCGATGACGCCCCTCAGGGGGTCAATTTTGCACGCCGAAACACACCGTATCGGCTGCGCGGCGTGACGGTCGAGCGGCCGAACCAGGTCTGGGCGACGGACATCACCTACATCCCGATGGCGCGTGGCTTCGTCTATCTCGTCGCCGTCGTCGACTGGTTCAGCCGGCGCGTGCTTTCGCACCGGGTGTCGATCACGATGGAGGCCGGCTTCTGCGTCGAGGCGCTCGAGGAGGCGATCGGCAAGCACGGCAGACCCGAGATTTTCAACAGCGACCAGGGCAGCCAGTTCACCAGCGAGGCGTTCACCGGCGTCCTGGAAAAGAACGGCATCGCCATCAGCATGGACGGCAGGGGCGCCTGGCGCGACAACGTGTTCGTCGAGCGGCTCTGGCGATCGGTGAAGTACGAGGAGGTCTACCTCAAGGCCTACGACACCGTCGCCGAAGCGCGCGCTTCGCTCGGGCGATATCTCGACTTCTTCAATCGTCAACGCCCCCATTCGAGCCTTGACCGGAAGACGCCGGACGAGGCCTACTTCACCCCGCAGCCCATCGCGGCCGCCGCATGAAATTTCCGCCGCCGCATAGGGGTTGGACCGTCGAGTAGGTACGAAGGATTGCTCCTTCGCGCCTCTCACAGAACCGGACATGCGGGCCTCGCATCCGGCTCTTTGGATCGATATCTCAGAGCTCCAGCACGAGCTGGGCCGAAACCTGCGGTGGGTTGAGCCACGCTGGCGTTGGGACCGCTCGTCTTCTTGCGCTTCGCTTTGTGCAGCAGAAAGCTTTGCCGCTCGGATGCGTCCGAGCGCTCATCCTTTCCGCCCCCCGAAGGGCTGTCGAGGGCGTAGTAGGCGCGCCAGTGGTCGTGGACCACAACGCCGCCCTCGAACTCGGGCACGGCCGAGCGGGGCTCGCCGGCGCGATAGAACGTGTGGGTCAGCGTCGAGGCGGTGTGCAGCCAGCGGGTCGCGCCGGCGATGCGGAAGCCCGTTTCGTCGAGGCAGCGCACCGGCGCCACCGCGACGCACGCGCCGATGCCGCGCCAGACCGGCTCCAGCGCCTCGGCCTTGCGGCGAACCCAGGC
The DNA here is from genome assembly GCA_963770035.1 of uncultured Alphaproteobacteria bacterium. Taxonomy (GTDB): domain Bacteria; phylum Pseudomonadota; class Alphaproteobacteria; order Rhizobiales; family Beijerinckiaceae; genus Roseiarcus. The sequence goes on along the minus strand of CAVYON010000010.1, from coordinate 188,633 downwards.
CGCCACGCTCGCGCCGCAGGCCGCCGCCGCCCCGAGCAGGTCCTGCAGGACCTGCGCGGTCCGTTCCTCGGGCACGAGTTGCTGGGCGTTGAGATAGACGGCCGCCGCCCTGACGCGCTCGCCGTACTGGGCCGGCGAAACCACGCCCTCCGGAAAGGTGGCGCGGGTGCGCCCACGGCAGGCCGGGCAGTCGTGAACCGCTGCGCGGTGCTCGGTCACGATCAGCGGCTTCTCCGGAAGATCGAACACCTGACGTCTCTCCTCGGCGACCTTCGAATCCGCCGGGAGCAGCGCCCAACAATGCTCGCAGACCTCGGCCGCGTGCTCGACGATCGCGTCGGGCTCGGCGACCTGGCGCAGCGTGTCGCCATCGTGACCGCGTTGCCCTCCGCTCGGCTTGCCCGTGCGCGTGCGCAGGCTCTTCAAGACCCGAGGCTTCTTCTTCAGCCCGTCGCTCGACGGCGGCTTGGAGCTGTTGGAACTGTCCAGGTTCAAGCGTCGCCGAAGCTCGGCGTTCTCGGCCCGAAGCGCCTCGATCTCGCGTCTGAGCGAGTTGATCAACTCCACGGCTTCGGGCGGAACAACCATCCGACCCTTGAGTTACAAGTCCCCGGCCCTGTCTCGCAAAATCGAAGCCCCGAAATCAATCGTGCGTCGGATGTGACATTTCGGACTCACCCCAGCTTGGCAGTTACGCAACTTTCGCCGCGCGGCTCGATACGCCGGGGCGACACGCACAGCAGCGCGCCGGTCGCGTCTACCGGCCACCGAGGGACGCGAGGGGCAAGACAACGCCCCGCGACGGGGTCGCCGACAATCTCTCCAAGCCCATTTTACATCAGATTTCTGATTAAGTCAATCAGTTTATTCGCCTATCCGGAAAGTGCGATCATCCAAACCGCCGCGGCCCCGCCGGGGGGCGCATCAGATTGACTTCGCGGCCGGGGCTTGCCATGAAACCCGCGCGCCGCACTGGCGAAGCCGGACGCGCCGGCGCGGGTGTAGCTCAATGGTAGAGCAGCAGCCTTCCAAGCTGAATACGAGGGTTCGATTCCCTTCACCCGCTCCAGATTTTGCCCAGCGCCAAGCGTAACGGCGCACCGCGTCAAAGCCTTTGGCAGAGCCGGCCCGCCGAAGCGCCTCGAATAGCTGCCACTTGTCCAGCCGATCCCGCGGAGGCGGGCACCCATTGCGTCCCAGCAACTCTTCCAGACCAGCCAGGAAGGTTCCGAGTTGGTCAGGGGCGATATGATTTCATGCCCCGGGTCTTCCCACGCCCTGTCGACCATGCCGCGACGATTACACAGGCATGACGAGATTGGCGTCGCGGGCGATCCGCCATCGGCCGTCCGACCCTTTGCGCAGGATGCTCATGGCGTATCCCGCCATCGAGCGCTCGGGCTCGCCGGGCGGCGTCACGATCGCCCCGATGCGGCTGCGGGTATAGGCGCGATCGCCAAAGGTCTCTATTTCCAAAACTTCGGCCCGCGCCTCCACGGCGACGTCCGTCATGCGCTCGTTGTCGGCGGCGAATTCGGCCTTGCCGAATGGCGCCCGCCCTGGAGTCATGAAGATCACGTCCTCTGTCAGCATCGCGAGCAAGGCGGGAAGGTCGCGGGCCTTGCTCGCCGCAACCCAGGCGTCGATCAACTCCCGGATCGCTTGCTTGTCATCAGGCGCGACCGCCACCTCTTGCTTGTGGCGAACGCCGCGTCGGAACAAACGCATGGGGTGAAACCTCGGGTTCCCGCCTATTCCTTGCCCGCCACCCCCGCCTCGGCGAAGGTCGCCATGCCATTGTGGCAGGCGACGGCGGCCCTGATCACGCCGACGGCGACCGCTGCGCCTGACCCCTCGCCGAGCCGCATGCCGAGGTCGAGGATCGGCCGCTTGCCCAGCCGTTCCAGCGCCGCGCGATGAGAGCGCTCGGCGGATACGTGGCCGGCCAGGCAATGGTCGATCGCCGTCGAATCAAGCGCATGAAGGACGGCGGCGGCCGAGCAGACGACGAAGCCGTCGAGCAGCACGGGCGTATTCCTGACCCGCGCCGCCAGAATCGCCCCGACCATGGCGGCGATCTCCCGGCCGCCGAGTTGCGCCAGGATGTCGAGGGGATCGGAGGCCAGCGGCTTGTGCAGCGCGATGGCGGCGCGCACCGCCTCGGCCTTGCGCTTCAAGCCGGCGTCGTCGACGCCGGTGCCGCGGCCGACCCAGTCCTCGGCAGCGCCACCGTAGAGCGCGTGGTAGATCGCCGCGGCGGACGTGGTGTTGCCGATTCCCATTTCGCCGAGAACGAGCAGGTCCGGCCCGGAGGCGAGCGCCTCCATGCCGAAGGCGATGGTGGCGGCGCAATTGCGCTCGTCCATCGCGGGCTCCTTGGTGATGTCCCCGGTCGGGTGCTCGAGGGCGAGCTCGTAAACCTTGAGCGACAAGTCGAAGGTCTTGCAGATCTGGTTGATCGCCGCGCCCCCCGCGGTGAAGTTCGCCACCATCGCACTCGTGACCGACTGCGGGAACGGCGACACCCCTTGCGCGACGACACCGTGATTGCCGGCGAACACGGCGACCAGCGGCGTATGGACATGCGGGCGGGCGGACCCTTGCCAGCCGGCGAGGAAGGCCGAGATGTCCTCGAGCCGGCCAAGCGACCCGGCCGGCTTGGTGAGCTCGGCCTCGCGCGCCCTGGCCGCGGCGATTGCCGCCTCGTCCGGCCCCGGCATCTCCCGAAGGAGGGCGCGGATATTGTCGAACGGTCGGGCGTCGGTCATGATGGGCTCTCTCGGCTGAATAGCGCCCGTATAGGCAAAAGCGGTCGGCGGCGAAAGCTATCGCGCTATCGCTCAGCCAATCGAGACACCGCGCGCCCTTCCGGACGAGTTCCAACCTTGTGCATCGCAAGCCCCTGAGCTTAGGGGAGTGCCTCCGCCCTCGCCCGCTCCGCACGTCCGCGGCAGCAGTGAATGGCGCCTTTGCCGCCGCCAGATTTCTGCGTCCGGCAAAGAGAAACACAAGCTCCAGACGCCCCGCGTCCTTCAGCAAAGGCGCAAGTAGATAATCCTATTTGTAATTGTCTGGATTCTCCATACACTTACCCCATTCGCCCTTATAGTCTGCGCCCTTAAGATGCTTCGCGCCAACCAACTCGCGACAGTGCGAAACCTTTCGCGGTGAAGGCTTTTCGTGTGGGGGACCAAGTCGAGGGAGGCGCTGATGAAGTCGTGCCTCGTCGACTCCGGGGTCGGTCTTGGCGTCCGCTCACGCCTCTTTTTGAATTGTTCCCCTTCTCCGATCTTAGGTCCCTGTTCCCCAATCCGAATTCCAACGCCTCTTGCCATGACCAGATCTCTGACTAAAGTCAGGGAATGGACTCCCAGTCGATCCGCCGCGTTCGCAGCTTCAACCGCGCCGTCACCCAGGCGGTCGGCGCGCTCGACGAGAGCTACCTCGAGCGCGGCCGGCCGCTCGGCGAGGCGCGGGTTTTGTTCGAGATCGGGGCTGACGGCGCCGACGCGCGGGCCTTGCGCGCCCGGCTCGGCCTCGATTCCGGTTATCTGAGCCGCCTCCTCAGATCGCTGGAAAGCCAAGGGCTAATCGCAGTCAATCCGGACGCGGCGGACGCGCGCCGGCGCCGCGCGAGTCTCACCCGAACGGGCCGGGCCGAGGTCGCCGCCTATGACGCGCTTTCCGACCGGCTCGCCGCTTCGCTCATCGCGCCGCTCGACGAGACCCGGCGCGCCCGCCTGATCGCGGCGATGGGCGAGGTCGAACGGCTCCTCGACGCGGCCGCCGTGACGATCGCCGTCGAGCCGCCGACAACGGCCGCAGCGCGCGGCTGCCTGGAAGCCTATTTTCGCGAACTTGCCGAGCGCTTTGACGGCGGTTACGACCCGGTGAGCGATCCTTCGGCGCCGGCCGAGGATCTTGCGCCGCCGTCGGGCCTGTTCGTCCTCGCGCGCCTCAAGGGCGAGCCGGTCGGCTGCGGCGCGTTGAAGCGGATCGACGCGGAAACCGGCGAGATCAAGCGGGTATGGACGGCCCCCTCGGCGCGTGGCCTCGGCGCCGCCCGCCGCATGCTGCACCGGCTCGAGGCGGAGGCGGCCCACATGGGTTTCGCGATCCTGCGCCTCGACACGAACAAGGCGCTCTCCGAGGCCCACGCCCTTTATCTCAAGGAAGGCTACCGCGACATCGCCGCTTTCAACGCCAACCCTTACGCCCACCGCTGGTTCGAGAAGCGGCTCGGGTAAGCGGTTGTTCGGGCGCCGCGTTGCGAGGGCCGGAATGCGTAGCGTAGGAGTGTGGCGTGGTGGCTGTAGGTCGAGCATATCGGTTTGCCGCCCCTTTCGTCTGGCGGTGCCTTATACCAACGGCCGCGCTGGCTGACTTATTGGGGGATTTCCTTGGCGTTGGTTTTCTGACTCTCTTGGCGCGGAGGATTCGCGTCATGCCATCAGCGGTGAAGTTGCGAGAGGATTATTCGGCGGATGAGCTTCGGGCGCCGGCTCGTTGCTCGAAGGACGTCAACCAGAGCCGGCGGCTGTTGTCGCTTGCGGCAGTGCGAGATGGGATGGACCGGGGATCGGCGGCATGGAGCGCCAGACGCTGCGCGACTGGGTGCATCGGTTCAACGGCGCCGGACCCGAGGGCCTCATCGATAGCTAGACGGAGGGTCCCAAGCCGCGCCTGTCGGCCGAGCAGTTGCGCACGTTGGCGACGATCGTTGAGACCGGACGATGAAATCTCCCGTCATGTCGCCGAAGGCGCCCACGCTGTCCTGCTGCTCGATCGCGCCGGATGGCACACCACCAGCAACCTCGACGTGCCCAAGAACATCACACCGATCTTCCTTCCCTCGCGCGCCCCCGAACTGAACCCGGTCGAGAACGTCTGGCAGTCTCTCCGCTCCAACTGGCTCTCCAACCGCGTCTTCGAAAACTTCGACGCCATCATCGACGCCGCTTGTGAGGCTTGGCGCAAACTCACCGCTATGCCCGAAACCATCACCTCAATCGGAATGCGCGAATCGGCCCATGTCGGTCAGGCCCTATGACCGTTGGTATAAGGTCCGAGACCGTTCGTTCCGCTTGCGTCGTGGTCAATCACAAGGGGTCTCGCCCCTGGGTTCTGCAGCGCCCGACCGAGCCCTTTGGCTAGGCAGGAGACGCAAGCCAACGGCATAGCATTGCTGCCTCCGTCCTCCGTCATCGAAATTCGTTCCACCAGACAGGCGACGCAGTTGCTCGACTGCTCCGGCGGCAGCAGGTCCACCTCGCTGGCAATCCTTGTGGATACGACCTTCCTGACTGCGTGCCAGTAAAGCGCGCCCCCGAGGCTGTTGGCGTGCCGCTCGAAATCCCGCGCAATTACAAATGCCGTCTTTCCGTGGGTTTCGATGAGCGAGTCCGCCTCGGCAACGATGGACTTCGCCCTTTCACGGACGTTCTTGAGCAAAGGTATACGGGTCAATGCGACCTCCCATAGCAAGAATATGCACGTTTAATTAAAAGTCATAATCATCATAGCACCATGCGACCCCATGACGCAACAAGTTTTCATAAACAACACGCCATTGTCGCCGTAACGCAAGGTAAAGCTGACGGCCTTCGTAGCGTACCTTCTTAGGCAACGAACTTGTATGTAAGTATATTTTAGATATAAGTTTGCTATTGACGGAATGATATCGCTGCGTAAGTCTATCGAGACACCCCAACTCGTCGGATCTATCCTTCGGCATAGTTACAACATTACACTCCGCGCGGCTGCGCCGAACGATCGTAGCTCGGGCTGTGGCGCGATTCCTTCGAGAGCTTGAGGACCGGAGCGTCGGGCCTTGGCCTCGGCGATGGAGGTCGCGGCGTCTCTCGGCGTGATCAGCGTCATCGGCCGACCCCTCGTCAGCACCCCGGCCTTGGCGGCTTCGACGCCCACTCGCCGCCTTTCGGCGATGAACCCCAGCCTCCATCCCAGCCGAAATGTCGAATACGGTCGCAACCATCTTCCCCAAGCCGCGCCTTACAACCCGGCTGCGCGCGGTCTCGCGGCTCGTCGTCGTCGCCTGTTCCGACCTGATCGGCGCCTGTTATTGACCTTGCGCACCGTCTTTTTCGACTCCGAAGCGCTTTGGACCGTTCCCGCGTGAATTATCAATCCGTGGCCGCAGGCTACGCATCCGATTGGGACGTCCGGGTCTTTGGGAACGCCGAGCCGCCGCTGACCTCGGGGAACACCGCCGTCGTCCCGAATACGGTGTTGGGGAAGGTCACCAGCGGCTCAAGCGTTAGCGGCAACACTGCAGACACCTACTATGACAATGCCGGCGCTCAATTGAGGTGGACCCTGCCTTGGTGGCACAAGGAGGGTATCAAATATGACGCCCAGTCCTCGCAAATTGATGGCGCTATCTCTCAAGAAAATTACGAGGCCGCTGAAAAGGACCAAGCGGTCGGATTGCTAAAGGCTTATGTTCAGGTCCGTCAATATCAGGAGAAGGTTCGTGTCTCGACCGAACAACTCAATGTTGATAGAGCACGGCGCGATTTCATGCTGAGCGGGAAAAAGATAGGGACGCAGTCCGACCTCGACGTCGTCACTCAGGAGGGCGATCTGCACAATCAGGAGGCAATAACCGCCCATCTGCAGAATCAATTGACTCTGAATTTGCAAGCTCTGTTCGATCGCATAAATGTTCCTGACGCTGATGTGAAGTTTTGCTGGAACTATTTCGAATATTTTACGTTCAATGCCGGCAAGTGGGATGCCAAATGGGCTCTCGAAGAGCAGAGCCGCCTGCTTAATCTTCAGATCGCGAAGCAGGAGATTCAAAAGAAGAAGGCCGACATCGTCTGGGAGCCAAGTCTCGCGCTTACAAGCTCTTACTGGCGTTTGTGGGGCGTGAATCCGTCCTCCCAGCAAAACGTGGCCGGGATTGGCGCAGTGTTGGATGTTCCGATACCGAACTTCGAGCAATCGGCCGCACAACAAGAGCTTGCGCGCCACGACCTGAACGATTTGCTCGTCCAGCTCGACGAGAAAGTTCTCACGACGAAGCGCACTGCGGAGCGTGACTTCGAACGCATCCCTGTTCTCGCAGCCAATCTCAAGACGCGAATGGCAGCGTTGCAAGCCTATGCCAAGGAGCTGGCGCAAACGAGACACTCATTTGAGTTGGGCTTGATCACCTACCTGCAAGTCCAGACAACTGAGAACACTATTCAACAGAATACTCAACAATTCTACGACGATCTTGCCGACTACATCGATTTGGTCGCAGACTACGCGCGCCTTCACGGCCGCGCATTTCCGATCCCGAAAACGTGCGCGGCCCGGTGATAGCTTGACGTGACGCGACGGCATTGCCTCACGGTCCCGGCAAACGCCAGGGCGGCGCCGCGGGGGCGTCAATAGCCGCCGAAGGCCCGCGGAGTCGTGAACGACTACGGGTAAGCCGCGGATGCTTCGGTCGGCCCGTTTCGGCCCTTCAAGTTGGACCTAATGAACAGCAGGAATACGCAAATTGTCGACGTCTCCGGACGCTTCGGCGAACGCGTCATGTCTGCCCCTTTGCCGCCCTTCGCGTCGGTCCGGCGAAAGAGGCTTCGAAGACAGTGTCCGACCCCAAGCGAAACCTTCGCTCCGAGCAACTGAAGGTCGCGAATCGACCCGAGAGTGTGTCGCGACCGATTGAGAGTCGCGAATCGACGTAGACTGGTCGGTGCGGAACGAGAGGGTGGATGCCGCATATGGGGGAACCCGGGCATGCGCGCCCCTATCGCGCCCCATGCAGCCCTGAGATCGTTCGCACAAACGCGTCATGCGACTGTTGCATGATACTGTCAGACGCCGCGCGCTGATAACGCAACCTCATCGGAGGGCGCCGATCAGTTTGGCCCGGTCCGTCTTTTTAAATCTCCCGGAACTGGTCTAGGCGATAGACTTGCGGTGGGCTCCATGCAACGGGTCGAGAAAAAATATTTCGCTTATCCTACGGCGCTTACAGATATAGCTTGTGGAGGAACGGTATGAGATTGGGTCCAAGAGTGAAGTCGGCGGCGATAGGGCTGACCGCCGCAACAGGGCTGGCGGCGCTGGCGTCGAGCGCCATCGCGCAGGAGAAGAAGCCGAACATCATCGTCATCATGGGCGACGACGTCGGTTGGGAGAATATCGGCGCTTATCATCAGGGGCTGATGTACGACACCACCCCGAACCTCGATAAGCTCGCCGGCGAAGGGATGCGCTTCACCGACTATTACGCCGAGCCGAGCTGCACGGCGGGCCGCGCCAACTTCATCACCGGAGAATTGCCAATCCGCACCGGCCTGACCACGGTCGGTCAAGCGGGCGCGAAGGTCGGCATGCCCGACCAGGCCCCGACGATCGCCACCGCGTTGAAGACGCTGGGCTACGAAACCGGCCAGTTCGGCAAGAACCATCTCGGCGACCTCAACCAATACCTGCCGACTATGCACGGGTTCGATGAATTCTTCGGCTACCTCTATCACCTCGATGCGATGGAGGATCCGTTCTGGCACTCCTATCCGCCTGCAATGAAGGATGCGGTCGGGCCGCGCAATATGATCCACAGTTTCGCGACTGACGTGGACGATCCGACCGTCGAACCGCGCTGGGGCAAGGTCGGCAAACAGAAGATTGTCGACGAAGGCCCGCTGCCGCCGCACCCGATGCCCGGCATCAAATACAACATGGAGACGGTCGACGAGGACATTCTCGACCATGCGGTGAAGTTCATCGACAAGGCGGAAAAGGACGGCAAGCCGTTCTTCGTCTGGCTGAACCCGACCCGCGTCCACGTCATCTCGCATTTGTCGCCGAAATATGCCGCGCAGCTGACGCCGGAAAACCAGTGGTATCTTGAAGAAGGCGTGATGAAGCAGCTCGACGACGTCGTCGGCGGCGTGATGGACAAGCTGAAGGCCGACGGCCTCGACAGCAACACGATCGTCGTCTTCACCACCGACAACGGCGCGGAGAATTTCACTTGGCCCGACGGCGGCAACACGCCGTTCGCTGGCGGCAAGGGAACCATTCTGGAAGGCGGCATGCGCGTGCCGATGATGGCCCGTTGGCCCGGCCATATTCCGGCCGGCAAGGTCGAGAACGGCATCTTCTCGGGGCTGGACTTCTTCCCGACGCTGACTGCGATCGCCGGCGACGCCAACATCAAGCAGGAATTGCTGACCGGCAAAGAGCTCGGCGGCACGGCGTACAAGGTCCACCTCGACGGCTACGACCAGACGAACGTGCTGACTGGCAAGGGGCCGTCCAACCGCCACGAAGTCTTCTACTTCGCCGAGGGCACGCTCGGCGCCGTGCGCATTGACGACTGGAAGTACCGGCTCGTCGACCAGCCCAACGGCTGGCTTGGCGGCACAGTGAAGCCCGATTGGCCGATCCTCACCAACTTGCGGCTCGATCCGTTTGAACGGCTTGGGTTCCAGAAGGGCAACGACGGCTCATTCGAATACGTCGGTCAATTCTTCATCCACGAGTTCTGGCGCTTCGTCTTCCTGCAGCAGAAGGTCGGCGAATACGCCCAGACGTTCATCGACTTCCCGCCGATGCAGAGGGGTGCGAGCTTCAATCTGGAAGCGGTCAAGGCCGAGATCGAGGCGCGCGTCAAAGCGATGAAGGCCGGGGTGGAGTAATCGCCGAAGCAGGATCATCGCCAAACCGCCCGCCCGGGTCTCTGCGACGCGGGCGGGCCTTTGATTGGGTGATAATTTTGCGATCGATTGTGATCGAGAGGCTCGCGAGGGGCTTGAGTGGATTCGCTTGTGGCCTTGCCCTGATCTGCCGCGCTGACGCCGCCGACCTGGCGCCGCAAGCGCCCGCGCCGGCTTCGGCCCCGTCCTGCTTCGCGAGCCTTGTCGATTATTTCCTGGCGAGCGCGGAAGGATGCCCGCTCACCTGGAACGGCGTTACGCTTTATGGAACCATCGACATGGGCGCCGGCTACCAGACCCACGGCGTGCCTTTCAACGACGTCTATCCCAACGGCGTCGAGGAGCTGATCTCGAAGAACAGCAACGGCCGCCGCTACGTTCTCGTTCCCAATGGCCTCGGTCAATCCAACGTCGGCGTCAAAGGCAACGAGGCGATCGCCGGGGGCTGGTCAGTCCTGTTCAATCTGCAAAACGGCTTTGATCCCTACACCCTGCAGCGCGCCAACGGGCCAAAATCCCTGGTTCAGAACAACGCCACCCCGCTCGACGGGCAGACCGCCAACGGCGATTCCAGCCGCGCAGGTCAAGTGTTCAACACCGTCGCTTACGCGGGCTTCAGTCATCCGACCTTCGGAACGTTGACCGCGGGCCGGCAGGACTCGCTCATCCTCGATGGCCTGGGCGCCTACGACCCCATGGCGGCCGCGCCCGCTTTCTCGGTGATCGGGACTTCCAACACCGTGGCCGGCGCCGGCGACACGGAGGACGCGCGCTACGAGACCTCGGTCCAATATCGCGTCAACATCGGCGCGTTCCGCCTCGCGACGCTCTATCAATTCGGCGGGTACGACCAGGGCAACGGCTCGAACGGCGCGATCGACGTGCAGGTCGGCGGAGACTTCGGACCTTTCTCGTTCGACGCCGTCGGCAGCAAGGTCAAGGATGCGGTCTCGCTGTCGAATTTCGGCGAATTGCCATTGCCGTCGGCCGTTGGGATGAACGATCTGAAAGCGACGCTCTCCGACAACACGAGCGGCGTCATCATGCTGCGCTATACGGTCGACGCCCTGAAGCTCTACGGCGGCTTTGAATACATCCTGTTTCGCAATCCGACCGACGCCTACCCGGACGGGTTCACCACGATCGGCAATTATGATGTGCTTCCGGGATACGTGACTTCCACAGCCTATGACAACAACAAGATCCTGCGAGTCTTCTGGACGGGCGCCAAGTACGCGGTTCACGACGATCTCGACGTGGCGGGCGCCTTCTATCACTATTACCAGAACGACTATCACACGAGCGCGTGCACGGACGGGGGCCTCTCAGCTTCGAGTTGCGCCGGGACGCTCAACGCCCTGTCGGCGATGATCGACTACCGGCCGGCCAACCGGCTCGATCTCTATACCGGGGTCCTATGGTCTCAAGTGACCGGGGGGCTGGCGAGCGGTTACCTCTACCACCAGAATATCGGCCCCACGGTCGGTCTGCGCCTCCAGTTTTAGTTTACGGCGCGTCGCCGTCCGCGGGGACGGGCGACTGACACATAAGGAGAGCGATCGTGTCTTCTTCCGGTTCCGGTGGTCCTTCGATCCTCGACGGGACGTGGACGTATCCGACGGTGAAGAGGATTTAGCCATGCCGGCAGGCGTCACTCAGACCCACAAGCTTCTTGCATCCCCGATCCCCGTCTTCATCATCAAGGAGATCAGGGAGGCGCTGCCGGCGATCGTGTTCTTCGCCGTCGGCTTCAACCTGATTGTGCTCACCACGCAACTCATTCTTGATGACTACGAGGCGCAATTCGCGGGCTTCATGATCGCAACCATGACGGCGTTGGTGGTGGGAAAGGCCGTGCTTGTCGCTAAGCTTCTGCCGATCATGCGCCGGTTCGATAACGCTCCGCTCATTCAGCCGATCCTGTTCCAATCGGTTGTGTACTGGGTGGTCGTGTTCGTCGCGCGATTCCTGGAAAAGCTCATCGAATATTTTGTCCATGGCGGAAGAGTTGGCGAAGTTCCGGATTACGTCGCGGCGCATTTCAGCTGGCATCGGTTTGCGGCGGTCCAGATCTGGATATTCGTTCTGTTCCTGATCTTCACGGCCGTCGCCGAGCTCAATCGGTTGTTCGGTCATGGCGAGCTGTTCAAGATCTTCTTTACCCGGCGCTCGTCGCTATTGAAGCTGACCCGCCGTCAGCGGGTTCGCAAACTGGTCGAACTGGACCGGCTGACCGCAGCTCATGGAATAGTCCAGATCAGTGACCCGACCTCGGCGGCGCATGCCGAGATGGTCGGCTTGATCAAAGCGCTGGCGGCGGGGCATGAGTGACTATGAGTTGCGAGGGCGGAGATGTACGGAGGGGCAGTGGGATCGTTGACTTTAGGCGCGATCGTGTTCGCGGTCGTTTTCGTCGGCGGGGCGATCGGGCTGGAATTGCAGCGCGCGTTGCCGGAGAGCTATACCACTGGAGGCGCCAGGGACATGACCGGCGCCGTCGTCGGCTTGATGACGCTCCTGCTCGCGCTCGTGCTCGGCTTGTTGATCTGGACCGCCTACGGCGTCTATTCGACCCAAAGGGCGGCGGTCCAGACGCTGGCGATCAGCGGGCTGAAGTTCGACGAGGCTTTGCAGGCTTACGGGCCGGAGGCGGCGGAGGGCCGCAAAATCCTCAGAGACGGGCTCAAGAGCGCGATCGCCGAAATTTGGGGCAGCGACGATGACGAGAACGCGGTCATCCATAAATTTGATGACGCGAGAGCCTATCTAAAAGCCAGTATGGCGTACCTGGACACGCTCCAGGGTGAGTTGGACCAACAAAAGGCGGGGAAAGCGGAGGCGACGCAAGCCGCGATCGCGATGGGCCAGACCCGCACGCAGATGACGCTGGCCTTGGTCGACCCGATCTCGAATGCCCTCGTCACCATCGTCGTGGCCTGGGCGGCGTTCCTCTTCTGCGGCTACGGCCTGCTCTCGAAGCGCCATCCGATGTCGTATGTCGTGCTCGTCGTCGGCGCCCTGGGCATCGCGTCGGCGATCTACATTATCGCCGATTTGATCAGTCCCTTTTCGGGGGTCTTCGTGGTCAGCCCCGAGCCGCTCGTCGATGTTCTGCAAGCGGTCGAAGCGGCGGCGGCGCCGGCGGGCAGCCATCGGTAGCTTGTCGCGTTGTCGGCGAGGCCGCTGAAATCCCGAATGTCATATCGATAAGGCAGCGAAACACGCATTCGAAATCATCGAACTTCGACATCCTGGCGTTGCGGCTTCGAAGGATCGCAGTCCCCTCTTTGTGCTTTGCTCTGCCGGCGTCTTGATCAACGCCCGCGGGGCCGAGGCCGCGCGGCTCGCCAGTGCGGAAACAAGTCGCTCCGCGCTTTCGCTCGGAAGACAATGCGAAAAATATCTTGCGATAATCAGAATTGTGTCGTAGGCTGATTTCGATGCCCCCAATGGGACGCCCAATGCCGCCCGCACTCTTTCCCGACGCTCGCCAGCCATTTCGAGCCGAGGTCCGTCGGCGTTTGTCGCTTTCGAGCTCCCCGGCGGACGAACTGAAGGCGCCGGCGCGCGCTCGGTCGCGGTTCCTAACTTCAGGAAATATGGCAAAAACGTGTCAAATAGACGCGCTGCGCCAAGGGTGATTCCGAATCTGGAGGTTAAAGCTCTGAATATACTCGATCGGTCGCAAAAAATGGCGCCTTCGGTTTGCCAGTGAAGCGGCCTGGAGGCTCCAATGCCGCTTGTTTTTGGCCTGCAAAACCGGCAAATGGCGCCTCGAAAGCGCTTTTGCACGCGCCATTCGGTTCTATTTCGGTCCCGTTCAATCGGTAGGAAATGTGGCGGACCGCTTTCCGGTCCGGTGGGGCTTCGCTCCTCCGCAGGCTATCGGCTTTGCTTCGCGCCGAACGCCGCTTAGCTGACGCCGAGTATTTGGGGAGGACCTGCGCATGACCGGCTTTGTCGATCCGACCAAAGAAACCTTCGCCGCCTTCCGCGCCGACGACCGGGCCGGCCCGATTCACATGTTGAACCTGGTGCGGCTGCGCGAGCGGGCGATTTATCCGGACGGGCGGCAGGCGAACGGGAGAGAGGCTTACGCCGCCTATGGCCGGGAAAGCGAACCCGTGTTCGCTGCGCTTGGCGGCAGGATCGTCTGGCGCGGCCGTTTCGAACTGATGCTGATCGGCCCAGAGGAAGAGCGCTGGGATCTCTGCTTCATCGCCGAATATCCGAGTGTCGCCGCCTTCGTCGCCATGATCCGCGATCCCCTCTACCGCGAGGCGGTCAAGCACCGGCAGGCGGCGGTCGAGGACTCACGCCTGATCCGCCTCGAGCCGGGCGGCGCTGGTGTGGGTTTCGGCTGAGCCCTCCGGGCACCCTTCCCCATTCAGCGTTTGTGAAAACCCGTGAGGCGCGTCGCGGACGACTGTGACGTTCATCACGGCGGAACATCCGATGCGGCTGTACGTTAGCTGGTGTGGCGTGGGGTTGCCCGGCCGCATGGGGGAGTTGGCGATGACGAGAACCGATGAGCAAGCGGACGACGGCGAAGCCAGGGAGCGGACGTTCCGGTTCGTGACGACCCTGATCGTCGCGACGGTGATCGTGGCGATGACGGCCTGTGTGCTGAGTTACGCGGTGCTCGCCCCCGAGCGGGCGGGGTCGGCGCATGGCGCGGCTTCGCTCACGGCGCATATGCGGTCCTGAGGGCGTCGGCCAGGGATAGGGCGCTCAGGTTTCGGCAAGTCGGTCCCGGTAGGGGCGGTCGATCCCGGCAGGGTCCGCGACCAGGTAGCCGCCGTTCCCGTCCGGCCGGAGCGACGGCGGGCCGATCGGCGCCTTGCCGTGGCCGCCCGGAATGTCGAGGACGTAGCTTGGCATGGCGAAACCGGAGAGGCGGCCGCGGAGCGCCCGCATCAGCGCCTGGCCGTCGGCGATCGAGGTCCGCCAGTGCGCCGTCCCCGGCGCCAGGTCGCCGTGGTGCAGGTAGTAGGGCTTGATCCGCGCTTCGACGAAGCTGCGCATCAGCCTGTCCAGAACCTCGACGTCGTCGTTGACCCCCTTCAGCAGCACGGTCTGGCTGACCAGCACTATCCCCTGGTCGGCGAGGCGCCGGCAGGCGGCGCGCGCCTCTGGCGTCAGCTCGCGCGGGTGGTTGGCGTGGACGGCGACGACGACCGTCTTCTCCCGGACGGCGAGCGCCCGGGCCATCCCCGGCGTGACCCGCTCGGGCGCGGCGACCGGCAGGCGGGTGTGCCAGCGCAGGGTTCGGACGTGGTCGATCGCGGCGATGGCAGCCGTCGTCTCGGCGATGCGGCGCGGCGACAGGGTCAGGGGATCGCCGCCGGTCAGGATCGTCTCCCAGATGGCGGGACGCGCCCGAATGTAGTCGAGCGCCGCGGCGAAGGCGTCGGCGCCGAGCCGGCCGGAGCCCGGCCCCACCCGCTCGCGCCGGAAGCAGAACCGGCAATAGACGGCGCAGACCGAAACGAGCTTGATCAGCACGCGGTCGGGATAGCGATGGACGAGCCCGTCGATCGGACTGCTGGCGTCGTCGCCGATCGGGTCGTCGATCTCGGCCGGATCGCGCCGAAGCTCGCGGGCGTCGGGAATGAACTGGCGCGCGATCGGGTCCGCGGGATCATTGCGGTCGATCAGGCGAATGAGCGCGGGCGTGAGGCCGACGGCGTAGCGTCCGGCGACGGCCTCGAGGTCCTTGAGCCGCTCGGGCGCGACGAGACCGGCTTGGACGAGCGCCGTGGGCGTCGTCAGGCGCGACGCCGGGCGGCTTGCGGCCTGGCCGCCGGCTTTCGGACCGCCGTCGTCCGCCACGTTAGGCAGCCGCAAGGGTTTCGAGATCGTCACGGGGCGGAGTCCTGGAGCGCCCCCAAGCCGCGGACGCTGTGCGCAACGATCCGCGCCATGCCAGCCGCGTCCTTACCGGTCCTTGTGAAGCCTCTCCGCCGCCCTCAGCGCAAAGTAGGTCAGGACGCCGTCGGCGCCCGCCCGCTTGAAGGCGATCAGGCTTTCCATCATCGCCTTGTCGCCGTCGATCCAGCCGTTCAGCGCGGCGGCCTGGATCATCGCGTATTCCCCGCTCACCTGATAGGCGAAGGTCGGAAAGCCGAACGCGTCCTTCACCCGGCGGATGATGTCGAGATAGGGCATGCCTGGCTTGACCATCACCATATCCGCGCCCTCGTCGAGATCGAGTTCGACCTCCCGCAGCGCCTCGTCGCTGTTGGCGGGGTCCATCTGGTAGGTGCGCTTGTCCCCTTTGAGCACGCCTTTCGAGCCGAGCGCGTCGCGGAAAGGACCGTAGAAGGCCGAGGCGTATTTGGCGGCGTAGGCCAGGATCTGCACGTCTACAAAACCCTCGCTATCGAGGGCCTCGCGGATCGCGCCGACCCGCCCGTCCATCATGTCGGACGGGGCGATGACGTCGGCCCCCGCGCGCGCCTGGTTGAGCGCCTGGCGGACCAGCGCCTCGACCGTCTCGTCATTGAGGATGCGCAAGTCGTCGCCATGCTCGCGCACAAGGCCGTCGTGACCGTGGCTGGTATAGGGATCGAGCGCGACATCGGTGACGAGGCCGAGTTGTGGGAATTCCCTCTTGATCGCCCGGCAGGCGCGGCAGACGAGATTGCCCTCGTTGTAGGCCTCGCTGCCGAGCTCGTCCTTCAGATGCGCCTCGGTGTAGGGAAAGAAGGCGATGGCCGGGATATCGAGCTTTGCCGCCCGCTCCGCCTCGCGCACGGCCTCATCGACGCTGAGCCGGTCGACGCCGGGCATCGCCGCCACGGGCACGCGGGTCCTTTCGCCCTCGATCAGGAACAGCGGCCAGATGAGGTCGGCGGTCGTGAGCGCATGCTCCGAGACCAGCCGCCGCGCCCACTCCGCTTTGCGGTTGCGGCGGGGGCGATGGGTGAGGTCAAGGCGGCGGGCCTCAGGGATCCGGGACGGCTTGTTCATGGGCGAAAGCTCCTCGCCGCCCTCTTACACCGCAACGGGCCGGGCGCGCGAGCGACCGCGGGGTTCGAGGCGCGACGGCGGCGGTGGCCGTTGGCCGGCCTTACGCGTACTTGCCGCCCTCGTACATTTTCAGCCACACCGCGGATTGTCCTTTGATCCATCTGCGGGCCTCGGCCTGCGTCCTGAAGCCGTCGATCTGGGGTTGCTCTCCCCCGGGCAGCGTCAGGCGGACAACCCATTGACCGTCCTTCGTTTCGACCGCGTCAAAACGGGTTTTTGTCTTGGAAGAACTCATTCCCTTATTATGGGGAATGGCGATCCGTCGCGCCAGAGCGAATTTCGGGCCGTCCCATCTTAACGGACTCGCTGTCCTCGATTTTCCCGCCGCTTGACCCGATGTCGGCGGCGACTGATCCTCGCTCGTCCGGCGGGGCGACGCATGCAAGGGGAGGCCCAGGATTGGCCTTTGCGCTTTCGGCTTATCTTGATCGCATCGGCTGGACCGGCGCCCCGGCTCCGACGCTGGATACGCTCGCGGGTCTTCTTCGCGCTCACATGCGG
Organism: uncultured Alphaproteobacteria bacterium; assembly: GCA_963770035.1. Classification (GTDB taxonomy): domain Bacteria; phylum Pseudomonadota; class Alphaproteobacteria; order Rhizobiales; family Beijerinckiaceae; genus Roseiarcus. The sequence continues at coordinate 171,417 of CAVYON010000010.1, read as the reverse complement.
GCCATTCCGTTCGAAAATCTCGACGTGCTGCTTGGTCGGCCCGTGCGGTTGGACCTTGACGCCGTCGTCGGCAAGTTGGTCGACGCCCGCCGCGGCGGCTACTGCTTCGAGCATGCGACGCTGTTCGCCCATGTGCTTGAAACGCTCGGCTTCGACGTCGCCCGCCATTCGGCGCGCGTGACGCTGATCTTGAAACGCCACGAGGTCGGTCGGCTCCACATGTTCCTGACGGTTGCTCTGCCCGAGGGCGTGTTCGTCATCGATCCCGGCTTCGGCGGCCCGGCCGCGCTGGGGCCGCTGCCGCTAGCCGATGCGGGCGCAGAGGGACCGATTGGCGCGACCCACTGGATGGCGCGCGACGGCAATCTCTGGGCCTTGCGAACCGTCATTGGCGGGGAGGCATGCGACGCCTGGATCGCGACGCTGGAGCAGGAGTATCCAGTCGATTTCGTTGTCGCCAACCACTATACCGCGACCCATCCGGCCTCCCCTTTCGTCAACCGCCTGATGTTGAGCCGCTTCACGCCGGAAGGCCGCGTCAGCGTGATGAACCGCGACGCGACGATTCGCACCGGCGCGGAGACGAAGACTTTTGCGCTCGCCGATCGCGCCGCCCTCGGCGCCTTCATCGCCGACTATCTCGGCTTCGATTTTCCCGCGGTGGCGGACCTGCGCGTCCCCTTCATCCCGGAGTGGAACTGACGCCGCGGGCGCCTGCGGCGGCTGTATTCTAGCTTCGCTTCGCCCGACGAGATCCGATCATATGATCAATACGGGCCGCCGCGCTTCCGCGCGCGAACAGTTGGCAGTCGAACTATGGCCGCTTCGCATTCGGACGCTGCGGGGGCGACTCTGCGCTACTATGGCAAATATCGCGGCACGGTCGTCGACGCTTCGATCCCCAGCAGATCGGCCGCATCCGGGCGGATGTGCCCGATCTGTCTGGCGGGCATCCTTCGCCATGGGCCATGCCGTGCGTTCCGATCGCCGGGCCACGGTCCGGAATCTTCGTCGTCCTGCCGATTGGCGCACAAGTGTGGGTGGAGTTCGAGGGGGGCGATCCCGATCATCCGATCTGGACTGGCGGATTCTGGGCGGACGCCGCCGAGATTCCTGCGTCCGCGTCCGTATCGCCGATGACGCTGGTTCTGCAGACGACCGATCAGGTCGCTATGATCCTCAGCGACGCGCCGCCCACACCCACGAGCGGTGGGCTGATCGTGAAAAGTCCAGGCGGCGCGACGATCGTCGTCAATGACGGAGGGATTTACATCAGCAACGGCAAGGGGGCGAATCACGCTGGTCGGGCCGACCGTCGACATTAACGCCGGCGGCCTGACGGTCGTCTAAGCGGGATGGAACCTTGGCGACTGCAATTCCGAACGACGGGTCCGGCGTGAGACGCGTGCACGGCGGCGAGGCGAAGCCGATGGCGCGAAGTCGGCGCGTGATCGTATCGGGCCATCCGGCCGTCACAATCGATGTGGATCATGCGATTTCCGACTGCCCCTTCGAGCCGCCCTTCGGCGACGGCTCTTGCGTGACGGGTCGCCGGATCACTGGCGCGACACGCGTTGTCTCGAACGGTCGGCCAGTCGCCGTCGGAACTTCGATCCGCACGCCGACCGGATCGCCCATGGTCCCGATCCTGACCCGAAGCCGGTCCTCGCCTTATGACGCGGCGCTCAATTCAGGAGGAAGAGATTTTCTTCGCAAACGCCGCGACAAGCTGCTTCAGATCCGGTTCCTTGATCATCGCGACCGCCTTGCCCGGCTCGACCCACTGCGTGATTCGCTGTCCGAATTCGGGCCAGGTCGCACTCTGTCTTTCCACCAGCAGGGGATAGACCTTCACTTCGCAATTCGCCTCAACGCCTAATTCGTCGAGCACCTTCTTGTAGGTGAAGCGCCCGACAGCCTTCCCGCCAACTCTTCCTCGCACGCCTGCCTCTTCGAAGGCTTCGCGGGCGGCGGACTTCGCCGGCTTCAATCCCTTGATCGGCCACCCCTTGGGGATGATCCAGCGTCGGCTCCGCCGGGTCGTGACGAGGAGCACTTCGAGCGCCGCATCTTCCGTAAGCCGAAACGGAAGCGCGCCGTACTGGACGCGGACCGCCGCCCTGACTTTTCGCTTGACCGGTTTGCGGGGAATTTCGATGCCTCCTTGGCTTCGCAGGCGGGATCCGGCGATCCGCGCCCTCTAACGCTTGAAGAGGATAGGAGCAATGCGCTCGGCGAAGCCTCGCCTTGAGAACGTCGCCCATTCGTTCAGTCCCCTCCGACTTTGGCCCGGCATCGTCCCCTCTCGGTCCTGCGCGGCGATCGGGCTTGCCGTCTAAGCGCCCGGAGACAAGGGCCGCGTCGCCTACTTTTCGAGCGATGGCGGTACGGCGGCGGCGCCCGACGGCGTCTATCGCAAGGCCAAAGTGCTGCGCGTCGAGTTGCCACCCATTGCCTGAACGCTGCGAACAGGCGGGCCGGATCAACGGGCGAAGAGACCGACGCCGCTCCTGTTGCTCAGCGAAGGCCCTTCCGCCACTATGGGCGCGGAAGCGGCTGCGCGGCGCGCGGAAGAACCATACGGGAGGAAGCCTTGGCGCATGTCTGGACGCCGGATCGCCGGCGCTTTTGTCTTGCAGGAGCGGCGCTGATCGCAGCGCCCCGGATCGGGTTCGCCGAGGGCGTGAAGCCGCTGAAGATCGGCGTCCTCAACGACATGTCGAGCGTCTATTCCGACTATCAGGGGGTGGGGTCGGTCATCGCGGCTGAGCTCGCGGCCGAAGACTTCTCCGCCAAGCTGGGCGTCCCGGTCGAGATTATTTCGGCCGATCATCAGAACAAGCCGGATGTCGGAGCGGCGATCGCGCGCCGCTGGTTCGACACCGAGAACGTCGACGTCGTCATGGACCTGCCGAACTCCGCGGTCGCGCTCGCCGTGCTGTCCGTCGCCCAGGAAAAGAACAAGGCCGTGATCGGCTCCGGCGCCGGCTCGTCGGTCATGACCGGGCCGAAATGCTCGAAGAACTTCGTCCACTGGACCTACGACACCTATTCCTCCGGAACGGCGCTCGGCAGGGCGTTGACCCAGGCCGGCGGCAAGACCTGGTTCTTCGTCACCGCCGACTACAGCTTCGGCAAGGACATGGAGGGCAACTGCGCCGCCGCAGTCGGGGCCGCCGGCGGCAAGGTTCTCGGGGCGGTGCGCCATCCGCTCAACACGCCCGATTTCTCCTCGTTCCTCTTGCAGGCCCAAGGGTCCGGCGCGGAGGTCGTCGCCTTCGCCAACGGCGGCGGCGACACCAACAATTGCTTCAAGCAGGCGCACGAGTTCGGGCTGACGCCAAAGCAGAAGCTCGCCGGCTTCACCCTGAACGTGACCAACATTCCAGCGCTCGGGCTCGAGACCGTTCAGGGCGCGCTGCTGCCGACCGCCTTCTATTGGGACGCCAACGACGGAACGCGCGCCTTCGGCAAGCGCTTCCTCGCCGCCCATCCGAAGAAATTGATGCCCAACGACATGCAGGCCGGCATGTACGGGGCGACCGAGCACCTAATCAAGGCGATGGCCGTCACCAAGAGCGCCGCCGACGGCGTGAAGCTCATCGAGGCGATGAAGGCGATCCCGATCGACGACGCCGTCTTCGGCAAGGGCTGGATCCGCGCCGACGGGCGCGCGATGCACCCGATCTACCTCTACAAGGTGAAGTCCCCGGCGGCGTCGCAATCCGAGTGGGACGTTTTCGAGCTCGTCTCGACCATCGCGCCCGAAGACGCCTTCCGCCCGCTCGACAATGGCGGCTGCCCGTTCGTGAAGGACTGAGCCTCGGCCCAGAACGGGCTTCGCGCCGTCTTGCGTTCGGTCGCCGCGGCCGCTTCGATGAAATGCGTTCCGCCGCGAACAACGCTGCGCAACCGGTTTTTCCCGTCAAAGGCGCGCGGCATCCCTTCAGGAAGGGCGAGTTAGCGACCGGTGCGATTCTCGGCGAAATGCAATATCGCGCCTAGGAAGCGGCGATGACCGACCTCGCCGCGCCGCTGCCGATCGACGAGGCGCTGCCCGCCCTCCGGGCTGCGCTCGCAACGCATACGCGCGCGGTGCTCGTCGCGCCGCCCGGCGCCGGCAAGACCACGCGCGTCCCGCTGGCGCTGATGGAGGAGCCCTGGGCGAAGGGCGGCCGCCTGATCGTGCTGGAACCTCGGCGCCTCGCCGCCCGCGCCGCCGCCGCGCGGATGGCTGCGACCTTAAGCGAAAAGGTTGGCGGAACGATCGGCCTGCGTGTGCGGCTTCAGAGCCTGGTCTCGGCGCGCACCCTCATCGAGGTCGTCACGGAAGGCGTGTTCGCCCGCATGATCCTCGACGATCCGGCGCTCGACGGCGTCGCGGGCGTCCTGTTCGACGAGTTCCACGAGCGCTCGCTCGACGCCGACCTTGGACTGGCGCTGGCGCTCGACGCGCAGGCCGCGCTCCGCGACGACCTCCGACTGCTTGTGATGTCGGCGACGCTCGACGGCGCGCGAGTGCGCGCCTTGCTCGGCGACGCCCCGCTGATCGAAAGCGAGGGCCGCGCCTTTCCCGTGGTCACGCGCTATGTCGGTCGCGACCGCCATGCGCGGATCGAGGACGAGGTCGCCCGCGCGACGCTCGAGGCGCTCGATCGCGAGACGGGCTCGGCTCTTGTCTTCCTGCCGGGGCAGGGCGAGATCCGCCGGGTCGCCGAGACGCTGGAGGCGCGGATCCGCCGGCCCGACGTCGATGTCGCGCCGCTCTACGGCGCGCTTGATCCCCGCGCCCAGGATCGCGCCGTCGAGCCTGCGCCGCCCGGACGGCGGAAGATCGTGCTGGCGACCTCGATCGCCGAGACCTCGCTGACCATCGAAGGCGTGCGGATCGTGATCGACAGCGGGCTCATGCGCGTGCCCCGCTACGAGCCCGATATCGGCCTGACTCGGCTCGAAACGGTGCGCGTCTCGCGCGCCAACGCCGACCAGCGGCGCGGCCGCGCGGGCCGCGTCGAGCCCGGCGTCTGCTACCGGCTGTGGGAGGAGGCGGCGACGGGCGGGCTCATGCCCTATCCGGCGCCGGAAATCCTGTCGGCCGACCTCTCCGGCTTCGTGCTCGACTGCGCGGTCTGGGGCGAGACCGATCCGACCCGGCTCGCCTTTCTCGACCCGCCGCCGCGCGCGGCGCTTAACGAGGCGCGGGCGCTGCTTGGCGCGATCGGCGCGCTCGACGCGGACGGCCGCGTTACCGACGAGGGCCGGGCGATCGCACGGCTCGCGCTGCCGCCGCGGCTCGCCCGCATGGTGGTCGACGCGGCCCGGTCGGGCGAGGCGCGGACGGCGGCCGAGGTCGCCGTGCTACTGACCGAACGCGGCCTCGGCGGCGACGCGGTCGATCTCTCGATCCGCCTCGACGCCTTCCGCCGCGACCGCTCGCAGCGGGCCGAGGACGCGCGCAGGCTGGCGCGAAACCTGGCGCAGAGGGCGGAGGAGGCCCTCATCCGGCCTTCGGCCACCTTCTCCCCGGGGGAGAAGGGCGCGCTCCCCTCTCCCTCGGGGAGAGGGGTTGGGGGTGAGGGCGTCCCGGGCGCTGAGTGCGGGGCGCTGCTCGCCTCCGCCTATCCCGACCGCATCGCGATCGCGCGAGGCAAGCGCGGCGAGTTCCTGATGGCGAACGGGCGGGCGGCGGCGCTCGAGGCGCACGATCCGCTCGCCGGCGAAGCCTATCTCGCGGTCGGCGAGGTCGTGGGCCGCGCCGCCTCGGCGCGCATCCTGCTCGCCGCCCCCATGAGCCTCGACGAGATCGAAGCGGTAGCGGTCGGCGCGATCGAGACGGCCGACGAGGTCGCCTTTGACCGCGCGTCCGCTTCGCTCAGGGCGCGCAGGCGCCGGCGGCTCGGGGCGCTCATGCTGGCCGAGCAGACGCTTCCCGTCGCGGCGGATGACCAGAGTGCGACGGCGCTCGCCCGCGGCGTCCTGGCGCTTGGGCCCGGCCGGTTGCCGTGGAGCCGGGCGCTGACCCAATGGCGCGACCGCGTGAGCTTCCTCAGGCGCGCCGAGGGCGACGCCTGGCCCGACCTGTCGGACGGGCGGCTGGCGGGCGACGCGGAATGGCTGGCGCCCTTCCTCGCCGGCAAGACGCGCCTCGACGACATTGGCGCGGACGATCTCGCGAACGCGCTCCACGCCCTCCTGCCGTGGGACCTGGCGCGCCGGCTCGACGCCGAGGCGCCGACCCATTTTGCGGCGCCGACCGGCACGGCGGCCGCGATCGACTACGAGGCCGAGGGCGGTCCGTCGATCGCGCTGAGGGTGCAGGAGCTGTTCGGCCTGGCCGAGCACCCCGCGGTCGCCGGCGGCAAGATCCCGCTGACCCTGCATCTCCTGTCGCCGGCCCATCGGCCGATCCAGATCACCCGCGATCTGCCCGGCTTCTGGCGCGGCTCCTGGGCCGCGGTGCGCTCGGACCTGCGCGGCCGCTATCCGCGCCACTTCTGGCCGGAGGACCCGGCGAGCGCCGCGCCGACCGCCCGCGCCAAGCCGCGTGGGACATAAGAACACATAACATAATGTTAAATAAGGAGTGTCCTGAGGGACGCCATAGGGCGCGGAGCGTCAGGCTATGGGCCGGCTGGAGGGGGCGCGCTCTTGTCGGCTGGTCCCGAGACATTTGGATTTCCTCAGGCCTACGCGGGCGTGCATCGGGGCTCCGCGAATTCCCGGGTTTTGGACGGTTGGATTTGCTTGGAATTCCTTGGATTCTCTCGTCCGAAATGGGCCTTTTCAATGGGTTACGGGCGACCCCGGCGCCATTATTATTTTCAGGCGCCTCCTCTCCCTCGGTCTGCGTCGCAAAGCGCCGACCGCGCTCGATCCGAAGCTCGAGCGCGCTGAAGCGCCTCGCCGCGCAGAAGGGGCCGGGCAAGGCGGGGATCGTCGCGGTCGACATCGAGAGGGTCTGATCGGCCATTGGGACCAGACTACGCCGGCTTTCTCTTTTTGGCAAGGAATTGTCCATTCCATACCATTTTCAGATATAACACGACATGTCTGACGTTTGTGAAGTCGTTCAATGGCGCAACCCCTGGGCGGGATGCGCTCGCACATGCGCGGCCATTACCCGCGCCACTTCTGGGCGGTCCCGGCGAGCGCGCCCAGCCGACCGCGCCAAGCTGGCGGGAGGTGAACTCGTCCTGGGAGGGCAAAGCGGGGTCACGCCGCCTTGAACGTCAGTTTCAGGCCAAGCGACTTGGCGACGCCGAGAAGGGTCGTCAGCCGCGGATCGCCTGTCTCGCTCAAAGAACGATAAAGCGCTTGCCGGGTCAGCCCGGCCTCATCAGCGACCCTCGCCATCCCGCGCGCCCTCGCGATGGCGCCGAGCGCATTTGCAATATATCTGGCGTCGCCGGTCTCGACGGCGTCGGCGAGCAGTTCCAACTGAGTTTCTTGCGTGTCGAGAAAGTCAGCCGGATCGAAGGGGGTCGTGTTGATCTTCATCGTCTATTCTCATGCGGGCTCCATTGCCCTCCGATCGAAATTGAATCGCGTCACGGTGAAGTTGAAAGTCGCTTCCTAAACCTCCGCCGCCAGCCTTTTGGCTCGCTTGATGTCGCGATCCTGTGTGTGTTTGTCTCCGCCGCAGATCAGAATGACGAGTTCTGTTCCGCGTCGTACGAAATAGAGCCGGTATCCCGGCCCGTAGTCGATACGCAGTTCACTGACGCCTTCTCCGACCGGTTTGACATCGCCCAGCAGGCCCGATTGCAAACGCACAATCCTCTGCGCGATACGCCGTCTCGCGTTGGCGTCGTCAAGGCCGGCAAACCAATCCTTGAACAAGTCGGTCTGCCGGACCTCGACCATGCCGTCACTTATAGATGACAGAGGGGCTGCATGTCAATTATAAGTGACAGCGTCGCCTTTTCCCGCAAGCGCGAGAGGCGCCCTGTCACGCGACGTCGGAATCGACATATTTCCGCCAGTTGTGCTTCTCCTTGAAGCCCAGCACCTCGCGCGCCTTGCGGTTCGACAGCGGCGCATCGTACTCGCCCATGGCGCGGGTGAAGGGCGTATTCGGCGAAAGCTTCGCCATCGCTTCCTTGGTCGGCGTGTTGAGGGTGATGGTGTCGTTAGTCGCGTTGAACACCTGGAAGCCGAGGCCGTCCTTTTCCAGGCACAACCGCACGATCTCGCCGAGGTCGCGCGCGTCGATGTAGCTCCAGGCGACGCGCTTGCGCATCGGCGGGTCGGCGAGGAAGCGCTTGAACATGCCGTACTCGTGCGGCTCGATCACGTTGCCGATTCTCAGCGCGTAGATGTCGGCGCCGTAGCGCATGGCGAAAGCGCGCGCGGTCTTCTCGTTGCACACCTTGGAGAGGCCGTAGGAATCCATCGGATCGACGTCGTAATCCTCCTCCAGCGGAAAGGCGCGGAAGTCCTTGTCGCCCTCGGCGAAGCAGACGCCGTAGGTCGTCTCGCTCGAGGCAATGACGACCTTGCGCACCCCGAGTTTCATCGCCGCCTCGATCACGTTGTAGGTGCTGATCACATTTTTCGTGAACGTGACGTTGTCCGGTTCGATCAGCACACGCGGCACGGCAGCGAAATGGACGACAGCGTCGGGCGGGCCCGCCGGACGGCCGATTTCGAAGCCCTCGAAGCCGCGGTGGACCGTCAGCGCGTTGAACGCCTGGCCGCTGTCGGTCAGGTCGGCGATCACCGTCGGAACGCCTTGGAAATCAAAGGGCTTGAGGTCGATGTTGAGGACGTCGTAGCCGTGGGCGACGAGATGGGGAACCGCGTGCCGGCCGGCCTTGCCGGATCCGCCAGTGAAGACGATGCGCTTGCCAGTCATGGGAGCCTCGAGAGAGGGAAAGGGCGCAGTCATAGCGCTTTCCGCCGCCGGAGTGGAACCGGCGCCGTTCGCAGGAGAAGGATTACGCCCGCGGATGCGCCGCCTTGTAGGCCGCCAGCAGCCGCGCGCTGTCGACGCCGGTATAGACCTGGGTCGTGGACAGCGAGGCGTGGCCGAGCAGGTCCTGGATGGTGCGCAGGTCGCCGCCGCGGCAGAGCAGGTGGGTGGCGAAGGAATGGCGCAGCGCATGCGGGGTGGCGGTGTCCGGCAGCCCGAGGGCGCCGCGCATTCGCTCCATGGCGAGTTGCACGATCCGCGGCGAGAGCGGGCCGCCCCTGGCCCCGACGAACAGCGGCCCGTCCGCCTCGAGCGCATAGGGGCAGAGGGCGAGATAGTCTTCGACCGCCTTGCGCACCGGCGCGATGATCGGCGCAGAGCGGGTCTTCTGGCCCTTGCCGACGACCGTCACCGAGTTCGACCGCGCCGACCGGCGCATCCCCGCGCTTGAGGCCCAGCGCCTCGGAAATGCGCAGGCCCGCGCCGTAGCACAGCGCCAGAACAGCGGCGTCGCGGGCCAGCACCCAAGGGTCTCGCGCCTCGCCCGCGCGCGGCTCGGTCGTCGTCACCGCCCGGGCGTCGGCGGGCGTAAGCGGCCGGGGCAGCCGGCGCCCCGCCTTCGGCGCACGGATCGCGCCGAGCGCGGACGCCGTCTCGCCGCCGTCGCGAGCGATGGCGCGCGCCAGCGAGCGAAGGGCCGAGAGCGCGCGTTGCAGCGAGCGCCCCTCGATTCCCTCGGCGCGGCGGCGGGCGAGGAAGGCGCGTAGGTCGCCGGGGCCGCAATTCACGAAATCGGCGACGGACGGCGGCGCCCCGAAACGCTCGCCCAGGAAGGCGAGGAACTGGCGCGCGTCGCGGCCGTAGGCCTCGAGCGTGTGAGCGGACAGCTTTCGTTCGTCCGAGAGCGCGCGAAGCCACGCCCGGACGGCCGCGGCGAGGTCGGGCGCGGCGGGCAGGGCGTCGGGTTCGGCGGGGTCGAGGGGAGGCGCCATGACGGACAGCATCGGGCAAAGTCGTTAAGGCTTTACCGATCGTCGGACGACGACATCGCGCCTTGGGCCGCGCGCGTAATAGCGCACGGTCTTGCCGCCGGCCAGGAACGCCGCGCCGACCGCAACGAAGCCGAGCGCTGCGTGGAGGGCGTCGGAGGCGGGATTGGGCGGTTCAGCGTTCACTTCGCACACGACGCGGTCGTGGCCGGCGGCGCATGCCTGAGCGATCAGCGCCGCATAGAGCGCCTTTGCCACGCCGCGGCCGCGCGAGGCCGGCGCGACCGCGATCCGGTCGACGTCAACGAAGCGCTCGAAGCGCTGGCGGAACCACAAAAAATTCGGGCCGTCGTAGTCGGCGTCCTGGTCGAACGCGATCAGGAACGCGTCGGCTTCACCGATCCGCCCGGCAAAAAACGCCCGACCGGCGAGCTGCGCCATCGTCACTGCGGAGAGTGGCGATAGATCCTCGGCATGGGCGTTGTTCACGGCGAGCAGCGCGACGGATGCGCCGCTCGATAACGTCATCACGCCGAACGCTTGCCCCGCCATGGCCGCGCGTCCCGACCTCCACAAGCCGTCCCGCCAGGCGGGGTGCGATTCAAACCGATGCAGGGTAGGTTGGGTTGAGTGATTTGGCAGGAGGCGACGGATGGCGGTCGGGGAGTTGAGCGATGAGGGGCTGGTTGCGGCGTTGCGGGCGCATCCGGAGCTCCGCAAGCGGGTGTCGTCGATCGTGGCGGCGATCGAGGGCGCCGATGGCGAATTGAAGGAAGCCGACGCTGCGGAAGAGCGCATCGTGGATGAGATGCGTCTTTTGGGGCGTGAGGCGCTGAAGAGTTGGGCGGAGAACCGGGTCGAGGCGACGGAGCGGGAGATTCGCCAACGCCCTCGGATGCATCGCCAAGGCGAAAAAAACTCCGCTGGCATACGAAATTTGGCGAAATAGAGGTCCGGGAGCCGCAATATCGGTTCGGGACGCAACGGGTGCGTCCGTTCGTGCTCGGGGCGAAGGTGAGCCCGCTCGGATGTTCGCGGCCGCTGCAGCGCGCCCTCGTCGACTTCGCGGCCGATCAGCCCTTCGCGCAGGCGCGCGCCAAGTTGCAGGAGCACTACGGCTTCGCGATTGGCGAGAGCACGATCCAGCGGATCACGTTCGCCCACGCCCAGGCGATGCACGAAAGCAGGTGTCGGGATTTGGAGTTTCCGGAAGCGCCGGGCCTTCGCAAACCGATCGTCGTCGAAACGGACGGCGGCATGGTTCCGATCGTCGAGCCGAGCAGCGAGGGGAAAGACAAGCGCAAGGGCAAGACGCTGTCCTGGCGGGAGGCGAAGCTGTCGCTGGCGCACGCGCAAGGGAACTGCACGCCGGTTTATGCGGGCTCGATCGAGGGCGGGGTCGAAGAGGCCGGGCGTCAGTTGCTTTCGTGCGCGGTTCGCGCCGGCTTCGGGGCGAACTCCCGGGTTCACGCGGTCGGCGACGGCGCGCCCTGGATCGTCGGCCAAGTCGAGCCGCAGTTCGGTGATCAGGGCTGCTACCTGATTGATTTCTATCATGTCTGCGAATACCTGGGCGCCGCCTCGGCGGCGATCGCGCCCGACCCGGCCGCGCGCAGCGCCTGGATGGAGACGCAGAAGGAGGCGCTCAAAGGCGGCCGTCTCGACGCCGTCCTGCGGGCGCTCGCCGGACATTGCGAGCCCCCCGAGGTCGATGACGAGCGTGCGCCCGTGCGAACCTGCCATCGCTACCTCGGCGCCCGCGTCGGCCAATTGAACGATCGCCAGGCCTTGGCCGACGGGCTGCCAATCGGCTCGGGCGAGATCGAAAGCGCTCATCGCTACATCGCCCAACAACGCCTCAAGCGGCCGGGCGCCTGGTGGCGCGTCGAACATGCCGAACACATGCTTGCCTTGCGGATAAATCGAATCAACGGCGACTGGGACGCCTACTGGAAAGCCCTCGCCCAACCCAGCTCCGCTGTCGCCAATGACAACGACCCGAAATCACTCCGCCGCACCGCCTGATTGCATCACTTTGGATCGCACCCCGCCAGGCGCCCGATGCAACGAAACGGCGCGTCGCGTCACTCGCAAGCAGGACACGCAGATGGTCCGACCCTACGCGTCCTATAAGCGCAAGGCCGGAACACTTTGTTTGGGCTCAGCCCGCCGTCAGTCGACCGTCGCGGGCGCGCGGACGCGCTTCTGGACAGGGGCCTCGACGCTTCTCTCGATCCTGCGCTCGAGCAGGCTCGGAATATAGGCGCCGACGCCGGACGGCAGGTCCTGCAGCGACACGAACCGGCCGTCCTTCAGGCGCAGCCCGTCGCGATAAAGTCCGGTGTCGCGCTGGGCGAAAACCGTCTCGACTTCGGAGCCGATCCGGAGGGATTTCTGCATGACCGGCGGGATATCGGTCAGGACGACCGTGGTGTCGCACTGGACGCAGACCGGAATTCTCGGAGCGCCCGGGGCCGCAAAGCCGATCGAACCGCTCGGAAACCGGGTTGCGACATAGAGTTCGCCCTCACGCGCCGGGCGGGATCCATACATTTCCAACGAATAGTCGCACATGACACGCTCCTCGGTGACTGCGCGCCCACCCAGCATCGTCCGCTCGCGGGAATGTTTCTAGCTTTTTGTGTTTGAACTGAAGCTAACCCGCCAATCGGGCTTTATTGCGATTGCGTGAAGGCGCTGACCGCGGCGCGCGCGCGTCGGCGCGCTTCCCGAGCGTTTCCGAATTCGGCGAACTTGAGGCCTGAAAGCGCGTCCATTGTTATCGACGCCGCCCGGTGCCCGCGGGCTCGTCGACCTGGCGCCTTACCTTACGTAAGTATCAGACTTAATTAATGAATCTTGTCCATGAACATGTCATGTTGATTGATCCGATGCAGCTTCCTTGTTATGGACCGCAGAACCGGCTTTTGGCTTCCGCCACGCTGGCGGTGGCCTTGGCTGTCGCAGGCGTGGCCCGGGCCGACACCGTCGCATACAGCGCGCCTCAGGACGCCACGAGCCTTTATAGCAACAACCAGATTGGCTTTGCGCCTTGTTGCGGCTTGCATCCCGCGGGCATCAGCGGAGCGTTCGGCGTAGGCAATACGGTCGCCTTCGCCGGTTCGGGCCCCTTTCATCTGACGACGGTCGATCTATTCGGTTACGCCGGCGGCGGTTCGTTGCCGATAGAGGTTGCGCTTTATTCCGGCTCGAACCCCAATACCGGAACGCTCCTCGCCTCCAACGAGGTCACCCCGACCGGGAACGGGTGGACGACCGAGGCTCTCAATTTCCAAGGCTTGCTGGTCCCGCAGACGATTACGTACATCGTCAGCATCGGCGGCAACAATGGGAGCTACGACGACTCGTTCGTGAACTGGCAGCAATTCACGGGCGCTTCCGCGCCGACAGTCGGAACCAGCGGCGACATGTGGTACGGCTCGCGCGCCGCCTTCGTCTTGGACGATAGCTACGCCATCGACACGGGCGCCCTCACCAACACCCTGGCCGTTCGGTTCTCCGTTTCCCAGTTCGGCGGTTCGCCTGCCATTCCAGAGACCCCGATTTGGGCGATGCTGGGTCTCGGTTTCGCCGCGCTCGGCTTTGCGGGCTATCGCAGAGCGCGCACCCCGCGCGCGTTGGCGGTCTGACCCGCAGCCGATCCGTTTGAAACTCGAGCCGGCCCGAGGACCGGTCGCCTTTTGCGGCGCCGGGCGCGCTGGGAAGCAAATCGTCGGTGTCCGGCGCTCCTTAAAGCGCCGGCTGGGCGGCCGCCGTAACCTTGCCTTTAAAAAAACCTCACCAAAACCCTTGTTTCCGAGTGAACGTAGGTATACATTGTCAACCGAGCGGGAGAATGGCGGTTCAAAGTGCGGCGCCGAAGGGTACGAGGGAGTTCGATCAGTGAAAGTTTTTCTGGCCTCCGCTGCGGTTGCGGCGTTGCTGGCGGCAGCGGGCGTGGCAAACGCTGCGACTTATGTGTATGATATATCCGACTATAATCCTGGGGGTCATGGCGCTGTAAGCGGCACGTTGACGCTCGACGTCACCGGCGGACAGGTGACCGACGGATCGGCGACCCTCAGCGGCGGTTGGCTCCCAAGCGCAACGAGCTTTACGGTTGTCACCGGCACTGCCTGGCGCGCGGGCGACGGCACCGATTTGTTTGGGTCGAACACGAACTTCCCCATCGACTCGAACGGGCTGACGTTCAACTCCGCCGCCTGGGGTTCGGGCTATGTCTTCGGCATTTACTCCGCCGCCGCGACAGGCGCGCCTTACGATGGCGCCCTTTTTGGACCTGGAGGCGCGCACAATTACTACACCTACGGCGACAGCCTGACGTTGACGGCGGTCCCCGAGCCCTCGACCTGGGCGATGCTCGGTCTCGGTTTCGCAGCGCTCGGCTTCGCCGGCTATCGCAAGGCCCGTGCGCCGCGCGCAGTCACTCTCTGAGGGCCGCGAAGCCGACACCTATCGAGGGGCCGCCTTCCGGGCGGCCCTTTTTGTTGTGCCGAGCTTAGCGAGCCTCTTCGACCCTGACCGGAGCGATATCGGATGCGCCCACGCGCCGGAATGGCGCGCCGAACGCCTCGACCCGGAAGCGCTGAGCCTCCAGGCCCTTCGGAAAAATCATCGGATCGAGCCCGGCCTTACGCAGGAGATGGCGGACGAATTCCCGTCCGTCCGCGACCTGCCGCCAGACGCTCGGCAGGAACAGCGCCCGCTGCCGCCCCTTGCCGAGAATGAGGCCGTCCCGGTCCGGTTCCAGCGCCATGACGAGCCCGGCCTCGTCGCCAGCCGGGATTGACCGGGGATGCGACAGGATCGAGACGTCGAGTTCGAGACCGTCGAGCCCCGCTTCGCTCAAAGGTTCGAAACGGGGATCGCCGCAGCCCGCATTTACGGCGTTCGTCACCACGTCCTCGATCAGCGTCGTGCGGGGCGTCGGCGAGCCGATGCAGCCCCTAAGGCTTCCCGCGCGGGTGAGGGTGACAAAGGTTCCGCGCATCGACGTCAGCGTCGGCGATAGGCGGCCGTCGACGGCGAGCGACGGCATGCCTCCGCCACTTCGCGCCGCAGCGGCAAGGCTCGCCATCGCAGTCGCGAGCAGAAGCGCGCGGTCGGCCTCCTCGAGCCGGGCCGAGGCGGCGTATTCCATGGCGAAAGCGCCGTAGCCGACGACGCGCGACGCGTCCGCGCCGACATCGGCCGAGGTCGCCAGATGCAGCGCGCTGACCCTGAGGTCGCGCTCGGCGGCGAGGGTCAGCGCCCCGCCGATCGGCAGATAGCCGCACGCGCGCCGGCCTTCGAGGGAATCGACGTCGAGGCGCTCGACCAACCGGGCGGTGTCGGCATCGACCGCCCGCGCGTTCGCCTGTTCGAGGAAATGCGACAGGTCGGAGGAGATGGCGATCCCCGTCTCCGGGCCGCCCCAGACGAGCCGCAGCGCCGCGGCGACTTCAGCCGGCGTCGCGTCGCCGACGAGGATCGGCAGGACCTCGAACGGCGCGGGCAGCATCGCCTGCAGCATCACGAGATGCATTTCAAGCGAATGCTCGCCGGCGAAGGGGTTTGCGTCGACCACCGCCGCCTGCGCTTCCGCGAGCCGGATGTGGAGATCGCGGGCGATCTTGGCTTCGCCGAGCGGCGTCCTCCAGGCCCTGGCCGGATGGATGGCGAGGCCGCGGAAGGCGACCCGATGGGCCGGTCCGACGATGACGATGCGCGTCGGCGGCGCGGCGCGGTGCGCCCAGGCGGCGAAGGCGGTGGCGGCGACCGAGCCCGAATAGACGATGCCGGCATGCGGCGCGACGACCAGCTTCGGCGCGACGCCGCCATCCGATCGCGCGCCCTTGCGCATCCCGGCGATCAGCGTGCGCAATGGGTCCGGTTCCCCAGGATAGAAGAGGCCCGCGACCTGCGCGGGATGAGCGGCCTCGAGCATGGCGACCCCCCGGGTCCTTTGACGCCAACACGGCGTCGTGTAGCCGCGGTCACTGGCCCGTCGGAGGACGGGCGTCCTATCGGCCCACCGATGGACCGCGGCGGCGCGGCCAACGACCGCGTCTACACGCGCCAATGTAGGCGCCGGCGTGCGGCCGCGCCAGTCCGCCGCATTGTAATTGTCGCATCCGGTTCCGACATAAAGGCGGGAGACAAGGAGCGGCTTTGCGAAAGCGGCCGGCGCGATATGGACGGCGCGGATTGTGTGAACGTCGAGTACTGGACGAAGCTCGAGGACGGGCGGATCGAATGCCAGCTCTGCCCGCGCTTCTGCCATATGCGGGCCGGCCAGCGCGGCCTCTGCTTCGTGCGCCGCGCGCGTGAGGATGGCGAGGGCATGGAGCTCACCGGCTATGGCCGCTCGACCGGCTTCTGCGTCGATCCGATCGAGAAGAAGCCGCTCAATCACTTTTTGCCTGGTTCGTCGGTGCTGTCGTTCGGAACGGCCGGCTGCAACCTCGCCTGCGGCTTCTGCCAGAATTGGGACATTTCCAAGAGCCGTGAGACGGCGCGCCTCAGCGCGGTCGCCATGCCCGACACGATTGCGCGCGCCGCGGAGAGGCTCGGCTGCGCCAGCGTCGCCTACACCTACAACGACCCGGTCATCTTCATGGAATACGCCGTCGATACGGCGGCCGCCTGCCGGGCGCGCGGGATCAAGAACGTCGCGGTGACCGCGGGCTTCATCTGCGAGGAGCCGCGCAAGCGCTTGTTCGCCGCGATGGACGCCGCCAACGTGGATCTGAAGGGCTTCACCGAGCGCTTCTACGAGAAGCGCTGCGCGGGCAAGCTCGAGCCGGTGCTCGAGACCCTCAAGTATCTCGTGCACGAGACGAGCGTCTGGACCGAGATCACGACGCTTCTCATTCCGGGCGAGAACGACGGCGACGAGGAGCTCGAGGCGTTGACCCGCTGGGTCGCCAGGGAGCTGAAGCCGGCCGTTCCGCTCCACTTCACCGCTTTCCACCCCGACTATCACATGCTCGGGACGCCTGCGACGCCGCTGGCCACACTGCAGCGAGCCCGGGCGATCGGGATCGCCAACGGACTCAAGCACGTCTATGTCGGCAATGTCCGCGATCCGGCGCGCGAGGCGACCCTATGCCCGACCTGCGGCGCGCGCTGCATAGGCCGCGACCGCTATGAGATCACCGAATATCGGCTCGACGCCGAGGGGCGGTGCCTCAGCTGCGGGACGCCGATGGCCGGCGTTTTCGCCGCCGGGCCGGGACGCTGGGGCTCGCGGCGCATGCCGATCGACATCGAGCGCTACGCGGCGTGACGCCCCGGCGACGGGAGGATTAGGGATGAGCCGCCAGGAGGACGCGATCCGCCGGCGCGCCTATGCGCTCTGGGAGCGCGCGGGTTGCCCGGAGGGGCGCAGCGAGGAGTTCTGGCACGCCGCCCGGCGCGAGATGGACATCGACGCGGCCGACCGGCAATGCGTCGATCCGTTCGAGCCGCCGATCGACGAGCCGCCGCAACTGGCGTTCCAGCACGGCGTCCCAGTCGGTTTTCCCGGCGAGCGGATTGCCGAGCAAGGCGTCGAGGAATGAAAATATGATATATTCCGGGCAGGATTGGGAGCCTCGCCTCGACTCCGTTCCATCGCGGGCGAGCGTCGCTCAAGATCTGCATTTCAATGGATGACGTGACGTGACTATAGAGTCAGTTTAAGAGTTTGTACGTATATTTTGTGTAATTATGATGATAGCGGCCGCCGTCAGGCCATCCCAGCTGAGACACGCATATCCATAAAGCGCGCCGACGGAGTGAGGAGGCAGGCCCGTCATGGCTCCCCTCACGCCCGGGTCGCGACGATGAACAACCGCGGATAGGCGAGCAGGACCTTGCCGTCCGGCTGAACAGGATAGGCCTCGCGCAGCCCGTCGCGGTAGCGCGCGAGGAACGCACAGCGCTCATCGTCCGACAAAAGCTCCAGATACGGCCGCAGCGCCGATCCGGCGAACCAGTCGGCGACGCCCTCGGCGCCGTCGAAGACATGGACATAGGTGGTCATCCAGATCTCGATCCGCGACGCGGCGGGACGCAGCCAGCGATAATA
This sequence comes from uncultured Alphaproteobacteria bacterium, assembly GCA_963770035.1. Taxonomy (GTDB): domain Bacteria; phylum Pseudomonadota; class Alphaproteobacteria; order Rhizobiales; family Beijerinckiaceae; genus Roseiarcus. Next base: position 153,446 of record CAVYON010000010.1, on the reverse strand, counting down.
GTCCTCAAACTCGCTGATCACCGGCCGGGTCTTGGCGATCGGCAAAAGCCGGGACGACCAGGGACCCTCCGCCGCCGTCATGCGCATCAGCGCGTGCGACGAACTCGCGCGCGGTCGACGGCATCTGCGCCGCCAGCACGCCCCCCGGGGCGAGGCAAGCGAGCAGACGCGGGAACAACGTGTGATGCTCGGGCAGGAATTGCAGCGCCGCATTGGCGAAGACCAGGTCGGGCGCCTCGTCCGGCGCCCAGTCGGCGATGTCCTGTCTGATGAACCGCGCCGCCGGAACGCGCACCCGCGCCGCCGCCAGCATCGCCTCTGACGTGTCGAGGCCGGTGATGTCCGCCCCGGCGAACCGGCGCGCGAGCAGTTCGGCGCTGTTTCCCGGTCCGCAGCCGAGATCGACGACGACGCGCGCGGAGCGGAGCGGAACGCGGCGCAGCAGATCGCGCGCCGCCAGCGTCCGCTCGCTTTCGAACTTGCTGTAGAGGCCCGGATCCCAGTCGCCTACGGACCCGGGCGAGACGGAGGCAAGACGGTCCATCCGGATGCTTTATCACTCCAACGTTTCGCGGCAAGCGACGGGACACCCGAAAGCCGGCGCGCGAGTTGGCGACCGTTGCTCCGGCCAGGAAACCAAATGCAAGCTTCCGGGTTGTCGCCATATGGCCAACGATCTCCATACCGAAATGCAACCCGCCATCCTCGTGGTCGAGGATGAAACGCTGGTGCGACAATATGCAGTGGAACTCCTTGAAGATGCGGGATTTGAAGTCATCGAAGCGCACGACGCGAACGCGGCGCTCAAAATTGTCAGGAGCAGATCTGGTCTTCGCGTGGTGTTCACCGACATTGAGATGCCGGGTCCGGTCAGTGGAATGGAACTGGCGCGCAAGGTCCATGAAAGCTGGCCGGACATCCTCGTGCTGGTGACCTCCGGCGGTCGTAAGCCGCCCCAGATGGAAATTTCGGATCACGGGCGCTTTCTTGCGAAACCCTATACGCGCAAGCGGCTGCTTGAGGAGATCGACCGTTTAGGTCGAGACGCGGATGCGCGCCTCTCGGCGCGCTCCGAGTAAGAGATTCGTCTTCACCGATCCCAGTCCTTCGAGCCGCTATGACCTGGACACCTTTACATTGTGCGGCTCCGATGCGGCTTTGGCGTCCAGAATCCGGCCGACCTCATTTCAGGCTGCCCAAAGTCTGACTGGCGCGTCGAATCCCTTGAGCCGGAACTCTTGAGCCGAGCTATCGGTCAACTCGGATTGCGCGCTCTTGTAGACGGCCTGCGTCATGAGGATCTTGCCGGCGGCGGCGGCGGATTGCGCCCGCGACGCGGTGTTCACGACCGTCCCGATCGCGGTCAGATCAGAATGCGTTCGGCCGAATTCGCCGAAGCTGACTTTTCCGGAGTCGATCCCGACGCCGACTGAGATCGACCCTCCTTCGGCGCCGAACGCCTCGACGAGCGACTCCCGCCTGGCGCTGCAGCGTTGCTGAATCGCCCGCGCCGCACGAACGGCCTGACTTGCATGGTCGGCGCGCCGGATCGGGAAATTGAATACCGCCATGACGGCGTCGCCCATGGTCTTGTTCAACAGCCCGTCGTGCTCCCAAATCGCCTCCGCGCATTCGTCATAGAAGGCGTCGAGTAGCATTGACACGGTCCCGGCGGAATGGGACTGCGAAAGGCCAGTGTAGTCCCTGAGATCGGCGAAAAGAACCGTCGCATCAATGGAGACATGGCGCGCCTTCATCACCTTCGTGAACATCAGCTCACAAATCGTGCAAGTGTTTGGGTTCATTCGACTCGGTCGAATCCCGAAGGCGCGAAACGGCACGGAAGCGATGCCGCGCAACGGCACCGGCACGCGCATCTGTTGCCAGCACCCCTTGCATATTTTCGCTTGGCCGACTGTCACGAGCGTTCTCCTCGCCGCCGTTCGGTCACAGGGCACACGGGACTTGTATCACACATCTTCGGCCGTTCCGCGAGAATAGGGGACGCCACGATCGAAGCTGACGCGGCTCGTTGGCGTCAGAAGCTCCAATCGGCGTTCGCTTTGATCCCGCTTTGCGAATAGGATCCGCCAAATTGACCGACATAGGCGAGGCCGAGTTTGACGGGGTCAGTCACTCGAACACGCGCGCCGAGGCTGACGAGCGCAACGTTTCGTGGGACAGGGAGCCCCGCCGTGTCGAACGCGGCGCCGCCAAACAGGAAGTTCTCATAAGTCGTCGGCGTGACCGTTCCGAACGCATGACGATAGTCCTGGGTCGCATCCGATTCGAGCGCGTACCGGCCGAGCGTGAAATCCTTGGCGAAGCGCAGGCCCAACGTAGCGAATGTCACGCCCATGTCGCTCGAGTCGCCACGCAGCGCCGCGCCGCCGAAGCCGCTTTCGGCGAAGCTGTGCACGTCCTGGTTGACATAGGCGAGATTGCCGAAGGGCTCGACCAACAGTCCCTGAAGCGTGAGGCGATAGCTGAGATCCGCGAAGGCTTGCGCCGCGCCGCCCCCGCAATGGCTGGCCAGCTGATCCCGGAAGCCAGGAAAAGCGACCGTGCGCGTCATCGAGATCATGTTCCAGGTGTAGGCTGCCCCAAGCTTCAGGCCGAGGGGTCCCCAGAGCCGTCCGGCGTAAGCCCCGACGGAAGTCTACAACGTTTAAACTTGTTAGCCGATTCGCTCACCGACGCAGGAAAACCGTACGCTCGACGGCGCATCATGGAAATAATTGTCCAAACTGCCTTCTCGTTAATTCATTGCAAGCTAAGAAATCTAAATTAGGCTAACAGGTATTAATAGCTAATTTAAAATGACATACTGTTCTATGTTGTGAATGCTGAGTTACTTTGCCGAAACTATCTACCGATGTGTTTCTTCGCGCCACGAGATCGATGACGATGACGGTAGCGTTGTCGCCGCGCCCTGACGAGGAGGCTATAGCCTGGTCACTTCCCCAGCGACGCAAGCATCTGGTCGAAGGCGCCCGAGGGGATGCGGAAGACGCCGGTGAAGGGCTGGCTGAGTTCGAGGATCAGGAAGAGAGCGCTGCCGACGGCGAAGGCGCCGAGCGCCACCGCGACGACCGTGGTCGCGTTGAAACGGGAAAGAACGCCGAAACCGCAGAACAGGATCGCCGCCCAGGAGACGACGATCGCCACCAGCGGCCACGATACCGGGCTCGCCAGTTGCAGCGAGACGAGCAGCCGGGTCTGCTCGATCGCGCCGGCGTCCGCCGCGGCCGTGGCGGCAAACACCCGTTGCATCGGCGTCTTGGGTTCGAGCGAGGCGACATACATATCCATCAGTCTGAGGTGCTCGATCGGCTCGCCTACGCTCATGTCGGGCGCCTTCTCCACACCCCCGCCCCAGATCATCGCCCGGATCGACGACAGCGTGTCCTTCATCTTGCCGCGGGCGAAGGTGGTTTCCGGCCCGTATTCGGAAAACGCGATGTCAAGTTGCAGCGCCTTGGCGGCCAGCGTCTCCATCTCGGCTTTCTGGTTAGCGTAGAACGCATAGGTGGAGCCCACGAGCGTGCCGAGGACCAGGGCGAGCAGAAGCGAAACGAGCCCGACGACCGCCCCGATCATCTCGCGCGACTTTTCGGCGCTGTGCGGCTCAGGCAGCAGCGTTTGGAGATACAAGCCCAAGAGGCCGAAGCCGAAGATGAGCGCCGCCACGCCGACGCAGAACCAAACTGTCCCCATTTGGTTTCCCTGACGAGTTCACGAGACGCTATTCCAGCGCTCGTGACGAAAGAGTTCGCGCCAGCGAACCCTCACCCAGCGACCTTCGCCGCTTCCCTCTCCACATAGCCCGTCGGGAGACGGGCGTCCTGACGGACGCCCTATTGGAGAGGGGGGCCCCTTCCCCTTTGGGGGAAGGTGGCCGCGCATGCGGCCGGATGAGGGCTGCCGCGCGAGTCCGGGCTTACTTACCCATCATCGCCTTGGCGTTGTCCGGCGTAATCGCCGTCGTTGCGACCGTCACGACGGTCGGGACCTTGTCGGCGCAGTCGAGCAGGATGGACTTCGCCATGTCGATCGCCTCGGGCCCGCCCGTCGGGTAGGTGAAGGTCGCCGCCCACTCGCCCTCGGCGACCGCGCGGATTCCGCCCGACGGTCCGGGCAACCCATCGGTGCCGAGGATCTTGATGTCGCCGTCCTTCTTGCCTGCGCCCTTGGCGGCGAGCCGCGCCCCGGCCGCCATCATGTCGTTGCTGGCGTAGACCGCCTTGATGTTCGGATGGGCCTGCAGCATCGCGGCGAAGGCGGTCTGGGCCTTGTCCGGCAGCCAGTCGGCCGCCTGCTCCGCGACGACCTGGATCTTCGCATTGGCCTTCACGCCGTCCTTGAAGCCGTTGAGCCGTTCAACCGCAGGGGTCGAGCTCGGCAGGCCCTCGAGCACCGCGACCTCGCCGCCGTCGGGCAGGAGCGTTCCGGCGACATACTTGCCCGCCTCCTGGGCGATCTTGAAATTGTCGCCGCCGATGAAGGCCGTGTAGTCCTTGCCGGGGTCGCCGAGGGACTTGCGGTCGAGCTCGATGACCGGAATTCCGGCTTTCATCGCCCGGGCGATGACGGGCGTCAGCGGCGCCGCCTCGAACGGCGAGATCAGGATCAGATCGACCTTCTGGGTGATGAAATTGTCCATCTGCGAGGTCTGGGTGTTCACGTTGCCGGCGCCGTCGGCGATCTGAAGGGTGAACTGCGGCACTTTCGCCGCAGCCTCGGTCAGCTGATCGTTGACGTGCTGGCGGTAGGGCTCGGCGTTGTTGGCCTGCGAGAACCCGATCACGTATTTGCCGTCCTTGCCGCAGTCCTTGACGAGCGGGGCGGCGTTCGCCGCGCCCGCCGCCAGCGCCAGCGCGCCAGCGCCGACAAGCAGTCTCGCGCTCCTTCTAAACGATAGAGATTCCATATCCTTCTCCCTCAGGTGATTGTCGTTGCGCCGCTCCACCTGTATGCCGCGGTTTTGTCGCCGGTGTTATCGACCCAAACCCTCGCGGCGACGGACGAGGGACTGGAGGACTGCGGCGAGCACGATGATCGCGCCGGTGGCGAGCAATTGCAGCGCCGCGTTGATGTTGTTGAGCTGAAGGATGTTGGCGAGCGCGCCGAGCATCACCGCTCCCGCGACCGTGCCGATCATCGACCCCGATCCGCCGAACAGGCTCGTCCCGCCGATCACCACCGAGGCGATCGCCACCAGCTCGTAACCCGTTCCGTCGTTAGCGCTGCCGAAGTTGAACTGGCCGGCATGGACGATTTCGGCGATCGCCGAGACAAAGCCGGTGATGGCGTAGACCGAAACCTTGACCAGCGACACCGGCACGCCCGAAAGCCGCGCCGCACGCTCATTGCCGCCGACCGCAAACACATAGCGTCCGAAGCGGGTGAAGTTTAGAACGAAGGTCGCGATGGCGGCGACCACCACGAAAACGAGGGTGGCGACCGGCACGACATTGTTAAACAGCCGATCGCCGAGAATGGCGAACACCGGCGGGGCGAGTCCGGGGCCCTCGCCGTAGGAAATGTTGATGTACTGGTTGCCGGAGATGACCAGCGCCAGCCCGCGCGCGATCTGAAGGCCGGCGAGCGTGACAATGAACGGTTCGAGCCGGAACCGGTTCGAGATGAGACCCTGCCCCGCGCCGAAGGCCGATCCGCATAAGACCACGAACAGCACGGTCGGGATGAGGCCGTAGCCGCCGCTGGTCATGATCGTCGCGGTCAGCACGCTGCAGAGGCTGAGCAGCGCGCCGACAGAGAGATCGATCCCCGCGGTGATGATGACGAAGGTCATGCCGACCGCAATGATGCCGGTTTCCGACACGGCGCGGACGATGTTGGCCATGTTGTCGGGCGCAAGAAAGAGGATGTGCCCATGCCGGCGCGGCGAGAAGATGACGCCGCCGATCGCCACCAGGACGAGCCCGATGACGCTCTGAAACCTGACCGCGATGGCCAGGAGGTCGAACCGGCGACCGCCGGGCGGCGCGGCCGAAGCCGCGCGGACGGGCGCTGCGTCATTCATGGGCCTGCCCCTCGCTTGTTTCGGCCGCCGCCAGCACCGCCTGCTCGTCGGCGCCGCCTTGGAATTCCGCGACCGTTCGTCCCTTGCGCATCACAAAGACCCGATCGCAGAGGCCGAGCAGTTCGGGCATCTCGCTCGACGCGATCAAGACGCCGAGCCCACGGTCGGCCAGCGCCCGGATACGGGCGTAGATCTCCCCCTTGGCGCCAACGTCGACCCCGCGCGTCGGCTCGTCGAGCAGAAGCAGGCGCGGCTCGCCGACCACCTCCTTGGCGAGCACGACCTTCTGCTGGTTGCCGCCCGACAGCGCGCCGACGATGACGGCAGGTGTCGGCGGGCGGACGTCGAAGGCCTGGATCGCCTCGCGCGCCAGCGTCGCCTCGCGCGGCGGCGACATCAGGAAGAACGGCGAAATCCGCTTCAGCACCGTCAGCGCAAGGTTGCGCCCGACGCTGTCGCGCAGCATCAGCCCGCTGCCGCGCCGGTCGTCGGTGACAAGCCCGATCCCCTCGGCGCGCGAGCCGCGAATAGAGGAAAGGCGCGCCGGCCGGCCTTCGACCTCGACCACGCCGGACCAATGTCCGGGCCCGGCGTCGCCGTACAGGGTCGAGAGAAGCTCGGTCCGTCCCGCGCCCATGATTCCGGCGAGCCCTACGATCTCGCCCGACCGCACCTCGAGCGAAACCTCGACCGGCGCCTGCCAGCCGGCGCGGACGCGCCGGGGCGCGTATCCTGCTCGTTCGAGCCGCAGCACCGGCTTGCCGAAATCCGCGCCGCGCTTCGGATAGAGCTCGGCGAGCGGCCGTCCGACGAGCATCCGCACGAGTTCCGACTGCGGCGCCTTGGCCGGCGCAATGCCCGCCACCTGGCCGTCGCGCAGGACGGTGACTTGGTCGGCGACGCGCGGCACCTCCTCGAGCCGGTGGGAGATATAGACGATGCCGACGCCGCGGGCGGCGATCTCGCGCATGACGAGGAACAGCCGCTCGACCTCGGCGGCGGTCAGGGCGGCGGTCGGCTCGTCCATGACCAGGATTCGCGATGCGTAGGTCAGCGCCTTGGCGATGGCGACCATCTGCCGGCGGCCGACCGACAGTTCGCCGACCATTTGATCGACGTCGATGTCGGCGCCGACCGTGGCGAGGCGCTCGCGCGCCGCTTCCCGCATCGCGCCGCGATCGAGGACGGTCGCGCGCGTCAGTTCCCGGCCAAGGAACAGATTGGCCGTGACGTCGAGGCCGGGCACCAGGTCCAGCTCCTGGAAGATGGTGGCGACACCGGCGGCCTGCGCGGCGCGCGGGTCGGAGAAGCGGATCGCGGCGCCCTCGAGCAGCATCTCGCCGCCGTCCGGCTCGATGACGCCCGAGAGGACATTCATCAGCGTCGACTTGCCGGCCCCGTTCTCGCCGAGGAGCGCGTGAATTTCGCCGCGTTTGAGATCGAAGTCGACGCCGCGCAGGGCCTGCACGCCGCCAAAGCGCTTGACGACGCCGCGCATCGTCAGGAGCGGCGCGGCGATGGGGGCCGCCGCGTTCACCTGCGCCCCGATCCGGACCGGGCCGGGCGGTGCAGAGGGTTGGGTTCGCCGGAGCGCGTCATCCGGATCCGGGCGTCCTCCCGGCAGCGCCGCCGGTCGCGCGGGGCGATCCGCGGTCCGCCGTCCGGCCTCGCGTCTTTCGCCGTTGCCGCCACGTCGCCGCCTCCCTGCGGGTCGCTTCCGACTTGGTCATTCCGCGGCGTCCCCGACCGCTGTTACGCAAGCCTAGCACGCGCCGCCGCCCGCGCAACGGGCCGTCAGGGAATTTTTATGGCGGCTGGAATTTCTCTCCGCCCTTCCGGCGACGAGCGCTCGAGCCGAGTTCACCCGCAGCCGATCCGCCTCGCGGACATGGCTCGCGGACAGGAGCGGTCTCGAAAACGCTGGCGTCGCCGCTTTGATTTTGTCTGACAAACGTCGCATTGTCGCGAAATAAGTTCGCGCCAACGCGAAGCGGCTGGACCGTGAGAGGAGACGTCATGCTGATCGGCAAGGCCGGCGCGGCTGAGACGAAGATCGCCGTCGCGTCGCCCGACAGGATTTGGGTACGCGGGCGCGACCTGACCGCCGACCTGATGGGGGGCGCGACCTTCACCGACTTCGTCTACCTGCTCGCGACCGGCCGTGCGCCGACCGACGCCCAGCGCTTCTTCCTCGACCTCAGCCTCGTGGCGCTCGCCGAACACGGGCTCACGCCTTCCGTTCAGGCCGCCCGGATGACGCTTGCGGCCGACCCGGCCGCCCTCCAGGGCGCGGTTGCGGCCGGCATACTCGGCTGCGGCACGGTCATCCTCGGCGCGGCCGACCTCTGCCGCGCGCTGATCGACGAGGTGCTCGCGCGCGCGGGCGCCGCCGGTGCGGTTGAAGCGGCGGCGCTCGAGGTCGCGCGCGATTATCGCGCGGCGCGCCGGCCGATCCCCGGTTACGGCCATCCGCTGCACAAGCCGGTCGATCCGCGCGCCGAGCGAATGATCGCGCTTGCCCGCGAGCGGGGAGTCGCCGGCCGCGCCGTCGAGGCGGCGACGGCGCTGACCAAGGCGGTCGCCGAGGCCTGGGGCAAGCCGCTGCCGATGAACGTCTCGATGGCCATCGCGGCGACCCTGGTCGATGTCGGCGTTCCGCCCGCGCTGATCCGCGCCATTCCGATCCTCGCCCGCACGGGCGGGCTCATCGCCCATCTCATCGAGGAGCAGGAGGCGCCGATCGGCTTCTATCTCGCTGCGAAGGGCGAAGAGGCGATCGACCATTCCGCGGCCAAGGGAGGTCCCGCCTGATGCCGATGGTCGAGCCCGAGATCGAAGCCGCGCCGTGGGAGGACCAGGCGCGCCTCGACGCGCCGCTCTACCTCAAGCAGATCGAATACCTGTTCGAGCGCTCGCGTTTCTATCGCGGCAAGCTCGAGCGCGCCGGGTGCGCCACCCACGGCGCCGTCGGCGGGCTCGAGGCGATCCACGCGCTGCCGTTTACCGAGAAGGACGAACTGCGCGCCACGCGGACGGCGGAGGAGCCGATCGGGACGCACCGCGCGGCCCCTCCGGACGAGATCGCGCGGATCTATTCGACCAGCGGCACGACCGGGACGCCGAGCTACATTCCGCTCACCGCCTCCGACATCGAAGTCTGGGTCCGGACTTCGGCGCGATCCTACGCGGCCTCGGGAATCGTCCGCGGCGAGCGGATCGTCTCGACCTACAACGCCGGCCCGTTCGTCGCCGGGGCCGCGCTCGCCGTGTTCGACCGGCTCGGCCTTTGCCATATTCCAGTCGGCACAGGGAACACCGAGCGGCTTGTCGCCGCCATCGAGCTTTTGAAGCCGACGGCGGCGGTGATGACGCCGTCCTATGCGCTGCATCTCGCCGAATGGGCGCGCGAGCGGGGCAGGGACCTTGCGCCATCGAGCGTCAAGCGGATCCTGGTGGCGGGTGAGCCCGGCGGCGGGGAGCCCGCCATGCGGACGAAGCTGGAACAGGCCTGGGGCGCGCGCGTCACCGAAGCGATGGGGATCGGCGACATCTCCATCACCCTGTGGGGCGAATGCGAGGAGAAGGCCGGAATGCACTTTTCCGGGCGCGGATTCGTCCACCCCGAACTGATCGATCCGACAACCGGCGCCGCCTTGCCCTTCGACGACGGCGCCGAGGGCGAGCTCGTGCTGACCCATCTCGTCAACCGCGCCGCGCCGCTGCTCCGCTTTCGCACCCGCGACCACGTGCGCGTGAGCGCGGGTCGCTGCGCTTGCGGCCGCACGGCCCCGCGCGTACGCTGCATCGGCCGCACCGACGACATGCTGATCGTGCGCGGCGTCAACCTGTTTCCCTCAGCGGTGCGCGAGATCGTCAACGAATTCGCGCCGGCGGTCAGTGGAGTCCTGCTGATCCGGCCGCGGGCGAAGGGCGTGCGCCAGGAGCCGCCGCTGCCGATCGCGGTCGAGGCCGCGCCGGGCGCCGACGTCGAGGGGCTGGCCGATCGCATTCGCGCCCGCCTGCGCGAGGCGCTGCTCGTGACGACGGAGATCGTCGTCGTGCCGGCGGGCAGCTTGCCGCGCAGCGAATATAAGTCGAAACTCGTCGAAAAGGCATGAGGAGGAGCGCTTGCAGAAGCTTCAGACCCAGGGACTGCATCACATCACGCTGGTCGGCGCGGACCGCCAGACCTCGATCGAATTCTGGGAGGGCATCCTCGGCATGCCCTTCGTGTTCGAGCAGCCGAACCTCGACAACGCGGGCGAGAGCCACATCTATTTCGATCCCGGCGACGGGCGGCTCATCACCGTCTTCACCCGCGAGGACCGGAAGCCCGTTCATCGCCGCACGCCGACCGACGCGGGCTGCGTGCACCACATCGCCTTCAACGTCTCGCGCGCGACCTTCATGCAGGCGGTCGAACGGCTGAACGCGCGCGAAATCCCCAACACCGGCGTACGCGACCGGATGATCTTCGACGCGATCTATTTCGAGGACCCGCTGGGGCTGCTGATCGAGCTGTCGTGCTGGAAGTTCGATCCGCCGGAAGGCTTTACCCGCCCGGACGTTTTGTTCGCCGCGCACAACCTGCGCGTGGCGCGCGGCGAGCGGGCGATCACCGAGGTCCACGTCGCCGACGCGATCGAAAGCCTTGTCAAGGCCTCGACCAAGAGCCTTTCGGCCGACCGGGCGCCGAAGGACCCGTACCGGCGCGCCCACGCGCCTGAACTCATCGAGCAAAGGTAGGAGGAACCCCATGTCCGCGATCAAGCTGCATGTCATCAAGCCGAGCGTGAACAACATGACGGCGCGCGTGTTCGTGCGCGCCGCCAAGCTCGAGTTCACCGAAGACGACGTCTACGGCAAGACGCGCTCGCCCGAGTTCATGGGCAAGAATCCCGCGCACCTGACGCCGATGATCGAAGCGCCGCACCTGCCGAAGGGCGTGATGTTCGAGAGCTGCGCAATCATGCAGTATCTCTGCAACGTCCACCATCTCGACAAGTTCTATCCGACCGAGGCGGAAAAGCGCGCAATGGTGGACAGCGCGATGTTCTACATCGTCGGCACGCTCTATCCCTATCTGGCGCGAGCGACTTACGGCGCGCTTGGCTTCCCACTCTACGCCGGCGACGTCGGCGCCAGCGATGCGGACGCGACGGCCAAGGACAAGGCGCAGAAGGCGGCGGTCGAGGCGCTCGGGGAGGCGCTCGACGCCTTCCACAAATTCTTCCTGCACGGGACCACCTTCGTCGGCGGCGACCATGTCTCGATCGCCGATATCCGCCTCGCCTGCAGCCTCGAGTTCCTCAACGCGATCGACTACCCGTTCGCCGGCTGGACCAAGGCCTATATGGCCGCTGTCGAGAAGGCGCTCGGCGACGCCTACGCCGAGCCGGCTGGAGACGTTCAGGGCTACATCCAGTACGTGAAGGGGAAGAAGGGCTAGGGGTTGTCGGCGGGGCCGCCCGCGGTCGATCGGAGCGCGCCCATCCCCGCGCGCTAAACGGGCGGCGCTACAGGCGCGCCGTGGCCTCCCTCCACGCCGCCGCAAAGGCCTTCGCCTTGGCTTCGACCGCCTTGGCCGTCATGCCGGGCTTATAGAGGGCGCCGCCGATGCCGAAACCGGCGGCGCCAGCTTCCCGATAGGGCGCGAGCTTTTCGGGCGTGACGCCGCCCACGGGAAAGAGCGGCGCGTCCTTCGGCAGGACGGATCGCCACGCCTTGACCACTTCGGGCGGCATGGCCTCGGCGGGGAAGAGCTTGAGGCCCGGCGCGCCGAGGCTCAGCGCGGCGAACGCCTCGGTCGGCGTCGCCACCCCCGGCAGGACGCTCAGGCCCAGCTTCAGCGCGCACTCGATCACCGCGGGATCGGCGTTCGGCGCGACGATCAGGCCGGCGCCGGCGTTCGCCGCCGCCTCGACCGCGCCGGGCAGGAGCACGGTCCCGGCGCCGACGAGCGCGGCCCTGCCGACCCGGTTTGCGATGATCTCGATGCTCTTGAACGGATCGGGCGAGTTGAGCGGAACCTCGATCGCGCCGAAGCCGGCCTCGACAAGGACGGCGGCGATGGCTTCCGCCTCATCGGGCTTCACGCCGCGGAGAATGGCGATCAAGGGCGTCGGAGAAAGTGCGAGCATCATGCAGAGTCCGGCTTGGAGGGCGACGGCGAGAAGTCCGCGCGGCGCGGCGTGATCCGGCGCGATCATAGCCTCCTCGCCGAGGGCGGCGAACGCGGTCCGATAACGCTCGACGAGCCCTTTCGCTCCGGCGAGATGCGCATTTTCGCCGGGAAAGAGCCGCCGCGCCTCGGCAATCTCCGCGCCGATCATGAGGCCCGAGAGGTAGTCGCCCGCGTCGGCTTCGGCAAGCCCGCCCATGAGCGGCAGGGTGCGGGCGCCGAACAGGGCGGCAAGCAGGCCGCCGTCTTCGCCGCGCGCGGCGGCCGCGCCGCGTCGGGCGCCGCGGGCGAAGGCTTCGCCCGGCGACCGGGGCGGGGCGGCGCGGGCGAAGGCGCCGATCAGCGTGTGGTCTCGAATCGCGGCGAACAGTTCCCCGGTGACGAAGGTCTTGAAGCGCACGACGCGTCCGGCCTCGACCACCGCCCATTTGCAATGCGAGCCGGGCAGTACGACGAGGCGCGCGCCGCCCTCGGCGATCCCGAGAATCTCGACCTCCTCGCCGCGCATCACGTCGGGTTGGCCGTTCCCGTCCGTACAGGAAAGTCCGGGGGCGATCCTGACGCGCCGGCCGTCCGCCTCGACCGCGACCAGGTTTTCGGCGATTGCGCTGAGATTCGCGGGGCAGGGTACGTAGGGCGCCTCGCGCCAGCCGTTGCGGCTGCCGACCATGCCCGAGGCGAGCACGGGCAGGGCCGGATGCGCGTCGAGCCAGCCGCCGAGGAGTCGCCGGAACGTCGCCGGGAATCCACCAGGCGAGACCGAGGCAATGCCGTCGGCCGTCGCGATCGCGTCGAGGATTGCACCGTCGCGCGCCATGAGATAGGCGCGAAAGCTCGAAGAGCCCCAGTCGACGCCGATCAGGGCGGGCGCAGCCACTACGACGCTCCGCAGGCGATCGTCGACGCAGACGAACGCTTGGCTGACCAACTCCAGCCGACCGAGCCGCTCGTCATTCGCCGATTTCCTCCGCCGCCCGCTTCTTGTGCGCGGCCAGCGCCATCAGCCGCCGGTCGCGCCAGGCGGCGCGCTCGCCGAGCTGGTCGGCCGGCAGCCGGCGGCGGCGCTCCGCCTCGATCGTATTCATCGCCGCGCCGGTCCAGTCGACTCGCCGCTGCATCGAGGGGAAGATCGCGGCGTAGATGCGCTGGTAGCGCTCGGCATAGTCGCGCACCCCGTTCGGCGCATTGAGATCGATGGTCTCGAACGGGCCCATGAAGGACCAGCGCAGCGCCAGGCCCTCGCGGATCGCGACGTCGACGTCCTCGGCGCTGGCGTAGCCGTCGGCGACCAGCCGGAACGCCTCCTCGAGCAGCGCCCCCTGCAGCCGGTTGACGACAAAGCCGTCGATCTCGCGCGCCATCACGATCGGCGCATGGCCGGCCCCTTTGAGAAGGGCGGCCGCGCGCTCGACCGCCTCGCGGTCCGTCCACGGCGCCGGAACGATCTCGACCGAGGGGATCAGATAGGGCGGGTTGATCGGGTGGGCGACGAGGCAGCGTCCACGACCTTTCAGGCCTTCGCTGAAAGCCGACGGCAGGATCGCCGAGGTGGAGCTGGCCAGCACGGCTTCGGGATCGGCGAGGCGGTCGAGTTCGGCGAACACGCGCCGCTTCGTCGCAAGGTCCTCGGGCGTGTTTTCCTGGACGTAGCTCGCCCCGTGCAGGGCGTCTTCGAGGGAGCCCGCCCGGCGGATTCGCGCCCGCACCGAAAGCGGCGGCTCGCCGTGCAACAGCTCGTTGGCGTCGAGGTCCGGCAGGAACTCGGTTGACGAAGCTCAGCGCGTCGTCGGTCGCCTCGGGCCGATCATCCCAGATCGCCACCTCGTGGCCGGCGCGCGCGAAACTGACCGCCCAGGCGCGGCCGACAAGTCCCAGTCCGACGAGAGCGATCTTGCTCATCCGCCTCCTCCCGCCCCTCTCGGCCGCCCCGCCAAGCAGTAGCAGGGCGTTGCTCTAACGCCAACGTCTCCCACAGAAATTCGAAGTCGCCGGCCCGCCGTCACGGCAGGCGAGACGCACGCGCTGCGGGATAGCCGTTTGGCCGATTTGCGCTAAGGCTTTATCATCGGCCACATGACCGATAACGATATCGCGGCGCTCGCCGGCTGGATCGCCGAGGCCGGGCTCGCCGGCGCTTCCGAGACGACGCTCCTTCAGGGCTTTTGCGAGCGCGCGGCCGCCGCGGGCCTGCCGTTGGCGCGCGGGGTCGCCTTCATCGACACCCTGCATCCGCTGTACGAAGGGCGGACGTTTCGCTGGGATCGGGACAAGCCTGATGTGACCTTCACCGACTACGGCCGCAGCACACAAGGCGAAGCCGCCACGCGCTGGCGGACGAGCCCCTGGTTCCGGATGTTGAACGACGGCGTTTCCGTGCTGCGCCGGCGCATCGGTCCCGAAACGACGTCCGAGTTTCCGATCCTGGGCGACCTCTACAAGGAGTCGCTGACAGACTACCTGGCTGTTCTCAATCGCTTCGACGCCGACGGCGTGATCGGCGAGATGGATTCGTTCTATTCGGGCTGGATGACCGACCGGCCGGAAGGCTTTTCCGACGCGGAGGCCGACGTCATCACGACGCTCGTTCCGCACCTCGGGCTGGCGATCAAGGCGGCGACGCTTGCCCGGATGGCCGAAACCCTGGTCGAGACCTACCTCGGGCGCGACGCGGGGCGCCGGGTGATGCAAGGGCGCATCGAGCGCGGCGTCGCCGACCGGATCAAGACGGTGCTCTGGTTCAGCGACCTGCGCGATTACACCCGCATTTCCGACAGCGCCGACCCCGAGCAGATCATCCCGCTGCTCAACGATTACGCCGACGCGGTCGTGTCTGCGATCCACGCCCATTCCGGCGACGTGCTCAAGCTGATCGGCGACGGCGTGCTGGCGATCTTCCCGGCCCAGGATCGCGCCCGCGCCACAGCGGCCGCGCTAGAAGCGGCGAAGGAGGCGCGTGCCGCGGTGGCGGCCCTCAACGACCGGCGCGGGGCGGAGGGTCTGCCGACGACCGCTATGTACCTCGGCCTCCATCTCGGCGTGGTGTTTTACGGCAACATCGGCAGCCAGGACCGGCTCGATTTCACCGTCGTCGGACCCGCGGTCAACGAGGTGTCGCGGATCGCCGCCATGTGCCGCTCGGTCGATCAGCCGATCTTGATCTCCTCGACCTTCGTCGAGTCCTTTGCCGCCGATCGCCGTCCGTTCGTGTCCGTCGGCCGCTACGCCCTGCGCGGGGTCGGCAGGCCGCAGGAGCTGTTCACGCTCGACCCCAGCGGATGAGGCGGGCCCCGCGCCCCGAGCGCGGACGAGCGTCGTCGGACGCGCACGAAAATGGTTGCGGACGCCGTCGAGCGATGGGCGTGTCCCTGTTTGAATCCCGTTTGGATTCCGGACGATCATTCCTTTCCGCAACAGGCCGACGCCGACGGGCGACAGTCGGCGGGGCCGGTTCGGGTAAACGCTTGGCGCCGAATGCGTGCAGCTATCCCGACCACGGTCTAAATCACGCGGCGCCTAACGAGCTATATCTGCGGCCAGGCGCTTGAGCGATGTTGCGCCGGACGAGGCCGGGCTACCCTGGCTGGGCTGCCTACGCCGTTGCCCCCGCGGGCGCCGCCTGGGCGACGCCTGCAGGCTGATCGGCCCGGTCCTCGTCCGGCCGATGGAAGACGAGCACGACGAGCACGGACGACAGCGCCAATGCGGTCATGAGCAGGAAGGCATACTGGAACGATCCGAACTTATCGACCACCCACCCGGTGATCACCGGCGCCAGGAAGCCGGAGATCGCGAAGCCCGTGTCCATGATGCCGAGCGCAGTGGCCGCCCGTCCCGGGACGATGTCGACGTTGACCGCGTAATACGATGCGTTGGCGCCCATGCTGAAGGCCACAGCCAGGGTGATCCCGGCGATCGCCACCGGCAGGCTGTGGACGAGGCCGACCGGGATCACCGCGAGCGCCGCGAGAAGCTGGGTGACGCCGATCAACAGGCTTCTTGATATCCGAAAGCTTCGCGTGCGCTTCAGCAAATAATCGGAAAGATAGCCGAGCGCCACCAGCATGACGGCGGCGCAGGCCCACGGCAGGATGGCGAACAGGCCCACTTCCCGGACGTTCAACTTGTAGGTGACCTGCAGGTAGTTCGGCAGCCAGCCCATGAAGAAGAACAGGAAGTAGCCGAACACGAAGAACGCCCAATAGTTCGCCAGCAGCGTCCGATTGGTGAGCAGCAGGCGCCAGTCGGTGAAGCCGTGGCGCACGTGCCTCGCGGTGCGATTGCGGGCCGCCTCGACCCCGCCGCGGATATGTTTCAACTCCGCGTCGCTGACGAACGACGACTGCTCCGGGTCGTTGCGGAAGAAAATAAGCCACACCGGAACCCAGATCCCGCTCAGCGCCGTCAGCGTGAAGAACATGCCGCGCCAGCCGAACGCATGGATCAATTGCGTTACGATCGGCGCGCCGATTGCAAGCGCAAGCGGCACGGCGACCAGGGTATTGCCAAGGGCGATGGCGCGCTCGTGCGGAGGAAGCCAGCGGCTGATGGCGCCGGTCAGCGCCGGGAAGTTCGGCCCCTCCGCCACCCCGAGCACAGTGCGCGCGATGTAGAGCGTGAGGAACCCGCCGGCAAATCCGGTGGCCCCGATCGATGCGGTCCACAGCACCGCAGCGGTGAGAAGCACAGCGCGGGCGCCCCACCGATCGACCGCGATCCCGCCAAGAAACGTGGTGACCGCATAGCCCAGCCCGAAGGCCCCGAGGATCAGCCCGATCTCGGCCGGTCCCAGTCCGAGCTCTGCCTTGATATCGCCTATCGCGAAGGCGATCGCCGACCGATCGATATAGTTCGCGACAGTGATATAGAAGAGAAGAGCGATGACGATCCAGCGAAAGCCGCCCTTGGGCGCCATGATTTCCTCCATCTCGTAATGGGCTTCTTGCGGCCCTGTTGCATCAACCGAAATTGGGCGCCGTTTGGCAAGCTAACCATCCGGCCTAAGCCGTAGGGACTGGCGGTCATGGCTGGCCTTCGCCTTCTTCGCGCGGCGTCGCCTCGGGTGGATCCGATCCGTTCGACATGGCTGTCGACGCCCAAGGCGGCGGAGACCATGAGGTCGCCGAGCGATTGGACTCAGATCAAGCCGCTGCCAGGGTCCATTGCGAGGCGGCCGCCCGTTCCGTGGCGGCAGGTCGGCAAGACGACACCCTTCCCGAATGGCTGGGCGCGCCGCGCTCATCACTTACACAAACGGATCGGGAAGGGCGGCAATAGGTCGATATCCGAAATCCAAACGGAGCCGTGGCTCGGGCGGCCGCTGCTTGACGCCGCCATCGCCGGATCGGATACGGGCGGCCCATGAAATCTTCCCCCGCCCCCCGTCCTGTCGGTCGAAAACCTCGCCAAGTCCTTCGGCAAGCTGCGGGCGGTGGACGGCGTCTCCTTTTCGGTTGCGCCGGGGGAGATCGTCGGGCTCATCGGCCCCAACGGCGCCGGCAAGACGACGACGATCAACATGATCCTCGGCGTGCTCGAGCCGACCTCGGGCCGGATCGTCATCGAGGGGGTCGACCTCCGCGCCGACCGCAGCGCCGCGCTCGCGCGAACCAATTTCGCCGCGGTCTACGCGCCGCTGCCGGGCAATCTCACCGTCGAGCAGAACCTCAAGGTCTTTGCCCGGATCTACGATGTCGAAGCGATCGACGCGCGCATCGAGAAGCTTTTGGGGATCTATGACCTGAACCGGTTCCGGCGGACCAAGGCGGGCCTCCTCTCTTCGGGCGAGCAGACCCGGCTGTCGCTCGCCAAGGCGATGCTCAACCGGCCGCGGCTCCTCCTGCTCGACGAGCCGACCGCCTCGATCGACCCGTCCGCCGCCCGCGACATCCGCGCCGGCATCGCCGGCATCGTCGAAAGCGGGGAGTGCGGCGTCCTGTGGACGAGCCACAACATGTACGAGGTCGAGGCGGTCTGCGACCGGGCGCTGTTCCTGTCGCACGGCCGCATCGTGCTCGAAGGCGATCCGAAACGGCTGCCGGGCGAGCACGGCGTCGAGACGCTCGACGACCTGTTCGTCTCGGTCGCGCATGAAACGCTGGCCGCCGGCGGCGCGTCGTGAACCGCGCCCGCGTCGGCGCCGTCGTTCTGCGCATCCTCTACCTCTATCGCGGCAGCCCGCAGAGGGTGTTCCCGATCTTCATCTGGGTCGCGGTCGACATCCTGCTGTGGGGGTTTCTCACCCGCTATCTCAATTCCATGTCCCATGCCGGGTATAATTTCGTGCCCGCGCTGCTCGGCGCCGTGCTGCTGTGGGACTTCCTGACCCGGGTGATGCAGGGCGTGACAATGGCCTTCTTCGAGGACGTCTGGTCGCGCAACTTCCTGAATTTGTTCGCGACGCCCTTGCGCATCTCCGAATACCTGACCGGCCTCGTCATCGCCGCCATCGCAGTCAGCGCGTTGAGCCTGATCGCCATGGTCGTGTTCGCCCGCGTCGCCTTCGGCTTGTCGTTCCTGACCTACGGGCTGGCGCTCGCGCCCTTCATCGCCGTCTTGTTCCTCACCGGCATCGCCATGGGGGTTGCTGCGGCCGGGCTCGTGCTGCGGCTCGGCCCCGCGTCGGAATGGCTCATCTGGCCGATCCCGATGATCGTTTCCCCCTTCGCGGGCGTGTTCTATCCGCTCGCTGTCTTGCCGGGCTGGATGCGGGCGATCGCGGCGCTCCTGCCGCCCTCCTACGTGTTCGAGGGCATGCGGGCGGTGGTGGCGGGCGAACCGGCGCCGTGGCGGGCGCTCGCCCTCGGGGCGGCGCTGGCAGTCGCCTACCTCGTCCTGGCCTGCCTGTTTTTTGCCGCGGTCTACAAGATGGCGATCCGCAGCGGCCTGATCGCCCGCTACAGCGCCGAATCAGTGAGTTGAGGGCCTGGGCTGAACCCTTGCGGTAATTCGTAAGCCGCCGCCAGCTGCGCGCGCCCGCGCTGACGCGGGGAGAAAAAGGCGCCGCCGCCTCTCCTCCCCGGTGTCGCGGAAGCGAAACGGGGGAAGGGGACCACCCGAAGGGTGGTGGAGGGGCTCTGGCCGTAGGGCTTGGTCCTTGGCTGCCGCCCGCGGGCACGGATGGTCGGCGCCGGGCGAGCAAAATTCCGGCGTCCGCGTCGGCGTGGGCGTGCGCGGCTTCCGCCGATTGTCCCTCTTGCGCGAGGGGGGCCGGAAGGGCATTGTGCCGCGCGAAAAATGGGTTGGCCGGTCGAACGGTCGGGAGATTGGGGCGTTGCATGCGAATTGTCGGCCTCTTGGGCTTGCTCTTGGCTTTATCGGGCTGCGCGGCCCAGCGGTCGGTCGCCTTCATCTATTATCCAGACCACCCGAGCGATAAATTTCGGTATTCTCAATTCGCCGCCGAGGCGCAGCAGGAATGCGGCCGCTATGGCCTTGTCGCCGTGCACGACTGGGACAGCGTCACCGATTTCCAGCGCGTTCGCTCGTTCTGGAAATGCGTTCCGCGCTGACGCCGGCGTTGGCCTCGCCGCGCTCCGTCATCGGGCCGCCTGCGTTCCATGCGATGAGTATGTGGAACCCTGATCGTGCTTTACAACCTGGCCGCGCCCGGTCTCGCGACCGCTCTCGCCAGCATGGTGTTGACCTGTTCCGACCGGTTTGCACCTGTTAGATCCCGTTTTTGCCCTGTTAAGGTCCCTGTTCCGCGCCTGCTCCGGCCCACAAACGCTGGGTTGCAGCGCGGTCAACCCCTTGGCGTTGCAGGACTTTCTGGAGTGGCGTCCGACGGCGGGGCCATGCAAATCGCCTGCTAGCAGGCGCCTGATAGTCGGTCCTAGCGCCCGTAGGTGAGCCGCAGCGCGCGCGGTTCCCAGCCCGGCGGCGCCGGAAAAGGCGCCGCCTCGGCGATCGCGTTCATGACCGACATGTCCAGGTTCGGCGAACCGCTCGACATCACGACCCTTCGCTGCAGCAGATTGCCGGTCTCGTCCAAGGCGAACACGATGGCGCCTTCGTGTTGCGGCGGGCCGCCATCTCGCGGCAGGCGCATATGGGCCCGTATCATTCCATAGACGATGGTGAAATAGCGGGTCTCGGCGCTGCCGCCCACGATCGGCAATTCGGTCGCCGCATGCGCGAATTTGTAGTCCGGCAGGACCTCGGCGGTCGGCAGGGGCGTTCCGACCCGCGCCTTCGCGCGGGGCGCCGGCGGCGGGGAGGGCTTTTCGGCCGGAACCGGGGCCGGCGGCGGCTCGTCGGCGTCCTCGGCCGCCGGCGTCGGCGCGGCGCGCGTGTCCGCTTTTTCGACGGGCGGCGTTTCCTGCGGCGTCGGCGGCGCCTGCTCCTTTGGCGGCTCGGCGGCCGCCGTCTCCTTCAATTCCTGCGGCGCGCCCGGCGGTTGCGATTTATCGGGGCTGGGCTCCGGAGCGGACGTCGTCTTGTCCGGCGAGTCCCGGTTCGCCTTTTCGGCGGTGGCGGCGCTCGGCGCGTCGTACGCCGGCTTCTCGTCCTCCGGTTGCGGCGGCGGCTTCGGCTTGTCCTCAGGCGGCTTCGGCGGCGGCGGCGGCGGTGGCGGCGGCGGAGGTTTCTCGACCACGACCTCGACCGGGATTTCCTCGATCGGCGGCGCGGGGCGGGGGGCGAACGCCGCGACGACGAGAAGCGCGACCGGAACGAGCAGGTGCAGCGCCGCCGCCGCAATCAGGGCGAGCGTCCGCGCCCGCCGCTCGATTGCGGTCGGCGACGTCTGCTGGGCCACGTGATCGATCGCGTCGGCCTTGAGAGACGCGTCGGACAACGACATGAGCGGCGGCGGGATCTGGTCAGAATGGGCGATGCCTCTCCTTGTGCCAAGATCGGCCGTGCGGTCAATCGTTTTGCGCCTGCTGGGGCGCGCACAGTCCTGTGAACCCCGAGCGCGCTGAGGCTCACGGGCTGGCGCGGCTTTGCCGCAAGCGCATTTTGGCGTATGGGCGGGCGGCGGATCGGACGCGCGGACGAAGGGGAGTCGATTGCCGGGAATGAGCGCTGGAGCGCCGCGTGCGGTCGTGTTCGATTCCGGAACTCGGCGGACTGACGGTGCTCGGCGCGATTCGGGGCTTGAGGCCTGACGTCGACATCGTCTATGTCGCCGACGACGCCGCCTTTCCTTATGGACGGCTGGACGAAGCGGCGCTGATCGCCCGTGTCGGCGCCGTGATGAAGAAGATTGTCGCCGATTGGCGCCCCGACATCGCGGTCGTCGCCTGCAGCACCGCCTCGACCCTCGCCCTGCCGCATTTGCGCGCGGCCTATCCGGAATTGCCGTTCGTCGGCGTGGTGCCGGCGATCAAACCGGCCGCCCGGGCGTCGCGCTCGGGGCTGATCAGCGTCCTGGCGACGCGGGGGACCGTCGCGCGCGACTACACGCAGGCGCTGGTGCGCGAGCATGCCGCCGATTGCGAGGTCACGCTGATCGGCTCCGCCGCGCTCGCCCCGATCGCCGAGCGGTTCATGCGCGGCGAACCGGTCGACGACGCCGAGGTCGCCCGCGAGATCGCGGCCTGTTTCATCGACAAGGACGGCCGACGGACAGACCACGTCGTGCTCGCCTGCACCCATTTTCCGCTGCTCCTCGAGACCCTCGAGCGCCTTGCGCCTTGGCCGGTCGTGTTCGTTGATCCGGCTCCGGCCATCGCGCGACGGCTCGATTTTCTGCTTGGCGAGGCGCCGGCGACGGAAGCGCGCCGGGCGGGCGCCCTCGTCTTCACGAGCGGCCGGCCGCCGCCGCCGGGATTGCAAAAGACCTTGCTTCGATACGGTTTGGAGTTTACCCCGACCCCGGCGATCAGCCTGGCGACCGCCTGAGCGCGCGGCGCCGGACCGGATTCGCTTGCGATCGTTCAATGCGGCCGCGCCGCTCCTCGAGAGGCGCGGCGCTCGCTTCGTCGGAAAGGCCAGCGCCCATGCGCACAACGGTCGGTCAGCCCGTTCGTCTCGTCGATTACCGCGTCCCGGACTTTCTGATCGATTCGGTCGATCTCGACGTCGCGCTCGACCGGAACGCGACCCGGGTCGTCTCGACCCTCGCGATCCGGCCGAACCCCGCCGGCCGGCCGGATGTGGCGCTGACGCTCGACGGCGACGAACTGACGCTGGTCTCCGTGGAACTCGACGGCGCCCGCCTTAATCCGGAGGCCTTTGAGGCGAACCCCTCGCAGTTCGTCCTGTCGAATCCGCCGCGCGGCGCCTTTACCCTCAAGATCGAAACCCGCCTCGATCCCGCGGCCAACACCAAGCTGATGGGCCTCTATCGCTCCGGATCGGCCTATTGCACGCAATGCGAGGCCGAGGGGTTTCGTCGCATCACCTATTTCCTCGACCGCCCCGACGTGCTCTCGACCTATCGCGTGCGGCTCGAGGCCGACCGCCAAGAGGCGCCGGTGCTCTTGAGCAACGGCAATCTGGAAAGTCGCGGCCGGTCGGAAACCGAGGGGCGCCACTGGGCCATCTGGGCCGATCCGCACAAGAAGCCCTGCTATCTTTTCGCGCTTGTCGCCGGCGATCTCGCCCACATCGCCGACACGTTCATCACCGCCTCCGGCCGCAAGGTCGACCTCGCGATCTACACCGAGCAGGGACGCGAGGAGCGGGCGCATTACGCGATGGACTCGCTCAAGCACGCCATGGCCTGGGACGAAAAAGTCTATGGCCGGGAATATGATCTTGACGTGTTCAATGTCGTCGCCGTCTCCGACTTCAATATGGGGGCGATGGAGAACAAGGGCCTCAACGTCTTTAACGACAAGTACGTACTCGCCTCGCAGGAGACTGCGACCGACGACGACTACGCCGGCATCGAGGGCGTCATCGCCCACGAGTATTTTCACAACTGGACCGGCAATCGGATCACCTGTCGCGACTGGTTCCAACTCTGCCTCAAGGAGGGCCTGACGGTCTTCCGCGACCAGGAGTTCTCAGCCGACATGCGTTCGGCGCCGGTCAAGCGGATCTCCGAGGTGCGGGCGCTCCGTTCGGCGCAGTTCCCGGAGGACGCGGGGCCGCTTGCGCATAACGTCCGACCTGGGATCTACAACGAGATCAGTAACTTCTATACGGCGACGGTCTATCAGAAGGGCGCCGAGGTCGTGCGGATGCTCAAGCGTCTGATTGGCGACGATGCGTTCCGATCCGGAATGGACATGTATTTTCATCGCTATGACGGTTCGGCGGCGACGGTAGAGCAGTTCATCGGTTGCTTCGCCGACGTCTCGGGGCGCGACTTCGGTCAGTTCATGCGCTGGTATACCCAGGCGGGCACGCCCAAAGTCTCGGTGCGAACCGCCTACGATTCGGTCGCGTCGACCTTCCGGATCGCCATGACGCAGGCGCTCGCGCCGACGCCCGGCCAGCCGACCAAACTGCCGATGACGATGCCGCTTGCGCTCGGTCTGGTCGACCCTCAAGGCGGGGACATTGCCCTTGTTTCGTCCGACGCAAGCCGGAACGAACTTGCCTCCGGCGTCTTCGAACTCAGCGGCGGGGAGCGGACGATCGTCTTCCGCGACGTGCCGCGCCGTCCCGCGCTGTCGTTCCTTCGCGGCTTCTCGGCGCCTGTCAACGTCGACGACGACCTCGCCGAGGAGGATCTCGTTGTCCTTTCGCGCCACGACAGCGACAATTTCAACCGTTGGCAGGCGCTGCAGAGCTTGGCAATGCGCGTGTTGCAGCGCGGCGTCAAAGCCATTCGCGGCGGGAGGCCCCCTGAGCGCAACATGGGGCTGATCGCGGCGTTCGGCGCGCTGATCGACGACACGCGCGCGGGGCGGGTCGATCCCGCCTTCGCCGCGCTCGCCTTGACGCTTCCGACCGAGGCCGACATCGCACGCGAGATCGGCTGGGATGTCGATCCCGACGCGATCTACGTCGCGCGGAAGACGCTGCGCGGCCTGCTCGGCAGGAAGCACGGCGAAGCGCTCGCCGATCTGCACGAACTCTTTGGCGGAGGCGGGGCCATTCAGTCCCGACGCCCGGTCGGCGGGACGTCGGGCGCTCCGCAATGTCGCGCTGAGCGTCTACGCCGACGGCAATATCATCGACGGACTCGCCCGGGCGCACAAGCAGCTGCGGGACGCCGGCAACATGACCGAGCGCTTCGGCGCGCTGACGCAGATCGTGCTGAAGGCGAACTCCGCGCGCGAGCACGCGTCCGACGCATTCAGCCGCCGCTACGCTATGGAGCCGCTGATCCTCGACAAGTGGTACGCCCTCCAGGCGCAGATTCCCGAGCGAGATACGCTTGATCGGGTGCGCGGACTGATGAACCATCGAGGCTTCTCGATGTCCAACCCGAACCGGGTGCGGGCGCTGATCGGCGGGTTCACCGCCAACCACGCACAGTTCAACCGCGCCGATGGCGAGGGCTACAGGTTCCTCGAGGAGATTGTCGTCGGCCTCGACCCGACCAACCCGCAGATCGCCGCCCGACTGCTCACGGCAATGCGCTCGTGGCGGTCGCTCGAGGAAACGCGCCGCGCTCAGGCGGAGGCGATGCTGAAGCGGATCGCGGCGGTCCAGTCTCTGTCGCCGGATGTGCGCGACATCGTCACCCGCAGCCTCGGATAGGTTGCGGTCGAGGGCGGCGGCAGGCGGAAGGGGACGCGCAAGGCGCGCCCGGCGCATCGCCGGGCTGCCGTACGGGCCTGACGTTTAGGCACGCTCCTCCGCGACACTTTGGCGGATTCCGAAGCCCAAAAAAAGCGAGTCGCGTCCCGTCAAGGGGCTAGACAAAGATTCGCACAAGGATTCTTATTGTACTGATTCGGGCATGTCGGATTACCCGAAGGTTAAGTTTCTCGAGGGTCTGGGAAAAAACCATGACGCGTGCGAGCGCGGCACTTACGGAGTCGTGCCCTGACGAAGCCGGCTGGGTGGCGGGCGCCGGCGGGATCGGCCGACCCGCCGTTGCGGTCAGGGCTGGCGGACGCGGGCTATGGGCGCCGAGAGTCGCCACTCTCGGCGTCGTGGCTGCGGTCACGATCGCGATCCTTCTCACCCTCCAGCAGCTGCGCGTCGAGCGCGAGTCCACGCTGCGGGACGCGGCTCACGACGTCGCCATGCGCGCGACCATCGTCGCGGCGCACCTCAATTCCGCGTTCCTGTCGGCGCCGAAGGTCTTGCCAGCCGACGTGTTTCGCAAGGTTCTCGACACCGCTCCCGGCGAAAGGCTGACGAGCGCGGTGCTGATCGATCGCAACGGGCAGGCAATCGCCGTCGATCCGCCGCAAACTCGGCCAGAGACCGGCCCTGAAGACGCACTTGCCGTCGAGCAAAACAGCATGGACGTCGTCCGGGTCATCGATGATCACGGCCACGACCGCTTTGCGGTCATGCGGCCGTTGCCGGCGATGAGCGGTCGCGTCGTTTTCGCCTCTCCAGTCGAGACGCACCTCTCCCGCTGGCGGCATGAGGCGACCGTCATCACGACCCTGCTCGCCTCGACGGTCGCGCTCTTCCTCGTCGCTGCCGGGCTCTACGCCGCCGACGCGCGCGCGCGGCTCAAGCGCGGTCGCGAGGACAGCGCCCGACGGGCTCGCGTCAATCTGGCGCTCAACCGCGGCCGCTGCGGACTGTGGACCTGGGACATCGGCCGCGGCCGCATCGTCTGGTCCGCCTCGATGTTCGCCGTTCTCGAACTCGCCGAGCGGCCGGATCCGTGGAGGGTGGCCGATTTGCAGGCGCTTGTTCATCCGGACGACATGAGCCTCGAGACGATCGCCGAACTCGCCAACGATCGCGCCGGCGACTATATCGACGTCGAGTTTCGCATGCGCGCGGCCGACGGGCGCTGGGTGTGGCTGAGAAAGCGCGCCGAACTGGTCGAGGACGAAGAAGCGGGCGGCGCGACGCTCGTCGGCATTGCCTTCGACGTCACCGAGCGCAAGCGCGAGGTGGAGGCCTCGGCGACCGCCGATCAACGCCTGCGCGAGGCGATTGAGGCGATCTCGGAGGCCTTCGTTGTGTGGGACTCCAGTCATCGTGTGGTCCTCTGCAACTCCAAATACCAGCGCTTGCACGATCTCGCGGAAAGCGCGGTCCGCGAGGGCGAGTCGCACGGCGAACTGGCCGGGACGGAGGCTGCAGCCGATCCCTTCCCGGCCGGGCGGGAGGGGACCTACGAGGCGCGCCTTCCGGATGGGCGATGGCTCCAGGTGAACGAGCGGCGCACGCGCGACGGCGGTTTCGTCTCGGTCGGCACCGACATCACCGCGCTCAAGGAGCACGAGGAGCAGCTAATGAATTCGGAGCGCCTGCTGCTGGCGACCGTTGCGCAACTCCGCCAGTCACGACGTTCGCTCGAGGAGCAAG
This sequence comes from uncultured Alphaproteobacteria bacterium, assembly GCA_963770035.1. Taxonomy (GTDB): domain Bacteria; phylum Pseudomonadota; class Alphaproteobacteria; order Rhizobiales; family Beijerinckiaceae; genus Roseiarcus. Next base: position 126,876 of record CAVYON010000010.1, on the reverse strand, counting down.
CCCAGCAGCTCGTCGATCTCGCCGAGCGCTATCACGAGCAGAAAGCGCAGGCGGAAGCGGCCAATCGCGCCAAGGCCGAATTCCTCGCCAACATGAGCCATGAGCTGCGCACCCCGCTCAATGCGATTATCGGGTTCTCGCAACTCATGGGCAACGAGGCCTTCGGACCGCTCGGATCGGACAAATACCAGGACTATTGCCGGCACATCCTGTCGAGCGGCGAATATCTGCTGCATGTCGTCAGCGATGTGCTCGACATGTCGCGTCTCGAAGCCGGGCGCGAGCGGCTGGCCTACAGCCGGTTCCGGGCCGACGAGGCGGTTGGCCGGGCGGTTCAGGATATCGCCGCCACGGCCAAGGAGAAGCGCATTTCTGTAGCGGTCGCGGTCGAGCCGGAGATCGCGATCGAAGCGGACCCCGCCGCGGTCGAGCGCATCCTGATGACGCTCTTGCGCAATGCAGTGAAATTCGCTCCCGAAGGCGGCGCCGTCGAAATCGGCGCGGAGGCGATCGCCGACCGGATCTACTTCTACGTCGAGGACAACGGGCCGGGCGTGGCGGCCGAGGACATCGAGCGGCTTGGGCGTCCATTCGAGCAGGGCGACGCCGTCATGGCCAACGGTATGAAGGGCTCCGGCCTCGGCCTCGCGATCGCCAACTCGCTCGTCGAACTGCACGGCGGAACGCTGCGCCTCGCCTCGCGCACGGGCGAGGGCGCGGTGGCCGTCGTCGCGCTGCCGCGCGTGCAGCGGCGGGCCAAGGCGATCGCGCTCGCCAAAGTGGCCTGACCGTCTTTCCGGGACCCGCCGCCTCCTGCGGCTTGCCTTGCGCGGTGCGCTGTTTCATATGTCAGTCGGGCGTGAATAGGCATTCGGCAGCCGATTGGGCTGACGGGCGGCAGGCGATTGGCGTCGAACTTTCAAGCGCTGCGCGAGCAAGCGGAAAACGGCCAGGTGGCGCGCCTCCGCGGAGGCCGTGCTTGGCTCGGCGGGATTGCGGGCGTCTGCGCCCATGTCAGCGTTCTGGGTTGGCCATCACAACTCGCGATTGGCGCGGCCCTCGCGCTGCCTTTGGCTGCAGCCCGCATGGCCGCGTTCGGCTTCTCGCCCGAGTTTCCCTACCTCGTATTCTATCCCGGCATTGCGATAGCGGCGGCTCTCGGCGGGTCGGTCGCAGGGGTCGGCGCCGCGATGGTATCCGTTCTCGCCACGGCGTTGTGGTTCCCGCCGGCGCTGACCGCCGGCTTTCTTATCCGCTTCTGCGGCTTCCTCTTCTACGCGGCGGTGATTTGCTTGCTCGCCGAAGCGATGCACCGCGCCCTCTGGCGCCTCGGCGAGAGCGAGGGCCAGCGCAAGGCGGCCGAGAAGCTCCTGATCGCGAGCGAACGCTTTCGCCTCGCCTCGGCCGGGGACATTGTGGCGTTCAACTTCGACATCTTGAAGAACGCCGCCACCGAGACCGACGCCCTGCGCGCCATGTTCGGCATGTCGCAAAAGGGCGTTATCAATCCGGAACGGATGACCGACCTTGCGCTCCCCGAAGACAGAGCGAGGCTTTCGAACGCGCTCGCGGCCGCCTGCGATCCCGACGGCGACGGCGCCTACGAGGCCGAGTACCGCATTCATCGGGAGAACGACGGGGCGCTGCGCTGGATCGCCGCACGGGGGCAGGTCCATTTCGAGAAGCGCCGGGCGGTACGGATGATCGGCGTCTGCCGTGACGTCACCAAGATCAAGACTGCGCAGCAGGCGCTGCGCAACAGCGAGGCGCAGATCCGCAAGTTCGTCGAGCAGGCGCCGATCGAGATCGCGATGTTCGATCGCGACATGAACTACGTCGCGGCAAGTCGGCGCTGGGTCGAAAACTACGGCAAGGGCCGCAACGACCTGGTCGGCGTCAACCACTACGCGCTCCATCCCGACCTTCCGGAACGATGGAAGGCGATCCACCGACGCGTGCAGGAGGGCGAATTCCACAGCGACGACGCCGATGTCTGGACCGGCGCGGACGGCAGGATGCGCTGGCTTCGTTGGGCCGTGTTTCCGTGGACCAATTCGACGGGGGCGATCGGCGGCGTCATCATCTCGTCCTACGACATTTCGGCGCAGAAGCAGGCCGAGGCGGCGTTGCGCGAGAGCGAGGAGAAATTCCGCAAGGCCTTCGCCGAGGCCGCGATCGGCTTCGTCATGGCCAACGCCGACGGCCGGATCGTGGAGGCGAACGCCGCCTACCGCCGCCTGACCGGCCACACGTCCGACGAACTCCGGTCCATGCGGCTCATCGACCTCGTTCATCTCGAGGATCGAGAGGACGTCAGCCGTCACATCGAGCGCATCCGAAGCGGCAAGTCGCCCGCCTTTGTCGTCGAGCACCGGTATCCGCGCAGCGACGGCGAGCCGATCTGGGTGCGCGCCAGCGCGTCGATGACCCGCAATCCGGCGGGAGGCCCGCAATGGGTGATCTGTCTGGTCGAGGATGTGACCGAGCAGAAGCGCGTCCAGGACATGGCGGACCGCATGATCGCCCAGCTCACCGCAGTTCTCGACGGTGCGAAAGACGCGGTCGTATCGATCGACATCAACGGCGTCGTGCAGTCGATCAACGCGGCCGGTGAGAGAATGTTCGGCTACGAGCGCGACGAGATCGTCGGCCGCGACGTGGGCTCTTTGATGCCCGAGCTCGACGCGCGCCGGCACGATTCCTATCTCGCAAGCTATCTGAAAACCGGCATTGGCAAGATCATCGGCTCGGGCCGCGAGGTCGAGGCGCGGAGGAAGGACGGAACGATATTTCCGATCGAACTGACGATCAACGAGGCGGCGGTCCATAACGATCTCATTTTCGTGGGCTTCGTGCGCGACCTTTCCGAGCGCCGACGGATCGAGTCGCGCATCGACCAATTGGCGTCGCAGCGAATGACGGCGATCGGCGGAATGGCCGGCGCCCTTGCGCACGAGCTCAATCAGCCGCTGGCGGCGATCGGGGCCTACCTCGAGACCGCGCAGCGCATGCTGGCGAAAAGCGGCGGCGAAGGCCGGTTCGCCCCGATCGAGGAGGCGGTCGCGCGCGCCTGGGCGCAAGTCGAGCGGATGGGCGACATCATCGGCCACTTGAGGGCCTTTGTCGGGCACGGCGAGCCCGACAAGACCTATCAAAGCCTGCACGCGCTGATCGCCAAGGTCGCCGTCGAGCCCGCCTCGGGCGCCAGGATGCAAGCGTCGGCGCTGACGCTCGAACTGTCCGCCGCGCGCGACGACGTCGTGATGGACCCGGTGCAGATCGGTCAGGTGCTGTCCAATCTCATCCGCAACGCGCGCGAAGCGGTGGGAACGGCGCCACAAGGCCAAGTCGCGGTCTCGACCTCGGTCGAAGGCGGCGATACGATCCGCTGCGACGTATCCGACAACGGGCCCGGTCTCGCCGACGCCGTAAGGGAGCGCCTGTTTGAGCCGGTGACATCGACCAAGGCGACCGGAATGGGGGTTGGCCTGTCGATCTCGAAGTCGATCGTCGAGGCTCATTACGGGCGGATTTGGGCTCAACCGAATCCGAAGGGGGGAACCATCTTCAGTTTCACTTTGCCGCTTGCGGCCGCCGAGGCCGACGAATGAACGCACTGCCGACGGTCCACGTGATCGACGATGACGACGCCGTTCGCGATGCCATTGAGATGTTCCTTGCCAATGAAGGGCTGCAGGTGCGGACTTACGCGTCCGCCGACGGGTTCATCGCCGCCCTCGATACGGCTGCGCCGGGCTGCGTCATCACTGACGTGCGCATGCCCGGGATGAGCGGCATGGAGCTCTTGGCCGAGATCGCGAGGTTGAGACTCGCGATGCCGGTGATCGTCGTCACCGGCCACGCCGATGTGTCGCTCGCGGTGCGCGCGATGAAAAGCGGCGCGGTCGACCTTCTGGAAAAGCCGTTCAAGGCCGCCGATCTGATCGACGCCGTCTGGCGCGCGCTCGAAGTCGGGCGCAACTCGCAACGTAACGTCCTGAGCGCCCAGGAGGCGCAGGCGCGGCTCGCCACGCTCACCGCGCGCGAGACCGAGGTGCTCGACCGGCTGGTGAGAGGACAGCCCAACAAGATCATCGCCTACGAGATGGGCATCAGCCCGCGGACCGTCGAAGTCCATCGCGCGAACGTGATGAAGAAGACGCAGGCCGGCAGCTTTTCCGAACTGGTGAGGATGTTCCTGAACGTTGAGAGGAACTGAGCTTTCCCTTAAGGGCCACGGCTCCCGTCCGTGCCGAGGCCGTCGGAACGAACGTTCTAAGCTCGCACTCGAATAAGTAAAATCCCCAATTGCGCGTGGCCTACGTCCGGATGATCATTGAGCCGTTCAATAAGCAGGCGAGCGACGCGAAGCGACCGATCTACGCCTGCATGATGCGGCTAGGGGGCGGCATGTCGGGACATCGTGATTTCGTCGTACGCCGCGACCGCGCAGTCCATGCCGACGAAATCCGGCGGAGTGCCGGGCGACGGCTGGCGGCGCCGTTGATTGCGGCGGGGCTGATCGTGGCGGGGGAATTCGCGCTGCAGTCGGACTCGGCGCAAACGGCGCAGGCCCCGCGCGCGAGGCCGCAGCCGGCCCTCGAGGCGCCGGCCTTCGTGCGGCCGTCGAAGCCGTCGCTGAACATCCCGGACATCCGCGTGAGCAGGCGAATCCAGATCGGGTCAACCGCGTCATCGCCGGCGTCGCCGGCGACTGCGCGGCCTTGAGCCTTTAGGCCGCGCGCGCCATCGGCCTTTCGTCGCCCGACTGCCGGGTCCGGAACTGGCCGACCAATTTCGCCAGCCGGGTGGAATTCGTCGGAGAGCGAATGGCCGGCCGCGGTCGAACTCCTCGACCATCGCGGCGTTTTGCTGCGTCACCTGATTCATCTCGTCGATCGCGCTGTTGATTTGTTGCAGGGCGGTGGATTGCTCCTGCGCCCCGGCGGCGATTTGGCCGACCACGACATTGATCTCGGCGACCTGCCCCATGATGCGCTCGAGCGCCCGGCCGGTTTCCGCCACCAGATCGACGCCCTTGTCGACCTGGCCGGTCGAATCGGAGATCAGCGCCTTGATCTCCTTGGCCGCTTCGGCCGAACGGTGAGCGAGCGCGCGCACTTCGGAGGCGACCACGGCGAACCCCCGTCCCGCCTCTCCCGCCCGGGCCGCTTCGACCCCGGCGTTGAGCGCCAGCAGGTTGGTCTGGAACGCGATCTCGTCGATCACGCCGATGATCTGGCTGATTTTCAGCGAGGACTTGGCGATCGTGTTCATCGCCTCGACCGCCTCGCGCACGACCACGGCGCTCTGCTTGGCGTCGGCGTCGGCCGCCGTCACCACCTGCTGGGCGTGGCCGGCGCCTTCGGCCGACTTCTTCACCGCCGTGGTCACTTCGCCGAGCGTCGCTGTGGTCTCCTCGAGACCCGCGGCCTGTTGCTCGGCGCGGCGGGCGAGATCGTCGGAGGCGGTGGAGATCTCCTGCGCGCCCGTTTGGATCGCGTGAGCGCTCTCGACAACCGACAGGACGACGCCCTTCAGCCGGGCGACCGCCTCGTTGAAATTGTCACGAATCTGCGCGTAAGCCGGGGTGAAGCCCTCGCCCAGCCGCGCCATCAGGTCGCCGCCCGCAAGATCCTTCAGGCCGGCGCCCAGACGGCGCACGACTTCCGCCTGCTCCTCGGCGGCCTTGGCCCGTTCCGCGGCGACGCGCTCGCGCTCGCGCTCGGCCTGAGTGCGATTGGCCAGCGCTTCGGCTTCCAGCCGGGCGCGCTGCGCCGCGTTGTCCTTGAACACCTGAACCGCACGCGTCATGTCGCCGACTTCATCAGCGCCGGCGACCGCGGGCAGCGCGACATCGTTGTTGCCCGACGCCAACGCTGTCATCGCCGCGCTCAAGGCGTTGAGGCGATTCGACAGGCGGACCATGACGAGGCCGGCGAAGCCGCCGATGACGATCAGCAACGCCAGCGCCGCCGCGGCTGTCCACAGCACTCGCGACCGGACCGTCGCTTCAATGTCGTCGACGTACACGCCAGTGCCGATCGTCCATTGCCAGGGCGCGAACAGCTTGACGTACGACAGTTTCGGCGACGACAGATCCATCGCGGCGCCCGGCTTGGCGTATTCATAATCGACGAATCCCTGGCCCTGCTCCGTGGCCATCTTGTGCAGGGCGACACCGAGATATTTACCGGCCCCATCTTGTTGCTTTGTTTGATTTTTACCTTCCTGATCGGGCCGGGCGCCGTGGACAAGCTGAACAATGTCCTTGTCCAAGATAAAGAAATAATCATCGCCGTTGTAGCGCATCGCGCGGACACTCGCCTTGGCGCGCTGCTGCGCCTCGGCTTCCGAGATTGTCCCTTTTTTGAACTCGTCATATTGCTGTTGGACCGCCTTAGTGGCGACCTCGACGACGGTTCTCAGCTCGTCCTGCCGGCCGGCGTAGATGTCCCACGCGGCCAGCCACGCCAGCGCGGCGACCACGGCGATCAGCGCGACGCCGAAGAGACCGATTATTCCCAGGAGTCGTGCGCGAATAGATCCAAGGAAAGGAAGGTGTTGTCGATTTGCGGGAAGAATCGTCATCGGAAGGCAGCCTTTGGGGTACGATCCCGATTAGCACGCCGGCGGTTAAGACTTTGCTTGTAGCGCGGGCGTCCTTGCCGCCCAGGAGAAGGCTGCCACGCAGTGGCTGAAGTCGCTGCAAAGTCGATCGCGAAGAACTCCCGCCTCGGCTCGCCCGGAACCCGGACGGCCGGACCCGCGTTAGGTCTTTCCGGAGGGGGACCCGATGTACATCGTCTGTCTGGCGAGCGACTACGACGGCACGCTGGCGCATGACGGAATCGTCGATCAGGCGACCGTCCAAGCGCTTGAGCGCCTCAAGCGTTCGGGACGCAAGCTCCTGCTCGTCACCGGTCGCGAACTTCCCGATCTGATGGACGTCTGTCCTCGACTTGACCTGTTCGAACGGGTGGTGGCGGAAAACGGCGCCTTGCTTTACGATCCGACGACAAAGCAGGAACGTCCGCTCGCGGCCGAGCCTTCGCCGGAATTCGTCGCCCGACTTCGCGGCGAGGGCGTTGCGCCTTTGTCTGTCGGACGGGCGATCGTCGCCACCTGGGAGCCCAACGAGGCCGCGGCGCTCGCAGCCATTCGCGACCTCGGGCTCGAGCTGCAGATCGTGTTCAACAAAGGCGCGGTGATGATCCTGCCGTCCGGGGTGAACAAGGCCAGCGGCCTTAAGGCCGCGCTCGAAGACCTGGGCCTCTCCGAACACAATGTGGTGGCGGTCGGCGACGCGGAAAACGACCACGCCTTCATCCAGTCGCTGGATTTTCCGTCGCCGTCGCGAACGCGCTGCCAGCGGTCAAGGAGGAGGCCGACTTCGTCACGGAGAGCGCCGGCGGCGCTGGCGTGGTCGAGCTGATCGACCTGGTGCTCGAAAAGGACCTGGACGCCTTCGCCCCGTTCAAGGAGCGCGGACTCGTTCAGGGGGGCCGCCGACCCGACGGATCGGCCGTGTTCATGCGACCGCATGGGGGCGGCGCGCTGATCGCCGGGCTTTCGGGGGGCGGCAAGTCGACGCTGGCGACGGCGCTGATCGAAGGCGTCATCGCGGGCGGCTTCCAGGTCTGCGTGTTCGATCCCGAGGGCGACTACGCGAACCTGCCGTCGACCGTTGCGCTGGGCGACGTGAAGGGGCCGCCGCTTCTGTCAGAGATGCTCAAAGCTCTCGAGCGCCCGGAGCAGAGCTTGGTCGTCAACTTGCTCGCCGTCAGCGTTGAAGACCGGCCGGCGGCGTTCGCCGGACTCGTCGCGGCGCTGGCCGAGTTGCGCGGACGCACCGGCCACCCGCACTGGATTGTGGTGGACGAGGCCCATCACGTCCTCCCCGCCGAGCGGGACGTCAGCGCAAGCGGGGCGCCGTTGAGCCTCCCTGCGATCCTCGTCACGGTCGATCCCGAAGCGGTCGCGGCCCATGCGTTGCAGGGCGTGGAGGACGTTTTCGCGGTCGGGACCCGGCCCGCGGACACGATCCGCGCATTCTGCCAGGCGCTTTCGGTGGAGGCGCCGCCGCTGCCGGAGGGGCCGGCGGAGCCCGGACGCGCGCTCTTTTGGAACCTGCAATCGAACAAGGCGCCCGAATTCGTCGCGGCGCGCGCGCGCCAGCCGCCAAGATGGACCGCCATACGCGCAAATACGCCGAGGGCGAGCTCGGCGAGGACAAGAGCTTCTATTTCCGCGGGCCAGACAAGGCCTTGAACCTTAGGGCGCCGAACCTGACGATCTTCCTGCAGATCGCCGACGGGGTCGACGAGGGCACTTGGCGCCATCACCTCGAGGCGCACGACGTTTCGCGCTGGATTCGAGAGGCGATCAAGGACGAAGAGTTGGCGACCGAGGCGCGACGTGTCGAGGACGAGGCGGGCGACACGGCGGCGTCGCGCAAGGCCATGCGTGAGGTCATCGAGCGGAGCTACACGGCCCCGGCGTCGACGGGCGCCGGGCAGCGGTAGCGCAAATTGTGGTATGGCGCGCCCGTTCAATTGCGGCCGTCTTCCATCGCGCTCCGGGAAAAGGTCTTCGGGACGCGCGCCCCGCTGAACGCAAAGACGCCTGATCGACAATCTCTTGCAAAAAACGGAAATGTGGATTAGTATAATCAACAATACCAGAATCGGACCATCACCAGATGGACCTGCATTCCGATTTGCAATGCGCCCGCCCTTCGCGGTCGGCGGGGAACGTCAGCCCAGTCAATTCCGGATCGAATGCGGTCGCTCCTATTGTCGCGTGCGGGAGGGGGCCTCGGGAAAAAAATAAATTGCCTCCGGTCCTCCTGTAACCCACTGAAAAGCCTCGTTTCGGACGAGAGAATCCAAGGAATTCCAAGAGACTTCAACTCGCAATAGGCCGGAAATTCGCGGAGCCGCGGGCTCTCCCCGCGGAGCCCTGAGGAAATCCAAATCTTGCGAGCGAAGGGAACGGGCTGGCAAGAGCGAGGCGGAGCCGGGTGCGCCGCGCTCGCTCCTTACCGCCTGCGCTCCTCGTGCTTCCGCCGGGTGGCCGCCGCCTCGCGCGCCGATTCCCTGCGATCCGCCGCCGTGCGGCCGGTGCCAGACGTCCGGCCCAGCTGGCGCCAGTCCGTCTCCGTCATGTCGACGCCGTAGTGTTCGGCGGCCCTCTTGATGTTGGCGAAGCCAAGGTCCCGATCGTCGTCCGACACGTCGGTCACCTGATCAAAACGGGCGATCGCGTTCCGGACGTGACGCGCGTCGGTCATCGGCTCCTTTCGTTGCTTGGGGAATGCATAGACGCTGTCCGGCAAATCGCTTCGCTCGGTCAGTTCGCCATGCTTCTCGTGTGGTTTCCAAGTGGATGTCATGGTCGCCTCCAATCGGCGCTACCGCCGTTAGCGATCAGCGCGATCGCGGTCCGCGATCGTGACGGACAACCCACGAAGCTGCCGGATGATCCGTCACACCCTCAGCGGCATCAGCACATAGAGCGCGTTCGCTCCGTCGCGGTCCTGGATCAGCGTCGGCGAGCCGGGGTCGGCCATCTTGATGAGGGCGGTGTCGCCGGCAAGCTGGCCGATGATGTCGAGCAGGTAGCGGGCATTGAAACCGATATCGATCGGAGTCGAATCGTAGTCGACCTCGATCTCCTCGCTCGCCGAACCTGAGTCCGGGTTGTTGACCGAAAGGGTCATCCGTCCGTCGGCGATCGACAGCTTGATCGCTCGGCCGCGCTCGGACGACAGCGTCGAGACGCGGTCCACCGCCTTTTCGAACGGCTCCTTGTCGACCACGAGGCGCTTGTCGTTGCCGGCCGGGATGACCCTCTGATAGTCAGGAAAGGTGCCGTCGATGAGCTTGGTCGTGAGCACGACGTCCCCGAACTGGAAGCGCGCCTTGGCGGGCGAAATCTCGATCCGCACGTCCTGGGCCAGATCTTCCAGGAGTTTCAGCACTTCGTTGACCGCCTTGCGCGGAGCGATCACGCCTGGCATGCCGACGGCGCCCTCTGGCGCGGGCGTCTCGACGCGCGCCAGCCGGTGGCCGTCGGTCGCCACCGCCCGCAGCATCGCCTTGCCGTCGACCTCGACCGTATGGAGGAAAATACCGTTGAGGTAGTAGCGCGTCTCTTCGGTCGAGATGGCGAACTGGGTGTTCTCGATCAGACGCTTCAGTTCGATCGCCGGCAACGTGAAGCGGTGCGAGAACTCGCCCGAGGTCAGGTCCGGGAAATCGGAAGCCGGCAGCGCCTGCAAAAAGAAGCGCGAGCGGCCCGAGCGCAACAGGAGCTGCCCGGTGTCGCCGGCAATCTCGAGGCTCGCCTGCGCCCCCTCGGGCAACTTGCGCACGATGTCGTAGATGACATGCGCCGGTACGGTCGTCGCGCCGGGCTGCGCGACGTCGGCCGGCGCCTGCTCGGTCGCCTCCAGGTCGAGGTCGGTGCTCTTTAACGCCAGCTTCCCGTCGGCCGCTTCGATCAGCACGTTGGCGAGAATCGGAATCGTGTTGCGGCGCTCGACGATCCGATGAACGTGCCCCAGAGCCTTAAGCAGGACCGAACGCTCGATGGTGACCTTCATCGCAACACTTCCGCTACATCTTCGTCCCCATGCGCGACACGCGGCAAGGGGGCCGGACTTTGCCAAGGCGACTGGGTAAGCGCAAGACCGCCCCGGCCCGCCGAGGTCGATTTCGCCCGCGGTCGGCTCGCCTGCTTGTCCTTAACCAATTCGCTCGCGAATCTCGAAACCTTTACCAGCCCTTAAATCGCCCCCTTTAGCCTCTCTCCCTGCGTGAGGCGCGCGCGGCCGACTTCGAAGGCTTTGGCGCCGGCGAGCAGGAAAGCCATGTTTGGCCGAGGCGGCGGGAAAAACCGGGCGCGAATCGAGCCGCGCCTCGACTGGCCGGGCGAGCGCAGCGAGGATTTCGAATTGCGCGCAGACCCCGCCGACCGTCCAGCGACCGCTCGCCGCGCGAAGCCCGCCAACCCGCACTCGCGCAGCCGAAGGGGGCGCAGGCGCCCTCTGATCGGCGCCGTTTTCGGCCGTCTCGTCTACTGGACAGCTGTCGCGGGCGTCTGGGCCGTCATCGGTCTCGGGGGCGTCGTCGCCTATTACGCCAGCCAGCTTCCGCCTATCGACCAGCTCGCGGTGCCGAAGCGCCCACCCAACATCGCCATCCTCGCTGACGACGGGACGCTCATCGCCAATCGCGGCGACTCGGGCGGCCCGGCCGTGCGGCTCATCGACCTCCCGCCCTATCTGCCAAAGGCCTTCATCGCCATCGAGGACCGGCGCTTCTATTCCCATATCGGCATCGACCCCCTCGGCACGGCGCGCGCTTTCTTACGCGATATCGTGGGCGGCGGCGCGGTGGAGGGCGGCTCGACCCTGACCCAGCAGCTTGCCAAAAACCTGTTTCTGACCCAGGAACGGACGCTGTCGCGCAAAGTCCAGGAGGCGATTCTCGCGCTGTGGCTTGAGCGCCGCTACTCCAAGGACCAGATCCTGGAACTCTACCTCAACCGGGTCTACTTCGGCGCCGGCGCCTACGGGGTGGAGGCGGCGTCGGAAAAATACTTTGGCAAGAGCGCGCGCTTCGACAGCTTGTCGGAAGCCGCTCTCCTCGCCGGGCTGATGAAATCGCCGTCAAAACTCGCGCCGACCCGTAATCCTTCCGGCGCCGCCGAGCGGGCGGCGCAGGTCCTCACCGCCATGGCCGAGCAGGGCCACATCACCGAGGCGCAGGCCAAGATGGCGCTCGCCAATCCGGCCCAGATATGGCGGGACAAGTCGGCGGGCTCGATCAACTACGCCGCCGACTATGTGATGGACGCGCTCGACGACACGGTCGGCGCGATCGACGAGGACATCGTCGTGACCACCACAATCAACGCTTCGATGCAAGCCGAAGCGGAGCGCGCCCTCGCCGACGAACTCAACGCCAAGGGGGCGAAGTTTGGCGTCGGCCAGGGCGCGCTGGTGGCCGTCGATCCGATGAGCGGCGGGGTCAAAGCGCTGGTCGGCGGCCGAAGCTACGCCGAAAGCCAGTTCAACCGCGCCGTCGCCGCCAAGCGGCAGCCTGGATCGTCGTTCAAGCCGTTCGTTTACCTGGCGGCGCTGGAAAAGGGGCTCACCCCCGACACGGTGCGCGAGGACGCGCCGATCTCGGTCAAGGGCTGGAGCCCGGAGAACTACAGCCGCGAGTATTTCGGTCCCGTGACGCTGACCAAGGCGCTGTCGCTGTCGCTCAATACGGTGGCGGTCCGCCTCGGCCTCGAGGTTGGACCCAAGACGGTTTGCGAGACCGCCCACCGATTGGGGATCACCTCCGAGCTCGAGCCGAACGCCACGATCGCGCTCGGAACGTCGGCGGTGACGCCTCTCGAAATGGCTTCGGCTTATGCTGCCTTCGCCAACGGCGGCATCGGCGTCCAGCCGCACGTCATCACGAGGGTCCGCACCGCCAACGGCAAGCTTCTTTACACAAGACGCAACGCCAATTTCGGCCGCGTCATCGACCCGCAATACGTGGCGATGATGAATGCGATGATGCAGGAGACGCTGCTGACCGGCACCGCACGCAAAGCCGAGCTGCCAGGCTGGCAAGCGGCGGGCAAGACTGGCACCAGCCAGGATTTCCGCGACGCCTGGTTCGTTGGCTACACGAGCTATCTCGTCACGGCGGTCTGGCTCGGCAACGACGACGACAGCCCGACCAAGAAGGTATCCGGCGGTAATCTCCCGGTGGAGATCTGGAGCCGGTTCATGAAGGCCGCGCATCAGGGCGCGCCGGTCGCAGCGCTCCCCGGCGGCGTCTGGCAGAGCGGGCCGCCGAACCCGTTCGCGCCGCTTCTCGCGCCTTTCGCCGGGGGAGGCGCCGGGCAGCCGCAGTCCCCCGCATTGCTCCCCCGGTCGGGCGGCCGCGGCGGGGGCGCGCCGTTGGCGGCAGGACCGCCGGTCGACCTGACGCCCGCGGCGTCGCCCGCTGGCCGTCCCCGTGCCGCTCCGTCCGCTTCCGACGTTCCCGTCCCACCCGCAGACGTACCCGGGGCTGCACCAGGTCGGAAGACCAACGCCTTCCTCGACAAGATCCTTGGGAGATTGTGATCGCCGGCGCCGTATTTTCCGTCGCCGCGAACAGTGGTAAACGATTGTCCTAGGGGAACGCTCGGAGGATCATCCTGGGCGTCACGGGGAACGGACGAATGACCGTGGACGAATTCCTCGGCTGGACCGCGGGGCGCGAGGGGCGGTGGGAGCTGTTCCACGGCGAGCTCGTCGAAAAGAGACCAGAGCGTCCGCTTCATACGGAAACGAAGCGGGAGGTGGCGTCCGCCCTGAAGAGCGCCATCCGCAATGTCGGCGCCCTTTGCCACGTTACGAAGGACGGGGCGATCGTCCGCATTTCGCCGGATACGGCGTTTGAGCCGGACACTGTCGTCTACTGCAGTCCGCGCGTGGAGCGCGATATGGTCGAGATCCCGGAACCGGTGATCGTGGTCGAGGTCCTCTCGGACGGAACGGCTGAGCGCGACCAGGGGCCGAAGCTCGCCGGCTACTTTTCCGTCCCGAGCGTCGCCCACTATCTCATCGTCGATCCGGAACGCCGCATTGTCGTCCGCCACCAGAGGGGCAGGGGCGGGACCATCGAATCGCAGGTCGTGACGGACGGACCGCTGCGCCTTGATCCGCCGGGTCTCGCTTTCTTTGTCGAGGAGCTGTTCGCGCCAAGATGAGCATGCCGCCGCTTGGGCGTGACCGGGCGCAGCCGGACATGGTAGTCTGCGCTCCATGGCGACCGTTGCCGAGACACTGATGACTGTCGAAGAGTTCCTCGGCTGGGCCGAGGAACGGGATGGGCGCTGGGAGCTCATCGACGGCCGCCCTGTCGCCATGGCGCCGGAGCGGGTGGCGCATGTCGTGTCGAAAGGCGAGGCATGGGCCGCGTTGCGCCGCGCCGTCGATCGTGCCGGCATTCCGTGCCAGGCCCTTCCGGACGGCGCAACGGTGCGCGTGTCCGCGCGAACGGCCTTTGAGCCGGACGCGCTTGTCTACTGCGGCCCGCGCCTGCCGCCAGACGCCATCGAAATCCCGAACCCGGTTATTGTGGTCGAGGTCCTGTCCGAGGCTACGGCGGGGCGCGACCACGGGGTGAAGCTCGCGGGCTATTTCTCGCTGCCAAGCGTGGCCCACTACCTCATACTCGACCCGGAGCGCCGGACGGCCGTCCATCATCGGCGCGGCCAAGGCGACCTGATCGAGACGCGTATTCTCACTGCAGGCCCGCTTCGGCTCGACCCGCCAGGCCTTGACATCGCCGTGGACGAGCTGTTCGGGCTGGCTTGAGCGGTTGAGTCTGACGGGTGCCTGTGCTCGCCCCTGGGCCGTCCGGGACATCGGCGATCCGGCCGGCGCGGCGAAGGTCGAAGCCGCCTCCGCCGGAAACCTCAAGGCAACCTGGACCAAATCTCGCAGGTGGACTGGCTGCACGCCGAGGCGGCCGTTCCTACGTCGCGCCGCCCAAGTCAAGGCGATCTGGACCCCGTATGGCGAGTGACGATCACCAGACCTTGGCGACCGTATAGCCGAGGCCCCGCAGGCGCTCGACGAGACCGTCCTTGCCGGTGAGGTGCAGCGCGCCGACCGCGACGAAGGCGCCGCCGGCCTTGAGGAACGGGGCGAGGCGCTCGGCCATGATCGCATTGCGCTCCACAAGCAAGAGGCGGGTGAACGCGTCCTCGGCCGCGCGCTCGCTCGCGCTGACGCCGCCGACCGCATCGCCGACGGCCAGGATCTCCGCCGGCCGGCTTTCGCCGTAGAGCTTGAGGAGGGTGGCGTAGACGTCGTCGTTCATCTCCGGCTCGCGCGCGGCGACGGCAAGCAGCGCGGCAGCGAGCTCGGGCTTGATCGATGCGACGGCGTCGAGTTGCTCCTGCGGCGTTTCCAGCGCGACCACCCTTACGCCCGCCGCCTTCGCCCGCTCCGCCAGGAATTGGTCGACCTCCGGCAAATCGAGCGCCTCGCGCTTGGCTTCGCATTCCGGCGCAGCGGTCAGGATCGCGAGGAACCAAAGTCTGAGATGGTGCGCGAATGGGATCGGATAACCGCGCTCGCCGATCATGCTCTCGATTGCGGCGCGATCCTCGTCGGGAAGCTCGACAAAGGTGTCGTGGTCGTGATCCAGCGCCTGGGCGAGCATCTCGGCGCCGATCTTGGCCTTCTCCACCGCGTCGATCGGACCGCCGAGCTCGGTGACGACGACCTTCGCGCCCGGAATCGCCTCGGCCGCCCGCCGCGCGGTGGTCAGCGCGCCGTCGTCGGTCGAATGGATCGTGCCGAAGAGGTAGGAGGGCGGAAGGCCCCCCTTGTCGACCCGCCAGAGAAGTCCATCGGCGTTGAGGAGGTCGTCGGCGCGGCCCGCCTCGGCTATAGCGAGGCCGGCGACATGGCTGAGATCCTTTCCGCCGCATGGAGGCGGCGTCTCGGCGAAGACGGGCGCCGCCGCCATCATTAGACCAGCGAGCGCGGTCGCGAATCGAGCAAAAAGACCGCCCTTCCGACTGCAAAAGGCGCCGGAAATCGCGCGCGAAGGCCGGTTTGCGGGACGAATAGGAGGCAATTTGGGCCCATAATCCCCGTTTTTGAGGCCAAAATGCGCGATCCAGTTGTTCGCTTTTGGAGCGCGGCCATTCGATTTCAGGGGCTTAGCCGCAAGATCCTGATTCGCAGGGGCTTGAAGAGGGGTCTTTCGCCGTATTTCCGCCATGTTTAAGGCAGGTCGCGAAGACCGCGAGACGATCGAGAGACGGCGCGCCACGCCAGCAAGAATGGCTGCAGCGCCCATGACCGGGGCGATCCCAGCGATCCACGCAATGCCACAGAGGACGGACGCGAAAACGACGAGCGGCATCAGGGGTTCGATCCGGGGGGCGACAGGATCACTCTAGCCGCTACTTCTGAAATACGCAAGAGAATGTCGCCATCAATCTAGAAAAAAGAAGACGATGCGGCTCGGCCCGTGTGATCACGCGCCCGCTGAATTGGCTCTGCGGGGCGACTGGGCCGGCTCTCCTCCGCCTGTTGGGAGAGTGCGAGCCCCCGTCCATTTGGCCGATCAGCTTCCCGCTCAAAGCTTGCGCAGCGCCACTTCCTCGATCCGATGGCTCGCGCCCTTGGTCAGCTGAAGATCGGCGCGCGGCCGGGTCGGCAGGATGTTTTCGTGCAAGTTCACCAGATTGATCCGCATCCAGATCGAGCGCGCGGTCGCCTCCGCTTCCGCGTCGTCGAGATCGGCGTATTGGCGGAAGTAGCTGCGCGGATCGCGGAAGGCCGTATCCCTGAGCCCCATGAACCGCTCGATATACCAGTGCTCGAGCAGGGCGTCGTCGGCGTGGAGGAAGATCGAGAAATCGAAGTAGTCGGAGACGAACGGCACCTCCTTGCCGTCGCGCACGAGGCGGTTCGGCGCGAGCACGTTGATGCCTTCGACGATCAGGATGTCCGGCCGGTCGACCATGGTCGTCTCGTCGGGCACGATATCGTAGGTCAGGTGCGAATAGACCGACGCCGCGACATGCGGCTCGCCGGCCTTCACCGCCGACAGGAAGCGGATCAGCGCACTGCCGTCGTAGCTCTCCGGGAAGCCCTTGCGGTCCATGATGCCCTGCCGGATGAGTTCAGCGTTGGGCTGCAGGAATCCGTCGGTGGTTACGAGCTGGACCTTGGGCGTGTTCGGCCAGCGCGTCAGCAGCGCCTGCAGGACGCGCGCGGTGGTCGACTTGCCGGCGGCGACGGAGCCGGCAATCCCGATGATGTAGGGGACTTTACCGTCGGTCGCGCCGAGGAAGCGTTGCGTCGCCTTGAACAGGCCCTGGGTCGCCGCGACATAGAGCGCCAGCAGACGCGACAGCGGCAGGTAGATGGCGACGACCTCGTCGATCGAGATCGGATCATGGGTCGACTGCAGCTTGCGCAGATCGTCGATCGTCAGGGTGAGTTGCGTGTCGGCGCGCAGCGTCGCCCATTCGTCCCGGGTGAACCGGCGAAAAGGGGAGACGGCCGGCGGGCGCTTGACCAGTTGATCCATGTCGTTCCCTCGCGTCACCGCCCCTTCAGGCCTCGCGGGCCGCCTTTTCTTCGTGGCCGCTTTGCCGCGTCCGGCGTTCCAGTTCGCGCACGACCGAGTCGAAGGCGACGCCTCTCACGCGCAAAAGCACCAGAAGATGATACAGCACGTCGGCCGCCTCCGCCCGCACGGCGAACTCGTCCTGAGCCGCCCCAGCGACCGTCAGTTCGATCGCCTCTTCGCCGAACTTGCGCGCGCAATGCGCAACGCCCTTGTCCAACAGACTGCGCGTGTACGATTGTTCGGCCGACGCCTCCGCGCGCCGGTCGATGATCTCAGCGAGATCGTCGAGCGTGAACATGCTTTCGCCCTATCCTGCTTTTGCGACGGCGCATAGTCGGCACAAAGGCCAAATCAGTGGTAGCCGACGACGGCCTTCCACTCGAGATAATCGTCGATGCCGAATTCGCCGTATTCACGCCCGTTGCCCGAGCGTTTGAAGCCGCCGAACGGAGCGCGCACGTCCCAGGCCGGGTAGTTGAGGTTGACCGTGCCGGCGCGCAGCCCCGAGGCGATCGCGCGGGCGTGGTCGAGATCGGTCGAGGAGACATAGGCCGCGAGCCCGTATTCGCTATCGTTGGCCATGCGGACCGCCTCGTCCTCGTCCTCGTAGCTCAGGATCGACAGGACCGGACCGAAGATTTCCTCACGCGCAATCGTCATCTCAGGCCGCACGCCGCCGAATATCGTGGGACGGACGAAGTAGCCGCGATTGAGGCCGGGCGGCCGGCCCAGGCCGCCGGCCGCGAGCTGTGCGCCCTCGCGAACCCCGGCCTCGATCAGGCGCTGGACCTTGTCGAACTGGGCTTGGCTGACGACCGGCCCGAGATCGACGCCGGGCGCGCGTGGGTCGCCGACCTTGAGGCCGTCAGCGACCGCCGCGGCGATGGCCAGCGCCTCGTCATGCCGCTCAGCCGGCACGAGCATGCGGGTCGGGGCGTCGCAGGATTGGCCGCTGTTGACGAAGCACGACCGGACGCCCTCGCCGACCGCAGCCGCAAAATCTGCATCGCGCAGAATCAGGTTCGGCGACTTGCCGCCGAGTTCCTGCGTCACGCGCTTCACCCCGTCCGCCGCCGCCTTGGCGACCAGAATTCCGGCCCGGGTCGAGCCGGTGAACGAGACCATGTCGACGCCGGGGTGGGCCGCCAACGCCTGGCCGACTTCCGGCCCCGCCCCGTTGACCAGGTTGAAGATTCCGGCGGGCGCTTCCGCCGCCTCGACAATCTCGGCGAAGATCAGGCCGCTGATCGGCGCGATCTCGCTCGGCTTCAGGACGACCGCGCATCCGGCGGCCAGCGCTGGGGCGACCTTGCAGACGATCTGGTTCAGCGGCCAGTTCCATGGAGTGATCAGGGCGGCGACGCCGACCGGCGCCCGGGCGATCATCGTCGAGTCGCGGAGGCGGCTGAATTGATAGGTTTTGAGCGCCTCGATCGTGGCCTCGAGATGCACCCGGCCGGCCCAGACTTGCGCCGTGCGGGCGAAGGGCAGGGGCGCGCCCATCTCGCGCGAGACCGCGTCGGCGAGGTCGGCGGCGCGGGCGTGGTAGCGATCGAGGATACGCTCGATGAGCGCGACGCGGTCCTCGCGCGAGGTGCGGGCGAAGGGCTCGAAGGCCGCGCGGGCAGCGGCGACCGCGCGGTCGACATCGTCCGTCGAGCCGACGGCGATCCGGGTGAACGGCTGTTCGGTCGATGGGTCGATGACATCAAGCGTCTCCAGGCGGAGCGGCGCGACCCAGCGGCCGCCGATGTAGAATTGCTCGTGGCGGCTCATCGCGCGATATCTCCTTCTCCCGGTTGGCGATCCTCATTGTCCGCGTAAGGGGCCATGGCGCGCAACCCTTGCTCGCGGCGATGCGCCGCAGGCGAAGACCGGCCGGCTGGCCCCAACCCGCGCCCTGCTTGCTGGCGAAAAGCGCTGCGAAACGATAAGGTTGAGCGCATGACCGCACATTTTGACGCCTGCAACCGTTGTCATGCCCGCGAACGCAGGCATCCGGGGCGGCGACCGTGGCTAACCGGCGATAGGCGGCGGGGCTCCGTGCCAAGGCGCTGGATCCCCGCTTTCGCGGGGATGACAGGACGGTTGCATCGGGCGTTTCAGGGAACCATCCTTGGCAATTGTAATGTCTGACGCGACGACGCCGACCGCCCTCGACATCGAACGCCTCGTCGCCCGTTACGACGGCCGCGTGCCGCGGTATACGAGCTATCCGACCGCGCCGCATTTCAGCCCCGCGGTGGGTCCGGGCGTTTATGCCTGCTGGCTCCAGAAGCTGCCTGCCGACACGCCCCTGTCGCTCTATCTGCATGTGCCCTTCTGCGACCGGCTCTGCCTCTATTGCGGCTGCAACACCTCGGTCGTCCGGCTCGAGTCCTCGCACCGTCTCTACGCCGACCGGCTCCTGAGCGAAATCGACGCGGTCGCGGATCAGATCGGCCGTCGCGCGGCCGTTTCGCACGTCCATTGGGGCGGCGGCACGGCGACGTCGCTTCCCGGCGACTGCCTGATCGCCGTGATGGACCGGCTCAAGGACCGGTTCGCCTTCCGCGACGACGCCGAGATCGCCATCGAACTCGACCCGACCTCGCTGCCCGACGACCGGCGGGATGCGCTGAAGCCGATGGGCGTGACCCGCATCAGCCTCGGCGTGCAGGATCTCGAACCGTCCGTTCAGCGCGCCATCGGCCGCATGCAGTCCTACGCGGAGACGGAGGCCTGCGCGCAGACCGCGCGCGCGCTCGGCGTCGGCTCGCTCAATCTCGACCTGATCTACGGCTTGCCGTTGCAGACCGAGGCGGGCGTCGCCAGCACGGCGCGGCGCGCCCTCGACCTCAAGGCCGACCGGGTCGCGGTGTTCGGCTATGCCCATGTGCCGTGGATGAAGAAGCACCAAGCGCTGATCCCGGACGAGCAATTGCCCGGGCCGGCGGAACGCTATGCGCAGCTCAACGCCATCCATCGCGTCCTCACCGAAGAGGGCGGCTATGTCGCGATCGGGCTCGATCATTACGCCCTCCCGAGCGACGCCATGGCCAAGGCGGCGGCGGCGCGTAGCCTCAAGCGCGGTTTCCAGGGCTACACCACCGACGCCGCGCCGGCGCTGATCGGCTTCGGCGCAAGCGCGATCGGTTCGCTGCCGCAAGGCTACGTGCAGAACGCGCCGACCGCCGCCGCCTACGCCAGGGAGATCGAGGCCGGCCGCCTGGCGACCGTCCGCGGCGTGGCGCTGGCCCCGGATGACCGGCTGCGGCGCGATGTGATCGAGCGGCTGATGTGCGATCTCGAGGTCGATCTCGGGGCGATTGCGGCGGAGCATGACGCCGATCCGGCGTCGCTCGTTGACGCCGCGTGCAAGGGCGTTGGCAAGTTCATCGAGGACGGGCTCGCGTCCTGGGATGGGCGGCGGATCGTGGTGAGCGAGCGCGGCCGGCCCTTCGTGCGCTCGGTCGCGGCGCTGTTCGACGCCTATCTCGCCCAGGCGACCGACAAGCCACGCCACTCGCGCGCGGTGTGAATCTCAAGACGGCAGGCCCGTTCTCGAGGGCTCGCCCATGTTAGCGGTGATTAATACTTTTTTCTTCTCCATCGTCTTATGTAAACTCATTTTCTACCACTCACCAATTCAGGCGGACTAGGCGAATGAAGGAGACTGATTTTCACCAGCAACCAAAATCGTTGTGTCCTCTCGTAATACGAAAACAGAGGCTTTTTCAGCGCTAGGCAAGGCTTTTCTATATAATGCCAGGATCCTGTCGCAACAGCGGCGGCAATGACGATGCTGATCGGAAAATTCGTGTACCAGTTCCGGCCGATCGGTCCGAAATTGGCAACCGCTTGCTGAATAACATAACCATATAGGTATATTCCATAACTCATGTCTCCAAATCGGATGATGGCGATCTTCTTAACATTCGTAGCTCCGATCGTTGCTGTAATAATCGCAATCGGAATTGGTATAATAATGTCAATGTAGTTACTGTAAAGACCAATAATAAATAAGAGTATTGCAGATACAACAAGTAGGCCGCTGTATGGCAGCAGGGTTCTAAATTTATACATTACTACTCCAGCAAGGAAGCAAAGGACCAAGCATTGACCTGTTTCGTACCCGAATACTGTAAAGCGCTGATAATCTGGGAAATGATATACGTAGATTGCCTGAAGAAGCAATGGTACAAAAAAGCCGAAACCTAAGAAGAGGTACTTGTTTTTACCTACCCCGAATAACGCGATGATCGTAAGAGTTAAATAGCAAACCAATTCCCACGGGACAGTCCAGAGTTGGCCGTTAACTTTACCGCTGATGGGATTGTCCAAAAACAATCCCGGAAGTTCGTATTGGATATTATGACCAGTAATGTTATGTAGATATTTCCAGGTGAGAGGATCAGAGAAATAATTTGGCAACGTGAACGCTGTCAGCGTCGGCCCAATAATAAATGCAGATACCGCAGTTTCAACAGCTAAAGCAGGGATAATTCGAATCGCTCTTAGGCCTACAAATACAGGAAGCGGTGACCGTCCTAAGCTTCCGGCAACAAGAAATCCGCTAAGTGAAAAAAATGATGGAAGTATAAAGAAAATAAGTACTCGCCATGGCGTAGGAAAAATTGTATGCGTCCACCCAACGCCATAGCTAACGCCAAAACTATGCCAGAATACGACAGAAACCGCGAGTGTTATACGGAGGTAGTCAAAACCACTTGGTCTACATCCAGAGGACTCAAGCTTTTGATGTATCGTTTGCACGAAACGCTCCCGATATTCTCTCCTTTGGCAGCCGCTTGCTTAGTAAGGAGCATCTATTAAAAAATTTGACTAGAGATACAACAGGAATCCGTTTCCGGTCCCCACTTAGGGACTTGACGAGGAAGACGACCGCAACTTAGGTTGTACTCCTCAGGCTGCCCCGACACGCGAGGACAAATTGACGCAGGGAAGGCGGTGGTCAGCACAAGGATACGTAAATCAGCGGGCTTCCTGCCGCCCTTGCTTTGGCCCGTTGATGTCGGCGGCGGACTCACGCCACTCGCGCGCGGCGTGAGACGTATCTCCCGTCGCCCCGCAATTCTCGAGTCAGAGCTTGGGAGGGCCAAACAAGTGTGGTGGGTGTTATTCAACACCCTGCAGACAGCAGGCGCTGAGCGTGTCCGATGGGGTATCGCTACGCAGTTCCGGAACCGACGTTCAACTTCTCGGCGCCGTTGAAGGGGGCAAGCATGTCCCTGTTCACGTATAGCAGATTCTCTCCGCTAACGTAGATCGCGAACCGCCGTGCTCCCATGGCGCGCTGAAAGGATTCGCTGGTCGACTGGTCAGGGAACATCCAGTCGTGGGGTTCGATGAAAATTGCCGCGGACCGGTCAATCCAATCCAGGTTGGAGCCGAACAGATCCTGTTCGAACCCCTCGATGTCGACCTTGACGATGAACGGAACGCCGTTGGGGACCGAGGCCACGGCTTGGTCGATCGTTATCACGGGGCACCCGTGGGCAGCACGCTCGGTTGTGACGCTCGCCGATTTGCCCCCCTTCAACACCGTAACGTGTCCAGCCTCAGCGCCTATCGCTGCCTCTTTGACTTCGATTTGAGCATAATGCGAGGTGTGCCTTCGCAGGATAGACACATTGTCTTTGTGAGGTTCGATCGCGACGACTTTGGCCGCCGGAAAAGCGTTACAGAACCAGATCGAGGCCATGCCGATATTCGCTCCGGCGTCGACTATCACTGGAACCTTGCCTGATTCGACGATCGCCTTGCAGGTATCTCGGAGTTGAGCCTGAACAAAGGTTGGGAAATTATCGTACTGGCGATCACGAAAAACCTGACGAATAATCGTGAAATCGCTATCCCGCGGACGAATTGTAAAGGTGCCAAAACGTCCTATTCTGAGATCCGTAGTACCAGCGAAGAATCTTCTCCGCATCGCCTTGAGGGAGGTATAGAGGCCGAACGCTTGAGTGTCTTTGAGTGTCTGCATGAATTCACCGACGATCATGCGCGTCTCCTGTTGTCATTTGTCAACATCGGGTTGCGGTCGGTTCAGATCAGTCTGCGATGGCTACGCGCTTCCGGCAAGCCCGAAGAGTCCGACGCCCTCCTGAACCTTTAGGGCGGTTCGGAAGCCGGGCGCCGAGAATGCGAAGTCGAGGCCCCCGGCAGCTGCGCGTTGGACGACCCTGACCTCGCTGCATCGCCGGCCAAGTAAAATCTTTTTTTGCCTAACCGTCTTCATGACCTTACGGAGAGAACCAAACGTCTCCGCCAACGTTCAACGTCAAGGGCGCGCTGCAATGACGGCGGGTCTTCATCTCACGGGGGCGTATCATGCCGGATGTCAAACGCGAAAGCCCGGCCGAGGCTTTGAGTCCGTTTGCGGGCGCACGGGCCGATCTCGGCAGGCGGGCCGACGCGACCGATACGGTTATCATCGTCGCGGCCATCGTGCTCGGGCTGTATTTCGCCCGCGACGTGCTGGTCCCGATCGCCATCGCTGTGCTGTTGAGTTTCGTCTTGGCGCCCGTGACTGCGGCGCTGAGGCGTCTCAGGATCGGAAAAGTCGCTTCCGTTCTGCTCGCTGTCGCGCTGGCCTTCGCCATCCTCATCGGTCTTGGCGCCGTGATCGGCAGGCAGGTCGCCCAGCTCAGCGACAACCTGCCCCAATACCAGGCTGTCATCGAGAAGAAATTGGAAGCGGTGAGGACTTCCGCCTTCAGCAAGGGGGTCGTCGAGAAAGCCGCTGACGCCATCCAGGGGCTCGACAACAATCTGGTGAAATCACCGGCCCCGACTTGGGCGGCCCCTCCAAGTACCCCCACGCCGACGTCTCCCGGTCAGCGCTTGCTCGAAGTGGAAGTGCATCAGCCTGCGCCAGGCCCTGTCGAGATCCTGCGAAGCATCGTCTCGGCGCTCCTGCCACCGCTGGCGACGACCGGAATCGTCATCATCTTCGTGGTCTTCATTCTGCTGCAACGGAGCGACTTGCGCGACCGGTTCATCAGCCTGATCGGGTCGCACGACCTTCACCGCACCACGAAGGCGCTCGACGATGCGGCCTTCCGCCTGAGCCGCTACTTCCTGGCGCTGACCGGCGTCAACGCATCTTTCGGCGTCGCGATCGCGATCGGCATGACCTTTATTGGCGTCCCCAATCCCATCCTATGGGGAATTGTCGGCGCGGTCCTTCGGTTTGTTCCCTATATCGGGGCCTTTGTCGCCGCCGCGCTGCCGCTCGCGCTTGCCGCCGCCGTCGACCCGGGCTGGACCATGGTCGTCGAGACCGCAGCGCTCTTCATTGTCGTCGAGGGGATTGCGGGTCAGGTCGTCGAGCCGCGGTTGTTCGGCCATACGACCGGTCTCTCGCCGCTGGCGATCATCGTCGCGGCCGCCTTCTGGACTTTGATCTGGGGCGCGCCGGGTCTGCTCCTTTCGACCCCGATCACAGCCTGCCTGGTGGTGCTCGGCCGCCACGTCGAAAGCCTGAATTTCATCGAGCTGATGCTGGGCGACAAGCCGCCTCTGTCATCGGTGCAAAGCTTTTACCAGCGCATTCTCGCGTCCGACCCGGACGAAGTCGCCTACCAGGCGGAAACGCTTCTGGCGACCATGCCGCTCATTGACTATTACGAGGAGGTCGCGCTGCCGGCGCTGGCGCTGGCGCAGTTCGACGTGACGCGCGGCGTGCTCGAGCGAGGCCGGCAGGTCGAGGTCTGCGACTGTGTCGAACGGGTGGTCGACGACCTTTCCGATCATGTCGATGCTGAGGACAAGGACGGCGAAAGCCCTTCGCCAGGGGACGCGCCAAAGTCCACGGCCGGCATTGTCGAACGGAACCCGGAGCGTGAGCGCCGGGTGCTGTGCGTCGCCGGCCGGAACCCGCTCGAGCGAGCCGCCTGCGCGATCCTGGTTCAGCTCCTGCAGCGCAAAGGCGTCTCGGCGGAGCTCGCTGGTCCGGAGGCGCTCGCAGGCGGCATCTTCGCCTTGAATGCGAGCGGGGTCTGCGCGATCTGCGTCCTTTACCTGGATCACCGGAGCCTGGCCGCCGTGCGCTACTCGGTGCGGCGGTTGCGGAAAAAATTCACCGACATTCCCGTCGCTGTGTGTCTCTGGGGCAGCGCGAATTTAACGTCGATGGCGGAGGCCTCCCGCGCAGACGCAACCCTCGGCTCGCTTGCCGACGCCGTCGACTTTTGCGCCCGAGCGGCGAGCGCCGAAACGACCGCCGAAGGCCCGCTCGTCGCTCCAGTCCTGAGCCTGGGAGGAAATCTCCCGACAGCGGCGCCGGCTGGTCCCGTTGCGTCCTGAGAGGCCGCCGCCCCAAGCGCTCACATCTCGTTTGCGCCGGCCGACCCTTCGGCGCCGGCGAGCAGGGCCGCGACGTGCTCGGCGAGCGCGACGCCGTCGATCGGCTTGCGCAACAGCGAGAACGATCCGGACACGGCGCCTCGCATCGCGATCTCGGCGGCGTCCGTGGCGAAGCCAGTCAGGACGATGGCCGGCAGGCCGGGCCGGCGCCGTTGCGCCTCGGCGACGAGCGTGAGCCCATCCATATCCGGCATGGAGAGATCGGCGATGAGCAGGTCCGCCGGCCAGCCCCCGCCGATCAGCGAAAGCGCCTCCGCCCCACCCACCGCGGTCCGCACGGCGTAGCCGGCCTGAAGCAGGTGCTCCGCCACGATTTCCCGGACCGCCGCCTCATCGTCGACGAGAAGCACGCGCGCGCAGTCTTCGCGCGCCCCTCGCCGCGGTCGCGCGGCAAACGGAAACTGCGTCTGCGCCTTCTGCGTTGCGTCGGAGGCGGCGGGAAACCACAGCGAGACCGTGGCGCCCTCGCCCGGCGCACTGCGGATGCGCAGCCCGCCGCCGGACTGCTCCGCGACGCCCCTCGCCATGGCGAGGCCGAGGCCCGTTCCCTTTCCCCGTGGCTTGGTGGTGAAGAACGGCTCCGAGGCGCGGGCCAGGACTTCCGGGGTCATGCCGCAGCCGGTGTCGGCGACAGACAGACGCACATAGCGGCCGGGAGGCAAGTGGGCGAAGGTTTCTCCACTTTGCCCGGCGCTGACCGTTTCTGCGGTCAGGGTAATGGCCCCCCGGCCCTCCATGGCGTCGCGCGCATTCGCGGCAAGGTTGATCAACACCGTTTCCAGCTGTCCCTTGTCGGTAAGAAAGGGGGGCAGCGCATCGGCCGCCTTGACCTCGACCGTCAAGCCCGCGCCAAGCGTGTGCGAAAGCACTTCCTGGACGCCGGCCAGGAGTTCCGCGGCGTCAACCGGCTCGACGCGCAGGTCGGCCCGCCGCGAAAAAGCCAGCAGACGGCTGGTGATCGACGAGCCGCGAGCGGCCGCCTCGGAAATCATGCCCGCGATGCGCCGGACTCGGGCCAGATCGTCAGGCTTCGCCTCGATCAGCCGGGCGCCGCCGCCGACCGACTGGAGAACGTTGTTGAAGTCGTGAGCGATGCCGCCCGCGAGCTGACCCAGCGCCTCCATCCGCTGGGCGTGTGAAAGACGGGCCTGAGCCTCCTCTCGCGCCGCGACCTCCTGGCGGACCCGCTGCTCCAGCTCCTGATTCCAGCGCAGGAGCTCGGCCTCGCTCCGACGCAAGCGGGCCTCGGCGCGCGCCCGCTCGACCGCGTCCCACAACCGGCGGACCGTTTCCTCGGCAAGCTCGAGCGCCTCGGGAGTCCAAGCCCGCGGCTCAGGGTGGTTCACAAACAGCACCGCCGCCAGCTGTCCGTTACGCATGAGCGGCACGTCGAGAAAGGCGTGCGTGCCGATGCTTTCAAAAATCGAGAGCGTCGCCGGGGCGTTGGTGCGCTCGTCGGCCGCCACGTCGGGAATTGCAAACGTTTCGCCGGATTTCATCGCCTCGGCGAAGGCCCGCCCGAACTCCTCCATCCGCCATCGACCCGCGACGGAGGGAAGGCGCCCGTCATTCCAGTCGCGTCGGACGACGACATGCTCGCGGTCCGCGTCCAGCTCGGCGATTCCGACTTGGGCCGCGCGAAGGCGCCGCCCCAAGGCCGCACAGGCGGCGTCCATCATCGATTCGGGATCGGACCGGTCGCGGAGACTCTCCGACAAAGCAAGCAGGAAAGCCTGACGCTCGCTCTCCCGAACGGCCGCGGTCGTCTCCGTGCACATGACGAGCACGCCGCCGATCCCGTTTGGCGCGCTCTCGTCATCGATCGGACTGTAGGAATAGGTCCAATAGACCTCCTCGAGCCGGCCGTGGCGGGTAATCGGAACGAGGTGGTTTTCGCGCCACGTCGCGCCGTCCCCACGCATCACCTGCTCGATCTGCGGCCCGATGATGGGCCATATCTCCGCCCACACCTCTCGCCCTGGCCGGCCGAGCGAGGAGGGGTGGCGCTCAGGTCCGATCGAGCGACGATAGGCGTCGTTGTAGAGGCAGAGCAGATCGGTCCCCCACCAGATGTACATTGGGTGGCCGGTGTTGAGCATCAGCCGAACGGCCGTCCGCAAGGGCGCCGGCCAGACTTCTGGAGATCCGAGCCCAGTCGCCGCCCAGTCATGCGCGCGCAGCAGCGCGCCCATTTCACCGCCTGCGGAGAGGAATCCGGCGGACGCGTCGGATCCGCGCGCGGGCTGACGGCGTATGAGAGCGGCGAGATCCTGTTTCTGCTCTGTCATGCGATCACCAGCGTCTCTCGCCTATCTACGAACTATGGAGCGCCTGAGGCAATCGGCTGTCCCGCAACGCCGCGCCGGCGTCCGAAACTGAGCGTTGGAACGCCCTCATCGCTCGCAATTCCCAAAACGCCCGACTTGGCCTATTCCGTGCGCCCCATGAGTTGGGACCGGTCCGCCGCCCCGGCCCGGAGGCTTTTAAACATGAAACTGCCGGAAAAGATCGGCCCTATTCATTTCGTCGGCATCGGCGGCATCGGCATGTCGGGCATCGCGGAGGTGCTGATCAATCTCGGCCATACCGTCCAGGGTTCGGACGCCGCCGACAACGCCAACGTCAAGCGCCTGCGCGAGCGCGGCGCCAAGGTGTTCATCGGTCACGACGCGGCCAACCTCGGCGACGCCGCGGTCGTGGTCGTTTCGACCGCGATCAAACGCGACAATCCCGAGCTCGCGGAAGCGCGCGCCAAGCGCATCCCGGTCGTCCGCCGCGCCGAGATGCTGGCCGAACTCATGCGGCTGAAAAGCTGCGTCGCGGTCGCGGGCACCCACGGCAAGACGACTACCACGTCGCTGGTGGCGACGCTGCTCGACGCGGCCGGCCTCGATCCGACCGTCATCAACGGCGGCATCATCAACGCTTACGGAACCAACGCCCGCCTCGGCGCCGGCGACTGGATGGTGGTCGAGGCCGACGAGAGCGACGGCACCTTCTTGAAGCTGCCGGCGGACGTGGCGATCGTCACCAACATCGACCCCGAGCACCTCGACCATTTCAAGACCTTCGAGGCGATCAAGGACGCCTTCCTGGCCTTCATCGAGAACCTGCCGTTCTACGGCTTCGCCGTGATGTGCCTCGACCATCCGACCGTGCAGGAGCTGGTCGGCAAGATCGAGGACCGGCGGGTGTTCACATATGGAGAGAACCCGCAGGCCGATATCCGCCTGCTCGACGTCGAGACGAGCGGCGGCGTCACCCGGTTCGCCGTCCTCATTCGCGAGCGCGCGACCGGCCGCGCGACCTACATCGACGACCTGGCTTTGCCGATGCCCGGGCGGCACAACGCCCTTAACGCCACCGCGGCGATCGCGGTCGCCCATCTGCTTGGCGCGCCGGTCGGGGTCATTCGCAAGGCGATCGGCGCCTTCGGCGGGGTCAAGCGCCGCTTCACCCGCACCGGCGAATGGAACGGCGTCGCCGTCTATGACGACTATGGCCACCACCCGGTCGAGATCGCCGCGGTGCTCAAGGCCGCGCGCGGCGCGACGGCGGGCAAGGTGATCGCGGTCGTGCAGCCGCACCGCTATTCGCGCCTCGCCTCGCTGTTTGACGCTTTCGCCACCTGCTTCAACGACGCCGACAGCGTCATCGTCGCCGACGTCTATCCGGCGGGCGAGGCGCCGATCGCAGGCGTAGACAAGACCCACCTCGCCGCCGCCATCGCCGCGCACGGCCACCGCCACGCGCTCGTTCTGCCCTCACCCGCCGAGCTCGCGCCAATGGTGCGCGAACTCGCAGCGCCCGGGGACATCGTCGTCTGCCTCGGCGCCGGCACGGTGACGCAATGGGCCTACGCCCTGCCCACCGAACTCGCCGCGCTCGACGGACCCCGCTGATGCCAAAGACCGCCTTGGCGATCCGGCACGTCGCCTTCGAGAACGTCGGCGTCTGGCGCGACGTCCTCGCCGATCACGGCTATACGCTCGCCTATGCCGAAGCGGGCGTCGACGACCTCGACGCCGAGGCCCTCGCAGCCGCGGATCTCCTGATCGTGCTCGGGGGACCGATCGGGGTCTACGAAACGGACGCCTACCCCTTTCTTGTCGACGAGATCGCGGCAGTGCGTCGCCGTCTCGATCGGCAAAAGCCGCTCCTCGGAGTGTGCCTCGGGGCGCAGCTCATGGCGGCGGCGCTCGGCGCGCGGGTCGCGCCCGGTCCGGTCAAGGAGATCGGCTATGGGCCGATCGAGCTGACCGACGCCGGCCGCGCATCTCCGCTCGCGCGCCTCAACAGCCTGCCGGTCCTCCACTGGCACGGCGACAATTGCGACCTGCCGGCCGGCGCCGAGTTGCTTGCCGCGACCCCTCCGTGTCCCGTCCAGGCGTTCCGGGTCGGGAGGGCGGCGCTCGGCCTTCAGTTTCACGTCGAGGCCGATCCGGCCCGGATCGAGGCTTGGCTCGTCGGCCACGCGTTCGAACTCGGCAAGGCCGGAGTTGATCCGCGCGTCCTGCGCGCCGACGCGCTGCGCCTAGGCGCCGCGACCGCGACGGCCGGGCGGGAGGTTTTGTCCGACTGGCTCGGGGCCTTGGGCGGGTGAGCTTCTTGGAGGCGATCCTGCCTGTCGCCGAAGCGGCCCGCGGTCCTGTCGCCTTCGACGCGCCACTTGCGCCCCTGACCTGGTTTCGCGTCGGAGGCGCAGCGGAGGCGCTTTTTTCGCCCGCCGACGAGGACGACCTTGCCGGTTTCCTCGCCCGGTTGCCGACAGGGGTCCCGGTGACCGTCATCGGCCTCGGCTCCAACCTCATCGTGCGCGACGGCGGGATCGAAGGCGTCGTCGTCCGGCTCGGCGGGCGGGCCTTCAACGCCATCGACCTGAGGGAGGATTGCCGGATCGTCGCCGGCGCCGCGGCGCCGGACCCGTTCGTGGCCAAGGCGGCCGCGACCGCAGGGGTCGACGGCCTCGCCTTCCTGCGCGGCGTTCCCGGCGCAATCGGCGGCGCCTTGCGGATGAACGCCGGCGCGCACGGCGGCGAGATCAAGGACGTGCTGGTCGAGGCGCATGGGCTAGACCGCTCGGGCTCGACCCGCGTCTTCGCCAACGCCGGCATGGGCTATTCCTACCGGCGCAGTTCGGCCCCGGACGACGTGATCTTCACCCGCGCGACGCTGCAAGGACGCCCCGGCGATGGCGACGTCATTCTCGCCGAGATGGAGCGAATCACCCGGGCGCGGGAAGCGTCGCAGCCGATCCGCGAAAAGACCGGCGGCTCGACGTTCAAGAACCCGCCGGGGATGAAAGCCTGGGAGCTGATCGACCGGGCCGGTTGCCGCGGGCTCGTCGTCGGCGACGCGGAGGTCTCCGTGATGCACTGCAATTTCCTGATCAACCGTGGCAAAGCGACTGCAGCCGACCTGGAGTCGCTTGGCGAGCAGGTGCGCCGGCGGGTGCTCGAGACCAGCGGCGTCCCGCTCGAATGGGAGATCAAGCGAATTGGGCGGCCATGAGCTTTAAAGTCAGCGTGAGTTCGCACGAGCTTCGCCAACTTCTACTCAACGACCGGCTGCGCTCCCGATCTCAGCGCACTCGCCAAAGTTGCGCAGGCGAACCGACAAGAAGCCAACGCTCAGGAGATACATGAAGATATTTGAGCGATCGGAATCAATAGAGATGATTGAGCTTCAGGTTCGCTCGCATCGAGCACGCGATCGACCTCTCAAACTGGTTTAATCCGCCGGTTTTCCACGACGGTGGATCGGCGGCGGCCGGCTCACGATCCGCGGCGTCGTCGTAGCCAGCTCTGGCGCATTTGCGCGTTTATTGGGTGTTCGTCCTCGTCTAGCGCCGTTTCGCCCTATTCCACCAACCGATTTCGCGCAGCAATTCGCTGAGGTTAACGCGTCGTTAAGCGCGTCGCCTTAAGTCTGCCTTAACTGTGCCGTTTGGCAGATCGTTAGGGAATTGTCGCGCAATGAAACACGTCGCGGTCCTGATGGGCGGCTGGTCGGCCGAGCGTCCGGTGTCGCTGAACTCCGGGCGGCAATGCGCCGATGCGCTCGAAGCCGCCGGTTACCGCGTCACGCGTATCGACGTCGATCGCGCGATCGCCGAGGCACTGACGCGCCTCAAGCCCGACGTCGCCTTTAACGCCTTGCACGGCAAGGTCGGCGAGGACGGAACGATCCAGGGCGTGCTCGAGGTTTTGCGCATTCCCTATACACATTCGGGCGTGCTCGCCTCGGCGCTGGCGATGCAGAAAGACCTCGCCAAAACCGTGCTGGCCGCGGCCGGCGTCCCAGTCGCGCATGGGCGGGTGGTCGACCGCCACGAGGCCGCCCGCCGCCATGCGCTCGAGCCGCCCTATGTGCTGAAACCCGTGAGCGAGGGTTCGTCGTTCGGCGTCGTGATCGTCAAGGAGGATCGCGCCCACCCGCCGCAGGAGGTCGGGCGCGCCGACTGGCCCTACGGCGACGCGCTCCTTGCCGAAAAGTTCGTCGCCGGCAAAGAACTGACCTGCGCGGTCATGGGAGAGCGCGTTTTCGACATCATCGAGATCGTCGCGGTTTCCGAAGCGTTCTACGGCTACGACGCAAAGTACGCAAAAGGCGGATCTCGACATATCCTTCCGGCAATTCTTAAACCGAATATTTACCATAAGGTCCAAGAGTTGACGCTCAGAGCGCATCGAGCGCTGGGGTGCCGCGGCGTCAGCCGCGCCGACTTCCGGTTCGATGAAACAAAAGGCGATGAGGGCGAGCTCGTGTGTCTCGAAGTCAACACGCAGCCGGGAATGACGGAAACTTCTCTGGTGCCGGACATGGCGATCTACGCTGGCCTGTCGTTTGCCGACCTCGTCGCCTGGATCGTGGAGGACGCCTCGTGCGATCGCTGAGCCAAGCTTTCGGAGGAAGCGCGGCGCGCCTGGCGCTGGCGGGCGCCGGCGTCGGCCCGCCCAAGGTGCTTTTGCGCGGCGAACGATCGGCGCGCGCGTCGTTCCGCTTCCGCCTGCCGCTCGACCGACCGCCTCCGCTCAGCCTCGAGATCGCGCTGACGCTCCTGGTGCTCGCGGGCGCCGCCGGCTATGGCGCGATTCGCGGCGGGCAGCTCAACGCCTTCGTCGCGCGGCACGGCGGCGTCGGCGATGTTGCGGCGCGTGCGCTCGGGTTCGGCGTCGACATCGTCACGGTCTCCGGCGCCGCCCACATGACCGAACCCCGCATTCTCTCGATCGCTGGAATCAGCGACAAGGACTCGCTGCTCTTCTTCGACGTCGCGGCGGCGCGGGCGCGGCTCGAGGCGGATCCACTCGTCAAGCAGGCGAGCGTGCGCAAGCTCTATCCCAACCAAATCGTCATCGACATCATCGAGCGCACCCCGTACGCGGTGTGGCAGAAGGACGGCCAGCTCAAGGCGATCGCGGCGGACGGTGCGCCAATCGACGATGTGCGCGACAGCCGCTACCTCGGTCTGCCGTTCGTGGTCGGCGACGGCGCCAACGCGCGAGCTGTCGAGTTCACCGCGCTGCTTGGCGCACTCGAGGAGTTGAGGCCGCGCGTCGAAGCCGGGGTGCTGATCGGCGAGCGTCGCTGGAACCTCAAGTTGAAGAACGGAATCGACGTCAAGCTGCCCGAGACCGATCCGCAGGCCGCGATCGCGACGCTTCTCAGGCTCCAGCGCGAGCAGCGGATACTGGACAAGGACGTGCTGGCGCTCGACTTCCGCGCCCCTGACCGGGTGTTCGTGCGCCTGACGCAGGAAGCGGCCGCGGCCTGGGCCGAGGCGCACGCACCGAAGAAAAAAGAAGGGCAGCAATGACCTTTCGGCCGCTCCCGCCGCGCATGCGGCAAATCCCCGCCAGAAAGCAGGCGATCCTGTCGATTCTCGACATCGGCGCGTCGAAGATCGTCTGCCTGATCGCGCGGCTCATGCCGATGGAGCCGTCGAGCGCGCTGCGCGGGCGCACCCACCGCTGTAAAATCCTCGGCATCGGCCACCAGCGGTCGAACGGCGTCAAGGGCGGCGCGATCGTCGACCTTCAGGCGGCCGAGCACGCCACGCGGCTCTCCATCGATGCAGCCGAGCGCATGGCGGGCGTCGAAGTCGGCGGCGTCATCGTCAATATGTCGGGCGGCTTGCTCGCCTCGCAACGGTTCAACGCCAAGGTCGCGCTGCGCGGCAAGACGGTGTCGGAGAACGACATCCACCGGGTGCTGGAGGCGGCCTCCGCGATGAGCGCCCAGCGCGGCCGCACCGTGCTGCACGGCCTGCCGACCGCCTACTCGCTCGACGCCACCCGCGACGTCAGCGACCCGAGGGGCATGATCGGCGAGGACCTCGGCGTCGATCTGCACGTCGCTTCCTGTGAGCTTGCGGCGGCGCGCAACCTGATGCTGGTGGTCGAGCGCTGCCATCTACGCGTCGAGGCCATGGTCGCCACCCCCTATGCGGCGGGGCTCTCGACCCTGGTGGACGACGAGGCCGAACTCGGCGCCGCGGTGGTCGATTTCGGCGGCGGCACGACCACGGTCGGCGTGTTCTCCGGAGGCCGTCTCATTCATGTCGACGCGGTCGCCGTGGGCGGCATCCACATCACGCGAGACGTCGCCCGCGGCCTCAACGTGTCGATGACCGACGCCGAGCGGCTGAAGACGCTCTACGGCGCCTGCATGGCCTCGCCTTCGGACGATCGCGAATTGATCGCTGTCTGCCGCCTCGGCGACGACACGGAACATTCGACCCATCTGCCGAAGTCCGAGCTCATCCGGATCATCCGGCCAAGGGTCGAGGAAATCCTCGAACTCGTCCGCGACCGGCTGCGCGCCTCCGGGCACGCCGCCCATGTCGGCCGGCGGCTCGTGATGACTGGCGGCGCGTGTCAGCTGACGGGGTTGCCCGAACTGGTCCGGTCGGTCATCTCGGGCCAGGCCCGGATCGGCCGGCCGCTCGGGGTCGAGGGCCTTCCGGAATCGGGCAAGAGCCCGTCGTTCGCGGCGGCCGTTGGTCTGATGATCTACCCGCAGATGGCGGGCCTCGAATATTTCGAACCCTCTCGGCACGCCCCCCGGCAGGCTTACGAGAGCGAAGGCTATGCGTCTCGGGTCGGGCGCTGGCTGAAGGAGAGTTTTTGATGGTTTCGGGTCTCCGCCGGCGGGGGACACGGGAGAGCGCGGTTTAGGCAGTCACAACGGCGTCCTCGGGCGCCCAACGGGATGAGGCAGGTATGTCTATCAATTTGAAGGCACCCGAACTGAGGGAACTGAAGCCGCGCATCATGGTGTGCGGCGTGGGCGGCGCCGGCGGCAACGCGGTCAACAACATGATCGTGTCTGGGCTTTCGGGCGTCGATTTCGTCGTCGCCAACACCGACGCGCAGGCGCTCACCTCCTCGCGCGCCGAACGCATCATCCAGATGGGTCTTCAGGTCACCGAGGGTTTGGGCGCCGGCTCCAAGCCCGAGGTGGGCAAGGCGGCCGCCGAGGAGGCGCTCGAGGAGATCCGCGATCACCTCGCCGGAGCCCACATGGTGTTCGTCACCGCGGGCATGGGCGGAGGCACCGGCACGGGCGCCGCTCCCGTGATCGCCCGCGCCGCGCGCGAGATGGGCATCCTCACCGTCGGCGTCGTCACCAAGCCGTTTCATTTCGAGGGCGGCCGCCGGATGAAGGTCGCCGAGACCGGTATCAACGACCTTCAGAAGGCGGTGGATACGCTCATCATCATCCCGAATCAGAACCTCTTTCGTGTCGCCAACGAGAAGACGACCTTCGCGGACGCCTTCGCGATGGCCGACCAGGTGCTCTATTCGGGCGTCGCCTGCATCACCGACCTGATGGTCAAGGAAGGCTTGATCAATCTCGACTTCGCCGACGTCCGCTCGATCATGAGCGAGATGGGCAAAGCCATGATGGGCACCGGCGAAGCGACCGGCGAGAAGCGCGCAGTGCTGGCCGCCGAAGCCGCAATCGCCAATCCGTTGCTCGACGAGACCTCGATGAAGGGCGCGCGCGGGCTCCTGATCTCGATCACCGGCGGCAACGACCTGACCCTCTACGAGGTCGACGAGGCGGCGAGCCGCATCCGCCAGGAGGTCGACGAGGAGGCCAACATCATCCTCGGCGCGACCTTCGATTCCGCTCTCGACGGGGTCGTGCGGGTCTCGGTGGTCGCAACCGGGATCGACCAGGTGGCGATCTCGCAGATTGAGCCGGTCTCGGTCTACACGAGGCCGGAGCCAATCCCGCGTTCGCGCCCCGCGCAAGGCCGCCCTGCGTCAGCGCCCGCCATGTTGGAGCCCGCCCCGGTCGCGGCAATCGTCGGCGACGTCGAGATCCAGCCGGTCGCGCCCGTCGCGGTTGCATTTCCCGAGCCGATCGAAGCGCGCCGCCAGATGGTGGAGGAGGAGGTGAGCGACTTCATCCCGCCCGCGCCTGAGCAGCCCATGGTTCGCGCGCCGCGCATGCCGCAGATCGAAGATCTGCCGCAAGTCGCCCAGACCCAGCTGCGCGCGCTCCGCGGCGAAGCCCAGCCGGCTCAGCAAGCCCCCGAATCGCGGCGCAAGTCGCTGCTCGAGAAGCTGGCTGCTTTCGGCATCACGCGGCATGACGACGAGCAGAGTTCTGCCTCCCGCCGCTCCGCCGGCCGCCCAGCCGAGGAGCTACACCACCCCGGTGGCCCAGCCGGACTTCAACCGCGGGCAGCCGCGACCGCTGCCGGCCCGCCCTCAGGCGGCTCCGGCGGCGAGCCTCGACGCGCACGGCCGGCCCGCGCATCGGCCTCCGGTGACCGAGGACGACCATCTCGACATCCCGGCATTTCTGCGGCGGCAACAGAACTGATTCTGGGCCGAAACCGGTCGCGGCGAAACCTGCGACCGGTCGCACTGTTGGTGAACGCGACGTTAATGTCTTTCTCTATCAGATTGAAATAAAAAGGGAAAGAATTTCGCTCGCTTTGTAACTTTTGGTCATCAAAGGTGATTTGTCTCGCCCCGGCGTCCGCCGGTATTTTGCCCCGCACAAACACAGGTCCGAACTCGCTTCGGCGAGCTATGGCGACCGAAAAAGGCGCTCCGCTTTCGGCCCCTCCGGCCGCAACCCAGAGAGCGCCGGCAAATGGGGCCGGGCGCAAGCCCGGAGGCAATCAACGATGAAGGCTGGTTACCAGACGACACTCCGCCGCCGTGTTTCGATCGGCGGCGTTGGCGTGCATTCCGCGGCGCCCGCGCAGCTCGTCCTCCATCCGGCGGAGCCCGATTCGGGCGTCATCTTTCTTCGCACAGGTCTCGACGATGGGGGCGAGCGCTACCTGAAGGCGCGTCGGTCGAATGTCACCCATACCGCCCTGTGCACCATCCTCGGCGACGTCTCGGGAGCGAGCGTCAGCACGGTCGAGCATCTTTTGGCTGCGCTTGCGGGGCTGCAGATCGACAATGCGCTGATCGAGATCGACGGGCCCGAGACGCCGATCATGGACGGCTCGGCTGCCGATTTCGTCGCTGCGATCGATCGGGCCGGCGTCGTTCGGCAGGCTCGGGCGCGCCGCTTCCTCAAGGTTCTCAGGCCGGTACGGGTCGATCGCGACGGCGGCTACGCCGAGTTTCTTCCGGCCGAGCGCGGCTTCCGGCTCGACGTCGAAATCGACTTCGCTTCGTCGGCGATCGGGCGCCAGCGCCTGGCGTTCTCCCTCGACCCGGCGTCCTTCCGGCGCGAGATCGCCCGCGCCCGCACCTTCGGCTTCGTCAGCGACGTCAAGAAACTGTGGCAAGCGGGCTACGCGCTCGGCTCGTCGCTCGAGAACTCGGTCGCGATCGACAACGACGAGGTGCTCAACCCCGAGGGCTTGCGATACGCCGACGAGTTCGTCCGCCACAAGGCGTTGG
Organism: uncultured Alphaproteobacteria bacterium; assembly: GCA_963770035.1. Classification (GTDB taxonomy): domain Bacteria; phylum Pseudomonadota; class Alphaproteobacteria; order Rhizobiales; family Beijerinckiaceae; genus Roseiarcus. The sequence goes on along the minus strand of CAVYON010000010.1, from coordinate 89,468 downwards.
ACGCCGTCGGCGACCTCTCGCTGGCCGGCGCGCCGATCGTCGGCGTCTACCGGACTTATCGCCCAGGACACAAGCTGAATGCTCTGGCGCTGGAGGCGCTTTTCGCCGACCGGTCGGCCTACGCCTTCGTCGAGGGCTCGAACGCCAAGCCCTTCAACGGAGTCGGCCTTGGGGCGCCGGTTCCCGCCGCGGCCTTCGTCGCCGCCGAGTAATCTTCCCGGGACGCAAGCGGCTGGCGGCGGCGGTCGAGCCGCCGCGTAGCCACATTTTGCCGCCATTGAACGATTCGCGCGCGCCCAAGACCTGTAGCGCGGGCATCGGGAGTGGGGTAAACAGCCGCGGCGTCATTGGGCGACGGGGAAAGCGGCGCGATCGTGCGCAACCTATCGAACAGCAATTGAGTCCGAACGGATGGATAAGGTCGAATTGGGTATGACTCCCTCGATGGCCGGCGGGCCGAGCATGCGCCGGATGTCGGCCGCGGTGGCGCTCTTCGCCATCGCGCTCGGCGTCTCGGCCTGTTCGATGATCGACCAATTCAATCCGTTCGGTTCGCCGAAGTACTCGATCGAGGTCACGCCTGACGTTCCGGCGAGCAAGACCTACGATGAGGGCCTCGAGAAGTTGGCCAGCGGCGCGCCGCAGGAGGCGGCCAAGAAATTCACCGCGCTCGGTAAGCAATACCCCGAATCCGACTGGGCCCGCAAAGGCCAGTTGATGACTGTCTACGCCAACTATCAGGCGAGCAGCTTCACCGACACCGAGACGGCCGCCGAGCGCTACCTGAAAGATTATCCCAAATCGCCCGACGCCGCTTATGTCGCCTATTTGCGGGCTAGCGCCTATTACGCGCAGATTCCCGACGTTTCGCGCGATCAGGACGCCGCGAGCAAAGCGCTTGCCGCGTTCCAGGACGTGATCAAGACATACCCGAATTCGGAATATGTCGAGGATTCGAAGTTCAAAATCACTGTCTGTGAGGATCAACTCGCCGGCAAGGAAATGTCGATCGGCCGGTTCTATCTCATCCGGCACAATTACACCGCCGCGATCAACAGGTTCCGTAACGTCCTGCAATATTACCAGACGACGCGGCATGCGCCCGAGGCGCTCTACCGCCTGGTGGAGGCCTACCTCGGCCTCGGCATCACCAACGAGGCGCAGACGGCCGCGGCGGTGCTCGGCCACAACTTCCCCGACAGTCAATGGTACAAGGACGCCTATTCGGTCCTGCAGGGCAAGGGCCTGTCGCCGGCGGAAAATTCGTCCTCGTGGATCTCCAAGATCTACCACACGGTCGTTCCGTCCTAAGCGGGGGCCTTGGCCCATGCTCGCGCGCCTCTCCATCCGCGACGTGGTTCTGATCGATCAGCTGGATCTCGACTTCTCGACCGGCCTGACGATTCTCACCGGAGAAACCGGCGCCGGCAAGACGATCCTGCTCGACGCGCTCGCGCTGGCGCTGGGCGGGCGCGGCGACGGCGGCCTCGTTCGCCATGGCCAGGCCCAGGGCCAGGTGACCGCAACATTCGAGCTGCCGCCGGGACATTCCGCCCATGCGCTGCTCGAAGGGCAGGACATCGAAATCGGCGACGAACTCATTCTGCGACGGGTCCAGCTCGCCGATGGACGCACGCGTGCCTACATCAACGACCAGAGCGTGAGCGTCCAGGCTCTGCGCGGGCTAGCGTCGTCGCTGGTCGAGATCCATGGCCAGCATGACGAGCGCGCCTTGACCGATTCCGCAACCCATCGCGCGCTCGTCGACGCTTATGGCCGCCTCGAGGCGCAGGCGAGAGCGACGCAGGACGCGTACGGCGCGATGCACGCGGCCGAGCGTGCGCTCGAGGCCGAGCGCGGGCGCGTCGCCGCCGCCGAATCGGAGGCCGATTTCGCCCGACACGCCCACGACGAACTCGTCAAGTTCGCCGTCCGGCCCGGCGAGGAGGACGAGCTCGCCGCCCGCCGGCAGTCGATGATGCAGGGCGAGAAGGTCGCCGCCGACATCGGCGAGGCGCGTGACCATCTGGCCGGCGATGCGGCTATTCTGCCGACGCTCGTCTCCGTTTCGCGCCGGCTGCAACGCCGCATGCCGCAGGCGCCCGCGCTGATCGAGCCGAGCGTCAAGGCGCTCGAGGAGGCGATCGAGGCGATCGAGGGCGCGACCCGCGCGATCGAGGAGGCGCTCGAGGCCTGCGCGTTCGATCCGCTCGAGCTCGAGCGCTGCGAGGAGCGGCTGTTCGCGCTGCGGGCGATGAGCCGCAAGTACGGCGCCCCGATCGACGGTCTCCCGGCGCTCGCACAGAAATTCGCCGAGGACTTGGCCGCGCTCGAGGCGGGGCGCGACGAGATCGTGCGCCTTGAAGGCGAGGTCGCTCGCAGGCGAGACGCCTATCGCGCGGGCGCCCACGCGCTCAGCGCTGCTCGCGCGCAAAGCGCCCGCGCGCTGGAGACGGCGGTCACGACCGAATTGCCGCCGCTCAAGCTCGAGCGCGCCGAATTCCGGGTCGAGCTCACGACGGACGAGGGCCTCGCTGCGCCAAGCGGCTTCGATCGCGCCGAGTTCCTCGTGCGCACCAACCCGGGCTCGCGACCGGGACCGTTGATGAAGGTCGCCTCGGGCGGCGAGTTGGCGCGATTTCTGCTCGCCATCAAGGTCTGCCTAGCCGAGCGCGGCACCGCGCCGACGCTGGTGTTCGACGAGATCGACGCCGGGGTCGGCGGCGCTATCGCCGATGCGATGGGGCAGCGGCTTGCGCGGCTGGCCGACCGGGCCCAGGTGCTCGCGGTGACCCATGCGCCTCAGGTCGCCGCCCGGGCGCAGAGTCACTACCGAATCGCCAAGAGCGAGGTCGGTCGGGGCGAGCGCGTCGTCACCAGCGTGTCGCGGCTCGTCGCAGGCGAGCGGCGCGAGGAGATCGCTCGCATGCTGGCCGGCGCGCAGGTCACCCGCGAAGCGCGCGCGGCCGCCGCCAGCCTGATCGAGAAGGCGGGATAAACCTTGGGAATCCAGCTCTTTTCGCCTGTTTGGACTTGCTCCGCCAGCCCCCTTGGCCCTATCAAGCGCTCGACCGGCGCCGGCTTCGGTCCGGCGCATTCTGAAGGACATTCATGACCCCGGACGACGCCGGGAGCTCGGCCCGGGATCAACGGCGAAATCGCCTCGCCGCTTCTCTCCGAGAGAATTTGAAGCGACGCAAGACCCAGCAGCGCTCCCGCGCCGCCGGATTGGGGCCGGCGGGCGCCGAGGCGAGCGCAGAGGCCGGCGTGGAGGTTCCGCCGACCTCGATCGACGCCGCGGATCGCTGACCGGGGGCAAGCCGCTTTTCCTCGGGAGTGTCGGGGTAGGAAGGACAGGGAATGGATCGGATTCAAATTCGCGGCGGGGCCCAGCTCAACGGAGTCATTCCGATTTCCGGCGCCAAGAACGCCGCGCTGCCGCTGATGATCGCCTCCCTGCTCACCGACCAGACGCTCACGCTGGAGAACCTGCCGCGCCTCGCCGACGTCAGCCAGCTCGCGCGGATCCTCGGCAACCACGGCGTCGATTATTCTGTCGACGGCAAACGCGCTCGCGAAGAGGCGGCGACCGGACAGACGGCGCACTTGAGGGCGCGCACGGTGGTCGATACGACCGCCCCTTACGAACTCGTGTCACGTATGCGCGCGAGCTTCTGGGTGATTGCGCCGCTCGTCGCGCGCATGGGCGAGGCGCGGGTGTCGCTGCCGGGCGGTTGCGCGATCGGCACCCGGCCGGTCGATCTGCTGCTGATGGCGCTGACCAAACTCGGGGCCTCGATCGAGATCGACGCCGGCTATGCGGTCGCCAGAGCGCCGAAAGGGCTGGTCGGCGGGGAGATCGACTTTCCCAAGGTGACAGTCGGCGGCACGCACATCGCGATGATGGCCGCCTCGATGGCGCATGGCGCGACCCTCATTTCCAATGCGGCGCGGGAGCCCGAAATCGTCGACGTCGCCGATTGCCTCAACAAGATGGGCGCACGCATCCGCGGCGCCGGAACCTCGCGGATCGAGGTGGTCGGCGTCCCGCGGCTCAACGGCGCGCATCACCGCGTCCTGCCCGACCGGATCGAGGCGGGCACCTACGCCACCGCCGTCGCCATGACCGGCGGCGACGTGCTGCTGGAAGGGGTCGGCGAGGACCTGCTCGAGACCGCGTTCGACGCTCTGGAGCAGGCCGGCGCAACCGTCAGCAGCGACAATCGCGGCGTCAGGGTTCGCCGCAACGGCGCCGGCGTCCAGGCGGTCGACGTCGAGACGGCGCCGTTCCCCGGGTTTCCGACCGACCTTCAGGCCCAGTTCATGGCGCTCATGACGCGCGCGCGCGGCACGTCGCGCATCACGGAAACCATCTTCGAGAACCGGTTCATGCATGTGCAGGAGCTCGCCCGGCTCGGCGCCTGCATCCGGCTCGACGGGGAGACGGCGATCGTCGAAGGCGTCGAGCGCCTCCGCGGCGCGCAGGTGATGGCGACGGATCTGCGGGCCTCGGTATCGCTGGTGATCGCGGGCCTGGCGGCCGAAGGCGAGACCGTGGTCAATCGCGTCTACCATCTCGATCGCGGTTTCGAGCGGCTGGAGGAGAAGCTTGGCGCCTGCGGCGCGGACATCACCCGGATTGTGGGCTGAGCGGATGACGAAGGACGCCGACAGGCTGCGACTGATCGCGCTCGACCGCGAAGGCCTCGACGTCATTTCGGCCCATACGCAGAACACCTGTGTCAAGCGCGCGGATATGGTTTGGCTGCCGAGACAGCGCCGCTTCGTCGTCGCCGGCATGCGCTTCGACTGGGTCGGCGCCAAAACGGGGCCGGCCGAGCGCGTCTCCTGCATCTTGCGCTTCGACCGCGTGCTGAAAGTCGCGCAGCTCGGTCTCGCGGCTCCCGACATGCAGAAGGTTCTGAACCTGTTGGCGGTGACGTTCCAGAAGACGGACCCTCCGGCGGGCATGATCGTCCTCGCCTTCGCCGACGGCGCCCTCATTCGCCTCGAGGTCGAATGCGTCGAGGTCGAGCTTTGCGATCTGGGGCCTCGCGCGCCGGCCGAGAGTTGCGCTGGCCACGCGCTGTCCGACCCGGCCTCGGTGTAAGATGGCCGCAGAACTCGACATGGCCGCCTCCGGTTTCGAGCAGCGCTTCGCGGCGCTGCTCGGCGCCAAGCGGGAACAGGCGGCGGACGTCGACGCCGCCGTCGGCGCCATCATCGACGACGTGCGCGCGCGTGGCGACGCGGCGCTCGTCGACTATTCCCTGCGGTTCGACCGGGTCGACATCACCGCGGCCGGGATCGAAATCAGCGCGGCGGAGATCGACGCTGCGCTGGCCGACTGCGACGCCGAAGCGCTGAAGGCGCTCGAACTCGCCCACGCCCGCGTGACGGCCTACCACGAGCGCCAGAAGCCGACCGATCTGCGCTTCACCGACCCGCTCGGGGTCGAGCTCGGTTGGCGCTGGCGGCCGATCGATGCGGTCGGCCTCTATGTGCCCGGCGGCGCGGCGAGCTATCCGTCCTCGGTCGTGATGAACGCGGTCCCGGCGAAGGTCGCGGGATGCCGCCGCGTGGCGATGGTCGTGCCGACGCCGGAGGGGCGGGTCAACCCGCTGGTGCTGGCGGCGGCACGCATCGCCGGGGTCGACGAGATCTACCGGGTCGGGGGCGCGCAGGCCGTGGCGGCGCTCGCCTACGGCACCGCGACCATCCCGGCGGTCGCCAAGATCGTCGGCCCGGGCAACGCCTATGTCGCGGCCGCCAAGCGCCGCGTGTTCGGGGTCGTCGGCATCGATATGATCGCCGGACCGTCCGAGGTGGTGATCCTGGCCGATCGAACCGCCGATCCGCAATTCGTCGCCGCCGACCTGCTCGCCCAGGCCGAGCACGACGCGGCGGCGCAGTCGATCCTGGTCACCGACGATCGCGCGCTCGCGCGGACGACGGCCGCCGAGGTCGAACGCCAGCTCGCAACGCTGCCGCGCCAGGCGATCGCCGGGGCGAGCTGGCGCGACTATGGCGCAATCATTGTGTGCGAGGCGCTCGAGGCCGCGCTGCCGCTCATCGAGCGCCTCGCGCCCGAGCATCTGGAGATCATGGCGTGCGATCCCGAGGCGCTCGCCGAACGGATCGTCAACGCCGGCGCGATCTTTCTCGGCGCGCATACGCCCGAGGCGATCGGGGACTACGTGGGCGGCTCCAACCATGTCCTGCCGACGGCGCGCTCGGCGCGCTTCTCCTCCGGGCTCGGCGTGCTCGATTTCATGAAACGCACGTCGCTGCTCAAGTGCGACGCTCGCGCCCTCGCCGCGCTCGGTCCGGCGGCGATCGCGCTCGGACGCGCGGAATCGCTTGACGCGCACGCCCGCTCGGTCGCAATCCAACTCGCGGAGGAGACCGGGGCATGAACGCAAAGGACGAGGATCGTCGCGACCGGCTGAGCGACGTCTTTCTCGACGAGGACACGATCCCGCGTGGGCTGATCGAGGCCGATCACGAGCGAACGGTCGCGATCTTCGATCTCGTCGAGGAGAACGCGTTCGCCGTGCCGGGGCGCGACGACGGTCCTTACACGATGACGATCTCGCAGGAGGAGTCGAAATTCACCTTCGACGTCAGGACCTCCGACGGCGAGCAGGCGGCGTCGATCATTGTCTCGATGACCCCGTTCCGGGCGCTGCTCAAGGACTATTTCCTGATCTGCGAGACCTATTATTCTGCGATTCGGACCGCGAGCCCGCGCCAGATCGAGGCGATCGATCGCGAACGCACCAAGCTCCACAACGACGGCGCGGTGCTGATGGCCCAGCGCCTCAACGAGAAGGTGGCCATCGACCAGAATACCGCCCGGCGCCTGTTCACCCTGATCTCCACCCTACGCTGGAAGATATGAGCGGGGCCGAAGCGGACCGGCGCGCATTTATCCTCGACAACACCCGCCTCTTCGCGCCGCCGCTCGTCCCGGAGCTGCGGCTCTGGCTCGCCGACGACCCAGTGCTGATCTGGAAGGCAACCGGAGAATTACGCGGCGATCTGACCTTGCCGCCGCCCTTCTGGGCGTTCGCCTGGGCCGGCGGGCAAGCGCTCGCGCGCTATGTTCTCGACCAGCCCGAGTGTGTCCGCGGGCGGCGCACGCTCGATTTCGCCTCCGGCTCGGGCCTGGTCGGCATCGCCGCGGCGCTCGCCGGCGCGGCTTCGGTCGAGGCTTCCGACATCGACATTTTCGCTGCCGCCGCGATCGAAGCCAACGCCGCCGAGAACCGGGTCGCGGTGACCCCTCGGCTCGAGGATCTCACCGGCGCGGACGGGGGGTGGGAGGTCGTGCTGGCGGGAGACGTAGCCTACGAGCAGGACATGGCGGACGCGGTGACCGACTGGCTCGCGGCGCTTGCCGGGCGCGGCGCGACCGTGCTCGTCGGCGATCCGCGCCGGACCTATTTCGCGCACGACCGACTGGAGAGCGTCGCCGAGTATGATGTGCCGGTGACGCAGGCGCTCGAGAATTGTGAGATCAAGCGGACGGGCGTGTTCCGCTTCAGGCCGTGAAAGGCAAAACGCACGCGGGTCTTCAGCGCCTATGTCGCCGCCGCGGGCTCGGGGTCTGGCTTGAGATAAGTGGCGTCGAGACGCTGCTTCAGATAGTCCGCCGCCGGGATCGGGGGATACTTGGCCACGCCGTCGCTGAGGCAAGAGGCGCTCGCCGCGACTTCGGCGTCCGGATTGGGGTCGAAGAAGAAGGCGATCGAATAGCGCTCGCGCGGGCTCATGTTGAGCACCCGGTGCGGCGTCGAGACGTAGATGTCGTTCGTCCAGCGCATCAGGCGGTCGCCGATATTGACCGCGAACGCGCCGGCGAGCGGCGGCGCGTCGATCCAGCGGCCATCGCGCCTTTGCACCTGCAACCCGCCGCCGTCGTCGGTGGCGAGCAAGGTGATGTTGCCGTAGTCGGTGTGCACTCCGGCGCCGCGCCGACGCCTCGGATGGTCGCGCCGACCGGCCGACTGGGCCCGCCGCCGCTCTTCACTCGAAGGAGGATGCCAATTTCGCCCTTGACAACGGAGCCCCCCATACGAGCCCGGCCATGACGGCGTGAGGTGAGGACGAGCAACGCCGCGAGGACGGAGGCGACGCAGCCTTTCGCCCGAGGGCGCCTACGGAATTCTAGGTTTCGGACATTTGCTGGACTATGTTCTCTATATGTGCTAACGATATAAGGAGAACCGGAAGATCGAAGGGCTTCTGGAGTGTCTGTGCATCCGAGACCGCAAAGCCTCTCACGCGGCGCAGTCCCGCGGGACGCGGGAAGGAATTGTGGCGCTGTTTCCGAAGTCGGCGCCCTGGAAATCTTTTCGCTCCGTTGCCCGTGTAACACACTGATAAATCACGATCCGCGGAAATTTTTTGCAACTTTTTGCAACGGATGGAAATGTTTGGAAGCCGATTTGGAAGGAAATTGCAGCCCTTGGAAAGAAACGGAAGGAAATGGAAATGGCGCGGCCGGGCCGGGATCGTGTCGACATGGGAACGGGCGCGGTTCGCATCGCGCCTCCCGCCTGCACTCGACGGCCGCCGCCGTCGAATGTCTCTCCGGCAAATTATTTCCCCTTCCTTCGCCCGTAACCCTTTGATAAGTCCCAATCCGCGGAAATTTTTTGCAACTTTTTGAAACGGATGGAAATTTTTGGAAGCCGGTTTGGAAGGAAATTGAAGCGCTTGGAAAGAAAAGGAAGCCAATGGAAATGGCGCGGCCGAGCCACGGTCCCGCTGTCGACATGGGAACGCGGGAACCGAAGGGTCCCGGCGTCAGTCGATGAACGCCGCCGCCATCACCGGCGAGTGGACATGCCGGGCGCGCCGGGCGCGCGGTCCATGTCCCAGCGGAAACTCGCGCAAAATCTCGAATTGTCCGTCGCTGTGACGCTCGCCGAACAGGGTCAGCGTCTCGACTGGCAGGCGCGGCTGATCGACCCGCATCTGGAACGCCCAGCGGAGAGCTTTCTCCACCGGCGCGACGTCAGCGACGGCGTTCGTCAGCGTGAAGTGCGGGCGGAATTCGGTCAAAACGTAGGGATACCCCCAGACCTCGAGGTAGTAGCGCTGAAGCGGCGTCAGCCGGGCGTCGGCCGCACGCGTCTGCAGCTCGGTTACGGTCAGAGGAGCGCGCAGCCCATCGAGCCGCCGGACGGCCTTTTCCGCAAACGCGCGGAGCCCGCTTGCCTCCCCTTCCAGCTTCAGCGCGACGAACGCCCGCCCGTCGACAGTGGCGATCCGGCCAACCTTCAGTTCGCCCGCCTCGAACGGGTCGACAGCCCGGGCGAACGCGGTAATCCCGTCAACGAGGTCACGGACATCGAGGTCGGCCCTCAGGCGGAAGGGCGCGACCAGCGTGGCGTGGAGTCCGTAGCGTCGGGGATCTTCGGTGAGCTTCAGCCAAGAACTCCGGACTATGGCCCTCGGGCGCGAAGCCTCGAACAGTCTCGCCCGTCGAGGCGTCCCGGCCGAGCACCTCGCAGCCGAATTTCCACAGCGCGCTGCCCAACGGCGGCGTGAGATAAAGTGCGTATCTCATATGTGACATAAAGGACATGGCCCGTGCCGCCGCGCGGCCATGCTGCCACGCAAACGAGCCGCGCGCAATTATTCTAACCGCCTGAACAATAACCCAAACGCGCCGCTTACGTCTAAAGTCTAAGTGACGTCGGGAGTTCGGCGAGCGCGGCCTGGGCGTCCCGCCAAAGCCGCTCGGTCAGCGGGCCGGCGTCCTCCTCGCGGGTGAGCTCCCCGACTGCCCGGACCACATCGGCGAATACGCTCCTGATCCCTCAGCATTGCAGCGGGCAGCGAGCCGAGGCCGCCGGCCTCGGCGACGCAGACGCACAGCTCAACACCCTGCGACCCCGCCATCGGCGCCTGGATGATCGGCAGGCGCGACGGCAGGAACCCCGCTTTCACGAAGCGCCTCGACGGTCGTTCCGAGGCGGCGCCGCGCGCCGCGCGGTCCACTCGGCAGCCTCCTCGGCGAGATCGGCGAGCGCCGCGCTCAACTCCGCTCGCGACAGCGATGGATAGGCTTTCATCGCCTGACGGGCGGCGGCGGCCGCGAACACGCCGACCAGCCCGCGAGAAAGGGTCTGCCGGTCCAACCCGTCTTGCTCCGCCGCGGCCTCCACCGCGCGCGCCAGATCCCGGATCGCGTCGTCGACCTCGACCAGCCGCTCCCGCTCCGGCGAAGGGGTGGCGAGGACGTCGACGAGCGTGAGTATTGGCATCGGCGAACCGGCGAACAGGAGCCTCGGCTCTTATCCGAGGCGGCCGGGGCTGTAAACCTGCTTGCCCGTACGACGCCGGTTACAAAACAGTAACGTCCCGATATTACAACAGCAGTGTCCGAATGAGTTGGATGATTTTGTTGCGTAGGGCGGCCTGTCCCCAGCCGTCCGCAGCCGCCATGCCGGCGCCAGCGCAAAGCGTAAGGCCGGCAGTCCATGCGTCATCCGACAGCCCCAGCGACGTTTCCCCCGCCTGGCCCGTCCAGCGCCCCGCCAATGGCTTGCCAGCCGGAAAGGCGGCTACGATGAACGCGCTGCTCCTCATCCGCTCCCACATGGGGACCCTCTACGCGCTCGGCGTCGTACTTCTTGTTGTGGTCGCGCTGTCAGCTTTGAAATTCAGCATTCCGGAGGTCGTTCCGGGAGCCGAGCTGCTGGTGTTCGGCTGGCTCGGCGTCGCGCTCGGGCGTCTGGCGGTCAGCCCGGAAACCGGGCCCGTCGCGCCGCCAAAGCCGGAGCCCGAGCCCGTCGTCGCGCCGCCAAAGGCGGAGCTCGCGCCCGCAGCGGCGCCAAAGCCGGAAGCCGAAGCGAAATCCGACCGACTTGACGCGATTGTCCGGGCGATCGCCAGGCTCGTCCAGGCCCAGGCGACAGAAAGCGACGCCTTCTCCGAACGCCTCGAAGGCGCCAACACGCGGCTCGCGCAGCAGACGGACGCAACGGCCGTGCGCGACATCGTTCTGGCGTTGATCGAAGACAATCGCGACATGCGCGACAAGCTGTCCAACACTCGGGACCAGCTCGAAGAATTGAAGCTGCAGGTGCTGCAGTTGCAAAGCGTCCTCGAGCGTTCGGAGGAGGCGGGCATGCGCGACGTGGTGACGCTGATCGGCAACCGGCGTTATTTCGACGCGACGATCGTTCAGGAACTGGAGCGGGCGCGCCGGACCGGCGAAAGCTTTTGCCTTGCCCTTGCCGACATCGACCGCTTCAAGCTCGTCAACGATCGCTTCGGACATCCCGTGGGCGATCGTTTCTTGCGGATCTTTGCCGAAATCTTGGTGCAGAACGTGCGCGGGCAGGATCGCGTGGCGCGCTTCGGCGGGGAAGAGTTCGCCCTCATGATGCCGGGCGCCAGTCTCGAGAACGCGACCGCCGCGGCGGAGCGGATCCGCAGAGCGCTGGACACGAAGAGGTGGGCAATCGGACCGACCGGCGGGCCGGTCGGCCCCATCACCGCTTCGTTCGGCGTTGCGGGGCTGCGCGCCGGCGAGACGTGCGAAGACCTCATCAAGCGCGCCGACGACCGGCTCTATCAAGCCAAAAGCCAGGGCCGCAATTGTGTCGTGGCCGACCCGCCGGACTCGCCGCGGACGACGGCGCGCGCCCCGCGTTCGAAGCGGGTCTCGAACGGCTGACGTCGGGAATCCCCATGGCCGCTCTCGACCGCGCGGGTGACGCCTTTCGGCGTGCCCTTGACGAAATCCGCCGTCGCCCCCCGCCGACGGCCGAGGACGCAGCGCTGGAGGTTCACGGCCCCGGCTTTGGCGCGCCCTTGAACCTGGGTCCGGCGCAAGGGGGCGGGGGAGAGGCGCGCTGGGGACTGGCGATGGATTGGGCGGCCGGGCCGCCGAGGCCGGAGACGCGCTCGGCGCGCGCCGGTCCGCCTGAGTCCGCCAGCGCGGCGGAAATCGCAGCGGCGGTGGCGCGCGAGCTCGGCATCGGCGCTGGCCTGACAGCGGATGCGCTGACGAAGCGCTGGCGCGCCTTCGTCTGGCGTAATCATCCCGACCGCCAGCCCGCGTATGCGCGCGAACGGGCCAATGTCCGCGTCGCTTTCGCCAATGCACTCTATGACCAGGCCCGCCGCGCGCCTCGCGGCGGATAAGTCCTCAATCAAAGATTAGGTTGCGGGAAAATAGCACCGCGCCGTTGGCCCTGCCTGAGAGCGTCGTGAGCGTCCGGCCCTGGTCGTCAAGAACGGCCCAGCCGCCGTCACGCTGGACGATCGCGCCTATCCGTCCAAGGCCGGCGACCTCCTCGCCAGGGCCCGCTGCGACGATCTTTCCCTCGGTGCTCAACCAGATTCGACCGGGGCGCGCCGCGACGATCTCGGGCCGCGGCGGGGGCGGGGGAGTGGGCTGCGTGTCGGCCAGGGAGCCGGTCGGAGACGTATCGACCGCCATCGCAGCAGCGACTGGAAGCGGAGCCGGGACGGACACGGCAATCGCCGGCCCGCGCGGCTGAGCAAAGAGCGCAAGATACTCCATGCCCATGACCCGGATATGGCCGCCGCCGAAGGCGAACATGTAGCCGGCGAACACAATGGAGGCGCCGGCTAAGCCCGTGCCGATCGCTCTGAGTGCAACTTCCGGTTGGTTCGGGATCATCTGCGCCTCACAAATCAGCGGTCTTGGTGTCGTTGCGCAACGCCGCGGCGAGGTCGATGAACGGATCCTCGCAGAGAGGCGCGTCGGGCGCTTGGATCATCGCATCGTAAATCCGCGGCACCGACTTGATCGCCCTATCGAGGACCGGATCCGCGCCGGGCGTATAGCCGCCCATCAGCCGGAGTTCGCGCGTCTCCTCGTATCGCGCAACGAGCGATCTGAGGCTCGAAACGAGCTTGCGCTGTTCGGGCGTCCACACCGGATGGGCGAGCCGCGACACCGAGGAAAGGATGTTGACCGCCGGATAGCGGCCGTCGTCGGCAATCGCCCGGTCGAGCACGATATGGCCATCGAGCGTGCCGCGCACCGCGTCGGCGATCGGATCATTGTGGTCGTCGCCGTCGACCAGCACCGAAAAGATTCCGGTGATGGAGCCTGAGCCCTCCGACCCGGGCCCCGCACGCTCCAGAAGGCGGGGAAGATCGCTGAATACGCTCGGCGCATAGCCGCGTGCGACCGCCGGTTCTCCGGCGGCGAGCGCAACATCGCGCGCAGCATGGGCGAAGCGCGTCACCGAATCGAGGATGAGTAAGACGTGTTCGCCCTTGTCGCGGAAATATTCGGCAACCGCCATCGCCGTCTTCGGGGCGAGACGCCGCATCATAGGGCTTTCGTCGCCAGTCGAGACGACCGCGACAGCCTGAGCGCGATCGTCGCCGAGCGTGTCGTCGAGGAATTCGCGAACCTCCCGGCCGCGCTCGCCCACCAGCCCGATGACGACCGTATTGAACTGCGGCGCGCGGGCGAGCATCGCCAGCAGCGACGACTTGCCGACGCCCGAGCCGGCGAACACGCCGATCCGCTGTCCGAGGCACAGAGGCGTGAACAGATCGACGATCCGTACGCCGGTGCGGATCGGGGTGGAGACCCGCGCGCGGCTTAGCGCCGGCGGCGGATCCGCGTCGAGCGGCGCGGGCTGATCGCCAAAGGCGAGATCGCCGCCGCCATCGAGCGGGCGCCCAAGCGCGTCGATCACCCGTCCCTTCCACGACGGGTCTGGCGATAGCGACAGGTTTTCGGTGCGATAGGCCCGCGCTCCGATGGCCGCGTTGCAGCGTGCGTCGAAAGGCTTCAGGGTCGCCGAAACATCGTCGATCTTGACGACCTCGCCGATCTGCACGCGGCCTCCGACGTCGACCCCAACGCATTCTCCAAGCTTGAGGAAGCGGGAGAGGCCTGCGACCCGGTAGTGGGACATCGAGACCTCGGTCACGAGCCCACTGACGCGCGCTGCCTGGAGATTGCGCAGACCCCAGGCGACGCTGCGCTCGAGGCGGGCGAGAACCGAGCCTTCAGCCGGCGCGTCGCTCATGACGAGGAGCCCAGCGTCTTGATGGCGTCCTGAAGCGACGATTCGGTCTGCGACGATTCGGCTGCGACCCCGTCAAAGGCGCGCGAAACGTCGATAAGCCGCGTCATTTCGCGCACCGGATCGACGTTCGAGCTCTCGACAGCCCCTTGGACGACGCTGTCGCGGGTGAAGTCGAGGATCGGCCGCGCCGGCTTGTCGGGAACGACACCCGAGTTTTCCGTTCGCGTCAAGTTGGCGTCCGGGTCGATGGCGAAGAGTCCGATCGCGCCGACCTGCTGGCCGTTCTGGGTGATCATGCCGTCAGCGGCGACGTTCACAGGACCGGCGGCGCTGTCGACCATGATCGGCGCCCCGCCGGCGTCGAGCAACGGATCGCCGTTCAGCGATCTCAGCATGCCCGACTCGTCGATTGTGACCCGGCCGTCACGCGTATAGGCCGTGCCCGTCGGTGTCTTGATGCCGAACCAGCCATCGCCCTGGACAGCGAAATCCAGGGGATTATCGGTCTTAATCAGCCCACCGAGCCGGCGTGACACGAAATTGGCGCCGGACGATACGTAGTTGAGGGTCGACTCCCCTGTCCGCGCCATCTCGGACTCGAACGACACGCCCGTCGCGCGGTAGCCGACGGTATTCATGTTGGCGATATTGTCAGCGATCGTCTCCATCCGGCGCTCGAGCGCCACTTGGGCCGATACCGCGACGTAGAGTCCATTCTGCATGAAACGCCCTTGGCTCGCGCGGCTGCGACCGCCGCCGAACGGGTGAGAAGATCCTGTCCGGAGCTTGTCCCGGGCTGATCTGGCCGCCGACAGCTTGGGGTAAGTCTTGCGTCGTAAACATCGGCCGCCAGAGACCAGGAGCCCGCTTTGAATTTCGCCATTGGCAGTCTCATTGCGATCGGCTGCATCCTTGGCGGCTACGCGGCGCTCGGCGGTCATCTCGAAGTGCTCATGCAGCCCTACGAGTTCGTCATCATCGCCGGCGCCGCGCTCGGCATCTTCATTGTCGCCAACACCACCTCGACCATCAAGGACTGCGGCAAAGCGATTGCTGAAGCGATCTTCGACAAGGCCCCCAAGCCACGTGACTACCTCGACGTGATGAGCGTGCTGCACGCGCTAATGCGCGAATTGCGCGCAAAATCGCGCAGCGAGGTCGAGGGTCATTTCGACAATCCAAATGAGTCCGAGATCTTTAAGGCGTTTCCGAAGCTAGTGGCGAATAAGGATCTGGTGACTTTCATCTGCGACTACGGTCGTTTGATCATCATCGGAAACGCGCGAACCCATGAGATCGAGGCGCTCATGGACGAGGAAATCGAGACCCTTTCGTACGACCGCTTTAAACCGTCGGAGGCCTTCCAAGCCTCGGCCGACGGCTTGCCCGCGCTTGGCATCATCGCGGCCGTGCTCGGCGTCATTCATGCCATGAGTGCGCTCGACCAGTCGCCTGAAGCGCTTGGCGGCCTTATCGGCGCAGCGCTGGTGGGCACCTTCGGTGGCATCTTCCTCTCCTATGCACTGGTGGGGCCGATCGCACAAAAGATACGCGTCGTCCGGCAGAAGCAGCTGCGCATGTTCACGCTGGTCAAGCAGACCCTTCTCGCCTTCATGAACGGCGCCATGCCGCAGGTCGCAGTCGAGTTCGGCCGGAAGACGATCCCCTCCCAGGAGCGCCCGACCATCGACGTGGTTGAGAACGAGACCATCTCGGGCGGCGCCGGCGGTGGCGACAACCAGGTCAAAGAGGCCGCATGATCGACGACGAGGACGCTGTCGGGGGCGATCCAGGCGCCCGCCGGCTCAGAGGGGCGATGCTCGACCGTTCGGGACTTCCCATTGAACGGATGCCGGGTCTGGCTGCGGCGCTCGACAACTTTATCGCTGAGGCCCCGAACAGCCTCGCGCCACTCGTTAACCGCGCGACCACTCTCGGCGCGATCGAGCCCGCCCAGCCCACCACCCTCTTTCAGGCGATCGGCGACTGCGCGGGGCTGACCGCGGCGATCTACGTCAATCCAGAGTCGGAGACGCGCATGCTGATCGCGCTCGATGAGCGGATCGACGATTTGGTCGTGGCCTCGATTTTCGGCCAAAGCCTCACGCTCGAAAGCGACGGCGACGCTGACGAGGACGACGCGCCGCACGCTCGCACCCCCATCGAAGCGGCTCTGATCGAGGAGGTCGCCCAGGGGCTCGCCCGCGCCATCGAAACGGGTTTCGCCTCGGCCGCCCCGATTTCTCTCGTCTTCGAGCAACTCACGACGCTGACCGACGTCTATGCGCTGGGACGACGCGACATGCCGGCCGCCGCGGCGCGATTCTCGCTGCCCATGGGCGCCGGATCGTGCGAAGGCCTCGTACTGCTGCCGCAGGCTTTCCTGCTGCCGTTCCGCAAGGAACTCGAGCGCGAACGCCCTGCCCAGACGCAGTCTTCGGACCGCCGCTGGTCGAACTCGATGGAAAGCGGACTGAGGCAAACGCGCCTGCCGGTCAAGGCGATCCTCGAGGAATTGTCAATGAGTCTTGGAGACGTCGCGAACTTCCGCGCCGGCTCGGTCCTGCCGCTGCAAAACGGCGAGTTTGATTCGGTCCGCCTCGAATGCGCCGGGCGGGGCATGTTCCGCTGCAGGCTCGGCCAGGGCGACGGGCGCTATCGCCTCGAAATTGAGGACACGATCCCACAACCTCCCGAGTCGTCGCCGCCTTGATCGCAATCGGCCTTCCGCCAAACCCTCCCGTCATGAGAGACGCCGTCATGGACGAAGACTTCCTTTCGCAAGAGCTTCCAGATGCGACAGAGCCGCTCGAGCCCGCGCCTCCCCCGGCCGCTTCGATGGCCTCGCCATCGCCCAATCTGAACGCCATCCTGTCGATCCCGGTCACGGTGCAGGTCGTGCTTGGCTCGACGTCGATGCCGGTCGCAAGCCTGATGAAGCTCGCCCGGGGCGCCGTGATCTCGCTCGATCAGCGCGTCGGCGATCCCGTTGATATCGTCGTCAACGGCAAGGTTGTGGCGCGCGGCGAGATCGTGGTGGTCGACGATGCGAGCCAGCGGTTTGGCGTGTCCCTGCTCGAGATCGTCGCTAGCGCGCACCTCGAACAGGCGGCTTGAGGACCCGACGCGCCATGCCCGAACCCATGATCGAAGGGGAACGCCAATTCACTGGTGCCGAAAAAGCCGCCGCGCTGCTGCTGATGCTCGGGCCGCCGGCTGCGGGACGGCTGCTCAAACACTTTGATCCGTTGGACCTGCGCGCGGTGGCGCACGCCGCGGTCGGCCTCGGTGTCGTCGCTCCCGCCACGCTCGACCGGCTGGTGGACGAATTTTCCGCCGACTTCTCGGCCGGGACGAATTTGCTTGGGGACGCCGGCCAGACGCGCATCCTACTCGCCGAAGCCCTTCCGCCCAACGAAGTCGAAGACCTGATCGGATCAGCGCTCGGCCAACAGGGCCCGAAGGATATCTGGCATACGCTCGCCAAAGTCCCCGAGACCAGGATCGTCGGTTACCTGACCACGGAGCGAGCCGCCACTGCAACCTACATCCTGTCGCGTCTCGAGCCCTCCCTCGCGGCGCGGATCGTCAGCGCATTGCCGCGCGACCGCCGTAACGCAGCGCTCTGCGGGTTGATCGCGCCGCACCCGATCAGCCTCCGGGCAGTCGAGCTGGTCGAGGCTGCGCTTCGCGATATGCTGAAGACCGACGCGGCCTCGACCGGCGCCGCCGAAGGGCGTGTAAGAATTGCGGGCATCATCAACAATCTCGAGCCCGAGGCGGCGGAGGACGTCATGCGCGCAATTGGCGAGACCCGTCCGAAGGATGCGGCGATCCTCAAGACAATGCTGTTCACCTTCAACGACCTGCCCAGGCTCAGCGATCGCGCCCGGGCGCTGCTTTTCGACCGCGCGTCGATCGACATTGTAGTCATGGCGCTGCGCGGAACCGATGCGGACTTTCGCAACGCGATTCTGTCATCGATGCCGTCACGTGGCCGCAGATTGGTCGAGGGCGAACTCTCGTCCGGCGGGTCCGCGCCTCCGCGCGAAATCGCCAAAGCGCGCAAGGCGATTGCCGAAATGGTGCTCGGAATGGCGGCGCGCAGCGAGATCGAGCTAACCCCTCCGGCCGAGGACGCGGCGGCCTAGCGCCGTCGCTTCGGCCGCCCGGGGTATGGGGGAGGAACGGGTCGCATGAGCGGCGACGTCGACCATGAAGACAAGACCGAGGAGCCGACCGAGAAGCGGCTGCACGATGCGGTCGAAAAAGGTCAGGTCGCGTTCTCGCGCGAGGCGCCGCTGTTCGCCTCGCTGTCGGCGGCGCTCGTCGCGCTTGTCTTCATCGTCCCCGGCCGCGCCGCCGTCTTGTTCGCCGGAATCGTTGGCATTCTCGACGATCCTGCCGGCTGGCGGATCAAGCGCGGCGGAGATGCGATCGCGCTTGCGGCTCCGCTTTTTGCCGCAACGGCAGACTTTCTCTGGCCGGTCGTGGCGCTCCTCGGTCTCGCAGGCGTCGTCGCCTCCGTCGCCCAGACGACGCCGCGCTTCGTGCCGGACCGCATCATGCCCGATTTCTCGCGGATCTCGCCGCGCGCCGGAATGCGCCGTGTCTTCGGCCCTCGCGGGCTTGTCGAATTCGCCAAGAGCCTCATTAAGGTTGCGGCGGTCGGCTGCGTCGCGGCAACGATGTTGGTTAACCAGAAGGCCGTGCTTCTGACCGCGATGAACGATGATCCTGGCACGCTGCCCGAACGCATTCTTTCGCTTGCCGTCCGGACGATAGCGGCGGTGCTGGTGGCGACGCTCATCGTCGCCAGCGCCGATCTCGTTTGGTCGCGCATCCTATGGCGCCGCGACAATCGTATGAGCAAGCACGAGGTGAAGGAAGAGCTCAAGCAGGCCGAGGGCGACCGCATGGTCAAGGCGCGCCAGCGGTCGCTGAGGCTCGACCGGGCCCGCAAGCGGATGTTGTCGGCCGTTCCGCGCGCGACCATGGTCGTGGTCAATCCCACCCATTACGCGGTCGCGATGCGTTACGTGCGCAGCGAGGGGGGCGCTCCGATGGTCCTCGCCAAGGGCGTCGATCTCATCGCGCTCAAGATTCGCGCAATCGCCGAGGCGCATGATATTCCCGTCGTCGAGGACAAGCCGCTCGCCCGATCGCTCCATGCTGCGGTCGAGGTCGAGCGGCCGATCCCGGCGGAATTCTATCGCGCGGTCGCCGAGATCGTGCACCTGATCCAGCAGAGGAAATCCGGATGGGCGCAACGAAGGGCATAACCGTCGCCCAGCAGGCTAGCCGCAGGCTCGGCGGGGAGAGGATTATCGCCGACGCGCTCATCGACGTCGCGAGCGAGCTTCGCCTGACCGACGTGGCGGAACTCATCAATCTGATCCGCAACGATCAAGAGGCCAATCTCGCCGATCTGATCAATTCGTCCACGGAGCTATTCTACCGGAGCGGCACCCTGCGCTACGCGCTCTCGGCGTCCTTTGAAGCGCCGTGGAACGCAACCCCCCAGGTCGCGCTCGATATGGAGTTCTGCCATCAAAACGTGGCCGCCTTCTTCCGGTTGACGATCGGTGAGAGACGGGCGGCGGTCGAGATCACCGACATCCTGTTCGACGAGCAGGGGCTGGACGAGGGAGCCAAGGAAAAACGCCTGGTCGCCGCGTTCGCCAGCGCCCGCAGGTCGAAGGAATCCCCTTCGGCGGACCCCTCGTGAATCGCTTCGTCGCGGCGCCGTCGCGCCGCGCCGTTCTGCATCTCGCGAACGCCGCGCCCGGTGCGCGGCGCCACTTATCGCGAAGTTCGCTTTACCGCCAGATTTTTCATTGCGCGAGGCGCAGCATTGCGCCGCGCCGCTCGCATTACCGCTAGCCGAGCCGGATCCCTTTCGGCCGCGGCAAGCCCCGGGCAAGCCGAGCGACGGACGATTGCATCGGGTTCAAGCGGGAATTCGATTCTTGTCCGACATTTATCTCTTCCAGGTCGCCTCGCAAAAGAGCCATTGGCTGTCGGCGCGCCAGACAGCGGTGGCGAGCAACGTCGCAAACGCCAGCACGCCAGGGTACCGCGCCGTGGATGTCAAGCCATTTGCGTCCGTGCTTGAACTCCTCGCCGATCACGATGACGCTGACCAACGCCTCTGACCTCGCGCCCGAAATGTCGCAGCTCGACTCGATCAAGGAGGTCGAGGCGGACTCGTCCGAGCAGTCGCTGTCCGGCAACACCGTCAATCTCGAACAGCAGATGGTCACGCTCGGCGACGTCGGCCGCGACTACTCGATGACCTCCGGCATCCGCCGGGCCTTCAATCAGCTCATGCTCGCGGCGCTCAAATGACCATCGATCCGTTGCAGGCGTCCCTCCGCATCGCCGCCTCGGGCCTGCAGGCGCAATCGACGCGGCTGCGCATCGTATCCGAGAATATCGCCAATGCCCAGTCGACTGGCCCGCTGGCCGGAGCCGACCCCTACAGGCGCCGGACGGTGTCATTCGACAGCACGCTCGACCGCGCCAGCGGCGCGGACCTCGTCGAGGTCAAGTCGCTCGGCGTCGACCAGGCGCCCTTCAAAGTCGTGCGTGACCCTGGCAATCCAGCCGCGGACGCTCAGGGCATGGTTAAGATGCCGAACGTAGACGTGCTCGTCGAACTCGCTGACATGCGCGAGGCTAACCGCAACTACGAGGCGAACCTGCAAGTCGCCAAGCAGACAGCCGACATGCTCAACGTGACGGTCGGCATGATGAAGGACGTCTAAGCCCCCCGTAGTTAAGGAATGAACCGATGATCGAAGGGATCTCCGCTATCGCCGGACTCGGCCAAACTGTCGGACCGACAGCGCCTCAGGCAACGCCGCCCGCGGGCGCGGTCAGCTTCGAGGAGGCGCTTGGCAACGCAGTCGGCTCGGCCGTCGATACGCTGAAGGCCGGCGAGGCGGCGGCGATCCAGGGAGTCGTAGGCGCGACGCCGCCGATCCGAGTGGTCGAGTCGGTCATGGACGCTCAACGGTCGCTGCAGTCGGTCCTGGCGATCCGCGACAAGCTCGTCTCCGCCTGGCAGGACATCTCGCGGATGTCGATCTGAACGCGGCCGCGGGAAACCGGGATCCACAGGAAGGACGACGCGATGAGAGCGTTGACGATCGCAGCGACGGGCATGAGCGCCCAAGAACAAAATCTGGAAGTCATTGCAAACAACATTGCAAACATCAATACAACCGGTTTCAAGCGCTCACGCGCCGAATTCACCGATCTCATCTATCAGACCGAGCGGCTAATGGGCGTAGCCAGCCGCGGCCGCGACGCGACGATCCCGGAAGGCGCGCAGATCGGCCTCGGCGTGCGCACGGCGGCGATCCGCACGATCAACATTCAGGGCGCCCTGACCAATACCGGCAACATGCTCGATCTTGCGATCAACGGCCGCGGCTGGTTTCAGGTAACGAACGCCAACGGCGAGACCGTCTACACGCGCGACGGCGCGTTCAACACCAACCAGAACGGCCAGCTTGTCACCATGGACGGCTACCTGGTGTCGCCTCCGATCACCGTACCGCCGAGCGTGACGAGCCTGACCGTGAGCCAAACCGGCGTCGTCACCGCTACCGTACCCGGCCAGCCGAATCCCCAGCAGCTCGGCCAGCTCACGATCGCCAACTTCGTCAACGACGCCGGGATGCAGGCGCTCGGCGGCAACTACTTCCAGCAGACCATGGCCTCGGGGCCGCCGAATGTCGGCGTGCCCGGAGACACGGCGTTCGGCATCCTTCAGCAGGGTTACATCGAGGCGTCCAATGTCGATCCGGTCACCGAGATCACCAACCTGATCGCGGCCCAGCGCGCCTACGAAATGAATTCCAAGGTCATCCAGGCGGCCGACCAGATGTCTGGCACCATCTCCAACATGCGCAGCTAGGGTCAGGCGGATGCGCAGGCAACTTCGGTCCGCCGCCCTTGCGGCGCTGGTTTCCCTCGTCGCGGCTTTCGGCCCCGCGCTTGCCCAGGAGGCGCTCGCGCCGTCGCCGAAGGCGGTCATCTATCCTGGCGACGTCATCGGCGACCAGATGTTGACCGACCTTCCGGGGGGCGGGACGCGCGACGGCGGCGGTCCCTACGTGGAAGATCGCTCCTTCGTCCTAGGCAAAACGGCGCGCGTGACGCTGCTGCCCGGCCACGCGATCCCGTTCGCTGGCGTCTCCAACCGCAAGCTTGTCGCCAACGGCGCCGAGGTGAAACTCGTCTACGCCGAGGGCGGCCTGCTCATTGTGACTTCCGGCGCCGCTCTGCAGGACGGGTCGATCGGCGACCTGGTGCGGGTGCGCAACACCGACAGCGGCGTCACCGTTTCCGGCGCCGTGCAACCGGACGGCTCCGTCAAGGTCGGCGGCGGATGAGACGCGTTGTCTTCGCGCTGTTGGCGCTGAGTCTTGCCGTAGCGCCTGCCGCGGCGGCGCGCATCAAGGACATTGCGGTGCTCCGCAGCCCGCGCGACAGCCAGCTGGTCGGGTACGGCCTGGTCGTAGGGCTGAGCAACACCGGCGACACGTTTCGCAACGCTCCGTTCACGCAGCAGGCGGTGCAGGGCATGCTGCAGAACCTCGGCGTTGAGATGCACGGCGTCACGCTCACCAACCGAAACGTCGCTGCGGTCATCGTCACCGCCGATCTCTCGGCCGGCGTCGAGAGCGGCTCCCAACTCGACGTCACCGTCTCCGCGCTCGGCGACGCGCCCTCGCTTATGGGCGGAACATTGCTCCTGACTCAGATGCTCGGCTCCGACGGCGCGCTGTACGCGACCGCGCAAGGCGCCGTTTCGGTCACCGGCTTCCTGTCGCAGGGCCAGGGCGAGACATTGTCCCAGGGCGTCCCGACCGCGGGCCGAATTCCCAATGGCGCGATCGTCCAGCACGAAGTCGCCGGCGCGCAGGAGGATATGCGGACGGCGCTCGAGCTCAAGAACCCCGACTATGCGACAGCGGTTCGCATCGTCGACGCGATCAACAGTTATTCGCATAGCCGCTTTGGAGCGCGCGCAGCCTTCGAGGTCGACTCCAGGGCGGTCGCGCTCTATCGTCCGCGCAACGTCTCGATGGCGCGCTTCATGGCCGAGATCGGCGAGTTGCAGGTCCAGCCGGACATGTCCGCTCGCGTCGTGCTCGATTCGCGCACCGGAACCGTCGTCGTCGGCCAGGATGTGCAGATCTCGACAGTTGCCGTCACATACGGAACGCTGACTGTCCGGGTCAACGAACAACCCCAGGTGTCGCAGCCCAATCCGTTCGCCAATGGCCACACGGTGGTCACCCCGAACACGACGATCAACGCCCAGCAGACCGGCGGCCCGATCGCCATCGTCGGCGGCTCGAGTCTCCGCGTGCTGGTCGCCGGCCTCAATCGCATCGGGGTCAAGCCGCCCGGCATCATCGCCATCCTGCAGGCGATCAAGACGGCCGGCGCGCTCCAAGCCGACCTCGTCGTCCAGTAGCGCGCAAGCCCAGCACAAGCCGCGGAGTCGACGATGCGGCCAATATCGAGGCCGACACGATGTCGTTTGTCCACACCTTACAATGCGTCGCCACCGCTGCCGCCGTCACGGCTGCGCTGGCTTTCCCCGTCTCGGCGCAGAGCGGCAAGCAGCCGGAGGCTTCGAAATCGAAGCCGACAGCGGAAAGGCCGGTTGCGGAGAAGCCATTAGACGCGGACGCGAATCACTATTGCGCCAATGTCGGCGTCCTCGATCGCGGAGACCCGTATCGCATGGCAGACAAAGCGCCTTGCCGAACTCGATGCCCAGGTGCGTCAGCGCATCGCCGATCTGGAGAAAGTCGAAGCTGCGGCGCGCGAATGGATCGACAAGCGCAACGCGCTCATGAACACGGCTCAAGACGATGTTGTCGCGATCTACTCCAAGATGGACCCCGAAAGCGCATCGAGGCAGATCGCCGCCCTCGACGACCGCATGGCTGCGGCAATCCTGGCCAAGCTGAAGCCGAACGCGGCCGGGGCGATCCTTGGCGAGATGGACGCAGATCGCGCCAGCCGGCTCGCAGGACTGATCTCCGGGATGAACCCAGAGGAGAAGAAGTCGTGATGCGCCCAGGGTCGTTGGCCCCGCTGCTCGCCGCGCTCGTGCTCGGGGGTTGCTGGCAAAGCCCTTCCGAGTTCATGCAGGCGCCAACCTTCTCGCCTGTCGGCGCGGGCTTCATCTCCAATGAGACCGCCGCAATCCAGAGCGCGCAAGCGCTCGCTCCGAGCCAGTCATTAGCCCCGCCGCCATCGCTCTACACAATGCCTCGCATCAGCAGGGTTGGCGATATCGTCACGGTCATCATCATGATGAACGACAAGGCGCAACTCGGCAACGGCTCGGACCGGTCCATGACGACCAAGGATGGCTTGACCATCGACTACGGCTTTAACAACGGATCCCCGGCGTCGGCCGCGAGCATGCCGGCGAAGCTTCTCGGCGACCTCACCTCGACGTCCTCGACCCAGGGCCAGGGCGACGTCAACCGCTCCGAGCAGATCCAGGTGTCAGTCGCCGCTGTCGTCACTCGCGTGCTGCCGAACGGCAACCTCATCATCTCGGGCTCGCAGGAGGTGCGCGTCAATTACGAGATGCGGCAGCTGACGGTCGCCGGCATCGTCAATCCGTTCGACATCTCGCTCAACAATACGATCGCCTACCAGAAGATCGCCGAAGCCCGCATCTCATACGGCGGCCGCGGTCGGCAGAGCGACTTCCAGCAGCCATCGTGGGGGCAACAGATCTATGACGCCGCCAGGCCCTTCTAGCGCGCGCCGCAATGACTGACGTCGCAGCCATAGCCCCTCCGCCCGGAAAGGGCTTCAAGAGCGCGCTGATCGAGTTCCTGATCGTGGCGCTGATCGGCGCCGGCGCGGGCGCGGGCTTCGAGCTCTTGCGTCCGGCGGCGAATGGCCCAGACAAGCCGAAACAGGCGGCGGCCCGGGCTGAACCATCGACGGTCTACGACCTGTCGCCGATCGTGACCAACCTCGGCGCGCCGCAGGACACGTGGATCCGAATGGAGGGCTCGATCGTGTTCGACCCCAAAGTCCTGCCTCATCCCGAAGCTGTCGCGGCCAGGATCAGCGGGGATGCGCTCGCCTATCTCCGAACCGTGACGTTGAAGCAGCTGGAAGGGCCAATTGGGCTTGAGGCCATCCGCGACGACTTGAACGAACGCGCAGCGACCCGTTCGGACGGAAAGATCCGCGAATTCGTGATCCGAACGTTGGTGGTGCAATGAGACGCCTTGCCTTTGTCGCGCTCGCCGCCGCGCTCATGACGCATCCCGCCGCAGCGCAGACTGTCGACCTCGGCGCCCTCATCCCGTCAGGCAGCGTCTCAGCGAGCGGCCGCATCATCGAGATGGTTGCGCTGCTGTCCGTGCTTTCCGTGGCCCCTGGGCTGCTCATCATGGTCACGAGCTTCACGCGTTTCATCATCGCGCTGTCATTTCTGCGCGCCGGATTGGGCGTCCAGGGCGCGCCGGCCAACCTGGTGTTGATCAGCCTCGCGCTGTTCATGACGTTCTTTGTCATGGCGCCGACCTTCGACCGGGCCTGGGAGACCGGTCTCAAGCCGATGCTCGACAATCAGATCAGCCAGCAGGAGGCGCTTGCCGCCGTCGCACAGCCGTTCCGCGAGTTCATGCTGTCGCAGGTCCGGGAGAAGGACATCGCCCTTTTCGAGAGCCTGTCGAAGGGGCGATTCGACGCCGGCGAGCGTTCAAAGGTCGATTTCCGGCTCCTGGTCCCCGCCTACATGATCTCCGAATTGAGGCGCGGATTCGAAATCGGCTTTCTCGTCGTGCTGCCGTTTTTGGTCATCGACATGATCGTGGCGACGCTCACGATGTCGATGGGCATGATGATGCTGCCGCCCTCGGTCATCTCGTTGCCGGTGAAGATTCTGTTCTTCGTCCTGGTGGACGGCTGGAGCCTGCTGGTGGGCAGCCTTGTGCGCTCCACAAGCTGAGGCCTCAGTTTCGCGCAAGCCCCCTCGTTTCAAATGGACCCGCACGCCGAGGAGTTCTCCATGTCGATTCTCAACACAAGCGCATCAGGCATGTCCGCCAACCAGAACTGGCTGTCGTCGATCTCGCAGAATGTCGCGAACGCCACGACGACCGGGTACAAGGGCATCGAGACGGAATTTTCGACGATGGTCGACCAGGCGCCCGGCGGTCCATACGTCGGCGAAGGCGTGCAGACGACCACGATCTCCTATAACGCGCTTCAGGGCGGCGTCGTTTCCTCCTCGACGGCGACCAATCTCGCGGTCCAGGGCGCCGGATTCTTCGTCGTCTCCGATACGGCCGGGAACCTCTTTCTGACCCGCAACGGCTCGTTCGTCCCCGATTCTTCCGGCAACCTGGTCAACAGCTCCGGCTTTTATCTGATGGCGGACGACGTCCGGAATGGCCAGACCCCCACCGCCAATTCGCTGGGCAGCCTGACGAAGGTCAACGTGGAGAGTTCCGGTCTGAAAGCCGAAGCCACGGCTAACGGTTCGCTCGCGGTCAATCTGCCTTCGACGTCGGCGCCGACCACATTTGTGGCGCCCACCGCAGGTCCGCCCGCGACTCCCGCGCAATGCACCGATCAGACGTCGCTTGTCGTCTACGACAGCCTCGGCGGCGCGCACACGGTCAACCTCTATTTCACGAAGACTGGCGCCCAAGGCGACGGGACCTGGGAGGCTGACGCCTACGAGGGGACCACCTCATTGATGACCGCCCAGACCCTGAAGTTCGACCCCACGACTGGCGCGATCACGAGTGGTTCGCCTTTGACCTTCAGCCTCGCAGGCGGCCAACCGATAGCCCTCGATCTCAGCAACACGACGCAGCTCGCCACCGGTTTCACGGTGACCTCCGCAACCGCCGACGGCAGCGCCCCAGCGAGCCTCTCGGGGGTCTCGATCGGTAGCGACGGAACGATGTTGTACCAATACGCGAATGGCGCTTCGAAGACTGCCTATGACATTCCGCTCGCCAATGTTGCGAGCCCGGACAACCTCAGCGCCGTCAACGGCGGCGCCTACACGCCGACCGAGGCGTCGGGGCCGATCTTCCTCGGAACCGCCGGGTTGACCTTGGGGACGATCCGCTCGAGTTCGCTCGAAAGCTCGACGGTCGACCTCGCCACCGAGCTAACCGATATGATCGTGGCCCAGAGCGCTTACCAGGCCAACTCAAAGGTCTTTCAGACGGGCGCTACCCTCCTCGACATCCTCAATGGTTTGAAATCGTGATTGAGAAACACGGACCTTCGCCATGAGCCTCTCGACCGCGTTCAACATCATCAGCTCCTCCTTCGCCGCCAATGCGGCGCAGACAGCGGTCGTTTCCAACAACATCGCCAACGTCAACACGCCCGGCTATTCCAAAGAGGTCGCCAACCTCGTCGCCAACTCTTACGGCGGCGTCGACGTCGCCTCGGTGACCCGGCTCGCCAACGCCGCGCTGAACGAGCAGGTGTCGACCTCGACGGCGCAGGCGGCGTACCAGCAGGCGGTGGCCACCGGCCTCTCGACGCTCGCGGCCACGGTCAACGACAGCACCGCGACATCGTCGACGTCCGGCGTGACCCAGAACGGCGCTTCGCCGTCGGCGATGCTCGCCAATCTTCAGAGCGCGCTGACGACGTACCAAGATTTGCCGACCTCGACGTCAGCCGCGGACGCAGCGGTGACGGCGGCGCAGAACCTGGTCCAATCGCTCAACGCAGGCGCCACAGCAGTCAACCAGGCGCGCGAGCAGGCGGACCAGGACATGGCCTCGTCGGTCTCCACCATCAATTCGCTGCTCGGGCAGTTCCAGACCGCCAACAGCGCCGTCGTCAGCGGAACGGCCTCCGGAGCGAATGTCTCAACCGCTGAGGACACGCGCGATTCCGTCCTGACGCAGCTCGCGCAACAAATTGGCGGCGTGACAACGTCGACCAACAAGAATGGCTCGATGTTGATTTACACCGATAGCGGCGTGCTGCTCTTCCAGGACACGGCGCGCACAGTCTCGTTTGCGCCGACGACAAGCTATACGGAAGGCGTGAGCGGAAACGCCGTCACGGTCGACACTCTCAACAGTTCAGGCGCGGTGACCGAGAGCATTCCGATCGCCGGCGCTACGTCGACCACGCAGATCCAATCGGGTGCGCTCGCGGGCTACGCGGAACTACGCGACACGCTCGCGCCGCAGTACCAGGCGCAGCTCGACCAGATCGCCGGAGGCCTGGTCGACGCCTTCGGTGAGGCGCTCACCGGTTCCGACACCCCTACTGCGCCGGGCCTTTTCACCTACGTGAAGAACGGTGCGCAAGCAACGACGCTGCCCTTGGCCACGGACGCCTCGGACGCCGCCGGCCTCGCGGCGGAGATCGAGGTCAATCCGACCGTCGATCCGTCGCAGGGCGGAGACGCGACTCTGCTTCGCGACGGCGGGATCGCCGGCCCAGGCTACGTCTACAACACGACCGGCGCAGCGAGCTACACGACCCGGCTCCAGGATCTGGTCGCCGCAACCCAGTCGCCGAATCAACCTTTCGACGACACGACCGCCAAACTCGGGGCTGTAGGCCTCGCCGATTACGCCAACGCCTCGGTGAGCTGGCTGCAGAGTCAGAACCGGCAGGCGAGCGACGCCTCCGCCTACCAGAACGCGCTTGCGACCCAGGCCACGTCCGCGCTCTCAAACGCGACCGGGGTCAATCTCGACGCGGAGATGACCAATATGCTCAGCCTCGAAAACACCTATGAATTGACGGCCAAGCTGCTGACCACGATCAACGCCATGTTCTCCGCTCTGCTGCAGGCTGTATGACCATGAGCCCGAACTTCGTTTCGACCCAATATCTCGCCAACAGCCTCGTCCTGCCGGTGCAACTGGCGCAGGGCCAGCTGACGACAGCGATGACGGAACTATCGACTGGCCAGTACGCCGATCTTGGCCTTCAGCTCGGCGATCAATCCGGCTACGAGCTGTCGCTCAAAGAGCAGGTCCAGCAATTGCAGGCGCTGACTACGGGCAACAGCGTGGTCGCCACCACCATGTCGACCGCGCAGGCCGCGCTGACCTCGATCGCCACAAGCGCCGAGACAACCATGAAGGATCTTGTGGGCTGGACTGCGGGGAGCACTGGCGCTGGAACGCAACTGCAACTCACCGGCCAAACAGGTCTGCAGGGACTGATCGCCTCGGCCAACGCGACCTCGGGCGATGTCTACGTATTCGGAGGGATCAATTCCTCCGTAGCGCCGCTCCCCGACGATTTCTCCTCGACAGTGACGGCGGCCGTCCAGTTAGCGTTCAACGCTGCATTCCCGGACCCCGCGAATGCCGACGCCTCGCAGGCGAACACTTTTCTCGCGAGTGTCGCCGCTCTGTTTACGGATAGCAATTGGACGACCACCCCGGGCTGGTCACAGGCGTCCGGCACGAACACGACCGCCGTCATCGCGCCAGGCCAGCAGGTGACGACCTCGACCAGCGTCAGTCCCAACGTCACGACGGCCGACCCTAATCCGCCCCCAACCGCCTTCCAGCAACTCACGCAAGCCTACGCCCTGCTTGCCGTAGGCGGGGGGTCCGGGCTCAGCAGCACGGCGCAGCAGGCCGTCGTCACGGCCGCGGAACCGCTGATATCGCAAGGTCAGGCTTCTCTCACCAACGCGCAGGCCACCCTCGGCGCAACGCAGGCCCAGGTCACCGTCGCCAACAGCGGCATGAGTTCGCAGCTGACCCTGATCCAGACCCAGATCGGCAACCTCGACAACGTCGATCCGGCGGCGACGGCCTCGAAGATCACGGCGCTGACCAACCAGATCCAGATGGCCTATGAGCTGACGTCGCGGCTGCAGAATCTCACCCTGGCCCAGTACCTTCCCGCTTAACATCAAGGCCGAGATTCCAATGTACGAATTCGCCTACAACGAGGTGGTCGAAGACTCGCGCCAGACGATGCGGGCGCGTGAACGCGATGCGATGGATCGCGCGATAGGCATGCTGCGGGCCGGTCAGGAGAAAGGCCCCCTGGCGCGCGAGCGGATCGACGCGCTTTTCTACTTGCGCCGCCTCTGGATGATCTTCCTCGACGACCTCAAGGACCCCAACAACGAACTGCCCCAGCAGCTGCGCGGAGGCCTCATCTCGATCGGCATCTGGATGATGAAGGAGATCGACCGCGTGAATTCCCGCGTCACCGATGACCTCGCCCCGATGATCGAGATCAACGAGATCATTCGCGACGGTCTCAAATAGGGGGAAAGCATGAACATCACGCTAAGGGCGGGCGAGCGGTTCTTCATCAACGGCGCGGTCATCCGCATCGACCGCAAGGCGACGATCGAGTTGCTCAACGACGTGACTTTCCTGCTCGAGAACCATGTGATGCAGGTCAAGGACGCCACGACGCTTACGCGCCAAATCTACTTCGCCGTGCAGATCATGCTGATGGACCCGGGCGCGACAGCGACCGCAACGCCGCTGGCGCGCTCGCTGATCGAGACGGCGCTGGCCGCCTATCAGACGCCGGAGCTCCTTTCGGGTCTGCGCGGCGCCGCCCAGGCGCTCGCAAAGGCCCGGAACTTCGAAGCGCTGAAGACGCTGCGCGTGCTCTTCCCGCTCGAGGACGCCGAGCTCAAGCGTGAGACGGCCGCAAACGCCGCCTGAAACAGGAGACCTGCCCATGACCGTATCTTCAACGCCCCCGGTGACGAGCGCCGCGCAGTCCTCGACCGCGTCCTCCTCGGCTGCGACAGCCGCGACGCAGTCGCTGAACTACAACGATTTTCTCACCCTGCTGATGTCGGAGATGAAGAACCAGGACCCGACCCAGCCGATGGACCCGTCGACCATGGTGTCGCAGCTCGCGACCGTTTCCGAGGTCGGACAGTCGGTTCAGGCCAACACGACGCTTTCCTCCCTCCTCACCGCCAACTCGCTGACACAGGCCGAGGTTTTGATCGGGACGAACATCACCTCGACCGACGGCTCGACGTCCGGCACGGTCGCCTCGGTCAACGTCACAAGCACGGGGGCGACCGCGACGCTCACCAACGGCCAGACCGTTGCGCTCGGGAGCGGAGCCACGGTGCAGTGAGCGAGGGCGACGCAGTCGATCTCGTCCAGCAGGCGATCTGGATGATCGTGATCGGCGCTGGACCGGCGGTCGGGGCGGCGATGGCGGTTGGCGTCGTCATCGCGCTGATTCAGGCGCTGACCCAGGTTCAGGAAATGACGCTGACCTTCGTGCCGAAGATGATCGCGGTCTTCGTTGCGGCGACGCTCTCGGCGAGCTTCGTCGGCGGAAAGTTCATGGTCTTCACCGACCAGCTCTATGCCCGCGTCGAACGGGGATATTAGGCGGTGGACGAAACGGTCCGAGCCGCGATCAAAAAATAGCTGTATATATATGTGAATATGGCCAGTCGTTAAGGCGGCCTGCAATCCTCTGATATATCGAAGGCCGGTCGATAAAGCGCGCTAAGAGGGGCGTTCACAGAGCCGCGCCCCGCAATAGCCCCAGGCGAGCGCCTCCTGCAGGGCCGGGTCGCCGGCCCCGGCGCGGTCATGACCGCGCCCTACAGCGCGGTCATCGTCGCGAATTGCTTTTTCTTCTCTTCCGCCCCATCACCGTCGCACCCCGCCGGCGCGCACGCGCCACGGCCGCAACCCGCGCCCGGCCCCTGATGATCCCGTGGAGAGAACTCGACCGCGCCGCGCTGCCTCTTGGGGGCGAGCTGCGCCTGATGCGGCGGGGAAACGAGTTTTCGATCAAGGTCGGCGTCGCCGAACTGATGACGTCGCGGCTCAGCGCCTCGGAGGCGGCGTTGGCGACGCTGGCGGCCGAAAAGCTCGCCGGCCGGACAAAGCCCAAAATCCTGATCGGCGGGCTCGGCATGGGTTTCACGCTGCGCGCGGCGCAAGCCGCGTTCGGCGACGGCGCCGAGATCGTCGTCGCCGAACTCGTCCCCGCCGTCGTGCGCTGGGCGAGAGGGCCGATGGCGGACTTGTTCGCCGGCTCGCTCGACCGCCCGGGCGTGACCGTCCTCGAGGCCGACGTCGCCACCCTGATCCGCACGGCCAAGCCGCGTTACGACGCGATCCTGCTGGATGTCGACAATGGCCCGGAAGGCATGACGCAGGCGGCGAACGACCGGCTCTATTCGATGCGCGGCCTGGCGGCGGCGCGCGCGGCGCTCACTCCCGGCGGGGTGCTCGCCGTCTGGTCGCAGGGCCCCGACGCCGCCTTCGCCAAGCGGTTCGCGAAAGGCGGGCTTTTCGGTCGAAGACCGACGCGTGCGCGCCGGCGGCGTGCACGGCGGCCCGCGGCACGTGATCTGGCTTGGAGTGCGCAGGGAGGGCGGGGGGCGATGAGGGCGAGCTCTGTCAGCGGCGTCTTGCTCGCGTTCGCATCGCGCCTCGCCGCCAAGCATCGGGGGAGCGGCTGGTCGTCAATCGACCGCCTGGGGTCCAAATGAGCGACCGGGGCGCGCAAGGTCCCGGCATTATCAGACGGCTCGGCGAACGGCGGTATCCGTCCCGCTGCTGCCCTTCCTGACGATCGCGGAACGCGATCGGGCGCGGGGGACCGACTATTCCAACGTTTCCGCCCGGATCCGGATTCGCTCAGAGACAAATTCTGGTCCTCGGGCCACAACTTGACCTACAACTAAGCCACGAATTAAGACGACAGGAGTTGTAAATCGGTCCTATTGAGAATTGTTCTAAAGAAATGGATTTTTTCGCGTTGACAATGCTTTCGTTCGGTGTTCTTCTAATCAAAGGGAGTAGATTTGCGCACGCGCTGGGTGCTCATTGGACGAAGACAGCAACGATTACACTCAATATAGGTGGAGGAAAGCAATGACGAGCGAAGACGTAACTTCAGCGTATCTGGTGAAGGGTCAAGCCGGTAATGTTGGAACGCCGGGTGCACCCGTCCTATCGTTCGCCCTCGTCGTCATTGCCGCTACCGGCCGGGCGAACGGTCACGTGGAAATCACGCAGGCTCTTCCGCCCCCGTTCGGCAGCATCAAAGTAAACAACGTGACTGGGCAGATTCACAAGCTTGGCTTACCGCCGGCGCAAATGGTTGTCGCACTCGAGGGCACCTATTGGCAAAGCTTCCCGCCGCCCGCTATTGGTGAGATCCAGCAGCATTTCCGGGCCGCGCTCACCGTCGATGACAGCTGGAACGGCTTCGGCAGCTTTGATTATGGCGGCCACACGGTCAGCAATGTGCCGGTGAAGAAGTTGCCGTAACGGCGGCCCGCGGACGTCGGCTGATTGCAGATTCCACTGGGCGCGAAATCGTAACCCGCGCCCTCCCTGATTGCCTCCATTGGTCGCGCATTGCGTGTTCGAATGGGCTTGGTCGCTGCGCCGCTTTGGTACTTAACAAAGTTCCCGTGTTTATAACCCAGTAGCAGCGAAAACGGTGGGTGGCGGAAGAGGGCGGTTTTAACTTTTACTTGGCTAATACGACGCCTCTCCTCCGGCTTGGAGAAACGTGGCGCTGTGCGAGCAATTGCGCCTGAGCAATTGCTGGATACAGCAGAGCACGGCCAATCAAAATCATCAGCTTGTTCAGGAGGTCGCCCCAATGCTCTGTCCAGACGTCATTGCAACCAGCGAGGATCTCGCGGGAGCTTATTCGCAGTTTCTCGCTGTAAACAGTTTTAGCCGTTCGGCCGGCGATATTGTCGTTAGCCCGCTTAGCCCCGATCCGGATTGGTTGCCGCCATTGCGTCACAGGATCGCGGAACTCGCCAAGCTTTCCGCGCAGTGGCGCCTGGACTATCCCGATCTGGTTGCGTCTTACCTGACGCCCTTCACGAATTACTCCACAAGCTTCGGCGCATTTGCGCAGCAAGCGGCAAAGTTCGGGGACGACGTCGGCCTTTGGACCCAGTCCCTGACCGCTTTGCACAATGGCATTCTTCAAGCCGCGCGCGACGCCAATGGGGCGGCGAGTTCGTTTACCGAGCACTTGGGCAAGATTAAGATTGTTGAAGGCCAGCTGAACCAGAGCTTAACCAC
The DNA here is from genome assembly GCA_963770035.1 of uncultured Alphaproteobacteria bacterium. Lineage (GTDB taxonomy): Bacteria > Pseudomonadota > Alphaproteobacteria > Rhizobiales > Beijerinckiaceae > Roseiarcus. Next base: position 55,354 of record CAVYON010000010.1, on the reverse strand, counting down.
CGCGTGGAGCGAACTTGCCGATGAAGAGAATAAAATCGTAGCCCTAGCGACTCAAGTTGTTCGCCTTCAGGACCGCGTTGACCAGTTGCAGGACAATTTGACGAGCGGCACAATTTCGTCCGGGAAGAGCTATTTTCAGACGGCCGCAACGATTTCGTATTCGATCTTGACTGAGGCCGCAGTCAGTATTCCCTATCTTGCGATTGTCAGTGAAGTTTATACTATCGGCAAGATGGCTTATGATCTGATCGTCACCGACAAGGAGATCAGCGCGGCTCTTCAGCAGATCGCTGACCTGACTGTCGAAGCGAGTCAGGCTGCTCAGGCGGCCGCCATGTCGAAGGGCGTCATTCAGCTGATCAATAGATTGGACCTTCAGGTCACCGGCCTGAACAATCGCCTACCTGCCCTTGGCCGCATGTGGGAGGACGGCGCCGAAAAGATCTCGGCGACGATTGACGCAATTCGCTCCGGCGCCGTCCCGTCCCAGGTGCTTGATCTTGTCTCCATGCCGGCGGCGGCGGCCGGCTGGAATACGCTGGGCGACTTGTCGCGCAAGGCCGTTACGACAATTCCGCAATACGGAAAACCAGTCTTTCTTACCAACAATTCGAACAAGCCAAGATTTTCTGCAACCCTCGTCTAATCTGCAAAACTGGACCAAGGAGCCCTGTTATGACTGACCCGACACAACCTGTTCTCGTGTTTTCGATGCCAGGACTGACCAAAGATGACAAAGCAATGCTGGATACGAATTACGCTGAGATTCATAGCGCCGTACCCGCCGATCTGATCAAGGCATTTGTCGCCGCGAACTTGAAGCTGTCGCCGAACGCTGTCGTGTACATTCTTGCGGGGGGGTCGCAGTGGCTGTTGAACGACGACAAGAACTATTACTTGATGCGCGCCGACGGCGAAAAGCTGGACGTCTATTCTGTGACTTCGGCCGTCTACAGTGTGCTGTTGACCAAGTCCAAGACGGCGACGGGCGTCGCCTCGATCGTCATCATCACAAACGCCTGTCAAGCGATCCGGAACACGAGTTTGGCGTTGCCGAAGGACATGACGAAGCCTGATTGGTTCGACCCCCTGGTCGCTCATCTGGACGCGGCCAAACAATTGGCTGACGAATGGATCGATACGCTTGCGCCTGACCTGACATCTGCACTGCCGCAAAAGGTCATCCACTATGACACCCAGTACAACGCGATTACCAATTCCATCATCAAAATCGCCGACGCCAACCCCCAAGCCCAAGGCTCTGACGATCCGAACGTCAAAAATGTCTTTGCCCTGATCACGGCGCTCAAGGGCCAGGTTGTCAAAATCCACGACGATATCGGCAAGGATGATGAAAAGCTGCTGGAATGGGGGAAGCGGATGCAGACGGCCCATGACAACCTTTCCGGCGGTGTGGCGAGCATCCAGGCGGCCGAGGCCGCTCTGGCTGCGGATATCGGCAAGATGGACACCGACATGGCCCGACTGAGGTCCGAGATCGATGGTTTGAACAAAGCGATTTGTGCGGCAGCTTGCGCCGTTGCGATCGGGATATTCGTCGCGATCGTGGGTGTCGTTCTCGCGTTCGAGACGTTCGGGGCCGGGTTGGTTGTGGCCGGGATTGGCGCTGCAGCCGTGATCGGCGGCGCGGTGACCTGGGGCATCATGCAAAGCAGAGTCAACAACGATTACGACCAGATCTCAAAAGATCAGCACGAAAAAGACGTGGACAAGCAGCAGATCATCGCGCTCAGAGGGCTGGAAGTTGCGACCAGCCAAACAGTCGACGCCATTGCTACGGCCACCTCGGCCCTGTCGAACGTGCGGGCGCTCTGGAAGCTTTTCGAAGGCGAACTCGACGGAGTTCTGGGCCAGCTGAATCAGGCCCAGACCGGACTGGCGTTGATCGTGAACGAAGCTTTTGTGAACGGCGCTCAGGCGGAATGGGCGCTGGCCGGGGAATTGGCCAAGCAGCTGCTGGCTCCAGTCCCGCAGGGCACGCCCCTCGTCGCCAACCTGCCGATGGATGTCAAAGTTCCAAAAGCCGCCTGATGATCTGACGTCGCGCCAGCCGCTCTCTGGCGCGACGGGTCCTTTCTTTCGTCACGGGCGTCTACGATTAAACCCACGCTCTTACGGGGATGTCGGCCGCTTCTTGCCCCTACGGGGCTTCCCGAGTCCGACGCGCTGCCGGAAGTGTTCGTTGAACCCATGTTCTGCGATGATCCGGGGGTTTGGGCGCAGACTCTGCAATTGAGGACGTGTCCCATGCTCGCCCCCGACAAATCGGCCGCCACGACCGCGCTGCAGAACTCTATTGGCGGCGCTGGGGACATTACGGTCTATGCAGGCGCGCTGCGCTACGCCGTCGCCCCGCTTTTGAAGGTCCGGATGCCGGTCTGGTTCGACCCTGTGAAAACCAGCATTGCCGCCGCCGTGACCAACGCGAGGAATTGGATGGATGATCTCTGCGTCGACGTCACCACGGTCATCCCGCAATCGGTCATCACCTTCGCGACGACCTTCCACACCATCAGCGACCAGATCAACAACCTCGAGACCGAGATCGCCATGTCTTCGGGCGTCGCCACGCCCGAACAAAAACAGCGGGCGATTGACGCCTTGTCCGCGCTGAAATCCGGGATCGACCGGGCCACACGGGACGTGTCGGCCATTGACGCGCGACTCCTGAGCCTGGCCAAACTTGTGCAGGCCGATCATGACGCCCTCGCGGGGGCCAGCGGGATCGTGGCGCAAAACATCCCGGATGGGGGCGTGATTTCGAAGGCGATCACGCTCGAACTCGGGGATGATTTCCTGAACGTCACCCCCAATGGGCCATGCATCGTGTCCATCGACATGAAGTCGGACGTGATGATCAAGATTACCCAGACCGCGGGGCAGCATCCGGAACTTTTGCCTTACGTCGTCGCGCAAAAGCTGATCGACAACGCTGTCGCGGACAATGCTCGGGCCGGCGACGCCCTATCCAGGGTTCGCGCTGTCTGGGCCTTGATGGAAGGTTTGATCAAGGACGCGCTTGCCGACGTGTCGACGGCCGCGGACAAGGACATTCTTCCCGTGCTGCAACAGGCCGAATTCGCCGCGGCCAGGGATGTCTGGGACCAGCTCTCCGGCATCGCCGATTCGCTCATGCGAGGCGACTGACACACCTCTCTTTTTCGGCCAAGGACGCGTCCAATGATCAACATCGAAGCCACTCGCGTTATCCAATATGGCAGCAATCAATCGGCGACGGTCTACCGAGACTTCACCGACGCCAACACATATTACATCGTGCCCGAACCGGTAATTCCACGAAACGATCACGGCTTGCCGGAATTTTCGCTGGTGTCCTACACTACGGGCACTGAAGTGACCGGAACGTGTTCCTTCCAGACCGAACTCCAGGTGAGCGACGCCGCGCTTCTAGCCGTCCGCAAAGAACTGGGCTCCGGAATCACGATCGGTCAATTCGACTGGCTGTCGGTCAAGGTCATCTTCCACTTCGCCACCGCGACCCAATCGGCGCTCGCGCTTATTGCGACGCCGTCCATGTATGGCGCGAACCGAGCGTCCTTCATTATCCATCTGCCCGACAACGCAACCTATAAAGCATTCGAAAACGCCTTTGGTCCTGACGGGAGCGCGGCGGGCGCCTTCATGCTGGAGTACGATGTCACAGCCCTTACCAGACTGCCGCCGGCGACCGTGACCGTGGATTTCAACTCGCAGACCGCCTACGAATATCAAAGAACAGTGAGCGTGAGCCGCGATACGTGGGGCCATGTCACCAGCGAAACGGTGTCGATTACCGAACATCTGCAGCAGTCCAAGGCGGGAACAGTCACTGTTGATCCGGGCGCCACGCAGCTTGACCAAGCCACTGAAAAGCTCCTCGTCCAGTGGGGCAACGACACCCTGCAGAACGATGTGGAACAGGCCGTCGCCGCCGCCACGCAAATGATGGACAGCAACTCCGCGCCTACCTTCAACATGACGGCGGTCTCGTCATTCCATAACGTGTTCGTAAAAGGACAGGTGGTTCCGTGGATCATTGCGCCGCGCGCTTCGATCCCCGCTTTATCTGCGGCGGACTGGAAAAAGGTGTCGAGTTCCGTGTCGGTCCGCCCGATGACGGTGGCGTTCACGGTTCAGGACCTAGCTCGTAATGGCGTCGCTTCGATCGATCTTGTGGTGACCTACCCGGTCGGATCCCCGACGCCGGCCGCAAACAACGTCTACCAATTCACCCCCAAGAGCGCGAGCAGCTGGATCTTCAAGGCCCCGGGGCAGAGCCGCGCCGGGGTCTTTGACGGCGACTACAGCTATCACTACGTCGTCAGATATTCCGACGGGTCAGCGAACTTTACCTCCGCGGAAATCGACAGCGACCAGTCCGAGATTTATATGTCTGCGAACGATCTGAACGTCCTTTGGCTGAATTTCACCTCGGAGAACGTGCCCTTCAAAGGTACAGACGCCACCGGGCCCGATCTCGTGGATTACCTGCTGATCGACCTTTTCTTTGTCAACCAGACCACGGGCGCGCCGATCCAGCTCCAACAAGCCAAGCTGAATGCGGCCAACAAATCGCACGTGTTCAAAAGTCCAACCCACGAACCCTTTTCCAATCCTTGCAGCTATCGGCTAACCTACGTGCTGACCTCGGGGGCGCAGGTCGTCATCAACTGGCAGACAACCACGCTCGCCGCCCCGGTCAAAAAAGGAGGGGGGAAGGCGGCCGCGCCTGTGCTCGCCGTCAACTCGCCCTTCCAAGGCAAAACGATAAGCTGGTGGCCCTTGCCGCCCACCGGCAAGACCTTCCAGATGGCGTCGATCTCGGCCACCTATACCGACAGCGTCAACAACCTTAACGAACAGCACGCCTGGACGATCACGGATTTTACCAAGTCGCCAGAAATCTGGTACTTCCTTGCGCCAGCAAATAAAAACGTCCAGATCGTCAACTTTGAGGGGACCTATATTCTGGACAATCAACCAGAAACACTGCAGTCGACTAAGACGTCGCTGAATATGTTGGTTATTTCTCCGGATAAGCCGCTGTTCTCGGTCATAGTCGATCCATCGCAGATCGAATGGACCGCGGGAAATTTCACGGAGGTCGTCGTTACCCTTTATACAAAAGATAGTAAAGATAGTAACGACAGCTTGACCAATGTGACAACTTTGACCTCCTTCCATACCGCCAACGATCTACCACAACTTTACAACTATTACCTGAAATCCGGGGAAACGCCAGTGTGTTACTACAAGGCAGAATATTGGGTCGAGAATCAAGTCGCCCCCGCCCTCATTGCGGAAACAGCGCTCACGGCGACGTCCCAATTGACCCTGCCTGGCAAACCTCCGGCTTCGGCGTTGTTGGCGGCGTCCCATCGGGCCCTTGCCCTCGCCTCCGATCGGGCCAAGGCGTCTGGGCGGGCGCTGGCGTCCGAGGCGATCCTTGCCAGGATGCGACGGTAATTTGAGCGTTGGACATCAACTCCGAGCTTTGTCCTCAAACCACCGGCCTTCGGGAGTTTCTTGAAACCTTGGGGCCGGTGGGCGTTCGTGCAAATCGGCTCTTGCAGGAGACCGGCCTCTCGGCCTGCGCCTCATGGCCCGCGAGCCGACTGACCCCAACAGGCGCGCCGCTTGAGTTCGTCTTCACGGAGAACGCAGTCGATTTTCGCTATGTCGTCGAAGTCGGGTCGCCGGGGGTGAATCCAGGGCGGCGTGTGTACGATATCTGCACGTTCGTGTCCGGCCGGGGCGGGGCCCTTCCCCCCATTAATCTGCTGGATCGCTTAACCGACCTGCAAAGCCGCGGCCAACTGACTTACGGCGCCTGGTTGGGAGTCCGGCACGATAGCGCCCAGGATCGTTACAAGATTTACGCTGAGGTTCCGACGGCGGCAGCGGCGGCGGCTGAGAACTGGACGACAACGATTTTAGGCGCCCATCTTCGGCTGTCCGGCCCTCCGCCAGCGATCAGGATGATTGGCCTTTGCGCCGGGTCCAATCTCGTTGAGATCTACTATGCGAGCGTCGACCTGCTCCGCACGGGCGTCTCGATGGCGCTGGACCGGGTCGGGCTCCCGAGGACGTCCGCTGCCGCGATCCTTTCCGTGGTCGACGGAATGACCCCCTTTTCCGCCGGCGCACGATTGCCCGCCCGAGATGTCGGGTTCAGCTACGCGGTCACCCCGGGCAAGCCCGACGCGGCCTTTACCCTCTACCTCGTGGCGCAGAAAGTGTTCGGCGATGATCGGGGCTGCGCCAAATGGATCGCCGGACGTCTGCCCGGGCATGGCGACCTGATGCAGGTTCTGCCTCCCCCATCCCCTGGCGTGACCCACCATGGCATGGTCGGGCTCACGGTGGCTTCGGGCGTTGTCCACCCGCTTCTTTCAGTCGGGGTCGCGGCGCCGTGGACGGACTGAGTTGATCATGGGGATGGGAGTCGGTCCTGACGGCGCAGCAAGAAGACGGTGCGTTTCTGTCGTATGTCCGCCTTGGCCCCAGGCAACTCGAGGATCATAATGGCTTTGCCACGGCGTTGGTTCTGGATTGCCTGCGTCAAGCGCCGGACCTGCCTGCGATCCTCGTAGCCAGAGACAGAGCGCTGGAGTTTCTGCGAAGCTGCGTCGATCCGGCTTGCGCTGGGCGGTTCGGTTTCTACCCCGAGGGCAAGCAGCCCGGCTGGATGGCTCCAAGGCTCGCCCCCGACGCAGATGATACGGCCCTTTTCAATCTGGCCCTGCTGCGGGCCGCCGAGATTGATCGCGCAGAGGTCGCACGGGTAATTTGCGACATCCTCCGCCCCTTTCGACTAACCTTTCGGAACGAACGCTCCGAGCCCTGGCACAGGGTCAAGGTCTTGGAGACCTGGCTCGATTCCCAAGCCTTTCGTAACCCTGTCGACTGTACCGTGAACGTCAACGTGCTGACGCTGCTGCACGCAAGCGGCGTGGACTGGCCCGAAGCCGCGGCGATCACAGAAATGCTTTTTGCGGCGGTGGATTGGGCAGGCGCACTCAAAGCGCGGGCAGCCAAACTGTCGCCCTGGTATCCCGACCCCATCGAATTCGTCTTTGCTGTCGAACGAGCCGCAAAGGAAAACGTCCCCCAAATGGCCGCGCTCTTAAATCTGCTGCACGATCTAGACTGGGTGGCGAGGGACAAGACGAAGAATTTGCCCATTTGCGGGTCCAGCGACGGACGCATCGTATGGACGTGTCCGGCGCTGCTCACGGCGCGCGCAATTCTCGCTTGCGGCAGAAACGCTTGACGTGAACCCCTCCGCCGCCGAGGCGATCACCTCGGATGGCATAGGAATGGAGCGGCGTGGGACGCCTTGCAACTCGCCACCGCTGGCGCGGGTCCACCGACCGGCCGCGGCGCGTTTGAGCAAACGCCCTTCGGCGCTCGCGTCCCACCTCGCGCAAGCTTCGCCGCTCACCCTTCGCCTCGGCGCCGCATGAAGCGAGGCGCGAGGGGATGCGAGCCTAGACATGTCCGTGACTACGGTTCCCTCACCCCCGACCCCGGTTTCGGGGAGCGAGGGCGCCAACCGCGGCGGCAAGGACATCGCCTTCGCGGTCGGCATCGTGCTGATCCTGTGCCTGTTCTTCCTGCCCGTCCCGGCGATGATGATCGACTTCGGGCTGGCGATGTCGATTGCGCTCTCCGTCCTCATCCTGATGGTCGCGCTGTGGATCCAGAAGCCGCTCGAGTTCTCGGCCTTCCCGACCGTGCTCCTGGTCGCCACCATCCTCAGGCTCGCGCTCAACATCTCGACCACCCGGCTCATTTTGTCGCACGGCGCCGAGGGGCCGACCTCGGCAGGCTACATCATCGGCGGGTTCGCCCGTCTGGTGATGGGCGGCGACTTCGTCATCGGCATCATCGTCTTCCTGATCCTGATCACGATCAACTTTCTCGTCATCACCAAGGGCGCGACCCGCATCGCCGAGGTCGGCGCGCGTTTCACCCTCGACGCGATTCCCGGCAAGCAGATGGCGATCGACGCCGATCTGTCGGCAGGGCTGATCGACGAGAAGATCGCCCACAAGCGCCGGCGCGAACTCGAAGAGGAAAGCGCCTTCTTCGGCTCGATGGACGGCGCATCGAAATTCGTGCGCGGCGACGCCATCGCTGGCATCATCATCCTGGCCGTCAACATTTTCGGCGGCATCCTGATCGGCGTCACCCGCCACGGCCTTTCGCTCGCGTCGGCGGCCGACGCTTTCACCAATCTGTCGGTCGGCGACGGGCTCGTCACCCAGATCCCGGCGCTGATCATCTCGCTCGCCGCCGGCCTTCTGGTCGCCAAGGGCGGCACGCGCGGCTCGGCCGACAAGGCGGTCCTCGATCAGCTCTCGGGCTATCCGAGCGCCCTCTTCGTCGCGGCGCTGCTGATGGCGGTGCTCGGCGTCGTGCCGGGCCTGCCGTTCCTGCCGTTCGCGATGCTGTCGGGCCTGATGGCCTCCGTCGGCGTCATGATCCCTCGGCGCCTCGCCCGGGAAGCGGCCACGCAGAGGGCGCAACAGGCGGCGAAAGAGGCGCAGACGAAGGCCGATCAACGCGCCTCGATCAAGGAACAGCTCAAGGGCTTCGAGATCGAGCTCGTGCTGTCGAAAGAGCTGAACGCCGCGCTCATCCTGTCGCGCGAGGAGATGGCTTCGCGCATCGCCAAGATGCGGCGCAAGTTCGCCCGGCAATACGGATTCGTCGTCCCCGAAATTCGCCTCGTCGACGACATGAAGGCGGCGCCAAAGACCTATCAGATCAAGATTTACGGCGCGCCGGTGACGACCCAGGAGCTCCGGGTGCGCGAGTGGCTCGTCATCTTCGGCGACGGTCCGAAACCGAGCCTGCCCGGCGAAGAGGTGCGCGAGCCGGCGTTCGGCATCCGCGCGGTCGCGATTCCCGAGGCCTTCGTCAACGAGGCGCGGCGCGCGGGTTTCAAGCCGATCGACCCGGTCTCGGTTCTGCTCACCCACCTTTCCGAGGTCATCCACAACAACCTCGCCCAGCTTCTGTCATACAAGGACATGCGCGCGCTCGTCGATCGGATCGAGCCGGAATACAAAAAACTTCTCGACGAAATTTGCCCGTCGCAGATCTCGCAGACCGGCGTGCTCGCCGTTCTGAAGCTGCTGCTCTCCGAACGCGTGTCGATCCGCAACCTCAACCTCATTCTCGAAGCGATCGCCGAGATCGCTCCGCATGCGCGGCGGCCGGAGGCGATCGCCGAACATGTCCGCATTCGCCTTGCCCAGCAGATCTGCGGCGATCTCATCGACGGCGGCGCGCTCAGCGTGCTGCGCCTCGGCAACCGCTGGGACCTCGTGTTCCACCAGGCGCTGAAGCGCGACGCCAAAGGCGAGGTGATCGAATTCGACATCGATCCGCGGCTGATGGAGGAGTTCGCCGCCGAAGCCGCGACCGCGATCCGCAAGCGCATGGATACGAGCCGGCTGTTCGCGCTGGTGACCGCGCCGGACACAAGGCCCTACGTGCGCATGATCATCGAGCGCATGTTCCCGACGCTGGCCGTGCTGTCGCAGCTCGAGATCGCGCGCGGCATCGAGATCAAGTCGCTGGGAACGATCTCGTGACCACTCCTCGACTTCGACAGGCGCCAGATCGCGCTGCGACCCCGCCGTGTTCGCCGCCCCCTTTAGCCTGTCGCAAGGCGGCCGTCCGTCCAGACGCCCTTTGGCCGACTTGGAAAGGGGTGAGAGGCGCCGGCCTGCGAGAGCGAGCGGTCCCCGGAAGGGGCGTAGGCTTTGCGTCGCGACGAACAGGAACAGTATGGCGTGACGCTCCTCCGGATCTCCCCCACAAAAGGGGAGGAGGCCGCCTCGCTTTCGTCATGGCGCCCGCATGATTGCGCTCGCCGCCGAGAGCCTGGCGTTCGCGCCGCCCCCGCTCGCGCCGCAGCTGACGATCGGCGCGTTTCTGCTGTTCTGTCGCATCGGCGGTTGTCTGATGCTCGCGCCGGGCTTCTCGGCGAGCGAGATCCCGATCCAGGTCAGGCTGTTCGTCGCGCTCGGGGTGACCATGGCGCTGACGCCGACGCTTCTCGACAAAATTCCCACCGCGGCGCTGGGCGCCGAGCCGGTCGTGACCTTGCGGATGATCGCGATCGAGACGCTGGTCGGCGCAATGATCGGCTTCCTCGCCCGCATCTTTGTCGCCGCCCTCGAGACGCTGGGCTCGGGCGCGGCGCAGATGCTCGGCTTCTACAATCCGTTCGGAATGCAGATCGAAGCCGGCGAGACGCTTGCCCCGCTCGCCACCCTCATCTCGCTTGCGGCGATCACCCTGATGTTCGTCGTCGACCTGCACTGGGAGCTCCTGCGCGGGCTTGCCGCCTCCTACGACGTCCTTCCGGTCGGGGCGAATTTCGACTCGAGCTTTGCGCTGAGACACATCGTCGAGGCGTTCGGCGAGTCCTTCAGGCTGACGCTGCGCATCGCCTCGCCGTACGTGATCTACGCGCTCATCGTCAATCTGGCGTTGGCGCTCATCAACCGGCTGACGCCGCAGATCCAGATCGTGTTCGTCGCGGCGCCGTTCGTCGTAGCGGGCGCGCTGGCGCTGCTCTACGCCACAATCAAACCGGCGCTCGAAGTCTTCCTTATCGGCTTCGGCGCGTGGCTCTCCAAAGGGTAGATCGGGATGGACAATGAAGAAACGTGTGGATTCGCTCGCGCGTATCGAAAAGCTGGCCTCGCAGATGCACGACCTCGGCCGCTGGCGGCTGTCGGCGATCGAGCAGGAGCAGGCGAGTCTCAGCGACGATCTGCGCGCGATCTTCGTGGCGCTCGAAAGCAGCGACCTCGCCGATGGCGCGCACGCGAAGCTGAGCGCCCGCCGCATCCGCGCCCTGCAGAAGCGGCTCGACATGCTCGCGCGCGAATCGGAGCGGCTGACCCACGCCTCGAAACAGCACGGGATACGGGCGAAGCTCGCCGGACAGGCGGCCGAGGCTGCGGGCAAGGTCTATCGCGATCGGGAGGCGCGCAAGGAGCTCGCCGACGTCGCCGAGCGCTGGCTCATGCGGCGCGACGCAAGCCAGAGGTAAGGGCGGCGTGCGAGGGTTGAGGAGGTCCTCTTCGCCATGCCGGCGAGGAGCGCGCGCCCACGGTCCTCGGCGGAGACAAAGGCGCGCAGATCGTCGCGGGATTGCAAGGCCATGGGGTTCAATCCGACCACCGATGTCGTTCTCGAAGTCTTGAACGCGGCCGATCCGGCCCGCGCGAGTCTGGCGGCCGAACGGCTGCAGGCCCTCGCTTCCGGCGCGCCGGCGGGCAATTTCGCGCTCGACCTCGACAAGGCGGCGGCCGCCGCCGCTGCGGCTCAGCCGCCGCTGCAGCCGGGCCTCGCCAATGCGCGCCAGGCCCTCGCGGACGCAACGCTTGCGTCCAGTCCGGAGGCGAAGGCGAAGGTCGAACTCGAGGCCATGACGCTGAATTCGTTCGTCGGCCAGATGCTGCCAAAGGATTCGCCGGCCCTGTTCGGACAGGGAACGGCGGGCGAGATCTGGCGCTCGATGCTGTCAGATCAGATTTCCAGGCAGATCGCCAAATCGGGCGAGCTGGGATTGAGCCGGCGGCTTTTCGCCACGCACGAACTTGCGACCGGCGAGCGGACCCCTGCGGCCGCTGCGGCCGCCACGAGCGCCAACGCCCTGTCGGCGTCGACCGCCTCCGACATCGCCAGCGGCGCGATCCTCACCGCCGCCAGGAAACGCACATGAGCCACCGTCCACCCCATTCTCATCCGCACGTCGCCGCCGCGCTGCCCGTCGTCGAGCGCCTGACCCGCACGGTGGCGGCGGAAACCGAGGACATCGTCGCCGGCAGGGCGGCGCCGTACCAGCTCTATGGCCAGCGCAAGAACCAGGGCCTCATCGAGCTCAACCGCCTTCTGCCGGTGTTCGCGAAAGCCGGCGGCGGAGACGGCCTTGGCGTCGCGCTCACCGCGCTCAATACGGCGCTCGCAGCCAACAAGCGCGCCCTCGGCATGCAGCTGAAGGCCGCGACCGCGGTCTCCGACATCATCGCCCGCGCCATCCGCGAGGGACAGTCGGACGGCACCTATACCGCACGGGCGTGGCGTCGGAGCGAGGAATGATCCGCTCGCTCCTTGTCGCCGTCGTCGTGCTCGCCGCCTCGCTCGCCGGGTCGATCGGGGCCCATCAGGCCGTCGTCTACAGCCAGCAGCGAGCCGCGGCCGCAGTCGTCCACACCACCGAGTCGCGCAAGACCCACGAAATCAACGTGCCGCGCATCAAGAACGGCGCGGTCAAGGGCTACGCCGTCCTGATCCTCAGCTACACCGTCGACATGGCCGCGCTGAAGAAGGCCGAGATGACCCCCGACGCGATTCTGGTCGACGAGGCATTCCGATACGTCTACGGCGACGATACGATCGACTTCGATCACCTCGACCGGGTCGACTTTGCGACGATGACGGCGGCGCTGAAGCGCGCGGTCAACGCGCGGGTGAAGGCCGAGGTGCTGGTCGACGTCGGCGTGGAGGAATTCACCTACGCCCTGATCGGCGACACCCACGCTCACCCGTGAGGCGGGCGCCGCGCGGACCTCGGGTCGACGCCGAATATTTTGCCCTTTCTGTTGACGTAAATCAATGACGCCGTGAGCGCGGGGATTTAGGTTGCCTCTCGCAAAGGCACGTGGCGCGTGAACGCTTTGTGGATGACGGGAACGGTGCGGCGTGAAGCGCGCCTCGCGGCGAAGCGAGGAGGCTTCGATGAACCATCATCTTTTGATCACGGCCGCGGCGGTCGGTGGACTTGCCGCCGCGATGGTATTCATTCCGTCCATTTCCGCGGCGCAAGCGCCGCCGATGGGCGGAGGTTATACCAACGTCGTTCCGATCCCGGTCCCCGAAAACGATCCCCAGGTGAAGGCGATTGCGGGCGCCCTCTTCAAGCCTGAGGGCAAAGGGCCGTTCCCGGCCATCATCTACATGAGCGGCTGCGCAGGCTTGGGCATTCCTCCCGATATAGCGCAGCAGAAGGTGGTCATCGACCATTACGTCGCCCAGGGCAAAGCCGTGCTGATCCTTGATTCGCTGACGCCACGCGGCATGCCGAACGGGGTCTGCGACAGAACGGCCGAATTAAGCATTTACATGCATCGCGCCGACGACGCCTATTCCGCGCAGAAGGCGCTCGCTGCGATGCCTGAAATCGACGGCAAGCGCGTCTTCCTCCAGGGCTATTCGCACGGCGCCAACGCAGCGACGCTGGCGGTTAACCCGAAAGTTGTCGAAGAGCACGGAGGAAACGTCTTCGCCGGCGTCATCGCTTTCTACCCGTACTGCGTCAACGACATGGCGTTCGCCGCGCCGACAATCATTCTCGACGGGGACAAGGACGACTGGACGCCGTCGAACCTCTGCGAAGCGGTCAAGGACCGGCCGAACATCGAGCTCGTCGTTTACCCGGGCGCGACCCACGCGTTCACCATGCCGATGGATCAGCCGGTCGAATACCTGGGGCATCACATTGTCTACGACGAGAAAGCGACGAAAGACGCCGAGGCGCGGGCCGACGCTTTCATCTCCGCGCACATGAAGTGAGGGGGACGCTCCGGAAGCGAGGAGGCTTCCATGAACCGTCATCTTCTGATCGCAACCGCGGCGGCCGTGTGGACAACCGGAGCGATCGGCAGCGTTTCTCCGTTCTCTATCGCGCCGTCGCTTCCGGCCGGAGACGGATCCGTCGAGGTCGTCACGATCCCGCTCGACGACGATCCGCGCGTGAAGGCGATCACCGGCGCGCTGTTCGAACCCGAGGGCGCTGGACCGTTCCCCGCGGTCATTCACCTGACGGGATGCGAAGGGCCGAACTCCGCCTCGGCAGTGAAGCTGCAAAGGGTCTTCGTCGACGAAGATGTGGCGCAGGGGGAGGCGGTGCTCATCCTCGAACTCGTTCTCCCCGCGCGGCCTCGAGAACGGCGATTGCGACAGATCGCCCGACATGGTCTTTCTCATGCGGCGCGCCGAAGACGCCTATGCGGCGCAGAGGGCGTTGGTCCAAAGGCCCGACATCGCTGCGAATCGGATGGTCCTCCAGGGATATGGAGACGGAGCGATGGCGGCGGCGCTGGCTGTCCGCCCGAACGTGGTCCGCAGGCATGGCGATCCCGTCTTCAGCGGCGTCGTCACGTACGTCCCGTAACACGGCGGCGGCTCGAGATCCCGCGCCGGGCAAGATCTCGCCGGCCCTGCGGGATGAAGTTCGCGAATCGCGGAAAACGCCGCAGCGCGTGCGCTCGCCTCGCGCAGGATTTGCGTGCGACGATGGCTCGATGCCCGGCCACCGTCGCGTCGGCCACGTTTTGCCCCAAGAGTTGTGAGACAGGCTCGTCCATGTTCAGGACCGCCCGATACCCGATCGCCTCTCTGGCTGGCCGCCACCCGGCCGCGCGAATCCTGAGTTTGTCCGTCGTCGCGCTGAGCGTCGCGCTATCGGCCTCGGCGGCGCTGGCCGGCTCGGACTATCCTCCTGGTTTGTTCGAGAATTCACCGGTCGTTGGGCCTGGAGGCCAGGCGCTGGCCAATCCGGCTGGTCCCCCGCCGGATTCCGAATCCGGACCGGCCGGACCCGCCGATCCCTACGCCAACGAAGCAGCGCCAGCCTATCCCGGCGGCGCCGAGCCGCCCTATGCGGCCGACGCGGGACCGCCCTACGCCGCAGCCCCTAGACCTCCGGCGCCGATCGCGCCGACGGACGAGTTTTGCGACGGCATCGGGATGAGGACTTTCGCCAGCATCGAGGAGGTCCGGCGGGCGCACGCGGTGTGCGATCATCGACGACGAGGGCCCGGCTACTAGCGCGGGATGATTTGAGGTTCGCCCATATCCTGAATTGGCGAGCGGTTGACGCTCTGCTCCGTGGTGCACGGCGACGGGCCGCCTTGCAAAAACCGATGCCGCCACCCTTTCGCGAGGGTCCGTCCCTTTGGTCCGGTCCAAAATCGTCTCGCTCCCAATCCGCCGCCGACGATCCGCGCCTGCTAGCAGGCGGATTTTTGCCTTGCGGTCGGCGGGCAAGTCCGGAAACTCCTGTGGTGTCATAGTGTTGCAGTAGATGAAACCCGTCGGTTGTTGGCCTGGAACAGGCGACTTAACAGGTCCGAAACAGGCGAATATCAGGGCAAAAACACGCCAGAGCAGGGCAAAAACCGCCGGGCGAAACGGGCGCAAGATGGGGCGCTGCCGGTTGCAAGGGGCCGCCCATATTAACATTAGAAGTGCGTGGAAAACGGTCCATGTCAGTGGCCGGCCCCGGCCGCCTCCCCGTCAGGCGGCCAGCCTGCGGGCGTGGCGGAGCACCGAAACGACGCCGGTCAGGATGACGATGCGGCCGGCTTCGTCCTTCACCCGGATCTTGCAGCCGCCCTCGTTGTTGCGCCGGGCCAGCCGCTCGACCTCGGGCCAGGCGGCGCGTGCGTCGTGCAGGCCCACGGCGCGCTCGACCGCCACCACCGCTCCGTCTTTCAGCACTTCGAAGTCGTAATGGGGCATGGTTCCCGTCCGCGTCTGGCGCGAACGCGCCGTCTTTCGAACGGCGCGCCCTCGGATCTGCGCGGCGGGTATCCACCTTTTGGATTACGCCCGTGTGAAAGGATGGAGGTGAAATTGCGGTCGTTCCGCGCCGCGCCCTGAAACGGCCCCGCGCAGGGCGCGTGGGGCCGGGCGGCGGCTCGAACGGCGGTTCGGCTCAGGCGAGCCCGTGCCTCGCCATGCTGTCCTTCTCCTGCGCCTTGAACTGCAGGAAGCGCGGCAGGAATTTGTCCCAGTCGATGATGTGCGAATCGAGTTCCGGCCCGTCGATGCAGGCGTGCTTGCGCACCATCTTGCCCTCGATCGTCACCGGGACCATGCAGGCGCCGCACATGCCGGTGGCGTCCACCATGATGGCGTTGAGGCTCGCGACCGTCGGAACGCCGTAAGGCTTCGTCAGGTCGCTGACGGCGCGCATCATCAGCGGCGGCCCGATGGCGACCACCTCGGCGACCTTGCGGCCCTTGCCCTCGGCGTTCTCCTTCAGGAGCTCCTCGAGCGGGCCGGTGACGAAGCCCTTGACGCCGAACGTGCCGTCGTTGGTGGCGTAGATCACCCGGAGCTGGTCACCGAACTCTTTCTGCAATCCATCCACCCGCTCGCCCTGATCCGTCCAAAAGAGGGCGCCCGCGGTGCGGAAGCCGGAGATCAGCGTCGCATGGTTGCCGAGCTTCAGGTGGTTTCTCAGGATCGGGTACACCGGCGGCAGGCCGAGGCCGCCGGCGCAGAAGACGACCGTCTGGTCGCCTTCATAGCGATGCAGCTTGCTCGGTTGGCCGAGCGGCCCGGCGATGCCGGTGAAGGCCTCGCCGACTTCCATGGCGTTGATGCCGATCGAGCTTGCGCCGACCGCCTGGATGACGAGGTCGATCGTGCCGGCCTTGGCGTCCCAGTCGGCGAGCGTCAGCGGAATGAGCTCGCCCTTGGGCGTCGGCAGCACGCGCACGAACTGCCCAGCCTGCGCCGACTTCGCGATCATCGGCGACCGCACCCGGATCTCGACGATCCCCTCGGCGAGATTGACCTTCTTGAGGATGGTCTGCGGCGCCTGGGCGAGGTCGGTGTAAAGGGAGGCCTTTTCGACCTTCGCCTCGATCTCGGCCTTGGAGAACGGGATGTCGCCGACGATCTCGCGCGCCGCCGCCTGTCCGTCGCCGGCTGCAAGCACCGCGGTCGCGCCGCCGCGGGTCGCGTCGCCGCCGGAATAGACGCCCTCGAGCGAGGTCTTCTGCGATTTGCCGTCGACCGTGATCGTCCCCCACTTGGAGGTCTTCAGATCCGGCTCGCTGTTCTTGATGATCGGGTTCGAGGCGTTGCCGAGCGCCATGACGACGAGGTCGACCGGCATCGTCTCGGTCTTGCCGGTCACGACGGGTGTTCGCCGGCCGGAGGCGTCGGGCGGCCCGAGTTCCATCACGTCAAGGATCGTGTGGCACACATGGGCCGACTTCTCGCTCTCGAACGCGCGCGGCGAGCGCAGGACCTTGAGCGCGATCCCCTCCTCGAGCGCGTGATGCAGTTCCTCGACGCGGGCCGGCATTTCGGCCTTGGTGCGGCGATAGACGATGGTGACGATCCCGCCGAGCCGCTTGGCGGTGCGCGCCGCGTCCATCGCGGTGTTGCCGCCGCCGATGACGATGATGTTCTTGTCCTTCACCTCCGGCAGCGGCGTCTCGTAGTCTTCGAGCCTGGCCTGCATGAGATTGACGCGGGTCAGGAATTCGTTGGCCGACATGACTCCGAGCAGATGCTCGCCCGGCACGTTCATGAAGCGCGGCAGGCCCGCGCCGGTGCCGACGAAGATCCTCCAGAAGCCATTGTCCTTGAGGTCCTCGAGCGTCGCCGTCTTGCCGACGACGAAGTTGGTGACGAACCGACCGCCGAGCAGCCGGATCTTGCGCACCACGTCATCAATCAGCGTGTTGGGCAGCCGGAACTCCGGGATGCCGTAGCGCAGCACGCCGCCAAGATCATGGAACGCCTCGAACACGGTGACGGGGAAGCCCTGGGAGGAGAGCAGATAGGCGTTGATCAGGCCGGCCGGTCCAGAGCCGACGACCGCGATCGGCGGCATCTCGGCCTTGGCCCAGGGGCTGAGCCAGTTCTTCCACCGTTCGGCGTCGGCATTGGGACGCACGATCTTCTCGCGCTCGGGCAGGAACCACTCGAGCTGGCCGATCTCGAGCGGCCGACCGGTCAGCGTGCACACGCCCTGGCATTGCAATTCCTGCGGGCAGACGCGGCCGGTGACGTCGGGCAGCGGATTGAGCGACTCGATCAGCCGCAGCGCTTCGCGGAACCTGCCGGTGCCGACGAGCTGCAGCATCTCCGGAATATGGATCTTGACCGGACAACCGCCCTTCGGCTCTTTGCCGGGCCTCGGCACGCCAAGCTCGCACGCCCGGTCCTCGCACTGCTTGTCGCGCAGCGTCTCGAGCCACACGAACATGTCGACCTCGCGCGCGCTGTAGCCGAGGTTCATGTAGCCGAGATAGCCCTGGTTCACGAGTTCGAAGTCGCGCGCCCGCTCTTCGGGCGAGCGGATGTAAGGCGGAATGCCGTTCTGACCGGGCCAGCCTTGCGACAGGCCCTTGAACATCGGGTAGCGGTCGGAAAGATGGGCGTCGATCGCGTTGATGAACTTGCGCTTGAACTTCAGCGGCACGTTCCAGATGAAGCGCAGGAGCAGCGCGCTCATATCGTCGTCGCGCAGCAAGAGGCGCCACAGCGTCTTGATGAACTCGGGGCCGAGTTCATCCTGCTTGAACTCCCAGACGATCGCCTGCATGCCGTCGTCGACGAACATCTGCCTCAGCGAAGCCGGGCTGCTCAGAAGCCGCTTGCGCAAGAGCCCAAGCTGCTTCTGGAAGACATCGAAGGCCTCGGTGTGCTCGAGTTCCTCGATCTCGGTCTGCGTCGCCTCGAGGGCGCCGGCGGCCTGCCGGTAGCGGTCGAGGTCGCGCTCGGCTTCCCGGGCCGTTCCCGTCTCAACGCTCATGGATGATCTCCGAATCGCAGTTGGCGGCGACACGGGCGATCTTCGCCCTGAGTTCAGGCGTGACCTTCACCCGCGCGAGTGCGCCGGCGATGAGATGGCCGACTTCCTTGGCCACGCCGTCGACCACGATCTGGGTCTTCTCGAACAGCTCCGGGATCTCCTGGTAACAGGTCTTGCAGTTCGAGCACTTGGCGACGTCCTCTTCGGCCAGCGAAACCGGCGGTCCGCCTTCGCCTGCGGCCGGCGCCGCTGCCGTGGCGGCCGAAGGCGCGCTTCCGATCAGCCGCGTCACCGGACCGCTCGGAACGCTCGGGGCGCTCGGAGCAAAAGCGGCCAAAGGCGGCGCTTTCGATGAAGCGGCGAGCTCGGACATGGCGCGCGCGATCGAGTCGATCGAGGATTCGCGCGCCTCCGTCGCTTCCTTGAGCTGCAGCTGCAAGGCTTCCATCTCGATGTGATGCGAGGCGTCGAGCCTCTTCACGTCGAGGCCGGCCAGCACCTGCAGGGAGCGCCAGTTGCGCCGGCGTTCGCGCACGAGATGGATGATGTCCTGCGAGACTTCCACCTTGATCAGCGTCTTGTCGTCGTCAGTCGACCAGACGAACGGCGTCTTGCCTTCCCGCTCGGCGGGGCCGAGGTCGATGTACTCGGGAACCGGAACGCCGTCGGCGTCGTCGCGCAGGCGGTGGAAATGCTTGCGGAACCGCCCTTCCGTCAGCGCAAAGTCGGCCGGAGTCATCGGGACCGCGAGCAGCTTGGTCGCGCCGTTCTCGACGTACTCGATCGTCCCCGTCGCCCAGTCCTTGTCGACATCGGGGTTGCCCTCGAGCGAGAAGCGCTCGTGCAGGCTCGCGCCGCGGCGCGGATCATGCACGAACACCGGGTTCATGCGGCTCACCACCGAGAGCCGCGCGTGACGGCTCGCCTGCGGATCGGCAATCCCCTGCTCGCCCTGGCACGGCGTATAGACGTCGAGCACGGCCGGCGAGTCGTTGTGGTTGAGGAACTCGACCACATGCTTGAGGAAATGCCCCTGCAGCGCGGCGGTGCTCTGCACCACATAGACGTTCGGGTGGAAGGCGGCGATGAGCGCGAGCTCCTTGCGTTCGTCCTGCTTGCCGTGGTGCGCGGCGCCGAACCGGGAGAGATCGGAGTCCTGCGCCGTCAGACTCGCAGTCGACGCCTGGCCGCCTGTATTGGAATAGGCGCCGGTATTGAGCACCACGACCTTGATCGGCGTGGCGGTGCTGAGCAAGCGCGACAACGCGCCGAAGCCGATGTCGTAGGTCGCGCCGTCGCCGCCCATGCTGATCACAGTCGGCATCATGGCCATCTCTTCGGACGTGAAATCGGCCCAACTGAACGTGCGGAAGAAGCGGTCGTGCGCCTCCGGGTCATACGCGTCGTCGAGTTCGAGTTCAGCGATCCGGAGCGCCCGGATGTCCCCGCTCGCCTCGGCCCCCAGCCCCTCGAATATGCCCTTGGCGACCGCAGGCGTGTCCTGGAAGAGGCTATTGACCCACGGATCGTTGTAGGGGGTGAACGGGAAGGTCGAGGCGTAGACGCTGCTGCAGCCGGTCGCGTTGGCGATCACCGCGCTTGCCGGCCCCTGTCCTCTCGGGCCGCTCTCCAAGAGGTAAAGGCGCTTCTCCAGCGTCGCGATCACGTCCTGCAGCCGTTGGCGCCGGTGCGGATCGCGCTCGGTGTCCCCGACCGAGGACAACTTGGCGGTGAGCTTCTCGATCAGGCTCTCCACGTCGCGCAGGTGTCCCTTGCGCCGCGTGTCGTGGATGGCGTGATTGGTGCTTGTGACGAGCCGGATTGCGGTGACCTCGCCGCAGCCGCGGCAGGCCCCATGACCGCCGGTGGTGGCGTAGTAGTTGTGGCGATCGAGCATCAGGCGCTTGGTGTCGCCGTCGTCGTCGACCGCCCCTTCGGTGTATCGCGCCGGCGTATTGGGCAGACGGCTGACGAACTCGAACCGCGCCTGCAGCGTGTCGAGCAGCGCCTCGTCCTGATCGCGCGCGACCAGCGCGTGCGGCCCGCAGACATCGACGCATTCGAGGCAGCCCGTGCATTTCCACGGATCGATCGTCGCCGAGAACAGGCCGCCGCTTCCGGGGTGGGCCTTCTCCATCGCGTCGAAGAAAGGCCGTGTCTTGGCGACCGGGAAAGTCGCCAGCGCATTGGCGAGACGCGTCAGGTGGTTGCGCGTGACCGGGCTCTCGATGTCGAGCGACTCGGCCGCCTTGCGGACGATTTCGCCGAAGGCCGGCGGGCGCTTCTCGGTGCGATAGACTTCGCGCGCCGCGTCGGCGAGCGGGTAGACCTCGCGCCGGAGCGCCTCCCGCTGGCTCTCGGCGATATCGAGCTGGCGGATCGCGGTCATTATGAGTTCGCGAATGTCGTGAACCGCATTCGGAATCGCAGCGTCGGGGCAGACGAGCGCGCATTCCATGCATCCGGTGCACAGATCCGCGACGAACTCCGGCACGGTGCGGCGGAACAGTCCCTTGTCCTTGAAGGCCGCGCTGCCGGCCGGAATGAACAGGCCCGTGCCCGGCAGGACCGGCGCCTCGGCGATCGTCCCGTCGCGGAACGCCGAGCCCATGACCTGGTCGAAATATTCGGCGTCGAGGAAGCCGGAGTCGGCGGGCGACCCGCCAACGCGGCACATCCCGGCCGAAATGGCGATGGTGCGCTCGCTCTTGCGTGCGGGCGCCTTTTCAGCCTCGGCGAACTCGGGCTGCGTGTAGTCGAGCGCGTGGGTTGCCTGCACGCCGTCGCGGATCACCGCCATGTTGCCCTCGACGACCGGGCCGCCTTTGGCGCCGAACTTCTTGGCGATCTGCTGGCGGATCTTGTTGAGCACCGCCTCTTCCGGGGCGCCCTCGGTCACCCGGTCGAAGCTGCCGCAGACCGCGCCGATGAACGCGATGCCCATCATGCGCGTCTCGAGTTCGGGCGTCGGCGCGTGTTTCTTGGCGACCGCGAACGCGTCGATCGTGAAGACCTTGATCTTCTTGTCGCGGATCGTCTTGCGCGCCTGCTCCGGCAGTTCGCTCCACACCGCGACGGGGTCCAGGCTCGACTGCAGGATGAACGTGCCGCCCTCAGCGAGCCCGCGCAGCGGGTTCGAGTGGCTGAACACCTTGTGGTCGGGCGAAACGACCAGCTCGACGTCCTCGAGCTCGGCGTTGGTGATCAGAACCGGCTCGGGGCTCAGCGTGATATAGTAGTTGGTCGGCGCGCCGCTCTTCTCCGAGCCGTATTTCGGCGCGGCCTTGGAGTGCAGGTCGAGGGCGCCGGCGAGAATGTCGGTGAGCAGCTTGCCGGTGGCGATGGTGCCGTAGCCGCCGACCGAATGGAAGCGGATGCGGAAGGCCGACTTCGGCAAGAGCGCCGGGTTCGGCTCGCTCTCGAGCGCCATCAGCTCGGTCTCGGGATAGGCGGCCTTCAGCTTCGCCTGCAGTTCGGCGAGCTTCGGCGGCGGGTTCTTGGAGAAGAACTGCGAGCCGAGATAGACGAACGGCGCGTTGCGCGTCTCCATGTTCTTGAAAGCGGCGACGAGATGGCGCGGCTGCAGGTCGTGCGCGCCGAGTCCGAAAATCGCCGTGGTGATTTTGGGCGGATTGGCGAGCGGCGCGATGCCGGGGTGGCGTACGCCGTCGACGTTCTCGCGCGCCTTGAACAGCGCCTCGCGCACCATCGTGGTGAGCGCGGTGACGTCGCAGCGCTCGAGCACCGTGACCGCCTTCTTGCCGGCGAGCGCGGCGACCACCTCGGCCTCGGGGAACGGCTGCAGCAGCTTGACCGAGATCACGCCGACCTTCTTGCCCTGGGCGCGCAGGTGGGTCGCGACCGCCTGACATCGTCGGTGACCGAGCCGAGCCCGATCATGACGTATTCGGCGTCGTCGCACATATAAGTCAGGATTGGCGCGTATTCGCGGCCAGTCAGCTCGCTGTATTCCTTCATCACCTCGCGGGCGAGGTGCGGGATCTCGCTGACGAAGTGGGTGCGGTGGTCGACGGAGCCGGCCTGGAAGTCGGGCTGGTTCTGCACGCCGCCCGTCACGCCGGGGTTATGGACGTCGACGAGCGCCGGCACGAGCTGGCGCGTTCCCTTCTCGTGGGCGTTGAGCCACTGGCGGCGCCACTGAGCGCGCAGTTCCTCGGGCACCCAGGCGAGCGTCTGCTCGATCAGCGCGCCGGCGCTGTCGGTCTCGATGGCCGTTTCGTTGACGGTGATGAAATCGCGTAAGCTACGGACATCCTCGGAGCCAAAACTGTCGCCGACGCGCACCAGATACTGGCGGAGCTGGAAAGCGCGGCCCTTGGCGCCGAACAACATGTCCTGGGCGACCGTCGGGCATTTGATCCGGCCCGCCGGATCGCCGAGGAATTCGCGCAGAAGCTCGGGCTCGGGCATCCGCGCTTCCGACAGCATGTGGCTGGTGGCGAAGCCGTCCATCGTGTTGGCGACCGGGATCAGCGACAGGGCGCTCAGGCGATAGGCGATCGCCGCGAGGTCGGCCGCCTCCTGCGGATTGCTGCCGAAGAGGACGGTGTAGCCGGATGGAAGCAGCGCGTAGATGTCGTCATGCCCCGCCATCACGTTGAGCGAGTGCTTGGAGACGACGCGCGCGGCGACATGCAGCACGAAACCGCCGACCTTCTTGCCGACGGTGACGTAATGCGACTCCATCCCGTAGAGGATGCCCTGGCTGGAGGAGGCGTTGGAGACGTACTTGCCGCCGGTCAGCGCCGCGCCGAGCGCGCCGCTCTGCGCCGAATGCTCGCCTTCGGGCTCGAAGAAGAACGGGTGCTTGCCCCACACGTTGACGCCGCCGTTGGCGCGGAACGCCTCGTAGATTTCCGAGATTTCGGTCGAAGGGGTGATCGGATAGCCGATCACGCCGCCGCATGCGCGGCTCATAACTTCGGCGACGGCGCCATTGCCGTGAATGACGCTCTCCACGCCTGGATATTTTGCGGTCATGGGTTCCCTGAGGATCCGCTGGTCGCCTCCTCACCACGACGGAGCTTTGTTCCCTTGACAAAGGGGCGCCGACGTCTAGCGCGATCTTCTGGATGTGGCTGTGGCGAACTTCGTCACGCAGTCCGGAAATCACGAGCGTGGGTGCGAACCCCGGATGGCCTCCTCCTTGCTCATTGCGGTTCTTTGTAACCGCCGGGATCAATAGCGCTGACCGGCCTCTGGGTGAATGCGAAATCCGACTTTCGTCGATGCGCAAATTGTCGCGGGCGTCCTTCAGGCGTAGCCATCCGCATTGCGGCTCAATGGATTTCGAGCCGTTCGCCTGCAAAACCGTCTATGTCGGCGCTGGCGTTCCCCACCCGGCCGACCGCCAATATGGCGCTGGCTTCAACAGGTAGCGAAATCGACCCCGGTCGTTTTGATCTGGCGCAAATTCAAAAACGTTTGGCGGCGCGCCAGGCCGGGCTCGACGTGCGCTTGGGCTCGCCGACAACGGCGGGTCCGGCTCCGAGGAGCCGCTGCGGCGCACGCGGTCGAGATCCAACGACCGCTGCCTGAAGCCGCAAGTCCTGGACCTCAAGGCGTCAATCGCCTGCCGACGCCAGCAATTTGAGCATCCGGTCGAACCTGTCGCGGGCCGCGGAATCCCCGTCGAGAGCGCCGGGCTCGAGTTCGTCCATTTCGATCGCTTGCGCGTCGAGGATTGTCGCGCCGCTATAACCGAGGCGCCGGACGACGACACGCAGGCGATCGGCGAGGAAGATCGCGAGCGCGCGATAAAAGCGGCAGCCGAAAGCGAGGTCGGCTTCGAGCTTGCGGGCGAGCGTCTCCTTGTCGAGGAAGAGCGCGAGTCCGTCGCCCGAGGCCGTCACGGTCGCCGCCGGAGACGTCGAGTCCACAAAAGACATTTCGCCGAGGATCTCTCCGACCCCGAGCCGCGCGACCTCGCCCAGCTTACGGTCCGTGACCACGCACTCGCCTTGCAGCATGAGAATGATCTTCCCAATTGGCCGACCCTCGTGGATCAGGATTTCCCCGTCCTTGATGCCTCGCCGCGCGCCCGTCCTCGCCATCCACGCGATGTCGGCGTCGGTGAGCAGTCCGAAAATGTAAAGAACCTTGCGCACGGGTGGGCCCTCCAGTTTTTAACCTACAGTGAACCCCTCATCCTCCCGCGTCCGCCCGTTCTAGAACGTCTTGATGGCGCCAAAGGGTCGGAAACCGAAAATCAGGTAGAAAACCTGCTGTCCTGTTAACCGTTCCCAAGGCTCGCCGCTCAATCCATCGAGCGATCCCGCGTTCCCCGACCTGCGTCGAGGCAAAGCCTGCAGGCTCCGGCTCCGCCGAACTCAGGGCTCCCGCCCGCCCGAGGCGCTCTGGACGAAATCCAACCCCCGCCTTCTCCAATGCCTCAACCAGCAACGCGCCTCCACCGCAGCAATTGGCGAGCGCGGACGGCGGGGCCTTCATGATTTCGCAAGCGGCCTTTGGAAAGGTCTTTTGCGGCCGCCAAGGGATTGTTAAGGACTTTCGGATGCGGGGCTCCCTATCACTCGACAATCGTTCGGCCGGCGTCGCTCTCGGCGCCGCCCTGATGCTCGCAAGCTGCGCCGCGCCCCCGCCCGTCGCGCCGCCGCGTCAGGCTGGCGCCAAACCGGCCGGCGTCGTCTCTGTCGACGGCGCCAGCGTCGAACTCGCGGCGTTCCAGAACTCGGCCTTCCCTTACCACGGCCTGATCCCGAACTATCAGGAGACCGGCAAGACGCGGCCGTTCCTCGACGTCGACGACAACGGCCGGCTCGGCCACTCGAGTCCGCGCGGCGGCCTTCTGTGGGAGGATCAGACCTACAACGACAGGACCGTGCTGCTCGCCGCGCCCGAGACGTTCGATCCGAGCCGGCCCGGCCATATCGTGGTCTTCTTCCATGGCAACAACGCAACCCTCGAGCGCGACGTGATCGCGCGGCAGCAGATCGTCCGCCAGCTCGCCGAATCCGGTCTCAACGCCGTGCTCGTCGCCCCCCAGCTCGCCCATGACGCGCCCGATTCGAGCGCGGGACGGTTCTGGTCGCCGGGCGGCTTCGCCGCCTTCCTCGACGAGGCCGACGCCAAGCTCGGGGCGTTCTACCCGGGCGCGCGGGGCGCCTTCCGCCGGATGCCGGTAATCGTCGTCGCCTATAGCGGCGGCTATCTGCCAGCCGTCTACTCGCTGACCGTCGGCGGCGACGCCGGGCGGGTCCGGGGCGTGGTGCTGCTCGACGCGCTCTACGGCGAGCGCGACAAGTTTGCCGGCTGGATCGAAGGTCAGAGCCGCAACGCCTTCTTCGTCAGCGCCTATTCGACCTCTTCGAAGGATGGCAACATGGCGGTCGAGGCCGAACTCCGGCAGGCGGGGCTCGCGGTCCAGGACAGCCTGCCGGCGAGCCTCGCCCCCGGCGAGATCGCCTTCATCGACGCCGGCAGCGTCGACCACAACGACTTCCTCACCTCCGCCTGGGGCGGCGCCCCGCTGCGCGACCTCTTTTCGCGCATGCGGTAGGGCGGGCCGCTTCGGTCATTGCGGGCGGCTCAAGTCTCGCGTTCGGAAGCCGCGCCTGTCTTAGACGGAACGGCGGAGTTCGCCCCGTCGCAGGCCATCCTGACTGTCGGTACGGTCGGTGAGCGCCGTAAACCGCCACTCGGCGCAACGGCCAGGAAGCGGCAGCGCACGAAGTCGCTCCGCTCCGGCCCGCTTGCGCGGGGGGCGTGAGCCGGGCGGGCGGGTCGCACGCCGATCGGAAAGCGATGGCGCGACGGGCAGCCCCGTCCTGAGAATCGAGGGTCGTTCACATCGAGCAGGCCAGTCTGCTGATCAAACAAAGCGTCGACGTGGATAGCTTTTGCTCAGCTCTACTTGAACCGCATCAACTATTCGGTTGTTCAGCGGCGATCCTCTCGACGCGAGAAAGCCGGCCTCGAAGGGCGCTTGCGACGCTTCAATTCTTTTGATGCCCGAGCGCCCAGACGTAGGCGACGACGGCGTCGATGTCGCTCGGAGTCAGGTTGCCGTCCATGCCGGGCGCCATTTTCATGTTGTGGCCGACGGTCGTTTTGATCGCGGTCACGCTCCCGTCGCCCCAGATCCACATGCCGAGAGTCAGATCGTTCCCGTTCGCGGTGCCTTTGGCGTCGACGCCATGGCACTCCGCGCACTTTCCGTCCGCCGCCTCGCCGTGGAAGATCTTGTCTCCAAGAAGAACCTGCTCGCGCGTTCCGCCCAGCGGGACCGGCAGCACTCTCGGATCAGGCCGTCCTTGTCCTGCGTTCGCAATGTGCGGAGCCGCCAGGCCGACGACAAGCGCGCTCGCGCTAAGGACCGTCAGACGCGACATCGCGGATTCCTCCTGAACCGGACGTTACGCGAAACCGGGCAGGAGGGCTAGCGAGCGGCTGAACTGGCCGAGAGCCGGGTGACAGGGAAACCGAGTCTTCCGGAGCGCGATGGAATCGGGTCCCGACCCGCCGGTAGCCGGCGGTCACTCTGCTGAACCGAAAAGATGCGCGCCCAAGGGCGGACGACTGATCCGTCGCCTGCAAGCCGTCCGTTGGATTGCAGCCTGCAACGGCGTCATGTAACCTCACCAACCGATTACAATTGGCCGTCGCTCCGCTGCGGAGACGCCGCCTGACGATGAACTCTGGAGGAAGCGAAGGATGGGGCGTACAGCCGCTGCCGTCCATGTGGAACGCATTGCCAAGGCGATTTCGAGCGGCGACGCCGCAAGCTCCGCCGTTGCCGCCTCGTGGCGGCGCTCCGGGCGTCTCCATGCGCTCGATCCCGCCAACAACGCGCCATCGGTGCGTCTTACCGACGCCGAGATCGCCGCAGCACGCGAGCGGCTGGGTCCGCTCCCGGCCCTTGCTCAATCCCATCTCGATCGCCTGTTTCAGGCCGTCGGCGGGGTCGGCTGCTCGGTCCTGCTGGCCGACGTGAACGGCGTTGTCCTCGAGCGCCGCGGGGCGCCATGCGACGACACGACCTTCGACAGTTGGGGGCTTTGGACCGGAGCGGTCTGGAGCGAGAAATTCGAGGGCACCAACGGCATCGGTACCTGCCTATTCGAGCAACGCTCCGTAACGATCGATCGCGACCAACATTTCTACGCCCGCAATGCGCTGCTCGCCTGCACA
The DNA here is from genome assembly GCA_963770035.1 of uncultured Alphaproteobacteria bacterium. GTDB lineage: Bacteria > Pseudomonadota > Alphaproteobacteria > Rhizobiales > Beijerinckiaceae > Roseiarcus. The sequence goes on along the minus strand of CAVYON010000010.1, from coordinate 27,573 downwards.
ACGGCGCCGATCTATGACGAGCGCGGCGACCTCGTCGCCGCGCTAGACGTCTCCTCGTGCCGCGCCGACCTGACGGCTGGGTTTGCGAGACTGATCGCCACCGCCGTGTTGGAGGCGGCCCGCGCGATCGAGGTCGAGAATTTTCGCGTCGCTTTTCCTCAGGCGCGCTTCCTGCTGGCGCCCGCAGGGGAGCGCGCCGGCCCCGCGCTGCTGGCGGTGGATCGAGACGATCTCCTCGCCGGGGCGACGCGTGCGGCGCGTCAGGCGCTCGGCATCACTGCGCAGACCTTCGCCCGGCCGCGCCCCGCGGCGGATGTGATCGGGCTCTCTCATCCAGCCGGGGACAACATCGACGCCGCAGAACGGGCGGTGCTGTTGCGCGCGCTGGCGCGTTCGGGCGGCAATGTCTCGAAGGCGGCGAAACTCCTCAACCTGTCGCGCGCGACACTCCACCGCAGAATAAATCAGCTCGGACTGCATCGCTGATGCCGGGATGAGAGGGATGTGTCGCAGAAATGCGACATTCTATCTCTGACGCTCGCGCATACCCCCTATGCCGCGCAGGAATGTCTTGGCAATCCTCCTCGTGCAGCGCCGCAGTCGGCGGTGTCCTACGAGGGAGAGTTCATGACAAAGTAAAACCGCCGTCGCTACAGGCAAAGCCGCAGAAAACGCAACCTTACAGTGGCCCCAATCTCGCCCTAAGTCTGACATGCCTTCGCCAACTGACGGTGGCGGTCGCCGGGACTCGCGGGCAATGAACGGGTTCACGCGACAATAGTTTGGAGGAAACGCAATGGGAAAATTTTCGGGCGCGCTCCTCGCGAGCGCGGGTGCTCTCGCGACTTCTGCTTGGCTTTGCGCCAGCCAGCGCAAATGATTCCGTCATCAAGGGCGGCCAAGACCCAAACGAATGGGCGGTCTACGGCAAGGACTACGCAAATACGCGCTACAGTCCGCTGAAGTCAATCAACACCACGAACGTAGGCAATCTCAAGCTGGCTTACGCGTTCCAGCTCGCGTCACTGCGCTCGAACGAATCGACGCCGCTCGTCATCGGCGACACGTTGTACGTGTCCACCTCGTGGGGTCCGAAATATGTCTACGCGCTCGACGCCGCGACCGGCGCGCGCAAGTGGACCTATGAGCCGGAGATTCCGGACGATGTGCTGCAGTTCGCCTGCTGCGACGTCGACAACCGCGGCGTGAGCTATGCCGACGGCAAGATCTTCGTCGGCCGCCTCGACGGCAAGCTGGTGGCGCTCGACGCCAAGACCGGCAAGGAGCTGTGGAAGGCCGACGTCGTCGACTATACGCAAGGTTCGGTCATCTCGTCGCCCCCGCTTGTGGTCAAGAACCTGGTCATCACCGGCTTCGGCGGTGGCGAATATGGCGTGCGCGGCTCGCTCCAGGCCTATGACGTCAACACCGGCAAGCAGGTGTGGAAGACCTGGACGGTTCCGCTCAAGGACGAGCCGAACGGCGACACCTGGAAGGGCGACTCCGCCCAGCACGGCGGCGGCGCGCCGTGGCTCGTCGGCTCCTACGATCCCAAGACCAACACCGTGTTCTGGGGCACCAGCAATCCCGGCCCGTGGAACACCGGCGTCCGCTCGACCGGCAATGGCGACCTCGGCAAGCTGATCAATCTCTACACCGCATCGACGCTCGCGCTCGACGCCGACACCGGCAAAATCAAGTGGTGGGTGCAGGGCACTCCGGCCGACGCCTGGGATTACGACGGCGTCAATGAACTCGTCCTCGCCGACCTCAAGATGGGCGGAGAGACCGTTCCCGCGATGATGAAGGCCGACCGCAACGGCTTCTTCTTCGTCACCAACCGCGAGACGGGCAAGGTCTTGTCAGCCGAGAAATACGTGCCGACCACCTGGGCCGAGAAGTGGGACATCAACACCGGCCGCGCAGTCGAAGTCGCCGACCAGCGCCCGGGGCCTGGCCATCCGGTGAAAGGCGTTTGCCCGAACCTGATCGGCGGCAAGAACTGGCAGCCGATGTCCTACAACCCCGAGACCGGCCTCGTCTATATCCCCTCCAACAACGTCTGCATGGACTGGTCGGTCAGCGACGTCGCCTACAAGCGGGGCGTCTTCTATCTTGGCGGCGAATTCCCCCCGCACGACGGACCGGGCGGCTATCTCGGAGAACTGATCGCGTGGGATCCGATCAAGCATGAGAAGGCGTGGGGCATGAAGTCCGATCTGCCGTTCAACGGGGGCACCCTCACGACCGGCGGCGACCTGGTGTTCTGGGGCGACCTTCACGGCGACTTCCGCGCGATCGACGCCAAGAGCGGCAAGGAGCTGTGGAAGAAGAACCTCGGCTCGGGCATCGGCGCGGGTCCCATCACCTATTCGGTGAACGGCAAGCAATATGTCGCGGTCGTCATCGGTCGCACGGTCTCGATCCCGGCCTTCGTCGGCTTCATCGGCGAAAAAATGATCGCGGCGACCCCCGAAGGCGGCGCGCTGTTCGTCTTCACCGTCGATTGAGCAACAGCGAGAGGGAGGAGACGGAGATGCGTTTTGTTTCGTTACACACGGCGTTTGCTGTCTCCGCCCTGCTGGCGGCCTGCGCGAGCGTTCCTCCCGCGCTCGCGCAGGTTGCGCCCGCCAATGCGTTGCGCCTCTGCGCAGACCCTAGCAATCTGCCGTTCTCCAGCGACGATCCGGCCAAGCCTGGCCTCTATGTCGAGATCGGCGACGCCATCGGCAAGGCTCTTGGCCGGCCGGTGACGCATGTCTGGTACCGCACCTATTTCGGCAAGCGGGCGGTACGCGTGACCATGCTCGCCAAACAGTGCGATGCGACCATCGGCCTGCCCGAAAGCGACGATTTCATGGGGCCGAAGGTCATCTTCTCGAAGCCGCTGTTCACCCTCGGCTACGCCATCGTCGCGCCAAAAGAGCGGTCGATCGCGAACGTCGAGGAACTCAAGGGCAAGCGGGTTGCGGTGCAGTTCGAAACCGAGCCGCAGAACATCGTCGGCCCGCGTGACGACATCGAAGCCGTCACCGTGCTCTCGCCCGACGCCGGCATGAAGGCGCTGGCGGAAGGGGGCGCCGACGCCGCCTTCCTCTGGGAGCCGTCAGCGGGCTACCTCAACAAGACCGCCTATGAGGGACGCTTCGCCGTCGTCCCGGTCGATGGGCCGAGGCTCAACTATCCGACGGCGATCGGCTACGCGAAGGCTTCGAAGAGCTTGCGCGATTCGATCGACGCCGTTCTGCCCGAGGTGTCGAAGCAGTTTCCGGCGCTGCTGGCGAAGTATGGCGTCGGCCCCGACGCGCCGGAGACGCACGGCGCCGCGGAGAGGCCTGCTGCAATCGAGAAGTCCTCGCTCGTCGTCGCACAGACGGAAGGCGCCGCGACGCCGGCCTCTGCTTCGCCGGCCGCTCAGGCGACGCCTGCGTCGACGCCCGCGGCCGCGCCCACCCAGACGGCGAAAGCCGAAGTCGGCGCCCGCGATCCCGGCAAACCCGCCGGCGATGGAACGGGAGAGTTCGACGTCGCGCCTGCGCCGCCGCCCGCCACCCCGGACCTCATCGCCGCCGGCAAGGAAGTCTTCAACGGCACCTGCGCCCATTGCCACGGGGTGGACGCGATGCAGGGGGTCAAGAAGATCGACCTGCGCCGCCTGACGCTGCGGTACGGCGGCGGGGCGCACAACATGTTCTGGAAGACTGTCCACGAGGGCCGGCAGACCAAGGGCATGCCGGCCTGGAAGGAGGTGTTCACCGACGAGCAATTCGCCCAAATCTATGCCTTCCTGTCGGCAATCCAGTCGGCGGAGTAGTCGAGCGGTTTCTCGCACGTCGGACCGAGAGCATCGGAACCCGGTATTGGCTTTTACGGTTGCCGATCGCTCTGCGATCGAGACATTCCGTGGGACGAAGGATGAAGGCGATGATGACGAGACGTTTGTTCTTGCAATCCGGCGCCGCGGCGACGGCCCTCGCCGCGGGGGCGCGCGCCGCGCGCGCCGATACGCCGGGCGTGACCGACACGGAGATCAAGATCGGCCAGACCATGCCCTACAGCGGCTCGGAGTCCGCCTATGGCGTGATCGGCCGCACCGAGGCCGCCTTCTTCAAGATGATCAACGACAAGGGCGGCTTGAACGGGCGCAAGATCGACCTGATCAGCCTTGATGACGGCTACAGCCCACCCAGGACCGTCGAGCAGGTGCGTCGGCTCGTCGAGGACGAGAAGGTGGCCTTCCTCTTCAACACGCTCGGCACCGCGCCCAACCTTGCGATCCGGCAATATCTCAACGAAAATAATGTCCCGCAGCTCTTCGTGGCCACCGGCGCGAACATCTTTGCCGACCCGGCGCGCTTTCCCTGGACGATGGGCTACAATCCGAGCTACGAGACCGAGGCGCACGTCTACGGCAAGCATATCCTGGCGACCAAGCCGGACGGCAAAATCTCGGTGCTGTTCCAGAACGATGGGTTCGGCAGGGATTATCTCGACGCGCTGAAGGAGACGCTCGGCGACAAGGCCGGGACGATGATCGTCAAGGAGGCCTCCTACGAGACGAGCGAGCCGACCGTCGACTCGGAGGTCGTGACCTTGCAGGGCTCGGGCGCCGACATCTTCCTCATCGTTGCAACGCCAAAATTCGCAGCGCAGGCGATCCGCAAGTCGTACGATCTCGGCTGGAACGCCGTGCGGTATCTGAGCAACGTTTCGCCATCGATCGCGACCGTCCTGAAGCCCGCCGGGCTCGAGAAGTCGAAGGGCCTCATCACCGGCGGCTACGTCATCGACGTCAACGATCCGCATTGGAAGGACCAACCGTCGATCCAGGAATGGAAGGCTTTCACCGACAAATACATGTCGGCGAAAGAATACGGCGACGCCAATGCGGCCTACGCTTTCGGCGCGGCCTCGACCATGGTGCAGGTCCTCAAGCAGTGCGGAAGCGACCTGTCGCGCGAGAACGTGATGCGGCAGGCGGCGAACCTGAAGGCGTTCGCGGCGCCAATGCTGATCCCTGGCATTACCGTCGACACGTCGCCCGACAATTTCAGCCCGATCCGCCAGCTGCAGCTCCTGACGTTCGACGGGACGAGCTGGCAGATCGCCGGTGCGGTGTTGCACGACTGATATGAGGGGATGCGGGCTCAGGCGCGGGCGCTTCGCGCCGCTCGCGAAGCGCCCGAAAATGCAAGCCCAGGCGTACTCGGGGCAAATCCAGCGTCGGCGCGCGCGGAGTCCTCCTCGTCGACGAACAGGTGCGGCGCGCGCTCTGCTGCTTGGGAGCCTGCTCCAGCGTCTCCAGCCGGTGTCGTAGTCGGGCCTTCGTGATGCGCCCCCGACGGCGTCAGCAGCATCCCTTAGCTTCTGGAGGCGTTCCTCGAAGTCACGCGCCTCGATAGCCTGGGCGGTTTTGGCGCAGCTTGATCGATCGGCCGCCTCTGAGGGGGCAATCCCGCCGCCCATTGCGGCCTGGCGAGCGCTGCCGACGCAGCAATCGGTCGATCGCGGCTGTGATTCGAAACAGGGTGTCGCGATCACGTCACAGCCCTCGGGGTCGAGCCCGGTCGCCCATCTGAACCGCCGAAGCCCGCGCACGATTTTCGTCGGAACGCGACCCCACCGAAGGGCCGGATCGACTCTCAAGTCGTTGAGTCTACTGAGTTGTGATCGACGGTATGGTTAACACAATGCGGCAAAACTACGGCGGAGCCGCCCCCGCGACCCTCCTCGAATCAGAATCTTGGGCCTATCGCATTGAAATCGTTGGTCCGGCTCATGAAACCGGAGGTCTCGCGCCAGCCAGCGGCCCGAGACGCGGGGCCTGGCCACGCCAACGCCGCCTACGACAGGAGATCGATGAGATAAGGGATGAGAGGCGCGTCGGCGGGCGGCATGGGGTAGCTGCGCAGGTCCTTCGGCCGCACCCATTTCAGCGCCTGCCCGTCGAGCGGCTGCACGAAGCCCTCCCACTTGCGGCAGACGTAGAGCGGCATCAGGAGGTGGAACTCGTCATAGGCGTGGCTGGCGAAAGTGAGCGGCGCCAGGCAGGCCGCCTTGACGGTCACGCCCAGTTCCTCCCGGAGCTCGCGGATTAGCGCGTCCTCCGGCCGTTCGGCGGCGTCGATCTTGCCGCCGGGAAACTCCCACAAGCCCTCGAGCTGCTTGCCCTTGGGCCGCTGGGCGATGAGCACCCGGTTGTCGGCGTCGATCAGCGCCGCCGCGACCACCAGGAGCAGGTTCACGACCGATAGTCGCCGTTGATCGCCACGTATTCCTTGGTGAGGTCGCAAGTCCACACCGTGGCGCGGCCGCGGCCGACGCCGAGGTCGGCGGTGATCTTGATCTCGGGCTTCTTCATGTAGGCGGAGGCTTCGGCCTCGTCGTAGGCCGGATCCCGCAGGCCATGATGGGCGACGCGGATCTTGCCGAACCAGATGTCGAGCTTGTCGCGCTCGGCCTTCTCGCCGGCCTTGCCGACCGCCATCACCACCCGTCCCCAGTTGGCGTCCTCGCCGCCGACCGCGGTCTTGACCAGCGGCGAGTTGGCGATCGACAGCGCGATGCGCTTGGCCGCCTTGCGCGTCGCCGCGCCCTCGACGCTGACCTCGATGAACTTGCGCGCGCCCTCGCCGTCGCGCACGACCTGATGGGCGAGCGAGCGCAGGAGCTTGTCGAGCGCGCGGCGGAACGGGGCGAGCCGCGGGTCGGCGGGATCCTCGATCCGCGGGGCGGATTTGGCGGCGCCGGTGGCGAACAGCATCAGCGTGTCGGAGGTCGAGGTGTCGCTGTCGACCGTGATGGCGTTGAACGACCGATCGACCGCTTTCGACAGCATCGCCTGCAGCGCGGCCGAGCCGATCGGGGCGTCGGTGAACACGTAGGAGAGCATGGTCGCCATGTCCGGCGCGATCATGCCGGCGCCCTTGGCGATGCCGTTGATGGTGACGATCGAATCGCCGAACTGGGCGAAGGCGGTGGCGACCTTGGGGTAGGTGTCGGTGGTCATGATCGCCTTGGCGGCGTCCATGAGGCGGTCGTCCCTGGCGCTGTCGGAGAGGTCCGCGATCACGCGCGCGATCCGCGTTCCGTCGATCGGCTCGCCGATCACCCCGGTCGAGGCCATGAATACCTCGCCCGGCGTGCAGCCGATCGTCTTGGCCGCGGCTTCAGCCACCAGTTCGACCGCCTCGATCCCCTTGTGGCCGGTGAAGGCGTTGGCGTTGCCTGAATTCACGATCAGCGCCCGCGCCTTGCCGCCCTTGAGCTGCTGGCGGCACCAATCGACCGGCGCGGACGGGCACTTCGAGCGTGTGAAGACGCCCGCGACCTCGGCCGGCGTGTCGAACACCGCCATCATCACGTCGGTGCGTCCCTGGTAGCGCACGCCCGCGGCGATCGTGGCGAAGCGGACGCCGGCGATCGGCGGCAGGGTCGGGTATTTCTTCGGCGCGAGCGGAGAGAGCGCGGCGGGGGCGGCCATGGGAGCGTTCCGTCATCCGGTGAAGAGACGGGAGTGGGCCAGCCGCCCGCTCCCGCAAGGGTCTTCAGTTCTTCGGCTTGCTGTCGTCGGCCGGAGCGGGAGGGGTTGCGCCCGGAGCGGCTGCCGGCGCAGTCTTCGCGTCGGCAGCGACCGGGTTGCCGTCGGCGTCGAAGTACTGGATCTTCGCCGCGGCGTGCAGCCCAGCAACCTCTTCGCTTTCCGCCTTTTGGGCGACGTAGTGCGCGGCCTGGTCCTTGAGCTGCTCGAAAGGGGGGAAGGTTTTGGTGCGCGTGTCCTCGACCTGGATGATGTGCCAGCCAAACTGGGTTTTCACCGGATCGGAGATCTCGCCCTTCTTCATCTTGAACGCGGCGTCGGAGAATTCCGGCACCATGCGGTCCTTGGTGAACCAGCCGAGATCGCCTCCGTCGCCGCCGGTGTCCTTGGACATTTCGTTGGCGACCTTGGCAAAATCTTCCCCGCCCTTGACCCGGGCGAGCGCCTTCTTGGCCTCCTCCTCGGTCGGCAGCAGGATGTGGCGGGCGTGGATCTCCTCCTGCGGCGGCTCGGCCTTGGCCGCCTCGTCATAGGCCTTGCGTTCGGCCTCTTCCGTGGTGGCGGCCTTGGCGACCGAACCGAGCAGTTCCTCCATCGCCAGCTTGTCCCGGTAATAGGCGAGCTTTTTGGCGAAGTCGGGGGACTGGTCGAGCTTCTCGGCGTCGGCCTTCTTGGCGGCGAGCTTGAGGTCGATCAGATAGTCGAGCACGTATTTCTGGCGCTGCGCGCCCTCGAGCTTCTGCGGCAGGCCGGGGCCGATATCGGCCATCGCAACAGCGAGGTCGTCTTCGGTGATAGGTTGGCCGTCGACGGTCGCAAGGACCTTTGGGTCGGCAGAGGCTGTGCCGGCGAAGGCGAAAATGGCGCCGGCGCCAAGCGCCAGGGCGGCGGCGGTCGAGCGCAGCCGTGTGGCAAACAGGTGTGTCATCTGGGCTCCTTTGGGCGTCGCGCGTCGGTCTCGGGCCGGCGACGCGGCGGTGGCGCTATAGAGCCATTCCGGCGATTTTGCGAGGGGAAAGAGCCCGAAACCGAGACGAAAACTGTCGCCCGGACTTCAGGCTTGGGCGAGCCGAGGGCCAAACGACCGCCGGCGCTCCATGGCTCCCGCGCTGCGACTCACGGCTTCCAGATGGCAATCGCGATAAACAGGACGACGACCAGCGCAATGCTGACGATCAGCACGCTGCGGACGTGATGGCCGGTCACCCCGGCCCGGACGCGGGTCGTGTTCGAACTCGGTGACGACGGGTTGTTCATGCGGGCCCATGGCGCACTCCCGATTCGGACGCGCGAAGAGAGCGACCCGGCGCCGTCATCCACGTCGAACGATAACGCCGCCGTCGTCGCGGGGTTCCCGCGCCGCCAGCGCCGCAGCCGGCGGCGTCTTCTGGCGGAACCAGCGGTGGCGTCGTTGCGTTCCGGAAATGCCGCTGTATCGGGGTCCGTGGGGCCGAGAAACAGGACCGGCTTTTGGAACGGGAGAGTACGATGCCACGCGAGTCGAAAGCACAGAAGGAGACCGTCGGGCGGGTCATGCACGAGTTCAAGCACGGCGAGTTGAGCTCCGGATCTGGAGAAAAGGTCAAGAATCCCCGTCAGGCGGTGGCGATCGCGCTCAGCGAGGCGGGCGCCTCCAATCAGCAGAGCCCTGCCGAGAACAAGCGCCATCTGCGCCGCGGCAAAGAGAAGGAGCGACGCGGCGAGACGGGGCAAGCCGAAGCGGAAGGCCGGCCGGAGCGCCGCCGCCGCCGCGGCGCCTAGCTTCAGGGACCGGATCGCTGGTGGGGCTTCGATCCGGCGCGGCCATGTCGCCGTTCGCTGCGCTCGTGACTATCCAGCGCAATCGTGAGGGCCGGATGGTGCAGGAGCCGGAGTTGCCGCCGCACGTGGAGGAGACGGTCGCAGCGATCGCCAGACTCCATGTCGAGCATCAGCGGCACGCGAGTCCCGCCCGGAAATTTGTCGCTCGCGCGACCGCGCTTGTCTCGAGGCCGCGCACCTTGGCGCTGATCACGATCGGCATTGCGATCTGGGTGATCGCCAATCTCGCGATCCGGTCCGCGGGCGGCCGGCCGCCTGACCCGTATCCCTATCCGCTGCTCGCAACCGTACTCTCGGGCGCGGCCCTTTATCTCGCAACCATGATCCTGATCGTGCAGCGGCACGATGACGAGCTGGCCGCGACGCGCGCCCAGCTCACGCTCGAGCTGGCCATGCTTTCCGAGCGCAAGACCGCGAAGATCATCGCCCTGCTCGAGGCCTTCCGTTACGCCGATCCGCGCCAGAGCGACCAGCGCGACGTGGTCGCCGAAGCACTGGCCGAGCCAGCCGATCCCCATGTCGTCCTTAGCGCCATCCACGCGGCGCAGCAGAAAGCCGCGGCGCCGAAGCCAGACGGATCGGGCGGCGCGGTTTAGGCGGGCGTCACGCCTTCCTGCTCACCGGGCAGGTCGCGAAGCCGAGCACGCTGTAGAGCGGGCAGGAGCCGACGAGCGCGGTGGCGAGCGGCACGACGCCGAGCCAGCCGACCCAGGCATAGGACGCCCCCGGCGCGATGAAGCCGAGCGCGAACGCCAGCAATGCAAGGCCGAGGACGATTCGAAAGATGCGATCGATGACGCCGACATTGGCGGTCATGTTTTGCCTCCGGAGGTTTGAACGGAGGCTCTGTAGCTCGGCGTGCCCGGCGGCGTCTGTGACCTCGTCACACGCGTTCGCCCCGAGCGATGGCTTCGAGAAGCGCGGCGTTGCGGATGCGGATCGACCCCCTTTCGGCGACGACGGCGCTCTCCCGCTCCATGCGCTGCAAAAGACGGCTGACCACCTCGCGCGCGGTGCCAAGCTCGGCGGCGAGCGCCTGATGGGTGGCCGCGACCACGCCGTCTTTGGCCGCCGCGAGCATGAGCCGGGCGAGCCGCTGCGGCATGGCGTGGAACAGCACGTCCTGCATGACGGCAATGAGATCGGCGACTCGGCCCGCGTAATTGGCGAGAACGAGGCGGCGGAACGCCGCCGATTCGTCGATCAGCCGCTCGAAGGCGGGGGTCGGCAGGAGCCGCGCCCGCACGTCGGTCTCTGCCACCGCCTCGGCGAACATCGCCTCGCCGCTGAGAAGCGCTGACGTGGTCAGAACGCAAGACTCGCCGGCCTCGATCCGGTAGAGCGTGATCTCGCGGCCGGTGTCCGCCGTTAGGCTCACCTTGACCCGGCCGCTCTCGACCACGATCCAGCCGCGGGCGGGATCGCCAGGACGGTATATGGACTCTCCTGCCGCGAAGGCGACCGCGAGCCCGCCGGCGCGGCTGGCGGCTTCAACGGGAGACGCGACAACGTGGGCGTGAGGGTCGAAACCGGTCATGGCGATCGATAGTCTCTGCACTCGCCAACAGAAGCCAAGCCGGCGCTGACCCCATTGGCCCGAGGGCTGACGTCGCCGCCGCGCCCGGGCTGTTGGGCCGGACGCCGGCGGCGGCGTCCGGAGTTTCCGCCGTTCGCCGACATCGACGACAATCGGAAGGCCTTTTTGGCCGGAGACGAATTATGCGTTTTATTGCGGTCGTTGAGAAGCGCCGTGCGGCGCTCGTCCTCATTGCGCTCTTCCTCGTCCTGTTCGGGGCACGCGCCGCGCTGCTGGGCTACGCCGCCAACTCCACGCGTTTTTTGGCGAATGGGACGGCGACGGGCTTCTGCTTCTGAAACCAACCCTACCTCCAAGGCCGCCTGGGGATCGCCGACCTGCTCGCTCTATTCAACGAGCATAGGATCCCCTTCACCCGATTGCTGGTTCTGTCGATTTTCCATCTGTCGGGATACTGGGACGTCATCCTGCAGATGGTTGATCCAACCGCAACAGCATGTTCGCGATCGCATCGACGAGCGGCGCGACATCGCTATCGCGGAGGGCGCCAATCTTCGCAGCTATCTGGCGACCGGCGAGGCTTCCTTTCTTGCCGGTCCGCCGGCGCCGCAAATTCCGTATTTCGATTCCGGCCGACTGCGATATCTTCTCGATACGCCGGAGATCCGGGCGGCCCTGCCGCCGGAGATGACGGGCCGGCCCCCGACTCATCCCTGGGTCGAGGCCGTCAAGAGGGCCGTCCTGCGCTCTGGCCTGCTTTGCCTGGGCCTCGGCGCCGTTCTGCTGGCGATCGTCGTCGCCTCAGGAGATCCGACCGCCTCGAAGGCGGCGGCCGCTTCTGCCACGAATCCTCGGCGCCGGGCCGACGAATTCTCTTGACATGCCGCCGAAACCCACTAAATGCCCGCAGTCCCGAATGCGTTCAGGGTCCCGGCGCCGGTTTTGAGCGCATGGGACTCTTTGCGTTTTTCAGGAGTCTCGTCAAGGGCCGGCCTCCACCGGACGCCGAGACCATCTCACCCGCGGCGTTGCGGCCCGAGCCGGAGCGTCGCCGAAATGGAGATTTGAGCTTATGGCTCGTATCGCTGGCGTCAATATTCCGACCAACAAGCGCGTCGTGATCGCGCTCCAGTACATTCACGGCATCGGCCCGAAGAAGGCTGAAGAGATTTGCGAAAAGGTTCACATCCCGTCCGAACGCCGCGTGGCGCAGCTTTCCGATTCGGAGGTCTTGCAGATCCGCGAGACGATCGACCGCGACTACATGGTCGAGGGCGACCTGCGTCGCGATGTGGCGATCAACATCAAGCGCCTGATGGACCTCGGCGCCTATCGCGGCCTGCGTCACCGCAAGCAGCTCCCGGTTCGCGGCCAGCGCACGCACACCAATGCGCGCACCCGCAAGGGCAAGGCCAAGCCCATCGCCGGCAAGAAGAAGTGACCGCCTTTCGTCTTAAACGCATTCAGGAACCGACGCGCCTTTGAGCGCGCTTGAAGGACCGATCAATGGCTAAAGAGGCAACCCGCGTCCGCCGCCGCGAGCGCAAGAACATCGTCTCCGGCGTTGCGCATGTGAACTCGACGTTCAACAACACGATGATCACCATCACCGACGCCCAGGGCAATACCATATCGTGGTCGTCGGCCGGCACGATGGGCTTCAAGGGCTCGCGCAAGTCGACCCCGTTCGCCGCCCAGATCGCCGCCGAAGACGCCGTCCGCAAGGCGTCCGAGCACGGCATGCGCACCCTCGAGGTTGAAGTCTCGGGGCCTGGTTCGGGCCGTGAGTTGGCGCTACGCGCCATCCAGGCAGCGGGTTTCACCGTCACTTCGATCCGCGACGTGACCCCTATTCCTCACAACGGCTGCCGGCCACGCAAGCGCCGTCGCGTCTGATTTCTTTGGCGCGCTGATCGTCGTCTTCGATCAGCGCGCGCCTGCGGCCTTGCGGCGCGTCGGGCGCCGCCGGGCCTTGCATCCTTCGAATGGAAGGCCACGCTCCGTGATCCAGAAAAACTGGCAAGAACTCATCAAGCCGAAGAAGCTCGAAGTGCTGCCGAGCGACGACCATCGCCGCACCGCGACCGTCGTCGCCGAACCGCTCGAGCGCGGCTTCGGCCAGACCCTCGGCAACTCGCTACGCCGGGTGCTCCTCTCCTCGCTGCAGGGCGCCGCGATCACTTCGATCCACATCGACGGCGTGCTGCACGAGTTCTCGTCGATCCCCGGGGTCCGCGAGGACGTCGTCGACATCGTGCTCAACGTCAAGGACGTCGCGGTCAAGATGCAGGGCGACGGCGTCAAGCGCCTGGTGCTCAAGCGTCGCGGTCCGGGACCGGTGACCGCCGGCGACATCCAGACCACCGGCGACATCCAGATCCTCAATCCGGGCCTCGTCATCTGCAACCTCGACGACGGCGCGGACCTCCGCATCGAATTCACTGTGACGGGCGGCAAGGGCTATGTCCCGGCCGACCGCAACCGCGCCGAGGATTCGCCGATCGGCCTTTTGCCGATCGACAGCATGTTCTCGCCGGTCAAGAAGGTGAGCTACCGCGTCGAGGCGACCCGCGAGGGCCAGGATCTCGACAAGGACAAGCTGACGATGACGATCGAGACCAACGGCGCCATTTCGCCGGAGGACGCGCTCGCCTACGCCGCGCGCATCCTGCAGGACCAACTCGCCGTGTTCGTCACCTTCGAAGAGCCGCGCCGCGAGGAAGCCGCCCACGCCATCCCCGAGCTCGCCTTCAACCCGGCGCTGCTCAAGAAGGTGGACGAGCTCGAGCTGTCCGTCCGCTCGGCCAACTGCCTCAAGAACGACAACATCACCTACATCGGCGACCTCATCCAGAAGACCGAGGGCGAGATGCTGCGCACGCCGAACTTCGGCCGCAAGTCGCTCAACGAGATCAAGGAAGTTTTGGCGCAGATGGGCCTGCACCTCGGCATGGAGGTGACCGGCTGGCCGCCCGAGAACATCGAGGACCTCGCCAAGCGGTTCGAGGAGCACTACTGAGCAAATCCCCCCGGGCTGGCCCGGGGGCGGCCGCGTAGCGGCCGGAGGAGGGGCTGCGCAAACGATCTCCGTTGGCCAAGCCAAGCCCTCACCCCAGTCCTCTCTCCGATCCCGGGTCCGTCCCGGGAAGGCGAGGAGGCGAACACGAGCGGCCGTTCCTTGGCACGGCGGCCGCAGACCCGATAAAGGAGAACGCCGATGTATCATGGACGCGCCAAGCGACGGTTCAACCGCACCGCCGAGCATCGCCAGGCGATGTTCGCCAACATGGCCCAAGCCCTCATCAAGCACGAGCAGATCATGACGACCCTGCCGAAGGCGAAGGACCTTCGCCCGGTGGTGGAGAAGCTGGTCACCCTCGGCAAGCGCGGCGACCTGCACGCCCGCCGCATCGCCATTTCGCGGCTGCGCGACGCCGAGCTCGTCAGGAAGCTGATCGACGTGATCGGCCCGCGCTACAAGGACCGCCACGGCGGCTACCTTCGCATCATGAAGGCGGGCTTCCGCCCCGGCGACAACGCCGCCATGGCGGTGATCGAATTCGTCGACCGCGACGTCGAGGCCAAGGGCAAGGATTCCGGCCCGGTCCAGACCGCCGCGGGCTGAGCGCTCGAGCGGCTTGACGGGAATCACAAAGGGCGGGGCTGGGGCTCCGCCCTTTTCATCGGCCACGAAAGGCAGGCCGCGCCGTAATGCGGCCACGATTGCTCGATTTTGGGATGCGCCGGTTGCGACCGAGACGGGAGGGGCAGAAGCGCGATTCGGTGCCTGCGTCCGCAGTTTTGGCGTTGAAATGGGCCCTTTGGGCGCTTTGGGAAGGCCAAAAAGCGGATTCCAGAGCGTCAAGTTTGGCGAGCGGTCTAACCAAAATTAAGAGATCCCCCGGCTTTGCCGGGGTGGCCGTAGAAGTTTAACTTTTACGGGGGTCCACCGTGATTTTTGCCGTCGTGAGCCGCCAAGCACACGAAGGGTCAAATCACGATGGATGAATTTGAGAGCTTAAGTCACACCAAGTGGGAGTGCAAATATCACGTCGTCTTCATTCCGAAATACCGGCGGAAGGTGCTGTATGGCGAACTGAAGAAAGATCTTGGGCCGGTGTTTCGGCAACTCGCGGAGCGGCGCGAGAGCCGGGTCGAGGAGGGGCATTTGATGCCGGACCATGTTCACATGCTGCTGTCGATTCCGCCGAAATACGCGGTCAGCCAGGTGGTCGGGTATATCAAAGGGAAGAGCGCGATCCATCTTGCCCGGGTTTATGGCGAGCGAAAGCGCGGCTTCGTCGGTCAAAGCTTCTAGGCGCGAGGGTATTTCGTCTCGACCGTCGGTCGAGACGAAACGGTCGTCCGGGACTATATCAAGAACCAGGAAAGCGAAGACCAAAAGTTGGAGCAAATGAACCTGTGGCGTTAGCCCGCCACCTTTAGGTGGCCAAGAAATCGGGGCCGCGCCAGCGTCCCCGCCTCGCCACCTTCAGGTGGCAACCAACCGGGGTCGCATCAGCGGCCCCAATGCCGCTTTGAGCGGCTCACACCCCGAAGGCCCCCGGCTTTGGGCCGATGATCGTGTCCCGAGGTGTGCAGCGGCGTGCAAAAGTCGGCCACCTGAGGGGGTGATCGGCGTACAAAAGTAGGCCACCTCCCGATCAGACCTACATCACCTCCGACTGCAACATCGGGGGCGTTCAGGGGATGCTGACTGTGGAGACGATTGCACGGGTTCGACGGGAGCAGGCGCGAGGCAAGAGCGTCCGGGCGATTGCGCGGGATCTGCGGTTGTCTCGGGACACGGTGAGCAAGTACCTCCGGTCCGGCGAGACCGAGGCGAAGTACGAGCGCCATCGTCAACCTTATCCGCAGCTCGGGCCGTTTCTGGCCGCTCTGGAAGAGTTGCTGGAGCGCAATGGGCGCCAGCCTGCGCGGGATCGACTGGACAAGCGGCAGCTATTCGAGGCGCTTGGGCGGGCCGGCTATGTCGGCGGCTATGACGCGGTGCGCCGCTACGCTCGGCGCTGGGCGGATATTCGGGCGACGAAGACGGAGGCCAAGGCCACCGAGGCATTTATTCCGCTGACCTTCGCGCCGGCCGAGGCCTACCAGTTCGACTGGTCGGAGGAATGGATCGTCCTCGACGGCGTCACCTTCAAGGTTCAAGTCGCGCACGCCCGGCTTTGCCACAGCCGCATGCCCTACATCCGGGCGTATCCGCGGCAGAGCCAGGAGATGATGTTCGACGCCCATGCCCGGGCTTTTGCCTTCTGGGGCGGCGCCTGCGAGCGCGGCATCTACGACAACATGAAGACGGCGGTGGACGCCGTGTTCGTCGGCAAGGAGCGCAAGTTCAACCGCCGCTTCGCCCAGATGTGCTCGCATTACCTGGTCGAGCCGACGGCGTGCACGCCTGCGGCCGGCTGGGAAAAGGGGCAGGTCGAGAACCAGGTCGGCAGCCTGCGCCAGCGCCTGTTCATTCCGCGCCCGCACGTGAAGACGCTGGAAGAGCTGAACCGGCAGTTGGATGCAGCGCGACAATTACGGAGGCCGCTTAGCGACAATTAGACTGGCCAAATCGGGCAGTCGTCGAGTAGCGGTGCGCAAGATACTACATAGTTGTCGTTTGGCAAGAGGGTGTCTTGGCGACAACTACTTTATTTGTCGCTGACTGTTTTCGGCGGTGGCCCGAGTAATTGTCGTGGGGGGTCCGGTGAGCGGCAATCACCCGCGACGGGTTCTGATGGAAAGCTAAGCCAAGTCCGGGGTTTCCTCCTTTGCGGCTCTGCGGGCGGCGGAGCGCTCCCGGTAGCTTTCGCCATTCATTTCGATGATCGTCGCGTGATGGACCAATCGGTCCACCGCCGCCGCAGTCATGGCGGCGTCCGGAAAGACGGTGTTCCAGGCTGAAAACGCCTGATTTGCGGTAATGGCGATGCTGTGCCGTTCGTATCGATGCGCGATGAGTTCGAACAGGACGCTGGTCTCGGCTTGATCCTTACGGACATACGAGAGGTCGTCGAGCACGATGAGGTCGAATTTGTCCAACTTCTCCAGGGCGGCGATCAGGGAAAGGTCACGCCGCGCGGTCTGAAGCCGTTGAACGATGTCGATGGTCCGGGTGAACAACACCCGCTTTCCCGCGTCGATGAGGGCATGGCAGACGGCCGCCATAGCGTGACTCTTGCCCGTGCCGCTTTTCCCGAACAGCAAGAGATTGTCGCCGTTCCTGATCCAGTCTCCGCCGGCGCCGAGGGACAGAAGTTGCTGTTTGCGCACCCCCGGGGCGACGTCGAAATCGAAGCTGGCGAAGGTTTTTCCGGGCGGCGCTTCGGATTGATCGCGATGACGCTGGATGCGGCGTGAGGCGCGCTCGGCGACTTCGATCTCCATCAGCGCGGCGATCGTTTTCTGGGCCGGCCACCCGTCGCGATCGGCGGACTCGGCGATGCGCCGCCAATTGCGCGCGATGCTGGGCAGGCGCAGTTCGGTCAGCAAGGAGGCGAGGAAGGTTGCGTCGGCCATGGTCGTGTCCGTCATGGCCTTCCCTCGCAAGCGGAGGGTAGAAGCCGATCATAGGCCTGGAGGTTTGGCGCGGGGATCGTGACCTCGCTCGACAGGATCGGTTTGCTCGCGAACTCCTTCTCGAGTTTGGCGATGTCGGGCAGCTGGCCGGAGTCCAGGATCGCATCGAGACGGGAGGCCAGAGCGATCTCGCAGGCTTCATGGGTCGACGCCAAAACCAGCAATGCGACCATCGTCCGGCAGGCGTCTCTGGGCGGCAGGGCGTCGTCCAGGACGGTCCAGGCGCGGGTGTAGGCGGCGCGCGGGAAGAGGGCTTCGCGGTAGACGAGGTATCGCAGGGCTTGCGGCTTCCGGCGCAGCGTGCCGATCAGATGATGATAATCGATCGCGTGGCCGCGCGCGCGGTCCGTCCGCACCCGCGTCATGCGCATGACCGGGTCCGGACCGAGGAAGCATTCCAGCCGGTCGTCGAAGAGACGCACTTCGATTCTGTGGCCAATCAGCCGGGACGGGACGGAATAGAGGACCTTATCGACATTGATGGTGCTGTTGCGCGTCACCTTCGCAGTCACCGTCGCGAAGTCGGTGGTTCGACGCTTGGGCAGCGCTTTGAGCGTCTCGCGCTCCGCGGCGACCGCCTTGGCGCGGCGAGCGTTGTGACGGTCGCACACGCCGCCGACGAAGGCGCGGTAGGCTCCGAGACTGTCAAAATCCCGGCTTCCCCGGCGCCGCAGCCTCTGGTCGAGGCGGATCTTGATATGGCCGTTGGCGGCCTCGATGCTGCCATTCTCATTGGCCACGCCGGGATTGTTGCGGGTGGCCTCCATGCCGTAGTGCCGGCACAAGTCGCCGTAGCGCCTGGTGAAATCAAGCTCGGCGTCGCGGTCGAGGTTTTTGAAAGCCGCCGACAGCGAGTTGGTTCGGTGCTCGCGCGGGACGCCGCCCAACTTCCAAAGCGCGTCCTGCAGGCCTTCGGCGACGGCTGAGAAGCTTTCGCCGCCGAGGATCACCCGCACATGCTCCCAGCCGCTGCAAGCCAGCCGAAAATGATAGAGGCGGTGAGGGAAGGGCTCGCCGGCGATGGTGACGGCGAGGCCGTCGGCGACGGTGAAATCCGAAAGCGCCTGACGGCCGGGATCATGGCGCTGAGGGAAGAAAACCTCCTTGTCGCCGCCGTGAAGGGCGCGCCATTTTGCGATGCGACGTTCGAGCGTGCGGCGGACGCTGTCGGGCAGAGCGTCCGGGCCGAGTTCATCCTGAAGGTCCTCGAAAATCGTCACCGCCATGACGCCGGGGATCTCGAGCATCTCCCGCGCCCGCGGCCAGACCTCCGTCAGCGGATCGGCCCGGGTTCGCCAGGTTCGCGGCTGCTTCTTTTGTGATGGCAAACGCGCGTCGTTATCGATGCGACGCGCGGTGCGCGCGCTGAAGCCGGCGCTGGCCGCTGCGGCTTCCTGGTTTTGATGTCGGGAACGGGAGGTCATGTAGAGCATCACCTGGCGGTCGGTCACATGAAGGTTCGGCATCGAGCTCAGATCGTTGGTTATTGAGCTGCGATACCACCCTCGACGCCGAACGGCCGACGTCCCTCAGGGGGACATTGAAACCGCCGTCCGGCAGCGCCGCTTTCCGGTCGGGGCTTTCGCCCCTCCCTTCAACCGGCGCTGCCGGACGCCCTAACCGGCCAAGATAATTGTCGATGAACCGGCCATCTTAATTGTCGCCGTGCAGCGTGTCCGCTACTACGGCTTCTATGCCTGGCTGGCCTCGATCTATGCGCGGCGCAGCGGAGATACCGACCCCAGGACCTGGCAAAAATTCGTCAGGCGCGCGGAAGCGGTCTATGCGCTCGCTGCGCAGCGCCGTGGCGATGAGGGCGGCATGGCGGGCGTTCAGTGGGCCCAGCGCAAGCTGGATGCCGACCAGGAAGTTTTTGGTCGAGTTTGCGCGCCACGCCGATCCGGGCGCTGACGGACCGCCCTATTTGCAACAGCCCTGGGGAGCGTATGGCGCAGCCTATGCGAGCCAGCTCTTTGAGATTGGAATCTATGCGGTCGCCAAGGATCCCCAGATACCGGTGCCAAGCCCTGAATTTGGCGAAGCCTTAGCCGGAGCTTCTTTTCTTCACGAAGCATAAGCCATTGATCTCGCTCGGGGCGAGCGGCTGTGGGGTCGCTGCTACTGGGTACAGGCGATGGGGAATCCCAGGAGGTCGAAGGCCTTTTGCTGGATCGGGGTCGGGCGGGTGAGGATGGTGAAGGGGCGGTCGGGCGCGCCCGCGGTCACGACGGTGTTGCGCGCGAGGGTCGCGAGATCGGCGAGCAGGGTCTGGAAGGAGTGGACGGGGGCGCCGTCGGCGGCGCGGCCGGTGGCGCTTTTGGCCAGCGCGGCGGGAGAACGCTGCGCCTTGGCGACCGGGCTGTCGCGCAGGGCCTCGGCGGCTTCCTTGTCGTCGTCGTCATAGAGCATCGGGGCGAGGCGCGCCCGCATGTGCCACTCGACATAGTAGGCCAGCATGCACAGGAACACGTGGGCGCGGACCCGCTCCGTGAGCCAGTGGTGGATCGGCCGCACGTGCAGATCGACCGTCTTCAGGCATCGAAAGGCCCGTTCCACCATGGACAAGGATTTGTATGTCTTGACCGCGGTTTCGTCGGCGAGGGTCTGTTCGGGCAGGCTGGTGCGCACGGCGTAGAGGCCGTCGAGCGCGGCCTCCTGGGCGATCTCATCGCGCTTTCGGGCGAAGGCGAACCGGTCGTCGGCGATCGTCAGGTCGAAGTGCTTGGCCATCTTGTGCTTGTCGAGCACGGCGCCGACGGCCATGCCGATCTCGGCCGCGCCGCGTAAGGGGCGGGTCTTGCGCGTGACGCTGGCTGTGATTTTGGCCAGATCGCGCTCGGTGGCGGCGAGGAGGTCCTCGCGCTTTCTGGCGCGCTCGCGCGCGAGATCGGGGTTGCGGCAGACGATCAGCCGCTCGCCGGGAAAGTCGGGCGAAGTGATCGCCGCCATGTCGCGCTGGTCGAACAGCGACATCTGCAGATGGCCGCCGCCGACCAGCTCCTTGAGCGCGGGGGCGCGCAAGGCGGTGATCCAGTCGAGCCCGGCCGGACGCAGGTCCTCGTCGATGCGCGCCTGAGTGATCATACCGCGGTCGCCGACGAGAACGACGTGGTCGATGGCGAAGCGGCGCTTGAGTTTGGCGACCTGATCGGCCAGGGTCATGGGATCGGCGGTGTTTCCTTCGAACACTTCGATGGCGACGGGGCAGCCGTCGGGCGCGCACAGAAGGCCGTAGACGATCTGCAGCTTGCCCTTCTTGCCGTCCCGGTTGTAGCCGCGTTTGGCCAGAGGGCAGCAGCGGCCTTCGACGTAGCTCGACGAGACGTCGTAGAGCACCAGCGTCCCGCCCTTCAGATGGCGCTTCGCGAGCGCGGTCTCGATCGCGCCCTGACGCTCGAGGAGCCAGTCGAGCGCGGCGTAGAGTTCGTCCTCGTGGACGTCGCCGAGGCCCAATTCGACGCCGAGGCTGGATGCGGCGGTGACGGGATCGAGCGCCCTGGCGGTGGCGAGTTTCGACGCCGGGGCGATGATGCGGCTGACGATCATGGCCAGGACGAGGTCGACCGGCCGACAATTCTCGGGATCGGACCCGCGCGCTTGCTTGGGTCCGATGATTGTGTCGAGGCCGATGGCGCGCGTCGCGCCCAACACGGCGGCGACGGCCCCATGCGGCAACGAGCGCTCGACGACGAAGGGCTGCTCGCCCGGCGGCAGCACGACCCCGCCCTTGAGGACGCCGCGCAGCCCTTCGACGTGCTCGGCCGGCCAATGGGAGAGGTTGAGCAGCGTGCGCTTCCGTATCCTCCCGCTGTCCCGATAGCTCTCGCGCAGCAGGATCGCCGGTGGGGAGCCGCGGTTGGGGACGGTTTCGATATACATGGACGCAGGATAGCGGAGAAACTCGCAAAATCAACAACAATATCCGATTTACATGGCTACATTTTCACCCCTCGCCAGCCCCAAAGATGCGCAAAATCAGAGACTTGACCCTCGCGAAAGAAAGAAGCTCCGCTTAGCCAGCGCTTTCGAAGACGCCGCCGGGCCTCTTGCCGATCGCTTGTTCGAGATCGTGGAACGTGGCTCCGTCTCGCGGGCGGATCTCGATGATTTTGCGCTCCTCACCCCATCCGCCATCGACAGAGACGGGGTCGAACGCGACCTCTACGAAGACCTGTTGTTTGCGAAAGGGACGCTCTCGCGGCCCGCCGACCAGTCCCGCAGTCAGACGCTGCTTCTTCTGCTTCGCGTCGCGTCGCATCTCGGCCGCGTGCCGACCGTCGCGGAGGCCCGGTGGCTGCTTTACGCCGGTGCCGATCAGAAAAACCATCCGATCGAAATCGATGACCCGGCCCTGGAGGAGCAGAGGCGGCGCTGGTGGGTCTATCAGGCAAACGATCTGTTGCACTATAGCTACGAGACCCTTCTGAAATACACCCTCGACACGCTTGAGGATTATCCCACCGGCATCGCGCTCAATAGCCTCCTCGCCGCGTTGGTTTCGGCGCTGTCCGAGGGTCATGACTGGCCTCCCACATCGCGGGATTTTCTCGCAAGCCAGGTGCCCGCGCAGAACGCCAACGGAGACACGCGGAACGCCGAGCGCAGCCTTGTCGATTCTATCGCGCCGACCAGCGGCGTGAACCATCGAACGACGCCCGAGCAGGCGTGGGCGGCCCTGAGACTCCTCGCGGTCGTCGCCAACAGAGCGCATGCCGAAAGCGCCATCATCGGCGCGGCGGTGGGTCACCTCGACAGGGAGGGGTTTCATTCGCTGGTCACGGAGATGAATTTTCTCAACGCGGATCCGGATCAACCGTTTCCGCGCACGGTGGTCCAGCTCATCGAGGAGCGCGTCATCAAGCGTCATCTCTGGGTGGCGCACCGGAAATTCCGATACCAGAATGACTACACCTTCCTCATTGAATCGGACGACGGGCGCATACGTTTTCGGGCAGGAAACGGGCCGGTTCTGACCAATCCGCGTCTGGGACCGGCCATCACATTCCTTGAAGATATTCACCTGATCGATGCCGATGGCGTGACAGCGCGGGGACAGTCCCTGATCGAGGCGCTATGAAACTCTACGAATATTACGGCAAGAGTGGTTTCCACACCTGCATCGCCACGACATTCGGCGTCGACTTCGATGCCTACGAGAACGTGATCTTTTCCCGCGCGCGCGGCGCGGGCTGCCACAACAATCTGCTCGTTCCGGACGGGCGCATGCTGTCGCTGGCTCTCGATGGCAATTCGTCGCTCCCGCGTCATGCAGGCCGCCTTTACTCTGTGACCGGCGCAACAGCGAAGGGCGTTTTCCATCCCAAGGTCACGCTGCAGCTTGGCCGGTCCGGCGGCCGCCTCATCATCAGCTCCGCCAACATCACGTCGGCGGGCCTTGCTGGCAATCTCGAACTCGGCGGCGTCGTTGAATGCCAGGCGGAGAGCAGCGGCGAGCGCAGACTCGTCGCGAGCGCGTTCAGATTCCTGACGCGATTCCTCGATGCGAGCGATCCGGGCCTTCGGCACCAGCTCGACTGGATGCAGACGCGCGCGCCGTGGCTGTTCGAAGACGAGCTGAGCCCTGAGCCGGTGCTTCTGAAGGATGGCTCCAGGGCCGCCTTCCTGTCGTCTGGACATACGCAGGGCATCGCGCGCCAATTCCTCGATTGTATCGGCAGTGAAAAGGCAGAGCGGCTGATCGTCCTCAGCCCCTACTGGGACATCGATCTGGCCGGGCTACATTTCCTGATGGACCCGACAGGCGCAGGCGAAACCTTTGTCCTTCTTGACCAGGAATGCCATCTCTTTCCCGCTGACGCCCTCGATCCGGAGCGTACGGTCAAGCTGGTCGACTTCAAGGCCGCCGACGAGAAACGTTTCGTTCATGCGAAGCTCATGATCGTCCAGACCGCCCAATCCGATCATGTCCTCTACGGGAGCGCGAACTGTACGATCGCCGCTCTGGGCAACGACGGTTTTGCGGGCTTCAATGAAGAGGCCTCTCTTTACCGGGCCTTGCCGCGTGACGCCGCCGTCGAAAGACTTGGACTGACGTCAGTTCTGCAGTCTCCACCGCTCGATGCGGGCGCGTTGCCTGCGCCGGCGGCGGAGGACCCCATTCCACTGGCTGATCTGGCCGGGAAATTCCCGGGCCGGTTTTCGTGCCTGTTTGACACATTGACCTGGCGTTTGCCGCAGAGCGTCAAGTCCGAAGGCGACGGACTCGAACTGCTCGGGGCCGAGGGACAAATATTGTCCGTCAGCCTTCAGGCTTTGCCCTCCGAACGACTGGACGAGCGGTGCTATCGTCTGTCGAGCGCCGACGAACGTCCGTCCTTCGCCCGGGTTCGATATCTGGACGGCAGCCCGTCGGCTCCGGGCGTGATTCTTGTCAGGGACTTGCTTCGCGCCGCCGTCCGGGATGCCCATACCAAGCGGATGGACGTCGCACTCGCCGCGCTCGATGGCGAGACCGAAATTGGACTCTGGCTCCTGGAACGGTCAGCGAACTGGAAGAAGCTGAAACAGCGCTTCGACAGGGCGTGCCCATCAAGCGCAAGAAGGAGGAGCGTCCTCCGGACAAGACCAGCGAGCCGGGGCCGCATGCCAAACTAAGTTACGAGGACTTCGTCGCCGGAAGACATCTGCGTTCCGATGCATCTGGAGGTGAACTCAAGGTTTGTTACTTTTTGGGGTCACGCCACAGAACGGGCAGGATAGCACGGTTCGTGGCACGAACAGGGAACATGATCAAGCTGCGGCCTCAAGCGGCGTGGCGGACATGTGACGCAGCGGCCTGAATCCGTCGGAGGCCTGTATGTTGTCGGCGTCCCACAGATAGTCGCCGGTGAGATTGATGTGCTGCCACCCGAGTGGTGCAAGATGGGCTAGCAAGGCGTCCGGCACCATCTCGCCACTGCGGCGCAGGGCGTCGAGCGCGCGACTGAGGTAAACGGTATTCCACAGCGCAATGGCGGCGGTGACCAAGGTGAGGCCGCTCGCGCGATGCCGCTGCGCTTCGACGGTCCGGTCGCGCAGTTGGCCGAGACGATGGAAGCAGACCGCACGCGCGAGGGCATTCCGGGACTCGCCCTTGTTGAGTTCCGCCGTTGCTTGTCGCCTGAGCTGTGGCTGTTCTAGCCAGTCCAAGGTGTAAAGGGTGCGTTCGATACGACCGATCTCGCGCAGTGCCTGCGCCAGCCCATTCTGCCGGGGGTTCTCGACACCTCGGCCAGGTTGACCGATGACGGCGTGGCGCTATTTGACCGCGCTGTTGGCCGCATGTTCCGACGGGCCGAAGCTCGCGAGGAAGAGGCCGTCTTGCGCGACGCGCGGGCAGTCAATGACAAGGTTCGCCTGCTCGCCAAACTGGGGGCCGCGCTGATCGAGGCCAAGCAGTCCGGTACGGACTTGGACGGAGCAGTCGCTGTTTCCGTGGGTTGGGACCGGCTGGCTGCAAGCGTTGCCGAAGCTAATAGACTAGCCCGCCCGGACAAGACAGATCTGCCAGCGCTCGCCATACGGGCCTGGTCGGTGCTGCACCGGCTGGGGCCGTTGTTTCTCGGCGCGTTCCAACTTCGCGCTGTGCCCGCGGCGGCGAGCACGTTGCGCGCGGTCGAACTGCTTGGCGACACCTACATCAGCGGCGGCAAGAAATGGCCGAACAACCTTCCGTCCAGCTTTCTGCGCCCAGCTTGGCGCGATGCAGTACGCCATGCAGCCAGCAAGGGCGGCAATGCACGTCGAACTTGGGAGGCGGCTACCTTGCTGGCGCTGCGCGACCGGCTCCGTTCAGGGGACATCTGGGTTGAAGGCAGTCGGCATTGGCGCGCCATCGAAGATCAGTTGATCCCACCTGCGCTGTTCGCCGCAATGCGTGATGCTGGACCGCTCCCCGTTGCTGTGCCGGCGACCGCGGAAGAATACCTCGCAGCTCGCCGCGCACTGCTGGAGCGGCGCCTGTCGGAAGTGGCCGCCAAAGCCGCGGCGGACAAGTTGGAGGACGTATCAATCAAGGGCGATGAGCTGAAGGTATCACCGCTGAAGGCGATCACACCGGAAGAGGCCGAAGAACTCGCCGATCGACTTTACACGATGATGCCAAGCGCCCGGATTACCGGCCTCCTAGCCGAAGTGGATCGTTGGACGGGGTTCAGCGCTGCGTTTACCCACCTACACACGGGATTGCCGGCTGATGATCCTCGGGTGGTGCTCACCGCGGTGCTGGCTGACGCGACCAACCTTGGGCTGACCCGCATGGCGGAAGCCTGCTCAGTGGCGAGCTACCGCCAGTTAGCATGGACCGCCGGCTGGCACTTGCGCGAGGACACCTACCGGGAGGCGCTCGCGATGTTGGTCAACGCACAGCACAGCCAGCCGATGGCCGCACTATTTGGGGCACCTGACGTGTCCAGCTCCGACGGTCAGGCCTTCCCCACCTCGGGCCGTGGCGAAGCTGTTGGTGCAATCAACGCCCACTATGGGCGCGAGGCGTCGGCGCTGTTCTACACACACGTCTCGGGCCGCCATGCGCCCTACCATACCATCGCCATCCCACCCTCCGGCGAGGCTACGTACGTCATCGACGGACTGCTCTATCATGAGGCGGACATGACGATCGCCAGGCATCACACCGATGGAGGTGGCGTCAGCGACCACGTCTTCGGGCTGGCGCACCTGCTGGGTTTCCACTTCGCACCTCGCATCCCCAACCTCGCCGAGCGCAGGCTGTACGCGTTCGAGCCGGCGAGCCGATGGCCCGCGCTCGCCCCGTTCATCGCCGGCCGCCCCGACGACAAGCTGATAGCTGCGCATTGGGACGATGTGCTGCGGCTCACTGCGTCCGTGCGAACCGGCGTCGTCAGTGCGTCGCTGATGCTCAAGCGGCTAGGCAGTTACCGTAGCGACCAAGGTGGCGCGGCGGCGAAGCGGCGATAGCGCTCGCAGATGTTGGGCAGTAAACCTTCCACCTTCGCGGGCCAGTTTCCGCAGCTGTTCGGGATGGACAGCTTCAGCACCGTCGCTGTTTAGATCAACCGCGCGTAGGCAAGCGAGCTGTTCGACGATGGCACGAGCGCACGGTGCCCGGCGCGCCAGGCGGCAAACGGGCCCAAGCCAGCACGCTCATCGATGTGCGGTCCCTCGGCTGGAGCAACGCGTCGAGGGCGTCGGTTTGCGCCGGAGACAGCGCACTGGTGAGCTGAACGGCAACGTGCCGTTCCGCCACCACCAACACCGCGGCGACCAGGCGTTCGATCACAGACGGGCCAGGCGCGATGATCCGGCGTCGGCGAAGCTCATCCATCAATGCTGCGGCGACCGCGGGAGGGATTGGTTGTGGCCAAAGCGATTGGCAGCAGCCAGGCCAGCAGTTCGCGGCCATGCCCAGGCGCATACATGCGAAAGTCGAATTCGGCGCGAAGCGCGTCGAGTTGCTCACGGCGCGTCTGAGGGCGAGCAGCGTAGGACGTCAAGGCGTCCGAGCTAACCCGCAACTGCTCTGCGACGAAGCTCAGCGCGGGTCCGGAATCGCGTCACCCGGTCGTAGTAAGCGGCCTGGATAACGGAAGGCGCAAAGCTGTAAGGCAAAGCCGAGCTGATTGTGCTCCCCGCGTCGGCGCTCGATGGCAGCGAGATCGGCTCCGGCCAGGGTCCAGTGACGGACCAGCGACGGTTCGTCGGCAGGTAGGGCGAGTAGGCCCTCGACCTGCGCGTCTGTCAGCACGCGGCGTCTCGGCATAGCGGATTGTCCCAAATGGAGTGTAGTCTGCCTGCCACGATTCAAGCCCATGCAGAAACAGGGGCTTGCAAGCTGTAGGGCAGGGAGAGTTCAACTGGGACAGCATAGGCCCTCACCGCAACGCGCCGCGCTTCATTGCCGGGTGTCCACGGCCGACCAGTCCTGCGCGCGGCAGGAGCGCGACCTCGCCGCGTTTGCCCAGCGCGCCGGCTATGAAGTAGTCGGCACCTACAAGGAAACCGCGTCGGGGGTGAAGCTGGACCGGGCCGAGCGCAAGCACGTCATGGCGTTGGTGCAACGGCGCGAACTCGATGTAATCTTGGTAACGGAGCTGTCGCGCTGGGG
>CAVYON010000009.1:0-43548 GCA_963770035.1 uncultured Alphaproteobacteria bacterium | reverse complement strand
CGACTGAAGGAGAGCAAATGGCGCATCTGCGCGTCGGGGCTATGGCCGGTGTCCGGCGCTCACCGATTATTCGAAGCTGACCGCGCAGGGCCTCAAAGAGGCAATCCTTGCCAGTCTCGAAGGATGACGGAGTAGGGATGATACGCTCAAATCCCTTGCGCTTTCGGCCCGGCCGCGCTCCCGCGCTTCCTGCCGGCCTTTCGGGGCCGCCGACCCCCGACGAACGGGCGGCTGGCAAGTTGGTTAATTTTGTGTTTCCATTGCGGCGGACTCCGAGCGGGCGCGAGGCGCAGGAGGCAAGCCGCGGATGCGAACCCTATTGGCTTTCTGCGCGGTCGTTCTCGGCATGGGCTGCGACGCCTTGGCGACGGAGCTGGGTCTGGCGTCGTTTTATGGCGCTCAAGGGATGACCGCGGCGCATCGCAGCCTGCCGATGGGATCGCGGGTGAGGGTCCTCAACCTCGACAACGGCCGGTCCGCGATCGTCAGGATCGTCGATCGCGGGCCCTTCATCCGCGGCAGGGTGATCGACGTTTCGACCGCCGTCGCCGTGACGCTCGGCTTCCGCGACGCGGGGCTCGCCCACGTCAAAATCGAGCGCGTTCCCGCCGAAACCCTGGAGGCCAGTGCGGGGCCCTCGCGGCCGGAGGCGGTCTCGTCCTATACGATCTGCAGTTACGGCGCCGAGCGCGTGGAGCGTCTGCGAACCGACTCGGTCGGCGGCCGAGCGGCGGCGGCGCCGGGCGATGTGTTGGGATGCGAGAATTTTCGATTGCGGTTGGTCCGACTCGCTGAGAGCGCGGACGATCTGGCGCCCGCAGTCGCCGCCCTTGCAGACATCGGTTCAACCGGGGTGGCGGCGGCCGCCAGCATCCCCGTGAGCGGCCTGGCGGATATGGAGGCGGCCGAGAGCATACCCGTCGGCGCCTTGGCCGGAGTTTTGCAGCGCCAAGCCGCTAAAGCGCGCTCTGCGAGTCCTTGCGCTGCGGTGTCCTGCAAAGCTGTGGAGCCGCCGTCGGCTTCAATCCCGTCCATTCGCTGTTTGCCGATCTTCGCCGGCCCTGGATCAGCGCTCCGTGAGAAAGTCGTCTCAGGTCTCATCCCGTCTCTTCCGATAGACGACATGGCGGCGGTGAGGATCGCCGGGCTCGTGGGCCTTGTGATCGAAGTCGTCGGCGGGGTCATGCGTCATGCCGATCCGCTCCATCACGCGCCGCGAGGGCGCGTTGGCGGCGACCGCGTAGGCCACGATCTCCTTTAGCCCGAGCCTGGCAAAGCCGTCGGCCAGCGCCGCCTCGGCGCCTTCGGTCGCATAGCCTTGTCCCCAATAGGCTCGGGCAAGACGCCAGCCCGCCTCGACCGCCGGCGCGAACGGCAGGCCGGGTGGGACGGGCTTCAGCCCGATGAAGCCGATGAAGGGCGCGACGCCCGGCGCCTCGGCGGCCCAGAAGCCAAAGCCGTGCTCTTCGATGTGGCTCTGGAGTTTAGCCGCCTCGGCGTTGCTGTCTTCCGCGCTGAGCGTGGAAGCCCAGTAGCGGCGGACGACCGGATCGGCGTTCAGCGCGGCGTAGGGCGCAAGGTCGTCACCGCGCCAAGGCCGCAAATCAGGCGAGGCGTCGTGATGACGAAGCTCGGCATGGGAGGCCCCTCCGCGTGTTACGCAAAGGCGATGCGTAACGCCGTCACGTTCAGTTTCTCGAACCGGCTGGCGTCTCGTTTCACAAAGGAATTTCTATTCAAAAGCAAGTTGACACTGGATTAAACACCGTTACCATCCTGCGCGAGTTGTTCTTTAAGCCGTGGCGCGGGCGCATGGACTGGTCAAAGGTTCTGTTTTTCCTCTGGGCCGTCGGCTCGGTTCTATGGGGGACGACGATCGGTCTGCTGCTCAGTGACGACGACGAGATGACGATCCAGCTTGTGGCGCTTGGCCCTCCGCTCGCCGTCCTGGCGATCGGTTCGGCGCTCGTCTGGGCCTTCAATCAGTTCCGGAGCTAGAGCGATCCGAGCGGCGTTCGCGCGGCGCGGGGGCGTCAAACTCGGAAAAGCTGCGATTTGAGGAATGACTCCCGACGACGAAATGCGCCCACTCCCGCTCGCGCCTCAGGATTTCGCTCTTGCCGGCGGTTGATTGGCGCTCGGATCGGGCGGCGGCTTTGGCTGGGGCGACAGCAGCATAGGCGCGCATTGGAAGCCTCCGCCATTTTGAGCGCTAAGGGCCTTTTAGACCCGCGCTCAGCGCATGTCACGCGCTCGTCTTAAGTTCGGCCATCTTTTGCCGCCCCGCCGTCGAATTGCGGTCACACGTGTTCGACTGCGGCTTTGGCAACTGGGGCGATGGGAATCGTGCCGCGTTTCCCGCATCGTCAGGATGGCGGCGAAGCTGATCGCCGCCGCGACGGCGATGTAGTAGCCGACCCATGCGACGCCGCCGGCCGCCTCCAGCACCTGAGCGAGCGACGGCGCGAACGAGGCGCCGAGAATGCCGCCGAGGTTGTAGGCGCTGGCCGCTCCGGTGTAGCGCACCTCGGTCGGAAACAGTTCCGGCAGCAGCGCTCCGAGCGGCGCGAAGGTCAGGCCCATCGTGCCGAGCGCCGCCGACAGAAAGACGAGCGTGCCGCCTTCGCCTTGCGCCAGCAGTCCCGGCATGGCGAGCCCGACGCTGAGCGCAAGGATCGAGGAGGCGAGCAGCACCGGGCGCCGGCCGAGCCGATCGGCGAGCGCCGCCGCGATCGGCGTCGCGACCGCCATGAACACGATCGCCACGCACAGGAGTTCGAGGAACCGGATCCTCGGGATGCCGAGCGTCCTGACGCCATAGCCGAGCGTGTAAACGGTCGCGATGTAGAAAAGCGCGTAGCAGACGACGATGGACAACGATCCCTGGATCAGCGCTGTCAGGTGCCCGCGCACGACCGCCGCCAGCGGCACGTCACCCGCGCGTTCTCGGCCAGCGCCGCCTGAAGGCGGGCGTCTCCGCAAGCGACGCGCGAACGTAAAGGCCGATCGCGACCAGCATCGCGCTGAACAGGAACGGGACGCGCCACGCCCAGGCGACGAACGCCTGTTCGCCGAACGCGACGAGGAGAAGCAGGAACAGTCCGGTCGCGATGAAGAACCCGATCGGCGGGCCGAGCTGGGGGAACATGCCGAACCAGGCGCGCCGTCCGTCCGGCGCGTTCTCGACCGCCACCAGCGCCGCGCCGCCCCATTCGCCGCCGAGCCCCACCCCCTGCAGAAAGCGCAGCGCGGCCAGGAGCCACGGCGCGAGGACGCCGGCGGTCGCATAGCTTGGCAGGGCGCCGATCAGGGTGGTCGCCAGACCCATCGTCATCATGGTCGCGACCAGGGTCGACTTTCGCCCGATCCGATCGCCGAGGTGGCCGAACAGGAACGAGCCGACCGGCCGGGCGAGAAAGGCGAGGCCGAAGGTGAGGTAGGCGTTCAGGGTCTGGGTTTCCGGCGCCGATTTGGGAAAGAACATCGGGCCGAACACCAGCGCGGCGGCCGTGCCGAAGATGTAGAAGTCGTAGAATTCGATCGTCGTGCCGACGAGACTCGCGAGCACGATCTGCCCGACGCCGGCGCGCTCCGTCTTGTCGGCCGCTCCTTGGAACGCTGTCATATCTTCCTTTCTTGGCCCAGTCTCGCACGCGGGATTGTGCGGCGCGCTCTCGCCCCGCAAAAGCGGCAGAACGATGGTGAGGGCAGATTAACCTAGCCGGTTCGGCTGCGATTCGACATGGGGCGTTCTCGCGGGGCGGCGGCGGGAGCGAAAACGCAAACCGAGGTTTGACGGTCAGGAAACCAACAGCACGAAGGAAGTTGGCCGCTCCGCACCGCAACAACAAGCATTGTGTGAAATGTTCGACAGAATATATCGCTATTTCCTTGCTCGCCCGCCTTTTTCTGTCCTAACCATAAGGCTCCTGGGGAGGAAGCGAGGTGGGGAGTGTCCATTCCTCATGATCCGTGGCTCGTTGCGCTTTCGGTCGCAATCGCCATTCAAGGCAGTTTCGTCGGTCTTTCCCTAGCCGCCGACCTCGACGGCGCCGCCGGTTTCCGGCGCCGTCTGCTTCTCGCTGGGTCGGCGCTGACGCTGGCGACGGGCATCTGGTCGATGCACTTCGTCGGCCTGCTGGCCGCCAGCTTTCCGAGCGCCATCGACTATCTCGTCCTGCCGACGCTGGCGTCGTTCCTGATCTGTGTGATCGTGGTCGGGCTCGGCGTCTATGCGGCCCACGCGCCGCAGCCGCCGAACCTGCGTATCGGTCTCGGCGCGACCGCCATGGGGCTCGGCATCTCGACCATGCACTATGTCGGCATGCGCGCAGTGCACCTTGCCGGACCGACCACCCAGGAAGCGCGCTTCGTCGTCGCCTCGGTTCTCGTTTCGATCGCCGCCAGCGCCTTTGCGCTGATGGCGCTCGGCAGCCGGCCGAACCGGCTGCGCCTATTCCTCGGCGCGGTCGGGTTGGGGCTGGCGATCTCCGGCATGCACTATACCGCCATGGCCGGCATGCGCCTCGATCCGCTGTGCTTTGACGTCAGCCGCTTCGTCGAGGTCGACCCCGCGCTCTCCCGCAATGCTTTGGCGCTGCTGGCGACCGTGATCGCCTTCGGCGTCTCTGCGGCCTTCCTGTTGTCGCTGGTGCCTGACGCTGAGACGTCGGCGCCGCGGTTCGCGGTGGGGCCGGAGGCTCTGGCGCCGGCCTCGGCGTCCGCGATGCCGATTTCTGCCGCTGACATTGCCGCCGCGCTCCCGCCGGAGCCGGCCCGGCCGAGGTCCGCGCCGCTCGCCCGCATCCGGGTCGAAAAGGACGGACGGACGCGCGCCATTCCGGTCGGCGACATCTACGCCGTCCGCGCCAACGCCCATTACACATTCATTCACGACGGGACCCAGGAATATTTCTGCAACCAGTCGATCAGCATGCTCGAGGCCGGGCTCGACCGCAGCCAGTTCATGCGCGTGCATCGCAGTTCGATCGTTCGGCTCGACCGTGTGACGCGCCTGAAACGGACGGGCGACGCCGCCGTCGTCGAGCTCGGCGATCCTGTGCGCTGCAGCATCCCGATCGCCCGTGGTCAGGTGCGCGAGGTGAAGGCCCGGATCGAGGCCCTGTCGGCGGTTCGGGGACCGGCATTTCGTGCAACGGGTCAAAGTCACTGACGCATTTCGTGCGGGAAGCCGCTCGGTCGTGCGCTTTGACCGGCCGGCGGTTCAGGGGCTGTTGATTGTGCGGCGCAAAGTCCGGCCTCCTTGAGCGGCGTTTGGGACCGGTCGAATCCGGTCTTTGTCCGCTCGGGAGGCGCGCTTGATCCCTGGATCGTTTGACTATCACCGCCCGTCCAGCCTCGGCGAAGCCGTCGTCCTGCTCGGCCGTCTCGACGACGCGCGCCTGCTGGCGGGCGGGCACAGCCTGATCCCGATGATGAAACTGCGGCTCGCCCAGCCGAGCCATCTGATCGACCTCGGCGGCGTCAAGGAGCTCAAGGGCGTCAGCGTCGCGGGCGACCAGATCGCGATCGGCGCGATGACGACCCAGCAAGAACTGATCGCCAGCGCTGCGCTGGCAGAGGCGGCGCCGATCCTGCGGGAGGCCGCCCAGCAGATCGCCGACCCCCAGGTCCGCTCGATGGGCACCCTCGGCGGCAACGTCGCCAACGGCGACCCCGGCAACGACATGCCGGCGCTCATGTTGGCGCTCGACGCGACCTACGTCCTCAGCGGGCCGGCGGGCGAGCGCCAGGTCGCGGCGCGCGACTTCTATCTCGGGATCTACGAGACCGCGCTTCAGCCCGGCGACATCCTGGCCGAAATCCGCATCCCCGCGCCGCCGAAGCCGCACGGCTGGGCCTACGAGAAGTTGAAGCGCAAGGTCGGCGACTACGCCACCGCGGCGGCGGCCGTGGTGATGACGGTCTCGGGCGGCCGCGTCGCGAGTTGCGCGATTGCGCTGACCAACGTCGCCGACCGGCCGCTCCTGGCCGCGGACGCCGCCCGGGCGGTGATCGGAACGGCGCTCGACCGCCAGAGCCTGAAGCAGGCCGCCGACGCCGTCGAGGCGATCGCCGCCCCGGCCGAGGACGGCCGCGGCTCGGCGGAATATCGGACCAAAATGGCCGGCGTCATGACGCGCCGGGCGCTCGAGCGCGCTTTCGCCCGCGCCACATCCTGAACGAAGAGGCGGTCATGCCCGAGGTCGAAATTCCCAAAGTCAAAGTCGCGATGACGGTCAACGGCAAGGCGGTCTCGGCCGAGGTCGAGCCGCGCACGCTGCTGATCCATTACCTGCGCGAGCATCTGAACCTGACCGGCTCGCATATCGGCTGCGACACCTCGCATTGCGGCGCCTGCACGGTCGACGTCGACGGCCGGTCGGTCAAGTCCTGCACGATGTTCGCCATCCAGGCCGAGGGCGCGACGGTCATGACCGTCGAAGGCATGGCCGCGGCCGACGGAACGCTGCACGCGCTGCAGGAAGGCTTCCGCGAGATGCACGGGCTCCAGTGCGGCTTTTGTACGCCTGGCATGCTCATGCGCGCCTACCGGCTGCTGCAGGAGAACGCCAGCCCGAGCGAGGCCGAGATTCGGATGGGCATATCCGGCAACCTCTGCCGCTGCACCGGCTATCAGAACATCGTCCGGGCGATCCAATATGCCGCCGCCAAGCTCGGCGGCGTGGAATTCAGGGAAGCCGCCGAATGAACGCTCCGACCGTCCCCTCCTCGATCGAACGCGCCGAAAGCCTGCAGGGCCTGGGGTGCAAGCGCAAGCGCGTCGAAGACGCGCGCTTCATCCAGGGCAAGGGCAATTACGTCGACGACATCAAGCTGCCCGGCATGCTGCACGGTGATTTCCACCGCTCGAGCCACGGTCATGCGCGCATCGTCAAGATCGACACCTCGAAGGCGAAGGCGCTGCCCGGCGTCGTCGCGGTGTTGACCGCCGAGGACTTGAAGCCTGTCAAGCTCGCCTGGATGCCGACGCTGGCCGGCGATGTGCAGATGGTGCTGGCCGACGGCAAGGTCCTGTTCCAGAACCAGGAGATCGCCTTCGTCATCGCGACCGACCGCTATGTCGCAGCCGACGCCGCCGACCTCGTCGAGGTCGAGTACGAGCCGCTGCCGGCGCTCGTCGATCCATTCAAGGCGATGGCCCCCGACGCGCCGGTGGTGCGCGAGGACATCAAGGACAAGACGGAGGGCGCGCATGGACCCCGCAAGCACCCCAATCACATCTTCACCTGGGCGGTCGGCGACCGCGAGCTGACCGACGCGGCTTTCGCCAAGGCCGAGGTCGCGACCAAGGACCTCCTGAGCTACCAGCGCGTCCACCCCTGTCCGCTCGAGACCTGCCAGACGGTTTGCAGCTTCAGCAAGGTCACCGGCGACCTCACCATCTACGGCACGTTCCAGGCGCCGCACGTGATCCGTACGGTCGTCGCGCTGATCGCCGGGCTGCCGGAGCAGAAGATCCACGTGATCTCGCCCGACATCGGCGGCGGCTTCGGCAACAAGGTCGGCGCCTACCCGGGCTATATTTGCGCCGCCGTCGCCTCGATCGTCACCGGCCTGCCGATCAAATGGGTCGAGGACCGGATCGAGAACCTGTCGACCACCTCGTTCGCCCGCGACTACCACATGACGACCGAGATTGCGGCGACCAAGGACGGCCGCGTCACGGCGTTGCGCGTCCACATTCTCGCCGACCACGGCGCGTTCGACGCCTGCGCCGACCCGTCGAAGTGGCCGGCGGGCTTCTCCAACATCGTCACCGGCTCGTACGATTTCCCGGTCGCCCATCTCGAGGTCGACGGGGTCTACACCAACAAGGCGCCGGGCGGCGTCGCCTATCGCTGCTCGTTCCGGGTGACCGAGGTCGCCTATGCGATCGAGCGCGCGATGGACATCATGGCGCAGAAGCTGGGGCTCGATCCGGTCGACTTCCGCGTGAAGAACTTCATCAAGCGCGAGCAGTTTCCCTATCAATCCGCCCTGGGGTGGGAATACGATTCGGGCGACTATCATACGGCGATGCAGAAGGCGCTCGAAGCGACCGGATATCGCAAGCTGCGCGAGGAGCAGAGAGAGAAGCAGCAGGCGTTCCAGCGCGGCGAGACCCGCGAGCTGATGGGGATCGGCGTCTCGTTCTTCACCGAGATCGTCGGCGCCGGCCCGTCGAAGAACTGCGACATTCTCGGGATCGCGATGTTCGACTCCTGCGAGATCCGCGTCCACCCGACGGGACGGGCGATTGCGCGGATGGGAACCAAGAGCCAGGGCCAGGGCCACGAGACGACCTGGGCCCAGATCATCGCAACCGAGATCGGCATTCCCGCCGACAGCATCGCCGTCGAGGAGGGCAATACCGACACCGCCCCCTATGGCCTCGGCACCTACGGCTCGCGCTCGACCCCGGTGGCAGGCGCTGCGATCGCCATGGCGGCGCGCAAGATCAAGGCCAAGGCGCAGATGATCGCGGCCTTCATGCTGGAAGTGCACGAGGACGACCTCGAATGGGACGTCGACCGGTTCCGGGTGAAGGGCAATCCGGAGGCGTTCAAGACGATGACCCAGCTCGCCTGGGCCGCCTACAACAAGGTCCCGCCCGGCATGGAGCCGGGGCTCGAGGCGGTCAGCTACTACGACCCGCCGAACATGACCTTTCCGTTCGGCGCCTATGTCTCGGTGATGGACATCGACGTCGACACCGGCGTCCACAAGGTGCGGCGCTTCTACGCGCTCGACGATTGCGGCACCCGCATCAACCCGATGATCATCGAGGGCCAGGTGCACGGCGGCTGCACCGAGGGCTATGCGATCGCCATGGGCCAGGAGATCGCCTACGACGAAGACGGCAACGTCAAGGGCGCCTCGCTGTTGGACTTCTTCCTGCCGACCGCGGTCGAGACGCCGCACTGGGAGACCGACTATACAGTGACACCCTCGCCCCATCATCCGATCGGGGCCAAGGGGGTCGGCGAGAGCCCCAACGTCGGCTCGGTGCCCTGTTTCTCCAATGCGGTGAACGACGCCTTCAAGTTCCTCGGTTCGACCCATATCGCGATGCCGCACGACGCCTACCGCATCTGGCTCGCAGCGGAGAAGCTGGGGCTGCACGAATGAGGGCGTCCCCTCATCCGGCGCTTCGCGCCACCTTCCCCCCGAGGGGGAAGGGGACGCCCCTCTCCCCCCGGGCATGGTCCCGGGGGGTGGCGCCCGAAGGCTGCCGGGTGAGGGCGCAGCCGCTCCCTTCGCCCCGCAAAGCGGGGAGAAGGTGGCGCGCAGCGCCGGATGAGGGGCGGCGCAGACGTCCGACGTTAGCGCCGGCGCCAATCTCGATCGTCTGCGCAGCCCCTCACCCTGGCCCTCTCCCCGCAAGCGGGGCGAGGGGAAGCGCATGTCCCTAGCCTCCATCCCGCGCGAAACCGTCGCCGCACGCCTCGCCGAAGTCGGCTACGTCGCCGACCGCGACCTCGCGACGGCGTTGTGGATGATGGACTTTCTTAAGCGTCCGCTTCTGATCGAGGGCGAGGCCGGCGTCGGCAAGACCGAAGTCGCCAAGGCGCTGGCGCTCGTGCACGGCGCCGAGCTCATCCGGATGCAGTGCTACGAGGGGCTCGACGCGAGTTCGGCGCTCTACGAGTGGAACTATCAGCGCCAGATCATCGCCATCAAGGCGCGCGAGAACTCGGGCGAGAGCCCGGAGGCGATCGAGGCGCGGATTTTCTCCGAGGCCTATCTCCTGGAGCGACCCCTGTTGGCGGCGATCCGGCGCGAGTCCTCGCCGGTTCTGCTGATCGACGAAGTCGACCGGGCCGACGAGGAGTTCGAGGCCTTCCTGCTCGAACTCCTGTCCGACTTCCAGATCACCATTCCCGAATACGGGACCATCAAGGCGGTCTCGATCCCGCGGGTCGTGCTGACCTCGAACGGCACGCGCGAGCTCAGCGACGCGCTCCGCCGCCGCTGCCTCTATCACTATCTCGACTTTCCCGAGGTCGACCGGGAGGCGGCGATCCTGCGCGTCCGCCAGCCGGGGATCGACGCCGCTTTCGCGCTGCAAGTCGCCCGCATGGTCGCGGCCTTGCGCAAGGAGGAACTGCGCAAGACGCCGGGTGTCGCCGAGACGCTCGATTGGGCGGCGACGCTGGCCGGGCTCGGCGTCCACGATCTTTCCGCAGAGCCCGAAATCGTTCATGCGACACTGGTCGCCATGCTCAAGACGCACGAGGATCGCGCTCGGGTGACGCCGGAGGTGACGGCGCGGCTTGCCGGGAGGGCGGCGTGAGCCTCGGCGTTAATCCGGAAACCCCGCTCGGCATCGGCATGCGCCGGCGGCTGGCCGGCTTCGTCCATACGCTGCGCGAGGTCGGCTTCGCGGTCGGCCGCGCCGAGACGGGCGATGCGGCGCGGCTGATCGCGAGCCCGCTCGCGGATCGTCCGGATCGCCTGCGCGGCGCGCTGAAGGCGCTGCTGTCTTCCGATCGCAGCGAATTTCAACGCTTTGACGAGTTGTTCGACGCCTTCTGGCGCGGGCGCGGCGTCAAGCGCGCGGCGCGGGTCGAAATGACCGGCGCAAGCGCCGGCCGCTCGCGTCGCCCCGGGCCGGCGTCGGGCGGCGGCGCGGAGCCGTTCGGCGAGATCGCCTCGGCCGATGCGCCTGAAGGGGAGGCTGCCGAAGGCCGCGGACGCGAGCGCGGGGCCTCGACGCACGAGGCGCTGTCGACCAAGGACTTCGCGCGCCTGACGGGCGAGGCCGAGCGCGCCGAGGTCCTGGCGCTTGCCGAACGTCTCGCGCGCGCCCTGCGCACTCGGCTTTCGCGCCGGGAACGCGCGCGCCGCCGAGGCGTCCGGCTCGACCTGCGCGCCATCGTACGCCGCTCGGTCGCGCGCGGCGGCGAGCCGATCGACCTCAAGTTTCGCCGACGCAAGCCAAGGCCGCTGCGCCTCGTCGCGCTGCTGGACGCGTCCGGCTCGATGGAGCTCTATCTCTCGGTCTTCACCCGCTTTCTCCATGCGGTGGCGCAGACCTTCCGCGAGTCCGAGGCCTATCTCTTCCACACGCGGCTTGCGCATGTCTCGTCGGCTCTGAGCGAGCGCCATCCGCAACGTGCGCTCGACCGGCTGTCTCTGATGGCGCAAGGCGTCGGCGGCGGCACCCGGATCGGCGACTGCCTGGCCGAGTTCAATCGCGCCCACGCCAAGCGCGCGATCCATTCACGCACGTGCGTGATGATCTTTTCCGACGGCTACGACACGGGCGCGCCGGAACGGCTCGCGGCGGAGATGCGCGCGCTTCGCCGCCGCTGCCGGCGGATCGTCTGGCTCAACCCGCTGACCGGGCGAGAGGGCTTCGCCCCGGTCGCGCGCGGCATGCAGGCTGCGCTGCCGTTCGTCGATCTGTTTGCGCCGGCGCATGACCTCGCCAGTCTGGCCCGGCTCGAAACCTATCTCGCGAGGCTCTGATGGGCGTTCTGGAACGCGCCGCCGCGCACGAAGCCAAGGGCGAAGCCTTCGCCATGGCGACGGTCGTTCGCACCCTGTCGATCACCGCCGCCAAGGCGGGGGCCAAGGCGCTGATCACGCCGGACGGCGCGATCGAGGACGGCTGGATCGGCGGCGGCTGCGCGCGGGCCGCGGTGGTGAAGGCGGCGCGGCAGTGCCTGATCGATGGCCGATCGCGCCTGGTGTCGATCGCGCCGCAGGACGGGCTCGACGCGCTCGGCGTCGCGCCGGGCGAAGACAAGGACGGCGTGCTGTTCGCCAAGAACGCCTGCCCGAGCCAGGGAACGATGGACATTTTCGTCGAGCCGGTGCTGCCGAAGCCGAGGCTGCTGATCCTCGGCGCCTCTCCCGTCGCGGTCGCGCTGGCGGCGATCGCGCCGGCTTTCGGCTATTGCGTGACGGTCGCGGCGCCCGCCGGCGATCTCAACCGGTTCCCGCAGGGTCTGGACCGGATCGAAGGGCTTTCGCCGCCCCCGTCGCTGGGGGCCGAGGCGTTCGTCGTCGTCTCGACCCAAGGCGCGGGCGACCGCGCCGCGCTCAAGGCCGCAGCCGCCATGCCGGCGCGCTACCGCGCCTTCGTCGGTTCGCGGCGCAAGGGGGAGACGCTGAGGCGCGAGCTCGCCGCCGAGGGGGTCGCGCCCGAAATCCTCGCGGGCGTCAAGGCGCCGGCCGGTCTCGACATCGCCGCCGTCACCTCGGAGGAGATCGCCCTCTCCATCCTCGCCGAAATGACCGCCGTCCGCCGCCGCCGGGAAAGGCCGGCCGCCGGCGCAGAAACCTCGTCAGGAGACCACGCCATGATCGCCTATGCCGCTCGCCGCCCCATCGCCTTGGCCTCGCGCCGCCGTCCCAAGCCTCGCGCTTTGGACCGCGCTGGCGCTGGCCTTCGCCGCGCTCCTCGCGCCGGACTGCTGTCTGTACGGCCGCCATGCCGCGGGATTCGGCATGGAGCTGTTCGGACCGATCTGCCACGCCGGCCGCTGACCTCTAGGGAGCGCTCCGATGCGCATGGACGAGACGCAGCGCGTGCCTGCGCCGCAGGCGAGAGTCTGGGCGGCGCTCAACGATCCCAAGGTTCTCAAACAATGCCTGCCGGGCTGCGAGAGCCTCGAGATGACCTCGCCGACCGACATGGTCGCCACGGTCGTGATCAGGGTCGGGCCGGTCAAGGCGCAGTTTTCCGGCAAGGTGACCCTCTCGGACCTCGATCCGCCGAAAGGCTACCGCATCTCCGGCGAAGGTTCGGGCGGTCCGGCCGGGTTCGCCAAGGGCGGCGCCACGGTCGCGCTTTCGCCCGATGGGCCGGACGCGACGCTTCTGCACTATGTCGTCGACGCTCAGATCGGCGGCAAGCTGGCGCAGCTCGGCGGACGCCTGATCGACGCGACCGCCAAGAAGCTCGCGGGCGAGTTCTTCCAGGCCTTCGCCGAAGCGGCCATCCGCGCCGAGGCGCCCGTCGCCGCGCTCGCGGCGGCGCCGGCGGGCGCGCCCGCTCCGCCGAGCTCTGCGCGGACGCCCGGAGGCTGGTTTGGTCAGCTCCTCGCCGTCTTGCGGCGGCTCCTGGGGCTGGAGCGCGCGGCGCAATCCTCATAGGATCTCCCGCCCGGCGGGCGAGAGCCGCCGGACTCGGGCTTAAGCGACCCATGCAAGAGGACACAGACCTCCGCCTCAACGAGATCGCGGCGCCGTGGACGGCGCCCGCCGACGCGGCGCTTCTCTTCATCGGCGTCATCCGGACGCCCTGGCCGACCCGTGCCGAATGCCCGCATCACGGAAGTCTGGACGGGCCGGTTTGCCGCATCGAGGTGGCCGAGCCTTGGGCGGCGGCGCTGGACGGCGTCGAAGCGATGCAGCGGATCGAGGTTTTCTACTGGCTCCACCTCGCCCGCCGCGATCTCCTCCGCCAGAGTCCGGGACGCGATGGGACGACCCGAGCGACCTTCGCCATCCGCTCGCCGGTCCGGCCGAACCCGATCGGAACCTCGATCGTGTCGCTGGTCGAGCGCCGGGGTGAGACGCTTTGCGTTCGGGGGCTCGACTGCGTCGACGGCACGCCGCTCATCGATCTGAAGCCCGACCGCAGCGAGTTCGCGCGTTGATGAGGACGTTTCGCGAGGGTCGCGGCCTACGGCTTGTCGAGCGGGCAGCCGCCGGCGCCGGGCGGGCGGAAGGCTTCGGCGGCTGGGATTTTGGCGACGACCGTTAGATAGTCCCACGGATATTTGGACTGCGTCGGCGCCTTCACTTTCATCAGATACCGGTCGTAGAGCACGCGCCCGTCGGGGCGGATCGTCCCATGGTCGGTGAAGACGCCGTGGATCGGCGCCGCCCGCATCGCCGCCGTCACCGCGCCCGTATCGTCCGTCCCGGCTTTGGCGACGGCCTCGAGATAGTGGCGCACCGACGAATAGAGGGCGGCCTGGTTGTCGTTCGGCATACGCTGCCGGACCGCGTAGAACCGCTTGGCGAAGGCGCGGGTCTCGTCGTCGAGGTCCCAGTACCACGACTGCATGAAGGTGAGATCGTGCGCCACGTCGAGGCCGAGCGCGTGGACGTCGCTCAGATAGGTGATCGGGGTCGCGAGATACTGCGCCGGGGCGAGATGGAACTCGCTCGCCTGCTTCAACGCATTCGAGAGGTCCGCGCCGGTGATGGCGAATACGACGACCTTGGCGTTCGAGGCCTGGGCGGCCAGCAGATAGGAGCTGAAATCGGCCGTGTTGAGGGGCGACCGCACGCTGCCGACCACCGTCCCGCCGGCCTTGGCGATGGCGTCGCGGGCGTCGGCCTCGAGCGAGGCGCCGAAGGCGTAGTCGGCGGTGATGAAGAAGAAGCTGTCGAGCTTCTGCTGGATCAGCAGGCGCATCAGCGCCACGCCGTTCGACCAGTTGTCGGCGTTCCACTGGATGCCGTTGGGTGAGCAGGCCTTGCCCGTCAGATCCGACGACGAGGCGGAATCGAAGATGACGAGCCGGTTGCGCTCCTTGGCGAGCGCCTGGATGGCCAGCGCCACGCCGGAATTGGTGATGTCGAAGATCGCGCGCGCGCCGCGTTCGTCGTACCACTGGCGCGCGATGGCGAGCCCGACGTCAACCTTGTTCTGATGGTCGGCGACGAGGAGTTCGATCGGCTTGCCGAGCACGGCGCCGCCGAAATCGGCGATCGCCATGCGCGCCATCTCGACCGAACCCGGGCCGGCGAGGTCGGCGTACGGCCCGGACTGGTCGTTCATCACGCCGATGACGAACGAATCGGCGGCGCGCGCCGGAATCGCCGCGCCGAGCATGACGAGAAGGCCGATCACCAGGAGGCGCAGACCCATGACCAACCTCCTCGACGGCTTTCTGCGCTGACGAAGCGAGACGGTCGCGCCCTCTGTTGCGCCGTCCACGATCGCGATCAACGGAACCGGACCGGCCTCGCCGGCGGGAAGGAGCGAGGGCGGCCCGGCCGGGAATCGGCTACATCGCCGCTTTCATGGCGTCGCTGGTGCATTTCTTGACAAACGACGTCTTGGCGGCGCCGTTGAGTTTCTTGTCGGCGGCCTGGCCTTCGCAGGCGGTCCGCTCGCACTTTGTCATGAAGCTGGTCTTGGCCGCGCCGTTGAGTTTCTTATCCATCGACTGCGTCATGCAGGCATCGTCGGCGAAAGCCAGCGTCGGCGCGCCGGCGAGGCTGAGGGCGAGCGAGGCGAGCGCAAGGGTCTTGATCATGGTTTCCGTCTCCCGAGAATCCGGCCGTCTTGCCGGGCCGGAGGACGACCATAACGGCCGCGAGGCGGTCTGGCGAGTGCCGGCGCCGGACTGGGGTCTTCCAAATTCGCCGGAGGAGATGGAGCCATACTTTCTCGGGAGCGGAAAATCGTGGAAGCCAGCGCATCGGCAATTCGCCGCCTGAGCGGCCGCCTCCGCAAACTCGGCGAATCAAGCCAAAGCGACGGGCCGTCGGCCAATAGATCTTAATAGATATGTTA
Organism: uncultured Alphaproteobacteria bacterium; assembly: GCA_963770035.1. GTDB lineage: Bacteria > Pseudomonadota > Alphaproteobacteria > Rhizobiales > Beijerinckiaceae > Roseiarcus. Next base: position 28,061 of record CAVYON010000009.1, on the reverse strand, counting down.
ATTGTCCAATCAAGTTATTGAAGCATCACGGCATTTTCTTCCGACGCGACTGCGGACCTCCGGCCGAGCGCCAAATCGAAATCGCAAAAGGCGCCGCAAGCCGTTGAAAAGGCTCGAAACGGACTCGAAAATGGCGAAGGGCCTCGCGAGCGCTCCCGCCCGAAGGTCTCACCCGGTCGCAGACTGGCGTGTCGCGCGCGGCGCGGCTAGACTGCCCCTTTCGCGGAACGCTGCGACGCGATCCGAAGAAGCCGCGGGCAGCGATGAGACGCGTAGTCGATTGGGTGTTGCTGGGTGTTGCGCTCGCCGCGCTGGCCGTCGGGGTCGCGGCGAAGACGGGCCATTTGGCCGTGGCCGCGCCTCCGGTCGCCTTCGGCGCCATCGCCGCGGTCTGTATCGCCTTGATTGCGATCCGGGCGCTTCCCCTCCGCGTCCGCCGTCCGGTCGTGTTTCTTGTCACGCTTGCGCTTCTGGCCGCGGTCACGGCCGGCCTCGCCTATTTCCAGTTCGTCATCAAGCCGACCCTGGTCAAAGGCTTCATTTCGGCCGCCTTCGCGCCAAAGCCGACCTCCGTTTGGGCGCAGCCGGTGACGTACGAGCAATGGCCGCCGCAACTCACTGCGATTGGCTCGCTCCGCGCCTATCAGGGCATCTTCATTGCCCCGCAGGTCGCTGGCGTGATCTCCGCCATCCATTTCGAATCGGGACAAGACGTGAAGGAAGGCGACCTGCTGATCAATCTCGACGATTCGGTCGAGCAGGCGGACCTCGCCGCGGGCCTCGCCCAATTGCGCAACGCCGATGCGACGCTTGCGCGGCAGAGGACGCTGGTGCAGGGCGGCAACACGCCGCAGGCGACGCTCGAATTCGGCCCTCGCGTCGCGCGACAGCGCCGCCGCCACCGTGCAGCGCACGCAGGCGATCATCGCGCAGAAGGCGATCCGGGCCCCGTTTGAAGGACGCATCGGCATCCGCAACGCCGATCTCGGCCAGTTCGCGGCGGTCGGGACGCCGCTCGCCTCGCTCACGCGGCTCGACCCGATCTACGCGGATTTTCCGGTGACCGAGGAGGCGCTGGCGACCATCGCCGTCGGGCAGGAGGTGACGATGACGGTCGGCGCGATCCCCGGCCAAACCTTTACCGGCAAGATCAAGGCGATCGACGCCCGAGCCAGCGTGGAATCGCGCAACGTCACGATCCGCGCCGAGTTCGCCAACCCCGACCGGCGCCTGCTGCCCGGCATGTTCGCCAACCTGACCGTCACAACCGGCGCGCCGGCCCGGGTGCTGACCCTGCCGCGCACCGCGATCGTCTACAGCCTCTACGGCGACAACGTCTTCGTCGTCGTGCCCGCGCCGAAACCCGAGCCCGGCAAGACGACGGCGGGCGCCGCGGCGGCCGGCGGCGGTCTTGTGGTCGAGCGGCGCTTCGTCCGCCTCGGGCCGACCCGCGGCGAGCGGATCGCCATCGCCGAAGGCGTGAAGGAGGGCGAGAAGGTCGTCGCCGCCGGCCAGATCAAGCTGCAGGCGAACTCGCCCGTCGTCCTCGACGAACGCCCCGCCCTGCCGCTGCCGGCTCAGACGCCGCTGCAATGAGCCCGGGCGCGCGATGAACGCCTTCACCGATCTCTTCATTCGCCGCCCGGTCCTGGCGAGCGTTGTCAGCCTGCTGATCCTGCTCGTCGGACTGATGGCCGGGTATAAATTGCAGGTCCGCCAGTTCCCGCAAACGTCGAATACGACGATCACCATCACCACCACCTACCCGGGCGCCGCGGCCGACGTCATCAAGGGCTTCATTACGACGCCGATCGAGCAGGCGGTGGCGAGCTCGGAAGGAATCGACACGCTCGCCTCGAGCTCCCAGCAGAACGTCTCGACCATCACGCTCAACCTGCGGCTCGACGCCAACCCCGACCGGGCGATGGCGGACACGCTGTCGAAGGTCAACCAGGTGCGCGGGCTTCTGCCGCGCGAGGCCAACGATCCGGTGGTCGTCAAGCAGACGGGGCAGGGCTTCGCGCTCATGTACCTGAGCTTCAACTCGAACGTCATGACGCCCTCGCAGATCACCGACTATCTCACGCGGGTCGTCCAGCCGCGCCTGCAGACGGTCGATGGCGTGGCTAACGCGCAGCTCCTGGGCGGCAAGGCGTTCTCGATGCGGATCTGGCTCGATCCTACCCGGATGGCGGCGCTCGGGGTCACGCCGAACGACGTGCGCGCGGCGCTCGCAGCCAACAATTTCACCACCGCCGCGGGCGAAGTGAAGAGCGACTTCACCCAGATCAGCGTGGACGCGCTGACCTCGCTCGACAGTCCGAAGGCCTTTGGCCAGATGGTCGTCGCGACCCACGGCGACGCGCTGGTCAGGCTCGGCGACGTCTCGCTCAAGATCGAGCTCGGGCCGCAAACATCCGACTCCTCCTCCGTGTTCGATGGGCTCAAGGCCGTATTCATCGGCATCTACGGCACTCCCGAAGCCAATCCGCTCACCGTGATCGACGGCGTCAACGCCATCATGCCGAGCATCCAGCAGCAGCTGCCGCCCGGCATGAATGCGACGATCGCGTACGATTCGACCAAGTTTATCCGCGCTTCGATCTACGAGGTCGCCAAGACGCTGGTCGAAGCGGCGGTCATCGTTATCGTGGTGATCTTCCTGTTCCTTGGCAACCTGCGTTCGACCTTCATTCCGATCGTCACCATTCCGTTGTCGCTGATCGGGGTGATGATCGCCCTGCTCGGCCTTGGCTATTCGATCAACCTCCTGACCCTGCTGGCCCTCGTTCTTGGCATCGGTCTCGTGGTCGACGATGCGATCGTGGTGGTCGAGAACATCCATCGCCACATCGAGGACGGGATGGCGCCGTTCGATGCGGCGATTCGCGGCGCCCACGAGATCGCCCTGCCGGTGGTCGCAATGACGATCACCCTCGCCGCCGTCTATGCGCCGATCGGGTTCGTCGCCGGCGTGACCGGCGCCCTTTTCCGCGAATTCGCCTTTACTCTTGCCGGCGCGGTCGTGGTTTCCGGCTTCATTGCGCTGACGCTCTCGCCGATGATGTGCTCGAAGCTCCTTCGGCACGACCAGCATCAGAGCTGGTTCGGCCAATTCGTCGACCGCTCCTTCGACCGCCTCCGCCGGGCTTATCAGCGGCGGCTGCATTCGACGCTCAACTTCCGCGCGCTGACCGCGCTCATCCTCGTGGGGGTTCTGGCGCTGACGGCCGTCATGTACCTCTCGACGCCGCAGGAGCTTGCGCCGGAAGAGGACCAGGGCATCCTCCTGACGCTCGTGAAAGTTCCGCAAGTCGGCAATCTCGACTACACGGAACAAGCGACGTCCCGCCTGCTCGAGGAGGTAAAGGGCGTGCCGGAGATGTTGCACAACTTCACCATCAACGGCTCGGCCGGCGTTCGGCAGGCCTTTGCCGGCCTCTTGCTCAAGCCATGGGATGAGCGAAAGCGCACCCAGAAGCAGGTGCTCGCCGAGATGAGCCCGCTCTTCCTCAAGGTGCCGCAAGCCCAGGTTCAGGCCTTTTCGCCGCCGGCGCTTCCCGGCTCGACCGGCGGAGCGCCGTTGCAGTTCGTGATCCGGACCACCGGCGATTACGTGACGCTCGCCGACGTCGCGCAGAAGTTGCAGGACGCCGCCCGGCAAAGCGGGCTCTTTCTGTTCACCGACGTCGACCTCAAGTTCGACACGCCGCAATTCGAATTCAAGGTCGACGCCGACAAGGCCAACAGCATGGGCATCAACATGGCGGATGTCGGCAACGCCCTCGCCACCATGCTTGGCGGCAACTACATCAACCTGTTCAACCTCTACGGCCGCAGCTACCAGGTCATCCCGCAGGCGCCGCGCGAATTTCGCCTGTCGCCGGACTGGCTGACCCGCTACCAGCTTCGCACGCGAAACGGCGAGCTTGCGCCGCTCTCGGCGGTCGCGAGCGTGTCGGAAGAGGTCCAGCCGAACGCGTTGACGAGCTTCCAGCAGCTCAATTCCGCGACGCTTTCGGGCGTGCCGTTCCCGGGCCGAACGCTCGGCGAAGCGCTCGGCTTTCTCAAGGCGAAGGCGAAGGAGATCTTTCCCGAGGGCTACAGCTACGACTTCGGCGGCGATTCGCGCCAGTTCGAGCAGGAGGGCAACGCGCTCGTCTACGTGTTCGCCTTCGCGCTGATCGTCATCTATCTCGTGCTCGCCGCCCAGTACGAGAGCTTCCGCGATCCGCTGATCATCCTGGTCGCGCTGCCGACGGCCCTGTTCGGCGCGCTGCTGCCGCTCAATGCCGGAGGCTTCCTCGGGTTCGCCAGCATCAACATCTACTCGCAGATCGGGCTCGTTACGCTCATTGGCCTGATCTCCAAGCACGGCATCCTGATGGTCGACTTCGCCAACCGCATGCAGGAGCATGGCGGCATGTCGCGGCGAGAGGCGATCGAGCATGCCGCCGCGGTCCGGCTGCGTCCGATCCTGATGACGACGGCGGCGATGGTCGTCGGCGTCATTCCGCTCATTGTCGCGACGGGCGCGGGCGCCGCGTCCCGCTTCAACATTGGGCTCACCATCTTCGCCGGAATGGCGATCGGGACGATGTTCACCTTGTTCGTGACGCCAATGGTGTACACGTTCCTGGCCCGCGATCATGCCGCGACAATCGCGCGGGAGCGCGCGGCCGGCCATCTGGCGGCTGACTTCGACGCGACGGAGGCGCCATGAGCATTGGCTGGGGGCGGCGGAACGGCCTAAAGATTCGGCGCGCGAATTCGGCCTCTGGCCCACGCAACCAGCCGATGAGATTCACCCTCGGCCATGGCGCGGCTGGGCACGACGACGGGGGTCCCTCGCCGACCCCACAGATACACGAGACCGCCGGTCTCCTCGGCCTCCTGACAATCGGCAAGGTCCAGGCGACGCGATGCCCCGCCACTCGTCTGGACTGCAGCGTCAGCGTCAATCGTCGTCGTCATCGGGCCGGACAGAAGGCGTTCGATTTCGGCGCGTCCCTTGTTCCGGGCTCGCCAGATGCGCCGATGCGTCGCGAGCCGCTGGATCATGAATGCGGAGGCGGCGATGAGAAAGGCGGCCTCTCCGGCCCGGGGGCTGATGAGACCCGACAGCGCCAGAATCGCAGCGAACAGCAGCGCAAGGACAAACGCCGCGAGCGGCGCGTGATGGCGCGCCGTCAGCCCTCCGCTGAGCGCCTCGCGCAATCCGTAACGCAACGCGACGGCCTCGATCTCGGCCGGCGCAAGGGTGACGTCAAAGGGCCCGTAGGGTTCGGGCGCGTCGGCCATCACGTCTCCCTGGGAGCCTTGGCGTCGAGGGCGAGCGCGTGAAGTCCGTCGGCGAATTCGGCCGGCAGAAGGTCGTACACCAGGCGGTGTCGGGCCACCCGGTTCAGTCCGGCGAACTTTGCCGAAACGATCCTCACCCGGTAGTGCGTGCCGCCCCCTGCAGGCGCGTGGCCCGGACCGGAACGCACGCCGGCGTGCCCCGCGTGCCGGTCGGACTCATCGAGGACGGCGAGTTCATGCGGCTCGAGGCCCTCCGTCAAGCGTGCGACAATTCTTTCCTGCATCGTCATACTTTCCTCTCCCGAACCCCGGCCCGCCACGCTAGATACTGCAGGTCGGGGACCGGCTGAACGAATTTTTCATAGGCGGGCAGGCATCACAGCCGTCCGCGTGCCGAGAAGGAATTGGGGCTTGCCCGACGACGACCGCGCTCCTAAAGGTCATGAAATGAATCTGAATTCTCCCCTGTTTGACCGCATCCGGGTGAAGCCGAATGCGCGCACGATGGAAAAGCCGAAGTCCAGGACTCCCTGCAGCCATCCCGGCTGCCTGGAGGAAGGCGTCTTTCGCGCCCCGAAAGGGCGGGACCACGAGGGCGAGTATTTCACGTTCTGCAAGGACCACGTTCGCGAGTACAACGCAACCTACGACTATTTTCGCGGCATGGACGACGAGTTGATGGCGAAGTTCCGCAAGGACGACGCCATTGGCCACCGACCGACCTGGAAGCTTGGCGACCGGGCGGCGGCGAGCCATGTCGACGAAACCGTGTTCGCCGAGGCGCGTGCGTCGCGACGACGGGGCGTCCGAGGCAAGGGGTCGCAAGCCGAGCCCCCGCAGCGCTACAACGCCCTTGCCATGAAAGCCCTGATGACCTTGGATCTCGACGGTCAGGCGACGCAGTCCAGAATCAAGACGCGCTACAAGGATCTCGTCAAACGCCATCATCCGGACGCAAACGGCGGCGACCGTTCGTCGGAAGACAAATTGCGCGAGATCATCCAGGCCTATAATTATCTGCGAGCCAACAAGTTGGTGTGACCCGCAGACCCCTGTCGGCCCGCAGGCCGAGGGCGCGGCTTCTGCCGCGGACCGGAGTTGGTTAAGAGAGGGTCGCTCCATCCGCCGAGGACGGAGCGCGGAGGATCGATGAATTCGAGAGAGACGCCGACTGCGGCCGAATCCACGTCCGGCCTGCCCGATACCCGAGTATCGGTGCGGAAGGCTTTTGGCATCGATTCGGACATGGAGGTCCCGGCCTATTCCGAGGCCGAAGAGCACGTTCCGGACTTTGATCCTGACTACCTGTTCGATCGCGAGACGACGCTGGCGATCCTGGCGGGCTTCGCCTTCAATAGGCGAGTCCTGATCACCGGCTATCACGGAACGGGCAAGTCGACCCACATCGAGCAGGTCGCCGCGCGCCTCAACTGGCCCTGCGTCCGCATCAATCTGGACAGCCACGTCTCACGCATCGATCTCGTCGGCAAGGACGCGATCGTGCTGAAGGAGGGCAAGCAGGTTACCGAGTTCCGTGACGGCATGCTGCCCTGGGCGCTGCAGAACAACATCGCGCTGTGCTTCGACGAGTATGACGCCGGCCGGCCGGACGTGATGTTCGTCATTCAGCGGGTGCTCGAAGTATCGGGCCGGCTGACGCTGCTCGACCAGCGTCGGGTGATCCGTCCTCATCCCGCTTTCCGCCTTTTCGCCACCGCCAACACTGTCGGCCTCGGCGACACCTCGGGGCTCTATCACGGCACGCAGCAGATCAATCAGGGCCAGATGGACCGTTGGTCGATCGTGGCGACGCTAAATTACCTTCCGCACGACAAGGAGGTCGACATCGTACTGGCGAAGTCGCCCGCCCATCGGGCGCGCAAGGATGGCCGCGACGTGATCAACAAGATGGTCCGGGTGGCGGACCTGACCCGCAACGCCTTCATCAACGGCGACCTGTCGACCGTGATGAGCCCGCGCACTGTGATCACCTGGGCCGAGAACGCCGATATCTTCAAAGACATCGGTTTCGCCTTCCGCCTCACCTTCCTCAACAAGTGCGACGAACTCGAGCGGACGCTGGTGGCCGAGTTTTATCAACGATGCTTCGGGCAGGAGTTGCCGGAAAGCGCGCTCAACGTCGCGCTGAGCTAGGCGCCCCCGCGCGGTGGAGGCTTTCCGTGACGCATCGGAAGATCGTCGCATTGCGCTTCTCGCCTAGGCGCGGTTTGGTCGGGCGCTCTCGTGACCGGTGAGGGAACCCGACTCATGCGCGTGCTTGCAATTTCCGGCAGTCTTCGGAGCGGCTCGACCAATACGGCCGCGCTCGAGGCGCTCGCGCGGCTTGCCCCGGAGGATGTTCGTGTGCTCGTCTACCAGGACTTGGCGCGCTTGCCGCCCTACAATCCAGATGACGATCGCGAGGACACGCCAAAGCCGGAAATGGTCGAGGCGTTGCGGGCGATGGTCGCCGCCTGCGACGCGATCGTGATTGCCGCGCCGGAATACGCCCACGGGGCGCCGGGCGTGTTGAAGAACGCGCTCGACTGGCTGGTGGCGAGCGAGACCTTCGCCGGCAAGCGGACGATCCTGATCAACACGTCGCCCAGGGCCTACCACGCCCAGGCAAATCTGCGCGAGGTCCTCGCCACCATGGCGGCGCGCTTCCTCGCGGACGCGTTCATCACCCTGCCGCTAACGGGCAAGGCCCTCACCGCGAGCGATATCGTCGCCGATCCGACCTGCGCCCGCCGGCTGGGTCATGTCCTCGAAGCGCTGACGCAGGCCATGCACGAGGCCTGAGCCAAGGGCCCGCGGCGGCCATTGCGCCTGCCGGCGCTTTCGGCCTAAGGGGTCGCCATGCAGCACGACCTCGTCCTCATCGTCGATTTCGGCTCCCAGGTGACGCAGCTCATCGCGCGGCGCGTCCGCGAGGCGGGCGTCTATTGCGAGATCCACCCGTTCCTAAAGGCGGCCGAAGCCTTTGAACGGCTAAGGCCAAGGGCGGTCATCTTTTCTGGCGGCCCGGCGTCCGTGCCGGAGACGGGCAGCCCGCGTGCGCCGGAGGCGATTGTCGCAAGCGGCGTTCCGATTCTGGCGATCTGCTACGGCCAGCAGACGCTATGCGAGCAGCTTGGCGGCCAGGTCGAGAGCGGCCATGCGGCCGAGTTTGGCCGCGCCGAAGTCGAGATTCTGGAGACGAACGCGCTGTTCGAGGGCGTGTGGGACAAGGGCGGCCGCTATCCGGTGTGGATGAGTCACGGCGACCGGGTGACCCGCTTGCCCGAGGGCTTTCGCGTCTACGCTGTGTCCGAGAACGCCCCCTTCGCGGTCGCGGCCGACGAGGGCCGCCGCTACTACACGACCATGTTCCATCCCGAGGTCGCGCATACGCCCGATGGGGCGAAGCTGATCGCCAACTTCTTGCGGAAGGTCGCCGGGCTCAAGGGCGACTGGACGATGGCCGCCTTCCGCGGCGAGGAGATCGAGCGCATTCGCGCCCGGATCGGTGACGCGCGGGTCATTTGCGGCCTTTCGGGCGGGGTCGATTCGGCGGTCGCGGCGGTGCTGATCCACGAGGCGATCGGAGACCAACTGATCTGCGTCTTCGTCGACCACGGCCTCATGCGCCAAGGCGAGGCGGACCAAGTGGTGAGCCTCTTTCGCGGCCACTTCAACATCCCGCTGGTCCACATCGACGCGTCGGACGAGTTCCTGACCGCGCTTCATGGGCTCGACGATCCGGAAGCCAAGCGCAAGACGATCGGCAAGCTGTTCATCGAGGCGTTCGAGGCCGAAGCGCGTCGCATCGCCAGCGACGGTAAGGGGCCGGTCGAGTTTTTGGCGCAGGGCACCCTCTACCCGGACGTGATCGAGAGCGTCTCGTTCACCGGCGGTCCCTCGGTCACTATCAAGAGCCATCACAATGTCGGCGGCCTGCCCGAGCGCATGCGGATGAAGCTCGTCGAACCCTTACGCGAGCTGTTCAAGGACGAGGTCCGGGCCTTGGGGCGCGAGCTAGGCCTACCCGAGGCGTTCGTCGGCCGCCACCCGTTCCCCGGCCCCGGCCTCGCCATCCGCTGCCCGGGCGGGGTAACCCCGAAGAAGCTCGACATCCTGCGCAAGGCGGACGCGATCTACCTCGACGAGATCCGCAAAGCCGGCCTTTACGGGACGATCTGGCAGGCCTTCGCCGTGCTCCTGCCGGTGCGCACCGTCGGAGTGATGGGTGATGGGCGCACCTACGACAACGTCGTGGCGCTGCGCGCCGTCACCTCGGTCGATGGCATGACGGCAGACTTCTTTCCCTTCGACATGACTTTCCTGGCCCGGACCGCGACCCGCATCATCAACGAGGTCAAGGGCGTGAACCGGGTCGTATACGACGTGACCAGCAAGCCGCCGGGCACGATCGAGTGGGAATGATTTTGACGGTACCGACGTTATCCAGTGTTACGCTAGAGACGAGGCCTCGCGCGTCCGAGCCCGCGATATCGCCTCGATGACTAAGGCGACGCCCAACAATGAGTGAATCGGCCCGGGTTGGGTAGCCGGTTATTTCGCCGCGGTGGATTCCGGCGCGGACTCGATCCGGATAGACTCGGCGAATGATCGATCCATCAGCGATTCGCGAGCGGTTTGCGGCGGTTGGTCGCGGGCTGAACGAGCGCACGCGCCGGCTGTTCGCGGCGGTGGAAGCTCGGACGGCGGGATTGAGGCAGCGTCGCAGGCGACGGGGATCGCGCGAAGCACCATCGGCCGTGGTCTGAAGGACCTGAACGACCCCGCCTCACTGTGGGGCGAAGTGCGCCGGCCTGGCAGCGGTCGGCCAGCACTGACGGAGACAGATGCGACACTGTTGGAAGACTTGCGTCAGTTGCTGGAACCGGCGACCAAGGGCGACCCGATGCGGCCGCTGCGGTGGGTCTCGAAGAGCCACGCCAAGCTGGCAGCGGCGCTGTGCGCGATGGGGCATCAGGTCAGCAAGAGCACCATCCCCAAACTGTTGGGGTCGCTGCAATACTGCCGGCAGGTAAATCGCAAGACGCTGGAAAGCGTCCGCAATCCCGACCGTGATGCGCAGTTCGAGCATATCAACGCCGCGGCGCTGACGATGCAGGCGGCCGGCAAGCCGGTGATCTCGATCGACACGAAGAAGAAAGAGCCAATCGGCCCCTACAAGAACGCTGGTAGCGACTACCGGCCGAAAGGCTGTCCCGACCCGGTAAAGGTGCATGACTTCGTCGACGCCGAATGCGCATTCCACGGATGCTTCCCCACAAGGGGGGAGGAAGCCGGCCTCCGCGCGTCGGGGCACGGCGCAGCGAGCCGCGAGAGATGGTGTGCATCCCGTAGCCGCAAGAGAGCGGAAGGCAGGAACACAGACGGCGAATGCGTTCGCTTGTTGTCGAGAAGCGGCGGCGTGCCCATATCGATGTCGTGCCTCATCTCGCGTTGAAGAGAAACTGTGATGGATGCAGAAAGTCGTCAGGCTCACTGGGAGACTGTTTACACGAGCAAGGGCGAGAGAGAAGTCAGTTGGTTCCAGGATAGCCCCGCCCCTTCGCTCGACCTGATCGACGAAGCCGGGGCGGCGCGTGAATTGGCGCTGGTCGATATCGGCGGCGGCGCTTCGCGTCTGGTCGATGCGCTGCTGGGCCGGGACTTCCTGCGCGTCACCGTGCTCGATATCTCAAACGCCGCCATTGAAAAGGCGCGGAGCCGCCTCGGCGACAGAGCGTCGTTGGTTCGGTGGGTGGTTTCGGACGTGACGACGTGGCGCCCCGAGGCGGCGGCGTTCGATGTCTGGCACGATCGGGCGACCTTTCATTTCCTTACCGACGCGCGCGACCGTGACCGCTATGTCGAGCGTCTACGGCGAGCGCTGAAGCCCGGAGGTCATGCGGTCATCGCGACATTCGCGCTGGATGGCCCGGAGCGGTGCAGCGGCCTCCCTATCGTACGCTACGACGGACCAAGTCTGCGCGAGGCGCTCGGCGACGATTTCGAACTCGTCCTGACGCGTTCCCAAGCCCATATAACGCCGTCCGACCGCGAGCAGCGTTTCCAATTCAGTTTGTTTCGCCTTCTTGAGGAGAAGCCGCGACAGTCGACGCCCGCCAAGTCAGATTGAAGGGCCCGCTCCTGATCGCACGAAGCCGCCGTGCGGCCAAGGGGCGATTGGGCGCCCGAGGGGTTGAGGCGACACGCCCGTCTTTCCCGCTTTCATGCGTCCGCCCGCGGCTTGCGACCGCGCTTGCCCGTCTCCAGCGTGCGGCCGCGCTGGAACGACAATCAGGTCAAGTCGCCGCGCATCACCGTAAGTTCAGACAGTCCCTCCCGGCGCTGGGGCGCTGGCTCGTGGCTTCAGCGAACCTCGACCTGCGAGGCCAGGACGTAGCCGCCTCCGCGCACGGTCTTGATCAACTCGGGGGTCCTCGGATCGGCCTCGATCTTGCGCCGGAGCCGGCCGACCTGCATGTCGATTGCCCGGTCGAACGGGCCGGCATCGCGGCCGCGCGTGATGTCGAGCAGCTGGTCGCGGGTGAGGACGAACTGCGGGCGCTCAAGGAACGCAACAAGCAGCTCGTATTCGCCGCCGCTCAGATCGACCAGGACGCCGTCCGGCGCCGTCAAGAGGCGCCGCCCGGTGTCGAGCGTCCAACCCGAAAACCGCAGTCGACGTCCCGAGGCCGCCTTCGGCGTCGGTTCCACGGCTGCGTCGGAAGGCGGGGCGGACCTTCGCAGGACCGCCCGTGTCCGCGCCAGCAATTCGCGGGTGCTGAAGGGCTTCGGCAGATAGTCGTCGGCCCCCATTTCGAGGCCCACCACCCGGTCCGCCTCGCCGTTGAGCGCCGTGAGGAAGATGATCGGAATCCGGCTCGCGGCCCTGATCTCCCGACAAAGGCTCAAACCGTCCTCGCCGGGAAGCATGAGGTCGAGGATGATGAGGTCCGCCGGCTCCCTCTGGAGAGCCGCACGCATCGACGGACCGTCGCCGGCCGATGTGACCCGGAAACCGTGCGGCTCAAGGAACCGCGCGACAAGCTGACAAATCTCGTTGTCGTCGTCGACGATCAAAATGTGCGGTTCGGACGCCATGGGCTCACGCGCTCCTGACCGCCGGTTGGCGAGGCAGGGTCACGGTCGCCCGAAGCCCGCCTTCCGGACGGTTCGCCAGCACGACGTCGCCGCCATGCGCGCGCGCAATCGAGCGGGCGGTGGCGAGGCCGAGCCCGATTCCGCCGGTCCGTTTGTTGCGGGACTTTTCCAGGCGGAAGAACGGCCGGAACACGTTCTCGCGCTCGCTGTCGGGGATTCCCGGACCACGATCGTCGATGAAGACCCGAAGACTTGCTTGATCGTTCGATGCGCTCACCGTGACGTCGCCGCCGTAGCGAAGCGCGTTGTCGATCAAATTGGCGAACAATCGCTTCATCGCCAGCGGCCGGCCCTGATAGACGAGGCGCCCCTTCCATTCGAACATGGCGCTGCGGCCCGCGTCGCTCGCGTCGTCGCACAGCGTTTCGAGAAGCGCGGCGAGGTCGACCGGCTGCGTGGCCTCGTCGGTCGCCTCGTCGCGGGCGAAAGCGAGACTGGAGTCGACCATCTGCGCCATCTCATCGAGGTCGGACATCATTTTGGCTTGGGCCCCCGGGTCCATGTCGAGCTGTTCGATCCTGAGCTTCAGGCGGGTGATCGGTCCCCGAAGATCATGTGAGATGGCGGCAAGCATCCGCAGGCGATCCTCGACAAAGCTGCGGATGCGGATCTGCATCTGATTGAAGGCTCGCGCCGCCGCACGGACCTCCTCCGGCCCGTCCTCGGCCAGCGGCGGCGCGTTGACGTCCACACCCAATCGTTCCGAGGCCTGCGCGAATTCCGAGAACGGCGCCGTGATCCAACCGCTCGCCCACCACGAAAAGGCGACGATCGCGACAGCCATCAGGATCGTGGAGGCGATCGACCCGTGCGACCATGCGCCCATGCCCATTCCCGCGAAGGAATAGAGCGCGATGCTGGCGAGGTGAGAAGCGGTCAGACCGACAAGAAGGGTCAGAACCGTTCGGGTGCGGATGGAATCCGGCAACAAGCTCTTTTCCAACATGCGCGCTAAGGGGTTCGGTGGGGACAACGGCCAATTGTAACAGCGCCGTGCGTTTCCGTTACACTTTTTTACTTTCGGCGACATCGTTGCGTTACCGAACGCGGACCTAATCGGTTCCATCTCGAATGGCTCGATAGGAACCCAGACCGATGCCGGTCCTTCTGCTCTCCGCCAGGCGCGCCCTCGCGGCCGCCGTCGCTGTTTCGGCGCTCGCCGCAATGGCGGGCTTGCCCGCCGCGTCCGCCCACGAGGGCCATCATTCAGCGACGTATTGGTTCGGCGCGCCCGGCAAGACCGCCGACGTCGACCGCACGATTCGCGTCGAGGCCAAGGATCTGAGCTTCGTTCCCGGCGCCCGGGAAGTGAAACGCGGCAAGACGATGGTGAGAGCGAGAGGCGCATGGCTTCCGCCACGCCCTCCGCTCACTTGAACAAGGATTCACGAAGGATTCCAGGACATGTCACTCGACACCATCGTCTCGGCCGCGATGTTGCTCGGCGCGCTGTTCCTGATGATGCGGTTCGGCTGCGGCTCCCACATGGGCGCCGCCCACACCCGCAGGATGTCCGATCATGCGCGGCCCCGCGGCGGCGTCCCAACCACACACACGGAGAAACAGAGATGAGAACACTAAGCGGCCGAGGGCGCCTCCGCGACGGCGCGTTGGCGATCGCCCTTGGGCTTGCCGTCATTGCGCCGGCGTCGGCGCTCGCCTTACCCACGATCCCAGCCGGCGCCCACTTCACCTCCTGGGCGGACAACGGGAAGGACGGGGAGCGCATCCTGCAAGTCGTCAGGGGCGATCTGCCCGAAGGAGCGGGCGTTGTCGCCGGCGTCGTCAAGACCGACACGAACTGCGACGAGGACGCCGACGACATCAACCACTGCCATAACGTCATCGCGCTCGGGAGCGGGGGCGAGATCGAGGTCGTCCTCAACCACAGGAACACGCGCACGCTCTGCCTGTCGCCCGGGGACAAGCTGACGCTCACGAGAATGGGCGGCGGCTGGCTCGCCGCGAAGAAAGACTAGAGCGGTTTCCGATCAATCCGTATCGTATCCGCAGGACCTGAAGTAATTCACGCATTCGCCGGGTTTGAAGATTTCAGCGCAGGCTTCGAGCGCGTTCAAGAGGCCTGTGACGGTTCGCTCGGCGATTTTGCGCAGGAAGGCCTTGAGCTTGGAGTAGGCTTTTTCGATTGGATTCATGTCCGGGCTGTAGGGCGGCAGATAGAGCAACTCGGCTCCGGCGGCTTTGATGAGTTGCTCGACCCTTGCTCCCTTGTGGCTCGACAGATTGTCCATGACGACGACGTCGCCTTGCGAGAGCGTGGGAGCGAGGCATTTCTCCACCCAGTCCTCGAACGTGGCCGCGTTCATCGGCCGGTCGTAGGCCTTTTGCGCCACGAGACCGGAAAGGCGTAGGCCGGCGACGAGCGTGATGGTCTTGTAATGGCCATGCGGAATGCCGACCCGCAGTCGTCGACCGCGCCGGCATCGTCCGCCCTTGCGCGCCAGATTGGTGGAAGCCCCCGTTTCGTCAATGAACACGAGCTTCCTCGGATCGAGATCGAGTTGCGCCCCAAACCACTCCTGGCGCCGCTTCAAAACATCGGGGCGCTGCTGTTCCTCGGCATGCGCGGTTTTTTTTTGAATGTGATCTCGTGCCGATCGAAGAAGCGCCAGATCACCGACAAAGAAAAGCGCTCGCTGCAGTTGGCGATCAACCGCTCCTGGATTTCCAACAACGTGATGTCCGGCTGACGACGAATGAGGCCAAGCAGATAATCGCCATGCGCCTCAATCCGGTCCGAGCGTCGATCCCCGCCCGTCGGCGCCGGGGAAATCTCGCCGGTGGCCTGGAAGCGCCAAACCCAACGGATGGCGCTGGCGATGCTGACCCCGAAACGCTTGGCCGCCGCGTTGCGCGACAGGCCGCCGGCCACAACAGCCTCCACCACACGTGTGCGAAGATCTTCGGATAGCGCCATCCCCGCCGCCTCCTTCACGCGGCGGAGCCCATGAATCATGAACAGCCCTGATTCGGGAATCCCCCGCGAATTCATTTCGCTGGGAAACCGCTCTAGGTTGGACAAATCATGAACTGAGGCTTTTGCTTGGGTGTTGGTGACGGCGTTTGACGCAAGCGCCCCGTAGAGCGCGGTCTTTCCGACCTTCAGCCGGGACGCCGCCTCGCGGACCGTCAGCCCGTTGGCGATTAAGGCTTTGGCGCGGATCAGCTTCTCGGTGGTTACGACGGGTTTTCGTCCACCGCGTCGGCCGCGCGATGCGGCGGACGAAAGGCCGGCTCGTGCGCGTTCGCGAATGAGGTCGCGCTCGAATTGGGCGAGGGCGCCGAACACGTGGAAGATCAGACGTCCGCCCGGCGTCGTGGTGTCGACCGCTTCCGTCAAGGATTGCAGGGCTACGCTTTTCTGGTCCAGCAGGTTCACGGTCTCGATCAGGTGCGGGAGCGAGCGCGCGAGACGGTCGAGTTTCCAGGTGACGAGAACGTCGCCTTCCCGCACGAAGTCGAGAGCTTGGGCCAAACCGGGGCGATCAGTCTTCGCGCCCGAGGCTCGATCCTCGAAGATCCGATCGCACCCGGCGCGCAGCGCGTCAAGCTGGAGCGCCGGCTCCTGCTCGACCGTCGAAACCCGTGCATAACCGATCCGGGTCATCACAATTTTCGCGGACGCGTCCGTTTTCTTGTCCGACAATCATTCTGTCCGGCTTGCCATTGTCAAGCACTCTTTCCGGACAGCTCGGCGATCGACCGGGAAACGAACGATTGCCGGACACGCGATTGGAGGGGGCATGGCGCGACGAGGCCTGCTGAATGAGGCGGATCGCAAGCAGCTTTTCGAAGCGCCCGTCGACGATGCCTCTTTGATCCGGCTTTATTCGCTCAGCGGCGACGACCGCGATTTCATTTTGTCGAAGCGCGGCGCTCGCAATCAACTCGGCATCGCCGTTCAGCTCAGCCTGCTCAGACATCCCGGATTTGGTCTACGGGTTGAAAGCGGAGCGCCGGCGACGCTGATTCAATTTCTTGCCCGGCAAATCGGCGTGCCATGGCCGGTCTTTCAGGACTACGCGCGACGCGACACAACTCGCCGTGAGCATTTTCGGGAGGCGGCCGAACATCTCGGACTGCGTGCGTGCACGAGCGCTGATCGCCGTGACTTGCTTGATTGCGCGACAAAGGAGGCAATGTCGACCGACAAAGGCTCCGCGATAGCTCAGGCGTTGTTGCGACAATTGCGGGACCGCCGCATCATTTTACCGGCCCCATCAAGGATCGAACAAATCGCCGTCGCGGGGCCGCGCGCGTGCGCGTCGTCTCACCGCCGACGCTATGATCGTTGATATCGTCGCTGGAATAGCAGTGCGCATCGACGGTCTGCTCGCCTACGATCCGGCGCTGAAGCGAACCCCGATCGCGTGGCTGCGCGATTGGGCGGAAGCGCCGAAGGCGTCAAACCTTGCGGCGATTCTCGACCGATTGGCTTACGTGCGCGCCTTTGAACTCGATCCAAGAATTACTGGGCGGGTGTCCGAGTGGCGGTTTCGACAATTGGCGCGCGAAGGAGCAGCCGCGCCGGCCTTTCTTCTCGACGAATATGGGCTGCGCCGCCGGCGCGCCACGCTCGTGGCCCATTTACTCGATCTGGAAACGCGCCTCTCGGATGCCGCCGTCGGAATGTTTGTGCGGCTGATCCTTGGCCTCTTCACCAAGGCTCGAAAAGGCATCGAGCGACGTTATCAGGCGACGGCGAAAGAGGTCGCGGATTTGATGCGTATGCTCTCTTCGACGATCGAGGTGCTAACCCGGGCCCGGGACGCCAATTCTGATCCCTTCGAAGCGCTTGACAGTGCGATCGGCTGGAGCCGCCTGCTTGCCGCCAAACCGATAGCTGCCGAACTTGGGAGGAAGGCTGACGAAGATCCCCTTATCAAGGCATGCGAGCGCTACATGACCGTTCGTCGTTTCGCGCCGAAGTTCCTGGAGAGCTTCACGTTCCAAGCGTCCACGAATAACGACGCGCTGCTTTATGCGCTCGACCTGTTGAAACGGCTGAATAGAGAACCGCACAGGCCGATGTCGGGAAAGCCGCCACTGTCGTTTCTGCCGAAGGCCTGGCGCCGTCTCGTTGTGAAGGACGGCGAGGTTGATCGCCGGCTTTACGAAATTGCGTCGCTCGCCGTCTTGTGCCGCCGGCTGGCCTCGGGCGACATTTGGATCGAAGGAACCAAGAATTATCAGCAGTTCGACCGCTACCTCTTACCGAAAGCCGAGGTGAAGGAGAGCGCAAAGACATTGGCGGCGCCGGCGGAATGTGAGGCCTATTTGCAAGAGCGCAGCCGTCTCCTCGACTGGCGACTGCGGCGTTTCGCCAACGCCTTACGCCATGATCGCCTTGAAGGTGTCACCCTTCGCAATGGAGTTCTCCACGTATCGCCGACGCAGGCGATGATGCCGCCCGAAGCCGAGCGTCTGGACAGAGCGCTCGACCGGCTGCTGCCCCGCGTTCGTATTACTCTTGCATGAGGTCTGTCGCCGCACCGGTTTTGCATATGCCTTTACAGATCTGCGCTCCGGCAAGCAGGTCGAGAACGAAAACGCCCTGCTCGCCGCCATCCTTGCGGATGGCACAAATCTCGGCTTGGAGCGGATGGCCCATGCTTCGCAGGGCGTGACCAAAGCGCAGCTTGCCTGGATTCACACTTGGCATTTGCGCGAGGAGACGTACAAGTCGGCGCTCGGGGCGATAATCAACGCGCACCATGCTGAGCCGATGGCCGCTATTTGGGGCGCCGGCGCAACTTCGTCGTCGGACGGCCAATTCTTTCGCGCAGGACGGCGCGGCTACGGACCAGGCGACATCAACGCCAAATACGGCGTTGATCCGGGGATGCTCTTCTACACGCATATCTCCGACCAGTACGGACCGTTCTACGGCAAGGTTCTTTCCGCCACGATGAGCGAGGCTCCCCATGTCCTCGACGGCCTCCTGCATCACGGCACAGCGCTGACCATCAAGGAACATTATACGGACACCGGCGGGGCGAGCGATCATGTTTTCGCGTTGTGCCATCTCCTCGGATTTCGCTTCGTGCCGCGCCTTCGCGACTTCCAGGATTATCGTCTCGGCGCCATTGACAATCCGGCCGAATATAAAGGGATCGAAAGCCTATTTGGCCGTCCGATCCGCATCGACGTAATTCGCGACCATTGGCACGAGATCATTCGGCTCGCCGCTTCCGTCAAAGCCGGCACGGTGGCGCCCTCCGTGATCTTGAAGAAGCTCGGTGCGTTTCCGCGGCAAAATCAGCTCGACTTTGCACTTTCCGAACTTGGCCGGCTTGAGCGCACACTGTTCATGCTTGATTGGTTGGAGAGCCCAGAACTCCGTCGGCGATGTCATGCTGGTCTGAACAAGGGCGAGTCGCGGCACGCGCTCGATCAGGCCATTTTCCTTCATAGCCCGACTTCACCAACTCGCGCCGATTTTTGCGATTTTCGGGGTATGCGAGCGCGCCAAGTCATTGATTGTATTGGGCCGAGTGTCCGAGAATTGTCTGTAGTGCCGACCAAGGCCCTTGCGCGGCGTTCGGGGCGGCGCGAGTCTCGGGCATGTTTTTGCGCCACAAGATTCGCCGCAAGGACGGCAAGGAGCATCGGGCCTGGTCGGTGGTGGAGAATCGGCGCGTCGAGGGTGGGCGGGTCGTTCAACGGCAGGTGCTCTATCTCGGAGAGATCAACGACAGCCAGCGCGCGGGTTGGAGCCGGGCGATCGAGGCGTTCGACGAAGGCGGACGCTCGACCGAGATCGCGCTTTTCCCCGAGGACCGCGTCGCGCCGGCCCTCGACTGCGACGTGGTTTCGATCCGGTTGAGCGAGATGCGGTTGCGCCGGCCGCGCCAATGGGGCGCGTGCTGGCTGGCGATGGAGCTTTGGGAGCAATTGCGACTGGACGATTTCTGGCGGCCAGCGCTGCCGCCCTCGCGCGAGGGAACGAGCTGGTTGAACATTCTGAAGACGCTGGCGAGCTATCAGCTGATCTCGCCGGGCAGCGAGTGGCGGCTGCATCGGCAATGGTTCGATGAGAGCGCGATGGGCGATCTGCTCGGCGAGGATGCCGCCCTCGCACTGCCCAACACTCTCTAATCGTTGCCTGGACAAGCTGGCGGAGCACAAGAAAGCGCTGTTCACGTTTCTGCGCGAGCGCTGGAAGGACCTGTTTCAGGCCGATTTCGAGGTGCTGCTGTATGATCTGACGAGCCCCTATTTCGAATGCGATCCGCCAGAAGAGGGCAAGCGGAAGTTTGGCTACAGCCGCGACAAGCGTTCCGATTGCGTGCAGGTGGTGATCGCGCTGATCGTCACACCGGACGGCTTTCCGTTGGCCTACGAGGTCATGGACGGCAACACCTCGGACAAGACGACGCTGAAGGTGTTTTTAGCCAAGATCGAGGCGCAATACGGCGCCGCCAAACGCACCTGGGTGATGGATCGCGGCGTTCCGACCGAGGAGGTCCTGGCCGAGATGCGGGGCTCGTCGACGCCGATCCATTATCTCGTGGGCACGCCGCGCGGGCGGCTGACCAAGTTGGAAAAGGCGCTCGCGGTCAAGCCGTGGGAAAACGTGCGCGAGAGCGTGCGGGTCAAATTGATCGAAGACGGGGTAGAGACCTACGTGTTCGCCCGGAGCGAAGCCCGGCGCGAGAAGGAACAGGCGATGCGCCGTCGCCGCCTACGCAAGCTGATCAAGCGTCTCCGCGAACTCCAGGCGCAAGACCTGACGCGCGACGAGCTATTGCTCAAACTCGGCGCGGCCAAGAAAGAAGCCGGCAAGGCCTATGGCCTGATGACGATCCACACGCCGACGAAGGACCAGCCGGTCACGCCGCAAACCTTCCATTTCGCGATCAATCGCAAGAAGCTTCGGGCGGCGCGGCGCCGCGAGGGCGGCTATCTCCTGCGCACCAACATCAACGGCGACGATCCCGGCCATCTCTGGCGGCTCTATCTGCAACTGGTCGAAATCGAGCAGGCCTTCAAGGAACTGAAGAACGACCTCTCGGTCCGCCCCATCCATCACCAACTCGAAACCCGCATCGAAGCCCATATTTTCGTGGCGTTTCTGGCTTACTGCCTGATGGTCACGCTCAAACAACGGTTGAAGGCGCTGGCGCCGGGACTGACGCCCAAAGCCGTGCTCGAAAAGCTCGCCGCGATCCAGATGATCGACGTCGAATTACCCACGACCGACGGCCGAACCGTCCTCCTGTCCCGCCATACCGAGCCGGAGACCGATCACCTGCTTCTGCTGCAACGCCTCAAACTCGAGCTCCCCGCGCAGCCGCCGCCGAAAATCGCCGCCGCGACCGACGCCAAAGCCGCCTGAACTCTCACCCCCTGTAGTGCCGACCTTTGGACTCGCCCCTCAGCGATTCCAATGTGTTCGCCTCGCCGCATACCCCCAGTTGGTGAAGTCGGGATAAGCAGGGTCGCTTCGCCGATCGGACGCTGGAAAACCAGAGTTATCGGGCCTCCGGCCTCAATCTCGTCACTGCCGCGATCGTCTATTGGAACACTGTCTATCTCGGGCGCGCCGTAGATCACGTGAGACGCTGTGGCAACGCAGCTCCTGACGATCTCCTGCAACATGTGGCCCCATTGGGCTGGAACCACATTAGCCTCACCGGCGACTATCTCTGGAGCGCGATTAACATCCTGAACGAGGGCTTCCGTCCCCTCAACACCATCGACGAGGCGGCATGACGCCACGGACGTCCATGGTCCGTCCAAAGTACCGTACAAAAATGGGTCACGCCATAGAACGGGCAGGATAGCACGGTAGCCGGCACGGACCGGGAACAACTGAGAGGAACCTGGCGTGAGTCACCAAATTGGCGATCACGGCAACAGAAGGCTTTCTATGGTGACGTGTTCTAGCCTCTGCCGCGCCTGCGTGTAGACTGGGATTTCTGGGTTTTCTTCGACAGCCCGTCCGTACCACCACTTCGCCGCGTGCGGGTCACCCAGCAGTTCGCAGCATTCTCCGATACGCATGGCCAGATAGCCTGCGTCGAGCGAGGGATCGCCATCTCCCATGAACAAGTAGATCGCCATTGCATCCCTTGGGCGACCCGTCGCGAGCAGTTCCTTTTGGCGCGCAGCTCCAAAACATTGAAGTCATACACTACGCTCGACTCCGCTTCACGATGCTGGCCACGGTGTTCTTGCTCAGCCCGACCTCGCGCCCGACCAAGCGGTAGCTGCGGCCCTGGGCGACGAGGGCTAGCACCTTGGGCGCAAGCCGGTCCGACTTCGGCCGCTGGCCGGGCTGGCGGCCCAGCCGCTTGCCGCGTGCCTTGGCTGCCGCAATGCCCGAACGGATGCGCTCCTGGATCAGCTCGCGCTCGAACTCAGCGATGCCGGCCAGAAGCGTGGCCATCATGCGCCCGTGCGGCGTCGTGAGATCGAACGCCATGCCGTTCAATGCCACCAGCGACACGCGCCGAGCTTCCAGTTCCTTGAGGGTCGCCAGCAGGTCGGTCGTGCCGCGCCCCCAGCGCGACAGCTCCGTTACCAAGATTACATCGAGTTCGCGCCGTTGCACCAACGCCATGACGTGCTTGCGCTCGGCCCGGTCCAGCTTCACCCCCGACGCGGTTTCCTTGTAGGTGCCGACTACTTCATAGCCGGCGCGCTGGGCAAACGCGGCGAGGTCGCGCTCCTGCCGCGCGCAGGACTGGTCGGCCGTGGACACCCGGCAATGAAGCGCGGCGCGTTGCGGTGAGGGCCTATGCTGTCCCAGTTGAACTCTCCCTGCCCTACAGCTTGCAAGCCCCTGTTTCTGCATGGGCTTGAATCGTGGCAGGCAGACTACACTCCATTTGGGACAATCCGCTATGCCGAGACGCCGCGTGCTGACAGACGCGCAGGTCGAGGGCCTACTCGCCCTACCTGCCGACGAACCGTCGCTGGTCCGTCACTGGACCCTGGCCGGAGCCGATCTCGCTGCCATCGAGCGCCGACGCGGGGAGCACAATCAGCTCGGCTTTGCCTTACAGCTTTGCGCCTTCCGTTATCCAGGCCGCTTACTACGACCGGGTGACGCGATTCCGGACCCCGCGCTGAGCTTCGTCGCAGAGCAGTTGCGGGTTAGCTCGGACGCCTTGACGTCCTACGCTGCTCGCCCTCAGACGCGCCGTGAGCAACTCGACGCGCTTCGCGCCGAATTCGACTTTCGCATGTATGCGCCTGGGCATGGCCGCGAACTGCTGGCCTGGCTGCTGCCAATCGCTTTGGCCACAACCAATGCCTCCGCGGTCGCCGCAGCATTGATGGATGAGCTTCGCCGACGCCGGATCATCGCGCCTGGCCCGTCTGTGATCGAACGCCTGGTCGCCGCGGTGTTGGTGGTGGCGGAACGGCACGTTGCCGTTCAGCTCACCAGTGCGCTGTCTCCGGCGCAAACCGACGCCCTCGACGCGTTGCTCCAGCCGAGGGACCGCACATCGATGAGCGTGCTGGCTTGGGCCCGTTTGCCGCCTGGCGCGCCGGGGCACCGTGCGCTCGTGCGCATCGTCGAACAGCTCGCTTGCCTACGCGCGGTTGATCTAAACAGCGACGGTGCTGAAGCTGTCCATCCCGAACGGCTGCGGAAACTGGCCCGCGAAGGTGGAAGGTTTACTGCCCAACATCTGCGAGCACTATCGCCGCTTCGCCGCCGCGCCACCTTGGTCGCTACGGTAACTGCCTAGCCGCTTGAGCATCAGCGACGCACTGACGACGCCGGTTCGCACGGACGCAGTGAGCCGCAGCACATCGTCCCAATGCGCAGCTATCAGCTTGTCGTCGGGGCGGCCGGCGATGAACGGGGCGAGCGCGGGCCATCGGCTCGCCGGCTCGAACGCGTACAGCCTGCGCTCGGCGAGGTTGGGGATGCGAGGTGCGAAGTGGAAACCCAGCAGGTGCGCCAGCCCGAAGACGTGGTCGCTGACGCCACCTCCATCGGTGTGATGCCTGGCGATCGTCATGTCCGCCTCATGATAGAGCAGTCCGTCGATGACGTACGTAGCCTCGCCGGAGGGTGGGATGGCGATGGTATGGTAGGGCGCATGGCGGCCCGAGACGTGTGTGTAGAACAGCGCCGACGCCTCGCGCCCATAGTGGGCGTTGATTGCACCAACAGCTTCGCCACGGCCCGAGGTGGGGAAGGCCTGACCGTCGGAGCTGGACACGTCAGGTGCCCCAAATAGTGCGGCCATCGGCTGGCTGTGCTGTGCGTTGACCAACATCGCGAGCGCCTCCCGGTAGGTGTCCTCGCGCAAGTGCCAGCCGGCGGTCCATGCTAACTGGCGGTAGCTCGCCACTGAGCAGGCTTCCGCCATGCGGGTCAGCCCAAGGTTGGTCGCGTCAGCCAGCACCGCGGTGAGCACCACCCGAGGATCATCAGCCGGCAATCCCGTGTGTAGGTGGGTAAACGCAGCGCTGAACCCCGTCCAACGATCCACTTCGGCTAGGAGGCCGGTAATCCGGGCGCTTGGCATCATCGTGTAAAGTCGATCGGCGAGTTCTTCGGCCTCTTCCGGTGTGATCGCCTTCAGCGGTGATACCTTCAGCTCATCGCCCTTGATTGATACGTCCTCCAACTTGTCCGCCGCGGCTTTGGCGGCCACTTCCGACAGGCGCCGCTCCAGCAGTGCGCGGCGAGCTGCGAGGTATTCTTCCGCGGTCGCCGGCACAGCAACGGGGAGCGGTCCAGCATCACGCATTGCGGCGAACAGCGCAGGTGGGATCAACTGATCTTCGATGGCGCGCCAATGCCGACTGCCTTCAACCCAGATGTCCCCTGAACGGAGCCGGTCGCGCAGCGCCAGCAAGGTAGCCGCCTCCCAAGTTCGACGTGCATTGCCGCCCTTGCTGGCTGCATGGCGTACTGCATCGCGCCAAGCTGGGCGCAGAAAGCTGGACGGAAGGTTGTTCGGCCATTTCTTGCCGCCGCTGATGTAGGTGTCGCCAAGCAGTTCGACCGCGCGCAACGTGCTCGCCGCCGCGGGCACAGCGCGAAGTTGGAACGCGCCGAGAAACAACGGCCCCAGCCGGTGCAGCACCGACCAGGCCCGTATGGCGAGCGCTGGCAGATCTGTCTTGTCCGGGCGGGCTAGTCTATTAGCTTCGGCAACGCTTGCAGCCAGCCGGTCCCAACCCACGGAAACAGCGACTGCTCCGTCCAAGTCCGTACCGGACTGCTTGGCCTCGATCAGCGCGGCCCCCAGTTTGGCGAGCAGGCGAACCTTGTCATTGACTGCCCGCGCGTCGCGCAAGACGGCCTCTTCCTCGCGAGCTTCGGCCCGTCGGAACATGCGGCCAACAGCGCGGTCAAATAGCGCCACGCCGTCATCGGTCAACCTGGCCGAGGTGTCGAGAACCCCCGGCAGAATGGGCTGGCGCAGGCACTGCGCGAGATCGGTCGTATCGAACGCACCCTTTACACCTTGGACTGGCTAGAACAGCCACAGCTCAGGCGACAAGCAACGGCGGAACTCAACAAGGGCGAGTCCCGGAATGCCCTCGCGCGTGCGGTCTGCTTCCATCGTCTCGGCCAACTGCGCGACCGGACCGTCGAAGCGCAGCGGCATCGCGCGAGCGGCCTCACCTTGGTCACCGCCGCCATTGCGCTGTGGAATACCGTTTACCTCAGTCGCGCGCTCGACGCCCTGCGCCGCAGTGGCGAGATGGTGCCGGACGCCTTGCTAGCCCATCTTGCACCACTCGGGTGGCAGCACATCAATCTCACCGGCGACTATCTGTGGGACGCCGACAACATACAGGCCTCCGACGGATTCAGGCCGCTGCGTCACATGTCCGCCACGCCGCTTGAGGCCGCAGCTTGATCATGTTCCCTGTTCGTGCCACGAACCGTGCTATCCTGCCCGTTCTGTGGCGTGACCCCAAAAAGTAACAAACCTTGAGTTCACCTCCAGATGCATCGGAACGCAGATGTCTTCCGGCGACGAAGTCCTCGTAACTTAGTTTGGCATGCGGCCCCGGCTCGCTGGTCTTGTCCGGAGGACGCTCCTCCTTCTTGCGCTTGATGGGCACGCCCTGTCGAAGCGCTGTTTCAGCTTCTTCCAGTTCGCTGACCGTTCCAGGAGCCAGAGTCCAATTTCGGTCTCGCCATCGAGCGCGGCGAGTGCGACGTCCATCCGCTTGGTATGGGCATCCCGGACGGCGGCGCGAAGCAAGTCCCTGACAAGAATCACGCCCGGAGCCGACGGGCTGCCGTCCAGATATCGAACCCGGGCGAAGGACGGACGTTCGTCGGCGCTCGACAGACGATAGCACCGCTCGTCCAGTCGTTCGGAGGGCAAAGCCTGAAGGCTGACGGACAATATTTGTCCCTCGGCCCCGAGCAGTTCGAGTCCGTCGCCTTCGGACTTGACGCTCTGCGGCAAACGCCAGGTCAATGTGTCAAACAGGCACGAAAACCGGCCCGGGAATTTCCCGGCCAGATCAGCCAGTGGAATGGGGTCCTCCGCCGCCGGCGCAGGCAACGCGCCCGCATCGAGCGGTGGAGACTGCAGAACTGACGTCAGTCCAAGTCTTTCGACGGCGGCGTCACGCGGCAAGGCCCGGTAAAGAGAGGCCTCTTCATTGAAGCCCGCAAAACCGTCGTTGCCCAGAGCGGCGATCGTACAGTTCGCGCTCCCGTAGAGGACATGATCGGATTGGGCGGTCTGGACGATCATGAGCTTCGCATGAACGAAACGTTTCTCGTCGGCGGCCTTGAAGTCGACCAGCTTGACCGTACGCTCCGGATCGAGGGCGTCAGCGGGAAAGAGATGGCATTCCTGGTCAAGAAGGACAAAGGTTTCGCCTGCGCCTGTCGGGTCCATCAGGAAATGTAGCCCGGCCAGATCGATGTCCCAGTAGGGGCTGAGGACGATCAGCCGCTCTGCCTTTTCACTGCCGATACAATCGAGGAATTGGCGCGCGATGCCCTGCGTATGTCCAGACGACAGGAAGGCGGCCCTGGAGCCATCCTTCAGAAGCACCGGCTCAGGGCTCAGCTCGTCTTCGAACAGCCACGGCGCGCGCGTCTGCATCCAGTCGAGCTGGTGCCGAAGGCCCGGATCGCTCGCATCGAGGAATTGCGTCAGGAATTTGAACGCGCTCGCGACGAGTTTGCGCTCGCCGCTGCTCTCCGCCTGGCATTCAACGACGCCGCCGAGTTCGAGATTGCCAGCAAGGCCCGCCGACGTGATGTTGGCGGAGCTGATGATGAGGCGGCCGCCGGACCGGCCAAGCTGCAGCGTGACCTTGGGATGGAAAACGCCCTTCGCTGTTGCGCCGGTCACAGAGTAAAGGCGGCCTGCATGACGCGGGAGCGACGAATTGCCATCGAGAGCCAGCGACAGCATGCGCCCGTCCGGAACGAGCAGATTGTTGTGGCAGCCCGCGCCGCGCGCGCGGGAAAAGATCACGTTCTCGTAGGCATCGAAGTCGATGCCGAATGTCGTGGCGATGCAGGTGTGGAAACCACTCTTGCCGTAATATTCGTAGAGTTTCATAGCGCCTCGATCAGGGACTGTCCCCGCGCTGTCACGCCATCGGCATCGATCAGGTGAATATCTTCAAGGAATGTGATGGCCGGTCCCAGACGCGGATTGGTCAGAACCGGCCCGTTTCCTGCCCGAAAACGTATGCGCCCGTCGTCCGATTCAATGAGGAAGGTGTAGTCATTCTGGTATCGGAATTTCCGGTGCGCCACCCAGAGATGACGCTTGATGACGCGCTCCTCGATGAGCTGGACCACCGTGCGCGGAAACGGTTGATCCGGATCCGCGTTGAGAAAATTCATCTCCGTGACCAGCGAATGAAACCCCTCCCTGTCGAGGTGACCCAGCGCCGCGCCGATGATGGCGCTTTCGGCATGCGCTCTGTTGGCGACGACCGCGAGGAGTCTCAGGGCCGCCCACGCCTGCTCGGGCGTCGTTCGATGGTTCACGCCGCTGGTCGGCGCGATAGAATCGACAAGGCTGCGCTCGGCGTTCCGCGTGTCTCCGTTGGCGTTCTGCGCGGGCACCTGGCTTGCGAGAAAATCCCGCGATGTGGGAGGCCAGTCATGACCCTCGGACAGCGCCGAAACCAACGCGGCGAGGAGGCTATTGAGCGCGATGCCGGTGGGATAATCCTCAAGCGTGTCGAGGGTGTATTTCAGAAGGGTCTCGTAGCTATAGTGCAACAGATCGTTTGCCTGATAGACCCACCAGCGCCGCCTCTGCTCCTCCAGGGCCGGGTCATCGATTTCGATCGGATGGTTTTTCTGATCGGCACCGGCGTAAAGCAGCCACCGGGCCTCCGCGACGGTCGGCACGCGGCCGAGATGCGACGCGACGCGAAGCAGAAGAAGCAGCGTCTGACTGCGGGACTGGTCGGCGGGCCGCGAGAGCGTCCCTTTCGCAAACAACAGGTCTTCGTAGAGGTCGCGTTCGACCCCGTCTCTGTCGATGGCGGATGGGGTGAGGAGCGCAAAATCATCGAGATCCGCCCGCGAGACGGAGCCACGTTCCACGATCTCGAACAAGCGATCGGCAAGAGGCCCGGCGGCGTCTTCGAAAGCGCTGGCTAAG
>CAVYON010000008.1:0-9931 GCA_963770035.1 uncultured Alphaproteobacteria bacterium | reverse complement strand
GCTTCGCCAAATTCAGGGCTTGGCACCGGTATCTGGGGATCCTTGGCGACCGCATAGATTCCAATCTCAAAGAGCTGGCTCGCATAGGCTGCGCCATACGCTCCCCAGGGCTGTTGCAAATAGGGCGGTCCGTCAGCGCCCGGATCGGCGTGGCGCGCAAACTCGACCAAAAACTCCTGGTCGGCATCCAGCTTGCGCTGGGCCCACTGAACGCCCGCCATGCCGCCCTCATCGCCACGGCGCTGCGCAGCGAGCGCATAGACCGCTTCCGCGCGCCTGACGAATTTTTGCCAGGTCCTGGGGTCGGTATCTCCGCTGCGCCGCGCATAGATCGAGGCCAGCCAGGCATAGAAGCCGTAGTAGCGGACACGCAATGTCACGTTGCTGATGCCGGGCAGCAAGCGCTGGTACAGGTTGATGCTGCTGTTCTGCATGCCGAGCGGATCAAGGCCGCTCTTTTTCTTGTATTCTGTCCACTCGGGACAGGCGGCAAAATCCCCGGCCATATCAGGCTCCCCTCCCCGATGGCGACCCGGCTTCCGCTCCCGCGAATGTGAGAAGCGGCCCGAAATCTCCCCGGTCCGCGGCCTTGAGCGCCGCGATATAGGCGATCCGCCGCTCGTTCATTCTCTGCAGGTCATGGCCCCCGGCCCAGTCGATCGGGTCCACGCGAAAAACGCGGCGCAGCATGGCATCGGCCATGATGCGGGCATGCCTTCCATTGCCGTTCGGAAACGGATGGATGACGACCAGGCGGTGATGAAGCCGCACCGCGGATTCAACGGGAGCGTAGGTCCCATGCTCGGTCCAGTAGCGCGCGTCATCCATGAGGGTGCGCAGCTCGACGCCGATATGGAGCGGATCGATGCCGATGTTCTTGCCGGTGCGCCGGAACGAGCCGGCCCAGTCCCACACCTCGCCGAACAACCGCTTGTGAAGGGTCACGGCAAAGGCGTCGGTCAGCACATCGCCCTTTTGCCGGGCGAGCCATCGCAATCCGGACTCGATATTGGCTTGCTCAAGCTCGTCGAGCTCCTCGCGCGTCGTGATGTGCTTGAATTTCAGGCCGCCGAGCTCGTCGGGGTCAAGCGGCGTCGCCCCGTCTGGATATTCCATCGCCCCCGTCATTGATCGTTCCAGAAATCCGAGGGCATCTCTCGCGCGAGTTCGCGCGTCAGCCGTTCCACCTCCTGAGCGATCTTGTCGTCCGGCAGAGTCTGGCTTTCCAGAGCCATGTGCGTGCTGGCCGTGCCGACGAGAGCCATGGCCTTTTTTCGGGCCTGCGCGATGATTATATCCTCAATGCGCTTCTCCGGAACGATGGCGTACACGAACCGGCACCCCATGGCCTCGGCGGCAGCCTGCATGGACTTGAGGGTCGCGCCCCCGCTCAGTTCGGCATGTTCGGCTTGCGCGACACGCGCTCGCGTGACTTCCATTATCTTGGCGAGTTGAGCGCCAGACATCCCGAGGGCTTTGCGCACGGTGCGCAGCCAGCCTTCCGGCGGCGTGCGCAAGCCAGCGCAACTGCTCGCGCTGTCGACGAGGCGCTGGTACTGCTGCCGGACGACGGTCTTGACGGTCATTGTCAACTCATCTGTTTACACATTGATACAGAATGTATATTTATATGTATATGACTAACCAGATAATGTCAATATATAAGTGTACGACCATCGCGACAATGTCAATATATATATTGACATTGTCCGCCTACAAGACACGGCGATCGAAGCGCCTGCGGCTGTCGGCAGCCCGTCAGCATTGAATCGGCGCGGCTGCCACAAGGACAAGCTGCGGGGGTTCATCAAGATACTGTTCTCTTTTCGGGAGACCCCCGACGGGAAACCCGAAACGAAAGAATCTCTGAATTGACGCCACGGCGTGCGGCGCGCCGCGCAAGCTGCTTGCGCGCAACCTATAGCGGCGTCACGCGAGGATCCGAAAGTCCTTCGGGTTGATGACGCGGAAATTGTCGGTGATGGACGACGAGAATTCGTCGAACCGCTCCGGCACGGTCTTGCGCAGGAAGCCGAGCACGGCTTCGGCAAAATCGCGGAATTTGGCGTAGCATTTGTTGTGGGTGACGTTCTGGTGCATCACCTTCCACAGCCGTTCGATTGGGTTGAGGTGGGGGCAGTAGGTCGGCACGAAGTGCAGGACGATGCGCCGTCCCGGCTGCTGCATCCACTCCTGGACGGCTTTGGCGTGGTGGTAGCGGGCGTTGTCGAGGAAGACGTGGATGCGGCTCATCGTCGACTGGGCGTTCTCCAGCGCTTCGAACAAGTGGATCGTGCTTGTCGCGTCGACGGTCTCGACGTCCATGATGCGGGTCTGTCCGGTCTCCAGATCGATCGCGCCGTGCAGGTTCAGCCGGTCGCGCCCCGACGCCGAGGGGAGCGCGCAGCGCTGTCCGCGCGGCAGCCAGCGTCCCGCCGGCTGAGCTTGGTGGGTCGGATGGACGGCGTCGACGTAGACGACGGATTCGTCCAGGCCGAGCGAGTTGCGCAAGTCCTCGTGCGCGTCGATGAACTTCTGCTGGGTTTCCACGTCGATCTTGCCGGGCACGGATTCCGGCTTCTTCCAGTCAAAGCCGATCCGGTTCATCAGCTTGATCAGCCCGGAGCGGCCATAGTCGACACCGAACTTCTCTAGGATGAACTGCCCGATTTCGGTAGTCGACGTCGGCAGCACCTCCGTCGCCCAGGCGCGCAATTCGTCGATCTGGGGAGGCGACAGCGGGCTGGTTCCGCCCTTCAGGTCGAACAGGATGAGCCCCTCGACGCCGCCTTCGTTGTAGGCCTTGAACCAGGCACGGACGGTCGAATCGTCGATGAACAGCGCTTCGGCGACCTCGGCGTAGGACCATCCCTTGTCGAGCAGAAGGATGGCGTTCGCCCGACGGGTAATGCGGCTCTCCTCCAGCCCGTCCTTGGCGATCTCCGTCAGGATGGCCCGATCCGCCGGGCTGAGGAAATTTCGATTCGTCTTCACCCGGCGATTGGAATCGACCCCGCTGATTCGGTCAAACGATTTCCGGAAGGGCGAGGAATCCCGCGATACAACACCCAGTCAACTCAATTCCGTCGTATCCAGAAGTGGCTGCCGCACTTTTCCTTTGGCATCCACAATGATGGATGCAAAGAGACATCTTTGCCGTCGGAAGTAAGCTGCCAAGAGGGCCGGCAACTCTCCATCAAGTTAACGTCAATACGCTCCCCGCATCGGCAGGGACAGGCGAGGATCGCCCATTTCGGTCTCGGCTTGCCGACAATATAGAGCGTACCCTTCAGCTTCTTCGGAACGTCTTGCATGCTTTCAACATGCACGATTTGATCAATCCGGCGTCTGCGCCGAAGGTTTCGCCAAAAAGTCTTAAATTTGCTAGCCCGACTTCACCAACTCGCGCCGATTTTTGCGATTTTCGGGGTATGCGAGCGCGCCAAGTCATTGATTGTATTGGGCCGAGTGTCCGAGAATCGTCTGCAGTGCCGACCAAGGCCCTTGCGCGGCGTTCGGGGCGGCGCGAGTTCTCGGGCATGTTTTTGCGCCACAAGATTCGCCGCAAGGACGGCAAGGAGCATCGGGCCTGGTCGGTGGTGGAGAATTGGCGCGTCGAGGGTGGGCGGGTCGTTCAACGGCAGGTGCTCTATCTCGGAGAGATCAACGACAGCCAGCGCGCGGGTTGGAGCCGGGCGATCGAGGCGTTCGACGAAGGCGGACGCTCGACCGAGATCGCGCTTTTCCCCGAGGACCGCGTCGCGCCGGCCCTCGACTGCGACGTGGTTTCGATCCGGTTGAGCGAGATGCGGTTGCGCCGGCCGCGCCAATGGGGCGCGTGCTGGCTGGCGATGGAGCTTTGGGAGCAATTGCGACTGGACGATTTCTGGCGGCCAGCGCTGCCGCCCTCGCGCGAGGGAACGAGCTGGTTGAACATTCTGAAGACGCTGGCGAGCTATCAGCTGATCTCGCCGGGCAGCGAGTGGCGGCTGCATCGGCAATGGTTCGATGAGAGCGCGATGGGCGATCTGCTCGGCGAGGATGCCGCCCTCGCACTGCCCAACACTCTCTATCGTTGCCTGGACAAGCTGGCGGAGCACAAGAAAGCGCTGTTCACGTTTCTGCGCGAGCGCTGGAAGGACCTGTTTCAGGCCGATTTCGAGGTGCTGCTGTATGATCTGACGAGCCCCTATTTCGAATGCGATCCGCCAGAAGAGGGCAAGCGGAAGTTTGGCTACAGCCGCGACAAGCGTTCCGATTGCGTGCAGGTGGTGATCGCGCTGATCGTCACACCGGACGGCTTTCCGTTGGCCTACGAGGTCATGGACGGCAACACCTCGGACAAGACGACGCTGAAGGCGTTTTTAGCCAAGATCGAGGCGCAATACGGCGCCGCCAAACGCACCTGGGTGATGGATCGCGGCGTTCCGACCGAGGAGGTCCTGGCCGAGATGCGGGGCTCGTCGACGCCGATCCATTATCTCGTGGGCACGCCGCGCGGGCGGCTGACCAAGTTGGAAAAGGCGCTCGCGGTCAAGCCGTGGGAAAACGTGCGCGAGAGCGTGCGGGTCAAATTGATCGAAGACGGGGTAGAGACCTACGTGTTCGCCCGGAGCGAAGCCCGGCGCGAGAAGGAACAGGCGATGCGCCGTCGCCGCCTACGCAAGCTGATCAAGCGTCTCCGCGAACTCCAGGCGCAAGACCTGACGCGCGACGAGCTATTGCTCAAACTCGGCGCGGCCAAGAAAGAAGCCGGCAAGGCCTATGGCCTGATGACGATCCACACGCCGACGAAGGACCAGCCGGTCACGCCGCAAACCTTCCATTTCGCGATCAATCGCAAGAAGCTTCGGGCGGCGCGGCGCCGCGAGGGCGGCTATCTCCTGCGCACCAACATCAACGGCGACGATCCCGGCCATCTCTGGCGGCTCTATCTGCAACTGGTCGAAATCGAGCAGGCCTTCAAGGAACTGAAGAACGACCTCTCGGTCCGCCCCATCCATCACCAACTCGAAACCCGCATCGAAGCCCATATTTTCGTGGCGTTTCTGGCTTACTGCCTGATGGTCACGCTCAAACAACGGTTGAAGGCGCTGGCGCCGGGACTGACGCCCAAAGCCGTGCTCGAAAAGCTCGCCGCGATCCAGATGATCGACGTCGAATTACCCACGACCGACGGCCGAACCGTCCTCCTGTCCCGCCATACCGAGCCGGAGACCGATCACCTGCTTCTGCTGCAACGCCTCAAACTCGAGCTCCCCGCGCAGCCGCCGCCGAAAATCGCCGCCGCGACCGACGCCAAAGCCGCCTGAACTCTCACCCCCTGTAGTGCCGACCTTTGGACTCGCCCCTCAGCGATTCCAATGTGTTCGCCTCGCCGCATACCCCCAGTTGGTGAAGTCGGGCTAAGCAGGCTCATTCCGTTCGCCATGTCGTATCGAGCAGGGGCCGGGCATCACCGCGGCACCAAAACGATCGATCCCCACAAAAACAGTCTGGCCGTGACGGTTTGCTGTTTCGTCCGATCTTCCTTCTATCGAATAAATGAAGAAGCTCGGAGCTATTCTGGTCGCGCCCCATGTAGCCTGTCAGTCGGTGCAGGAATTCCCCGATAGCGGATGAAGCCACGGTCGTGGTGAACGGGATGACAGCCGGCGCCGGCTCGCCAAGTTCCGGTATGTAGCCCTCTCTCTCTAGCTGTTCTGCCCGCTCTGGATTTGTTGCGCGGAGGGATTCGAAACCGACTCTTTCAGGCGTAATCCGGCTCCGGCAGAATAGGCACGCCGTGCCGGGCACAAGGGTGGTAACGCGCCCGTTTATTGATCGGATTAGGCCGTCCTCTGAATCTGGAGGGTTATGTGAGGTCGCCGGCGCGCAGGTTTGTGCGTCACGGAAGGCGACCTCACATAAGCCGGATTGAACGAAGGCGCGGGCCGGTTAGCCGCTATGGGGAAAGCGCGCAGGCTGTCGGTGCAGGCGCTGGGCTTGGCGGTCGGGGAGGCTGCGGCTGTCGATCGTCGAACGACTGGGTCGGGCGCCTGACCGCTCGGACGACGGCTGGGCGAAGGCGGAACGAGCCGGGCGCGGAAGGAATGGCGCGTTGAAGCCGAGCGCCGGCTGCGCCGCGAGGCGGCGGGTTCGAGTGAGGAAAGGAAGCGAGATCGGGCGAGCGGTCGTTGTCATGATGTGTCGCATCGGAAGGGGCCGGTCGACGGTGGAACAGGGCCGACGCGGCGCATGCGGCCACCGCAGTGCGGGCACGGAGGGAGGGCCCCGTCGTCTGGTTGAGGTTGAGGGTCGGCGGTCCCCGCCGGGCCGTTGGCGGACTCGGCGGCTGACCTGGCGCTCGTCAGGTTTCGCACGCGCGCGAGGGTCTCGCCTCGGTCGCCCTTGGCGAGAAAGCCATAGTGACGAATGCGGTGGAAGCCGTCGGGCAGGACGCGCAGCAGGAACCGTCGGATGAACTCGTGCGGGGCGAGGCGCATGACGCCGCTGCGGCCGCCGCAGCGATAATCCTTGTAGGAGAACGTCACGTGATCATCGTCGACGGCGACGATCCTCGAATTGGCGATCGCGGTGCGATGCGTGTATCGGGCGAGATAGGCCAGCACGCGCTCGGGTCCACCGAACGGCGGCTTGGCATAGACGACGAAGGGCTCTCGCGAGAGCGCGCAGACGCGCCCGGCGAAGGCGCCGGGGTCGGCGAGCGGGGCGAGTTCGCCGAAGAAGCCGAGTTCGCCGCGGTGAAAGAGTGCCGCCAGCCGGTCCAGGAAGAGCCGGCGGAATGTCTTCGACAGAGCGCGGACGGAGAGCAGGAAGTTGGGTTTGCAGGCGACCCATCGCCGGCCGTCGAGGGCGAGGCCGCCGCCGGGGACGAGACAATGGACATGGGGGTGATGGGTCAGCGTCTGTCCCCAGGTGTGCAAGACGGCGATCAGGCCGATCCTGGCGCCGAGGCGCTCGGCGGCGAGCGTCATGAGCGCCTCGGCCGCCGCGCGCATCAGCAGGCCGTAGACCGGCTGCTTGTTCTGGAAGGCGATCTCGGCCACGGCCGGCGGCAGGGTGAAGACGACGTGGAAGTAGGGAACTGGCAGCAGCTCGGCCTGCCGCGCCGCGAGCCACTCGGCGCGCGCCGCCCCCTGACACTTGCCGCAATGGCGGTTTCTGCAAGAGTTGCAGGAGATGCGCACGGCGCTGCAGCGCTCGACATGGCCGCCGAGCGCAGCCGTGCGGCAGGCCGTGATCGCTGCGATCACGCGCCGCTCCACGCGCCCGAGATGTCCAGCGTTCGCCCGTTCGTAACGCTCGCCGTGACGGCGGAAGACGTCGGCCAGTTCGAACGCCGGCCGAACCTGCACCGGCTATCTCGGCGGCGTCACGCTGAGTGAGAGCCTATCGAGCGGACTGGCCGTGCCGGCGATCATCTCGGTCGAGACGTGGGCATAGCGTGTCGTCGTCTCGAGCCGCGAATGTCCGAGCGGACACGCGTCATAAAGCACCTTGAATCAACTCATTGAAAATTAAAGGCCCGCTGATCGGGATTTGGTGTTAGCGGACGGTCTGGCCGCTTCCGCCCAGTCAATCCGACCAGGTCTGCTGTCCTGATGACCCAGGGAACGCCCGGACAGACCTGCCGGCCCTTGATCTCGCCACGGCGAAGCATGCGCAACGCCGTCATATTGCACACCCCGATGATTTTGGCTGCTTCCTCGAGCGTGATCTCGCCGCGCTCGGCCCATTCGCCGTCCCGGTAGCAGCCGATCTCGTGATGATTGCGGAAGCCGCGGACGCGCTCCTGCGTCCAGGCATTGCCATATCCGGTCGCGACGCCGATGCGGTTGAGCAGGCGCGCAATCTGACGGTCCGGCATCAGGCGGGCCAGCTCGCGCATGAGCGCGATCGTATCATCCGGAATGCGCGGATTATGTCGGCCGGCTGCGTTCAGCCGCTGCTTCACCTG
This sequence comes from uncultured Alphaproteobacteria bacterium, assembly GCA_963770035.1. Classification (GTDB taxonomy): domain Bacteria; phylum Pseudomonadota; class Alphaproteobacteria; order Rhizobiales; family Beijerinckiaceae; genus Roseiarcus. The sequence goes on along the minus strand of CAVYON010000008.1, from coordinate 1,971 downwards.
GAGCTCGGTATGATCGCCGCCTTGCCAGTGCAGGACCGCATGAATGATCGCGCCATCGCGACGCACGACAACCTCCGAGATCGCAGTGCGCAGAATCCGCTTACGGGTCGCAGGCGTCGCGGCGGAATGCGACCAGGCGCGTTCGAGATCGGCGCCGAGCGCAAGGAGTTGCTGCCGCTCCGGCTCGCCAAGCGGCGGCGGACGCCGCGAGATCGTGGCCGCGATGTCGCCCTCGATCCGGGCGATGGCTTGCAAAGCCTCGTTCCAGCGGCGCTCCAACTCGCCGGCGACGAGCCGGTTGGCCGGATCGACAGCATCATACTGTCGACGGGCATGAGCGGCCTCATAGCGGGCCTGCTGCAGGGAGAGTTCCAGTTGCCGCTCAGCCGCCGTGGTCTCGCTCGACTGGACTTCAATCGCCTTGCGGCCACAGTGGCCGCACCGCAGAAGCCCAGGCAGCAAAAGCTCGCCTTCGCGGGCCGCCCCGCGAGCGAGCGCGCTGCTCATGCCGGTCGCGTTGTTGGCGATTGCTTTGACGTTGCGTTCGAACTCCTCCCAGCTGATGTAGGCGGCATGATGGTCCTTGATCAGGACATCCCATTCATCGATCGGCCGGTGCACGCCACGACGAACCCGCTTGCGGCCGTCCACCACGCTGATCCGGCTCGTCGTGCGTCCGAATGCATAGGCGCCGGCATAAATCGGATTGGTCAGGATGTTGTGCACGATGTTGTAGGGCGGCAAGCGCCACACGACGCCATGCGCCTCGCTCCGCCGCGATTTGGCGGGCAATTCGATCCCTTCGTCTCTGATCCAGACGTGCACCTGCCGCGCGCTCTGGAACTCGGCGAATTTCGTGAAGACGAGTTGAATGGCCTGTTGCACACGCTGGTCCGGATCCTTTTCGATCCGTCCGCGCCCGACTTTCACATAGCCCGCGGCCACGCCGAGAACCAGATCGCCGCGACGCGCCATCTGGCGCAACGCCTCCTGCGAGCGCTGGCGGAACAGCGACAACTCGAGTTCGCTCATCGTACCTTTCATGCCCAGCAACAATCGATCGTTGGGATGGCGAGGATCGTAATTCCGTCCTCGTCGACGAGGATCGTGCCGACCAATCCACAGAACTCTATCAGCGTGTGCCAGTCGCGTCCGTTGCGGGCGAGGCGCGAAGTCTCGATGGCAAGCACCACACCGACGCGACGGTCCCAAATTGCGGCCAACAGCCGCTCGAAGCCCGGACGGGCGACGCCTCCGCCGGATCGTCCGAGATCGTCGTCGATGATTTCGACAGTCGCCCAGCCAAGCTGCCTGGCGCGATCGGCCAGCCCGTATTGCCGGCGCTGGCTCTCGAGGTTGTGCACGAGCTGATCGGGGGTTGATTGGCGAATATAGACGCAAGCGATGCGTTGCAGATGCTCAGCCGTGATCTTGCTCATGGATTCTCACCCCGTCTTTTCGTTGGACCAGCGTCGCTGCGATCTCGCGGAGCAGAGCTTCCACGACGCCCGCAAGTTCGACCTTGCGAGCCGGGCATGGCTTCACGAGCGGCGTCTCCTCGTCGAACAGGCTTGGTTGGCGATGTTCGGATTTGCGCTCCATTCTGGGCTTCCTCCGTTTTTGATTCGGGCAGGAGAAAGCCTAGGAGCGCATCGACCTCCATGCGCATCGCGCGCAGAATATGGAGTGGAAAGCGCGGCTCGTCACCGATCGTGAAACGAGTTGCCGCCGCTTCCGTCATCCAGGCCGGCAAGCAGGCGAATGAGCCGTCGGGTTGGAGCACGACGACAAACTCGACGCCGCCGGTTTCGAGCCGTCGCCTGATCTCCACCAGTTCGCCGAAGCGCGGATGGAATCGGTAGCTGATCCGGGCCTCAGCCGGCTGTTCGTGGGCACTATGTAGCCATTTCGAACAACACCTGGATGATGCGAATGTCGACCCCGCTCTCCAGAAGATGCGTCGCGAAACTA
>CAVYON010000007.1:0-11445 GCA_963770035.1 uncultured Alphaproteobacteria bacterium | reverse complement strand
GGGAAGGAGCAAAAGACGAGTCGGATCAATGGCCGGGTTTTGAAATCGCCGTGTAGTGGAGACCTAGTATCTTTTCAATTGCGCGTTTGGCGTAGACTGGGGTCGCCATGTACTTGCGACCGAATCGCCGTCTCAAGGACGGCAAGGAGCACTGCTACTGGAGCATTGTCGAGAGCAAGCGCTGCGCCGGCGGCAAGGTGGTGCAGCGCCAGGTGCTTTATCTTGGCGAGATCAACGACAGCCAGGAGGAGGCGTGGTGCCGGGTGATCCAAGCTTTCGACCAGGAGGCGCGACAGCCGACCCAATTGGCCCTGTTCCCCGCCGATCGGCCGCTGCCCGAACACGCCGAGGGCCACGGCGTGCAGATCCGGCTCGGGGCCATGCAACTACACCGGCCGCGGCAATGGGGCGCTGCTGGCTCGCCTGCCAGCTCTACGAGCAACTGGAACTCGACCGCTTCTGGGCGGCCCGTCTGCCGATTCCCGCGAAGGAACCTGCTGGCGGCACATTCTCCAGACGCTGGCGTGTTACCGGCTCATCGATCCGGGCAGCGAATGGCGTTTACACCGGCTTGGTTCGAGCAAAGCGCCATGGGCGATCTGCTCGGCGAAGATTTCGCGCTGGTCGAAAGAACGCGCTCTATCGTTGCCTCGACAAGCTCGTCGAGCACAAGCCGGCGCTGTTCACGCATTGCGCCGGCGGTGGCAGGATCTGTTCGGCGCCCGCTTCGACGTCCTTCTCTATGATCTGACCAGCACGTACTTCGAATCCGACCCGCCGGACGACGACAGCGACAAACGCCGCTTTGGCTACAGCCGCGACAAGCGTCCGGACTGCGTGCAGGTGGTCATTGCGCTCGTGGTGACGCCCGAGGGCTTTCCGCTCGCCTACGAGGTTCTGCCCGGCAATACTTCCGACAAGACGACGCTGCACGCCTTCCTTTCGAAGATCGAGGCGCAGTACGGCAAAGCGGAGCGCATCTGGGTGATGGACCGCGGCATCCCCACCGAGGACGTGCTCGACGAAATGCGGCAAGCCGATCCGCCGGTCGCCTATCTGGTGGGGACGCCCAAGGGACGCCTGGCAAGCTGGAAGCTCTGCTCCGCCCGCCGTGGCATGATAGGTGCGCCCAGGCGTCGAGTGAAGCTCTTGCCGAGGACGACGAGCCTACGTGTTCGCCCAGAGCCAGGCGCGCATCGACAAGGAGCGCGCCATGCGGAAGCGGCGGTTGAAATGGCTGTGGGCGCGCCGCGAAGCTGGCGCTGATGGACCTCACCCGCGAGAGCCTACTGATGAAGCTCGGCGCCGCCAAAGCCAAGGCGCCCGCGGCGTGGCGCTTCCTCGACATCAAGGTCGATCCCCACACCGCCGCCTTGACTACGCGCTCAACCGCAAGCTGCGCCAGGCGCGCCGGCGCGAAGGCCGCTACCTTTTGCGCACCAACATGTCTGGGCGCGATCCCGCCGACCTGTGGCGGTTCTCATTCAACTCGTCGAAGTCGAGGCGGCCTTCAAGAACCTCAAGGACGATCTGCAACTCCGGCCGATCTACCACCAGCTCGAGAGCCGCGTCGAGGCGCACATCTTCGTGGCCTTCCTCGCCTATTGCCTGCACGTCACGCTGCGCGCCCGGCTCCGGCCGATGGCCGCCGGCCTCACCCCGCGCGCCGTGCTCGACAAGCTCGCCGGCATACAAATGCTCGACGTCCACTTCCCCACCACCGACGGCCGAACCTAATCATGTGCCGACACACCGAGCCGAATGTCGACCAGAGCCTCTCCTGCAACGACTCGGCCTCGCCCTGCCGCCGCAGCCGCCGCCGCGAATCGCCGTTCCCGGTCCGGCGGCGCAGCTCCCGTTGCGCCCCATGTAGTGGAGACCTTCGGCAGCCTACCCTTGATTCCACGCGCCTTTCCGCTCGCGCGCTACCTCGGTTGAGAAAGTCGGGCTGAGCTTTGATCGGGCTCTAACTGGCAAGTCTCGTGCCTTTTACTTTTTTGTAGGAATTGCGGGAGTTGAGTCATCTTCTGTGTGCGGATTGCTCACACCCCGGCGCACGGTCCGTGGCGGCAGTAACGTAATCTCGCCTCATTTGCGGGCTTGTCGGCGGGTGTGTGGATTTATCACACAGTGCTGGATGCCGCACACACTCCGAGGCCGCGACCGACGCCTCAGCGGAACCCCTGCGACAATCCGACGCCTCTCGCGGCCGCTTTCAGGCGCGCTCGGCGGTGGGCGCCCGGCATCGTCCACCCACCCGGGTCGCCCTTGCGCCGGTGCGATCCAAACCGATGCAGTCACTCGGTGCGGCGCAGTGATTTTTGAGGGCTGTTGTCATTGGCGACGGCGGAGCTGGGTTGGGCGAGGGCTTTCCAATCGGCGTTCCAGTCGCTCTTCGCCCCGAGCACGAAGGGAGGCGCCCACTGCGTCCCGAACCGATATTGCGACTCCCGGACCTCTAGTTCGCCAAATTTCGTATGCCAGCGGAGTTTTTTTCACCTTGGCGATGCATCTGAGGGCGTTGATGAAATTCCCGCTCCGTCGCCTCCGCTCGGGTCTCGGCCCAACTGCGCAGCGCCTCCCGTCCCAGAAGACGCATCTCCTCCACCAAGCGCTCTTCCGCAGCGTCGGCTTCCGTCAATTCCCCCTCGTCGCTTTCGACCGCCGGCGCGATCGATGACACCAGCTTGCGAAGCTCGGGATGCGCCCGCAAAGCCGCCATCAGCGCATCATCGCTCAACTCCAAGTCCGAATTCCTCCCGCCAAATCAGTCCAAACCGAACCTCCTCTGCATCGCTTTGAATTGCGGCCTCCCGATTGAGCTGATGGTCTCGGGCATTGCGGTGAGTTTCCGCTAAGCCTGCTTTCACTCAAATCGCTTACGCAATCCCTACATTTAATGCAGCCCTTCAATCCCTTCAATAGACATCGCCATCTAACCCCCTATCAACGAATAGCTGCGCAGGAAGATTGACATGTACTGTTTGAGGCGATTGTAAGTAGTAGTGGATTTGGGATTTGGGCAGCCAGAACTCCTTTATCTGCATCGCCGCCAACACTCACCTTGATTGCATCGTCCGTCTCTCCATGGAAAAAGAAACGCGTGTCATACGTTCTACCCATTGTGTTTACTCTCGGAGTTAAGAGACCTACGGCGAGGCTCGCCAGCGCGAACGCTAGATGATCCCCGACCGGACGACTTACACCGGCCGAACGCCCGCTCATTGGCAGCGCGTCGCACGCATCGTGGCCCGGGTGACCGGCAAGCGCGTCGGAATCGATATAGCGACGCGCATGGCGATGGCGCAGATCACGGGGCCGTTGGTTCACATAGCGCCGGGCCGAGGGCCTGAGTTACCGTCGGCCCGCGAGGGCCGTGCGCCGATTGCCGCCATCGGCGCAATACGGGGGGAGGACTTTTCGTTGATGGTCATCGGCTCGGCATCAAAACCATGTGCCACCGCGCTTCGCCTTCCATTGGCGCTGGTCCGCCAGCCCTTGCGGGCTCTTGAGCGATGGGCGGATGCCTGACGAGTACGCGCGTCTGATCCCACACCTCAAAGGCCCCCACAGGGAGCTCGCTCTCCGAAAACAGCACCTGGGCTTTTACGATGGCCTCTTTGTCCGAGAGCCCGGTAAGCTCCTTAACGGCTACGATATGGCCGCCTCTAAGGAAATAACACCGCATGTCGTGCTTCCCATTCAGTCGCCCCGGCGCGGGCACGATGTCCCCCCTTTGTCCCTCTTGTCACGATTCGGAATATACTCAGGCGGGGCGCCCAACGATGCGTAAAGATTGGCAGCCAGCTACCCCGCTTCCAAGGCCGGCGTCCTTGAACTGCGAGCCCGCCATCCGAATTCTCCCGCCAAATCAGTCCAAACCGAACCTACTCTGCATCGCTTTGAATCGCACCCCCTTGCGCCCGCCCTGGCGCACGCTTTTATGGTAGGGAATAGAGGATGCAGAACACGCCGCCCATGCTATGAACAAACCATGACCGAGAACGAAAAAGAAAAACAGGCGCTGGAGTCCTTTTCGCGCGGGGACATGACGGCGCTCGAATTGCGCCGTCGCCTCGGCGGGGTGAGCTATGGCGATGTCCTGCTCTTGCTGAGTGAGCACGAATTGCCGCTGCCGCGGGCCCCGGTCGCCGGCCGTGAAGAACAGATCAGCCGCGCGCGCGCTTGGATGTTCCCGAAGCATGTCCCGGGATCTGAAGCTTTTCGTCTTTGATACCGGGCCGTTGATTACCCTGGCGGTTGCGCAGTCATTGGGCTATCTCCTTTACATCGACGCCGATGTCGTCATTCCCGACGCGGTGTTGCATGAAGCCACGCGCGATGCGGCGCGTCTCGGCGTCCAGGACGTGATCGATTGGGTCAAGGCGCATCGCTCGCAGGTCGAGATTGCGGCGACCAAGGCTTATGAGCAGTACGATTTGGCGCGCGTCACCGCCCCGACGCTCCGTGAACCTGATTTAGGCGAGCGCGCCGCGGTCGATGTCATCGAGGAACCCGACCGATTGCAGGGTTCAGAGCGTGGCCTGCTGCTCTGCGAGGAAACAGCTGTGTTGAGGCGCGTCGTTGTGCGCGACCGCGAACGGATCGTCGAAATCAGCACGCTCGACTTTCTTCGCATCCTTGAGGCTGAGCAGCGGATTCAGTCTGCCGAACAGGTGTTCCAACTCGCGGAGAAAGCCGTGTTGCCGGCGGCGAGAATCCGTGCTTATCCGGCGGCTTGCCAGGCCGATCGCTGAAGTAATCTGTGTAGGAGAAGATGCGATGCTGCCACGCCACCGATCTCTTCGGTCGATTTTGGCGGACGATAGATCCCTGTAAACGCTGGCCTTTGGCCACCGCCTCCGGCGGCTTGCGGCGTTGACAGGGATCTATCGCTCCGCACTCAGCCCGCCAAGATATCAGCGCAAAACTTGTGCCAGTTTTAGCGCCGCCGCCGGATAAGCGCGGATTCAGACCGCCATCCACAAGCCGGCCGCTCGCCCTCGCGCGTCGAGAAATTGAGCGCGCAGGACGATGCGACCCGCGTTGCGATCCAGGGCCTCGTCAGGCGTCGAGATCGTGATATCGAGCGCTGAGATTTCGAGCGATGACCCAATCTTGAGCCGCGACTTTTCGGGGTCTTTGCGATGATCTAACCTGGAACGCTTCTACGCTGTCCCGCATTGCGGGTGGGTGCATGTGCCCGTGACCGAATCCGACATGCTACCGGGCAGTGATCTGGATCGGGCGCGCAAGTGCTTCCATTGTCGCGCGTCCTCAGCGGAAATGGACCCCTGCCCGCCGGAGGCGGCCCCGCAGGGCGTGACCATTCAGGGAGTTATTTGCGACAACCGGCCATGAATCTATCTTCCCACCATGCCCGATGCCGACAAGCTCACTTCCGCGGACTTGTGCTCGCGCAAGGACTCAGCCTTTCGCCGATGCGGGGATAGAACGTCCAAAATGCGAGCGTAGGCGCTAAGCTCGCGGACGCTCGATGCGCTCACGCTCGATAGCGATGGCCGCTATTCGGGACGCTTTGTGCACAAGTTGCAACTCGTCTTCGGTCGGATCGTGCGCGGTCGTCGAGTAGACGGTGAACACAGCGAGCAATTTGCCGCCCTTCGACACGATCGGCGCAGACCAGCACGACCGAAACCCGAGCTTAGCGGCCGCGTCGCGATAATTGGCCCAACGTGGATCGGAGGCGATATCGGCGGCCACCACCAGTTCGCCAGTGTAACCCGCGCTTCCGCAGCGCCCGACGTCGGGGCCGATGGGAAGCCCGGTAGCGACTTTGAGGTATTCTGGCGGCAGGCTCGGCGCTGCACAATGCCCGATGCTCAGGCCGTCTTCATTGATAAGAAGCACTGAACCGAAGAGTCCTGACAACTGAGATTCGACGAGATCAACGAGGCTGTCAAGGACGCTCCCGGCCGGCGACCCCGAGGTGATCATCTCGAGAATCTCCGCTTCGCCTTCGCGTAACGCATCGGCTCTACGGCGCGCGGTGACGTCGCGGGAGACGCCGACAATACCGACGATTTCGCCCTTCCCGTTGCGCAGCGGCACCTTGGTCGTTGATATCCACAGCTTGCCGCCGTCGGGGCTTAGGACGTATTCGTCACGGTCGATCATCGGACGCCCGGTCGTGAGAACCGCTTCCTCGTCGGCGAGATACTTCTGCGCAGTTTCCCATGGACAGAGTTCGAGATCGGACTTGCCGACAACCTCCAGCGGAGACGGATAGCCCATGCGTTGGGCCGTCGCGAGGTTGGCGACAACGAAGCACCTGTTGGCGTCCTTGATCCAGAGGTTGTCGGGAACCAAGTCAATCAGCCTCTGCACCGAGAGGCGCTCCTCGATCAATAGCCGTCTCTCTTGAAGGTTGGTGACGTCCTCGTGCGTCGACACCCAGCCTCCGTCGGGGCTAGGCTGGTGGCGGATCGCAATGCTTCGGCCGTCGGCGAGCGTGAGGCTCCAGGCGCGGGCAGCTTTCTTGGAAGTGATTGAACGTGTGAATGAGAGGTAGTCATCGACGGTCAACGGACAGGTTCCGGCGACCAGGCGCAGTTCGATCACCTCCCGTAGCGTCATCCCGTACGTGAGCCGGTCGTAATCAAGGCGGTAGATTTCCGTGTAGCGGCGACTGCACAGGATCAGTCGCTCCTCCGCATCGAAGAAGGCCACTCCTGGCGAGATATTGTCGAGGGCAATTTGATAGCGCTGCGCCAGCGTTTGCAATTGCTCAATTGCGGTTCGCCGGCCGTTTTAAGTCAGCCGACCGGTCTGAGCTGACTAGGGCGTCGCGTGCTTCATCCGAGTGGGAAATCATACTGGTCTGCACGGTGCGCCCTCTTCTGCAATCAGTCGCGGGACGGCGCACTCAGGCAGCTATACGCAGTTCCGACGCGTAAATAATACGAAGAAGAGGCAGGGAGGAGTCGCTTCTTCGGACCACAACCACAGTCTCATAGCGCGCGGTTGTCTTCAATGCGTCAAGTTGTCCACAACTATATGGGTTGTGGGGAGCAGGCGTGTTGGGTTCTTGTTCCGTTCGTGGCATCCGCAATTGTCAGACCCATGTCTGACCGCCGACCAGTCCGACGTGCACCCATCGCCGGTCAATGGCTCCTCCCATCAAAAAGGGGGAACCTGGCGTGTTCATCGACCGAAAGTGGGTCATTCCGACGAGAGGTCGCGCCCATTCGCTCTCCGGCCGCAGCGCAATCAGCGATACTGGATGCCGAGGCGACGCATCTTCTGATACAGCAGGGACCGATCCACCTTGAGAAGACCAGCCGCCTTCTTGATGTTGCCGACGGTGGACCGAAGCGCATCGACGATCATGGCCTTCTCGAACTCGGCCTTGGCTTCCTCCAGCGTCCTTCCATTCGCCGCCATCATTGTGTACTGGCGTTTCGGCGCCAGCCATTCGAAGTGATCGATCGCGAGGACATTGCCGTTGCACATGCCAATGGCGCGTTCGACGGCGTTTTCCAGCTCGCGGATATTGCCGGGCCACTCGTAGTCGAGGAGCAAGGCGAGCGCGTCGGGCGCGACCGAGACCGAGCTCAAACCGGCCTGATTGCCGTACTTCTTGACGAAGCTTTCCACCAAGACGGGGATGTCCGCCGACCGCTCGCGCAGCGAAGGCACGGCGATGGGAATGACGTTCAATCGGTAGAACAGATCGGCCCGGAACGAGCCCCGCCTGACCAATTCCCCGAGATCGTCGTTGGTTGCGGCGACGATCCTGACGTCGACCGGAATCGACGTCAGAGCTCCCACCCGTTCGATTTCCTTCTCCTGCAAGGCGCGCAGCAGTTTGACCTGTGCCGCCGCGGAGAGCTGGCTCACCTCGTCCAGGAACAAGGTTCCTTTGTCGGCCAGTTCGAACTTGCCTTTCTTCCCTGTCCTTTTGGCGCCGGTGAAGGCGCCCTCCTCGTAGCCGAAGAGTTCGGATTCGATCAGTTCCGCCGGGATGGCGCCGCAATTGAGCTTGACAAAGGGCTGATGCGCCCTGTGACTTTCGCGGTGCAAGGCGTGAGCGACGAGCTCTTTGCCGGTGCCGGTTTCTCCACGCACAATGACCGTCGAGTTGGTGCAGCCAATCTTCAAGATGTCGTTGCGCAACTTGATCGCGGCGGGGCTTGAACCAATAATATCAGCAACGGTATAGCGGGATCCGGAATAGGCCTTCAGTTTCTCTTTGTAGTAATCAAGTTGTCCACGCAGTTCCTGAAGGGATGCGAACAATTTATCGGATTGTCCGATATCTCCAAAGACTTCGAACGACATGGCGCAAATAAGGTTGCCATCTTTATTCAAAGGTATACGGTTGCATACCGCCGGCCTGCCGAGAACGTAGTACATATCGCCGAGGATCGCTTTTCCAGATTGGACGACGACCGGCAGCCTGCTGTTGGGAATGACCTCTCTGACCGGGATTCCCACAACCTTTTCATGGTCAAGGCCAATGAGTTGGGCATAATCCTTATTGATGTAGACGATCTTCGTGGCGTCATCGACAACGACTAATCCGCGCATTTGCGCCAGCACTTGTTCCAATATTTCTAGTCGCGTCGTCACCGACCACCCTCCTCGCGACACCCTAGCTTCGCGGGCCATGTCGTTCAAGAAATCGGAGAGTTGCGGCAAGCCTGTAGCGGAGCCTTTCGATCCTTCGACCTTGGGAACCGCACCGCAGGCGGCGCCGGTGTCCGACCGGCGCCGACGCTGACCGCCGCGATCGCCGACGCCCGACGGCGCCCATGTACTACCTAGATTATTATGTTATATACATGAAAACACTCGATCTGGCTGGCCTTTGTGGCTCGTGGCGCCGTCGTTAAGGCGGGTCGCAACCCTCTGAAGACTCAGGGCGCGGTCGATAAGTTGGCGTAAGACGGCGATTCCCCGCGCTGGCCGCTCTTGCGCTTGCGCGCCCGATAGTCCACATGGGGTCCGGGAGGTTGGCGAAGGACGTACCGCTCGCCAACCGGGTCAGGTCCGGAAGGAAGCAGCCCTAACGAGACAGGGCGGGTCTTTGTCCAACCTCCCACCTTCGCTGTAAGGCCGCCCGAACGGCGCGCCGGCTGAAGGGCGCCTCCAGACCATCGATCCGAAGGGCCAGAGACGGGCGATGAGCGACTCCCTGTTTCCGGCCGAGACGCCGGGCGCTGCCGCTGCGCAGGCGACGCCCTACCGGGTGCTGGCGCGCAAGTACCGCCCGCAGCGGTTCGAGGATCTGATCGGCCAGGAGCCGATGGTCCGCACCCTCGCCAATTCCTTCGCCGCCAACCGCATCCATCAGGCCTACATCTTCACCGGCGTCCGCGGCACCGGCAAGACGACGACGGCGCGTATCCTCGCCCGCGCCTTCAACTATGCCGTGCCCGGCAAGATCGACCGTCCGAGCGTCGACATGCCGGAGCTTGGCGTCCACTGCCAGGCGATCATGAACTCGCGCCATGTCGACGTGATCGAGATGGACGCGGCCTCCCACACCGGCATCGACGACGTGCGCGAGATCATCGAGAACGCCCGCTACCGACCCGTCTCCGCCCGGACCAAGGTGTACATCATCGACGAAGTGCACATGCTGTCGAAGCAGGCCTTCAACGGCCTCCTCAAGATGCTTGAGGAGCCGCCGGAGCACGTCAAGTTCCTGTTCGCCACGACCGAGATCGAGAAGGTGCCGATCACGGTGCGGTCGCGCTGCATCCGCTTCGACCTCAAGCGGATCAACTCGGCCCTTATGGTCGAGCACCTCGCCAGGATCGGCGCGGCTGAGGGAGTGGAGGTCGAGCCGAATGCGCTGTCCCTGATCGCCCGGGTGGCGGAGGGGTCGGTGCGCGACGCGCTGTCGCTGCTCGACCAGGCGATCGCCTATGGCGGCCCGCAGGGCGTGACCGCGCTGAACGTCCGCGAGATGCTGGGTCTTGCCGACAAGGGCGAGATCGTCGACCTGTTCGAGCGGACGATGAAGGGGGCGATCGCCGAGGCGCTCGAGCTCATGCGGGCGCTCTACCGCGCCGGCGGCGATCCCGCCGACATCCTGACCGAGGTCGCCGAGTTCTGTCATTTCGTGACGCGGGCCAAGATCGCTCCGGATGCGCCCGACGACCCGGCGATCGGCGAGGCCGAACGGGCGCGAGGCCGGGAGTTCGCCGGAAAGCTGACGATCGGCGCGCTGACGCGGGCCTGGCAAATCCTCATCAAAGGCGTCGAGGATGTGAGGGACTCGCCGCGTCCGCTCGCCTCCGCGGAAATGGCGCTGATCCGCCTCGCCTACGCGACGGACCTGCCGTCGCCCGAGGACGCCCTGCGCAAGCTCGCCGAGACGACCGAGGCCGCGCCGCGCCACGCGCCGCCGCTTCCGCCGGCTGGGCCGCGCGCGAGCCTTGCCGCCGCTTCGACGGCTCCGGAACGCGCGACCCCGCAGCCGGTGGTTGCTCCGCCGGGCGCGTCGGCGCCGGCCCCTCGGCTCGCCCGTTTCGAGGATGTGGTGGCGCTCGCCCGGGCCAAACGGGACATCCAGCTCGTCCAGGCGCTCGAACAGGACGTCCGGCTCGACCGGTTCGAGGCGGGCCAGATCGCCATCTCGGTGGTCAACGGCGCTTCGCCGGCGCTTGCCCAGACGCTGGCCAAACGCCTGCAGGAGTGGACCGGCGAACGGTGGATGGTGGCGCTGGTGCAAGACGCGAGCGCGCCCACCTTGCGCGAGCGGGCGTCGAAGCGTGAAGCGGAGCGGACCAGCGGCGCCGCCGAGCACCCGCTGGTGCGCAAGGTGCTGGAGCGATTTAAGGGCGCTCGCATTGTCGAAGTCCGCGCGCCCGAGGCGCCGCCGGCGATCGCCCCTGCGTCCGACGACGATGTCGGCTATAGCAATTCCGATCCCGTTCTCGACGACGATTTATGAACCAGGAGAAGGCCCTCATGGATTTCATGGGCATGATGAAGAAGGCGCAGGCCGTGCAGGCCAAGCTGCAGGAGGCGCAGGAGGAACTCGGCCGGGTCGAGGTCCAGGGCGCCTCCGGCGGCGGCATGGTCACCGTCACGATGACCGCGAAAGGCGAGCTCAAAGGGGTCGGCATCGATCCGTCGCTCCTGACCCCCTCGGACAAGGAGATGGTCGAGGACTTGATCATCGCCGCCTTCGCCGACGCCAAGGCCAAGGCCGACCGCGCGGCAGCTGATAAGATGCAGACGTTGACCGAAGGCCTGCCTCTGCCGCCCGGCATGAAGCTTCCGTTCTAGGCCGCAATGGCGTCGAACGTCGCCGGGCCGGAGATCGAACGGCTGATCCAGTTGCTCGCGCGTCTGCCGGGTCTTGGGCCGCGCTCGGCCCGCCGGGCGGCGCTGCATCTCATCCGCAAGCGCGAGACGCTGCTTCAGCCGCTCGCCGAGGCGATGCGCGTCGCCCAGGAGCGCATCGTCGTC
>CAVYON010000006.1:0-179012 GCA_963770035.1 uncultured Alphaproteobacteria bacterium | reverse complement strand
GCGGCGTGCAAAAGTCGGCCACCTGAGGGGGTGATCGGCGTACAAAAGTAGGCCACCTCCCGATCAGACCTACATCACCTCCGACTGCAACATCGGGGGCGTTCAGGGGATGCTGACTGTGGAGACGATTGCACGGGTTCGACGGGAGCAGGCGCGAGGCAAGAGCGTCCGGGCGATTGCGCGGGATCTGCGGTTGTCTCGGGACACGGTGAGCAAGTACCTCCGGTCCGGCGAGACTGAGGCGAAGTACGAGCGCCATCGTCAACCTTATCCGCAGCTCGGGCCGTTTCTGGCCGCTCTGGAAGAGTTGCTGGAGCGCAATGGGCGCCAGCCTGCGCGGGATCGACTGGACAAGCGGCAGCTATTCGAGGCGCTTGGGCGGGCCGGCTATGTCGGCGGCTATGACGCGGTGCGCCGCTACGCTCGGCGCTGGGCGGATATTCGGGCGACGAAGACGGAGGCCAAGGCCACCGAGGCATTTATTCCGCTGACCTTCGCGCCGGCCGAGGCCTACCAGTTCGACTGGTCGGAGGAATGGATCGTCCTCGACGGCGTCACCTTCAAGGTTCAAGTCGCGCACGCCCGGCTTTGCCACAGCCGCATGCCCTACATCCGGGCGTATCCGCGGCAGAGCCAGGAGATGATGTTCGACGCCCATGCCCGGGCTTTTGCCTTCTGGGGCGGCGCCTGCGAGCGCGGCGTCTACGACAACATGAAGACGGCGGTGGACGCCGTGTTCGTCGGCAAGGAGCGCAAGTTCAACCGCCGCTTCGCCCAGATGTGCTCGCATTACCTGGTCGAGCCGACGGCGTGCACGCCTGCGGCCGGCTGGGAAAAGGGGCAGGTCGAGAACCAGGTCGGCAGCCTGCGCCAGCGCCTGTTCATTCCGCGCCCGCACGTGAAGACGCTGGAAGAGCTGAACCGGCAGTTGGAGGACGGCTGCATCGCCTACGCTCGCGAGAGACGCCATCCCGACGACCGTGAGCGCACTGTGTGGGAGGCATTCGAGGCGGAGCGCCCGGCGCTTGTGCCGATCCGCGGTCCCTTCGACGGATTCCGCGAGGTCGATGTCGGCTCCTCGAAGACCGGCCTGGTCCGCTTCGATCGCAACCGCTACAGCATCGAGGCCAAGGCCGCCAACCGGCCGGTCCAACTGCGGGCCTATGCCGATCGGGTCGTCGTCCGCTTCGATGGCGAGGTGGTGGCCACGCATGAGCGCGTCTTCGGCAGCGGCCGCATTCGCTACAACCCGCTGCACTATCTGCCGGTCCTGGCCCGCAAGCCCGGCGCTCTGCGCAATGGCGCACCGTTCAAGGACTGGGAGCTGCCGCCCAACCTGACCAAGCTGCGCGCCCGCCTCGGCCGTTCCGACGAGGCGGATCGCCAGTTCGTCGGCATCCTCGCCGCCATCCCCGAGGACGGTCTCGACGCCGTCGAGGAAGCCTGTCGCCTGGCCTTGTCCGAAGGCCTGTGCAGCCGTGATGCAGTGCTCAACATCCTCTCATGGGGTCGCGACCGTACGCCGCCGGCGCCCTTGGCGGCGCCGTCCCTACCGCAGTTGCGCATCGTCCCAGCGGCTGATTGCGCCCGCTACGACCGTCTGCGCGTCATCGCCGCGGAGGTCGACCGTGGAGCGGCATGATCTGCTGGCGCTGATGGCCAAGCTCAAGCTCGCCGGCATGCGCGCCGCCTACGACGACATCATGCGCGACGGGTTGAAGCGGCAGCGATCCGTGCAGCAGATCCTCGGCGACCTGTTGAGCGCCGAGGTGGCGGAGAAGGAAGCACGCTCGATCAGCTATCAGATCGGCGCCGCCAAGCTGCCGCTGGCCAAGGAGCTGACCGAGTTCACGTTTACCGGGAGCCCGGTCAACGAGGCCCTCGTGCGCGACCTGCACGGCGGCGGATTCCTCGAAACACAGCGCAATATCGTATTTGTCGGCGGGACCGAGCCCGATTCATAATGCTCACCTCGCCATCTCATTGAAAGTTCAGGGGTAGCGCCGGCTGATCTTCAGACGGCGGAGTTCTGGGCGCATGCTTCCTTCGCCGCTCGGCAGCGGAAGCGACCTCGGCGCTCTGGATATCGGCGGTGCGGATGACCCAGGCGCCCCTTTGCAGATCTGATTTGCGGGAAGAGCGCCTTCGACAATCAGGCGGCGAACGGTCGCGGGACTGACGGCGAGGGTCTCGGCCGCCTCCTCCAGCGTCGCCTCGCCGCGCTCGGCGCGTTCGCCCTCTCGGTAGACGGCGATGCCGTGAATGTTGCGCAGAGTGGCCACCCGCGTTCGCGTCCACGAATGCCCCTTGGCCGTCGTCTTCCCGGTCCGATTGAGAGCGGCCGCGATCCCCATGTCCGGCATCTGTCGGGCCATCGCCCGCACCAGATTGACGACATCGGCGTCGACACGCCAGCGGTGCTCCCCCGTGCGGTTCTTGCGCACGCGGAGTGGCGTATGATCCTCGCCCGCCCAGCGGATGACGAGATCGAGACCATCATCCTCCACGCGTACGACGATCTCCTCGATCAGCGTGCGCACGATCCGCTTGCGTGTGGCGATGGTCGTCCCTTCCGCATGCCAGGCGCGCTCGACGTCCGCGCCGAGCCTCATGAGCGCTTCCCGCTCATCTGGAGTTACGCCGTTCGAAGGCGTGGCGCTGAACGCATCGAGTTCGTCCTGAAGCCGTCGCTCCTCCTTCAGGCGCTCGTTCCAGCGCCGCTCGAGTTCGCCCGCGACCAGCCGGTTGTCGGGATCGACGGCGTCATATTGCCGTCGAGCGTGCGCCGCCTCGAAACGCGCCTGCTTGAGCGCCAGCTCGACCTGTCGGCGCTTCTCGACGTCCTCGCGTCCACGTTCCTGAAGAGCCGCCAGAGCCGCTTCGACGCCCAGAGGCTGAATGCGCTCGATGACTTCGGCGGCGACCGCGGCGTCGACGCGAAGACTGCCGAAGGAGATGCAGCGCTTCGTCCCGTGGTTGAGGAATGCGCCCTGGCAGTGATAGCGCGCGACGTCGCCCTTCGTTCCGCCATAAGCGACATGCAGCTTGCGCCCGCAATGGCCGCAGCGGAACAAGCCGGCGAGCAAGGCTTCCCCTCGCCGCACGGCGCCCCGGCTCGCCCAGCTCTTGCCGTTGGCGTTGTCGCTGATCAGGCGCTGATTCCTCTCGAAGGCATCCCAGCCGATATAACCCTCATGGTGGTCGCGGATCAAAACGTCCCACTCAGGCCGCTCGACCCGAACACCGCGCGTGACGCGTTTTCGGCCATTCTCGATTCTCGTCTTGCTGATCGACCGGCCGTACGCATAGGCGCCGGCGTAAATCGGGTTGGTGAGGATGTGATGGATCGTATTGTAGACCGGCGGCTTCCACTCCAGGCCCCTGCCTTCCGCGCCGTAGCAGACGGCGGGGAGCAAGATCCTCTCCTGCCGAAACCAGAGATGGACCTGCCGCACGCTCTGCAGTTCTTCGAACTTCCGAAAGACGAGCGCAAGCGCTTCGCGCACGCGAAGGTCCGGGTCCTTCTCGATCCGATCGTGGTGGTCGCGCACGTAGCCGATGGCGACCGAGGTGAAGAGCTCGCCGCGGCGCGCCTTCTGCTTGAGCGCTTCATGGGCGCGCTGCCGCAGGATCGTCAGCTCCATCTCGCTCATTGTGCCTTTCATGCCGAGCAGGAGCCTGTCGTTGGGAAGACGGGGATCGTAGACGCCGTCCTCATCCGCGATCAGCGTCCCGACGAGCCCGCAGAACTCGAGCAGCGTGTGCCAGTCACGCCCGTTGCGGGCCAGGCGCGAGGCCTCGATCGACACCACCGCGCCGACCCGGCCTTCGCAGATCGCAGCCAGCAGCTTCTCGAACCCGGGGCGGCTGACGCCCGAGCCGGAGCGGCCGAGATCGTCGTCGATGACGCTGACCTCGGCCCAGCCGAGCTGCCGGGCTCGCTCGACCAGCCCATATTGCCGTCGACGGCTCTCGACGTTGTTGTTCACCTGATCGACCGTCGACTGACGGACATAGACGATCGCCTCCCGGGCGAGATGGTCAGCCTCGATCCGGCTCATGGCGCGCCTCCTTCCGGATCGAAGCCGAGACCTTCTGCGAAAGCGCCTCCGCCAGAAGCGCTCGCAAACTCTCCACCATCGCCCGGCGGCGTTCGTTCGGGATCGGTTGCAGGCGCGGCGGCTCTTCGAACAGGTCCGGTTGTCGGCGTTTCAGGCGCATGATCAGCTCCGTCGGTCAGGGGCGAATCCCCACGGTCGGAGCCTAGAACCGCATCGAGATAAGCGCGCAGATCACGCAAGCGCGCCAGGCAAAGCCGCGGAGCCATACGAATCTCACAGGCTGCAGCCGCAGGCCGCAACATCCACTCTGGCGTCAATGTCAGCGTGCCGTCGGCAAGACGAATCGTGAGATGGACATCGTCCCCGAAAACGACGCGCCGACCGCCCGTGGCCACCGCCCTGCCAGCGAGCGGATGAAAGGCATAGTAGATTGTCTCTTCGCTCGCCAGAATCCCGGCGCCATGTCGCTGTCTCGACCGGCGCCGGCAAAAGCCACCTGTCGATCGCCATCACCGCCAATTGCATACGCAAGCGCAACGCTCGGGCGCGCTTCTTCAATGTCGTCGACCTGGTCAACCGTCTGGAGACCGAGGCCCGCGCCGGCGTCGCCGGCAGGCTGGCCGAGCAACTCACCCGCGTCGATCTGGTGGTGCTCGACGAACTCGGCTATCTGCCGTTCGCCCAGTCGGGCGGCCAGTTGCTGTTCCACCTGATAAGCCGGCTGTACGAGCGAACGTCGATCATCGTCACGACCAACCTCGCCTTCGCCGAATGGTCCGCGGTGTTCGGCGACGCCAAGATGACCACCGCCTTGCTCGATCGCCTCACGCATCACTGCGACATCGTCGAGACCGGCAACGACAGTTGGCGCTTCAAGAACCGCGCCTGACCCTCAAAACACAGCGGCTAACCCCACCCCGCCCCGGCTCTCGGGAGAGCCGCGTCCGCCTGGAAAACCTTCCACAAATCCCTGCGCTCAACAGAAAAGGCCCGTGGGGATCGCTTCCCACGGGCCCGTCGCAACGGCGCCGGCAAAGCGGCACCGGCGTCACTTGGCGTTCGGCTTACTTCTTCTGCTCGCGGGCCTTCAGCGCCGCGCCGAGAATGTCGCCGAGCGAGGCGCCCGAGTCGGCCGAGCCGTACTGGGCGATCGCCTCCTTTTCTTCGGCGACTTCCAGCGCCTTGATCGAGACAGCGATCTTGTGGGCGCGCCGGTCGAGCTGGATGACGCGGGCGTCGACCTTCTCGCCGACCGAGAAGCGCTCGGGGCGCTGGTCGCCGCGGTCGCGGGCGAGCTCGTTGCGCTTGATGAACGTCGTCAGGTCGGTGCCGGCGATCTTCACCTCGAGGCCGCCGTCCTTGACCTCGATCACCTCGCAGGTCACGACGCCGCCCTTGCGCAGATCGCCCTCGCCCTCCTCGCCGGCCTTCCGGGCGGCGAATGGGTCCGAAGCGAGCTGCTTGATGCCGATGGCGATACGCTCCTTCTCGACGTCGACGTCGAGAACCTTGGCGTGCACCTTGTCGCCCTTCTTAAAGTCCTCGATCGCCTGCTCGCCCGGACGCGTCCAGTCGAGGTCGGAGAGGTGGACCATGCCGTCGACGTCGCCGTCGAGGCCGACGAATAGACCGAACTCGGTCTTGTTCTTGACCTCGCCTTCGACCGCCGAACCGACCGGATGCTTCTCGAGGAAGGCTTCCCACGGGTTCTGCAGGGTCTGCTTGAGGCCCAGCGAGATGCGGCGTTTGGCGGAGTTGACCTCGAGCACCTGCACCTCGACCTCCTGGCTGGTCGAAACGATCTTGCCGGGATGGACGTTCTTCTTGGTCCAGGACATTTCGGAGACGTGGATCAGCCCCTCGATGCCCGGCTCGAGCTCGACGAATGCACCGTAGTCGGCGATGTTCGTCACTCGCCCCTTCAGCTTCTGGCCGACGCTGTAGCGGGTCTCGATATTCGACCACGGGTCTTCCTGCAGCTGCTTCATGCCGAGCGAGATGCGGTGGGTTTCGTGGTTAATCTTGATGATGCGGACCTTGACCTGCTGGCCGATGGTCAGCACCTCGCTTGGATGGTTGACGCGCCGCCAAGCGATGTCGGTGACGTGCAGGAGGCCGTCGATGCCGCCGAGATCGACGAATGCGCCGTAGTCGGTGAGGTTCTTGACGGTGCCATCGACCACCTGGCCCTCGGCGAGGTTGGCGACGATCTCGTGGCGCTGTTCGGCCCGGCTCTCCTCGAGCACGGTTCGGCGCGACACGACGATGTTGCCGCGCCGGCGGTCCATCTTGAGGATCTGGAACGGCTGCGGAACGTTCATCAACGGGCCGACGTCACGCACCGGCCGGATGTCGACTTGGCTGCGCGGCAAAAACGCCACCGCTCCGTCGAGGTCGACGGTGAAGCCGCCCTTGACCTGGTTGAAGATGACGCCCTCGACCTTTTCGTTCTTTTCGAAAGCCTGCTCGAGCTTGACCCAGCTCTCCTCGCGGCGGGCCTTGTCGCGCGACAGCACGGCCTCGCCGAGCGCGTTCTCGATCCGCTCGAGGTAAACCTCGACCTCGTCGCCCATGCCGGGGGCGGGATCGCGGCCATGATTGGTGAATTCCTTGAGGGCGACGCGGCCCTCCGTCTTCAGGCCGACGTCGATGACGGCCATGTCCTTTTCGATAGCGACCACGCGGCCCTTGACGACTGAGCCCTCGAAGGCCTCATCATCGCCATAGGTCTCGTTGAGAAGCGCTGTGAAATCCTCGCGCGAGGGCGCGTGGGTTTGGGTTTGCGACATTGGTTCTCCTAAAGGGGTCCGTTTCGGACCGGCGCCGGCGGTTGGGTTGGCGTTGACGATCAGGCGCCCTTTCGCCGGGAAGGTCTCACGACCCTCTCACCACTTGAAGAAGCGGGCCGGCGCGAGCGCCGGCGACAGAACGCCCAGGGTTTGCCGCAATGTGGGAAGCCCACGCGGCGATCGCCAGCCGCTAGCAGAAAAGTCCGGCCGGAGCAATGAGGAATGCCGACGCGGCCAGGGGAATCGCATTTGAAAAAGCATGAGGAAACGTCTGGGGCTTGCGGCGCGTTGGGCTGATGGATTCTACCTCCTGAGGCGCGAATCGAGCCTTTGGAGACGATTTTGGAGCAGTTTGCGGCCTGTTGGGAAGAACTGGACGATCCGCGAAGTGGGAACGCGGCTCTTCACGATTTCCATGAACTGTTGATCATCGCGTTTTGCGCGGTTCTGTGCGGCGGACAGAGCGCGGTCGATATGGCGCTGTTCGCCAAGTCGAAGGAGCCGTTTCTTCGCGGCTTGCTCGAGTTGGCCAATGGCCTGCCCAGCCACGACACGTTCAGCCGGCTTTTCCGTCAACTGGACCCGGAGCAATTTCGCGCCGTGTTTCAGCGTTTCATGTCGCAATTTTCGACGCAATGTCAGGGTGTTATCGCGATCGACGGCAAGGTGTTGCGCCGCTCGTTCGACAAGGCCAGCGGCAAATCGCCCCTGCACATGGTCAGCGCATGGGGCTGCCAGCAACGCATGGTGCTGGCGCAGATCGCCACCGACGCGAAGTCGAACGAGATCACCGCCGTCCCCAAGCTGCTCAAGATGCTGTCGCTGAAGGGGACGATCGTGACCGTCGACGCGCTCAATTGCCAGCGTTCGATCGCCGAGCAGATCGTCCGACAGGGCGGTGACTATGCGCTGGCGCTGAAGGGCAACCAGGGCAGTCTGCACGACGACGTGCGCCAGTATCTGGATGACCCCGAAACCAAGGCCGCGACGTCCAAACCGGACGTCGATGCCGGGCACGGCCGCATCGAGACGCGCACCGCTTCGGTCTCGACCGACATCGGCTGGTTGCAGGAAGATCATCAATGGCCTGGCCTCAAGGCCGTGGGCAAGGTCGTTCGCATCCGTGAAACGCCAGCGAAAACCACAACGGAAACAGCATATTACCTCCTCAGCACGGAACTGACCCCCGAGCGGCTCAATGAAGTCGTGCGCGAGCATTGGGGCGTGGAGAACCGGCTACATTGGCGTCTGGACGTCGTCATGAACGAAGATCAGGATCGCACCCGCCTCGGCCATGGTCCTGAAAATCTGGCGATCCTGCGTCACATGGCGCTGAACGCGATGCAGAACGAGGGATCAAAGGGCTCCCTGCGCGGAAAGTTCAAGCGCGCAGGATGGAATGACGAGTTCCTCTGCAAACTCCTGACCCAGTCTTGAAATGCGATTGCCCTGCTGCTACGCGTGCTCCTCGTTCCCGAGAGCGACAAAGAATGGTACCTCGATGCAGCGCGGGCCGGACTGCCAATCGGGGTCGCGAGCCACCGCAGTTTTATCAGCCTCGCACGATCGCCCGTTGCGAAGGCTCCGATAAATCGGCCCGCGCCGCCACCTCCATTTTCATCCATAATGGCGCGCCGCAGGCGTTAGATGGCTGCCAAGCCGGGGTGAGTCCGAAATGTCACATCCAAGGCAAGATCGATTTCGGGGCTAGGATTTTGCGAGACAGGGACTCGGACTTCTGACTCAAGGGTCGGATGGTTCTTCCGCCCGAAGCTGTGAAGTTGATCAATTCGCTCAGATGCGAGATCGAGGCGCTTCGGGCCGAGAACGCCGAGCTTCGGCGACGCTTGAACCTGGACAGTTCCAACAGCTCCAAGCCGCCGTCGAGCGACGGACTGAAGAAGAAGCCTCGGGTGTTGAAGAGCTTGCGCACGCGCTCGGGCAAGCGGAGCGGGGGCCAGAAGGGCCATCGCGGCGACACGCTGCGCCAAGTCGCCGAGCCCGACGCGATCGTCGAGCACGCGGCCGAGGTCTGCGAGCATTGTTGGGCGCTGCTCCCGGCGGATTCGAAGGTCGCCGAGGAGAGACGTCAGGTGTTCGATCTTCCGGAGAAGCCGCTGATCGTGACCGAGCACCGCGCAGCGGTTCACGACTGCCCGGCCTGCCGTGGGCGCACCCGCGCCACCTTTCCGGAGGGCGTGGTTTCGCCGGCCCAGTACGGCGAGCGCGTCAGGGCGGCGGCGGTCTATCTCAACGCCCAGCAACTCGTGCCCGAGGAACGGACCGCGCAGGTCCTGCAGGACCTGTTCGGGGCGGCGGCGGCCTGCGGCGCGAGCGTGGCGGCCTGGGTTCGCCGCAAGGCCGAGGCGCTGGAGCCGGTCTGGCGCGGCATCGGCGCGTGCGTCGCGGTGGCGCCGGTGCGCTGCCTCGACGAAACGGGCTTCCGCATCGCCGGCGCGACCCGCTGGCTGCACACCGCCTCGACGCTGACCCACACGTTCTATCGCGCCGGCGAGCCCCGCTCGGCCGTGCCCGAGTTCGAGGGCGGCGTTGTGGTCCACGACCACTGGCGCGCCTACTACGCCCTCGAAAACGTCCTTCACGCCTTCTGCAACGCCCATCTCCTGCGCGAACTTCAGGCGGTCAGCGAGCTCGACAAGGAGCCTTGGGCCGAGGCCCTGCGCGCGACGCTTCTGGACGCCAACGAGGCCGTGCAAGCGGCCAAGGCGCAGGGCGCCTCGGCGCTCCCCGCCCAAACCATCAAGGCGTTCGAGGACCGGTACTGGACCGCCGTCCGGGAAGGCCTCGCCCTGCACAGGAGCCTGCCGGCCTTCGATCCCTCGACAAACCCGAAAAAGCGCAAGAAGCAGCGGCCCGCCCACAATCTCCTCATCCGGTTCAAGACCTTCAAGGAGGCGACCCTCAGGTTCCTTACCGACTTCACGGTTCCCTTCACCAACAACCTCGCCGAGCGCGACTTGAGGATGATGAAGGTGAAGATCAAAATCTCCGGCGGATTCCGAACCCTGCAGGGCGCCGCCGACTTCGCGAGCCTGCGCTCCGTGATCTCGTCGGCCCGAAAGCAGGGCCTCGACATCCTCAAAGCCCTCACTCTCGACCGCGACCGACTCACCGTCGAACTGAAGCTCTGACCCACCAACTCCGCTTCCCCTCCACTCGAAGAAGGACGCCCAGCGCCGGCCAAAAGTCGACCGGGGGTAGGTGGCTTGGCAGTTACGGGCGGCTGAACTCCGAAGCCGGATAGCCTCGGTCCGTCATCGTGAGGAGCCCGCGGAGCGACGCGGCGATCCAGGGGAGGGTCTGACAGTCCCGGCTCCTAGACACGCCTTGGAATTTACCGGGCGACGGAACAGCGCCGCGCCGAACGTCAAGGCTCCGCGGCGAGCGCCGCGACGCGTTGTTCCCGCTTGAACATCTCGCTGCATGCGCCGGGCGGGAGCGCGGACGGGCCGGGAGCGCCGGGCGGGCAAGTTCTGGAAAATCTGACATTTGGTAGGTTATCTTCGTGTAAGAACAAAGATACAGCGCGGTTGCCCGGCTGGCAAGCAAATGTTGCTCTTTCTAGACTTAGACGACCTTCCAGTGCCGTTGAACTCGTCACCTCGTCCCTACGGTTCAATGCCAAAGCAATTACACTTTATTTATACGTAAGTTGCTTTGAGAGCGCCGCGACGGTGACATCGCAAATCAAGACGAAATAATACCAGTCGCATATACGGGCGACTTCGGTGGCGGGCTAGAGCGGTTTCCGATCAATCCGTATCGTATCCGCAGGACCTGAAGTAATTCACGCATTCGTCAGATTTGAAGATTTCGGCGCAGGCTTCGAGTGCGTTCAGGAGGCCTGTGACGGTTCGCTCGGCGATTTTGCGCAGGAAGGCCTTGAGCTTTGAGTAGGCTTTTTCGATTGGATTCATGTCCGGGCTGTAGGGCGGCAGATAAAGCAACTCGGCTCCGGCGGCTTTGATGAGTTGCTCGACCCTTGCTCCCTTGTGGCTCGACAGATTGTCCATGACGACGACGTCGCCTTGCGAGAGCGTGGGAGCGAGGCATTTCTCCACCCAGTCCTCGAACGTGGCCGCGTTCATCGGCCGGTCGTAGGCCTTTTGCGCCACGAGACCGGAAAGGCGTAGGCCGGCGACGAGCGTGATGGTCTTGTAATGGCCATGCGGAATGCCGACCCGCAGTCGTCGACCGCGCCGGCATCGTCCGCCCTTGCGCGCCAGATTGGTGGAAGCCCCCGTTTCGTCAATGAACACGAGCTTCCTCGGATCGAGATCGAGTTGCGCCCCAAACCACTCCTGGCGCCGCTTCAAAACATCGGGGCGCTGCTGTTCCTCGGCATGCGCGGTTTTTTTTTGAATGTGATCTCGTGCCGATCGAAGAAGCGCCAGATCACCGACAAAGAAAAGCGCTCGCTGCAGTTGGCGATCAACCGCTCCTGGATTTCCAACAACGTGATGTCCGGCTGACGACGAATGAGGCCAAGCAGATAATCGCCATGCGCCTCAATGCGGTCCGAGCGTCGATCCCCGCCCGTCGGCGCCGGGGAAATCTCGCCGGTGGCCTGGAAGCGCCAAACCCAACGGATGGCGCTGGCGATGCTGACCCCGAAACGCTTGGCCGCCGCGTTGCGCGACAGGCCGCCGGCCACAACAGCCTCCACCACACGTGTGCGAAGATCTTCGGATAGCGCCATCCCCGCCGCCTCCTTCACGCGGCGGAGCCCATGAATCATGAACAGCCCTGATTCGGGAATCCCCCGCGATTCATTTCGCTGGGAAACCGCTCTAGCGGGTGATAGATCCCTGTAAACGCTGGCCTTTGGCCACCGCCTCCGGCGGCTTGCGGCGTTGACAGGGATCTATCGCTCCGCACTCAGCCCGCCAAGAGTTCGCAGCAAAACTTGTGCCAGTTTTCAGCGCCACCGCCGGATAGGCGCGGATTCAGACCGCCATCCACAGCAGGCGCCGCCCCAGAAGGCAAAAGCCCGGGCATGCGCGTCGAACATCATCTCCTGGCTCTGCCGCGGATACGCCCGGATGTAGGGCATGCGGCTGTGGCAAAGCCGGGCGTGCGCGACTTGAACCTTGAAGGTGACGCCGTCGAGGACGATCCATTCCTCCGACCAGTCGAACTGGTAGGCCTCGGCCGGCGCGAAGGTCAGCGGAATAAATGCCTCGGTGGCCTTGGCCTCCGTCTTCGTCGCCCGAATATCCGCCCAGCGCCGAGCGTAGCGGCGCACCGCGTCATAGCCGCCGACATAGCCGGCCCGCCCAAGCGCCTCGAATAGCTGCCGCTTGTCCAGTCGATCCCGCGCAGGCTGTGGCGCCCATTGCGCTCCAGCAACTCTTCCAGAGCGGCCAGAAACGGCCCGAGCTGCGGATAAGGTTGACGATGGCGCTCGTACTTCGCCTCAGTCTCGCCGGACCGGAGGTACTTGCTCACCGTGTCCCGAGACAACCGCAGATCCCGCGCAATCGCCCGGACGCTCTTCCCTCGCGCCTGCTCCCGTCGAACCCGTGCAATCGTCTCCACAGTCAGCATCCCCTGAACGCCCCCGATGTTGCAGTCGGAGGTGATGTAGGTCTGATCGGGAGGTGGCCTACTTTTGTACGCCGATCACCCCCTCAGGTGGCCGACTTTTGCACGCCGCTGCACAGTCGATCCACGCGCCTGGCTCGCCGAGGTCCTCGCCAAGCTCCCCGACCATCCCGCTCATCGCATCGGCGAGATGATGCCCTGGGCCTGGAAAGCTCGCCAAGACGCCGCCCGCGTCACGACCGCCGGTCGCCGCATAACCAGCTTCAGCACGTCGCTGCTACCGCCAGCCAACACCCCGGGCGCATCTCGGAGGCGTACTGCTGAAGCACCGAACATCTCGGCGAGAAGGCTTCTTTCAAGCAGGACTGACGGTGACCCCCCAGCATGAGGATGCTCGCCGAGGTAATCGCCAGCGCCTTCGCGAGCGGCCTAGCTTGGCGCGGTTCGCTTGCCGGGAAGGACGTCTACTGCCCGCCCGCCGGTCTGGAAGGGCAGCGGATCATGAGCGCCTATGAACACTTCCTCGGGGACAATCCCAACATGGCGGAAAAGCCCTACGGAGACGCCATGGCGGCGACCCTCGCCCAGACGTTTCCTTGCCAGCCCCTATGAGCCCGCCGGGCTTCACGGTTAGCCCTCGAAGACCCTTCCAAGCGTCGCGCCTCCCACTCCCGCGGGGCGTTGCATGACAACGAACCACGCCCGCTCAAGATGTTCAACGAGCAGCTTCGTAGCACTTATAATAGCCAGGCGACTATGAGCCTGGCCAGCCCACTGAATTTACGAAGGACCAACTTGCCCCTTGAACGAGTTGGTCAAGGCGCACTATTTGAACTACGCGCGGCTTGCGCTTAGTCCCGTACTTGCGGCCGGTGCCTTGTTCAGCGTGCCCCATGAGTTGGTCGCGCTCGAAGTCCGCGGCTCCAACCGCAGCGATTGCATCGCGGAAGTTGTGGCGCAGCGAGTACAGGGTTTTGTCGTCATCCTTCAATCCGACCTGCTTTCGCAGAAAGTCGCTCCAGTAGGCCGAGAACATGTTCGACTGGCTGGTGACGTTGGAGGCTTCATCAATCGCTGGCCAGAGGCTCGTCCTACGAATTGCTCGCGCCTCATGAACGATGCGCTCAAGACCGTTCGCCCAAAGCTCTCGCCTGACCGGAACGTAGCGCCTGCGGCTGTAGGCCTTGATCGAACGTCCGCCGGCGTTCGTCACATGAAAGCAGACGACTTCCGGATGGTCGGGGTGGGGACCAACCGTATCGGGGCCCAGTTGCAAGATTTCGGTCGAGATCAAGCCCGAAACGACCGAGATCAAAGGAAGCCAGAATTCCAGCACTCCGCCTGCCTTCGCCGCGCCTGAGAAGGCGCCTTTGCGGAAAACCGGCTGAGAGAAGATTCGTTCGAGTTCCGACGACTTCGAACGGCTCGCGCTCGTTCGTCCCCGCCGGGATTTCGACGTAGATGCCGCCAGAGATCGCGGTTTCGATCCACCCCGCTTTTTGCGCGGTCGCCAGGAGAGTCGTGATCTGTCCGACCTTCTTGTTGACCGTTGGAACCTTGAAATTCTGGGAGTGGAGGAAGTCGCGGAACGCGACGATCTGCGCGCGCGTGATCTGACCAAGATCGCGCACCTTTGCGTGTTTCTCAAATTCGTCGATGGCGCTTTCCTTCTCCGCGATTCCGTGCGGCGTCACGGCTTTGTTGGCCAGCCGCCGCTCGATCTTCCATTGATCGAGGGCCTGCGCCAGCGTCCGACCAACGGCCTTGCCCTTGGAATCGTCGGTTCCGAGGATCCTGGAGATGCGCTCCCGCGAAACTTGATCTATCGCTTCGGTCCAACGCCCACCGATAGAGTCAGGGTGCGCTCCTTCCTCCATCTGGCCGCCTTCGCGCTGGAAGAAAATACCCAGATACTCCATCTCCGCCTTTAGACATGCGGCCATAAACCGGTCGAAGTAAGGAGCGCTTCGTGTCAGCGGAACACCCAGGCGTCGAATCATGCTCTGCACGAAGCCGAAGCGTTCTTCAGCGTAGACAGCCGCTGTCATGCCGCCGAGGCGCGTCCGCAAAGCGATATGAGCGCTCACTGTCTCGTCGTCTCGCCAAAATTTGTTTTGGCTGACGCCAACCGTGAACGCAGCGCCCGGCAGGGCCTTCAGGCGGGCCCGCCAGTCATCCTCGACAAGCGAAGCCTTGAACCAGTCGGCGAGGTGCCGCCAGTCGGGCCAAGTCCAGCCGTCGGTCGGAATGGCGTCGAGGGTGACGCCCCTCTTTCGGCGAAGTGCGGCGAAGCGCTTTTCGATTTCGTCGTGCACATGAGCGCCGGCCTTGTAGGCGGTGGCGCTGTCGGCCGTGCGCAGCGAGCGCTGCACGCGCGCGAAAGGGAAAGCGCCTGCGAGATCCTCCGGGACGCGCCGGACGTACTGATAAATGCGACCTCGTTTGGTGATATAGGATGCGAAGGGCAAATCGTCGTCCATGTTATGCAGTATGTTATGCAGTTTGCGAAGCCGCAAGCCTGCAATGACGACTGATAAGATTGATTTTTCTGACGATTTCGCCGTTCGCGGGTCGCCCTGGTGGGCCGGGCAGGACTCGAACCTGCAACCAGACCGTTATGAGCGGCCGGCTCTAACCATTGAGCTACCGGCCCGAGGGGGCGCGCCTCGGCATAAAGCGCAAATCTTTCGAGGACGCAATGCCGCCGGCATTGCGGAACCAAACCCCGGAGCGCGGCGAAAAGATCAGCCCTCCCCGTCGATCTCATCCGGTGGCTCCGCCACGATTCGCCCGGCGCTGAAATCGATCGTTGGGACGACCGCTTTCGTGAATGGCAGCAACAAAGCCTCGCCGCCGCCCGCGGGGGCGATTTCCAGGATGTCGCCTGCTCCATAGTTCACAATGGCGACGACATGACCGAGCGTGCGGCCTTCGCCGGTCGCCACCAGGAGCCCCACGAGATCATCGCAGTAGAATTCGTCCTCATTCGGTTCGGGTAATTGGTCGCGGCGGGCGAAAAGCTCGACGCCGGTCAGCGCAGACGCCTCCTTCCGCGTCTCGACCCCCTTCACTTTCGCAACTAGCATGTCACCCTCCAGCGAACGCAGCCGCTCGAACACGTACGCCTTGGCGCGCGAGGAATCCGTGAGCGGCCGGTAACCGCCGATCGCTTGCGGGTCGCTGGTATAGGACTGGACGCGGACTTCGCCGCGCACGCCCTGCGTTGCGCCGAACCGGCCGACGAGGACGAGCCGGTCGAACGCGCGCAAAGGACAGGTCCCTTACGCAGCCGTAGCTTGCGCAGCCTTGGCGGCGGTGGCTTCCGCGGCCGCCTGACGCTCCTGCGCCTTTTTCTTCGGCTTCGCCTTCTCCGGGTTGTTGTGCGCATCCCGCTTGGCGATGCCCACGCTGTCCAGCAGGCGCAGGACTCGGTCTGTCGGCTGGGCGCCCTTGGCGAGCCAGCTCTTCGCCTTTTCCTGGTCGAGCACCAACCGGGATTCGTCCTCCTTCGCCTTCAGCGGGTCGAAGGTGCCGATCTTCTCGACAAAGCGGCCATCGCGCGGCATGCGCGCGTCGGCGACGACAATGCGGTAGAACGGCCGCTTCTTGGCGCCGGCCCGGGACAGGCGTATTTTCAGAGACATGTTGCGATTTCCTTTTGGTGGGTTTGATTTGAGGCGGGCTCAGGGTTTCCCGAAGACGGATGACGATAGATCGCGTAATCCGCGCCACGGAAGGGGACGATGCGTTCGAAATGGGCGCTGAGTCTTGCCGCGAACTCTGATCGAAGGCGCATTGAAGGGGTGAATCAGGCTGATGATCGTGTCCCAGCCGAGCGTTTCATAGGCGTAACGACGGGTGCGCAAAGCCGCTTCCTGGGCAAGCCCGCGGCCGCGCACCGAGGCCAGGAGGGTCCAACCGAGGTCGCAGCCCGGCATCCCCTCGGGCCTCCAGAGGCCGGACCAGCCGGCGAAAGCTCCTGTAGCCTTCTCCCCCAGCGCCCACGTTCCATAGCCGCGCAACAGCCAGTGGCCGGCGATGCTGGCCATGCGGCGCCACGCATCATCGCGCCCATGGACGCCGCCGATGAAACGCGCGTCCTCCTGATCCGCATAGAGAGCAGCGAAAGGCTCGAAGTCTTCCTCGCGCCATTCGCGCAGCACCAGCCGCTCGGTTTCGAGGACGGGGATCACTTCTTCTTTCCGAACGGATTGAAGCCGCCGCCGAGGCCGGGAAGCTTGGGGCCGCCCGAGCCGATTCCGGGGAATTGCGGGGGCAGATTGAACGCGCCGGGCGGCGGCGTCGACGGGATGCCGGGCGATCCCGGCGGCCGGCCGGGCGAAACGCCGCCGCCCGCCTGCTTCTGCAGCGCCTCGATCTGCTCCGGCGTCGGCATTGGCATATTGCCGAGTCCCATCATCTGGCCAAGCTTGCCCATCATGCCGCGCTTGGCGTTGGCGCCGCCCATCATCTTCATCATGTCGGCCATCTGCCGATGCTGTTTCAGAAGCCGGTTGACCTGCTCGACATTGACGCCCGCGCCCGAAGCAATGCGCTTCTTGCGCGAGGCTTTCAGGATATCGGGGTTGCGCCGCTCGACCGGCGTCATAGACGAGATGATGGCGCGCTGGCGCTTGACGAACTTGTCGTCGAGATTGGCGGAAGCGAGCTGGTCCTTCATCTTGGCGATCC
Source organism: uncultured Alphaproteobacteria bacterium (assembly GCA_963770035.1). GTDB lineage: Bacteria > Pseudomonadota > Alphaproteobacteria > Rhizobiales > Beijerinckiaceae > Roseiarcus. The sequence continues at coordinate 161,905 of CAVYON010000006.1, read as the reverse complement.
CCGGCAGCATGCCCATGATGCCGCCCATGCCGCCCAACTTTTCAATCTGGGCGAGTTGCTCGCTCAGATCGTTCAGGTCGAATGCGCCCTTGCGCAGCCTTTCGGCCATCTTGGCCGCTTGCGCCGCATCGATTGTCTGCGCCGCCTTCTCGACCAGGCTGACGATATCGCCCATGCCGAGAATCCGGTCGGCGAGGCGAGCGGGATGGAAGTCCTCGACCGCATCCATCTTCTCGCCGACGCCAAGCAGCTTGATCGGCTTGCCAGTGACCGCGCGCATCGAAAGCGCCGCGCCGCCGCGCGCATCGCCGTCCATGCGCGTAAGCACGATGCCGGTGAGGCCCACCCGCTCGTTGAAGTTCCTGGCGAGATTGACCGCGTCCTGGCCGGTCAGGGCGTCGGCGACTAGCAATATCTCGTGCGGACGCGCCGCATCGCGGATCTGAGCCATCTCCTCCATGAGGGGCTCGTCAATGTGGGTGCGGCCCGCCGTGTCGAGCAGGACAACGTCGTAGCCCTGCAACCGAGCCGCAGCCTCAGCGCGCTTGGCAATGTCGACCGGATCCTGACCCGGGACGATCGGCAGCGTGTCGACGCCGACCTGCTGGCCGAGAACCGCAAGCTGCTCCTGCGCCGCCGGACGCTTCACGTCGAGCGAGGCCATCAGCACCTTGCGCCGGTCGCGTTCGAACAGACGTTTGGCGATTTTGGCCGCAGTCGTCGTCTTTCCTGCGCCTTGCAGGCCGACAAGCATGATCGCGACAGGCGCAGGCGCGTTGAGGTCGATCGCCTGGGATTCGCCCCCGAGTGTCTCGATCGACGAGTCGTGGACAATCTTGACCACCATCTGGCCGGGCCGGACCGATTTAATGACGGCGGCGCCGACGGCCTTGGTTCGGGCGCGGTCGACGAAGGAGCGCACGACCTCGAGCGCGACGTCCGCTTCGAGGAGCGCCCGACGCACCTCTCGCATGGCGGCGTTGACGTCCTCTTCGGAGAGGGCGCCTCGACCTGTGAGTTTGTCCAAGATGCCAGAGAGCTTGTCGGAAAGGCTCTCGAACATGGGAAGCTCCTTGCGGCGATCGGCGAACCGGCGCCGGCGAAAAGATAGGCGCCCAGTCTTTCCGGACGATTCTCAGTCCGTCAGTGTCGTCAACGCCAATCACGCCCGGGGGCGCAACCGCGCTGCCGGACGGGGACCGTCGATCTCAAAGGATCGCTCGGTTTCATCGACGAGGCTAAACCGTGACGAAAACGGAGCTGCTCTTAGCGGCCTTGCATGTCCGTGTCAAATACCGGCGGCCATTGAAGCGCGAAACCGCGGCGTCAAGGCGATCAACCGAGCTGTATAAAACGAGGGTCTGGCCACGGAATGGTCAGCCGTCGATGCCAATAGGCGGCTTCGGTCGCCCGATGAACAGGCCGCCGCCGGCCACGCCAGCAAGAACCAAGGCCCAATTCGCTGGATCCAGAACAGGGCCGTTGAAAAACGCCGCTACGCCGGCGCTGAGAATGACGCAAAGCGCGACTCGCTTCATTGGAAAGTTCCCCCTATCCAATGTCGAATTGTGGCGATCCCTCGAAGCAACCATTCGATAAACCGTGCGGTGACGCTAACACAAATATTGCGTCGCAGCAAGACGTTCGCTAAGCAACGGAATGTCGCGCTGCCGTTGTTCTTTAAGGCGCCACGCTGCGACATGGCGTTCCTGCGCGACAGCCTGACGCGAGCCGGCCTGAAAAAACGCATATAGAATTGTTCCAAAGAAGCGCGAACCGATTCGAAGCGAGGCGGGTTTGAGCAAACAGCAGCGTGGATATTCTGGACCTCGCACACGCGCCCTTGAGCCGCCGCCGCCTGGACTGACGGCGAGGGTGGCGGCGGCGCGAGCGATCGCCGAGGCGGTGACAACGGGACGCCCGCTCGAAGAACGGCTGGCCGCCGATCTTTCGTTGCGCGATCCTCGTCTGGACCCGCGTGACAGGACGCTCGCGCGCTCGATCGCAACCGTTGCGCTTCGCCGGCTCGGAACGATCCGCAAAGCGCTCGCGCACAGGCTCGAGAAGGGCATGCCGAGGCGAAGCGGATCTCTGGAATGGACCCTTGTCGTCGGGGCCGCCCAACTTCTATTCCTTGACACCCCCGATCATGCGGCCGTCGATCTCGCCGTCAGAGCCGCGCGCGCCGAGGCCGCGAGCGCGCCATTTGCGGGTCTCGTCAACGCCGTTCTACGAACCGTCGCGCGCGATCGGGCACTGATCCTCGCCGCTTCGGATCCTCTCGAAGACGACACCCCTGCATGGCTGGCGTCGCGCTGGCGCGCGACTTTTGGCGCTGAGGCCGCGCTTGCGATCGCTGCCGCACACCGCTGCGAGCCGACGCTTGACCTTAGCGTTAAAAGCGATGCTCCAGGCTGGGCCGAAAGGCTCGGCGGGATCGTGCTGCCAACCGGTTCCGTGCGGCTCGATTCCCATCGCCCGATCGGAGAGATGGAAGGCTATGCGGAGGGCGAGTGGTGGGTGCAGGACGCAGCCGCCGCGCTTCCTGCGCGGTTGATCCGCGCGCGCGCGGGACAGCGCGTTGTGGACCTCTGCGCGGCTCCCGGCGGCAAGAGCGCGGAATTGGCTGCAGCCGGGGCCGCCGTCACAACGGTCGACCGATCTGCGGAACGGTTGAAGGTCCTTGCAGCCAACTTCGAGCGGCTCAAGCTGCATGCGGAAATCGTCGTCGCAGACGCCCTCGCCTTCGATGCCGAGCCATTCGACGCGAGTTTGGTCGATGCGCCGTGCTCGGCGACCGGAACCATTCGCCGTCACCCCGATGTCGCTTGGCTCAAACGTCCCACCGATCTTCCGGGACTCGTCAAGTTGCAAAGTCAACTGCTGGACAAGGCGGTCGCACTCACGCGTCCCGGCGGCCCCATTGTCTATTGCACCTGCTCGCTCGAGCCGGAGGAAGGCGCGGCGCAGATCGCCGCGCTGCTGCGGCGAAACCCGGACGTCCGTCGCGAGCCCATCGCTGCTGAAGAGATTGGCGGCCTGTCGGAATGCATGACGCCCGCCGGAGAATTACGCACGTTGCCATGCCATCTTTGGGGCGACGATCCCCGACGCTCCGGACTCGACGGCTTTTTCGCCGCCCGGCTCGTCAAGGCCGGCTGAGGCGCGCCGGGCGAGGAGCGAGGGACGCGTCGTCGAAATGTCCGCGCGGACCTCGGCTTCCTGTTCCGGTCCGGCCGCTTCTCGATCGCTTCGAGCCCCGCCGCGGCAAGGTTCACCGCCCTCGAGCATAAGAACGCCTTTCCACGCCCGCTTTCTCCAGACGCGAGACGTGTTCAGACTGTGACCGTCGTCACAGCGCCGAGCACGGTTCCGTGTCTAGTTGGATGAGGCCGGAGGGTTTTCCAAATCAAGGATGCGTCATAGGGCGAGGTAGCATGGTCATTGACCTTGCTACAGACGCACCGCGGCAAGCGGCGATCCTTTTCGGGTTGTCCTTGGTTTCGGAGACCCTCCGGTCCGCAGAGGGCAAAAATCGCCGCCTGGGTTTTCAAAACCGGCGATCGGGGTTGTCTGCAAGTTGGCGCAGACTGAAGGGGGGTTTCTGCCGGTCGCGGCACTATTGCAGCCGGGGTCGCTTCAGGAAAGTGGCGCGATTTGCCGAGCGGACCTTGATGCCGAGGGCGCGGCCCTCGCGGATGATCTCGATGGGCACCTCGACGCCTGCTTCGCCCATCCCCCAGACCTTGCGATAAAAGTCCGCGAGACTGGAGAGTTCTGCGCCACCGACGCCCGCGAGGATGTCGCCTCGCCGAATCCCCGCCTCGGCCGCCGGACCGCGCTCCGACACCGCCGCCACGACAATTTCGCCGTCGTGCTCCGCAGAATAGATGCCGAGCCACGGTCTCGCCGGTTTATTCACCCGACCGTACGTCAGGAGATCGTCGAGGATGGGCGGCAGGAGCCCAATCGGCACGATCATGTTCACGTCACGCGTTCCGCCGTCCTCAGGCGCCTGCTCGACATGCAGGGAGCCAATGCCGAGAAGGCGGCCGTCCGATCCGATCGCGCCGGCGCCGCCCCAGAACGGATGCGCCGGAGCGGTGAAAATCGCCTCGTCGAGATAGTATTCCCAGTAGCCCGCGAATTCCTGCCTCCCGATGATTTCCGCGTTTACCGGTCGGGTCCCCCCGCCAGCCGCGACCAGCACCGGGTCGCCGATCCGCGCCAGATCGGAACGCCCCAATTCCAGCGCGGGCCAGTCGAGCCGTTCAAGCGCCTGCACAAGTCCGAACCCCAATTCCTGATCGACCGCCAACGCATGCCCAGGTGTGACGCGGCCGTCGGCGCGCGCGATCCACACGCTTTCCGCCTCGGCGATGAGATAGCCGATCGTCAACACGAGCCCGGTGTCGCGGATCACGACGCCGCTCCCGCTCCGCTGCTCCCCCAGCGTCTGCGCCGTAAAGGCGTCTTCCGGAATGGAGGACTGGATGGTTACAATCGACCGAAGCGCGCGCGCGTGGTCGAAACCTAGCCCCGACGCCGACGTCGGCGCATTAACATCAAGATGGTCCCGCCGCAGCTTGTCGCTCATCGGCATTTCCTTCTGTCCGGAAGACCGCGAGGTTCGATGACACGGCGAGTATGTTACTGCGCAAGATGGGACACGGCAAATTTGCAGGCGCCCGCTCGAATGTTGCCCGCAAGGTTCACAGCCAAGGTGTAAATTCCAAGGCGTGTATCATACCCTACGCCGGCGCGATGAAGGACAGGGTCGCCCTTCCTGGGATATCAAGTTTCGTCATCGCCGCATACGCCCTCGGGCCGACTTCGGATCTGCAGGATACGGAGGCTTTCTTCCAGTTTCTGACGGGCGGTTACGCGCCGGGGGTTAACGTTTGTTCGAGTCGCCGCGCTCGGCCAGGATCGAGCGTAGATACTCACCGTAGGCGCTGTTACCGAATCGGTCGGCGAGCGCCGCGAGTTGTGCAGCGTCGATGAAGCCGTGATCGAATGCGATCTCTTCGGGGCAGCAGATCTTCACGCCCTGGCGCAGTTCGAGCGTGCGGACGAAGTTCGCCGCGTCGACGAGGGAATCCGGCGTTCCGGTGTCCAGCCACGCGTAGCCCCGGCCCATGCGCTCGACGCTGAGCGCGCCGGCCTCCATGTAGATGCGGTTGACGTCGGTAATCTCGTATTCGCCGCGCGCGGACGGTTTAAGCGCTTTGGCGATCTCGACCACTTTCGAGTCATAGAAGTACAGCCCCGTTACCGCCCAGTTCGACTTCGGCCTGGCGGGCTTCTCCTCGATCGACGCCACCCGCCCGGACCGGTCGAACTCGGCAACGCCGTAGCGCTCCGGATCGGGCACGTGATAAGCGAACACGGTTGCGCCTTTGTCGCGCTCTGCGGCGCGGCGCAATTGCTGTCCGAGGCCTGCGCCATAGAAAATGTTGTCGCCGAGGACCAGCATTGCCGGCTCGCCGGCGATGAAGGATTCGCCGATGACGAAGGCCTGGGCGAGGCCGTTCGGAACCGGCTGCTCGGCGAATTCGAAGCGCATGCCCCACTGCGAGCCGTCGCCGAGGAGGCGGCGGAACATCGGCAGATCATGGGGCGTCGAGATGATCAGGACGTCGCGAATTTGCGCCAGCATGACGACGGACAGCGGATAATAAATCATCGGCTTGTCGTAGATCGGCACGAGCTGCTTGGAGACGGCCAAAGTGATCGGGTGGAGCCGCGTACCGGCTCCGCCCGCCAAAATGATGCCTTTCACGCCTCGCCTCCGATTGCCCTGTCCGCGACAGCCTCTGCAAGCATCCCGAGGCGCTCGCCGGCATAGACCTTTTCGCGCAGCGGTCGCCACCACCACTCGCTATCGAGATACCAGCGGACCGTCTTTTCGATGCCGGTTTCGAAGGTCTCCTCGGCCTTCCAACCGAGTTCCTGCTCCAGCTTGGCGGCGTCGATCGCGTAACGCAGGTCATGCCCTGGCCGATCGGTCACGAAGGCGATCAACTCGGCGTGTGGCCGGCCTGTCGGGCTCAGGCGATCGAGAATGGCGCAGATGGTCCGCACGACCTCGATGTTGCGCCGCTCGTTGCGGCCGCCAACGTTGTACTTCTCGCCGACCCGGCCACGACTGACGATGACGTCGAGGGCGCGGGCGTGGTCCTCGACGTAGAGCCAGTCGCGCACGTTGGTCCCTGCCCCATAGACCGGCAGGGTCTTGCCGTGCATGGCGTTGAGGATGACGAGCGGGATCAGCTTCTCGGGGAAGTGGTAGGGACCGTAATTGTTGGAGCAGTTCGAGATCAGGGCCGGGAACTCGTAGGTGTGCGCCCAGGCTGAGACCAGATGATCGGAGGCGGCCTTCGATGCCGAGTAGGGCGAGCTTGGATCGTAGGGCGTTGTCTCGACGAACAGCCCCTCGTCGCCGAGCGAACCATAGACTTCGTCGGTCGACACATGCAGGAAGCGGAACCCGTCGCGCTTTTCGCCGGCCAGGCCGAGCCAATAGGCCCGCGACGCCTCGAGCATCGAGAACGTGCCGAGGATGTTGGTCTGGATAAAGGCGTCGCTGCCGGTGATCGAGCGGTCGACGTGACTCTCGGCGGCAAGATGGATGACGTGATCCGGCCGGAAGGCCTGGAGCGCCTCCGCGATCCCGGACCGGTCGCAGATGTCGATCCTGGCGAAGCGATAGTTCGGCGCGTTGTCGACAGCGGCGAGCGAGGCCAGATTGCCGGCGTAGGTCAGGGCGTCGACGTTCAGCACGTTGGCCCCCGCGCCGACCAGATGGCGGCAAACCGCCGAGCCTATGAACCCGGCCCCGCCCGTCACGAGCACATTGCGCATGTCGTCCCCTTCAAGTCAGCCGATAAGCCGGGCGCAGCATCCGGCCAGCGATCCGCGCCAGTTTGGCAGGGCGACGCCGTATGTGCGAGCCAGCTTCGCGTTGTCGAGACGCGAATTGGCCGGCCGACGCGCCGGCGTGGGATACTGCGCCGTCGCAATGCGCTTCACCCGGGTCAGACGCCGGCCGCGCGCGCGCGCCTCGGCGAACACGGCCTCGGCAAGATCCGCCCATGTGGCCTCGCCGCCGCCGGTCATGTGAAAGACGCCCCGCAGATCGGGGGAGTCGTCCTCGCAGACCCGCCGCGCGATCGTGAGCAGCGCGTCCGCGATATCGAGCGCCGACGTCGGGTTGCCGCGCTGGTCGGCGACCACGCCGACCTCGTCGCGCGTCTCGTTGAGGCGCAGCATCGTGCGGACGAAATTCGTCCCGAACGGGCTGTAAACCCAGGCTGTGCGCAGGATGACGCTGTTCGGGCAGCGCTCGGCGGCGAGCGTTTCTCCAACGAGCTTCGAGCGGCCATAAACGCCAGTCGGATTCGGCGGATCGTCCTCGCGATAAGGCCGATCGAGCTTTCCATCGAACACGTAGTCGGTCGAGAGATGCAGCAGAGGCGCGCCGATGTTGGCCGCTGCTTCCGCTACATGGCCAGCCCCTTTCCCGTTAACGTGAACGGCGAGCCATTCTTCCAACTCGGCCTTGTCGACCGCAGTATAGGCGGCAGTGTTGATGACGACGTCGGGCCTAACCCTGGCGACCCCGTTGAGCACCGCCACCCGGTCTTCAAGCATGACCTCCGGCCGAGCGAGCGCCACGATCGTGACGTCGTCTCCCGCGCGCTCGAGGAGGGACGTGGCGACCTGGCCCCGAAAGCCCATGATGGCGATGCGCATCAGGCGAACAGCTCCTCAGCGTCCTTGAGGCGGGGCCAGCGCTTGTCCTTGTCGGACAGCACCGCGCCGGCGGGGGGCAGCGGCCAGGGAATCCCAAGGTCGGGATCGTCCCAGGCGACGCCCCGGTCGTTGGCCGGGGAATAGCCAGCCGTTGTCTTGTACAGAACCTCGGCGTCCGGTTCGAGCGTGACGAAGCCATGGGCGAAGCCGATCGGCACGAGGAGTTGGCGCCAGTTGGCGGCCGACAGTTCGACCGCCACATGCCGGCCGAACGTCGGCGACGACCGCCGGATGTCGACGGCGACGTCGAGGATGCGGCCTCGCGCGACGCGCAGGAGCTTGTCCTGGGCGAACGGCGGCGTTTGGAAGTGCAGCCCACGCAGGGTCCCGACCGCCGCCGAAAACGAGTGGTTGTCCTGGACAAACTCGAAGCGTAACCCCGCGTTCTCCCAGGCGGACTTATTATAGACCTCGGAAAAGAACCCGCGCCCGTCGCCGTGCTTCTTCGGGGTCACGATCTTCACGGCCGGGATCGCAGTCTCTTCAACTTGCATGGGTTTGCGCCCCTTTCGCCTGGGCCGGACCAAGCCCTCGGCCGGCCGAGGCCGCTTGCCACAATCCAGCGGTCGCCGCCAGTTCAAAAGCAGGCTGCGGGGACGTTGGCGGATTGGCGCCGTTTGCGGCAAGCGGGCGATTTCAGAGACTTAAGTGTACAAACTTGCAACTTTTTCATGTTTTATACGAAACATTTTCGTTGATCCAACTTCCTGCTCATGCCGAAAACGAAATAATTTCAATGATTTGTGTGTTGAAGAGCGCCGCCAAAGCAGACGTCTGATCGCGCAGGACTGCAAAGTCAAGTCCCCCGACCCCCGCCGACCTGGCGAAAGCGCAGTCGGCGACGCGGGCAACAAGGCCGTCTCCGCGCTAGAGGACGGAAAGATCATGCCGGATGGCGACCGGGCCGCTGGGGCAGCGGCCGATCGCCAGGGACGTCGCCCTATTCCGCCGCCGCGCGCTTCGGCAGCACCCAGCCGGACCGCGGGAAGTGGCAGGTGTAGCCGTTCGGGTAGCGCTCGAGGTAGTCCTGATGCTCCGGCTCGGCCTGCCAGAACGGACCCGCCGGCACGACCTCCGTCACCGCCTTGCCCGGCCACAGGCCGGAGGCGTCGACATCGGCGATGGTGTCGAGCGCGACCCGCTTCTGTTGATCGTCGGTGGTGAAGATCGCCGAACGGTAGCTGCGGCCGATGTCGTTGCCCTGGCGGTTGCGGGTCGATGGATCGTGGATCTGGAAGAAGAACTCCAGCAGTTCCCGGTAGCTCTGCTTCGCCGGGTCGAACAGGATCTCGATCGCCTCGGCGTGGTCGCCGTGGTTGCGGTAGGTCGCGTTCGGCACGTCGCCGCCGGTGTAGCCGACGCGGGTCGAGAGCACGCCCGGCATGCGCCGGATCAGATCCTGCATGCCCCAGAAACAGCCTCCAGCCAGCACCGCGCGTGAGGGGAAATCGGCCATGACGAAACTCCTTCTCGTGTCGAATTGACGATGTCGGCTGCTGTTCGCCTGAAATCTGGTCTCCGTTACATCGCCTTTCAAGGCGAGCGCGTCAGAGCGCGCAATCTCCCAATCCTTCCAGCCCTTCGAACGCTGTCTCATTGGCGTGGAGAATTTAGGGCGCAGTCTTCGATTACGAAACTGTGAGCAAGATCACTGCGCCGTACCGATAATCCTTTAGATGAACCCGAAGGGCCGGCTACGTTCTCCGAGCATTTTGGCGGCCTGTTGTCGTGTTTAATTCCGCAAATCTGTAACCAAACTGAAACGCTATACCGACTCTGACGTCCTTACTAAGACGACCTCGGATAGAGAGAACCTATGCCGACGTGAATTCATTGCTGCAGACGAACGATCGCACGCGATCTCGGTTCGAAGGGACCGAAATGCTTAGGCGGTTGCAATCAATACAATTTGAGGGAAACGAAAATGGCCAATACAGTTCAATCCACTCAATCTGCCGCCCAAACCGCGACACAAGCGACCGTCCCCGAAGAGCGCGCAAAATTCCTTCACAAGTTGCTGATCAATCCCAATTACTTCGGCAACCTCAGCGACAGTCCTTTCAAGCCCGTCCAGCCGATCAAATCGAATACGACCTACGAGGAACTAAAATGCGTCGGCTTCAATCCGGAGCTCAGCCAGCTCGAGGGTGTGGTCTGGATCAAGCAGCCGGGCGGATATAACGGCGACATCTGCAGTAGCGGCTCGCAGGAATACGTCAGCTTTTTCCTTTCCTACGACAACGGCGCCACCTGGCTGCCGCAGGGAACCGTTCATTTTTCGGTCTACGACGTCACCGGCCCGCATCCGCTCGAATATGCGGTGCGCCTGCCGATCCAGCCGAAAAAGGAAATCTGCTTTGTGGCGAACCTGCCGCTGGTCCGGGCGATCCTGTCGTGGAACGCCCCGCCATCGGGGCCGAACGCGATCCCCGTCTGGGGAAATGTCCTCGAAAGCCGAATTCAGATTCCGGGCTTTTTCATCGACATTCCGCTGCCGATTTTGCTCGACGAGGCGAAGGTCAAACTTCCCCCCGACGTCGCTGCGATCGTCGCGCCCGACGCGTCCATCAAGCTCAGCGCGCCCAAGGCGCTGAGCGCGGCCGAGTTGCTGACGCTCTACGCCAACGCCCAGGTCCCGACGCACCGAACTCTCAACAAGCAGATCCACTCGGCGCTGAAGAATTCGGCCAATCTTGCGATTTCGAGCAAATACCTCTCCGGCCTCAACATCGACCTCAGCGCCGCACTCGCTGCGCTCGCGGCGACCAACGGTAACACCGACTTCGAGCAGCTCGAGTGCATCGGGCTGGAGGAAGGGGATGGGGGTCCGGACGCCCTCATCGGCACGCTGGAGATCAAGCTTCCCACCGGCTATCTCGGCGGCCCGTGCTTTGGCGGAAGCCTCGAATATGTGGCGTTCTGGATCGATTGGGGCGGCGGCTGGCAATATGCCGGCACGGCGTCGACGAGAGTCCACGACATCGCCGCAATTCCCAAGGAGGGGCTGAGCTACGCGGTCTACCTGCCGGTCGACCTCAACGCTCATCGCAAGCCTTGTCAGGACGGACCGGTCACTGCGAGCGTTCGCGCCATTTTGTCATGGGATGTCGCCCCGCCGCCCGCCAATCCGAACTTCGTGCCGGTGTGGGGCAATCGCCTCGAGACGACTATTCTGGTCAATCCGGGCGCGTCCCAGCCGACCGGCAATTTCACGCCCTATTTCACCAGTATCTGCGGGGTCGATCCCTGCCATATCGATCAGACGTCAGGCTGGGCCTACCCCGGCGCGGGGGACCAACCGTTCGGCGCTTCGATCGCCATCTACGGGGTCATGCCGGGGCAGCCGCTGTTCGTCGATCCGCCGGCCGGCCTGCCGGTCTATCAGGTCACGGTCCAGCAGATCGACACAACGACCCATACCCTGATCGGCAGCCCACAAATTCTGACGGATCCCTTCCCGATCAGCATCCTGAAGCAGGTCGGCGGCGGATTCCCCACCGCCACGACGCACACCCAATTTGCGGTCGGCGGGTTCTACACCTGGCAGCAGATGACCCCGAGCGCAGCGGGATGGAACTCCGTCTCGCTGGAGGGCGTCGGCGGCGGACAGGGTCCGCTGACAGTGTGGAATTCGGTCGCCGCAGGGACGTATTTGATTTCCGTCACAGCCTGGAACGCCACCAAGACCACAAGCTACCCGGCCGGGACGTTCGTTTGCACGTCCGACGGGTCCACTCGGCAGAGCGTGGTGATCGATCTCGACCAGACGCCTCCGATCGCCGACCTGCAGATTACCGGCTACAAGCCGGGCGGCGTCGGACCGTGCATCTCCGCGGTGAACTGCCAGACCTTCACGGTCGGCGACGTGATCTGCGGCACCTACTCGGTCAGCGACCCGCATATCGGCGGGTTCAGCCTGCAGGCCGAACCAATGCCCCCGACGTTGTCCCCGACGTCCGGCTTCACGATCGACGGGAGCACACCGGAAAGCGGTCCCCCCACGTTCACAGGAATCAACGGCGAGTCCTATCCCACCATTCCCGTCACAGTCACCTCCAAGTCCGGAGAATGGACCTACGACACAAAGGGACTGCCGCCGTGCGGCTATACGATCCAGCTGTTCACCAACGACCGGACGATCGTCAGTTGTGACGGATCCTGGGAGAACAACAGCAAGTTCGTCGGCTTCTGTCTGGTGGCGAAGAGCTGACGTCGAGTCCCGGGGCGGCGGCGCAAATGCCGCCGCCCCGAAACTTGCGGTAAACTCTCGGGATGGCCGACTTTACCCGCTTTCTGATCGCCGCCCTGGCCGTCTGGCGCCTCACCCACCTGCTGGCGGCCGAGGATGGGCCTTGGGACCTGAGCGTGCGGATTCGCCGGGCCGCGGGGGAGGGGTTCTTTGGTTCTCTGCTCGACTGCTTCTACTGCTTAAGCGTCTGGATCGCCCTGCCGGTGGCGTGGGTCCTTCATCGGGACCTGATCGATGGGGCGCTCGTCTGGATGGGGCTGTCGGGGGCGGCGATCTTGCTGGAGCGGGCGACGGCGGCGTGTAACGACCCCGTCCCGCCGGCTCCGTTCATCGAAGACGAATAGGAGCTCGACCATGGCGTGCTGCGGTCAATCGCGCGGAACGATTAACACCAGCGGAACGGCGCTGGGGACAAAGCGCCCGCCGCCAAGACCGAGGGCGGCGCTGTTCGAATACACCGGATCGACGGCGATGACGGTGACGGGGCCGATGAGCGGGGCGCGTTATCGCTTCGACGCGCCGGGGGCAAAAGTCCAGATCGACATGCGCGACGCGCCGTCGATGGCCGCAGTCCCGAATGTGCGGCGGTTGACGTAGTCGGGCCGACCGGTCTCGTCGCGTCGGCCGCCTGTCGAGAAATCCTCGGCGGCTTTCGCGTATCGCCGGCGCCGCGTTCAGCCGACCGTGAAAATCGCCTGCAAAGCGCCTGGGTCTAAGGAATGGCGGCCGGCGATCGCGGCGTAGGCGATCGGCTCGACCGTCCAGCCCGCGGCCCCCTCGTCGTAATAAGCAAGGTCCGCGACGGGGACGGCAAGCCGCACGGCGCGCGTCTCGCCGGGCGCGAGCGCCACGCGCGCGAAGGCTTTCAATTCCTTCGGCGCGCGCTCCACCTTCGAGCCTATCGCCGCGACATAGAGCTGAACGACCTCCTCGCCGGGGCGATCGCTGACGTTCGTCACCTCCACGGTCGCCTCGAGCACGTCGGAACCGGTGAGCTCGGTTCTCGTCAGCCGCAGGTTGGCGTATTCGAAGCGCGCGTAGGACAAGCCGAAGCCGAAGGGAAAGGCGGGCGATGCGCCGTCGCGCTCCATCTTGCGGTAACCGTGCCACAGATCGTAGGTGATCGCAGTCGCATCTCGGTCGAACGGCGGCAAATCCTCGGTTTTGGCAGGAAAGACGCAGGGCAGCCGGCCGCTCGGATTGACGCGGCCGATCAGCGCCTCGGCCAGCGCGTGGCCGCCTTCCATGCCCGGATACCACAGCATCAGGATCGCAGCCGCGCGCTCGCGCCAGGCCTCCATGATCACAGCGCTGCCCGCCATCACGGCGACGATCGTCTTCGGGTTGGCTGCGGTCACCGCGTGAATCAGCGCCTCGTCACGCGGATGCAGCGTCAGCCGTTCGCGGTCGCCGCCGAGCGCAAGGCCCGGGTCCATGTTTCCGGCCTGCAGGCTCTGGGCAAAGGCCCTGTCCTCGGGCCCGGGTGGCGGGAAGCTCGGGACGAAGGCGGCGAAGATATCCGGGGGAATGTATTCGCCCTCGTCGGCGTGGGTATAGCCGGCCACGACCAGCGCCACGTCCGCGCGCTCCGCGAGGGCGGCGGCGCGCGCCGGATCGGCGCCGTCGTCATGGTCGATGACGATATCGCCGCCCAAACCGGCGCGAAGGCCTTCCAATGGCGTGACCACATAGGCCGGCCGGGTGTTACTCGAACCGCCGTCGCCAGTGTTGGCGACGTCGGCAAGACGCCCGATGACGGCGATCCGGCGGACCCCTTCAAGCGGCAGAAGGCCGCCCTCGTTCTTGAGCAGAACGATGCTCTTCTCGGCCGTCTCCCGTGCAAGCTTGCGATGGGCCTCGCAGCCGACGACCTCGGGCGCGTAGTCCCGAGGATCGCGGCCCTGACCGAAGCGCACCTGCTGGCGCAGCACACGCAAGGCCGCGTCGTCGATTCGCTCCGCCGGAACCTCTCCGCGCTCGACGAGAGCTTTGAGGTCGCGGGCGAACAGCAGGCCGAAAGGCATCTCGACGTCTTGTCCCGCAAGCGCGGCGGTTCTGGCATCGCGCATGCCGAAGATGAAATCCGTCACCACAAAGCCGTCGAAGCCCCATTCCTGCTTGAGAATGTCGGTCAGGAGCGCGCGGTTCTGCCCGGCCCACTCGCCGTTGACGCTGTTGTAGGCGCTCATTACCGAGGCGACCCCTTCCGCGACCACGCGCCGGAAGTGCGGCAGGTAGATCTCGTGCAGCGCGCGTGGGGAAATGGTCACATCGACCTTGAAGCGCGCGTTCTCCATGGAGTTCAGGGCGTAATGCTTGACGCAGGCCATGACGTGGCGCTGCACGCCGCGCGTCAGCGCCGCGCCCATGGCGCCGAGATGCCGCGGGTCCTCGCCATAGGTCTCCTGGGCGCGGCCCCAGGCTGGGTGGCGCAACAGGTTGATGCAGACGCCGCCGAAATAATTGCCGCCGAGCGCGCGCAGTTCCCGGCCAATGGCGTCGCCGACGCGCTCCTCGAGGTCGGTGTCGAAGGTCGCGCCGCGCGCCATTGAAACCGGGAAGGTGGTCGCTTCGTCCAGAATGATTCCCCGCGGCCCGTCAGAAAAGCGGATGCCGGGAACGCCGAGCCGCGCGATCTCGCCGGCCGGCCAGACCCGGCTGCTGTAGCCGTTCGGGGCGGTCATCTCGGCAAGGCCGCGCCAGAGCGGCAACAGGCCGTGCATCAGGCTGATCTTTTCGTCGAGGCTGAGCCGGTCGCGCAAGTCCCGGGCGCGCCGGTCGATCTCGTCCGGCGAGAGGGTTTCCGCGGTCTCGAGGCCCGCAAAGGCGGCTGAAGGGGCAGCGGAAGGCATGGGCGCTCCTCGACGTTACGACGGGCGGGGGATCGTTTCGGCGCCCCGGCGAAGCTTTTACGCAGAGCGACCTCGTTCCGCCAGCGCTTCGGGAGCGAACTTTTTCCTTCCAGCTTGCGGCGGACGCTCAGGGAACCATTAGGCTATTGATGCGTTGGGCTTTCCGGAGCGGCCATTGATGCCGTTTCCCGAACGGATTGGAGGCGTCCATGGGCATGAAGATTTTCGCGGCGGCTTTGGCGGCCGGCTTGGTTCTTGGCGGATCGTATTGCGCTCAAGCCGACGAAGCCGGAGCGGTCACCGGCGGCGTGGCGGGCGCGGTCGGCGGGGCCGTGGTCGGCGGCCCAGTTGGAGCGGTCGTGGGCGGGATTGGCGGCGCGGCCGTGGGCAATGCGGTCACGCCTCATCATCACTACTACTATCGCCGATACGGCTGGCGGCCGCACCACCACTACTATTACCACTAGCGGATTGCGTATCAAGGGGAGCCGCGCAGGACGTTCGGATACGTCTAGCGCTCCAGCGGCTCTTTTCATGTTGGCGGCAATTGGCTAGGCCTCCCTGGAAGCGACAGTCCAGGGAGGCGCATACATGACTTACGAAAACATCCTCGTCGAAACCCACGGCAAAGTCGGTCTTATTCGGCTCAACCGGCCGCAGGCGTTGAACGCGCTGTCGTCTCCGCTGATCGAAGATCTCAACAAGGCGCTAGAGGCGTTCGAGACTGACCCTGGCATTGGCGCGATCGTGCTGACCGGCTCGGACAAGGCTTTCGCGGCCGGCGCCGACATCAAGGAAATGCAGGACAAAAGCTTTGCCGACGTCTTCTTGAGCGATTTCATCTCGCGTTGGGAGAACGTGGCCAAGGCGCGCAAGCCGGTGATCGCCGCGGTGGCGGGCTTTGCGCTCGGCGGCGGCTGCGAGCTCGCCATGATGTGCGATTTCATTCTCGCCGCCGACACGGCGAAGTTCGGCCAGCCCGAGATCAAGCTCGGCGTCATTCCCGGCGCGGGCGGGACGCAGCGGCTCACCCGCTTCGTCGGCAAGTCCAAGGCGATGGAGATGTGTCTGACCGGCCGGATGATGGACGCCGCCGAGGCTGAGCGCTCCGGCCTCGTTTCGCGGATTGTGCCGGCCGCCTCGCTGGTCGAGGAGGCGATCAAGACCGCCGCGGCCATCGCATCGCTGTCCGCCGCCGCCGTCTACGCCGCCAAGGAAAGCGTCAACCGGGCTTACGAGACGACGCTGTGGGAAGGTATCCGCTTCGAGCGCCGCATCTTCCATTCCCTCTTCGCCACCGAGGACCAGAAAGAAGGCATGAAGGCCTTCGTCGAAAAGCGTCCCGCAGCGTTCAAGAACCGCTGAGAGATCCGGGATCGGCAGACGGGGCCGCCAGAGCTGCGGCCAGCGCGCGCATGTCGGCCCATGCCGCGCGCTTCTGCGACGGCTGCCGCAACAGATAGGCGGGATGAAGCATGGCGATTGCGCGAATGGCGCGGCCATCGTTGAGCTCGTAGCGAAACCATGATCCGCGCGCCCGCGTGATGCCGATGCGGATGCCGAGAAGCGTTTGCGCCGATGGGAGCCCAAGGCAGACAAGAACCTCGGGCGCGGCAAGTTCGATTTGCCGGCGGATGAACGGCAGGCAGGCCTGCGTCTCCTCAGGGGTCGGCGTCCGGTTCCCGGGCGGCCGCCAGGGCACGACATTGGCAATATAGACCCGGGTTCGGTCGAGCCCAATCGCCGCCAACATGCGGTCGAGCAATTGCCCGGCCTTGCCGACGAAAGGACGTCCGATCCGGTCCTCGTCGCCGCCCGGCGCCTCGCCCACCAACATCACGCGCGAGCCCGGGACGCCGTCGGCAAAGACGAGCTGGGTCGCGGTCTTCTTCAGCGCGCAGCCTTCAAATCGCTCGAGGGCGGCGCGCAGGGTCGGCAGGTCTTCGGCTACGGCGGCCAGTTCGGTCGCCGCAATCTGGGCCGGCGCAGCCGACAGCGTTGGCGCCTGACGGGGCGCAGGCGTCTCAGGGAACCGCGGGGGGGAAGCGTTCGGCGGCGCCGCGTGGTCGGCAGGCGCGCGGTCAGGGGGCCGATCGGGGATCGCAGCCGGCGCCGCAAAACGATCGTTTGGCTGCTTACCTATGGTGAAGCCGACCCCGGCCTCTGTCCACCACATGAGGGCCACGGCGGCCGTCTCCGCGTCCAGTTCGCTATCGTTTGGGCCCATGCTCGGGGTCACGAAATCCGTGCGGGTGTCGTCGCCGCCACCGCGGCGGCGATCGGTCTTAGCACGCCCGCCGGTGGGGCGACATGCCGCAAAGGCCGCCTTTCCGGAACGGACCGGAGCGCGGCCAAAACGGGTGCGAACGGTCGTCCGTCTCAACGAAGGCCGCGGGCGATGGAGCTGCGGCAACGGCGAAACTTGAGCTTACCGGCGTTCTCCTCTAAGAGCCGCAAGGGGGCTTTAGGGCGTCGAAGGAGCGCGATGGCATGCCGTTTGGCGTTTCTTGGATCGGTCGGCTGGGCGCCGTCGCGGCGCTGGCGTTCTCGACATCCGTGGCCTGCGCAACCCCCTATCTTGTCGTCGACGCAGATAGCGGGCAGGTGCTGCTCCAGAACGAAGCGACCGAGATCTGGTATCCCGCGTCGCTGACCAAGCTGATGACGGTCTATGTCGCGCTCGATGCGGTGCGCGCCGACCGATTGACCATGGATACACCGCTCGTCGTCTCAGCCCGCGCGGCCAGCCAGCAACCGTCGAAGATGGGCTTCAGGCCCGGTACCGAGGTCACGCTCGACAACGCCCTCAAGATGCTGATGGTGAAGTCGCCGAACGACATCGCGGTGACGGTCGCCGAGGGCGTGTCGGGCTCGGTAGAGGCCTTCGCGTCGGAGATGAACGCCGAGGCCCAGAAGATCGGCCTGCACGAATCGCATTTCGTCAACCCGAACGGGCTGCACAATGCCGAGCACTACACCTCGGCGCGCGACATGGCGATGATCGCCCGGGCGCTGCTGCATGACTTTCCCGAGCGCGCCGGCCTTTTCGACATCGGCGAACTGCAACTCGGTTCTCAGATCATCCGCAACCACAACGGCCTGCTCGGCCGCTATCCCGGCGCAGACGGGATGAAGACCGGATTCACCTGCCCGGCGGGGTTCAACGTGGTGGCGACGGCCAACCATTACGGCCGGCGTCTGATCACGGTCGTGCTCGGCATGCCTTCGGCCAAGCTGCGCAACCAGGAGGCGGCCGATCTGTTCGATCGCGGCTTCGCCATGGGCAGTGGGTCAGGCTCCTTGGATTCGCTGCCGTCCGCAGTCGGTGGGCCGCCCAATATGCGCGCCAACGTCTGCCTGCATCGTAGCGCCGCGGCGATCGCTGCGGAGGAAGAGAGCGCGACGGAGGAGACGACCTCGGGCTCGGGCGGCCGCGGCGGCGGGGTCATCGCGGCGTTGTCGGCGTCTGTCGCCCCGACCCGCACAGTGCTTTCCGACGAACGGCCGGAATTCGAGCCGGTGCCGGTGTTCATCGGACCGGTCGCCGGCTGGAACGGCCCGATACTCGGTCCGCGCAAAACTGCGGCTGTGGCCGAGACGCAATCCGCCGCCAAGGCCTATGCTGGCGTCCAGCCGGACGCCGTCGAGAACGCGGGCGCGACGGGGGTGCCGAACGCTCCGCGGGCGCTTGAGGGCGCGGTTCGGATGCCGCCGGCAGAGCACAAGCATCACCTGAAGCCGGCGAAGCGTAGGACAACGGCCAGGGACGCCGGGAAGACGACGCCCAAAGCCGAGAAGACCGAAGCCGCAAAAGCCGATCCGGTTACACCGCCGCCGAAGCCGCCGGGCGATCAGTAACGCCGCCGCGGGCGATGGCGGCAAAATCGCTGACGAGCGATTGAATTTTTGAGGTTCCCGAGTCCGTTCGGCATGAAGGGAAGCTGTCACAAATGTTACGCGTAATGCCTTGTTTTGGCCCGGAAGCGAACAAGCGACTGCCGTAAGCATTGGGCATCTTTACTGGGTGCCGCGCGAGATCGGTTCGCGGTTAGCTCGGTTTTCTTGCCCCCCAGCCCCCGAGCGCCAAGTCGGACCGAAGTCACCTCGTCGCGGCTAGCGGATCGGCGGGCCCCCTCCCAGCCGATCCGCTCTTTTTTCCACATCCCTTGCGCGAGTTCGGCGCGAATCCATTCGCGATGAGTGAAGCGTTTCGGCCCGGACGTCACGCGTCCGTCACGCAACTCCTCTAGCTCGGCGCGATCCGATTCCGGCGAAGGGAGAAAGGCGTTGCGACACTCCGCCAAGACGGTTCGCAAGGCGACCGGCGCCCACCTCAAGGCCGCGGTGCATCGTGCGCGACCCTTGACGCGGGCCGGCGTGCTCGAGCGCATGTTCACCTTCGCGTTCTCGAAGCTCGTCTATCCGCAGATCTGGGAAGACCCGATCGTGGATATGAAGGCGCTCGAGATCGGGCGGGGCCACGAGGTGATCGCAATCGCCTCCGGAGGCTGCAATGTACTCTCGTACCTCACCGCAGATCCGGCCGGCGTCACCGCGGTCGACCTCAACGGCGCTCATATCGCGCTCGGCAAGTTGAAAATCTGCGCGCTCGAAAACCTGCCGGACTACGACACCTTCTTCCGTTTCTTCGGGCGCGCGGACGCGCGGGCCAATGTCGGCGTCTACGACCGGTTTCTGCGCCGAAAGCTCGATCCGACGACCCGGGCCTACTGGGACAAGCGCCGGGCGTTCGGGCGGCGGCGGATCGGCGTCTTCGCCCACAATTTCTATCGGCACGGCCTGCTCGGCCATTTCCTTGGCGCAGGGCACGCGCTGGCGCGGCTGCACGGCGTCGATCCTTCGGTCATTCTCGAGGCGCGCTCTCTCGACGAGCAGCGCCGGCTCTACGAGGAACGGTTGGCGCCGATCTTCGAAAAGCCGCTGGTACGCTGGATGATGAAGCAGCCGGCCTCGCTTTACGGGCTTGGCATTCCGCCGGCTCAATACAAGGCGCTGGCCGGTGATTCGCCCCGCGGCATCGGGGCCGTGTTGAGCCAACGGGTCGAGCGGCTCGCCTGTGATTTCGCCGTCGCCGATAATTACTTTGCCTGGCAGGCGTTCGGCCGCCGCTATGCGCCGGGACCGGCCCCGTCGCTGCCGCCCTATCTGCAACGCGAGCATTTCGACGCCGTCCGGAACCGCGCCGCGCGGGTGCGCTACGTCCAGCGCACGCTCACCGAGACCCTGCGCGGGGAGCCCGAGGTGCGTTTCGACCGCTACGCTTTGCTCGACGCCCAGGACTGGATGAACGACGCCGATCTGACCGCGCTTTGGATCGAGATTACCCGCACCGCCCGGCCGGGCGCGCGCGTAATCTTTCGGACCGCCGCAGAGGAGCGCCTGCTGCCCGGCCGCGTTCCCGAGGCCGTTCTCGGCCGCTGGCGCTATGACGAGGAGGCGAGCCGCGAATACGGCCGGCAGGATCGCTCCTCGATCTACGGCGGATTCCATCTCTATGCGCTACAGGACGCCTGACAATGAGCGACGCCGCGGCGCTGATGGACAGAATGTACCGCCATCAGCGGCACATTTACGATCTGAGTCGCAAATATTACCTCATCGGCCGCGACGAAGCGATCGCCCGTCTCCGCCCGCGACCCGGCGACTGTGGGCTCGAAATCGGCTGCGGCACCGGGCGCAACCTGCTCAGGGCGGCGCGCGCCTATCCGGACGCGCGTTTTTTCGGGCTCGACGTCTCGCGCCAAATGCTCGATACGGCCGAAACAGCGATCCGCCGCGCCGGACTCGCCGATCGCGTCGTCGTGGCCCGGGGCGACGCGACCGCTTTCGACCCGGGCGTTCTGTTCGGTCGCGCCGCCTTTGAGCGGGTGATGATCTCCTACGCCCTCTCGATGATTCCACCGTGGCGCGAGGCGCTCGCCCACGCGCTCGACGTCGTCGCCGCCGGCGGATCCCTGCATATCGTCGATTTTGGTGACTGCGACGGTCTGCCGGGCCCCTTCAAGGCGGCGCTGCGCCGCTGGCTCTCGGCTTTTGACGTGACCCCGCGCGACGATCTCAGCCAGACGCTGGCCGCGCTCGCCGCCTCGCGCGGCCTCGCCTCGTCCGTTGAACGATGGCGCCGCGGCTATGCGACGCTGGCGGTGGCGCAGCGCGCCGCGTAAACGGGTCTAGCCATGCGACCCTCGAGCGCCTACATTGGGTTCTCGCGGAGCTGGGTGGTCCGTCAGGACAACATTCCTCGGGGCCGTACGATCCCTATGGGAGCTGTCCCTGCCCTCGCCCGTGGGCTTTGGCACACGGCGCCCACCTACTTACGTAGGCGCCCGGGATCACCGTCCAACGACCGTCTCGGCTCCGCGAACTTCTGCTGAGATTGGCTCGCCCCTTTGACCTCGACCGCCCCCGATCTGAAGGCCGAGCTCCGCCGGAGCGCACTCGCGCGCCGCAAGGCGCTTGCCCCCGAAGTCCGGGCCGAGCTGACCGTGCGGCTTGTCCGCGAGGGGTTGCGGCTCGCGGGCCTGTGGAAGCCGGTGGTTGTCTCCGCGTTTCATCCGATCCGCGAGGAGCCGGACGCGCTCGCCCTGCTCGGCGCGCTGGCGGACCAAGGGTTCGACGTCGCCCTGCCCTATGTGAGGGCGCGCGAAACTCATCTCGATTTTCGTCTTTGGCGACCGGGAGACCCAACCGCGTTCGGTCCGATGGGAATTCCAGAGCCGCTGGAAGGAGCTCCCCTCGTCGATCCGGATCTCCTGTTCACCCCGCTGGCGTGTTTTGACCGGCGCGGCCGGCGCATTGGCTACGGCGCAGGGTTTTACGACCGGACGCTTCTCCGCCTGAGGGCGATGAAGACAATCCGGGCGGTCGGCGTCGCTTATGGGGTTTGCGAAGTCGCCGCCGTGCCTTATGAGGCGCATGATCAAACCCTGGACGCGATTGTGACAGAACGGGAAACCCTCTTCGTAAGCGAGCCCTGAATGCGGCTCCTGTTCATCGGCGATGTCGTCGGGCGTTCCGGTCGCGCGGCGGTCTTTCAGCAGGCGCCGCTGTTGCGGGCCCGCTGGAAGCTCGATTTCATCATTATCAACGGCGAGAACGCCGCCGGCGGTTTCGGCCTCACCGAGGCGATCCTTGAGGAATTCCTCGCCGCAGGGGCCGACGCCGTCACGCTCGGCAACCACGCCTTCGACCAGCGCGAGGCCCTGGTGTTCATCGAGCGCCAGCCTCGCCTCGTCCGCCCCGCCAATTATCCCCCCGGCACGCCCGGGCGAGGCGCGACGATCGTCGAAAACGCCAGCGGCGCGCGTCTGCTGGTTGTCAACGTGCTCGGGCGGGTGTTCATGCAGGCGCTCGACGATCCCTTCGCCGGGCTCGACCGCGAACTTGCGGCCCATCCGCTCGGCGAGGCTTGCCATGCGGCCGTGGTGGACGTTCACGCAGAGGCGACCAGCGAGAAGTGGGCGCTTGGCCATTACGCCGACGGGCGCGCGAGCCTCGTCGCCGGCACTCACACCCATGTGCCGAGCGCCGATCATCGCATCCTCGGGCGTGGAACGGGCTTCGTCACCGACGTCGGCATGACCGGCGACTACGATTCGGTGATCGGCATGGAGAAGGACGAACCGCTGCGGCGCTTCACCCGCCGCATACCCGCCGGCCGGTTCGAGCCGGCGTCCGGGCCTGCGACGCTGTGCGCGGTCGCCGTCGAGCTGACGTCCAAGGGGTTGACCAAGGCGATAGCGCCCGTGCGGATCGGCGGCCTGCTCGCCCCGGCCGCGCCGGACTTCTGGGCGTGAGGACGGGATGACGGCGCCCACGATCGTCTACGATCTCGACGGCACGCTCGCAGACACGGCGGGCGACCTCATGGGCGCGCTCAATTCCGTGCTCGAGCGCGACGGGCTCGCGCCGCTGCCGGTCGAGAATGCCCGCTCGATGCTCGGCGCCGGCGGGCGGGCGCTGCTCCAGCGCGGCTTCGCCGCCTCGAAACGCGAGCTTTCCACCGAGCGGCTCGAGATTCTGTTTGGCGATTTCCTTGCCCATTACAACGCTCATATCGCTGTCCTGACCCAACTCTACCCGGGCGTGGTCGAGGCCCTCGATGCTTTCGCTGCGGCAGGGTGGCGGCAGGCGATCTGCACTAACAAGATGGAGGCGTCGGCGAAAATGCTGATGGGGCGGCTCGGTGTCGCCGACCGGTTCGCCTTCATCTGCGGCCAGGACACGTTCGGCGTCGGCAAGCCGGATCCGAAGCCCCTGATTGGCACGGTCGCAGCGGCCGGCGGGTGCCTCGAGCGCGCGATCGTGGTCGGCAACTCGGCGACCGACATCAAGACGGCGCGCGCCGCCGGCCTGCCGGTGATCGCGGTCGATTTCGGTTATACCGACGTGCCGGTGACGGAACTCGGCCCGGACCGGGTGATCTCGCACTTCAACGAGTTGGCGAAGGCCTGCGCGGACGTGATGAACGTGTCTGCGCCGTAGGCCGGGCGCTGACTGCACTGCGCCGCGGACGAGATCGGACGGGTGGCCCCTGTCGCCACGTCGGCCGAGCGTTGCGACAATCTCAATCCTTGGCGCGCTCGACGTAGCTGCCGTCGTCGGTCTGGATGACGATGCGGGTGCCCGGCGAGATGTGCGGGGGCACCATGGCGCGGGCGCCGTTCGACAGCTTGGCGGGCTTGTAGGAAGAGGAGGCCGTCTGCCCCTTCATCGCCGGCTCGGTCTCCATGACTTCAAGCGTCACGCGCGGCGGCAGCTGGATCGCAACCGGCGTCTCGTTGAACATCGACAGCAGGACCTTCATGCCCTCCTGCAGCCATTGCGCCTGGTCGCCGATCACATCGGCCGGGACAGTAATCTGGTCGTAGGTCGCGGTGTTCATGAAGTGCTGGCCGTCGCCATCGGCGTAAAGGAAGTCGTACTCCTTGTCCTCGACGAAGGCGCGCTCGACCTGCTCGGTGGTCTTGAAGCGGTCGGTTACCTTCACTCCGTCCGACAGGCGGCGCATGTCGATCTGCGTCGTCGGCGTGCCCTTGCCGGGGTGGAAGCTCTCGGCCGAGAGCACAACGCATAGCTGCCCATCCTC
Source organism: uncultured Alphaproteobacteria bacterium (assembly GCA_963770035.1). Taxonomy (GTDB): domain Bacteria; phylum Pseudomonadota; class Alphaproteobacteria; order Rhizobiales; family Beijerinckiaceae; genus Roseiarcus. The sequence continues at coordinate 137,880 of CAVYON010000006.1, read as the reverse complement.
CCGCTCGATGATGTTGCCCTTGCGAATCGAGCTTGCGATAACTCTCACGACGGTGTCCTTAAGAAATTGGCGCGCGCTGGATTGCGCACGAACGCGCGGCGCTCCGGCGATGTCGGCGCGCTTTATAATGATTTCGACGGCAAAGGCCATATGGATCGTCCGCGATCCGACCGCAAGCTTCGGAGCTTTTTGAGTTTGTCCGCGCCCGCGCCGTTCTGGAGCCCCGACCGCCACGCCGTCCGCAGGACGCGGCTTGTTGCGCGCGCGCGCATCGCCGCGGCCGTCCGCCGATGGTTCGACGCCGAGGGTTTCGTCGAGGTCGATCCCGCTGCCCTGCAGGCTTCGCCGGGCAACGAGACCCACCTGCACGGCCTTCGCGCCGGCCTCGTCGGCGCCGATGGCGCGCCGCGCGAGGCGTGGCTTCATACGTCGCCCGAGTTCGCGATGAAGAAGCTGCTGGCCGCCGGCGAGACGAGGATCTTCGCGCTGACGCATGTCTTCCGCAACCGCGAGCGCACGGCGCTGCACGCGCCAGAATTCACGATGCTGGAATGGTATCGCGTCGGTGGGCCGCTGACTGCGCTCATGGACGATTGCGCCGCGCTCCTTGCGCTCGCCGCCACGGTTGCGGGCGCGAAAACCTTCGCGTTTCGCGGCCGCACGGCCATCCTGTTCGAGCCTCCCGAGCGGGTCAGCGTCCGCGACGCCTTCCTCAGCCATGCGGGCATCGATCTTTACGACAGCCTGCCGCCCGGCGGCGCGCCGGATGCCGCCCTCCTCGCCCGCCAGGCGCAGGCCGTGGGCGTGCGGGTCGCCGCCGACGACACCTGGTCGGACGTGTTCAGCCGGCTCCTCAGCGAGCGGATCGAGCCCCATCTCGGGATCGGCCGTCCGACCCTCCTTACCGCCTATCCGGCGAGCGAGGCGGCCCTGGCGCAGATCGATCCGGCCGACCCGCGCGTCGCCGAGCGCTTCGAGCTCTACGCGTGCGGGGTCGAGCTAGCCAACGCCTTCCACGAGCTGACTGACGCCGCCGAGCAGCGCAGCCGTTTTGTCGCGGACATGGCCGAGCAGCGGCGCATCTATGGGGTCTCGCATCCGATCGACGAGGACTTTCTGGCCGCCATTGCTGCGATGCCGGATGCTTCGGGCGCGGCGCTCGGATTCGACCGGCTCGTCATGCTCGCGACCGGCGCCGACAGCGTAGAGGCGGTCCAGTGGACCCCCGTGGTCGACGCGGGACCGAACGGATGAGCCCCGATCTGGCGGTGATGGCGAAGGCGCGCGCGGCGCTGACCAGCGTGTACGGCTACTCCGCCTTCCGCCCCGGGCAGGAGGAAATCCTGTCGGCGATTTTTGACGGCGACGACGTGCTCGCGGTGATGCCGACCGGCAGCGGCAAGTCGCTCCTCTTCCAGCTCCCGCCGATTGTCCGGGAAGGCCTGACGCTGGTGGTCTCACCGCTGATCGCGCTGATGCGCGGCCAAGTGGCGCAGCTCCGGGAGCTCGGCGTCGAAGCCGCGACCCTCAATTCCTCGACCGAACCCGACGAGCGGCGGCAGATCGCGCGCGGCCTCAGGGAGGGAACGCTGCGCCTGCTCTACATCGCCCCGGAACGGCTGCTGCGCGAAGACGTGATCGCCTACCTCAAGGGCTTCACGATCGGCTGCCTCGCCATCGACGAAGCCCATTGCGTGTCGCAATGGGGGCACGACTTCCGCCCAGAATATCTGCGCCTGCGCGAGGTGGTCGAGGCGCTGGGCTCCCTCCAGACGATCGCCGTGACGGCCACGGCGGACGCGCCGACCCGCGACGAGATCGCCGGCAAGCTGTTCGTGCGGCGTCCAAACGTCTTCGTCCGCTCGTTCGACCGGCCCAATCTCTTCCTGGCGATGCGGCCGAAAACCAATGCGACGCGCCAACTCATCGAGCGGCTCGACGCCCATCGCGGCGAGAGCGGGATCATCTATTGCGCCTCGCGCCGCCGCACCGAGGAGCTCGCCGATGAGCTTTGCCGCACCGGACGACGGGCGCTCGCCTATCACGCCGGGCTCGAGCATGTCGTGCGTGCGGCCAACCACGACGCCTTTCTGCGCGACGACGGTTGCATCATCTGCGCCACCGTCGCCTTCGGCATGGGGATCGACAAGCCGGACGTGCGGTTCGTCTTTCACGCCGATATGCCGTCGTCGATCGAGGCCTATTATCAGGAGATCGGCCGGGCCGGGCGGGACGGACTGCCCGCCGACACGTTCACCCTGTACGGCGCCGGCGACATCGAGCTGCGCCGCCGCCAGATCGTCGAAGGAGGCTCGCCGGACGAGCGCAAGCGGATCGAGATGATGAAGCTCGACGACCTCGTCACCCTCTGCGAGACGGCGCGCTGTCGCCGTCAGACGCTGCTTGCCATGTTTGGCGAAGAGTTCCGGCCCTTGCGGCCGTTGCGACGTCTGCCAGGGCGCGGTGCGCCTGATCGACGGGCGGGTGGAGGCGCAGAAGGCGCTGTCGGCGGTTCTGCGCACCTCGGGCCGCTTCTTCTACGGCCATCTCGCCAACATTCTGTCCGGCAAGGCGACCGAGGCCATCGGGCGGCACGGGCACGACCAGCTGAAAACCTTCGGCGTCGGCAAGGATCGCACGCCGGCCGGCTGGCGCGGCGTGCTCAGGCAGTTGCAGTCGGCGAAGTTGATCGTGCGTGACGAGGAGGACCGCGACCGCCTCGTGGTGACCGAGGAGGGCCGGCGCGTGCTGAAGGGCGAAGCGCCGTTCGCGCTGCGCGAAGACGTGCTGAGCCCGCGCCCCAAACGCGCCGAGCGCAAGATCGTCCAGCCGGGCGACGCCGACGCCGCGCTGCTCGCGGCGCTGAAAGGCCTACGCGGCGCGATTGCGGCGGCCCAGAAGCAGCCGGCCTATGTGATCTTTCCCGACCGGACCCTGATCGAAATGGCAAAAGAGCGGCCGGAGACGCTGGACGATCTCGCTTCGATCCACGGCGTCGGCGAGGTCAAGCTGCAGAAATACGGGTCCGCCTTCCTGGCGGTGATCCGGGACAATGCCCATGTTTGAGCTGGCCCATGCTTGAACCGGATCATGTCTGAGCCGCCCGAGGCGAGAGGCGAGATGACGAAAGTCGCGGCGATCCTGGGCTCCGCTCTGTTCTTCGTCGTTGCGCCGGCGACGGTGGCGGGGCTCGTCCCCTACCTGATCACGCATTATCAGTTTCGGCCGCCATTTTTCGCCGTGGAAGAGACGCGCGTGATCGGGGTCGCGCTGATCGTCATCGGGGCGCCCGGACTTCCCGACTCTTTTGCCCGCTTCGCCTTGCAGGGGCTGGGCACGCCCGCGCCGATCGCGCCGCCCCGCACCCTCGTGGTCACCGGTCTGTACCGGCGCGTGCGAAACCCGATGTATGTCGCAATTGTCGCCGTCGTTCTAGGTCAGGCCATGCTGTTCGGCGACCTGAGTCTCCTTGCCTATGCGGCGTTGCTCTTTTTGGCTTTCCACGCTTTCGTCATCGCCTATGAGGAGCCGACGCTAAGGAAGACTTTCGGAGCGCAGTATGAAGAGTATCGAACCCAAGTGCCGCGTTGGCTTCCCCGGCGCACGCCGTGGCGCGCCGCCTGACCATGTGACGCATCGCGGATCGGACCTCATGACCTGGGAACAGAGGCGGACAGCCGACGTTGGTCCGCGGGCCGAGGGCGCCCATGCCTGAACTGCCCGAGGTCGAGACGGTCCGGCGGGGACTCGAGCCTGCCATGGTCGGAGCGCGGATCGAAAGGGTCGAGGTCCGGCGCGGCGACATCCGCTTTCCGTTCCCGCCTCGTTTCGGCGAGCGGCTGACCGGACGGCGGATCGAAGGCGTGGCGCGGCGCGCAAAATATCTGCTCGTCGCCCTCGACAGCGGCGAGACGCTGATCGCCCATCTTGGCATGTCAGGCTCGTTCCGCATCGAGGAGGTCTTCGTCGGCGAGTTTCACCACCCGCGCTCCAAAGATCCGAAGCACGACCACGTCGTGCTTCACCTGGATAATGGCAAGGTCGTCACCTACAACGACCCGCGCCGGTTCGGCTTCATGGACCTCGCCGACGCCGGGACGCTCGACCGCCATCCTCGGCTTGCGGAGCTCGGCGACGAGCCGCTCGCGGCTGGGTTCGACGCGGCGCGGATCGCGACCCTGTTCGCCGGCTCGCGGGCGCCCTTGAAAGCAGCGCTGCTCGATCAGAAGCGGATCGCGGGCCTCGGCAATATTTACGTTTGTGAGGCGCTTTACCGGGCGAACCTGTCGCCTTTTCGCCCCGCGGCTGATCTCGCGACTGCCAAGGGCGCGCCGACGAAGGCCGCGCGCGCCCTGGCGAAGGCGATCCGCGCCGTGCTCGAGGAGGCGATCGAGGCCGGCGGTTCGACGCTGCGGGATCATCGCCGGGCGGATGGCGAGCTCGGCTATTTCCAGCACAGCTTCGCGGTCTACGACCGACAGGGCGCGGCCTGCCCGAACCGAGGCTGCCGGGGAACGATCGGACGGGACGCGCAATCCGGACGCTCCACGTTCTATTGTCCGGATTGCCAGAAGTAGCGCGCCTTGGCTGACTCGACGGCTCCCGGCTCCGCCAGCGACTGCTCGCCACAGCGCGCTCTCATTGACAAGGCCGGGCCCGGCTCCTATCTGCATCGGCAACCCTGTTCAGCGGCGCGAAAGCGGGCGTTTTGCCTTGTTTCGCGCTTTTTGTTGTGGCCGTTGTCGTGAGCCGCGCCCCTGGACGCCTGGTGACTGGGCGCAGCGCGAGAAAATCCGGCGTCCGGCATGGAAAGGTCGAAAATGCTCGCCGCCCTTAAGTTCGACTCGGTGATGAAACGGGTGTTCGGTTCGACGAACGACCGCCGCCTGAAGGGCTACAAGCCGAAGATCGCGGCGATCAATGCGCTCGAGCCCGAATTCGAGGCGCTGACCGACGAGCAATTGAGGGCGAAGACCGAGGAGTTTCGCGCCGAACTGGCCGCCGGCAAGACGCTCGACGACATCTTCGCGCCCGCCTTCGCCGCTGTACGCGAAGCGGCCAAGCGGACGCTGAAACAGCGTCATTTCGACGTCCAGTTGATCGGCGGCTTTGTCCTGCACGAAGGCGCGATCGCCGAGATGCGCACCGGCGAAGGCAAGACGCTGGTCGCCACCTCGGCGGTCTATCTCAATGCGCTTGCCGGCGAAGGCGTGCATGTGATCACGGTCAACGACTATCTTGCCCGCCGCGACTCCGAGTGGATGGGCCAGGTCTACAAGTTCCTCGGCCTCACCGTGGGCGTGATCGTGCACGGACTCGACGACGAGGAGCGCCGGGCTGCCTACGCCGCCGACGTCACCTACGGCACCAACAACGAGTTCGGCTTCGACTACCTGCGCGACAACATGAAATACGACATGTCGCAGATGGTTCAACGCGGCCACGCCTTCGCCATCGTCGATGAGGTCGATTCGATTCTGGTGGACGAGGCGCGCACGCCCCTGATCATTTCCGGCCCGTCGGAGGACCGCTCGGGCCTGTACGCCGCGGTCGACACGATCATCCCGAAGCTCGAGAAAGAGGACTTCGAACTCGACGAGAAGCAGCGCACGGTCAACCTGACCGAGGCCGGCAACGAGCACGCCGAGACGCTGCTGCGCGAGATCGGGGTGATGAAGGAAGAGGGTTCGCTGTACGAGGCGGGCAACGCGACGCTCGTCCATCACGTCAACCAGGCGCTGCGCGCTCACAAGCTTTTCCAGCGCGACAAGGACTATATGGTCCGCAATGCCGAGGTGGTCATCGTCGACGAATTCACCGGACGCATGATGCCCGGCCGCCGCTATTCGGAAGGCCTGCATCAAGCGCTCGAAGCCAAGGAACACGTCACCGTTCAGCCGGAGAACGTGACGCTCGCCTCGATCACCTTCCAGAACTACTTCCGACTTTACAAGAAGCTTGCAGGCATGACCGGCACGGCCTCGACCGAGGCGGACGAGTTTGCCGAGATCTACAAGCTTGTGGTGGTCGAGATCCCGACCAACCTTCCGATCGTGCGCGCCGACGAGGACGACGAGGTCTACCGGACGACCGACGAGAAGACGCGCGCCATCGTGCGCGAGATCGAGGAGGCCAACGCCAAGTTGCAGCCGATGCTCGTCGGCACGACATCGATCGAGAAGTCCGAGGCGCTGGCCGAGGTGCTCGAGCGGAAGGGCTACAAGAAGATCGATTTCGCTCAAGCCGGGGCTCTGAAGCCGCTTTACGCCTCGGCGCGCTCGGGGAAGCCCTCCAAGACCTTCGCCGTGCTCAACGCTCGCTTCCATGAGCAGGAAGCCCCTATCGTCGCCGAGGCGGGCGTGCCCGGGGCGATCACCATCGCCACCAACATGGCCGGCCGTGGCACCGATATCCAGCTTGGCGGCAACGTCGAGATGCGCATCCGCCAGGAGATCGATCCGAACGCCTCGCCCGAGGAGCGGGCGGCGAAGGAGGCGGACATCCGCGCCGAGGTCGCCGAGCTCAAGCGGACGGCGATCGACGCCGGCGGGCTCTACATCATCGGCACCGAGCGGCACGAGAGCCGCCGCATCGACAACCAGCTGCGCGGGCGATCCGGCCGCCAGGGCGACCCGGGCCGATCGAAGTTCTTCCTGTCGCTGCAGGACGACCTGATGCGCATCTTCGGCGCGGAGCGGATGGATGCGATGCTCAAGCGCCTGGGTCTCAAGGAGGACGAGGCGATCGTCCATCCCTGGATCAACAAGGCGCTGGAGAAGGCGCAACAGAAGGTCGAGGCGCGCAACTTCGACATCCGCAAGAACATTCTCAAGTTCGACAACGTGATGAACGACCAGCGCAAGGTCATCTTTGAAAACAGGCGCAAGATGATGGCGGCGGAAACGCTGGAGCCCAACATCGAGGAGATGCGGACGGGCGTCATCGACGACATGGTCGGCAAGCACATACCGCACGACGCCTACCCGGAAGCGTGGGATATCGCCGGGTTGAAGCAGGAAGTCCTCGAGAAGCTCAACCTCGATCTCCCGGTCGACGCCTGGGCGAAGGAGGAAGGCATTGCCGACGAGGAAGTCGCCGCCCGACTGCACAAGGCGGCGGAAGAGGACTACGGCGAGCGCATCAGGCGCAACTCGCCCGAAGCGATGCGCTACATCGAGAAGCAGGTGATCCTGCAGACCCTCGACCATCTCTGGCGCGAGCATCTGGTGACCCTCGACCACTTGCGTCAGGTCATCGGCTGGCGCGGCATGGCGCAACGCGACCCGCTGAACGAGTACAAGTCCGAGGCGTTCGAGCTCTTCCAGCAGTTGATCGAGCAATGGCACGACGCGGTGATCAGCCAGATGTCGCGCGTCGAAGTGCGCTTCCAGGCCCCCGAGCCGCCCCCTCCGCCGATGCAGTTCCAGCATGCAGAGGCGGGGGCGCCCGAGGGCGAGTATCCGCTCGGCGGGCTCATCGAAACGGCATCCGAGGTGCGGTTGGCGCCGGCCTCCGGCGTCGCGCTTGCCGAACGCGACCCGCGCAACCCGGGCACCTGGGGACGGGTCGGCCGGAACGAGCCCTGTCCTTGCGGCTCGGGCAAGAAGTTCAAACATTGTCACGGTCAGGTCGCCTGAGCGGCCTCTTCGGACTCAGCGCCGCGACGACCCGAGCGGAGGCGCTGACGGCGCTCGCCGAGGCGTTCGACCGCGTCGGGATCGAGGAACCGAGGCGTGAGGCCCGGCTTGCGCTGTGCGAGGCGGGCGGCCTGTCCGCCGCTCAGCTGATTGCGGCGCCGGAAACGGCGCTCGGCCAACCGGCCGCGGCGCGCCTTGCCGATCTTGCCGGGCGAAGGGCGTCCGGCGAGCCGCTGTCCAAGATCGCCGGGCGGCGCGAATTCTGGGGCCTGACGCTCATCGTTTCGCCTGACGTGCTCGACCCCCGCCCGGAGACGGAAACTCTGGTTGAAGCCGCGCTCAAGCTGATCGGCGCGCGGCGCCGCCGCGAGCCGCTGCGCATCCTCGATCTCGGCGTCGGCTCGGGGGCCATTCTCTGCGCGCTGCTCACCGAATGCCCGGCCGCGCAGGGCCTCGGCGTCGACGCCTCGCCCGCCGCCGTGGCGATCGCCCGCCGCAACATCGAGGCCTGCGGCCTGGCCGAACGCGCCGACATTCGCCTGGGCTCCTGGACCGAGGGGGTGGTGGGGTCCTTCGACCTCGTCGTGTCGAACCCGCCCTATATTCCGAGCGCCGACATCGACGGTCTGGCGCGCGAGGTGCGCGATTTCGATCCGCGCCTGGCGCTTGACGGCGGCGCCGACGGGCTCGACGCCTACCGTGCGATCTTGCCGGCCTCAGTCGGACTGCTGGCGCCGGGCGGCCGCCTGATCGTCGAGGTCGGCGCCGGGCAGGGCGGCGACGTTCTCGGCCTTGCCGCGAGGCTCGGCTTCGTTCACGCCGAAACCCGGCGCGACCTTGCCGGGATTGAGCGGGTCGTGATCGGCGAGCGGCCGGCGTGACGCGCCTTCGGCGCGGCCTTGCGGCCGGCCTCATCGCCGCGCTGTCGGCCGGTCCCGCCGCCGCCGAGGCCCCGAAGCGCGACTGGCCGCAGGAGAAATGTTTCCGTTACGGGCGCGACTGGGACGAAGCCTTGCGCCGCTTCGGCCGGGACGGCGTGAGCGAAGGCTTCCTGGAAGGAAACGACGCCTTCCTCCGTTCGGGCTGTCGCGCCGCGCGCATGCTATGCCCGCAGACCGCGAAGGATCGCAAGCTTGCGGATGCGCTCGCGATCCGGGTGGTCAACGAGGGCATGTCGACAACCTTCCTGCCCTACGGCTGCCCGTAGCGAAGCGGCGCCTCTTGATCGCATTCCAGCCCGCGGTCAGAGTCGGGGAACTGGCGTTCAAAGGGGGCCGCTCATGACCGACGACGCGATCGAACAACCCAAAGGCGAGCTGACTGTGCGCCTCGTCGCCATGCCGAGCGACACCAACGCCAATGGCGACATCTTTGGCGGCTGGGTGCTGAGCCAGATGGATCAGGCCGGCGGCATAGCAGCGGTCGAGGCGGCCGAAGGTCGCGTGGTCACAGTCGCCATCGACGCGATGCATTTCATCCGCCCGGTCAAGGTCGGCGATGTGCTCTGCGTTTACACGTCCATCGACCATATCGGACGAACGTCGCTGAAGGTGCATATCGAGGCCTGGGCGCGGCGGTTCCGCAGCCATCGTCGCGAGAAGGTGACGGTCGCCACGTTCACCTTCGTGGCCATCGACGATCAAGGCAAACCGCGGCCGGTCGGGCAGCCCGCGCAGGGGCAACGCTAAAGGCGGCGAAGCGTCACCCGTCGAGCTTGCGCGCCTCGTCGGGCAACATGATCGGCACGCCGTCGCGGATCGGATAAGCAAGCTTGGCGGCGCGCGAAATCAGCTCCTGGCGGGCCGCGTCATAAACCAGTGTGTCCCGCGTCAGCGGGCAGACGAGCAACTCGAGCAGACGCGGATCCGTCCGCCCGGCCTTTGCGGGTGCGGAGGTCGGCAGCTTCTCGTCGTTGGCCATCGATTTTGCTCCCCATGGGCACGGCCGCCACGATCGGCGACCGGCGTCCAGTCTGGCAAGTGGCCGCCGGCCGGAAATCGGCCGCCGGCTCGCGTGTCAGAAACGCAGAGCGGACGCCTGGCGGACGCCCTTGAGCTTGCCGACCGCGTCGAGCACCGGCTGCGGAACGTCGCCGTCAACCGATACGAGCGCGATCGCCGAACCACCCTGCTCATCCCGGCCGAGGGCGAACGTCGCGATATTGACGCCCGCATCGCCAAGCACGCTGGCGAACCGCCCGATGAAGCCCGGCTTGTCCTCGTTGGTCACATAGATCATCGACGGGGTGAATTCAGCGTCGACCTTGATGCCCTTGATCGCCAGGATGCGCGGCTTGCCGTCATGGAAGACGGTGCCTCCGATCGAGCGGGTCTGCTCCTTGGTAATCACAGTCAGTGTGATGAAGCTCTCGTAGTCGGCCCGGGCCGCGCGGGTCACCTCCTCGACGACGATGCCCCGCTGCGCCGCGACCGTTGGGGCGGACACGACATTGACGTCTTCCAGCGAAGGACGGAGCAGACCGGCGATTGCGGCGGAGGTCAGCGCCTTGATCTTGAGGTCGGCCACGGCGCCTTCATAAGCGATGGCCACCTTCTCGATCGGCGCCGTGGTGAGTTGGCCGGCGAACGAGCCGAGCCCCTCGGCGAGCGCGATGAACGGTTTGAGCCTCGGCGCCTCCTCCGCGGTGATCGATGGGAAGTTGACCGCATTGGTGATCGCGCCGCGGATCAGATAGTCCGACATCTGCTCTGCGACCTGGAGCGCCACATTCTCCTGCGCTTCGCTGGTCGCGGCGCCGAGATGCGGAGTGGCGATGAAGCCGGGATGGCCGAACAGCGGGTTCTCCCTGGCCGGCTCCTCGACGAAGACGTCGAAGGCTGCCCCGGCGACCTGACCGCTGTCGAGCGCCGCCCTGAGCGCGGCCTCGTCGACCAGGCCGCCGCGGGCGCAGTTGATGATGCGCACGCCCTTCTTGGTCTTGGCCAGGTTCTCGGCCGACAGTATGTTGCGCGTCTGCGCGGTCAGTGGCGTATGCAGGGTGATGAAGTCGGCGCGGCCCAGGAGATCGCCGAGCTCGACCTTCTCGACGCCGATTTCGGCGGCCCGGTCAGGGCTCAGGAACGGGTCGAAGGCGATCACCCGCATCTTGAGGCCCAGTCCGCGTGAGGCGGCGATCGAGCCGATGTTGCCGCATCCGATCACGCCCAGCGTCTTGCCGGTAAGTTCGACGCCCATGAAGCGGTTTTTCTCCCACTTGCCGGCCTGGGTCGATGCGTCCGCGCTCGGGATCTGGCGGGCAAGCGCGAACATCAGCGCAATCGCGTGCTCGGCGGTGGTGATCGAGTTGCCGAACGGCGTGTTCATCACGATCACGCCTCGGGCGGTGGCGGCGGGGATGTCGACATTGTCGACGCCGATGCCGGCGCGGCCGACGACCTTCAGCCTCACCGCATGTTCGAGCAGCTTCGCGGTGACCTTAGTCGCCGAGCGGATCGCAAGGCCGTCGTATTCGCCGATGATCCTGGCGAGTTCGTCCTTGTCGAGCCCCGGCTTGACGTCGACCTCGACGCCGCGCTCTCTGAAGATGGCGACGGCGGCGGGGGAAAGCTTGTCCGAAATGAGAACGCGAGGAGCCATGGGGAAATCTCGGATGGGCGGTCTCAAGACCGCAAGGAGGATGTGGACCTCTGAAGGCGCGCGCTCCGCTATGGGGCGGAGCGGGAACGGTCACGCCGCCTTGGCCAGCTTGGCCTTTTCGACCGCGTAGGCGGCGTCGAGCCAAGCGGTCAGCGCCTGGACGTCGGCCGTCTCCACCGTCGCGCCGCACCAGATGCGCAGGCCTGCCGGCGCGTCGCGGTACGAGCCGATGTCGTAGGCGACCTTCTCCCTCTCGACAAAGCTCGCCAGCGCCTTGGCGAAGGCGGCCTGCGCGTCGGCGGGGAGCGCGGCGATGGCTGGATCCACGACCTTGAGGCAGACGCTGGTGTTGGAGCGGGTCGCCGGAACCGTGGCGAGGAAGTCGATCCACGCGGTCCGCTCGACCCATTCGGCGATCGCCGCGGCGTTGGCGTCGGCGCGAGCAAACAGCCCCTTGGCGCCGCCGAGCGCCTTCGCCCACTGCAGCGCGTCGATATAATCCTCGACGCAGAGCATTGAGGGTGTGTTGATCGTCTCGCCCTCGAAGAAACCTTCGGTGAGCTTTCCGCCCTTGGCGAGGCGGAACAGCTTGGGCAGCGGCCAGGGCGGGGTGTAGGTGGTCAGCCGCTCCGCCGCCCGGGGGCTGAGAATGATCACGCCATGCGCCGCCTCGCCCCCCAGCGCCTTCTGCCAGGAGAAAGTGACGACATCGAGCTTCGGCCAGTCGAGGTCCTGGGCGAAGGCCGCCGAGGTGGCGTCGCAGATGGTGAGGCCTTTGCGGTCGGCCGCGATCCAGTCGCCGTTGGGCACCCGCACGCCCGACGTCGTGCCGTTCCAGGTGAAGACGACGTCGTTGTCGAAGTTGACCTCGCCGAGATCGGGGAGCGCGCCGTAGCCCGCCTTCAGCGTGCGAACGTCCTTGATCTTGAGCTGCTTGACGATATCGGTGACCCAGCCGTCGCCAAAGCTCTCCCACGCCAGGACATCGACGCCGCGCGCGCCGAGCAGGGTCCAAAGCGCCATCTCGACCGCGCCGGTGTCGGAGCCGGGCGTGATGCCGATGCGGTAGTCGGCCGGGACGCCGAGCACCTCGCGCGTCAGGTCGATCGCCAGCTTGAGTTTGGCCTTGCCGAGCTTCGCGCGATGCGAACGACCCAAGGCGGCGTCTTTCAGGATTTCCGGGGTCCAGCCTGGCCGCTTGGCGCAAGGGCCGGAGGAAAAGCAGGGGTTCGCAGGCCTGGCGGCAGGCGTCGCAATCGTCATCTTGTGCCATCCTTTCAGATGGGCGCCTCTCGTTGGGGAGAGGTGTCCCACCGCGGCTGTTAGCCGATCATCCCCGGATTGGCAAGGGAAACCCGCGGACGCTGCTCAGCCGCCGCGGCGGCGGCGATGGCCGCCGGCCTTTCTGCCGCCACGACGCGATTTGGAAGAAGCCGTCGCATGAAGCGGGGCGTCCGAGTCCGGGTCGTCGTGCTGATATCGTACGCCGGTGAAGAAGAGGATTTGCGCCAGGCCGTCCGGCGGCGGCCGGAGTTTGGGCTGCGCCTGCAGCCGAAAAGCAATTACCTGGCCCATGAATCACCCCGCTTGTCCGCTCAGCGCGATGTCTTGGCATCTGGACGAGCGACGGTTAACACTCCGTCAATTCCGTTGCGCTAACCCGAGACGATTCCAGAGGTTTTCCCAGGGTTCGTTGGTGCGCGACCTGACTCTCTCAGACTTCCCTTTCGTCGCTTCCCTCGGCGACAGCGACAATCCGAACGACCGGCGCATCTGGCTGCGCGTCGCCTGCGACCATTTCGTCGCCACGGGAACGACCGACGACGCGGCGATTGAGCGCTTCGCCGATGCGATCGTCGCGCAAATCAAGATCGCGGACTTGCCGACGGTCCTCGACGCGGCGCGGAAGCTCGCGCCTTGCCCGCGCACTCCGGTCCGGCTGCTCGCACAATTTCAGGCGATCGGCCCGGAAGTGAGCGACACCGTGCTCGAGCACGGCGCCGCCTTCGGGGTCGCGGAACTCGGCGCCGCAATCAAGAGGGGCGGCCGGGCGGCGGCCGCCGTCGCCCGGCGCGCCGACCTGAGCGGCCGTTTGATCGATGCGTTCGTCGCCCTCAACGAGATCGAGCCGCTCGTTGCGCTCGCATCCAACCCGCAGGCGCGGCTCGAAGGCGCGGTTTTCGCCGGTCTCTTGCGGCGGGCGCGGACACTGGCCGACGATCACGACGACCGGCGGCTTGCCGTGGCGCTGCTCGAACGCCGGCCCGTCCGCCCGGAGAGCGCCGCGCTGTTCCTGATCGCCGATCCGCTCCAGCGCGTGGAGATCCTGTTGGCTGCGCAACGCGCTCAGCTTGGCCGTCCGCCCGGCGTGCCGCCCGTGGCCTCGGAGATCGTCGACGAACTGGAGCTTGCCGCGGTCGCGCGGCGTCCGGAGCGGTTTGTCGCCGTCCTCGCCGACGCGCTCGACTGCGACCCGACGCTGGCCGCGCGGATCGCCGCCGACGCGTCGGGCGAACCGCTGGCCGTCGCCATGGCTGCGTTGGGCGCGCCAAGCGACGTGCTGGTGCGCGTGCTGATCGCCAACGACCTCGAGTCCGGCGAGACCTACCGTCGCATCCGGACGCTGGCCCGGCTGAACAACGCCCTCAACCGCAATGCGGCCATGGCGGTGTTAGCGGCGCTTCGCGGCGAACCGCACCGGCGAAGGCGCTCGGGGCCGGCGGCCGAGACCGCGCCGTCGCTGCGGGATACGGCCGCGCGCCGCGTGACGCGGGTCGTTGGCCCGGCGCAGCGCAAAGCCGTCGGGTAAAGGCGACGCGGCCGCGTTCAGAAAGAAATCATCGCGCTCCTCATCCGCCGCCGCCGATTCGATCTGCCTGCTAGCAGGATTTTTCTGGCGTGCCTTTCGGCGCTCTCGTCCAAAACATCCTGCAATATCATGGTGTTGCTAGGTTACAATCCGCTGGTTGTGGGCCCGGGGCGGCGCGGAACAGGCGCCTTAACAGGACCGGAACAGGGCAAAAAGGCGCATTAACAGGGCAAATCCGGCGAAAACAGGCAAAAAACCGAGTGCCCAGGATCGGGCGCAGCCAGGTTGCAAGGGCGTCGCCGGCAATCCCTCCCCGCGGCCGAGGAACGCGGCCCACACGAGCTCGAATGTGGGCGACGCGCGATTCGTCCAAGAACCATCTCGCTCTATTAGCCGAGCAGGCTCAGCGCATTCGGGGCGAAGAAGCCGAGGCCCAAAAGCACGGCGCCGATCGCGCCCAGTCCGACGCTGAGCCACAGGAGCGCGCCGATATCGGTGATGATCGCGGCCGAGGCCAGCACGATCGCGATCTGGGTCAGGCCGCTGCCGAGCTCGTAGCGCTCGAGCCGCCGGTTCGCCAGCTCGCGCGTCTCGGTCGCGGCTTCGGCGCGTTTCTGAATGGCTTCCAGACTGTCCTGCGGCTTCTCCGGATCGTGGTCGAGACGAGCGACAGTGGCGCGGAACGCTTCGATCCGCTTGTCGAACGCCTGCTGGGCGGTGGCGTCGCCGACTGCCGCCTTTTGGGCCTCGAGAAGCCCGGCGGCCGTCTCGGCCACGGTCGAACGGATCCTCTTTGCCTGATAGAAGTTGAACAGATCGGACGCCTCGATGTCGCTTTCCGTCGCAAGATGCTGGGCTCTTTTCGCGCCCGCCTCCGACAGCGCCAGCAGCAACGCCAGGATGGCGATAATCAGTGCAGCCCTGCGGTCTTTCTCCTTCGCCTCGACCGCAGTCTCGGCGGGATCGTCGCTCATCCTCTCGCTCCCCTCTCGGCCTTGAGGCGGCCCGACCGGGCCGGAAATGGCCTCCACGCCAGCGTCGGCGCTCCGGCAGGCCCTTCCTTCGCCGTCGGGTCGAGCCTCGGCGTTCAGGCCTTCTCGCCGCCGAAAAGGCGGACGACTTCGTGACCGAATCGGACAATCGCCGCGCGCAACTGCGCGTCGGTTTCGTCGGAACGGCCGCCCTGCATGGCGATCCGGTCACGCAGGGATTCGATTTCGCGCTGCAGCGCCTTTCGCTCCGCGGTCGGAAAACCAGGCGCAGACAGCGAAAGATCCATAACGACTCGTCAACCCCGCGTTGCTGCCGTTGGACAATGCTCGCACATAGTCAGCCGAGTGAAAAGGCGATTGCCCCTGGGAAGCGGCCGATCAGAACGGATTCCAGGTGGGGCTCGGGGTGAACTTGAGGTAACCGACATTGACGCCGAGCCGGGCGCCGACGCCGGTCCGGATCGGCACGACGATGACGCCGGCCGCGTCGAGCGCGGTGAAACCAAAGCCGCCGATGAAATAGGCCGAGCCGTCGGCGCCGCCGAACCGTTGATAGATCGCGGCGACTGCAGGCAGGTTGTAGACGAGCATCATGGTGCGGTCGCCGTCGGCGCCCCAATCGAAGCCGAACGAAGGACCCTGCCAGAACACCGGCTGGGAACCGGCGTTTCGGGTGTACATCTTGCCCTCGCCGTAACGCAGGCCGCCGATGAAAGCGCCGGAGGCCTCCTGGCCGAGAACATAGGCGTTCGGCAGGCCCCATCGCCGGGCCGCTTCCTGGACCGCCTCGGCCAGCCCGCGTGAAACCGTGCCGAAGAATTTGTGACCGCTGTCGACGACCTCGTCGATGGAGAAGTCCGTCGGCCGATCGTCGGCCCAAGCGTGGCCGGAAAGCGCCAGCGGGCTGGCGATCATTCCGGCCAGGGCCTGTCGACGCGTAATCCTCGCCATAGCTGCGCTCCTTTGCCGCACCCCGAACCCACCCGATGCGCCGATTCGCGTTCCGTCCAAGCCCGGCGCGCGCATGCCGTCATTCTCCGCCACGGGTGTTTCCGAATTGTTAACGCTATCGGCGGCGTTCGGCCTCGGCCGGGTCGCCCCAGGCGACGAACGCGCCGTTGCGTAAGTCCGTGTCAGCCTTTCCATAGGGAAGCGGCGTCCCGCTGGCATCGAGAACGATTCCGCCGGCGGCGCGCAGCACGGCGTCGCCGGCGGCGGTGTCCCATTCCATGGTCGGACCGAAACGGGGATAGACGTCGGCCAGCCCCTCGGCGAGGACACAGAATTTCAGCGACGAACCGCGTGAGCGCCGCTCGGCGAGCGGAAGCCGGGCGAGAAAGGCCTCGGTTGCGGCGTCGGCGTGGGACCGGCTCGCCATCGCGACAAGGCGAGCTGGCGCGGAGCGGGTGCGAATCGCACGCCAGGCGGCCGGCTCGGGCATCGCCGCATCGACCGGCGCGTCGCAAACGAACGCGCGCTCGCCGCCAAACCACAACCGCGCCAGCGCGGGCGCATAGACCGCGCCGGCGACCGGCCGGCCGGAGACGATGAGCGCGACATTGATGGTGAATTCGCCGTTGCGGGTGATGAACTCCTTCGTTCCGTCGAGGGGATCGACCAGCAGAAACCTTTCGCCGATCGAGACCCTGTCGCCTGCGGCGACGCTCTCCTCCGCGACCACCGGCGTCGTCGGCAGCAGGCGGGCGAGACGATCGCAGATGATCGCCTCGGCCCGTTGGTCGGCGAGCGTGACAGGGCTGCCGTCTGACTTGGTCGAGACGGTCCCGCCCGAGGCGTAGACCTCCATCACCGCCGGTCCGGCCGCCAGCGCGATCTCCGCCAGACAGGCCGCCAGGCGATCGCGAGGGACACGATCCAACTCGAGCGGGCCTTCGGCGTGACGCAGCGGCATGGCTGTCCTTTCCCAAATTTTTCCACGCGGCGCGGACCTCGCCGGCGAATCTCCCGCGGTTTCCCCTGGGCGAGGGTATCGCGGGGCCAGAGCGAATTGGGTATGGCGTCACGATCGCGTCCCACGCGGTGGTTCTCGCCACGCCGACGCGACGGGCATTGACCATAGGATCCGCCGCTTGACAATCGCCCCGCTCGATCTTGCCGCGCTTCTGTGTTCGCGGGTGTGCCACGACGTGATCAGTCCGGTCGGCGCCATCGTCAATGGACTGGAAGTGCTCGACGGCGACGACGACGCGGACATGCGCGAAGTGGCCATGGATCTGATCAGGAAGAGCGCCGCGTCGGCATCGGCCCGCTTGCAGTTCTGCCGGCTCGCCTTCGGCGCGGCCGGCTCCCTGACCGCTTCGATCGACACGGGCGACGCGGAGACCGCGGCGCGCGGCCTCATCGTCAGCGATCGCACGAGCTTGCGGTGGGACGCGCCCCGCCGGCTCGCGCCCAAGAATGCGGTCAAGCTCCTGCTCAACCTTTGTCTGGTCGCCTCGAGCGCGGCGCCGCGCGGCGGAGTTGTCACCGTCGAGATGAGCGGCGAGGGCGACGACCTGCGGATCGGGGTCAGCGCCGCCGGATCTTACGTGCGGCTTCCCCAAACCGCCGCGACCCTGTTCTCCGGCGCTGAGCCCGAGACGATCGACGGCCATTCCATCCAACCCTACTACACGAACCTGCTGGCGAAGGACTGCGGCCTCACGATCGAAGCCGTGACGACCCCGGAGTTGGTTACGCTGATCGCGGCCCGCGCAG
Organism: uncultured Alphaproteobacteria bacterium; assembly: GCA_963770035.1. Taxonomy (GTDB): domain Bacteria; phylum Pseudomonadota; class Alphaproteobacteria; order Rhizobiales; family Beijerinckiaceae; genus Roseiarcus. Next base: position 120,127 of record CAVYON010000006.1, on the reverse strand, counting down.
CCACCGGTTCCGACGGCGGCGGAAAACTTCCGCCGTCAAGGGCGGCCATCGGGATCTAACCCTTCGTCCACGGATTGCACGACGAGCGACATCCCCGCCCCCTTGTGGCCTTGTGGGGGAGGGCTAGTGGCTCGCTTCAACCAAATCGAAGGGAGGCGACGTTCCCTCCCCCCTTGTGACCCCCTTGTGGGGGAGGGTTCGGGAGGGGGGTCGCGCCGTCGCGTAATCGCCTGGAGCGAGACACTTGATTCGCAAGGTCAGCGCGACCCCCATCCCGACCCTCCCCGAAGCGCTACGGGATGCACATATCTCGTAGCAGTCGGTGCTCCACTCAACGGCGGCTGACGTCCCCGCCCCCCTTGTGGGGGCGGGACAGGGTGGGGGGTCGCGCTCACCTCTCAATCTTTCATTGGAAGGGCTCCAAACTTTCAGAGTTCGGCCCGACCCCCCTCCTCAATCCTCCCCCACAAGGGGGGAGGAAGCCGCCCTCAGCGCGTCGGGCACGGCGGCAGCGAGCCGCAAGAGATGTGTGCATCCCGTAGCACAAGGGGGGAAGGAGAACGCCTTATCCGCGCCCGCGATCGCAAGCGCTTATTCGTTGACCGGCGAGTTGTCGCTCATCGGATTGGGCTCGGCGCTCGGCAGGTCCTGTTCGGACTGCGCGGCGTTGAAGCCATAGGGGGACCGCAACCGGCGACGCCGGCCGCGTTGCGGGAACCGGCCCTCGCCAGCCGGGCCTTCCAATCCGGGCGTTGCGGTCTCGTTCGCCTCAGTCTCGACGGCGGGCTGGATCTCGACCGCCTGTGGGGGCGGCGAGTCCGGTTCCGGCGCGGCCGTCCGCGTGGGGCCGGTTATGAACGACGGCAGCGCCGGGGCGCCGACCGGCTCGGGCGCGTTCTCGCGGACAGGCTGCGGTTGCGGGCCGGCCTCTCGATACGGGCGGAAATCGCGCGGCCTGCCGTCGCGATTTTGTCGGTTGTCTCGATATCCGTCGCCGCGATCGCCGAACTGCCGGTCCTGGCGCGGGCCGCGGTCTGGAAAGCGATTGTTTGGTCGGTCCTGACGCGGCTGGTAACCACTGCGATCATTCTGGCCCTGCCGCTCGGGGTCGAAAGCCGGCCGCTCGAGGTAAGGCTGCGGCGCGTTCGGCGCGGCGAGCTGAGTTGGAAAGCCGCCCTGCGGCTGCGGGGCCAACGCGGCCGCACGCTCGGCCGGAGAAGCGAAGCGATCCGACAGCGCGCTGTAGTCGTCGTCCTCCTCGAGATCCTCGACGTCGCCTTCGCCGGCCGGACGGGTCTGGCCGCTCTGGGCCATTGCCTGGGCCGCTTGCGCGGCGGCAATGATGCGAAAATAGTGCTCGGCGTGCTGGAGGTAGTTTTCCGCCGCGACCGGATCTCCGCCCGTGTGCGCGTCCCGCGCGAGCTGAAGATACTTCTCCGCCACGTGCTGCGCGTTTCCGCGAATCTTCACGTCCGGCCCGTTCGATTCGTAGGATCTCGTCAAAGGGTTGGGTCCACGCCGACCGTTGGTCGGCCTGCCGCGCATCCGCTTGTTCTGACCTGGTCTCATTGCCTCTTCCAGTTTGTGTCGGGTCGCGCCGTGGTCGGCGTCATAAGCGCCGGCGCGGAACCACGCTCGATCGGTCCGTCAATTCCATTTGCCGCCGCGTTCGTCGCGCCGACGACAAAACGCCGCCCCCTCGCCCGCGCCCCGCTTCGGATGATCACGGCGCCTATGGCCCGGGCCGCGTCCGCTTTGGCTTCGCCAAGTTCTCGCCGGTTACGACGTCATCCGTGCAGCGTGGCTTCAGGATATCGACGAAGACGCCGGCTGGAATGCGCGCGGAGCCTCTTCGAGCTTGGGCTCAACTCAGTGGCGTTCGTCTAAACGAGCGGTCCCATCCGCGAACGGCGCCCCTGTGCCGCATCCCTCGCGCCGCTCGATCGATCCGATTTACGGCGATTCTTGCCGATATAATACCTGCTTTTCCTCCGCCCGCCAAGCGCCAAATCGGCGACGCGTGTCCGATTTCGGCGCCAAGCGACTTCCGGCGCTATTTCGACGGGGCGACGGTCTGCGCCTGCTGCTGCTGAGCCGGCAGCGGCTGAGGAGAGACTCCAGACGCCTCCGGGGCGCGATACCCCTTCGGCGGATCGGTCAGCCATTCGCGGTCTGGTTCGGGACCCAGCTTCGAGGACTTGCCGATCCCGACCCAGCCCAATGGATTTAAGTTTCCCAGCACCGACGACGACTGCGCGCCGCCGGCCTTTTCCTGAGCAGCCGCTGCTTCGTCCGACTGATCGGACGCGCGGACGGTGACGGGCGCGTTTGGGAAAGGATGCGTATAGCGCAGGCGCGCATCGCCGACGCCGGCGATCTCCTTCTTCGCCTTCTCCCTGGCCAGATTCTTGCGCTGCGTCTCCTGGTCCACGGGCCATTGGCCGCCGATCGGCTGGACGGTCGGACCAGGCGGCGGAAGATCCATGGACTTCGGCACGACGATCTTGCCGTGCTCCCGATAGGCGATCGGCGGCTTCTCTTCTTTGCCGAAGTTGAAGCCGATCAAGGGACTGACGATCGAGCCAAGGCCGTCCCACAAGGGCGCAGCCCCATCGTCGCCCGCGCGGGCGACGCCTGCGCCGAGACACGCCGCGGCCGCCGTCATGGCGATCAAAGCTCCGCGAACTGTCAAATGCATTCCCGCTCTCCCGCGAATCGCCGCGGACGCCTGCCGCCCAGGCCGCGCTGTCTCATTATTGAAAATTCCGGCGATTCCATGGCGCATATGGAGAGTCCGACCGGCGATCCGCGCGCGGGCGACAGAGGCGCGTCGGTCATCGCCGCTCCGTCCCGGAGGCCGGCGCGCCGGCCCCGGGCCGGGACGTCCGCGGCCCGAACACGAGGTCGATCACGAGGAGCGCAACGCCGACATTGATGGCCGCATCGGCCAGATTGAACACGAAGAAACGCAACCCAAACATGTGAAGATCGAGATAGTCGACGACCGCGCCGTGGGTAAGCCGGTCGAGCGCATTGCCCAGCGCCCCCCCGATGATCGCCCCCAGTCCGCAGGCGGAAAGCCACGAGCGGCTGGCCGCCAGCCACCAGCCGAGCAGGGCGATCGCGCCGAGGGTTACGGCGAGCAGGACCGCGCGACCGATGGCGGTGTCCTGGGTGAACAAGCTGAAGGATATGCCCCGGTTCCAGCGCAGCACGAGATCGAGAAACGGCGTGATCGGCGTCGCCTCGAACGCGGCCTCCGGTCGGGCGAGCAGAGCGAGCTTCACCGCCTGGTCGGCCGCGAGAGCGGCGAGCGCAACGAGGGCGCCGAGCGCGCGCGGCGTCACGGAAAGCGGCCGAGCGCCCGCAGTTCGCGCAACGCCTCGGCGTCGCGCGGACTGACGTCGGGAAAGCCGGGCAAGGCCGTCGACGGATTGAAATAACGCCACGAGCGTGCGCATTTGACGCCCTTCGCCCGTTCGATCACGACCGCGACGTCCGGCAGTTCCGGCAGGCGGAAAGCGGATTCGGGCGCCGCCCGCTCGGTCTCGATGGCGATGTCGGAGGTGATGCAGACTTCGGCGAAATCGACTCCGGCGAGCGCCTCGACGTGCTCGGGCCGCGAGAGGTAGACGCGCGGCGCGGCCTCCAGCGACGATCCGATCTGCTTGTCGGCGCGCGCGAGCTCGATCGCGCCGGTCACCGCGAAGCGCAGGGCGCGGATCGTCTCCCACTTTCGCGCCAGCGCATCGTCCCGCCATTCCGCCGGGATCGCCGGAAACAGCTCGAGGTGGACCGAGCGGCCCTCCGGATCGTACGAGGCCCATGCCTCTTCGGCGGTGAAGACGAGCACCGGCGCCAGCCACACCGTGACGGCGCGGAAGATGTGCTCGATCGCCTCGAGCGCGCCGCGCCTTCGGGCGCTCGAGGGCGGATCGCAATAGAGCGCGTCCTTGCGGATGTCGAAATAAAACGCCGACAGGTCCGCGTTCATGAACGCAGAAAGGAGCGCGGTCACCCGAGCGAAGTCGAAGTTCGCGTAGGCCTCGCGCACCTTCGCGTCGAGTTCCGCGAGCTTGTGCAGCATCAACCGGTCGAGTTCCGCCATCCCGGCGAGCCTAACCGGCGCGCTTTCCCGGTCATGGGCGAGCGTGCCGAGCATCCAACGGATCGTGTTGCGCAGCTTGCGGTAATTGTCGGCGACCGCCTTGAGGATGTCCGGTCCGATGCGCTGATCGTCGGAATAGTCGACGCTCGCCACCCAAAGGCGAAGGATGTCGGCGCCGGAAACGCGGATGACGTCCTGCGGGAAGGTTTGATTGCCGAGCGACTTCGACTGCTTGCGCCCTTTTTCGTCGAGCGTGAAGCCATGCGTCAGCACGACGTCGAACGGCGCCCGGCCGCGGGTGCCGCAGCTCTCGAGCAGCGACGACTGGAACCAGCCGCGATGCTGGTCCGAGCCCTCGAGATACATCACCTCGTCCGAACCCCCGTCGACAGCTCGCCGGATGCCGGCAAGCCCCGGGAAATGGACGGGGTCCTCGAGCACGAAAGCGTGGGTCGAGCCGGAATCGAACCAGACCTCGACCAGATTGTCGATCTTGTCGTAATCGTCGGCGTCGTACTTGTCGCCGAGAAAGCGCTCTTTTGCGCCTTCGGCGAACCATGCGTCGGCGCCCTCGCTTTCGAAGGCCGCCGCGATGCGGGCGTTGACCTCCTCGTCGTAAAGAACTTCGTGCTCGCCTTTGCGCACGAAGATCGCCAGCGGCACGCCCCAGGCGCGCTGACGTGACAGCACCCAGTCCGGCTTGTTGGCGACCATGCCCTTGATGCGGTTCTCGCCGGTCTTCGGCACCCAGCGGGTCTCTTCGATCGCGTCGACGGCCAGCTCGCGCAGGGTCTTACCGCCGGACGCGTTGGCGAAGGGCCGATCCATGGCGAGGAACCATTGCGGCGTGTTGCGGAATATTACCGGCTTCTTCGACCGCCAGCTGTGCGGATACTGGTGCTTCAGTTTGCCGCGCGCGATGAGCGCGCCGGCCTCGACCAGCGCCCTCATCACGGCGTCGTTGGCGTCGCCCTTCTCGCCCTTTTCGGTCAGCACGCGCCGGCCGATGAAGCCTGGCGCTTCGTCGGTCAGCACTCCGTCCGCGTCGACCGTATAGGGGATGCGCGTTTCGAGGCCACGCTCGATAAGCAGACGGCTATTCGCCATCCAGAGTTCGAAGTCCTCGCGCCCGTGGCCTGGCGCGGTGTGGACGAAGCCGGTTCCCGCGTCCTCGGTGACGTGATCGCCTTCGAGCAGCGGCACGACAAAGCCGTAGCCGAGACGGCGGAGAGGATGGGCGCAGATCATCCCGGACAGCGTCTCGCTCCCGACATCCCCGACCCGCTCGTAGCCAACGACTTTCGCCGCGTTGAACACGCCATCGGCAAGCGAATCGGCGAGAATGTAGGTCGAACCCGGCTTTGCCCAAGTGTCGATCGGCGCCTCGGTCACGCGATAGCGGCCGTAGGCGATGCGGCGCGAATAAGCGATCGCCCGGTTGCCGGGGATCGTCCAGGGCGTCGTCGTCCAGATGACGACCGCAGCGTCCTCGCCCTCGACCGGGAAGGCGACATGGATCGTGTCGCTGACGTGATCCTCGTACTCGACCTCGGCCTCGGCGAGCGCCGTCTTTTCGACGACGCTCCACATGACCGGCTTGGAGCCGCGGTAAAGCAGGCCGTTGGCGACGAATTTGAAGATCTCGCGGACGATCTGCGCCTCCGCGGGATAACTCATCGTCAGGTAGGGATGGCCCCAGTCGCCGATCACGCCAAGCCGCTTGAACTCCTCGCGTTGCACGTTGACCCAATGATCGGCATAGGCCCGGCATTCGCGGCGAAAGGCGATGATTGCGGCCGGATCGGAGAAGTCGGGCTTCGTCTTGCCCTTCTTGCGGTAAAATTCCTCCTCGACCTTCCATTCGATCGGCAGGCCGTGGCAGTCCCAACCCGGAACGTAATTCGAATCCTTGCCGGCCATCTGGTGCGAGCGCACGACCATGTCCTTGAGGATCTTGTTGAGCGCGGTGCCGATATGGACATTGCCGTTGGCGTAAGGCGGCCCGTCGTGCAGCACGAACTTCGGCCGGCCTTTTCCGCTCGCGCGCAGCCGCGCGTAGAGATCGTCGCGAGCCCAGCGAGCGAGGATCTCGGGCTCCTTCTGCGGCAGTCCCGCCCGCATCGGAAAATCCGTCTTCGGCAGAAATAGCGTCTGCGAATAGTCGAAGCCTTTGTCGGGCGTGTCGGTCATGAGGATTGCGGGCCAGGAACCAGTTGGGCGAAGGAGAGGCGAGGGAATTAGAGGATTTCCCCAGAATTGCCAAATCGGGATCAGGAGAGGGGGGCGAGAATTTCACGCGCGCGCGAAATGTCGCGCCGCATCTCCTCGGTCAGCGCGGCGAGCGATTTAAACTTTCGCTCGCCGCGAATGCGCGCGACGAACTCGACCGTCATCTCGCGGCCATAGAGGTCGTCGGCGAAATCCAGGAGATGGACTTCGAGCAGCGGCGCCCCATTGTCCACGGTCGGCCGGACGCCGAAGCTCGCGACAGCCCGATGGCGTCGCTTGTCGACCGTCGCGATCACGGCGTAGACGCCATGCGCCAGGCGGTTTGTCGGCTCGAGTTCGATGTTGGCGGTCGGCACGCCGAGCGTGCGGCCGAGTTGCTGCCCGGCGATGACCGACCCCGCAACGCTGTAGCGGCGGCCGAGACCGCGCGCCGCCTCGCCGACGTCCCCGCGCTCCAAGGCGCGGCGGATCGCGGTCGACGACACGGTCAGCGCCGCATCGCCGTCGCCGATTTCCACCTTGCTGACGATCTCGACGTCGAAGCCGTAGCGCTGGCCCGTTTCGGCGAGAAAGGCGGGCGTGCCGGTCCGCCCCTTGCCGAAATGGAAGTCCCAGCCGACCACGATGGCGCCGACGCCGAGCCTCTCGACGAGAATGGCGCGAACGAACGCCTCGGCCGACATGCCGGCCAGCGCCGCGTCGAAGGTGACGAAGACCACCCCGGACAGTCCGAGCCGCTCGGCGATGGCCGCCTTGAGAGCCGGCGGGGTGAGCCGGAAGACGACCGGCCGCTCGGCGAAATGGTCGGCTGGATGGGGCTCGAAGGTGAGCAGCGCGCTCGGCGCGCCGCGCGCATCCGCCAGGCGGCGGGTCCGCTCGAGAACCGCCTGATGGCCGATGTGGAGCCCGTCGAAATTGCCGACCGCGTAGACGGCGCGCTCCAGTCCGCGCGGCGGCGTCACCGGGTCCGTGGCGAGCACGAAGCCGCTTGTCATGGCGTCCTGCGATCCAAAGAGTTCACGCGCGTGGGATGCGAGCCCCAAGGGCGGGATAAGTGCCTTTCCCGGCGGGCGTGGTCAAGCCGTCGCATGCCTCAGCCGGGGATTCGGCGGAACGCTGAGGATCCCCTCGCCCTCGAGCACCACCTTGTCGCCGACCCGGCATTCGCATTTCAGCCGGACGCGCCGGCCCTTCTCGGTCAGTTCGGCCACCTCCACGCTCACGTCGATCACGTCGCCGATCTTGACCGGACCGAGAAAGTTCAGCGTCTGCGAGATGTACACCGCGCCTGGCCCGGGCAGCCGCATCCCGATGACGCCCGAAATCAGGCTCGCGGTGTAAAGCCCATGCACGATCCGGCCGCCGAAGCGCGTCTTGCGGGCAAAGTGTTCGGAAAGGTGAATCGGATTGTGGTCGCCCGACAGCTCGGCGAATCCGATGACGTCCTCGTTCTCGACGGTCTTGCTGATGGCCTCCCGCATGCCGAGCGAGAGGTCTTCGAAATAAAGGGTCTGGAACAACATTGCTCTTGCCCGCGTCCGGCGCCATCCCGAGTTGGCGGCGCGTCGTTAAGCGACCGCTTGGGGGCGACTTGTCCTGTTCCCCGGATAGGCTTTCCTATTTTGAATGCCGGGAGCAATCAATTCGCATTGTGAATGAGGGCGCGTGCGATTCGAACGGCTCAGCCCTGCAGCGAACCGATCGCCGCCTTCGGCCAGAGCGAAAACTCGTCGCAGAGGCGCCGGAGCTTGGCCGGGTCGGCTGGAGCATCGAAGGCGACGCCGTGGAGCGCCGTCCGATGGATGCCGCGCGTGACCAGCAAGGCGTCCAGTCCTGCGCGCGCCGCGCCGGCGATGTCGGTCTTCATGCCGTCGCCGACGGCGAGCACGCGCTCCTTGTCGACCGGGCCGCCGCGCGCCGCTTCCGCGAGCGCCAGCGCGCGACGGTAGATCGGCAAATGCGGCTTGCCGGCGTAAATGACCGTCCCGTCCAACGCCTCGAAACGGGCCGCCAGCGCGCCGGCGCAATAGATGAGCGCTTCGCCACGATGAATCACGATGTCCGGATTGGCGCAGACCATGGGCATCGCGCGGCGAGCCATGGCTCGCAGTTCGGATTCGTAGTCGTTAAGCGTTTCGGTCACGTCGTCGCGCAGTCCGGTGCAGAGCGCGTACTGCGCCTCTTCGAGACCGACCCGGCGCGGCGGGCGGCCGGCGGCCTCGCCTGCCGCTTCGAACAGGCTGAGGTCGCGGTCCGGCCCGATGTGCAGAACGGGCTGGTCGATCCGCTCGGCGATGAGGCCGATGGTCACGTCGCCAGAGGTCGCGACGCCGTCGAAGGCGTCCGCCGCCAGGCCGAGCTTCAGCAACTGGCGTCGGACCGGCGCCGAGGGTCGCGGCGCGTTGGTGATCAAAATGACGGCCCCGCCGCGGCGACGATACGCGGCGAGCGCGTCCGACGCCAAAGGAAAAGCCGCGACGCCATCATGCACCACGCCCCAGATGTCGCATAGAATGGCGTCGTAGTGGTCGGAGATGTCGGCGAGGCCGTCGATCTGGCGAACCGCCTGGGTCTGGTCGTGCATGGACATTGCCGGCCCGGCTAGGGTGCGCTCGCCCGGCTGTCAAGTCCATAGCGCGACGCCGGGCGCGACCTCGTTGTTCTTGACGGGGTTCGGCTCCGTTCCTAACTATTCGCTGAGCGGCGGCTTCGCCGCATGAGAGGCAATGAGATGGCCGACAACCCGTTTACAGCCAAGGTCACGGACGCGAGCTTCGACGCCGACGTCATCAATTCGAGTGATCCGGTCGTCGTCGACTTCTGGGCCGAGTGGTGCGGCCCCTGCCGGATGATCGCGCCCGCGCTCGAGGAAATCGCGACGGAGATGAAGGGCAAGGTGAAGATCGCCAAGCTCAATGTCGACGAGAATCCTGGCGTCGCCGGGAAATATGGGATCCGGTCAATTCCGACGCTGATGATCTTCAAGGGGGGCAAGAACGTGGCCACCAAGATCGGCGCGGGCCCCAAGACCGAATTGTCCCGCTGGATCTCCGCCGCCGTCTGATCCTCCGACCGCGGACACCCCCAGTCAAACCGGAAGCCGTACGGCGGCCCGAAGGCCGCCCATCGGGCTGTCGTCGAGAACGAGGTCGCCTCCGTGCGAGCGGGCGATGTCTCGCGCGATGGACAGCCCGAGACCGGCGCCGCCCTGGTCCTGATTTCTGGCTTCGTCGAGCCGGTAGAACGGCCGGAAAACGTTCTCGCGATGCTCGGTCGGGATACCGATGCCGTCGTCCTCGACGGTCACCGAGACAAACTCAGGCTCCCGCTTCGCCGATATCCAGACATGATCGGCGTAGCGCTGCGCGTTGGCGACGAGGTTGCCCACGCAGCGCCTGATCGCGAGCGGCCGCACCCGAATGTCGAGGTCTCCGCGGGTTTCGAGGCGGACGGCCGCGCCATGCCGTTCGGCGTCCGCCCGCAGGTCTTCGAGCAAAGCCCCGACATCCGTGCGGATCGTCGGTTCGCTGGCGTCGCCGCGGGCGAAGGCGAGATAGCCTTCGAGCATGAGGCCCATTTCGTCGACGTCCTTTTGCAGGAGTTCGCTGTCGGCGGAATTGTCGAGCAGCGCCAGCGACAGCTTGAACCGCGTGAGGATCGTGCGCAGGTCGTGGCTGACGCCGTTCAGCATGGCCGTTCGCTGCTCGCTCGCGCGCTCGATCCGGCGTTTCATTTCGATAAAGGCGTGCCCGGCCTGGCGCACCTCCCGCGCGCCGTGCGGGCTGAAATCGAGGTCGCGCCCCTTGCCGAAATCCTCTGCGGCGTGGGCCAGCCGCAGGATCGGCCGGATCTGATTGCGCAGGAAGATGATCGCGACCGTCAACAGGACGATCATGGCGCCGAGCATCCACAGCACGAAGATATGCGCGTTGGCTTCATAGGCGAGCGCCCGGCGCGTCACCAGCCGCAGCACCCGGTCGCCAAGGTCGACGCGAAATTCCATAAGTCCCGAGCGCCCGATCGTGTCGACCCAGAAGGGTTGTCGGACCTGGGTCCTGATCTCTTTGGGGAGGGTGCGCGTGAGCGGGTCGAGCGCGCTGAAGAACGAGCGCGGCATTGCCGGCGGCAGCGGGCCTGCCGGGAGGATGGTCGCATCCATCCGGAAGCGGTCCGCGGCGAGTTTCGCCAGGAAGGCGTCGTCGCCCGGAGGGGCCTGACGATAGAGATCGACCAGCGCGCCCACGTCGCGCGCCACCCCTTCCGACAGGCGGCGGGTGACCAGGTCGAAATGATGCTGCATGAACACGAACGTCACCGCCGTCTGCAACAGAACCATCGGCAGGATGACGATCAGCAGGGAGCGTTTGTAGAGCCCCTTGGGGAGCAAGTCGGCAAGGCCGCGCGCCGCGCGCCGCCAGAGATCGCGGACCCGCGCGAGAACGCGCAGCGTACGAAAGGACGGCCGGGCGATCATCCGTCCGCGATCAGCCGGTAGCCGGCGCCTCGCGCCGTTTGCAGATAAAGAGGATTGGCGGGATCGCGCTCGATCTTCCGTCGCAGCCGGTTGACGAGCACGTCCACGGTCCGCTCCTGAGCCGCGCCGCCCGACCCGGACAGGGCCTCGCGCGTCACGCTCTCCCCGGCGTTCGCGCACAAGAGACGCAGCATCTCACGCTCGCGCTCGGTGATCCGGACGAGTTCGTCGCCGGAGCGCAGTTCGCCGCGCTCGAGCGAGAAGGCGAACGGCCCAAACCGGACGACCAACGCCTCGGGCTTGCCGACCGGATCGGCGCGCGTGCGGCGAAGCACAGATCCGATTCGCAACAACAGTTCGCGCGGATCGAATGGCTTCGCCAGATAATCGTCGACGCCGATCTCGAGCCCCCGAACGCGGTCTTCGCGCTCGCCGCGCGCCGTCAGCATCAGGATCGGCACCTGTGACCGGCGGCGCAGGTCCTCGGCGAAGGCAAACCCGTTTTCGCCCGGCATCATGACGTCGAGCACGATGATGTCGAAGGCCAGCCCGTCGAGAAATCCACGGGCTTCGGCCGCATTCGCGGCCATCGTGACCCGGTGGCCGTGCTTCATCAGGTAGCTCGACAAGCAGGTCCCGCAGTCGCCGGTCGTCGTCGACGACAAGCACGTGCGCAGCGTCGTCTCCGGGCGGTATGGCGGTCAATTCCGACGCGCTCCAAGGGTTTGGGGGGTGGCTCCGGCGGGCTCGCCCGCGTCCTGTGGATCGATCATCGCCCTCAGAAACCGGGCGGCCGACTGACGCCCCGAGGGGCCGAGTTTGTCCAGGGCGACAGCGAACCGGCGCGTCTGCACCTCGGCGAGACGCAAGGCGAGCCGCTCGCCGTCGGGCGTTGCGTAAAGCTCCCGACGGCGCCGGTCGAGCGCGCCGGCGCGCGCCTCGATGAAGGTCTTGGCGATCAGCTCCCTCAGCACGCGATTGAGGCTCTGTTTGGTGATGCGAAGGATTTCCAGGAGCTCCGCGATAGTCAAGCCCGGCCTGCGGCTGACGAAATAGAGCACCCGATGGTGCGCCCGGCCGAACCCGTAAGATTCGAGCAAGCGGTCGGCGTCGCCGACGAAATCGCGATAGGCGAAAAACAGGAGCTCGATCAGGTCGTACATAGGCCCTTCGTCTGCACGGGGACGGGCTCCCAAGTCGACGTTGGCGGCGTAGGGCGGGATCGTGTCGGTCATTAGGTCAGCATTATTGACTTAATTCGGCGGATCGGTTAGGCGTGGCGTCGGCGCGCACGTCCTGCATGTAAACCCAATCGGGGAAATTCCAAATTAATGTGCGATCGAGGCGAGGGAATGAACAATGTCCAGTCAGGCTTTTGACGATCGAGACGGATGGATCTGGATCGACGGGCGGATCGTCGCCTGGCGCGACGCCAGGGTGCATGTCCTGACCCACGCGCTCCACTACGCCAGTTCGGTGTTCGAGGGCGAGCGCGCCTACGGCGGCCGGATCTTCAAGTCCACCGAGCATTCGCGCCGTTTGAAGGAATCCGCCCGCATCCTCGATTTCGAAATCCCGTGGACCGTCGACGCCATCGACGCCGCCAAGGCGGACGTGCTGCGGCGCAACGACCTGACCGACGCTTATGTCCGTCCCGTCGCCTGGCGGGGTTCGGAGATGATGGGGGTTTCGGCGCCTGCGAGCGCAATTCATTGCGCGATCGCCGCGTGGCGCTGGCCGAGCTATTTCGATCCCGACGAACGGATGCGCGGCCTTCGGCTGGACATGGCCGAATACCGCCGACCCGATCCCGCAACCGCGCCGTCGCTCGCCAAGGCGAGCGGGGGCTACATGATCGCCACGCTGTCGCGCCATCGCGCCGAGCGCCGCGGCTTTGCCGACGCCCTGATGCTCGACTGGCTGGGACGGGTCGCGGAATGCACCGCGGCGAATGTGTTTTTCGTCAAGGACAGCGCGCTGCATACGCCGATCGCAGACTGCTTTCTGTCCGGCATCACCCGCGCGACTGTCATCGATCTTGCCCGCGGGCTCGGCATTCCGGTGATCGAGCGCCGGATCATGCCGACCGCGCTCGGTGACTTCAGCGAGTGCTTTTTGGCCGGCACGGCGGCCGAGGTGACGCCAGTCGGTTCGATCGGCGAGGTTGGCTATGTGCCGGGCAGAGTGACCCAGGCGATCATGGCCGCCTACGCCCAGGCCGTGCGTCCCCGCCGCGCGGCGGCCTAAAGCAGAGATTCTTAGGCTGGCCAACGGCCAACGGAACAAGCGAGACAATTTCACCACAAAGAACACGAAGAAAGACGAAGACGTACAAAGAGCCCTGTCGGTCTTTGTGTCCTTCGTGCCCTTTCTGGTGAAAGTCGAACTCCAACTTGGTCCATTTCGTTGAGCTGGCTGAAGGAACTGGTTAGCCAGGGCAAAGACCCCGAGTTGGACGACCCCTTCCCGGCTCGGTCGCCCCGCCGCAAAGCCGCCATTTGTCCAAAGTCGGGGTTCCAATTCCAAAACCCGACCTCCATCATATTCCTCTTCGCCTTCGCTGTGGAAAGCGAGGCGAAGGCGCGGCCAGTCAAGCAATCAGCAACCGTCGTTTGAAAGAAGCGGAAGACAAGCCGCGGCTGGGTGGGCGAAACGACTCATCTGGGAGGAAACGAATTCGATCCCGCCGCGTCGATTCTGCGGCGGGATCCGATCGATCGCGCATCGAATGGGCTGCGCTCAGCGCTTCGAGCCGAGAATGTGACCTAATGCAAGCGCAATCCGCTCCAGCTGGGGTACGGGCGCCCTGCCGGACGACGGCTCTTCCTGGCAGATCTCGGGAGACAGCGTGCTCAACTGGGCGAACTTCGCGTCGCAATGTTTCAACGGCCTGGTCCTCGGCGCGCTGCTCGCGCTCATCTCATCGGGCCTGACCATCATCTACGGCACGCTCGGTGTTCTCAATCTCGCCCATGGGGCGATGTTCATGCTCGGCGGCTATGCAGGATGGGTCGCCTACACGGCAAGCGGCTCGTTCATCGTCGCGGTCGTCGCCGGCTCGCTGTTTGTCATGGTCGTCGGCGTCGTCATGGAGCGCGGGATCATCCGGCGATGGTCGACGCGCTGGGCGTCGACGTCTACCGGGTCTTCACCCTCGTCTTCGGGATCGGCGCGATGGCGGCCGGCTTTGCCGGCATCATCAACGCGCCGGTGGTGTCGATCGCGCCCGACGTCGGCGAGACGATCCTGGTGCAGACCTTCGTCGTCGTGGTGATCGGCGGCGTGGGATCGTTCCCGGCGCGGTGATCGGCGGTCTGATCGCCGGCCAGATCATCAGCATCACCTCGATGTTCAACCCCGGCTATTCCTATGTCGTCCTGTTCGTCGCGATGACGCTGGTGCTCGTGCTGCGGCCCTACGGGCTGTTCGGCGCGGGACGCGATTAGGCGAAGGCGGTCATGCTCCAGGCCCGTCCTCTCCTCATCATCGCGCTCACGGCGATCGGCCTCGTCGTCGCGCCGTTCGTGCTGCCGCATCTCGGCGTGGCGCCGTCGACCGTCAACCGCATCCTGATCTGGGGCCTGTTCGGGCTCGGGTTCGACATTCTGTTCGGCTTCACCGGTCGCCTGGCCTTCGGGCAGTCTGCTTTCTTCGGCACGGGCGGCATGGTCGCCGCCTACCTGCTCACAGAGACGCGCGTTTCGAACGTCATCGTCGCGCTCGTCGCGGGCCTGGTCGTCGCGGCCGCCGTCGGCTTTCTCGTCGGCCTGGTCGCGCTCCGCCGCACCGGGATCTATTTCGCCATGATCACGGTGGCGATCGCGGAGGTCCTTTATTTCGTCGAGTTCAGCCCGCTGTCGGATTTCACCGGCGGCGAGAACGGACTGCCGGGCGTTCCGCCGCCCTCGCTCGATCTCGGCTTCAGGACTGTGACCTTGGATGTCGCTTCATACTGCCCCCAGGTTCATGAGGTTCGATCGAAGAGTTCGGGTTGCCGGGCTATCGCTTTGATACGGAGTCCTTTTTGCTTTCCGCGCATGACATGGACGGCGTCGAGTTCGCCGCGCTTGACACGCTGCAATACGGTTTGGCGTGAAACGCCGAGCGCCTTCATTGCCTCGCGCATAGGGATGAAGCCTTCACCGGCGTCGTTATTGAATCGGGCCGTGACGTCGTCGGTCAACCGGATGCGCCACGGGGCGCCGGGGGTCAACTGCTCGCCCGGGATGATCCCGGCGTTGAGCAAGCGATGGAGGGTCGAGGGGGCGACGCCGAGTACGACCGCCGCCTTCTTGATGGTCAACAGCTCGCCCTCGGCGTGCACGGCGCTCGGTTCGAAGCAGGAGATATCCCAGTGCCGGCGCAGACTTGCGACGCGGCCCGCCTCGAAGCGATGGCCATAGGCCGTGGTGCGCCCCTGGCGATTGAGGATGCCGGCGATCACGGCGTCGGGATAGAGGGCCGCCAGCCGGCGCACGAGCGCGATCGTATCCTCATCGGTTCGTATGGTGGCCGGCCGTGAGCGCGGCAGCGCCAGATCAATCACGGCGAGCGCGCCGCCCTTCCATCGCAGGGTGAGGCGCGCCGTGGCTTTGTCGCGCTCGACCTTGACGATGACTTCCTCGAGCAGCGTCCGCATGAGCTCCTTCTGGTCGCGCGGCGTCGTGGTCGCGGCGCGCCAAACCGCGGCCAGATCGGCTCCGAGCGCGAGCAGACGACGGCGCTCATCCTGGGAGAGCGCCCATGGACGCGCCTCTTCGCGACGCGAAAGCTCGGCCTTGGCGGCCTCGAGCGCGCTCAGGCGCTCCTCCCATTCGCGCTCGAGGCCGCGAGCGACCAGGCGGTTGTCGGGATCGACGGCGCGGTAGCGGCGCTCGGCGCGGCTCGCTTCGTAGCTTGCCCGCTCGACGCCGAGACGCCACTGCCTGAGCGATGTCTCGCGGTCGGCCTCGAGCCGCTCTGCCGCGGCGACAGTGGCGGCGAGCTTCGCCGGCTCGAGGGCGGCGAGGAAGGCCTGCGTGACCGCCTCGTCGATCTGGACGCCGCCGACGTTGAGGCAATAGACGCCCGCGGCCTTCGACCAGGATCTTGCCGGGGCAGTGATATCCCGGCGCGGAGTTGCGTCCCCGATAATGCGTGTGCAAGCGGCGTCCGCAGTGCCCGCAGGCGGCAAGGCCTTGCAGCAGAGCGCTCCCTTCCCTCACGGCGCCGCCCGCTTTGTGCGGTCCGGGGCGGGTATTCTGGGCGATGCGATCCTGGTTGGCCTCATAGGTCCGCCAATCGATGAAGCCCGGATGATGGTTCGGAATAAGCACCTGCCACTCGGGGCGAGGCAGTTTTCGGACGCGCTTTCTACGGACGCCCGATGCGTTCAGCATCGTCTCCTGACGGGATTTGCCATAAGCGTAGGCGCCGGCATAGGCGGGATTGGTGAGAACGTGGTGGATGGCGGTGTAGCTGGCCTCGACCCATCGAATATCGGCGCCCTGATGCATCTGCAGAGGGAACGTGAGCCCTTCGGAACGAAACCATAGCCAGACGCGGCGCGCCGAGCCCGTCTGAGCAAAGCTCGAGAAAACATTGCGGATAGCGGCGACCACGGCCTCGTCGGGGTGGAAACGGACCTCGCCATCGGCTTCGCCCCAGACAAAGCCGACCGGCAATCCTCGACGCAGTTCGCCGCGCGCCGCCTTGTTGCGAATGCCGCCGTTGAGGCGGGCCCGCAGGATATGCAACTCGGCTTCGCTCATAGCGCCCTTGAGCCCGAGCAGGAGGCGATCGTTGAAAAGGGCGGGATGATAGATGCCGTCGGCGTCGCCGATCAGCGTATCAGTGAGGCCGCCCAACTCGATGAGGCGATGCCAATCGGCGTTGTTGCGCGCTAGGCGCGAGACCTCGAGCCCGAGCACGAGGCCGACGTGGGCGAGCGCGACTTCGGCGGTCAGCCGGGCGAACCCCGATCGCGCGACAAAGCCGGAGCCGGAGAGCCCGAGGTCCTCATCGATGACGACGATGCGATCGGTGGGCCAGCCGAGTTCACGAGCTTTGGCGGCAAGCGCATATTGTCGATCGGTCGACTCGCGATTGTTCTCGACCTGGGCGGCGCTGGACTGGCGCAGGTAGACGATCGCCTGACGCGAAAGATGGCTGGCCGTGATCTTGGCGCGCTCATTCATCGTTTCCCTCCCTCTTCGATCTGGCCGAGAGCATGCGGGCGATGAGGCGTGCGAGAATCTCGAGCGCCGCGGCCCGCGAGGCTTCGTCGAGCTGCCGCCACGCCGTCGTCGACGGCGCTGCCGGAGAGGGGTTCGGGGCAAGATTGGGCGGGTCGAGGAAGGCCAGGTTCAATTGCATGACCGCTCTCCTTTCGCGGCGCCGACTCGACGTGTCGGCCGCTCAGAGCGTCGATGACCTTGCGCAGGTGAAGCAAATCCCCGAGTCTGCCCAGATCGTGGTCGCCATCGCCGACATCGTCCGCCGGCGTTCGGTCGGCCTGCTCGGGGCGCCAATCGGTCCACTCGGCCGGAATGAGCGACCGGCTGCCATCCGGCAGCACCGCCAAAACGAAAAGGACGCCGCGCCGCCGGATGCTGCTGATCGCAGCCAGCGATTGGCCTTCGAAGGCGTGGCGCTCGCGGGTGATCGTCACCGAATCCGGAATATCACGATGATGGGTAGTCTGTGGCCGCTTCCTTCGACTCGGACAGGTCGATCTCCGTATTCCTGGCGTTCTGGTTCTTTGTCGGGCTGGTGATCGCGCTGCGCATCGTGCGCTCGCCGGTCGGCGTCTTCGGCAGCCTCAACGTCGAGGACAACATTGTCCTGGCCAGCCTCACCGCCGCAAAAGCCTGGCCGCTCGCCCGCATCTACGAGATCTTTCCCCGCCTCGCCGAGCGGCGAACGAGCCGCGGGACCGATCTCTCCGGCGGCGAGCAGCAGATGCTCGCCATCGCGCGCGCGCTGGTGCGCGATCCCAAGATCGTGCTGCTCGACGAGCCTTTCGAGGGCCTCGCGCCGGTGATCGTGCGCGACCTGATGACCGTTTGCCGCCAGCTCGCCGAGGAAGGCCAGACGATCGTGCTGGTCGAACAGAACCTAGCCGCGACGCTGGCGCTGGCGAGCCGCGCCTACATCATCAACAACGGTCATGTCGTCCACGAAGCGCTGAGCGCGGAGATGAAGGCGAGCGGGGACGTCCTGAAGCGCTATCTCGGGGTGTGAGAACGGGCGGGACGAGGCAGGGACCCGCAGCGCTGGCGTTGTTCGTATTCCTATAATCAGAACTTAATGAGCAATATCTTGCTTCGATCGGAAATCTGAGATAGGGTCAATTTGTCGCCCCTCACTGGAGCCTGCAATGGCCTTCCGTATTCGCTCAGCCAATCGCGATCGCGCTGGGCGGGCGATCGGCAAGAGCGCCCCGCGCAGAGCAGCGCTCGCGGAACGCTCCGAACGGCGATTTTGGTTGGCTGCAGGACTCTCTCGCTTTTGTCTAAATGTGTCAAAAATGCGACGAACGGCCCTCGAAGCCCGCTATTTGGGGCGCGGGAACCAGATTTTGACGCGTAACGCCTTGGAATCGCTCGTCCGCCCGCAGAATCGGACCCTTCAACTCTGCCCTTGCCGCCTGCTTTCCGGCTCAAAACGCGACTTGCACGGTCGAAATCGCCAGAATCGGCCCCGAATCAGGTCCCTCGCAAGCTCAGTCGCATCCCACCCAGCCCGTTTCGCGGCCGCATGTCGCCCGCCTCGTTCCTCGCCAATTATGGCTCCGATGTGACGAAGCTCTCCATCACCAGCTTGCGGCCGGCGCGGTCGAAATCGATGGTGAGCTTCGGGCCGTCGGTCGCGACCACGCTGCCCGGCCCGAACTTGAGGTGGAAGACGCGCGCGCCGGCTTCGAACCCGGCGGCAGGAGCAGCCCGAGAGATCGCGCGCGGATCGGGCGGCCGCGCCGAGCCCTGCCCGAAGCCTCCGCGCGCCTCCTCGCGCCGCATCCACGCCTCCGCCCGGCGCGAGCCCGGCGTCTCGTAGCGCGAACCGAATCCGGCCGCGTCGAACCGGGAAACGCCATAGCCGCCGAACCCGGACGCGCTCGCCGTCTCCTCGAGCTCGACGTGGTCCGGCGGCAGTTCGTCGATGAACCGCGACGGCACGGACGTCTGCCACAGGCCGCGCACGCGGCGATTGGCGGCGTGGTAGATCTTCGCCGTCCGGCGCGCCCGGGTGAGGCCGACATAGGCGAGCCGGCGCTCCTCCTCGAGCCCGGCGCGGCCGTTGTCGTCCAGCGACCGCTGATGGGGAAACAGGCCCTCCTCCCAGCCGGGCAGGAAGACGAGGTCGAACTCCAGCCCCTTGGCCGCATGCAGCGTCATGATCGAGACGCGCGCGCCGCCGTCGGCGCTCTCGACGTCCATGACCAGCGACACATGCTCGAGGAAGGCGCCGAGGTCGGGGAATTCGCCCATCGAGCGGACGAGCTCCTTGAGGTTGTCGAGGCGCCCCGCAGCGTCCGGCGTGCGCTCGGCCTTCCACATGTCGACGTAGCCGCTCTCCTCGAGGACGAGCTGCGCCAGCTCCTCCTGCGGCAGTTCCTCGGCCCGCTTGCGCCAGCGGTCGAAGCTCGCCAGCAGCTGGCGCAGGATCTGGCGCGGCCGCGGCTTCATCTCCTCGGTCTCGATCAGCATCTGGGCGGCCCGCATGAGCGAGACGCCGGCGCGCCGACCGAACTCGTGCAGGAGCGCCAGCGTCGCTTCGCCGAGGCCGCGCTTCGGTTGGTTGTAGATGCGCTCGAAGGCGAGGTCGTCGTCCGGCTGGGCGACGCAGCGCAGATAGGCGAGCGCGTCGCGGATCTCGGCGCGCTCGTAGAAGCGCGGGCCGCCGATCACCTTGTACGGCAGGCCCATGGTGATGAAGCGCTCCTCGAACTCGCGCATCTGGAACGACGCGCGCACCAGGATCGCCACATCGTCGAGCGAGACCCCCTCCCGCTGCGCCGCTTCGATCGCGTCGCCGACGAGGCGCGCTTCCTCCTGGCTGTCCCAGACGCCGGTGACGGTCGGCCGTTCGCCCATCGGCGCGTCGGTGAACAGGGTCTTGCCGAGGCGGCCCTGGTTGTGGGCGATCAGCCCCGCGGCGACCGCCAGGATGTGGCCGCCCGAGCGGTAGTTGCGCTCGAGGCGGATGACCTTCGCCCCGGGAAAGTCCGCCTCGAACCGCAGGATGTTGTCGACGTCGGCGCCGCGCCAGCCGTAGATCGACTGGTCGTCGTCGCCGACGCAGCAGATGTTGCCGCCGCTCCGGGCCAGCAGCCGGAGCCACAGATACTGGACCGCGTTGGTGTCCTGGTACTCGTCGACCAGGATATAGCGGAACCGCCGCTGGAAGCCGGCGAGCACGTCGGGATGCTCGCGGAAGAGCCTCAGCGCTTCGAGCAGCAGGTCGCCGAAATCGACGGCGTTCAAGGTCTTCAGCCGCGCCTGGTAAGCGGCGTAGAGCGCGGCCCCGCGTCCGCTGGCGAAGGACAGGGATTCGCTCGCCGGGACATGGGCGGGATCGAGCCCGCGGTTCTTCCAGCCGTCGATCAGGCTGGCGAGCGCGCGGGCCGGCCAGCGCTTGTCGTCCAGGTTCTCGGCCTGCAGGAGCTGCTTGAAAAGCCGAAGCTGGTCGTCGGTGTCGAGGATGGTGAAGTTCGGCCGCAAGCCGACGAGCTCGGCGTGCATGCGCAGGATCTTGACGCCGATCGAATGGAACGTGCCGAGCCAGGGCATGCCCTGATGCGCGCCGGTGAAGACGCTCACCCGCTCGCGCATCTCGCGCGCGGCCTTATTGGTGAACGTGACGGCGAGAATCTCATGCGCCCGCGCCCGGCCCGAGGCGATCAGATGCGCGATCCGCGTCGTCAGCACCCGGGTCTTGCCGACGCCCGCGCCGGCCAGCACCAGCACCGGGCCGTCGAGCGCCTCGACCGCCGCGAGTTGCTCGGCGTTCAGGCCGCCGAGATAGGGCGGATTACGGCCGATCGCGCGGCCGAAGCGCTCGCGCTCCGGCTCGGGCGGCGAGAAGGCCTCGGAGTTGGGTTGGTCGGATCGGGAAGCCACGGATCGAATCATGCGCCGGCACCCTGAGGCGCGCAACCGTCTTTGTCGAGCCTCAGAGCGAGCGGACGCTCTCCCGGCGGCGCGCCGCGGCGGACCCGGCGCCCTTCGCCCGGTCGCGGTGAAGGAGGAAAATCGCCTGCTCGCCGACCAGGTTCCATGTCCATCTCGGCCAAGCCGACGAGAGCAGGGCGCCCTGCTGGTCGAGCGCGACGCTGGCGTCGATCACCGCTCCGAGTTCGCCGGCGAGCGCGATGAAATCGGTGATCGTGCAAAAGTGGATGTTCGGCGTGTCGTACCAGGAATGGCTCAGCTGCTCGGTCACCGGCATCCGGCCGTGAAAGGCGAGCTGCAGCCGAACGCTCCAGTGTCCGAAGTTCGGGACCGAGACGATGGCGCGCCGGCCGATGCGCAACAGGTTCTCGAGCACGACGCGCGGCTGGCGCGTCGCTTGGAGCGTCTGCGACAGGATCACGAAGTCGAAGGCGTCGTCGGGATAGTCGGCGAGATCGGCGTCCGCATCGCCCTGGATGACGGAGAGGCCCTTCGCCACGCAGTCGTTGACCCCCTGCTGCGACAGTTCGATGCCGCGGCCGTCGACCGCGCGCTCCTCGGCGAGCAGGCGGAGCAGCTCGCCGTCGCCGCAGCCGACATCGAGGACGCGCGATCCCGGCGTCACCATTTCCATGACCCGGACGAGATCGACGCGACGCGCGTCGAGAACGCGCGAAAGGGTCACGGGAGCCCCCGCGCCCGGGCCGCCGAGTTGATAAATCCCCGCGTCGTCGCGATGAGCTCCGGCACGTCGAGCAGGAAGGCGTCGTGTCCCCGGTCGGTCTCGATCTCGACGAACGACACCGAGGCGGCGCCGGCGTTCAGCGCCCGCACGATCGCGCGCGAGTCGCTCGTGGGAAAGAGCCAGTCCGAGGTGAACGACACGACGCAGAACCGGGTCGGCGACCCCTTGAACGCTTTCGCCAGCGAGCCGCCGAAGTCGGCCGCCAGATCGAAATAGTCCATCGCCCGGGTGAGATACAGGTAAGAGTTCGGATCGAACCGCTCGACGAAGATCGCTCCCTGATGGCGGAGGTAGGATTCGACCTGGAAGTCGGCGTCGAACGAAAACGTCCGGGCCTTGCGATCCTGGAGATTGCGGCCGAAGCGCCGATGGAGCGCGCTGTCCGATAGGTAGGTGATGTGGGCGGCCATGCGGGCGACGGCGAGCCCCTTGGATGGGCGCACGCCCTCGGTGAGATAGCGCCCAGCGCGCCAGTTCGGGTCCGCCATGACCGCCTGGCGACCGACCTCATGGAAGGCGATGTTCTGCGACGAATGCCGCGCAGCGGTGGCGATCGGCAGCGCGGCGAACACCCGCTCCGGGTAGGCCGCCGCCCATTGCAGGACCTGCATTCCGCCCATCGAGCCGCCGGCGACGCAGAACAGCGTGTCGATGCCGAGATGGTCGATCAGCAGCGCCTGGGCGCGCACCATGTCGGCGATTGTGACGACCGGAAAGTCGAGACCGTAGGGTTCGCCGGTTTCGGGACTGAGCGACGCCGGGCCAGTCGTCCCCATGCATCCGCCGAGAACATTGGCGCAGATGACGAAGAACCGGTCGGTGTCGAACGGGAGGCCGGGACCGACCATGGTCTCCCACCAGCCGGAGCGGCCGGTGATCGGGTGCAGGTTCGCCACATGCTGGTCGCCGGTCAGGGCATGGCAGAGGAGCAGCGCGTTGGACTTGGCCGCGTTGAGGGCGCCGTAGGTCTGATAGGCGATCGTCACCGGCGACAGCGACGCGCCTGAATCCATCGTCAGCGCCCAAGGCCGGTCGACCCGGAACGTCAGGCTCTCCGGATAGAGCGACTGAAGGGCCGCGCCGTTGACCGACGGGACGACATCGTCCACGAGACTTTACCCCTTGTGTGGCGGCCGTTCTGTTTGGCGAACGGTCTGTTTGCTATACCGGAGCGGCGGCGGGTGCAAGGGATCGGGCGCATGGGTCGGGCCAAACGAACGGAGGAGCCGCAAAGCGGCAGGCGCAACGGCGCGCCAAGGCCACCCGCCGACCCCTTCGAGGCGGCTCAGCCGGCCGACTTGGCGAGCGCCGAGACGATCGCATCCCCCATCTCCCTGGTGGAGACGAGCGTGCAGCCGTCGCTCTTGATATCGGCGGTGCGCAATCCCTCGGCGAGCACGGAGGCGATCGCAGCGTCCAGCCGGTCGGCGGCCGCGCCCGCGCCGAACGAATAGCGCAGCGCCATGCCGAACGACGCGATCATCGCGATCGGGTTCGCCAATCCCTTGCCGGCGATGTCGGGCGCTGAGCCGTGGACTGGCTCGTAGAGCGCCTTGCGCTTCCCGGTCCTGGGGTTCTGGTCGCCGAGCGAGGCGGAGGGCAGCATGCCGAGCGAACCGGTCAGCATCGCCGCCACGTCCGACAGGACGTCGCCGAATAGATTGTCGGTCACGATGACGTCAAACTGCTTTGGCCAGCGAACGAGCTGCATGCCGAGGGCGTCGGCGAGTTGGTGCTCGAGCGCGACGTCGGGGTACTCCCGCCTGTGGAGCGCGGTGATCACCTCGTTCCACAGCACGCCGGACTTCATCACGTTGCGTTTCTCGGCCGACGTGACCTTGTTGCCCCGCTTGCGCGCGAGATCGAAGGCGACGCGGCCGATGCGCTCGATTTCGTACGTGTCGTAGACCTGCGTATCGATCCCCCGCTTCTGCCCGTTACCCAGATCGACGATCTCTTTCGGCTCGCCGAAGTAGACCCCGCCGGTCAGTTCGCGCACGATCATGATGTCCAGCCCTTCGACGACCTCGGGCTTCAATGACGAGGCCGAGGCGAGCGCCGGATAGCACACGGCGGGCCGAAGGTTGGCGTAGAGGGCGAGGTCCTTGCGCAGACGCAGGAGGCCAGCCTCGGGCCGGACCTCGTACGGGACGGAAGCCCATTTGGGTCCGCCGACCGCGGCCAGGAGCACCGCGTCCGCGGCGGCCGCCCGCTGCATGTCGTCTTCGCTGATCGCTTGGCCGTGGGCGTCGTAGGCGCACCCTCCCACGAGGCCTTTTTCGATCTCGAACCGGCCGAGGCCCTCAACCTCGAACTGTCGGATCACCTTCTCGACCTCGGCCATCACTTCGGGGCCGATTTCGTCGCCGGGGAGAAGGAAGAGGTGATAGGAGGTCATTGACGCTTCCTGTTGGCTAAGGCGAACAGGAACGCAGGGTTAGACGATTTCGAGGCACGATGAAAGCCGAGCCGATGCGGAAAACCGCCGCGTCGACTCCCTTGAGGCCGACGGAGACAGTAGACACAGATGACCGCGATCCCCAGCTCCGCCGCGGACGGGTTCATCGAGCGGCTGCCGAGTTCCGTCCAGTTCTTTCTGGTTCACGGAGCCGACGAAGGACTGGCGCACGAACGCTCGAAAGTCCGTGGTGCGCAAGCTGGTCGGCCCTGACCCCGACCCGCTTCGCCTTGTGCGGCTCGAAGGCGAGACGCTCGCGCGCCGTCCGGAGGCGCTCTCCGACGAAGCCTACGCCGTCTCGATGTTCGGCGGCAGTCGCGCGATCTGGATCGACGCCCAAGGACGCGACCTTATGCCGGCGTTGGAGCCGCTGTTCGTTCGCCCACCGCCCGAGTGCGCGATCGTGGTCAAGGCGGCGCAGCTCAAGAAGGGACATGCGCTGCGCTCCGCCTTCGAGAAATCCGCCAACGCCGCGTCGATCGAATGTTACGGGGACGAGCCGAGAGCCCTCGGGGTGCTGATCGACGGTGAGCTGCGCAGCGCCGGACTGGCGATCGCACCGGACGCCCGGGCGGCCCTGATCGACGAACTCGGGGCGGATCGGCAGACGAGCCGGTCCGAAATCTCCAAGCTCATCCTGTTCGCACGCGCAAAATCCCGAATCGAGCTCGACGATGTCCGCGCGATCGTGTCCGACGCGGCCCCGTCGCCGCTCGACGAACTCATTGATCTCGCGCTGGCGGGCGACCCGCCCAGGTCCGCCGACTGCGCGGTCCGATATTTCGCCGACGGCGGCGACGCCGACCCGCTGGTCGGCCGGCTTGTCGCCCGGATGACGCTGCTCCACCGGGTGCGGCTCGAGATGGAGGCGGGACAGAGCTTCGACGCCGCTTGCCAGACGCTGTTCGTCCGGCTTCCGCCGGAGGCCCGGCGCGCGCTGGCCAGAGCCGCGGAACGCTGGACCTCGCAAGCGATCGCTGAGCGTCTGCCCGCGGTACGCGCAATGAGCGCCCGGGTGCGCGCGTCCCCGGATCTCGCAGAGGCTTTGGCGAGCCGGGCGTTGTGGTCGTTGGCGGGGCGCCGCCGCCCGGCGTAGTGAAGAGATCCAGGTAGGGGCGCGAAACTTGTTGTTACGCTTTGCCCTGGCGCGCGGGTAGCGGCGGAGAGGCAAAGTAGCGCTCCAGCACCCGCTCGTAGATTCGGGTCAGGCTGTCGAGATCGGCAAGCGCCACGCGTTCGTCGACCGCATGAATCGTGGCGTTCGGCAGACCGAGGTCGACGACCGGACAGGCGTTCTTGATGAAGCGGGCGTCCGAGGTGCCGCCGCTGGTCGACAATTGCGGCGGGCGGCCGGTGACGTCGGCGATCGCCGCCGAGACAAGATCGGTGAAGGCGCCGCGCGCGGTCAGGAAAGAAACGGCGTTGGTCGGATCGAAGGTCAGCGTCGTCCTTGCATCGCCGACGGCGAGCCCGATCCGGCGCTCGATCTCCGCCATGAGCGTCTCGGGCGTCCAGCGATCGTTGAAGCGCACGTTGAAAACGAGTTGAACCTCGCCGGGGATCACGTTGGTCGCCGAATTGCCGACGTCGACCGTGACGACCTCGAGGTTGGAAGGCTCGAAATCGACGCTGCCGGCATCGAGCGGCGGCTCGAACAGGGCGGCGAGCAACGGCGCCAGATGGCGCAGCGGGTTGTCGGCGATTTGCGGATAGGCGACATGGCCCTGCCGGCCGCGCAGCGTGAATCGCCCGGTCAGCGAGCCGCGCCTTCCGTTCTTGATCGTGTCGCCGACTTTCCCGACGCTGGTCGGTTCGCCGACGATGCAATGGTCGAAGGCCTCGCCCTTCGCCAGCGCCCAATCGAGGAGTTTCGCCGTCCCGTTGATCGACGGCCCCTCCTCGTCGCCAGTGACAAGAAAGCTGATCGAGCCGGGAACATCGCCTCTCGCGACGAACCGGAGCGCCGCCGCGACCGCCGCCGCGAGCCCACCCTTCATGTCACAGGCGCCGCGGCCCCAGAGTTGACCGTCGGCCACCTCGGCCGAGAACGGGGGAAACCGCCATGCCGCCTCAGCGCCGGTCGGCACGACGTCGGTGTGGCCGGCGAAAGCGAGGTTCGGCGCGCCGGTCCCAAAGCGGGCGTAGAGGTTGAGGACGTCCGGGGTGTCGGGGGCCGAGAACGCGACGAGTTCCGCCGAGAAACCTGACGCGGCCAGGAGGTCAGCGAGATAGGAGAGCGCGCCGGCGTCAACCGGCGTCACCGAGCGAAAGGCGATGAGGGCGCGCGCGATCTCAAGCGTGGTGGGCGGAGCGGGCATTGGGTCGTCCAAATCGCATAACGACTCCTCCGTCAGCGCGCGCCTGCGCCGGCGCTTTGCCATCCGTGAGGGGAGCGGGATTGAAGCGGGGCTGCCTCGATCGATCGGCGTCGAGGGGGACTCCCGGGCCGCCCCAGCATGACGAAAGCCCCCTCTTACAGGCACGAGGGCGCTGACCGTTACCTCGGCCGCATTTCGCGCACCGGCGCCGCCCACTCCAGACCGACATCGTAGATTGGTGGCTCGGTGTTGGACAAGAGGTTCCACAAACCCGTCTGCGGGCTCCGCTTCAGCGCCTTGATCAGCACACGGCCGTCCGTCAGGCCACACACGCACATACGTCCGACCAAGCTCTCGTCGGGCGGGTCGCGGACGTCGTCGTAGAACACCAGCCAATTGTCGAACAGGGCGCCGAGCGAGTGCCCGCGAACCTGCACGGCGACCGTGTTCGGCTTGGCCCCGATCGGGGCGTCGACGTCGTCGAACGGCCCCTGGCCCTCGGCGTAGAAATGAGTGACTGCGCCTGCGCCTACATAACCGACCAGCGGCGCCTTCGGCTGGATCGGCTTGCCGCCGCCGCCGAGCGGACGAGGCGGTTCGATCCCGAGATATTCCGCCACGATCGGAATTTCGTCGGCGCGCAGCCTTCGATGCCCGTTTAGCAGATCGGTTACGGCGGAAGGCGAGCGGCCGAGCGCCTTGGCCAGGCCGCTGCGGGTTTTGCCGGTGTGCTTGAGGCCGGCGCGGATCCAGTCGACGGTCACTTGCTCCATCCCTTGTTGCGTTGGCGTCCGGCGCAACTTGCGCGCACCCGAATCGGCGACGCTCAACAGCCCGTGTGGTTAACCATGCTTTCCGAAAAACAGCAATCCCGAAAAAGCAAAAAGTTGACGAAAATTTTGGAATTGCCGAATATAGGACAAAACAAGAACAAGAGCGCGCGACCATTAGGACGGCCGCCGCTCGGAACCCGAGATTGGGGGCCACCATGATCGAGACCTCATCGTTATGCCGGAGTCAGGGCAAGACCGAGACCCTGAAAGGTTGCGGTGTCTCAGTCAAACGCTGGAGCCGGCCGGTCACGATGCAAATACATTTTGGCAGCCGTCATGAATTCCCTAAGCTTAGCCAATTACTTGACGATGCCTTCCGCTTGAGAAGCGGAATCTCCTCGACCCCGATGTCTTTGAATTTGTATGGAACAAAACACGAACACGAGAAGCGGCCAGTAAACACGGCCGTCGGTCCAGAAGCTGAAACTGCAGGGGCTGGCATGACCAAGACCAAATCGTCGCGCCGCAGGCGGGCGAAGATCGACACTGCGCTTATGAAAGCGGTTCGCGCGTCGGCCGCCCATCTTGCCGACCTTCGGGACGCATACGGGAGGCCCCCGCCGGACGTGCCTCTCCCTAGCAGGCTGGCCGTAAGGCTCGTCTGCCCCATCCCGGACGCCTCCTGGTGTACGTCCCCGGCCCAACTTTGCGCGGAGCTCGCCGAATGAGCGCGAAATCATCACAATCGCCGTCTCGCTCCTCAAAGAGCCTTGCCGACAGGGTGCAGGAGCGGCTCGACGCAACGCCCGAGCGGCTCGCCCGGGCCCGCGAGGCGGGAGCGACTGCCACCCGCGACGTGGACCGCATTCGACGTATCCTCGACCCGTTCGACGTGATGCGAGCCAACCGCGTCCTGGCGCCCCATGACCCCAAGCTCAACGACGTCCGCTGGCTGATCGGCGAGTCGCTGCGGCGAACCCACCAGCGGGCGCGGCTCGACTCTCTCCGCGCTGTCGCCCCCGAGCGGATCGGCTCGACCGGCTTTGGACCTCGCCCTGGACTGCCGCAGGCCGAGGCGGCGCTGCACGCCCGCGACAAGATGCGCAAGGCGGAGGATCGAGTCGGGCCGGCGGCCTGGCCGATCGTCCTGCGCATCGTCATCGAAGGCGCCGGCGTACGCGAATGCCGCGGCTTCGTGCCCGAACTCGTGACGCCGTGGCGCGCCGACGCGGTCGTCACCGACCGCCTCAGGGTCGGGCTCGACCTCCTGGGCGGACTGTTGGGGGTCACGAAGGAGCGCTCTTGAGCCGCCAGAAATCCCCTGGCCGCGATGGGCGACCACTTCCTTTACCGAGATCCAATGAGGAGCACATGACCATCACCGCGATTTCCACCCCCCCGTCTCCGAGGCCGAGCCTCTGGTCTCGGCTTGCCGCAGCGGGACGACGGTGGGCGCCGGCGCGTCCGGGCGCCCAAACCGCCGCCTCGAACCCCGCCACAGGCCGCAATTCTGAAGCCGGAGACGTCGTCGGCGCGAAGAAGCGCGCAGTTTTCGTCGACTGCCGCGGACGCCTTCGCCTGATCGAACTGTATCTTCCAACAGAGGTACTGGCGGATATGCGGCAGCCGATCGAAATCCGCTTTCTGGAAGGTGAGGAGGCCGTTCGGTCTGAGCAAATGCAGCACAGAATAAGTTTGAATTTCCGCGGGTTGCAATAAACCGCCGCCAAAGGTTCCTCGACGACAGTATTGTTGGATCAATAACGGGTCTTATCCCCCTGTTCCTGCATTACCATTCGGCAGCGCCGAATCAAGGACCAAACGTTCCACTGAGAAGGCCGAGTTCATCAAACGGGAAGCCTTCGAGTTTGCGTAAGAACAAAACAGCAACAGTCGCTGGCGCCCTTGGGGCGCACACCAACTCGGCTCTTCCAAAAACGCGAAGCGGCGAGAGGGGAATGACCGGCGGCGAAATCAACGTAGTTGGAGGGGTATCGTCATGCTCAAACTTATCGAAGGGTCCGTCGCCTCGTCTTTCCCGCGGGAGATGGATGCGATGTTCCGCAATCGAGCCGATACGTTCTGGACCCGGCTGGGCTGGGAGGTGGTTGTCAAAGACGGCTACGAGCGGGATCGGTTCGACGATTTGAATCCGCTATACCTTGTATCCGTCGATCCCAAGACAGAGCAATACTGGGGTTCGCTCAGGCTTCTGCCGACCACCGGTCCGAATATGCTCCGTGACGTCTTTCCGCAACTGCTGGAAGATGGCGAGGCGATCGAAAGCGCGACCATTTGGGAAAGTTCGCGCATCTGCGCCGTCAGCGCAGAAGGCCAGCCGGATCGAATGCACAACGGCGTCAACTACGTGCTCAGCGAACTGATCGCCGGCATTGGCGAGGTTTGCCAGTTGGCCGGTCTGACCCAGATCGTCTCGGTGTTCGACGCGCGCATCCTCCGCGTGCTCAGAGCGGCCGGGTGCCCGCCCCAGATTATCGGAAAGCCGCAGCGCATCGGCGACGTCATGGCGTACGCCGGCCTGTTCGAGCCGGATCCGGTCCGGCTGGCAGATTACCGCGTTACGCTGGGGATGGGCGATTCCGTGCTCGCGCCGGGAGCAAAGGAGCTTATGTTCGCCTGACCGCGGCTCCAGATCGTGAGAGGATCCGCTCACGCTGACGGAGAATTACCATATTGGTCTCGCTCGTTGTTCTTTCTATGTTCTCACCATATGTGCCACTTGTCTGTTCCCCCTTACGTAAGCAGAATGTCTCCAGGGTTTGCGAGCGGGAGAAGACAATGGCAAAGAACGGAAAAGCGCTTCGAGGGGAGACATTCGGGTCTCCCCTTGGGGAAAGAAAAATGGGGGCGACCGTCCAGGGGATCAACCTGACCGGGCCTGACGTATACAAGCTGATGTATATTTGTGTCGATCTGCTCGAGTTGTGTAGTTCCCTAACCGGGAAGATCGATCCGGCCGCTTCATGGCTTGTTGCTCACGCGCGTGATGAGGTGACTCTTGGCGTATTCGGCTATCGTTCGTGACGCCACCGCGTCAACTGAGCACATCGACTCTGCGGCTCTGCGTCTTACAGATTCGATACTTGGATATAACGAACAGGATCTCGTCACGATACTGAAGTTGATCGCGACCGAGATTGGCGTTCGACACATCGCTTATCTCCGGCTGGCGTCGAACAAAAGTACCGACAGCAGCCTGTTCACGGCGATCGTGACATATTCGCCGGAATGGCAGTCGCGCTATTTCCTGAAGCAATATATCAACATTGACCCAGTGATCGCGCACGGGTCCAATGCGTTGCTTCCTTTCGACTGGGAAGTCGTGCCGCGCGACAACCCTTCGAACTCGAGGGTTTTTCGAAGACGCGGTGAACTTCGGCATGGGCAGGAATGGCTTGTCCATTCCGGTAAGAAACAGGAGAGGCATATTTTCTTTAGTTTCCTTCTCGAGCGAACATTCATATGCGGAATGGCTGGCGTACAAAAGCGTCAATATGGTTAGGCTTCAACTTCTGTCGGTCTTGATCAATTCTGCAGCGAATAAAAGTGGGAAATTGCCGGCCCGCGGTGTTACTTTGTCTCGTCGCGAAGAGCAATGCCTGATCTGGGCCGCGCGAGGAAAGACTTATCAAGAGATTGCCGATATTCTCGATCTGTCTTTCGGCAGTGTGAAAAGTCACCTCGACACTGCCCGTCACAAGCTTCACTGCATCAACCTGACCCACGCCGTCGCCGTGGCTGTGGCGACTGGCGCGATCCCGGCGACGTCGCTGATGCGGAGCGAAGTCGAAGGCGTCGACGCGGACGAGGTCGGAGCGGGCTAACGGCTGTAGGGTCGACCGCACTTTCCACGACTGCCGCTAAGGCGGGTCGCAAGCTCCTGAAATCTTTGACGCCGGTCGATAAATGGGCGGTAATGCACCTGTTCCCGTTTTCAGGGCCTGTTCAGTCGCAATCGCGTTGAATTGCTGGCGCGCCCCATGGGACGGCGGCCTGCATTGCCGCTGAGGTTGAGCGCGCTTTCCGATCCCGCCGCGAGGCAATCCACGAGCGCCGCATGCGTGCTCAGCCTTCCATCTTGGCGACCAGAGCGTCCGAGACCTCAAAATTGGCGGTCACATGCTGGACGTCGTCATTGTCCTCGAGTTGGCCGATCAGCCGCAAGATTTTTTCGCCCGTCTCATCGTCCACAGCGATCGTGTTCTGCGGCCGCCACGCGAGCGCAGCCTTGCGCGGCTCGCCGAACCTCGTTTCCAGCGCCTTCTGCGCGTCCGCGAGCGCTTCGACCGAGGTGATCACCTCATGCTCATCCGACCCCGAGACGACATCGTCTGCGCCCGCCTCGATTGCGGCCTCGAGCATCGTGTCCTCGTCGGCGACCTTGCGATCGAAGACGATCAGGCCGACCCGGTCGAATAGGAACGACACCGCGCCGGTTTCCGCGAGCGACCCGCCGGCCTTGGTGAAATAAGAACGAACCTCGCCCGCTGTGCGGTTACGGTTGTCGGTCAGCGCCTCGACGATGACCGCGACGCCGCCGGGCGCATAGCCCTCGTAGCGCACTTCATCGTAGTTCTCACCATCGCCGCCCGAGGCCTTCTTGATCGCGCGGTCAATATTGTCCTTGGGCATATTTTCCGCCCGCGCCGCGAGCACGGCCGCGCGCAGGCGGGGGTTCATCGCCGGGTCGGCCATCCCGAGCTTGGCGGCCACGGTGATTTCGCGGGCGAGCTTGGAGAAGAGCTTGGAGCGGATCGCGTCCTGCTTGCCCTTCTTGTGCATGATGTTCTTGAACTGACTATGGCCTGCCATACATCGCCTCGAGCAACGCGCGCCTTCTCCCGCGCACGGGTTGAAACGGAATTCGGCCCCTATACGCTGCGCCTGCCGGTTAGGGAAGGCGCGAAGGAACCGAACATGGCCACAGCCTGCATCTCCGTCGCCCCGGGCGTAGCCTATTATCCAGGTTTTCTCGGGCGCGGCGCCCAGGAGGCCTTGGCCGAGGCGGTCCGCTCCGCGCTCGCGGAGGCGCCGCTCTATCGCCCCCGCATGCCCCGGACCGGGAAGCCGTTCTCGGTCCGAATGAGCAATTGCGGTCCTCTCGGCTGGGTGTCGGACGAAACGGGATATCGCTACCAGTCGACCCATCCCGACACTGGCCGCCCTTGGCCTCCCATTCCGGCGCCCCTGCTCGAAGCCTGGGCCGAGCTCGCGCCAGACGCCGCGCCGCCTGAGGCCTGCCTCGTCAATGTCTACGACGCCAAAGCTCGCATGGGTCTGCACCAGGACCGCGACGAGCGCGACCTTTTGGCCCCGATTGTGTCGCTGTCGCTTGGGGATTCAGCTCTCTTCCGCATTGGTGGGCTTACCCGAGACGCGCCGACCCGCTCGTTTCGACTAAAGTCAGGCGACGCCGTGTCCTTTGGCGGCCCCGCGCGCCTCGCCTTCCACGGCGTCGACCGCATCATTCCCCGCGGCTCGACAGTCCTGCCGTACGGCCGCCGGATCAATCTGACCCTGCGGCGCGTGACCCCAGCCCGCGTCTGACGTCAGTCTCCAGAGGCGGTCGGTTCTTCCTTCGGCACGGCCTTTGGACCGCCTTTGGAAACGCCGACCATCGCCGGACGCAACACACGATCGCCGATCGTCCAGCCGCTCTGCACCACCTGCGACACCGTTCCGGCCGGAAGCGTTTCGTCGGGGGCCTCGAAAATCGCCTGATGGAAGTTGGGGTCGAACTTCTGACCCTTCGGATCGAGCTTCTTGACGCCGTGACGGCCGAGCACGGCCTCAAAATCGCGCGCGGTCAGTTCGACACCCTCGATCACCGACTGGATCTGCGGCTCCGCGCCAGCCCTCGCCTCGGACGGCAGGTGCTCCAACGCGCGGGCGAGGTTGTCAACCACCGTCAGCATGTCGCGAGCGAAGCTGGTCACGCCGTAGGTCTTGGCGTCGGCGACCTCGCGCTCGGTGCGGCGGCGCAGATTCTCCATCTCCGCCAGCGTCCGCAAAACCCGGTCCTTCAGCTGAGTGTTTTCGGCGTTCAGCGCCTCGATCACAGCGAAAGTGTCGCGCTCCGGCGTTTCGGCGGGCGCGGCCCCTCCGGGCGTCGCAGTTGCACGTTCGTCGTTCGTGTCGGTCATCGTGTCTGGAGCCCCATTGGATTTTGCGACGCATATCAGCGCTAGCGCCGCAAAAATCAAGCGCGACGCGACCCGCAACGGGCGACTAGAACTGTCAACGTTCGGCCGCAAAGTCCGCCAGCAGGCGCCGTTTGATGGCGGTCTGCTTGGCCGCCGAATTGATTTTTTGTCCCGTCAGATCGGTGATGTAGAAGGCATCCACCGCCTTCTCGCCGAAGGTCACGATATGGGCCGATCCGATGTTCAGATTGAGCCTGGACAACGAGGAGGTGAGGTCGCGCAGCAGGCCTGGCCGGTCGAGCCCGGAAACCTCCACGACAGTGTAGCGGCCGGACAGCGTATTGTCGATCGTGACTTCGGGCTCGATCGCGAAGGCGCCGCGCCGAACGTCCCGCGCCTCCTTCGGCGGCGCAATCTCCGCCAGGCGGATTTCGCCACGCAAGGTCTTTTCGATGTTCGTGGCGATGCGCCTCCCGCGCCGCAGTTCGTCCTCGTCCTGCTCGAAGGCCCGCGAGACGAAAATCGTGTCGAGCGCGAGGCCGTCGGCGGTGGTGAAGATCTGCGCGTCGACGATGTTGGCGCCGGCCGCCGCGCAAGCGCCCGCGATGCCGCTCAGCAGCCTCGGGTGGTCCGGCGCAACTACGGTGATGGCCGTGACGCCATGAAACGTGTCGACCGTCACTTCGGTCGCGAGCGAACGGACATCCGTGGCCATCACGTGCAGCAGCTTGGCGTGCGCAACCTGCCGGTCAAACTCCACCTTGAGCCAATATGCAGGATAGTGACGCTGAGCGTAGGCGTCGAACTCGGGGTCCGACCAGCCGGGCAGGGCGCGGCGCAGGGTCTCCTGCGCGCCCTGAACGCGGGCCTTGCGATCCACCGCCGAATGGCCGCCGCCCAGCACGACCTCGGTCTCCCAGTAGAGGGTGCGCAATAATTGGCCCTTCCAGCCGTTCCAGACGCCCGGGCCGACCGCGCGAATGTCCGACACCGTCAGGATGAGCAGTAGCTTGAGCTGCTCCTGCGTCTGCACGATCGCGGCCAGCGCTTCAGCCGTGCGCGGATCCGAAAGGTCGCGGCCCTGGGCCATGTTGGACATGATGAGGTGCTGTTCGACGAGCGATACGACCCGCTCGGTGTTCGCATGCGACAGGCCGAATCGTGGGCACAGCCCGCGCGCGACCTCCGCGCCCGTCTTTGAGTGGTCGGTCGGTCTGCCCTTGGCGATGTCGTGCAGAAACGCGGCGAGGTAAAGTTCAGTCCGGTGCGATATCTTGTGGATGAATTCGCTCGAAAGCGGATGGTCGTCCTTCAGGCGTCCTCCGTCGATGGCGCTCAAGGCGCCGACCGTGCGAATGAGATGTTCATCGACCGTGTAGTGATGATACATTGAAAACTGCATCATGCCTACGACGCGGCCGAAATCCGGGATAAACCGACCGAGCACGCCGGCCTCGTTCATGCGTCGGAGCGCCGTTTCCGGAGCGCGAGGCGAGGTCAGGATCTCCAGAAACAGCCGGTTGGCCTCGGGATCCTCGCGTAGCCGGGCGTCGATGCGCTTGAGCGACTGTGTGACGAGCCGGGTCGCGTTGGGGTGGATTGACAGATTCGACCGCTCTGCGACCCAGAAAAGCCGGATCAGGTTGACCGGATCACGCTCGAAGACTTCCGGGCCAAGAACGTTGACGCGGTCCGCATCGACCTTGAAGTCCTTGGCGTCGGCGATCGCGCGGGTCCGGCGGCGAAGCCGTCCGATGAATCGGTCGAACACCGGCGTGGGCTTAGTCTGGCGCTCCTCGAGCGCGGCGCAGACGATCGCCGTCAGGTCCCCGACATCCTTCGCCACCAGGAAATAGTGCTTCATGAAGCGCTCGACGTCTGCCTGGCCTGCGCGGGTCGAATAGCCAAGCTGGCGGGCGATCGGCCGCTGCACGTCGAAGCTGAGGCGCTCCTCGGCCCGGCCGGCAAGGAAATGCAGTCGGCAGCGCACCGACCACAAAAACTCCTCGCAGCGTCGGAACAGGGCGAACTCGCGGGGCGAGAATACGCCCGCCGCGATCAGGTCGTGCGGGTTCTGCACGCGATAGACGTATTTAGAAATCCAGAACAGCGTGTTGAGGTCGCGCAGGCCGCCTTTGCCCTCCTTGATGTTAGGCTCGACAAGATACCGGGACGCGCCCGCACGTCGCACACGCT
Source organism: uncultured Alphaproteobacteria bacterium (assembly GCA_963770035.1). GTDB lineage: Bacteria > Pseudomonadota > Alphaproteobacteria > Rhizobiales > Beijerinckiaceae > Roseiarcus. The sequence continues at coordinate 84,511 of CAVYON010000006.1, read as the reverse complement.
CCTCGCGCTCCGCGAGCTTGGCCGCGACGAATTCCGGCGCGGTTTTGGCGACGATTTCCTTGTCAAAGCGCGCCAGAAGCGTATCGAACAGCTTTCGGTCGCCGGTGACGAGGCGCGCCTCGGTCAGCGTGGTGCGAATCGTCATGTCGCTGCGGGCCTGCTTCAAGCACTCGTCGACCGTGCGGGTCGCGTGGCCGACCTTCTGCTTAAGGTCCCAGAGGATGTAGAGGAGCGCCTCGACGATCCGCTCGATCGCCGGGGTTGGCTGGTTCGGCAGCAGAAACAGGAGGTCGATGTCGGAGCCGGGGGCCAGCATGCCTCGACCATATCCGCCGACCGCCACCACAGTTGGGCCGGCCTCGGACCCGACAGGGACCAGCCAGCGCTCCACAAGTTCGAGCCCGACGCGCAGCAGATCGTCGACCTGGGCGCTCAGCGTCTCGGCGCAGGCTCTCGCGGTTCCGCCGGCCTCGAGCGCCCGGCGCGCGTCGTCGCGTCCGTTTTCGAGCGCGTCGTGCAGGCTCGCGATCGCCGCGCGTCGAAATCCCGCGTCATCGTCGACATGCTTGCGGCGAAGCTCGGCAAAGGCGTCGATCAGCCTCGCGCGATCGAGCCCCTTGCCGCCTGGATGATGGGGCTGATGGGCGCGGGGGGGACGGTCGACCACGGGGCCGGCAATTGACATGGCGTCTATATTCTCATTCGAGTCTGCCCCCGCAAGCGCCAACGGCGTCATAGACGGGTTTTGTCGCCCGCCGCAACTCGATCGCGTCCCAGATTGCGACTGCGAGATCCGGGCCGCCCAGCCGCTTGATGGCGCGGATGCCTGTCGGCGAGGTGACGTTGATTTCCGTCAGGTAGCCGTCGATCACGTCGATGCCGACGAAGATCAGGCCGCGCCGCTTCAGTTCCGGCCCGATCCGCGCGCAAATCTCGCGCTCCCGGTCGGTGAGTTCCGTCTCGCGCGCGGCGCCGCCGCGCACCATATTCGAGCGGATGTCGTCGGCTGCCGGCACGCGGTTGACCGCGCCCCTGGCCTCGCCGTCCACCAGAATGATGCGCTTGTCGCCGCGCGAGACGGCCGGCAGAAACTTTTGGATAACCCAGGGCTCGCGCAGCGTCGTCGTAAACAGATCGAACAGCGAGCCGAAATTCGGATCGCTAGGGCTTACCTTGAACACCGCAGCCCCGCCGAATCCATAAAGCGGCTTCATTACGACGTCGCCATGCTCGCGGCGGAACGCGTCGATCGCCTCCCGGTCGCGCGCGATCAGCGTCGGCGGCATCAGCTCAGAAAAGTCCATGACGAACAGCTTTTCCGGCGAGTTGCGGACGCTGCGCGGGTCGTTGACGACCAAGGTCGCCGGGTGGATGCGCTCGAGCAAATGCGTCGTCGTCACATAGGCGAGGTCGAACGGCGGATCCTGGCGGAGCAGCACAACGTCGACGCTCGAGAGGTCGACGAGGACCGGCGCGCCGAACCGTGCGTGATCGCCGTCGACGTCCTGAACGGCAACCGGTTCGGCCATGGTCTCGACCCGACCGTCCAGCAGCCGCAGGCGGTCCGGTGTGTAGTGCAGCAGGCGATGGCCGCGCGCCTGCGCTTCGAGGAGCAGGGCGAAGGTGGAATCGCCCGCGACCTTGATGCGCGCGATCGGGTCCATCTGCACAGCGACGGTCAAGGGCATGGGCGGTCCAGTCGGAGGAGTCAGTCGATCATGAGCCTATACGCGGCCGGGAGGTGCTGGGGAAGCCGGCCAGGCGCCACGAACACGGCGTCGCCGCGGAGGGTGAAACCCATCGCCCACGGATTGCGGGTGAGCCAGGCGCGCGCAGCGCGGGCGATCCGACGCCGCTTGGCCGGGCTGATCGCGTCGGCGGCGACGCCGAGGTCAGCCCGCGCCTTGACCTCGACGAAGGCGATCGCGCGGCCCTTGCGCGCAATGAGGTCGATCTCCCCGCCGTTCGCCGCGTAACGCCGGGCGAGGATCGAATACCCCTTGAGGATTAGAAGAATCCCAGCGATCGTTTCCGCTTTGAGGCCAAGGAGATGGGCGACGCGACGCCGCGCTCGCACGTCAGCCGGCCGAGGCCCCTTCATCGCGCCGCTCCGGCGATTGCGAGCGCGCGCGCATAGATCTGGCGGCGGGGCAGGCCGTGCTTCGCCGCCACGGCGGCCGCGGCGTCCTTGACCGACAAGGTCAGCAGCGCCTCGCCAATCTCCCGGTCGAGCGCGCCGACATCGACCGCCTCCTGCGTCTGCGGCGGCCCGACCACGACGACAATCTCCCCGCGCGGCGCCTCGCCGTCGGCGAATTCGGCCGCGAGCGCGTCGAGCCCCCCGCGCCGAACCTCCTCGTGCAGCTTGGTGAGCTCGCGCGCGACCGCCGCGCGCCGCGGGCCCAGTTCCGCGGCGAGGTCGTGTAGCGTCTCGGCAAGGCGGCTCGGCGCTTCGTAGAAGACGAGCGTCCCGGGCACGGCGGCAAGCGCATTGATCCGCTCGCGCCGGGCCGCGCTGCGCGGGGGCAGAAAGCCTTCAAAGAAGAAGCGATCAGTCGGCAGGCCGGCGACGCAAAGGGCGGCGAGGGCCGCCGAAGCGCCCGGCGCAGCCGTGACCGCCACTCCTGCCGCGACGGCCTCGGCGACCAGCTTAAAGCCAGGGTCGGAAACGAGCGGCGTGCCCGCATCCGAGATCAGCGCCAGCGCCTGGCCCTCGGCGATGCGCCGGAGCGCCCGCGGGCGCGCTTCGGCGGCGTTGTGCTCGTGATAGGGCGAAAGCGGCGTTTTGACGCCGTATCGCGCCAGGAGGGTGCGTGAGACACGGGTGTCCTCGGCCAGAACCATGTCGGCCGCCGCAAGGATGGAGAGCGCCCGCAAGGTCACGTCGCCGAGATGACCGATCGGCGTGGCGACGACGTAGAGGCCGGCCGCCAAGGGCGGCGCGGGAACGGCTGCGCCATGAACCAGGAACGAACGTTCCGGCCGCGCAATCAAAGGGGAGTGAGAGGGATCGAATGGCTTCATGATCGGCGCTCCATCCGGAGCGCCGTCGACAACATAGCCAAGCGCCGCTGAAAATGCCACAATTTCCGTGGAGAGGCCGCCGCGGGCGAACAAGGGGGCCGTGCGACCCTGCGCGATCGTTTTGAGAGCGTGCCAGCAGGATGGCGGTCGCTCGGGTTGGAGATTGTTATGGTCGTTGAGTTCAGGGTCGCGAGGGGGTCGTTTCGGCCTGACCCGGCGCGCGCTTCTCGGCGGCGGTCTCGCAGCGACGCTCGCCGGCTGCAATTCGACCTCTATGCTCGCGCCGGGGGCCGAGGTCGCGGCGCCGGCCGCGTCTCCGCCCGCGGCGCCCGGACCTGCGGTCGGTGAGACGCTGGGAACCGGTCCGGTCCGGGTCGGCATGATCCTGCCGCTGACGCAGAACGGCGCGCCGAGCCCGCTCGGCGTCTCGCTGCGCAATGCGGCGCAACTGGCCATGGACGAGTTCTCCGGTCCGTACATCACGCTGATGATCGCGGACGACCACTCCGCGCCGGACGAGGCCGGTCAGACCGCCCAGACCGAGATCGGCGCGGGCGCCCAGCTCCTTCTCGGACCGGTCTACGCCAACGACGTCCGTCAGGCGGCTTCGGTCGCCAAGGCCGCAGGAAAGCCGATCATCGGCTTCTCGACCGACGTCAGCGTCGCCTCCCCGGGCGTCTACCTGCTGTCGTTCCTGATCCAATCCTACGTCGACCGGATCGCCGAATTCGCCGCCTCGCGCGGCAAGCGGGCGTTCGGGCTGATGGCGCCGCAGAACGACTACGGAAACCTCGCCGCCGCCCAGTTCCAGGAGACGGCGGGGCGACTTAACGCGCCGGTCATCGTCGCAGCGCGCTACGCGCCGGGCCAACCGCAGGAGGCGGCGCAGCAGATCGCGGCGGCCGGCGCCCAGATCGACGCGCTGTTCATTCCCGATCAGGCCGAGGGCATGCCGGCGGTCGCAAGCGCCTTGGCCGCGGCGTCGGTCAAGACCCAGCTTCTCGGCACGGGAGTTTGGAACGACGCGCGCGTGCTGCGGCTGCCCCAGTTGCAGGGCGCCTGGTTCGCCGCGCCCGACAACGCCGGCTTCAACGCGCTGGCGCAGCGCTACAAGACCAAGTTCAACAGCCAGCCTACTCGTCTGGCGACCCTCTCCTACGACGCGGTGACGCTCGCCGGGGCCCTGGCGCGGGCGGCCGGGCCGGACCCGTTCAGCCAGCAGGCGCTCACCAACGTGTCCGGGTTCAACGGCGCCGATGGCGTGTTCCGCTTCCGCGCCAACGGGACCAACGAACGCGGCCTTGCGGTGATGGAGATCGACAACAACGCCGCCGTGGTGATCAGCCCTGCGCCGCGCAGCTTTGCGGGCGGGTAAAGCGTGACCGTCCGATCCGGCCGGCCCACGGCGGAGGCCTGGGACGGCGGTTTGCCAAGCGCGAGTCCGAATTCGAGTGTTTTCAAGCTCTTGCGGCGTCATTTTCGATTCCTCCGCAGGCTCATAACACACAGTATAAATCTGGTTAATTAAAATCCACGGCTAGACTCCCTTTTTTATCAATTAAACGGAACTTCGCGCGGTATTGGAATCGCCAGTATCAGCGCGACGATCTCGCCGGGGTCAGACGATTGGCTCTCGCGCGCCTGATTGCCATCCCACAAACAGAGAAAATTTTCAGCCCGACCAGGGAACAATTTCCGCAGCGCTGCAATTAACGGCTTGCTGAGACCCCCGGGAGGCCGATGGCGCAGCTTTTCCAGCCCTACGCGGACACGGCGGTCAGGGCCGCGATGATTGCGCTCGCGGTGTCTCCGGCGATCCTGATCGGAGCCGGCTATGCGATTGCGCGCTCGCCATTCGTCACCGGCCAAACCCTCGTGCATTTGCAGCCGATCCCATTCAGCCACGAGCACCATGTGGGATTCGACGGGCTCGACTGCCGCTATTGTCACTTCGGCGCCGAGTTGTCCCGTTGGGCGGGCATCCCGCCGACAGAAGTCCGCATGACCTGCCATTCGCAGCTCTTCACCGAAGCGCCGGCGCTCGCGCCCGCCCGCGACAGCCTTTGCCCGACTACGTTTACTTCGATCATTCCATTCACCCCAGAAACGGCAGTTTGCGGTTTTGCGCGGGGGCGGAAGGCGCGCAATGTCAGGGGCATGAAGCGCGGCTCTTCGTCTCCTTGGGCTCACCCGTCGGATGAACAATCTCTGGTTGTCGCGAAGACGCCGCCGGGCGTCGATCTCGACAGCTTCTTTGGTCCGGTCCGGGTCGAGTGGGACCACGAGGCGGCGATGACGCCGCTTGGCCAGCTGCCGTTCTTCATCGATTTCCTCAAGACGGCCGGCTTGTTCGACGCCTTCGTCGCCGACTGTCCGCTTCGCTATTTGAGCCCGAACGCGCCGGGCAAGCGGGACGTTCTGGGCACGGCGATGCTGTCGATGCTCGCCGGCCACAAGCGCTACGCGCATATCGTCTGCGACGGGTGGGTGTTTCCGACGGTCGGCGGCGTCAATCCCTCCCTCACCATCCAGGCGATCGCCTGCCGGACGGCCGACCGCATCAGGGCGATGGCGCGCAGCAGTGAGCTGTAATCGGCCTACTGCGGCTTCGTCGAGCGGTTTGCGCGCGCCTTCGCAGGCCCTGCGACATTCGCGAGATTATGGGCCGTGTTGATCAGGGCAAGATGAGAGAACGCCTGCGGGAAGTTGCCGAGTTGCTGTTTGGCGACCGGATCGTATTCCTCGGCAAGAAGGCCGACGTCGTTGCGCAACGACAGCAGTTTGTCGAATAGCGCACGCGCCTCCGTCATGCGTCCGGTGAGCGCGTAATTGTCCGCAAGCCAGAAGCTGCAGGCGAGAAATGCGCCCTCGCCCGGAGGCAGTCCGTCCGCGCCGCTCCCAGTGTCGTAACGCAGCACCAGACCATTTTGCATCAGCCTGCGCTCGATTGCGGCGACGGTCCCATGGACCCGCGGATCGTCAGGCGGCAGGAAACCCACGAGCGGGATCAGGAGACAACTCGCGTCGAGCGCGGTCGAACCGTACGACTGGACGAATGCGTTTTGCGCGCGATCGAACCCATGCTCGCAGACGCTGTCATGAATATCCGAGCGCGCCTGACGCCAGCGCTCGAGCGGGCCGTCGAGGTTGAATTCCTCGATCGACCGGACGGCGCGATCGAAGGCCACCCAGGTCATCACCTTCGAATGGGTGAAGTGCCGTCTCGGGCCGCGCACCTCCCAGATCCCATCGTCGGGCTCGCGCCAGATGGTTTCGAGATGTTTGACGAGGGCGCATTCGAGGTCCCAGGTCGCTTCCGAAGTTGCCAGTCCGGCGCGACGCGCAACATAAAAGGTATCCAGCACCTCTCCGTACACATCCAGTTGGAGCTGCTTGACCGCGGCGTTACCGACTCTGCACGGGGCTTGCGCCCCGATAGCCGGGCAACCACGGAACGACAAATTCATCGAGCCGCCTTTCGCCGGCGACGCCGTACATCGTCTGCACATCGTCTGGCGATCCGGCGACGGCGCGCAACAGCCACTGGTGCCAAGCCTTGGCTTCGTCGAGATAGCCCGCGCCAATGAACGCGAGGAGGGTGAATGTGGAATCGCGGAGCCAACAGTAGCGGTAGTCCCAGTTCCGTTCGCCGCCGAGGAGTTCCGGTAGCGATGTCGTGCCCGCCGCCACGATCCCGCCCGTCTCCCAGTGCGCGAGCGACTTCAAGGTCAGGAGCGAGCGCAGAACGGCGTCCCGCCCCTCGTGCTCAGCGTCGAACGTACGCGCCCAGTCGGTCCATTGCGCCCTGACGTTGCGCAATGTCTCTGCGACCGGCGCGGCTTGGGGCGGCTCGGAAAACGAAGGCGACCAGGTGAGGGAGAAGCCTTTTTCCTCCCCTGCCTTGACCGTGAACTCGGCAACCGTCCGATGGTCTTCCCCCTGCGTCGGGACCGCCGTCTCGAGCAGCAGCCGGTCCGGACCGGCAATCAATTGCAGCCGACCGTCGTCCTGGATCGAGACCCACGGGACGATGGAGCCGTAATCGTAGCGCACGATCAGCTCCATGCGCATCTCCACCTCGCCTTCGAGACCCGTCACGATCCGCACGAGGTCCGCAACGCGGTCGCGCCGAACCATGAAATCGGTGAGGCGGACGGCGCCTGATCCGGTCCGGAATACGGTTTCCAGGATGAGCGTGTCGTCGCTGTAGCCGCGCGAGACCAAGGCGGATGCGTCGGCGGGAGCAATCAGCCACCGCCCATGCTTCGGCTCGCCCAACAGCGCCGCGAAACAGGCCGGGCTGTCGAACCGGGGCAGGCCCAGCCAGTCGATTGATCCGTCGCGTCCGACCAACGCGACGGTCTCGCAATTGCCGATAACCGCGTAGTCTTCAATGCGTCCGGGCATCTACGACGGGACCCTCAAGCTCGCCGAAATCGCGCTGCGCGCCGGACGACCAATACGGACCGGAGATCCTGCGTCTAACACGGCCGGCGCTTACAACTCTCCGAACGCGGAGCCCCCGGCCGCAGACGGAAACGCAGAGATTGCATGCCTGGCGCGGGCGATCAAGGCGTAGAGACGTCGGAGTGAACGCCCTTGCGCGCACGAGCGAAGAAGGCGCCGGCGACAAAGAAGACCAGCGCGCCCGCCGCCACGGCCCCGAGGCGGGCGATTTCGCCGACCACCAGCGGCGCCTTGTTTTCGGCTTCAGCGCTGAACGAGCCGCGCACCCGGTGCAGCGCGGTGACCGGGCGCTCGAGATTGTCCGGACGACCAGGCTTCACCAAAGTTTTGGTCTGCTGTCCCTTGATCGCCGTCGCCGCTAGATACCGGTCGAGCGCGCCTGGCAGCACGAAATCGCCGAGGATAAGAAAGATCGTCGGCAGGCCGAGCCAATATTCCCGCCAGCCGCCCGCAGCCGCGCGATAGACGGCGTCAACGACAACCTCCGGCTCGACCGGGTGGCCCATTGGCCTTGGCGTTCGCTGCGTATGCGCGCGCGCCCAGTCGAACTGCGGCGTATTGACTGCGGGCAGCTCCACGATCGAGACGGTGATCCGCGATTTCTCGGCGAGGAGCTCGGCCCGCAAACTATCGGTGAAACCGCGAATTGCATGCTTGGCGCCGCAATAGGCCGACTGCAACGGGATGCCGCGATAGGCGAGCGCCGAGCCCATCTGGACGATCCGGCCGTGGCCGCGGGGCCGCATCGATTTCAGGGCCGCCATCGTCCCATAGACGAAGCCGAGATAGGTGACTTCGGTCACGCGGTGGAACTCCGCCGGGGAGATTTCCGCCACGGTCGAGAACACCGTCTCCATGGCGTCGTTGATCCAGACGTCAAACGGCCCGAGCTTGACCTCGAGCTTTGCCGCCGCCGCGAAAATCTCATCCGCATTGCCGACGTCCGCTGATTTCGAAAGCGACCTCGACCCCGAAGGCCGCCAGTTCGCGCTGGACCTCCTCGAGCGCCTCGGCGTCGCGTGCGATGAGGCCGATTCGGTCGCCTGCGCAGGCGAACCGGCGCGCCACCGCGCGGCCTACACCGGCGGTCGCGCCGGTGACGATGACGGTGCGCGGTTTCGCCACGCTTAGCTCCGATGAGTGGATTCAGCAGAACACCCGCCTGGCGGCGGGATTCCTTCTCCGTCAACAGTCCGCAAAGCCGATTGTTCCGCTTCGCGCAAGGCGACCGGGCGAATTCGGAACAGGCGAGGTCGGCCTCCCTCAGACCGGCGTCCAGGGTTGCGCTTCGACGCCGGCCCCGGAGGCTTCCAGCGCCCGGCCCGCGTCGATAGTGGCTATCGTCGCGCGCAGGACGTCGGTCACACCGGTGTGGGTCGCAGTCGACAACATGAGAGGCCTGGGGCGACGGACCCCAGGCGCCGCGGGCGGGCCGTAGCTGCGGATCGCGCGCTTCAGACGCTCGACCTGTCGGGCCAGCGTCGCCTCGTCGATGGCGTCGACCTTCGAAAGGGCGACGACCTCAGGCTTCTCGTCCAGACCTTCCCCATAGGCCGCAAGTTCGCGGCGGATGGTGCGGTAGTCCGCGCCGGCGTTCGCTCCGGTCCCATCGATGAGGTGCACGAGCGCGCGGCAGCGTTCGACGTGCCCGAGGAAACGGTCGCCGAGACCGTGGCCCTCGTGCGCGCCCTCGATCAGGCCGGGAATGTCGGCGAGAACGAAATCGCGCCCATCGATCTTCACCACGCCGAGCCCCGGATGGAGCGTGGTGAAGGGGTAGTCGGCGATCTTGGGCTTGGCGGCCGAGACGGCGGCGAGGAAGGTCGACTTGCCGGCGTTTGGCAGTCCGACGAGGCCGGCGTCGGCGATCAGCTTCAGGCGCAGGATCAAAGTGCGCTCGATCCCCGGCAGGCCCGGATTGGCGTGGCGGGGAGCGCGGTTGGTCGAGGTGGTGAAATGGGCGTTGCCGAAGCCGCCGTTGCCGCCTTTGGCGATGACGACGCGCTCGCCCTCGCTGGTCAGGTCGGCCAGCATGGCGCCGGTTTCTTCGTCGAACACCTGGGTGCCGACCGGGACCTTGAGCACGGCGTCGGCGCCGCGGCCGCCGGCGCGGTTGCGGCCCATGCCGTGCATGCCGGTCTTGGCCTTGAAGTGCTGCTGGTAGCGGAAGTCGATCAGCGTGTTGAGGCCCGCGGCGCATTCGACCACGACATCGCCGCCGCGCCCGCCGTCGCCGCCGTCCGGGCCGCCGAACTCGATGAACTTCTCGCGCCGGAACGACACGCAACCGGCGCCGCCATCGCCGGATCGGACATAAACGCGGGCCTGATCGAGGAACTTCATGCCGGGCGACCCGATTCCAGCCGCCCCTGATTGAACGCCTGCCGTCGAGCGGCCACCGCATCCGCCCAGGCCTCGCGCGTCAACCTAAAGGTGTGGCACTCGACAAGGCCTCCGCGCGCCGGCGCGCCCTTGAGGCCGGTCGAGGCGACCTCGAAGCCGCAGGTTTCCAGGACGTGCCGGGACGACTCGTTCTCGACCCGCACGTTGGCGAGGATCTCGACGGAATTGGTCAGGGAAAATCCAGTCTTGATGATCGCCCGGGTCGCCTCGGTGGTGAGACCCTTTCCCCAGTGCTCCGGGGTGAGGACGAAGCCGAGCGTCAGCCGGTCGGCGCCGCGCAATTCGAGGCTGATCGAGCCGATGGCGTCGAGCTTCCCCTTCTTTGGGGTGATCACCAGCGTCAGATCCCGCCCGGAGGCGTTGCCCTCGCGCGCAGCATAGATGAAGCGCTCCGCCGACCCAGGCGGATAGGGATGCGGAATGCGGGCCGTGTAGCGGGCGACCTCCCACAACGAGCAGAAGCGGTGAATCATCGGGGCGTCGGCTGCGCGCGGCCAGCGCAGCCATAACCGCGCCGTCTCCATTCGAAAGACATCGTCTCTGGCAAGATCGGGAAACATGGAAGCTCCGGCCAAGCCGCCCCGAAAAGGGGCGCTAAACGACGAAGGAGATGCGGCGACCGCATCCCCTTCGTAAGCTGGGCTTACCGGACGGATGAAAGGACCATCTCCTTTCATGCTCATCTCGAAGCTTCAGGAGTTTCGAGAACGTCCGCGGGGGCTGGTCGCCGAAGCGGGGTTCTCGTCATCGACCCCGCTTTATTCTGCAGCTACTTGGTGAATTCGTACACTGACATATTGCCGGCGGTCGCCTTTCCTCTCGAAACAAACTTCGCCGGCGGCGGTGGCGAACAAGGTATGATCCGTACCCATGCCGACATTGCGGCCGGCGTGAAATTTCGTTCCCCGTTGACGCACGAGAATATTGCCGGAGAGCACCCGCTCGCCGCCAAACTTTTTCACGCCGAGACGACGGCCGTCCGAGTCGCGACCGTTGCGCGACGAACCGCCTGCCTTCTTGTGAGCCATTGTCCTGCTCCGAAACTCTAGGATGCGCCGCGCCCGAGGGCGGCAAGGTTGGATTCTCTATACGGCAAATCGACCGGCGAAGGAATCGCCTCGATCCAAAAATCGACTTTAAGCGCCCGGCTGGACGCCGGTGATCTTGACGATCGTCAAGTCCTGCCGATGGCCGCGCTTGCGCTTCGAATTCTTGCGGCGCCGCTTCTTGAACGCGATCACCTTCGCCCCGCGGGTCTGCTCGACGATCTCGCCGGTGACGCTCGCGCCCGCGACATGCGGCGCGCCGATGGTGCTGGTCTCGCCGTCGAACAGCGCCAGGACGTCGTTGAAAACCACCTGCGAGCCGGCCTCTCCGGCCAGCGCCATGACGGTGATCTCTTTGTCGGCGGCGACCGTGTACTGCTTGCCGCCGGTCTTGATGACTGCGAACATCGTTTTTCTCCGTGTTCCGCCCGGCTCGTTACGCGAGGAGACCCCGCGCGGCCGGCTTCTTTGCAGTGGACCGAAATCGCGAACCCCTCGCGGGGCCGCGGGCGAACGCTCGGATTTGAAGTTTTGCGACGTCCGAGGACGGGAGACCGGCCGCGGAGGCTAAAAACCAAAAGCGCGGCCGGAGGGCCACGCTGGAGCAGCGCGGTCTATACGGGCGCGAAGAACCGGAGTCTAAACGAACTTCAGATCAATCCGATGGCGGGCTTCGAACCGCCCGACGGCGCAGGCCAGGTTGTAGGGCGCGCTCGCTGAGCGCGCCTCGGCCGGGTCGAGCGAGCCCGGCCCTACAAAGGCCGGGCGGGCGCGTGTAGGGCGCGCCTCGCTGAGCGCGCCTCGGCCGGGTCAGCGACCCGGCCCTACAAGGGATCCGGCCGCCCTTTTTCGGCGCGGAAAGTCTTCTTTCAGGTTGACGTGGTAGATATGCGTTTGCATCCTCCCTTCCGTGCGCGCCCGCAAGCATCTCAAGCGTCTCGATACAATCTCGATCGCAGTCCCGGTTTATTTCGTCACCGTCTGCGTCGCGGACCGCCGTCCGCTTCTCGCTAATCCGGAGACTTTCGCCGTCCTTCACTCCGAATGGTCGACGGCGTCGACGCGCTATGGCTGGAGCGTCGGGCGTTTCGTCGTCATGCCGAACCACGTTCACTTTTTCTGCGTTTGTGACGAGACAGAGAACTCGAAGCCGTTGTCCGCCTTCGTCGGCGGGTTCAAGCAGTGGACAGCGAAAGCGATCCTGCCGCGACTGGCGCTCCCTGCGCCGCTCTGGCAGAGGGAGTTTTTCGACCATCTGCTTCGCAGCGACGAGAGCTATGCGTCGAAATGGGAATACGTGCGGGACAATCCCATTCGCGCCGGGCTGGCGCGTGCGGCGGAGGATTGGCCCTACGCGGGCGAGATTGTCCCGATTGAGATGGGAAGCGCACTGTAGGGCGCGCTCGCTGAGCGCGCCTCGGCCGGGTCGGCGACCCGGCCCTACAAGGTCCCGGCGGGCTATTCGGGCGCGCGTCCGCCGGAATCAGTCGATCAGCCGATACGCCGGCAACGTGAGGAACTCTTCGAATTCGGACGCGAGCGACATGCCCGAGAAGAGCTTGATCGCCTCGGGGAACCGGCCGCCCTCGTAGGCCGCCGCGCCGACCTCGCCCTTCACCCGCTCCATCTCGCCGGCAAGCGCTGCTCGAAACAACGCCGGCGTCGCCTCGCGGCCGTCGTCGAGCCTGGCTTTGAGGTGGATCCACTGCCAGACCTGGGCGCGCGAGATTTCGGCGGTCGCGGCGTCCTCCATCAGGTTGTAGATCGGCACGGCGCCGCGGCCGCGTAGCCACGCCTCGATATACTGCACGCCGACGCGGATATTCTCGCGCAGGCCCTCCTCCGTCCGCTTGCCCTTGTGCATCTCGACGAGGTCCGTCGCCGTGACGTCGACATCTTCCCGCTTCACCTGAAGCTGGTTCGGGCCCGGCATCAGCCGGTCGAACACCTCCATCGCGACCGGCACGAGGTCCGGATGGGCGACCCAGGTGCCGTCGTGGCCGTTGCCGGCCTCGCGCTCCTTGTCGGCGCGCACCTTGGCGAAGGCGGCGTCGTTGGCGTGGGCATCGCCCTTGACCGGGATCTGCGCCGCCATGCCGCCCATCGCGAAAGCGCCGCGGCGGTGGCAGGTCTTGATCAGCAGCAGCGAATAGGCGTTGAGGAACGCCTGGCCCATGGTCATCACCGACCGGTCCGGCGTCAGGAATTGCGGATTCTTGCCGAGCCGCTTGATGAACGAGAAGATATAGTCCCAGCGGCCGCAGTTGAGGCCGACGATGTGGTCGCGCAGCTCATACAGGATCTCGTCCATCTCGAACGCCGCCGGCAGCGTCTCGATCAGCACCGTCGCCTTGAACGACCCATGCGCAACGGCCAGCGTCTCCTCGGCATGCGAGAAAACCTCGTTCCACAGGCGCGCCTCGAGATGGCCTTCCATCTTCGGCAGATAGAAGGCGACCGTCGCGCCCTTGGCCATCTGGGTTTTGGCGCAATGGAAGACGTAGAGGCCGAAGTCGAACAGCGATCCGGAGATTTCGCGGCCGTCGACGGTCACATGCCGCTCGGGCAGGTGCCAGCCGCGCGGACGCACCATCAGCGCGGCCGGGTTCGCTCCGAGGCGATAGGCCTTGCCCGACGCCGGATCGGTGAAGTCGATCGCGCCCGCCCAGCGGTCCTTCAAGTTCGCCTGGCCCTCGATCATGTTGGCGAACACCGGCGACGAGGCGTCCTCGAAATCCGCCATGAACACCTTGGCGCCAGAGTTCAGCGCATTGACGATCATCTTGCGGTCGACCGGGCCGGTGATCTCGACCCGACGGTCGAGGAGATCGGCCGGGACCGGGGCGACGGTCCAGTCGCCGTCGCGGACCACCTTGGTCTCCGTCAGGAAATGCGGCAGCTGTCCGGCGTCGAACAGCTTCTGCCGCTCCATGCGGCGCGCAAGCAGGTCACGCCGACGCCCGTCGAAACGATGATGCAGGTCGGCGAGGAAAGCGAGCGCCTCGGGGCTGAGAATGTCAGCCTGACGGCCGCCCGTCTCGGCGTGAACTTGGACTCCTGGGGCGGCCGATTTCGCGGTCATGGGCTCTCCTCCGGTGGGGGCGGGACGGTCCGAGGAGCCTGTCCTAGACTGTTTCCCCGCCCTTGGGGAGAGGCGACCTAGCGGTCAGGCCGCGAGGCGCTGGATCGTGGTCGCCGCATGCTCGCGCGCCTCGCGCCGCCGCGCCAATAGCGATGACGGATCGGCGTCGAGCGGCAAAGCGCTCGCGTCGGCGACATCCTGGCGGGTCAGGCCGATATCGCGCAGCTCGTATTCCGACATCCGCGCAAGCTGGGCCATGGTGCGCCGGGCGGCGCCGACCCGGGCCGGCCAGCTGAGGGCGCGCCTCAGCGCCGAGGCCGCTTCACGCGAGGCAATGCTGGAGAAGAACGACAACATGGTCAGTCTCCCAAGGGGGCATAGGAATTCTGTCGCGGGCGAGGGAACGCCGCGCCGCGCCAGAGATCCGAACGGGCGAGCCGTCTTCGAATCGGGGATTGCCTCATTCCTACTGCTTTCCAATTGATCGGTCTAACGAATGTTTGTAAGGATAACGATAACAAGTTCGGATGAATTGAAATGCTCGACACCGATCAGTTGCGATCATTCCTGGCGATCGTCGACACGGGCTCGTTCACACGGGCCGCCGAGAGGGTCCACAAGACCCAGTCGGCTGTGTCGATGCACATGCGCCGGCTCGAGCAGCAACTCGGCTGCGCCCTGTTCGTGAAGCAAGGCCGGGGGACGCGGCTGACGGCCGAGGGCGAAAGCCTGATCGACTTCGCCCGCCGCATCGTGCAGATCGAGGCCGGCGCTGTCGCCGCCTTGTCGCGCAACGGCCTGCGCGGCGCGGTACGGCTCGGCATACCGGACGACTATTCGGAGACCTATCTCGCCGACATCCTCGGCCGCTTCAGTCGCAAGCATCCTATGGTCGAGGTTTCGGTGTCGTGCGAAGGCTCGCCCGAGCTTGCGCAGCAAGTGTCCGCAGGCGCGCTCGAACTGGCGCTTGTGACCGACCATCCGGGCCTGCGCGGCTTTGAGCTTCTGTGCGAGCAGCCGCTGGTCTGGGCCGCGGCGGAGCGTTTCCACGTCGAGGCCGACGCGCCGATCCCGCTCGCCCTCGGCGCCGTCTCCTGCTTGTGGCGGCGCGAGGCCGACGAAGCGCTGGCGGAGAGCGACCGACCGACCCGCGGTCTCGTGTTTTCGAAGAATTTTGCCGCCATTGGCACGGTCGTGCGGGCTGGCCTCGCGGTGACGACGCTGCCCAAATCGATGGTCGGCGAGGGTCTGCGCATCCTCGACGCCGCCGAGGGGCTTGCCGGAACTGCCGCTGACCCGGATGGGGCTCATTCACGCCTCCGGCCGTCCCAGCGAAGAGACGAAGGCGCTCGCCAACGCCATCCGCGAGACGGTGAGCCTGCCGGCGCGCCGCGCCGCGTGAGGGACGCCTTGCGGTCGGCCGGAGCAAGTCGGGGACAGGCGTTCTTACGGGAGGCCCCGTAGCCCGTCGGTGACGGGCGTCCTTACGGACGCCCTATGCGTGGCTCGGACCTTTGTCGTTTGGGCTACCGTTCGCCCGCTCGACTTCGGCGCTTAGCGACAAGTGCTTTGGAAAATCGGAATCCTGTGCTATGGTAACTCTTGTCGGACAATCCGCCCGGCGCGGGCGGGGGAGCGAGGACGGCATGGACAAGGAAGGGCCGCTTGAGGCGCGCGTATTGTCGAGCGCGGTCGATGACCGCGCCCGCCGGGTCGCCGAGCCGGCCTTGGAAAATGAAGAGCCGAAAGCAATTTTCCGCGCCTCATCCACCCGTAACCCATTGATAAGTCCCAGATTCGCGGAAATTTTTTGCAACTTTTTGCAAGCCACGGAAATTTTTGGCAGCCGCTACGGAAAGAAATTGAAATTTTCTGAAGGCTTCGGAAGGGAATGGAAATCGCGTAGCCGGGCGCAGCGGGGTGTGAGCGGAACCGCCGATCGAACTCGCGATCTCGGCGCACGCTCAAAGAGGTTAAGATTTAGGCTTAACGAGTTCTTAAGCCCGAAATGGCACCTTCCGCACCGTTACGCGGGCGCGAACGGTCGTGGCCCTGACCTTGGACGGGGGGGACGACTGCATGCCCAATGGAATGTGGGCAGCCATTTGGATGGCGCTGGCGCTCGGCGCGGGCCTGATCCTCGCCCCGGTCGACGCCGCCCTGGCGGTCGACCTTCCGCCTGCGCCGATCCTGCCGCAGGTCGAAACGTCCGGAGACTTCAGCGGCTGGTACTTGCGTGGCGATCTCGGAGCAGGCTTTGCGGCTGCGCCCGCTCTGAAGGACGCCGGCGATCCGATCGCGCTCGGGGTTCCGGGCGGCGCTCTGTCTCCATACGCTGCCGCCTCCTTTCACGGCGCGACTTTGTCGCCGACCGGAACGGTCGACGCCGGCGTCGGCTACGTCTTGAACCCTTGGTTCCGAATGGACGGAACGCTGGAATATCGCTTCGGCGCCAGGCTGCAGTCATCCGTCGCATTCGTGGCCGCCGGCGGGCCCTCCTTCTACGCCACCGGCCATCTCAGCGCCGGGGTCTCCTCGATCGTCGCGTTGCTCAACGGCTACGTCGATCTCGGCAATTACTGGGGCCTCACGCCCTTCCTCGGCGCGGGCGTCGGCGTTGCGGACAATGCGCTGTCGGGCGTATCCGACCAAGGGTTTGCCATTTCGGGCGCCGGCGCGGCGATCCCGGTCGGCGGGGTCTTCTCCAATGCGTCCAAGACGAATTTCGCCTGGGCGCTGACGGCCGGGTTCGACTTCGACATCACCCCAGACCTCAAGATCGAGGCGAGCTACCGCTATCTCAATCTCGGCTCGATCGCGCTGGGCGGCCTCCATTGTGCGATCGGATGCGGCGGCGCCGTCGCAGCGTCGTCGCGCGGCGCCCTCGTCTCGAACGACCTCCGGCTGGGCCTTATCTGGCTCGTCCCGTACTCCCAGTCTGCGCCGGCGCCGATCGTCGCGCGGGATTGAACGGCCGGCCACATTTCATTTTCGCGTGAGCCCAATCCCTCGGCGCGGGCGCGGTTGCCATCCGCGACCGAGGCCTGTACCGATGGCCTCCCGCGCCGCCGTCGACATCGCAAGTCCCGGCGGCCGCGCGGCGTTCCCGCCTTGAAGGCCTTCATGACCGATGCGACCGCGCCGCGGGCGGGGCTCCTCCGCTCCGTCTGGGCGAACCCGATCCTGCTCCTGGTCCTGACGACCCTGATCTGGGCCGGCCATTCGATCGTGGCCCGCCTGGCGGTCGGTCAGATCGAGCCGATGACGACGACCTGCCTGCGCTGGCTGGTGGCGCTCGCGCCCATCCTGGCGTCGGCGCGGACCTCGCTGCGCCGCGACTGGCCGGCGCTCCGGGCGCATTGGCCCTATCTGCTGGCGATGGGCGCGCTCGGCTACACCGGCTTCAACGCGCTCTTCTATATGGCCGCCCATCGGACCAGCGCGCTCAACCTGTCGATCATCCAGGGCGGCGTTCCCGCGCTCGTCCTTATCGGCGCGCGGGCGGCGCTCGGCGTCCGGTTCACCGCACTGCAGGCGCTCGGCGCCATTGTGACGATGGCGGGCGTCGCCGCGATCGCCGCCCAGGGTGACCTTGCCAAGCTCCTCGCGCTCGACTTCAACAACGGCGACGCGATGATGCTGATCGCCGTGATCCTCTATGCCGGCTACACCGTGGCTTTGCGGAACCGTCCGCCGGTGTCCGGCCTCAGCCTGCTGGCGGGCATGGCGTTCGCCGCTTTCTTGACCTCCCTGCCGCTGATGATCTGGGAGATGTCCTCCCCTGGTTACGTCTGGCCGACGCCGCTCGGGCTCAGCCTGCTGATCTACGTCGCGCTCGGCCCGGCGTTTTCGTCGCAAATGTTTTACATGCGCGGCATTGAATTGATCGGGCCGGGCCGAGCCGGCGTGTTCGTCAATCTGGTGCCGGTCTTCGGTGCGATCATGGCCGTGGCGCTGCTCGGCGAACCGTTCCAGGCCTATCACGTCGTCGCGCTGGCCCTGGTCGTCGGCGGCATCGCGATCGCCCAGAAGGGCGGGCGCGCCAAGACTTCGCCGGCGCGGTAAGGCGCGCAAGGTCTCGCAACGCCAAATTCCGCAACGAAGGGAGCACGACATGGGCCATTGGATCGAGCTGAAACCCGAAGGCGCCGGGCCGATCGCCGGCTGGCGAGCCGACCCGGCGGGCAAGCCGCGCGGCGGCGTCGTCGTCATCCAGGAGATCTTCGGCGTCAACGCGCACATCCGCGAGGTGACCGACCGCTTCGCTGCGCAGGGCTATCTGGCCGTCGCGCCGGCAATCTTCGACCACGTCGAGAAGGGGTTCGACGTCGGCTACGACGCGGACTCCCGCGCCCGCGCCATGCCCTTGATGGGCAAGCTCGATTTCGAGCAGGTGCTGCGCGACGCCGCAGCGGCGATTGCGGTCGCCGGCGAGGGCGGCAAGGTCGGGATCGTCGGCTATTGCTTCGGCGGCAGCGTCGCGTGGGCGGCGGCCGCTCGCCTGCCCGGTCTCTCCGCGGCGGTCGGCTATTACGGCGGGCGGATCCTGCAGATGCAAGACCTCGAGCCCAAGGTTCCGGTCATGCTGCATTTCGGCGAGAAGGACCAGCACATCCCGATCGCCGGGGTGAAGGCGCTGGCGGCGGCCCGTCCCGATCTGCCCGTCCACATCTATCCGGCCGACCACGGCTTCAATTGCGATCATCGCGAAAGCTACGACGCCCCGAGCGCGGCGCTGGCGTGGGACCGCACGCTGGCTTTCTTTGGCGCCCATCTCGGGTAAGCGCGCAAGCCGGTATGCCTCAGCGCCGGTGCGCGCCGCGTCCGACCGCGCGCCGGACCGCCCCTCCCTTCTGCTCTTTCGGGGCCGTTCCAGCGCCTGAAGCCTTCCAGCTCGATGTCGAAGGGGTCAAGGGTCTTGCCGACGACATGATGTCATCGACCCGGAACGCGCTTACGCCGCCTCGGCCTCGACCTTCGGCCTGGGCCTGAGGCCGATCAGGTGGCAGATGGCGAAGACGAGGTCGGCGCGGTTCATGGTGTAGAAGTGCAACTCCTCGACGCCGTGGTCGATCAGGTCGATCACCTGTTCGGCGCAGACGGCGGCGGCGACGAGGCGGCGGGTGGCCGGATCGTCCTCGAGACCCTCGAACCGGTCCGCCAGCCACTGCGGCACGCTCGCCCCGGCCCGCCGGGCGAAATTGGCGGTCTGCTTGAAGTTCTGCACCGGAATGATCCCGGGCACGATCGGCGCCGTGATCCCCGCCGCCTCGGCCACGTCGCGGAAGCGGAAGAACGCGCCGTTGTCGAAGAAGAACTGGGTGATCGCCCGGTCCGCCCCCGCATCGACCTTCTCTTTCAGAACCTCGATGTCGTGCAGCAGCGTCGGGCTCTGCGGATGTCGCTCAGGGTAGGTTCCGACCGAGACCTCGAAGCCGCCGATCGCCTTGGCGTCGGCGACGAGGTCTGCCGTCTTCCGATAGCCGTCGCGATGGGCCTCGTAGGGCGTGTCGAGGCCGGTCGGCGGATCGCCGCGCAGGGCGACGATATGGCGCACGCCGGCGTCCTTGTAGGCCCGCATCACGTCGCGGATCTCGTCGCGGCAGGCGCCGACGCAAGTCAGATGCGCTGCGGGCTGCATCGTCGTCTCGCGCGCCAGCCGCGCCACCGTTGCGTGGGTGCGCTCGCGCGTCGTTCCGCCTGCTCCATAGGTGACCGAGACGAAATGGGGATCGAGCGGCTCGAGGCGACGCGCGGCTTCCCACAAGGCGGCCTCCATTTCGGGGCTCTTGGGCGGGAAAAACTCGAACGAGACGCGGATATGCGCCCCGGACCGGCTCAAGGGGACAGGCTTTGCGGTCATCAGGCGTACTCCGTATCGGCCTTTTGAAATCCGTCCGAGAGGATTTGCGGGTCCTCGGCAAGCCACAGCGCGACGGTGAGCTTACCCGATTCGCCGGGCGCAGGGCCGACCCGCCGCGATTGCGCCGCGACGAGCCCCGCCTCGGCCAGGAAGCCCTCGATCTCGACGAGCGGGAAGCCGAGCCGGCGATGGGCGAAATCGGTTCGCAGGAATTCCTGGTCATGCGCGTCGAAATCGACGACCACCAGCCGGCCGGAAGGGCGCCAGCGCCCGCGCCGCCTCCTTGAGCGCCCGAGCGGGTCGTCGAGGAAGTGCAGCACCTGGTGGATGACGATCAGGTCATAGCCGTCGCGCTCGACTGGAGGAGCGTAGATGTCGCCCTGGCGGAGCTGGACGTTCTTGAGCCCCGCCTGATCGACCCGGCTGCGCGCCAGCGCCAGCATCGCGGCGCTCTGGTCGACGCCGACAGCGCGGACGGCGCGGGGCGCGAAGAGCTCCAGCATCCGCCCCGTTCCGGTACCGAGATCGAGCAGGCTGCGGAACGGCTTTTCGCCGATCATGGCGGTCAGCGCCGCCTCGACCCGCTCCTCGGAGGCGTGCAGGGCGCGGATCCGGTCCCAGTCAGCGGCCTGCTCGGCGAAATAGGCGGCCGCCTGCTTCCGCCGCGCCTCGCGCGCGAGCCCGAGCCTGGCGCGGTCGGCGCTGAGCGCCGGGTCGGCGGGATCGAGCCGCCGGACGAGATCGCGGGCGATCGCGCCCCCCGCATCGGCAAGGCGGAAGAACGCCCAGGCCCCTTCGCGCTGGCGCTCGGCGAGCCCGGCCTCGACCAGGAGCTTGAGATGGCGAGACACGCGCGGCTGCGACTGGCCGAGGATGGCGACGAGTTCGCTGACGGTGAGCTCAGCCTCGCTGAGCAGGCAGAGCATGCGCAGCCGCGTCTCCTCCCCGGCCGCCTCGAGGCCAGCGAGCAGGGTCAGGAAGCTGGTCGGTTGGGGAAGGGGCGCGTATCGGTCTTTAGACATAAACATATCTTTATGTCTAATCTTGCAGGGCCGCAAGGGGAAAGGCGGTTTTCATGGGCTGGGCGTCTGCCCGATTGTCCGCCGCGCATTGTATGGAGAATATGTCCCAATCCTGGATTTCAGATTTTCCCAGCGCGGTAGTGGCCCGGAGCAATCCCGGCCCATCGCCGGAAGGCGCGCGTGAATGTGGCCTGATCGAAATATCCGAGATCGTTGGCGATGGTGGTTATGGTGACGCGTTCAGTTTGCAGGCGCTTGAGCGCTTCGGTCCGCTTGGTTTCGGCCAGCAGGTCCGAAAAGCTCGTGCCTTCCGCCGCAAGCTGACGCTGCAACGTGCGCGTGCTCATTCCGGCGGCCGAGGCCACCCGCTTCATCGTCAGCGCCTCGTCATTTTCGATCGTCAAACTCAGGAAGGCTTTCACTGACTCACCAAAAGCTTCGCCTCCGCGAAGCGAAGCCCCGCTTTCGAGCGCTCTGGGACTGAGGCGATCCCTCGCCGCCTTGCTGAAAGCGCGCTCCATGATCCGATCCTCGATCCAGACCGTGATCCCGCGAGACCTTGTCGCAACGACGCGGTCGCCGAACCAGCGCCGAAGATGCTCCACATCGTGCACCGGATGGGGCGGAATTTCGAGCCGGGCGAAACCGGGCGGTGGGGTGGCGGCCATGCGTAGGATGCCATCGATCATCGCCGCGGCGTACTGGAGCAGCGTATGCTGGGTTTCGGCGTCAAACCTGTGGGCGAAGAACTCCCGCACCACATAGTGGCCGGCCGTCTTTTCGAACGAAACCTGCTCGTGCGAACAATAGTACGGGAGCGCCGCCACGATCCTCGCCATGGCTTCCCCCGGCGTCCGGGCGCCGAGCGCAACCTTTCCAAGCATGGCGATCTCGAGATTGCTGGCGCTGGAAATGATCCGGCAAGGAAGATCCGGCCCGTGCCGCCGAGCCGCGTTACGAAGCAATGCGGCAACGTGCACTAAAGGGATGGGGGTGAACGGCTGCGTGATCGGGCTCGGCGAGAGGTCGACCTCCCTGAGCGCGGCTTCGATCGAGACGCCCTTGTCGGCAAGCCAGCGCAGCGTTGGCAAGAGCGCAAACCCACGTATCAACGGAATTGCAGCGGGCATTGTTCCGATCTGCGCAATGTTTCGCCACCGCTGGCGTTTCACCGCATAGCGATTGTGGCGCGAAATGCCAAGCCGGCGTTCCATTGTGGCGTAATTGGGTCGTCAAGAACCGGATGACGGATGCAAGGCCGCGCCAGGAGAACATTCCGAGTGAGGGAATTGGTGCAAAGTCTCGATATGAAGGCCGCGCCAGCCGCGGCGGCTGCAGGGCTCGAAATCGTCACGGGCGCGGGCCTTGTCGTCGCGCCATCGCTGCTCGCGCGTCTTTTGTTCGGCTCTGAGATGGGCGGGACGGGCGACATCGTTGGTCGGATCGCCGGGCTCGTCATGATCTGTCTCGCCGCAGCGTGCTGGCCGCGAGGGCCGGAGGGCGCGCGTCAGGCGCTCGCGCCGCTCTTGGCGCTGAGCTGGCTCGCGGCGGCCTATCTGCTCGTCGTCGGCGCCAGTGGAGCGAACGTGGGGCCGCTCTTGTGGCCGGCGTTCCTGGCTCACCTCGTACTCGGGGTCCTGCTCGGGCGCGTTTGGCTCACTCGCCAAGGCTAGAGACAGAGGGCGTTCCGATCGGGGTGCGCAGGGTTCGTTGACGTTCGCGAGGAGAGGGTCCCGGACGAAGGGATCGGTTGGAAGGGAGTGGAAAATGAGAATGGTTGTGTTTGCTGGACTTGTCGGGTCCCTGGCGACGGTCGGCGTCGCGAAGGCCGACCCGATCGATCTTTCGGCCTATGTCGACGCGAACGGCTTCCTCAACGTGCTGGCGTTGAGCTGCGGCCAACTCGCCAACACCTATCAGGAAGACGCCAACGCGCTCATGTCCTGGTACAGCGGCTGGTACAACGGCCTCGCGCACAAGCATTACCTTGACTTCAAGAAAGGCCGCGAGACCGAACACCTTGTCATCGAATACTGTAAGCAACACCAAGACGAGAAAATCATTCACGCCCTCGCCGTCGTCCTGAAGGACGAGCGCGCCGAGGGGATGATGCAGGAACAGTGAGGGGCTGGCCATGAAAATTGGATTGTTGTCCGCGGCGCTCGCCGCCGCTCTGCCCGCGCTCGTCGCATTGGGCGCGCAGCCCGCGCTCGCGCAGCAGACCGCGACCTTCCTCTGCAACGCGCCGGCGGGGCATGTGTGTCAGTTCTCGATCAAGACGGCGGGCGGTCCGATCGATTTTGCGCTGCCCTCGGGCGAGCGGAAGCAAGTGGCCGGCGTGACGCCGCACGCGGACAAATATTGCGTCTGCGATCCGGGCCCGGTGACGCCGGACTGCCAGGCGCCGCGGCTTGATCATTGGTGCCTCGGCTCATGGCTCGACGTAGATTCCGGCCTCAATTCGAAGAACGATGTCGCCAACGATCGCTTTGCCGCGGGCGTGAGACGCGAGTTGGTCGACGTCAACCACGCCTTGAGCGGGACGAACTGACGCTAAGCGCGAAGGGCGCGCGCCGCTGGATCTCGGCGCGCGCATGTCCTGCCAGCGCGGCGAACGACAAAGGAGAAACGGACATGCTGTCGAGCTTAATCAAGGCTCTCAGGGTTTGGACGGTCGGAGCAGGTTTGGCGGCGGCGTTGATGGCCGCGATCGGAACAGCTGCGCCCGCGACGGCGCAGGAGCGTCTAGAGCAGGATTTCGGCGTCATTCAGGCTTGCGCTGGCGACGTCTGGCGACTGTGCTCGGACGTGCTGCCAGACATCGGGCGGATGAAAGCGTGCATGCAGGACAAGATGGGCCAACTGCCCAAGGCTTGCCTCAGCAAGCTCCTCGACGTGATGGCCGGCTCGTCGTTCAAGGTCTGCAAGGACCAGACCTATGCGCTCTGCGCCGCGGCGCGCTGCAACGTGTACGACGGCGTCGCCTATTGCCAATGCGAGGAAAAGCACGGCGACAGCATCAGCCTGCCGTTCCCGATGGGCAAGGGCGTGGACGTCTGCGCGGTCAACGCCGCCGGCGCCGACAATAAATATATGGTGAGCACCTACAGCCTGCCGGAGCAGATCGCCTCGCCGCAGGGGGGCGGTGGGGTCTACACCTGCGAGGGCGGAAAGTCCGGCGGCGCCTACGCCCAATGCGACGGCGGCATCTGCTTCCGCAGCTCTGAGGAGACGACGTTCCCCGGCTTCGACAAGCCCGTGCCGAAGGGACAGATCATCTGCTCCTGCCCGATCACCGACGCCAGCTCCGGCAGCGCCCAAGGCTACCAGATCCTCGGCCCTTACCCTTGCGACAAGTCCTTCTTCAAATATTGCAAGAGCGAGACCGCCAACGGCCATACGGGATCGACGATCTATGTTGGCGCCCCGATCGGCACCGCGGCCGCGCTGACTGCGCTCCTCACCGGCAAGGCGGCGCCGGCGTTCAACGAATGCGGTTCGGAATAGGCCTGCGATTCCCGGGTTTGTGGCTATTCGAATTGCGGCGCAGCAAAAGCGCGCCGCTTTCGCGTATCCTCGAATGTCTGGAATTGACCTCACTGAGGCGGCCCGGCCCGCCGCCGTCCGCGATAGGTCAACTCCGCGCGCTCGGCGTAGGAACCAAACGCATTGGGATGTCGCCTCTGCCGCAACCGCCTCGAATGCTCGTTCTCAGAAGTTCCGCGGCCAGGAAAGATTTGGCGCAAAGCATTTCTGAATTTCAATCATTCGATAAGCGAAGCGCACCGACAAACCGAGCGATAAGGAAGACCCCGAATTCACACCCCCTCGACGGCCGCCGTCGGCCGCCGCCGGTCCAGCGCCTCGATCCGTGACCCCGCGCCGCACTCGCGCGCGATCAGGCGGGAGAGCTCGGCCGCTGCGGCCTCGACGTCGCCAAAACCGTTCGACTGGACGGTGAGCGCCGCCCGGCGGGTCGCGGCGCTCGAGGCGGTGCGCGCGTCCTGCCGCCAGTTCCAGCGGCGGCAGAGCACGTGGCGCTGGTCGGCGTAGACGACTTCTCCCTCCTTCGGCGGATCGTTCGGGTCCTCGCCGGCCTCTACGCCCATATCGAGGAATGTGTCGCCGGCCCTCGAGAAGCGGAAGGCGAGGTCGCCCTCAGTCTTGTCGAGATCGTCGCAGCCGAGGCACAGCCCGCTCGTCAACGACACCCTATTGTAGAGATCGACCAGCGCGTTGATCTCCGGCAGCGGCTGGCCGGCGAGGACCCGCTTGATCAGCCGCTCGACCGACGAGCGGTAGCTCGTGCGCTTGATGCCGAAACCCTTGTAGGCCGCACGCCAGGCGGCGACGCCGGGAATGGCCGAAAGCTCCGTCCCGCCCCAGCGCGCCCGGCATTCGGCTTCCGCCGCTTCAATCTCCGCGGCCAGCGCCGCCGATCGCACCGGCGCGACCGTGAGCGGTTCGGCCAGCACGAAGGCGACCCGGAAATCGGGGAATCGCTCGACAAGGGCTTCGATGGACAGGCGGCGCATCGGCCGCTCTTAGCGCGACGCCGCGCGTTTGTCGTCCGGCGGCCCACGGTCGAACAAGGGGCTGCAACGCTCGGGTTGAAATTACCCGCGCGCCGCCTATAACGCGGCGACGGGCCGATTGGACCCGCGACGGGATTTTTTCGAAATGCGGGTCAACGCTCTGGCGTGCGCTACGGCGCTTTGCGTCCTTCTTGGCGGCGCCGCGCATGCCCTCGATGCGGCGTCTGATGGAACGACGTCGAGCGCGCGGCCCGGCGTCCAGGATCCAGCCGCCCGCTCCGCCAAATCGATGGAATGCTCGCAGAAGGCCGATGCGCAGGACCTGCACGGCAAGCCGCGCAAGCGATTCATGCGGGAATGCAAGCATGGCGTGTGAGCGCCTCTGCTGCGCCCGCCTGCCGCGGCCTGCGCTGCGCCGGCGGGCGGCTTTCTTTCTAGGAGAATTGCTTAAACAATCTCTTGCGGAAAATAGAAGGCCTTGGTATAGTCACCCCGTCGCCTCCTGATCCGATTGCCGATGCCGTTCGTCTCGCCCTCGCTTTGCTTTCGCCCGGTTGCGCCGGCCGCCGCCGAACGACGCCATTCGCACGTCCGGCGCGTCTTCGGCGCGTCTCCGGCGCTGTTTCCCGGGCTGCGGCGGTCCCGTTGGCAGGTGGGAAATGTGTCGGAAACATGGCGAAAGGACCCATTTTGGACCACCGCGAATCAGGATTCGACGGATAACGTCTTGATATCGCTTGATTGGTCGCCAAAAACGCACATCAGAATCGTCCGCGTCGGAGGGTTTTCGGGCCCGAAACAGGGGCATTTGCCGCTGGAATTGGTTCGGAATGATACCAAAGGAGCCAGTCCGGCCGCCGTTTCGCTCTCGAAGTCGACGCAGGACGCGTCCGATGCGACGGGGCGCGTCCCTTTTTCGGGGGCGACGTGACCGAATCCGACGAGCGCCTCGACCTCTTCGCCACGCCCCGCGACTGGCTGCGCTACGCCATCAGCCGCTTTCGCGAGGCCAAGCTCGTCTTCGGCCATGGCGCGACGACCGCGCTCGACGAGGCGGCCTATCTCATCCTCGAGGGCCTCCATCTGCCGATCGACACGCTCGACCCGTTCCTCGATGCGAAACTGACGCCCGGCGAGCGTCGGCGGCTCGACGCGCTGATCGAAGCGCGCGTGACCACCCGCAAGCCCGCCGCCTATCTTTTGAACCGCGCCTACATCCAGGGCGTCCCCTTTTATGTCGATGAGCGCGTCATCGTGCCGCGCAGCTTCATCGGCGAATTGCTGATGACCGCGCTCTCCGAGGACAACGCCTTGTTCGGCGATCCCGAGGAAGTCCTGCGCGTCCTCGATCTCTGCACCGGCGGGGGATCCCTCGCCGTCCTCGCAGCCCGCGTCTTCCCGCACGCGGCGATCGACGCCGTGGACTTGTCGGCGGACGCGTTGGCGGTGGCGAGGCGCAACCTCGACGAGCACGGCCTCGCCGAGCGCGTGAGGCTGGTCGAGGGGGATCTGTTCCAACCGCTCGACGGCGAGCGTTACGACCTGATCCTGACCAATCCGCCCTATGTCGATGCTGACGCTGTCGCCGCCTTCCCGCCCGAATATGCCGCCGAGCCGCGCATGGCCCATGCCGGGGGCGATGACGGCCTCGACCTCGTGCGGCGCATTCTGACCGAGGCGCCCGGCCGCCTCACGGAGGGGGGCGGCCTCGTCTGCGAGATCGGGCGGGGGCGCGACCTCGTCCTGCGCGACTATCCCGATCTTCCCTTTGTCTGGCTGGACACCGAGGAGAGCGAAGGCGAGGTGTTCCTTTTGCGGGCGGCCGACTTCGCCGGTCCGAAGCGGCGGTCGAAGCGGAGGGCCTGAGGCTATTCGGCGGCGCGCAGGCTCGCCCGCACGTCGGCGCGCAGGTCGTCGATGGACGTCAAGCGTCCCTCCCGCTCGACCTGCCAGAAAGTCCAGCCGTTGCAGGCCGGCAGGCCCTGGACCAGCGCGCCGATCTTGTGGATGGAGCCGATGGCCGGTCCGACCGCGACCGATCCGTCCGCCCGGACGAGCGCCGAGTGGCGCTGGCGCGCGTCGGTGAGCCGCTCGCCCGGCCGAACGAGGCCCGCGTCGATTAGGCTTGCGAAGGCGACGCGCGGCTCGCTGCGGCGGGTCGGGGCGGCCGCGACTACGTCCGCGGCGAGCGGCTCGACCGCGGCGATTCGCTGGCGCGCCGCCTCGGCGTAGATCGGATCGCGCTCGATCCCAATGAAGGCGCGGCGAAGCCGGCGGGCGACCGCGCCGGTGGTGCCCGAGCCAAAGAACGGATCGAGGATCAGGTCGTCCGCGTTGGACGCCGCCACCAGCAGGCGCGCCAGCAGAGCCTCCGGCTTCTGGGTCGGGTGGGTCTTGCGACCGCCCTCGTCCTTCAGGCGCTCGGCGCCGGTGCAGATCGGCAGGAACCAGTCCGAGCGCACCTGACAGTCGTCGTTGCCCGCTTTCAGCGCTTCGTAGTTGAAGGTATAGCCCTTCGCTTCCGGCCCTCGCGCCGCCCAGATCATGGTCTCGTGAGCATTGGTGAAGCGGCGGCCGCGGAAGTTCGGCATCGGGTTGGCCTTTCGCCAGACGATGTCGTTGAGGATCCAGTAGCCGAGATCCTGCAGGATCGTCCCGACGCGGAAGATGTTGTGGTAGGAGCCGATCACGACGATGGTGGCGTTCGGCTTCATCACCCGGCGGGCGGCCCTGAGCCAGGACCGCGTGAAAGCGTCGTATTCGGCAAAATCGGCGAACTTGTCCCAGTCGTCGTCGACCGCGTCGACGAGGCTCTGGTCGGGCCGCGAAAGTGCGCCCTCGAGCTGAAGATTGTAGGGCGGATCGGCGAAGACGAAATCGACCGAAGCGGGCGGCAGCGTCTCCATTTCGGCGATGCAGTCGCCCACGAGGATGGCGTCGCGCGGAACGGGACCGATTGCGGCCGGGCGTTTCGTCTCGCCGGCGCCAGTACGCAGAACCTGAAGCTGGGCGGGGAGACGCGACGCTCCGGCACGCAAGGTACGCATCAACGCAAATCACTCGACGCAACGGCCGGCTTCTACGAACCGGCGTGTCGTTATGGCTGTATTTAAGTAAAGGTCTGGTTATGAGGCCGCGGCTGACGTTGTGTCATTATCGTACGGTCATGCGAGCCGGCGGCGATCTGCGGTCTAAACGCTTTCGAAACCTTTTTCGGGGTCGAGGTCGTTCCCGCGTAGCCGGAAGGATTTCCGGTGGTAGGGGCATGGGCCGAGGCTCATGAGGGCGTGCCGGTGGACGGCCGTCGCGTAGCCCACATGGTCGCGGAAACCGTAGCCCGGATAGGCGCAGTGGAGGTTGCGCATCAGGGCGTCGCGGGTCGTCTTGGCGATGATCGAGGCGGCGGCGATCGACAGAGACAGCGCGTCGCCGCCGACGATCGGCCGAACTGGACAGGCCACGCCGTCGGGCGCGTCCCGTCCGTCGATCAGGGCGAGGTCCGGCCGGACGTGCAGCGCCCGAACCGCACGCGCCATGGCGCGCAAAGTCGCGCCGCGGATGTTGTACCGGTCGATTTCCTCGGCACTGGCGAAGGCGACCGCAACGCTGACCGCTTTGGCCAGGATGATTGGCTTCAGCGCATCGCGCCGCGCTTCGGGAAGCGCCTTCGAAATCATCGAGTCCATGCGGCAGGTCGTCCGGATCGAGTATGACTGCGGCGACGCCGACGGGACCAGCGAGCGGACCGCGGCCCACCTCGTCCACCCCCGCAACCCGCGCAAAGCCCTGGCTTATCGCCTCCCGCTCGAAATCGAAGTGCGGTCCGCTCACGGGGCAGCCTCCAGGGGGCCGTCCGCCAGCCGGGCGAGATCGAACGCTTGGACGTCTCGCAGGAGGGCGATGAAGCGCTCGACGCCGTAAGCCAGAGCCGCGTTCCCCTTGTCTGCGGTCGCCCGGTCGGCCTCCCCGACCGCGCCGGTCGCGTTGAGATCGCTCGCCGCCCACGCGAAACCGAGCGGCGGCTTGGCGCGCAGGAGAGCGAAGTCGCGCTCGATTGTTTCCGCCGCGCTCGGGAAGTCGCGGACCTCGTCACGCCTCACCAGATCAGGCCGGAGGGCGAGCATCAACGACGTCTCGGAATCGCCGCCGTGAACGCCATGCGTCGTCTCGCGCGGCGAGAAGAGACCGTCTGGATAACCGAGCCGGCGCCACGAGGCATGGACCGCCAGCATGCGCCAGCGGCGGCGCAGATAAAGCGTCGTCGCGTCGATCGCCGCCCCGTTGCCGCCGTGCGCGTTCATGACGACGAGCTTGCGACACCCCGTGCGCGCGACGCTGCCGCCGATTTCCTGCCAGACCCGGATCGCGTTTTCGACCGAAAGCGTCAGCGTGCCGGGATAGCTGGCATGCTCGCTCGACACGCCAACGACCTGCGTCGGCAAGAACAGCGCCGGAAGATCCGCGGGCAACCGCTCCGCTGCAAGCCGGATGCAGCCATCGTTGATAATCGCATCGACGCCGAGCGGCAGGTGCGGCCCGTGCTGCTCAACCGCGGCGACGGGCAGGACGGCGATTGCATCGCTCATGCCGGCGCTTTGAAAGTCGGTCCAGGTCATGTCGGCCCAGTATCGCGTCGGCGCCATCAACCGGACTCCCCGTCTAGCATTTTCAGCGTCTTCAAGCCGACTGGACAGCCCCAGTCAAATGCCGCTTCCACCTCTATCGCCGTCGAACAAAACGCTTCTCCTCGGTTAACGCTACGCGCCTGGCCTATCCGCTCGGCCCCAGGGCGTCCCATCTTCTGGATATGGGGCGGGCGGCGGCGAGTATGTCTAATAGCCCCGGAGGATGCGGTGACCGAAAAGACGATTGCGGGAAGGCGCATCCTGATTGTGGAGGACGAGTTCTTTGTCGCCGACAGCCTCGCGATGTATCTCACACCGCTCGGCGCCGTGGTCGTCGGCCCGGCTGCAAGCGTCCGCGCTGCGCTCGACCGCCTGGACAAGGGCGAGCAGCTCGACGGGGCGGTGTTGGACGTCAATCTTCAGGGCAAGCAAGCCTACCCCGTCGCCGATGCGCTCGCCGCGCGCAACGTTCCGTTCGTCCTGGTCACCGGATATTCGCCGGATTCGATCCCCGAGCCCTATAATGCGGCCCCCCAGTGCTCCAAGCCGTTTCGGGCCGCCGAACTCGTCCGGTTGCTGTTTCGGTGAGGCTGCGGCGCCGCCTGCCGCGAATCGCATTTTCGTATACAAGCAGCGCATGGTTCTCGACGCGATTCGGATTCTCGGCGTCGACCCCGGCCTGAGAAACACGGGCTGGGGTGTGATCGAGGTTTGCGGGTCGCGTCTGAGCTATGTCTCCTGCGGGTCGATCCGCACGGACGCACAGGCTTCGCTCGCCAAGCGCCTGGCAGCGATCCACAACGGTTTGACGGACATCATCGAAAGGCGGTCACCACGGGAGGCGGCGGTCGAGGAGACGTTTGTCAACCGCGACCCGCAGTCCACGTTGAAGCTCGGCCAGGCCCGCGGCGCCGCAATTTCGGCGCTGGCGGTGAAGGGCCTGCCGGTGTCGGAGTACGCCGCCAATCTCATCAAGAAGACCGTGGTGGGCGTTGGCCACGCAGAAAAGGCCCAGGTGGCGATGATGGTCCGCATGCTGCTGCCAACCTCCGACGCCAGGAGTCCCGACGCCGCCGATGCGCTTGCGGTCGCGATCTGCCACGCCCAGCACCGGACGGCGCGGGCAAGGGGCGCGGCATGATCGGAAAACTTCGCGGGGTCGTCGACAGTGTCAACCAGGACGACTTCATCCTCGACGTCAACGGCGTTGGTTATCTCGTCGCCGCCTCGGCCCGCACGCTGCGCGCCCTCCCCCCGCGGGGGGAGGCAACAGAACTCCTGATCGAGACCCATGTGCGCGAGGACGCGATCAAACTCTACGGCTTTCTCACCGCGACTGAACGCGACTGGTTCCGCTTGCTGCAAAACGTCCAGGGCGTCGGCGCGAAGGTGGCGCTTGGCATCCTCGGAGCGCTGACGTCAGACGCGCTCTCGTCCGCCATCGCCCGGCAGGACAAGGCGACAATGGCCCGCGCGCCAGGCGTGGGCCCGAAACTCGCCGCGCGCCTCGTGCTCGAGTTGAAGGACAAGGCGCCTGGGTTCGGCGCCGCGAGCCCTGGCGAGGCGCACGTGGCGGCCGAGCAGGACGGCGGTTTGCCGAAGCCGGCGCAGGACGCCATCCTCGCGCTCGTCGGCCTCGGCTACGCCCAGGCGCAGGCCGCAGCCGTGATCGCAAAAGCTTCCGGAGAGCTCGGAGACGAGGCGCAGACGGCGACGCTGATCCGCGCCGGCCTGAAGGCGCTGGCGCAATGACGGATCCGGCTGTGCGGCGGCGCTTTATTGCGCCCTTTATCGGCATCGCGTTCGTGTTCGCGGCGCTCGGACCGCCGATCGGAGGGGCGATCTTCGTTCCGTTTGCGCTTCTTCTTAAGGCACCTGCGGCCGCCGGAACCTTCGCCTTCACCGCCTTGTTCGCTGCGCTGTTCGGCCACTGGATCATGCTGTTGGTCGCGTATGTGGTTGGTGTCGAGCCGGCGACGGCGACAGGCGTCCTCTACGCCCTATGGGACGCCGCGGCGCCCGAGCGATGGCCGCGCGCACCGGTCGCGGCCATCATCGGCGGCTTCGTGACCTATGCGGTCGCGCTGCAACTCGCCGCGCTCGGCGTCTCGCTCGACATGATGTTCAACCCCAACGTGGATGCCCCGACCGTCCAAGCGATCAACATGACGGCGTCCGTCGCGACCGAGCCGGTCTCGGCGGGGAGCGGGCTCGTCCTTGCTTTCGTCGCCAGCGGCGTCATCGCAGGCCTCGTCTGCGCCGCGGCGGCCAGCCTGTTCGGCCTGACCATGCAGCCGGCCCCGCTGCGTCCGGGTGCGAGAGAGTCGCTTGATGGCTGACGCACCACGACGGCTTGTCTCCGCCGAGAAGCGTCCCGAGGACGACGCCGCCCTGCGCCCGCAGGTCCTAGCCGACTTCACCGGCCAGGAAGCCGCACGCAAAAACCTCAAAGTGTTCATCGAATCCGCCAAGACGCGCGGCGAGGCGCTCGATCATGTTCTGTTTGTTGGGCCTCCGGGCCTTGGCAAGACGACGCTCGCCCAGATCGTCGCCCGTGAGCTCGGCGTCAATTTCCGCTCCACCTCGGGTCCAGTCATCGCCAAGGCCGGGGATCTTGCCGCCCAGCTCACCAATCTCGAGCCGCGCGACGTGCTGTTCATCGACGAGATCCATCGGCTGAACCCAGCGATCGAGGAGATCCTCTATCCGGCGATGGAGGATTTTCAACTCGACCTCATCATCGGCGCGGGCCCGGCGGCGCGCTCGGTCAAGATCGATCTTGCCAAATTCACGCTTATCGGCGCCACCACGCGGGCAGGCCTGCTCACCACGCCATTGCGCGACCGGTTCGGCATTCCTGTGCGGCTCAATTTCTATACGGCCGAGGAGTTGCAGAGCATCGTCGCGCGCGGCGCGCGCGTGATCGGCCTCGCGCTCGCCGAAGAGGGCGCGAACGAGATTGCCCGCCGCTCGCGCGGTACGCCGCGCGTCGCCGGCCGACTCCTGCGCCGTGTGCGCGACTTCGCGGTCGTCGAGGGTGCACGTGAGGTGACACGGACGCTCGCCGACGAGGCTCTGCGGCTGCTGGACGTCGACCCGATCGGTCTCGACCAGATGGACCGCCGCTACCTTGACGCGATCGCGCTCAAATTCGCTGGCGGCCCGGTCGGCGTCGAGACCATCGCCGCCGCGCTCTCCGAGCCGCGCGACGCGATCGAGGACATCATCGAGCCTTATCTCATCCAGCTGGGCTTCGTGCAGCGGACACCGCGCGGACGCCTCCTCACCACACACGCATTTCGTCACCTGGGCCTCGTCGAACCCCGGCGGGAGAGCGCTGCTTCCGACTTGTTCGAGGACGAATGAGCCAACTATGTCGTTCTCGCAGCGCTCTCGGCCTCGTTTGCGCCGGCACGATGCGCTGGCGGACATCATGAAGACAAAGCCGCGCTCGATCTTGCAGCCAACCCAGTTGCCGAAAGGCAGCCGATGACTTTTCCAATGGGTCCGTTTGTCGTCGGCTTCCTCGAGGCGCTCGCGGCAGAGCGCGGCGTGAGCCCTAACACGATCGAAGCTTACCGGCGTGACCTCTCCGACTATGAGTTTCATCTTGGCGAGCGTGGCGAGAACCCGGTGACTGCGGGCGCTGCGGACGTGCGCGCCTATCTGTCCGCGCGCGGCGCGCAGGGACACAAGGCCTCGTCGCTCGCGCGACACCTTTCGGCCATTCGGCAGTTCCACAAACATCTCTATGCCGAAGGGATGCGGAGGGACGATCCGACGCTCGCGATCGACGGGCCATCCCGGGGAAGGCCGCTGCCTAAGCTGCTGACGGTCGAGGATGTCGAAAGGCTTATCGCGGCCGCCCGCAACGGGTTCGACGATCCTTGCCGGCCGGTCCGCGAGCGCCTCGCGTTCGCACGCATGAGCTGTCTCATCGAGCTGATCTACGCCTCGGGCCTGCGCGTCTCCGAGGTTTTGAGCCTGCCGAAGTCAGTCGCGCGAGCGAAAGAGCCGTTCGTCGCGGTGCGCGGCAAGGGCGGCAAGGAGAGGCTCGCGCCGATATCCGAGCCCGCGCGGGCAGCTTTGCGCGCCTACCGTGGGCTGCTCACCGAGGCCTTGCCCGGTCTTGCCGCGTCGCCCTGGCTCTTCCCCGCCGACAGCGATAGCGGCCACCTGACCCGCCAGTCGTTTGCTCGCGACTTGAAGGTAGCCGCGGTCGCTGCGGGAATTCCGGCGGCGCGCATCAGCCCGCACGTGCTGCGCCACGCCTTCGCCAGCCACCTGCTTCAGAACGGCGCTGACCTGCGCGTGGTCCAGGACCTGCTCGGTCATGCCGATATCTCGACCACTCAGATCTACACCCATGTGCTCGACGAGCGGGCGAAGGCCATGGTACGCGACCTGCACCCAATGAACGACAAGGACGAAAGCGGGTGACCAACGAGCCCTGGCGCGCAACTCTCGACGGCGTCGTTGTCGCCTGCCGGCTTACGCCCAGGGGCGGCCGCGATGCGATCGACGGCATCGCGCGCCTTGCCGACGGAACGACCGTGGTTCTGGCCCGCGTGCGCGCCGCGCCGGAGAACGGGCGCGCCAATGATGCGCTTTGCGCTCTTCTAGCGGCGAAACTTGGCGCGCGCCCGTCTCGGGTCGCCCTGGCCGCCGGCGCGAAAAGCCGCCTGAAGCAGGTCGCAGTCAGCGGAGACCCGGAGGCGCTCCTCGCCCGGCTGCGGACGCTTTGAAGATAGGACCGCCAGAGGCGCGCCATTGCGCTTCCGCGGAAAAGGGGCTTCGATGCCGCGCAATATCGCTGGCGTTGGAAGGACGCGCCCCGAAGCGGCGCGTAGCCCGGAACGCCGTTCGTCAGGAGGATGCGGATGAAAGACATGATAGTCCTTGGGGTCGCGCTCGCCGCGCTCATCGCCGGCTCGGCCTCGGCCAAGACGCTTGTCTATTGCTCCGAAGGCAGCCCCGAGAATTTCACCCCGGCGATCAACACGACCGGCACGAGCTTCGATGCGGCGCGTCCGGTCTATAACCGCCTGACGGAGTTCAAGCGCGGCACGACGGAAGTGGTCCCGGGCCTCGCCGAGAGCTGGGACATTTCGGATGGCGGCAAGACAATCACCTTTCATTTGCGCAAAGGCGTCAAGTTCCATTCGCTGAAGGACTTCAAGCCGACCCGCGATTTCAACGCCGACGACGTGCTCTGGTCGATCGATCGGCAGTGGAAACCGGACCATCCGTATTTCAAGGTCTCGGGCGGCAAGTATGACTACTTCAACGACATGGACATGCCGAGTTTGCTCGATTCGGTGACAAAGACCGATGATTACACGGTGGTGATGAAGCTCAAGGAGCCGAACGTCGCGATCCTCGCAAATCTGGCGATGGACTTCATGGCGATCGGCTCCAAGGAATACGCCGACTTTTTGCTCAAGAAGGGGACGCCCGAGCAATTTGATCAGGCGCCCGTCGGCACCGGTCCCTTCTCGTTCGTCGCCTATCAGAAAGATTCGGTCATTCGCTACAAGGCGAACAAGGACTATTATGGCGAGAAGCCGCTGGTCGACGACCTCGTCTTCGCCATCACGCCCGATGCGACCGCGCGCTACGCCAAGCTCAAGGCCGGCGAATGCCACATCAACGCCTATCCGCGCCCGGCCGACCTCGCCGAAATGGAGAAGGATCCGACGCTGAAAGTGATTCACGCACCGGGCCTGAACATCGCCTTCTGGGCCTTCAATGTGACAAAGCCTCCCCTGGACAAAAAAGAGGTGCGGCAGGCCCTTTCGATGGCGGTGGATCGCGACGCGATCATCAAGGACGTCTATCTCGGCGCCGGAGAGAAGGCCACGACGCTGATCCCGCCGACGATGTGGTCGTTCGACGACAAGATCCCGAACGTGACTTATGACCCTGAAAAAGCCAAGGCGATGCTCGCCGCCGCCGGCGTGACGACGCCGCTCGACATCGATCTCTGGTACATGCCGGTCTCACGGCCCTACAATCCGAACGGGAAGCGCATCGGCGAGATGATGCAGGCCGATCTCGCCAAGATCGGCGTCAACGCCAAGCTTGTGACCTATGAATGGGGCGAGTACCGCAAGCGCGCCCAGGATGGGGAGGACATGACCGCCCAACTCGGCTGGACCGGCGACAACGGCGACCCGGATAATTTCTTCTTCCTTGACGGCTGCACGGACGGAAAGCCCGCGTCGAACAATATTCCGAAGTGGTGCAACGCCGAATTCAACGACCTTCTGGCCAAGGCCCGCACGATCCCGGACCAGGCGGAGCGCGCCAAACTCTATATGCGCATGCAGGAGATCGAGCACGACGAGCAGCCCGAGCTTTTGCTCGCGCATTCGACCGTGTTCGAGGCCATGCGCGCTAATGTGACGGGCTACAAGCAAAGCCCGCTTGGGACGCATGCGTTTGAAGGCGTGGACATTCAGTAAGGCTAGTCGGGCGCCGTTCTCGCGGCGCCCGACGCAATCGAGCCGACCATGTTCGCCTATTTTTTCCGTCGGGTCGCGCTGACGATCCCGACGTTCCTGGCGCTGATGTTCCTCACCTTCATCGCGATCCGCCTCGTTCCGGGCGATCCGGTGGAGGTGCGGGTCGGCGAGCACGCCATCTCGCCCGAGCGGCTCGCATACTTTCGCCATGAGCTCGGACTGGACCAGCCGGTTTGGAAGCAGTTCCTCGACTACGTCTGGAAGCTCCTGCATGGCGATTTCGGCGTATCGCTCGCGACTCAGCAAAAGGTGCTGACGGAATTCCTGACGCTTTTTCCCGCGACGCTCGAGCTGTCGTTCTTCGCCATGCTGTTTGCCGTCTGCGTTGGGGTGCCAGCCGGCGCGATCGCCGCGGTGAAACGTGGCAGTGTGTTCGACCAGGCGCTGATGACCGTATCGCTGTTTGGCTATTCCATGCCGATCTTCTGGTGGGGCCTGCTGCTGATCATGTTTGTGTCGGTGCGGCTCGAACTCCTGCCCGTCTCGGGCCGCGTCGACCTGATCAACTTTTATTATGATCAGCCGACTGGGTTCATGACGATCAACTCGCTCCTTTCTGACCAGCCGGGCGCTTTCCTGGACGCAGTGCGCCATCTCATCCTACCGGCGATTGTGCTGGGCACCGTGCCGCTCGGCGTGATCGCGCGCATGACGCGGTCCTCGATGCTCGAGGTGCTGGGTGAGGATTACGTGCGCACCGCGCGGGCGAAAGGCCTGTCGCCCACCCGGGTGATCGGCGTCCATGCGCTGCGCAACGCGATGTTGCCGGTGGTGACGGTGATCGGCCTCTCGGTGTCGGGCCTCATGGCCGGCGCGGTGCTGACCGAGACGATCTTCTCCTGGCCGGGAGTCGGCAAGTGGCTGATCGAATCGATCGGCCGGCGAGACTACCCGGCGCTGCAGGGCGGCGTCATGCTCGTCTCGGCGGT
This sequence comes from uncultured Alphaproteobacteria bacterium, assembly GCA_963770035.1. Classification (GTDB taxonomy): domain Bacteria; phylum Pseudomonadota; class Alphaproteobacteria; order Rhizobiales; family Beijerinckiaceae; genus Roseiarcus. The sequence continues at coordinate 46,991 of CAVYON010000006.1, read as the reverse complement.
CGTCATCTTCGTCAATCTCGTCGTCGATCTCATCTATGCGGCGATTGATCCGAGGATTCGCCATGGCCGCTAACGTGGCCGTCTCCGAAGCGCCGTCCGCCGACCCGGTCGAGGCGGCCGTTCTCGCGCAGCCGGCTCCGGTCGCGGCGTTCTGGGCGGCCTTTCGCGAGAACAAGGGCGCCGTCTTCGGTCTCGCGGTCTTCGGCCTCGTCTTGCTGGCCGCCGTGGCCGCAGGCGTCATCGCGCCTCATTCGCCGATCGAGCAGTTCCGCGATGCGGTGCGCGCGCCGCCGGTCTGGCAGTCCGGCGGCTCCTGGCGGTTCCCGCTCGGCACCGACGGCGACGGGCACGATATGCTGTCGCGCCTCATCTACGGCGCGCGGGTGTCGCTCTTCATCGGCTTCGCGGTGATGGCCGTTTCCTTCGTCATCGGCGCGGCGCTCGGACTCTTCGCTGCAATGACCGGGCCGATCGTCGACGTCGCGGTGACCCGGCTCATGGATCTGATCATGGCGGTACCGAGCCTCGTGCTCGCGATCCTGGTCGTGGCGGTGCTCGGGCCGAGCCTCGTGAACACGATCGTGGCGGTCACGATCGTCTATCTGCCGCGCTATGTTCGCCTCGTCCGCGCCTCCGCGCTCGGCGAACTCCACAAGGACTACGTCACAGCGGCTAGGGTTGCAGGCGTCGAGCCGTTCCGGCTTGCCTGGTCGACGGTGCTGCCAAACTGCCTCGCTCCGCTCATCGTGATGGCCGCGCTCGGCGTGTCCGACGCCATCCTCGAGGCGGCGGGCCTCGGCTTTCTCGGGCTCGGCGCACAGCCGCCCACGCCCGAATGGGGCTCGATGCTGGCGGATTCGCGCGAGTTCATACGATCCGACCCGTGGATCGTCACCTTGCCTGGCCTCGCGATTCTGATCACGGTCGTCGCCATCAATCTCGCCGGCGATGGCCTGCGTGACGCGCTCGATCCAAAAATGCGGCGGGGGTGAGGATGACTTTCCTCGACATCCGGAACCTCACCGTCTCCTTCGCCACCCGGCACGGCGCCTTCACCGCGGTTGACGGCGTGGACGTCGCGGTCGACCGCAATGAAGTGCTGGCGATCGTGGGCGAATCGGGCTCGGGCAAGTCGGTCGCGATGCTGGCGGCCATGGGGCTCCTGCCGCCGACCGCGAGGGTGACAGCCGACCGCATGGCCTTCGACGGCGTCGATCTCATGACGCTTTCGGCCGATCAGCGCCGCCGCCTCGCCGGCAAGGACATGGCGATGATCTTCCAGGAGCCGATGTCGTCGCTCAACCCCTGTTTCACAGTCGGATTCCAGATCGGCGAGGCGCTCCAAGCCCACCTCGGGCTCGGACGCCAGGCGCGCCAGGCGCGCGTCATCGAGTTGCTCGGCGAGGTCGGCATTCCCGACCCTGCACGGCGGGCGCTCGCCTTTCCGCACCAGCTTTCCGGCGGGATGAGCCAGCGTGTGATGATCGCCATGGCGCTCGCCTGCCGGCCGAAACTGCTGATCGCCGACGAGCCGACGACGGCGCTCGACGTGACCATTCAGGCGCAGATTCTCGATCTCCTGCTTCGGCTCAGGCGGGACAACGGCATGGCGCTGGTGCTGATTACCCACGACATGGGGGTCGTCGCCGAGACTGCCGATCGCGTGATCGTCCAGTACGCCGGCCAGCAGGTTGAGGCGAACGCGACCGGGGCGCTCTTTGCCGATCCCCACCACCCCTATACGGCGGCGCTGCTTGCGGCCCTGCCGGAACGCGCGACCGAGCGGCGGCTGCCCGCGATCCCAGGCGTGGTGCCGGGGCAATTCGACCGTCCGGTCGGTTGCCTGTTTTCGCCGCGCTGCGCCTTCGCCTTCGAGGCCTGCCGCCGCGTCGCCCCGCGCCGCGCGGGTCCGCAGCTCGGCGCAGCGCTTTGCCATACACCGCTCACGGGAGGCGTCCCCGCGCCGCACGCCCTGCAGGAGGCGGGCTCGTGACGGCGGCGCTCGAAGCCCGGGCGCTCGTGCGTGACTATGTCGTCTCGCGCGGCGCTTTCCGAGCGCCGGCGACCGTCAAGGCGCTGGCAGGCGTGTCGTTTGCGCTCGATGTCGGCCGGACCCTGGCGGTCGTGGGCGAATCGGGCTCCGGCAAATCGACGCTCGCCCGGCTGCTGACGCTCATCGAGGCGCCGACCGCCGGCGCGCTTCTGATCGACGGCGAGAACGTCGAGCACGCCAGCGCTGCGACCCGCCGGCGCCTCAGGCGCGAGATCCAGATGGTGTTTCAGAACCCCTACGGCTCCTTGAACCCGCGCCAGACGATCGGCAAGGCGCTCGAGGAGCCGCTGCTGGTCAACACCGACATGCGAGGCTCGGAGCGCCGCGCCGCCGCGCTCGCCATTATGGACAAGGTGGGCCTGAGGCCGGAATATTACCACCGCTATCCGCACATGTTCTCCGGCGGCCAGCGGCAGCGCATCGCCATCGCCCGGGCGCTGGTCCTGCGACCGAAGATCCTGGTGCTCGACGAGCCGGTCTCGGCGCTCGACGTGTCGATCCGCGCCCAGGTGCTTAATCTGCTGGCGGGCCTGCAGGAGGAGTTCGGCCTCGCCTATGTGTTCGTCTCGCACGATCTCTCGGTGGTGCGCCACATCGCCGACGAGGTGATGGTCGTCTACCTCGGCCACGCGGTCGAAACCGGCGCGCGGGACGCGATCTTTCTCGAGCCCCAACACCCGTATACAAGAGCCCTCCTGGCGGCGACGCCGGTCGCCGACCCGACCGCGAAGCGCGAACGCATCCTGCTCGCCGGCGAGCCGCCTTCGCCGATCGCGCCGCCGCCCGGCTGCCCGTTCCACCCGCGCTGCCCGCTCGCCTTCGACCGGTGCCGGACGGAGAAGCCGCCGGTCGAGAGGAAGCGGGGGCGAGCGGTGGCCTGCTGGGCGGTCGCGTCATGAGGGAAGCCCGGCCGACGATGATGATCGCCGAACGGGCCGAGATGGTCCTTGCCGACGCGAAAGGGCGGTGACGGATGGCGGACGAACTCGCGCTCCGGCCCGACGGCCGCCAGTCCGAGACGGCGCTCATGATCGCGCGCGGCGTGCGGCGGCTCTTGCGGGCGCGCGGCTTTTCCAGCCTGACGGAGCTGTCGCTGATCGACGGGCGGCGCGCCGACATCGTCGCCGTCAACGGCGAGGGGGAGGTGCTGATCGTCGAGGTCAAATCGTCGCCCGCCGATGTCAGGGCGGACCGGAAATGGCGCGACTATGTCGCCGCCTGCGATCGGCTCTACTTCGCGATTTCCGAGTCGACGCCTGCTGCGCTCATGCCCGCCGAGGCTGGATTGATCATGGCGGACCTGTACGGGGCCGAGGTGCTGCGGGAGGCGGAATTCAGGCGCATGGCCTCGGCGACCCGGCGCGCGCTGCTGCTGCGCTTCGCCCTGGCGGCGGCTGACCGGCTGCACCGTCTGGCCGACCCGCACGGCGCGCCCGACTTTTAAGGTCGAGCGCGGCCGGGGAGGAGGCCCTCCGGTCGGCCTCGATGGCGACGGTTTTGGCGGTCAATTCAACAATTTCAAGGTGATAGGCTCAAGATTTTGACTCGCGTAGGGCGATTAACCATGATTTGACACTGATTCGCCGCATTTGGCCCTCGTTTTCCCGGCGGCCGCCCCAAAAAGCGGACCCGGCCCGACACGGGGAATGGCCGTTCGCGCCGCGCAGCCTCTCGGTTGCGCCAAAAGCTCACGGCGGCTCGGCTTGGCGCCATCCCAACCGCCGAATGGAGGCGAAGACGAACCGCGCGATGAATATAGCCGCGGCGCCTCGCTCAATGCGACATCAGCACCGGAAGCGACTGCTGGCGCATCAGGTCCAGGCTGACGCCGCCGAACAGGCCTTCGTAAAGCCGCGAATGGCCGAAGGCGCCGGCGACGATCAGGTCCGCGTCCTGCGTGTCGAGGCTGGCGAACAGGGCCTCGATGGCGGTGAGGTCGCCGGTGTTGGTCCAATCGGAAATGTGCGAGGCGATCCCGTGCGCGTCGAGATGCTCGACCAGCCTCTCGGCCGAGGCGCGCAGGTCGCTCGGGCGTGAGGAAAAGCAGAATACGGTGACCTTGCGCGCCTTCTCGAGGAACGGCATGGCGTCGTGGACGGCCCGCAGAGCCTCACGTCCGCCGTTCCAGGCGATCACGACGTTCTGGCCGAGCGCGCCGCCGGTCCAGTCCGGCGGCATGATCAGCATGGGGGCGCCGGATTCGACCAGCGCCCGGTCGAGCGCGGCGCGGCGAACCACCTCGCGCGCCAGGCCGGCCGGCGCCGGCGCGACGATCAGGTCGACGCAATGGGTAAAGGCTTCGCCCTCTCCCGGTTTGTCCGCGGGCACGAACACGGCCTTGAGCCCGGATGCCCGCGTCAATTCCTGGAACCCTGACGCGGTGACGGCGTCCTCGTCCGCGGCCAAGGCGCCGGTGTCTGCGCCCGCATCGACGCCAATCAGCCTCGCGCCGTTCGCTTTGGCGAGACCGACGGCGAACTTCAGCCGCTCCGTCGAACTCGGCGGTCGGGTCGAGATAGACCAGAATGTCCTTGTAAGCCATGGCTTCCTCCGATGCCGACCCCCATCTGAAAATAAACTCTAGCACGCTGCGCCGACGCGGCGAAGACGACCGGTCGTCGCGCGACCGGTCGTCGCGGCGAAGCCGGTCGTCGCGTAGCGGCGCGAATTGTATCGCTTGGCGCCCTGTAGTCCGGTCGATAGGCGGCGGGGTCGACCCGTTGCTCACCTTGCCGATCCGTCCCGCCGCGGATCGAGGCCGGCAAAAAGCGCCTTAGGGGAAAGCCGACCCCGCCAGCAGGGAACGATCGACGCCATGAGACGCTGCTGCATCCCTGCGCCTGTTTGACCTGCGAGAGCCGGCCGGATGCCCCGGCCGACGTGACGAATCTTCAAGCGACGCCCGTCGATGACGAGCAACGTCGACTACTTGATGTAGTTGTCGACGTTTTCCTTGGTGATAAGCGCGTGCGGCACGGTGATCGTCGCATCGATTTTTTCGCCGTTCGCTTGTTTCACCGCAGCTTCCATGGCCATCTTCGCCTGATCCGTGGTGTTCTGGGAAACGGTCGCCGTCATGCTGCCGTCCTTGACGGCTGCGAGCGCGTTGGGCGCGGCGTCGATTCCAGCGACCTTGATCTTGCCGACCAGATGCGCGTCCTTGATCGCCTTGACCGCGCCGAGCGCCATGTCATCGTTGTTGGAGACGATGGCGGCGAGATCGGCGCCGGTCTGCAGCCAGTTTTCCGCCAGCTTCAGCGCCTCGTCGGTCCGCCAGTTCGCGGTCTGCTTGTAGACGACCTTGATGTCTGGGTAGCTCTTGAGGACGTTCTCGTAGCCTTGGGTGCGGCCGATCTCGGCGTCCGAGCCCAACGGGCCAAGCAGGAAGGCGACGTTGCCTTTGCCGCCGATCTCCTTGGCGATGTAGCCCATCTCGATCTGGCCGCCCTCGACCGGGTTCGCGCCGACATAGGCGTCGGTGACCTTCGGATCGGATACTCTCTGGTTGACGTTGATGACGACGAGTCCGGCTTTCTTGGCGGCTTCGAGCGCTGGGCCCAGGCCGTCAACGGCGACCGGCTCGATCAGGAGGCCCGTATAGCCCTGCGTGACGAGCGATTCGACCTGGCTTATTTGCTTGGCGATCTCGTTGCGAGCGTCGAACACGGTCAGATTGGCGCCGAGTTCCTTAGCCTTGTCCTTGACGGCGCCCGACATCTGGACCGTGAACTCATTGTCCATGTGGCTCATCAGAAGCGCGAACTTCTGGTCGGGCTTGGCCTTGAGTTCGGCCGAAAGGGTCGGCGTCCACGCCAGCGCGGCGCACAGCGTCGCGGCGGCGCAGGAAACAAACAGACTTCTCATGTGCTCTCCTCCGCGGTCGGTATCGGACGACCGCACTCCGTTTGCCGCGGAGGCGTTGCGAGGCCTCCGGTCCAAATGCGAGATGCATGCAAAAAAGCGCGTTGCAGCGCGCAGGCGGCCGATCTCGTTGTCATCGGAGACCGCCCTTGCTTCTGACGTCGGCCAAGACAGCGAAGTAGATGATCAAACCCTGGATGACGAGCTGGTAGTAGGACGAGACATTCAGGATATCGAGCCCGTTGCCGATCACGGCGATGAGCAGCGCTCCGATCACGGGACCGTACCAATGGCCGACGCCGCCGCTCATGCTGACGCCGCCGATGATGACAGCCGCGATGGCGTTCAACTCATAGCCCTCTCCAGCCGTCGGGCTGCCGGATACCGTTCGGGATGCGAGCAGGAGCCCGGCGAATCCGGCGAGCGCTCCGGAGATGATGTAAACGCCGGTCGTCAACGCCCGGACGTTGATGCCCGAGACCGCGGCGGCGATAGGATTGCCCCCAATGGCGTAAACCCTCCGGCCGAACACCGTCATCTTGAGGACGAAGGCGCTGGCCAGCGCCACCACGACGAAATAGATGGCGAGATAGGGCACGATGTCGCGGACAAAGCCGCCGGCGATGTCCTCGAAAGCGCCGCTCACTCCGAAAACCGGCGACCCGTCGCAAGCGATCAGCGCCGCGCCACGGAAAACGATCATTGCCGCGAGCGTCACGATAAACGATGGGATGCGGCCGTAGGCGACGCTGGCGCCGTTGACGGCGCCGATCGCAGCCCCGAGCGCGATCGGCGCCGCGATGGTGAGCGCCAGCGGATATTGACCCGGATGGGCGAGGCTCGCGGCGACGACGCCGGTAAAGGCGACAATCGAGCCGACCGAAAGATCGATGCCGCCGGAAATGATGACGAACATCATCCCCATCGCCAGGACGCCGTTGATCGAGGCCTGCTTGATGATCCCGATCAGATTGGCCGGACGCGCAAAGGCGTTCGGCGAGAGAACGACGAGCACGCCGACCACGACCACGAAGATCAGCACCAGGCCGAAGTCCTGGAAGAACCGTTCGGGCCGGTACGGGGTTCGACGCTTCTCAGGCATTTCCGCCCTCAGCAGCGGGCGTGGCGAGTTCCATGATGCGCTCTTGAGTGAAAGCGTCGCGGTTGAGCTCGCCGGTGATGCGGCCTCCCGCCATAACCAGGATTCGGTCGGCGAGCCCCATGATCTCAATCAGCTCCGAAGAGATGACGATCACCGCTTTGCCATTGCGGGCGAGTTGGCCGATCAGCAGATAGATGTCTCGCTTGGCCCCGACGTCGATCCCTCGCGTCGGCTCATCGAGAATGATGATGTCGGGGGTCGTCATCAGCCACTTCGCGAGCACCACCTTCTGCTGATTGCCCCCGGAAAGCGAAGAGACGAGCGCGTCGCGCGACAGCGTCTTGATCCGCAGCGTCGCGATGCTGTCCTCCGCACACGCGTGCTCCTCGCCCTTTAGGATCACCCCGTAGCGCGCAATGCGCTCGATGGCGGCGATGGAGATGTTTTCCTCGACCGTGCCGAGAAGGTTGAGGCCTGTGGTCTTGCGATCCTCGGTGACGAGCGCCAGACCGCGCCCGATCGCCTCGCGCGGGGAACGAACGCGCGCGGGGCGGCCCTGAATCAGGATCTCGCCCGAGGATGAGCGACGGATTCCGAACAGCGTTTCGACCATTTCGCTGCGCCCGGCGCCCATGAGCCCCGCAATGCCCAGGATTTCACCGGCGTGAACCGAAAAGCTGACGTCGCGCACCCGTTGTTTCCATCCGAGATTGCGCACCGCGAGCACGGCTTCGCCTATCGGCACGGTCTCCTTCGGAACGAAGTTGGTGATCTCCCGACCGACCATGGCGTGGATGACGCTGTCTCTGTCGAAGGTCGAAGCGGCGTCGGAGATGATCATTACGCCATCTCGCATGACCGAAATGCGGTCCGCGATCCGAAAGATCTCGTCGAGCTTGTGCGAGATGTAGATAATCGACACGCCATGCGCGCGCAGCGCTTCAATCTGGCGAAACAGGATAGCGACCTCGCGCTCCGTGATCGCCGAGGTCGGCTCGTCCATAATGATGATTTTTGCCGACGACGAGATCGCCTTGACGATCTCGACAAGCTGCATTTCCGCGACGCTGAGCGCGCGCATGCGCGCCGCCGGGTCGATCAGGATGGAAAAGCGATCGAATAGCGCCTGGCAGGCCTGGCGCATCCGGCCGAGGTCGACGACCCCGAACGTCCCAAAGCCCCGGCGTTTGATCTCCCGGCCGAGGAAGACGTTCTCGGCCACCTCCATGTCGAGGACCGGATTGAGTTCCTGATAAATCATCGCGAGGCCGAGATCCATCGCTGCACGCGGGTCGCGCGGCGAAACCGTCTGTCCTTCGAGCAAGATCTCTCCGTCGTCGCGGCGGATGATCCCCATCAGGATTTTCATCAGCGTCGATTTGCCGGCGCCGTTTTCTCCCATAAGCGCGTGGACCTCGCCGCGGCCGACCGAAAGGCTCACGTCGTTGAGAACGGGATTGCGGTTGAAGCTCTTCGCGATACCGCGCATCTCGAGCAGGAACGAGGTCGCCATGCCGCCCCCAGTCGGACTCGTCCCACGGCTCTGTTCAGTATTTATCGACGTACGCCTGCATTGCTTCACAGAAGGAACGCTTTACGTCGATGATCTTCCGCGAAGAGGTTCGGCGCGAGGAACCCCCTCGAGCGCTCGGACCAGCCGCGTGCGCCATAACGTTGCCTCCACGTTCCCTCCGCCCCATCCAAGGCATGTTAAGCAATTGCGCGTTCCCTCACACGTGACATTTTGACGCTTTTCAATCATTCGCCAGAAAGGCTGCCGAGGACGGGCGCTCACCGTTCGGGGGCGAGACGAACACGAGCGGAAGGGCGGCACGCCGCTTGGCGTTACCCCGTCTGCATAGTGCCTGTTCTCTGGACGGACCCTGGCGAACGTCAGCTATTTGCCAAACGTGAAGCCTGGCGGCGAACTCTCAGGGACATTTCCGCCTCGGGCGCTGTCGATGCGTCCATGCTCGGGTTTGAACCGGCTCTCCGGCCCACTCCCAGCATTCGACCGAAGCCTACTCCCCGAGCATCCGCGCCATCGCCGGTCTGGCGCCGAGCGCTTGAGTTCGACCCCCAGCGCCCCGAACCTGAGGCTCAATTATCCAAAAAGCTCCTCAGCTTCCGGCTGCGGCTCGGGTGCTTCAGCTTGCGCAGGGCCTTGGCCTCGATCTGGCGGATGCGTTCGCGGGTGACCGAGAACTGCTGGCCGACCTCTTCGAGCGTGTGGTCGGTGTTCATGCCGATGCCGAAGCGCATGCGTAAGACCCGCTCCTCGCGCGGGGTGAGCGAGGCCAGCACCCTCGTGGTGGTCTCGCGCAGGTTCGACTGGATCGCCGCGTCGATCGGCAGCACCGCGTTCTTGTCCTCGATGAAATCGCCGAGGTGGGAATCCTCCTCGTCGCCGATCGGGGTCTCGAGGCTGATCGGCTCCTTGGCGATCTTCAACACCTTGCGCACTTTCTCGAGCGGCATCGCCAGCTTTTCGGAAAGCTCCTCCGGCGTCGGCTCGCGGCCGATCTCGTGCAGCATCTGGCGCGAGGTGCGCACGATCTTGTTGATCGTCTCGATCATGTGCACGGGGATGCGGATCGTTCGCGCCTGATCGGCGATGCTGCGCGTGATCGCCTGGCGGATCCACCAGGTCGCATAAGTCGAGAACTTGTAGCCGCGGCGATACTCGAACTTGTCGACCGCCTTCATCAGGCCGATGTTGCCTTCCTGGATCAGGTCGAGGAACTGCAGGCCGCGGTTGGTGTATTTCTTGGCGATCGAGATGACGAGCCTGAGGTTCGCCTCGACCATCTCCTTCTTGGCCTGGCGCGCCTCGCGCTCGCCCTTCTGCACCATCTGCACCAGGTTGCGGAATTCCTGGATCTCGAGACCCGTCTCCTGGGCGAGCGACTGGATCTCGGCGCGGATGTCCTTGATCGCAATCTTGTCGAGCGCGATGAATTCCTTCCAGCCGCGGGTCGTCAGTTTCGAGACGCGCAACAGCCATTTCGGATCGAGCTCCGAGTTCTGGTAGTTGCGCAGGAAGTCCTCGCGGCCGATGCGGTGCCCCTCCGCCATGCGCATCAGGCGAATGTCGAGGCTGATCAGCCGCTTGTTGATGTCGTAGAGCTGCTCCACCAGCGCGTCGATGCGGTTCTGGTTGAGCGACAGCGACTTGACGTCGGCGACGATCTCCTTCTTCAGCGCCTTGTACTTGCGCTCCTGCGCCGGCGACAGCGACTCGCTGCGGAGCTTGTTCTCGACATTCTGGTCCTGCAGGCGACGCAGCTTCTTGTAGGCCTCGGCGATGCGGTCGAAGGTCGTCAGCACGCGCGGCTTGAGGTCGGCCTCCATGGCCGAGAGCGACATCGAGTTCTCGAGATCGTCCTCGTCCTCAAAACTGTCCGGCAGCGGGGCGCCGTCGCCCTCGAAGCCCTCGGGCGGAGCAGCCGGCGCGGTCGCGGGCGCGAGCCGGTCGCGCACCGGGTTCGGCGCGGGGGGCGCGCCGGGGGCGGTGTAGTCGACCTTCGGCGGCTTTTTGCCGTCGGGTCCGGTGTAGGACGCCTCGAGATCAATGATGTCGCGCAGCAGGATTTTGGCTTCGTTGAGCTCGTCGCGCCAGATGATGATGGCCTGGAAGGTCAGCGGACTCTCGCACAGGCCGGCGATCATCGCCTCGCGGCCGGCCTCGATCCGCTTGGCGATGGCGATTTCACCCTCGCGCGACAGGAGCTCGACCGAGCCCATCTCGCGCAGATACATGCGCACCGGATCGTCGGTCCGCTCGCTCGGCTCCGAAGTACGGGTCGCGACCGCGGTCGAACGGGTCGTCTCGACGAGTTCGCCGCCCTCGCTCTCTTCTTCGTCGGAGGAGTCGGAACCCTCCTTCTCGGCCTCTTCCGTATCCTCGCTGTCGACGACGTTGATGCCCATCTCGCTGAGCATCGCGTTCATGTCCTCGATCTGGTCGGACGAAATCTCTTCCGACGGCAGGACGGCGTTCAACTCGTCCTGGGTCACCCAGCCGCGCTTCTTGGCGAGCTTGAGCAGCCGCTTGACGGCGGCGTCGGTCAGATCGAGAAGGGGGCTGTCCGTCGTCTCCACGGCCGCGGCTTCGCCTTCGCCCTTTGCCTCGTCCTTCTTGGCCATGAAACACTCCGTTGGCCCGCGCCCGGCGCACGGGTCATTCACGCCACGTCTTGCAGGGCTGCGCGGAAATCCGCGAGCTCGCTCGACACGTCAGATCGCCGCCGGCTCCGGGCGACCGGCGCCGACGGCGTTCGTTCATTCGCTCGCCTGCCATAGCTCGCCCCTCCCCTCGATCCGCGATCAGATCGACGATGTTGGCCGCCCCGACAGGTCGCCAAACCCCTCTATCGCCGCCTCGGCGTGGGCGAGGTCCGCCATATGCGCCTTAATGTCCAGCAATCTGGCGAAATTTTGCTCGTTTGGCTCGTCGGCCAGCGACCGCTCCGCGAGTTTCAGCTCCCTATTTAGCGCGCCCGCCCGCCGATGCAAGGCCAGGCTCTGCCGCAAGACGTGCTCGGCGTCGGTCGGCGCAGCCTCGGTCCTCACGCACCACCAGGTGGGGGTCTTCGCGGCCTCGCTGAGAATACGCTCGCGCTCGGCGCCGCGGCCGGCGGCGATCAGGGCCCCGGCCAAGGCTTCGGACGAATCAAGCGCATCGGCCGGCTGGGCGACGAGGGCGTCGCGAAAGGCGGCGAGCCTCGGCGCGGCGAACTCGAGCGCCGCGAGCTCCTCCCAGTGCGCCTCCAGCAACGCCGGGTGGCCGAGTGCGATTGCCAGGATCACAAGTTCGCGCGCCGGCTCGCGCGCCCGGCGAGCCAGCCGCTCCTGGGGCGGCAGAGGCGCCTCGGCCACGCCGATGCGCGGCCCGCGCGGCTGAAACGGCTTGCCGCGCCGCTCGACCCCTGACGGTCGTAGCGCGCCGCGCTCGCCGGACCGCGAGCGATCGTCGCCGAACAGCGCCTGAAGCCGTCGCCTCATGTCGGCCTGGTAGTGTCGCCGGAGAGTCTCGTCGACGATCGCGGCGGCGGCTTCGTCAAGCCTTCGCTCCAGCGCCGCGCGGCTCTCCGGCGTGTCCAGCGGCCTGTCGTCGCTTTCGCGCAGAAACAGCATGTCGGCGAAGGGACGCGCCTCCTTCAGCGCATCCGCCATCGCCGGCGCGCCGCTTGTGCGAATGAGATCGTCCGGATCCTGGCCCTCGGGAAGAAGCGCAAACCGCAAGCTCTTGCCGGCGCCGATCAACGGCAGCGCCGTATCGATCGCGCGAAAGGCCGCCTTGCGTCCGGCGCTGTCGCCGTCGAAGCACAGGATCGGCTCCTCCGCCATCGCCCACAGTAGCGCGCATTGGTCGGCGGTCAGCGCCGTGCCGAGCGGCGCGACGACCTCGGGGAATCCCGCCTCGCTCAACGCGATCGCGTCGACATAGCCCTCGACGACAACCAGCCGACCTTTGTCGTGGGCGGCTTTGCGCGCCCGATGGTGATTGAACAGCAGCGAGCCTTTGTGGAAGAGCGCCGTCTCCGGCGAATTGAGGTACTTGGCCTTCGCTCCCGGCTCCATCGCGCGGCCGCCGAAGGCGATCGGCTTGCCGGCGCGGTCGTGGATCGGGAACATCACCCGGTCGCGGAAGCGGTCGTAAGGCACGGCGATCCCTTCGCCGTGAATGAGCAGGCCCGCCTCGATCATCTGGTCGGCGCCGACCCCCTGCGCCGCCAACGCGTCGCGCAGGGCGAAACGATCCGGCGCCGCGAAGCCGAGCGAGAACCGCTCCTGCACCGCCGGGCCGAGACCGCGGTCGGACAGATAGCCGCGCGCTTTGGCGCCGACCGGCTCATGGAGATTGGCGGCGAACAGGCGCTCGGCCATCGCCAAGACCTCGAGAAGGCTCGCCCGCTTCTTTTCCTCTGCGACGTCGGCGCTGCTCATCTTCGGCATCGGCACGCCGGCCATGCCGGCGAGGCGCTCAACCGCGTCGGGGAAGCTCAAGCCCTCGGTCTCCATGAGGAACCGGAAGATGTCGCCGTGCTTGCCCGACGAAAAGTCGTGATAGAAACCCTTTTGGTCGTTGACGAAGAACGATGGGGTCTTCTCGGCGTTGAACGGCGAGAGGCCCGCCCATTCCCGCCCCTGCTTGCGCAGCTTGACGCGCCGCGCCACCACCTCCGAGACCGGAAGCCGGGCCCGGATCTCGTCGAGAAGAGTTGGCGGGAATTTCATGAGCGCCAGATTGGCCGACGCGAGGCGCTTGGCAAGGACCAGAGGCGGTTGTCCCCGCCTTTCGCACGGCGCTACGGGATGCACACATCTCTCGCGGCTCGCTGCCGGCGTGCCCGACCCGCGGAGGGCGGCTTCCTCACCCCTTGTGGGGGAGGATTGAGGAGGGGGGTCGCGCCGAACTTCGAAAACTTGGCGCCATTTCCCCCGAATGAGGGCGCGACCCCCCACCCTGTCCCGCCCCCACAAGGGGGGCGGGGACGCTAGCCGCCATTGAGCGGCGCACGCCTGCTAAAAGATGTGTGCATCCCGTAGCGCACGGCGGGGGCGTCGACGCGACTTAATGTCCCCACATCTCGTCGCTGAAGCGCTTTGGGTCGAACTCCGGGTCCGGGGGGGCGAGGCTTCGCGCAATCTTGACCGCCGCGCGCAGATCATCGGACAAGGACGGCTCCTGCGTGGGCGCCTTCGGCGCCTGCCGCACCGCTTCCTTCTTCGTAGGCGCTGCGATGAGTTTTCGAAGCCGCATGGCGTATCCAATTCGATGAGACAGGATATCCCAGGGCGAGCCGGGCGGCAAAAAACAGTGGCCGTCCATGCCCCGCGTGCGCAGGATGGCCCTGCGCCGCAGAAGCTGATCTAGACGACGACAGCGACAAACGCCGCTACGGCTACAGCCGCGACAAGCGTCCGGACTGCGTGCAGGTGGTCATTGCGCTCGTGGTGACACCCGACGGCTTTCCGCTCGCCTACGAGGTTCTCCCCGGCAATACTTCCGACAAGACGACGCTGCGCGCCTTCCTTTCGAAGATCGAGGCGCAGTACGGCAAGGCGGAGCGCATCTGGGTGATGGACCGCGGCATCCCCACCGAGGACGTGCTCGCCGAAATGCGGCAATCCGATCCGCCGGTCGCCTATCTGGTGGGGACCCCGAAGGGACGCCTCGGCAAGCTGGAGAAGTCTCTCGTCGGCCTGCCGTGGCATGAGGTGCGGCCGGGCGTCGAAGTGAAGCTCTTGGCCGAGGACGACGAGCTTTACGTGTTCGCCCAGAGCCGGGCGCGCATCGACAAGGAGCGCGCCATGCGGAAGCGGCGGTTGAAATGGCTGTGGGCGCGCCTGGCGAAGCTGGCGCTGATGGACCTCACCCGCGAGAGCCTACTGATGAAGCTCGGCGCCGCCAAAGCCAAGGCGCCCGCGGCGTGGCGCCTCCTCGACATCAAGGTCGATCCCCACACCGCCGCCTTCACTTACGCGCTCAACCGCAAGAAGCTGCGCCAGGCGCGCCGGCGCGAAGGCCGCTACCTTTTGCGCACCAACATGTCTGGGCGCGATCCCGCCGACCTGTGGCGGTTCTACATTCAACTCGTCGAAGTCGAGGCGGCCTTCAAGAACCTCAAGGACGATCTGCAACTCCGGCCGATCTACCACCAGCTCGAGAGCCGCGTCGAGGCGCACATCTTCGTGGCCTTCCTCGCCTATTGCCTGCACGTCACGCTGCGCGCCCGGCTCCGGCCGATGGCCGCCGGCCTCACCCCGCGCGCCGTGCTCGACAAGCTCGCCGGCATACAAATGCTCGACGTCCACTTCCCCACCACCGACGGCCGAACGCTGATCATGTGCCGACACACCGAGCCGAATGTCGACCAGAAGCTTCTCCTGCAACAACTCGGCCTCGCCCTGCCGCCGCAGCCGCCGCCGCGAATCGCCGTTCCCGGTCCGGCGGCGCAGCTCCCGTTGCGCCCCATGTAGTGGAGACCTTCGGCAGCCTACCCTTGATTCCACGCGCCTTTCCGCTCGCGCGCTACCTCGGTTGAGAAAGTCGGGCTAGAAGGCGCGCGAGACCTTGACCGGCGCGAGAGCGGCGGCGGCCCGAACCCTGGCCACGCCAGCGTCACATAGGCTCGCCCCCTCGGCCCGTCAGCCCGGCTCCGCGCCCATCAGCTTTCGCGCGGCGGCGGCGCCCATCGGCTGGCCGAACGCCGACCCTTGCGCGAACTGGCAACCGATCTGGGCGAGTTCGACCGCATCCAACTCGGTGTCGGCCCCCTCGGAAATGACGTCCATGCCGATCTCGTTCGCCATGGCGACCACGGAACGCAGAATCGGCGAGCGCTGGCCGAAGGCGTTCGGTCGCACCAGGGAGGCGTCGATCCGCATGGCGTCGAACCGGTACTGAGGCAAATGCCCGAGCGAGGTGTAGCCGGCGCCGAACCGATCCAGCATCAACGCCCCGCCGATCTCGCGCACGCGTCTCAGAACGGCGGCGGCGTATTCGGGGTTCTCCATCACCAGGCTTTCGGCGATCGCGATCTTCAGCGAACCCCGCTGCACGAAGTGGCGGGTGAGCGCGGCTCGGACGTCGGTCAGGAGATCGTGGCCGAGCATTTGCCGCGACGACGCGCCGACGGTGATGAAAATCGGAGGATTGACCTCGAGCGCCTTCTGCCAGGCGGCGAGCTCACCCGCCGCGTTCTCGAGCGCGAAGGAGCCGATATCGATCACAGCGCCGGTCGCTTCGGCCGCCGGGCCGAAATCGCTCTCCTCGAGAAGGCCCAGTCTCGGATGCCGCCAGCGGGTCAAGGCCTGGAAGCCGGCGACTGTCCGATCCTCGAGCCGCACGATCGGCCGGAACAGCACCATGATCTCGCCGCGTTTGAGCGCGTGGCGGATGTCGTTTTCGAGCGACTGCCGGTCCGAGCGATACGAGCGCATGATTCTGGTGAACAACTCGGCCCGGTCGCCGCCGCCCTTTTTCGCATTGGCCAGCGCCAGTTGCGCGTCGGCGACGAGGTCGCCGCCTTTGGCGTGCAGTTTTGCATCGTATATGGCCGCGCCAATCGATACGGTGAGCGCGATCTCCCGTTCGCCGAAGCTGATCGGGGCGGCGAGCGCCGCGCGCAGGGCATCCAGCCGCTCGCCGAATTCGGCCGGCCGCGGGTCGGCGAAAACGATCACGCCGAACTGGTCGCCGGCCAGCCGGGCAAGAGTGTCGCCCGGTTTGAGGTCGCGCGCCAGCCTGCGGGCGATCGCCAGCAGCGTCGCGTCGCCCATCGACAGACCGTATGAATCGTTGACCCGCTTGAAATCGTCGATGTCGACGACAACCGTGATTGGCGTAGAGGCGCCGGGTTTCCCCGCCTGGTTGACGGCCGTGTCGAGGCGGTCCTGAAACAGTTCGCGATTCGGCAGCCCAGTGAGATTGTCGTGAATGGCGTCGTGGAGCATGCGCTCCTCGGCGGACTTGATCTCGGTGACGTCCGCCAGCGAGCCGATGACCCGCACCACTTCGCCGTCTGCGCTGACGACCGGCCGGGCCTTCAGCGTGTACCAGAAATAATGGCCGTCGGCGCCGCGCAGCCTGAGCTCGTGGTTGATCCGTCCGGAGCGCTGGTGCAACAGCCCGTCGAGGGCCAGGGAATAGCGGTCCCGGTCGAGCGGATGCAGGACGTCGAGCCAGTTGGCCGCTGACCCTTCCAGCGCGCCGCGCCGGAGACCGAGCTGACTTTCGAGCGCGTCGCCGCCGCTGATCTCGTCGTTGACCACGTTCCAGTCGAAGATCGCTTCGCCCGAGCCGGCCATAGCCAGCGAGCGCCGCTCCGCGTCGCCCACCCTGTCGCCGGCTCCGCGGGCGCCAGAGAAGGCGAACTGCATCACCGTGAAGCCGATCAACATGACAATCAGCACCAAGCCGCCGACCAGGCCCGGGGCCGCGAGGTCGTTGGTCAGGTAGCCGAGCGCCGCGGCGCCGGCCGCCACCACCCAGACGGCGAGCAGATACCAGGTCGGGATCAGCATCACCGCGCGATCGGACCCGCGCGCCGCGAGGCTCAGGATGAGGAGCAGGCCGACGCCCGCCACGGTCGCGATCGAGATACGCGCCACGCCTGCGGCGATCGGCGCGTTGAACACCGAGAGCGCGACGACCGCGGCCATCAACAGGAGCCAGGCGAGCGCGAAATGGGTGTAGCGGACATGCCAGCGGCGCAGATTGAGATAGGCGAACAGGAAAACGATCAGGGTTGCGGCGATGGTCGCCTCGACCCCGGCGCGCCAGATCCGCTCCGAGGCGTCCTCGAGCCCGAACATCTTCCGCCAAAAACCGAAGTCGACGCAGACATAGACGAACACGGCCCAGGCGAGAGCGGCCGCGGCGGGAAAGATCATCGCCCCGCGCACGACGAACACGATCGTCAGGAAGAGCGCGAGCAGGCCCGCGATGCCGATCAGGATGCCCTGGTAGAGCGTGAGGCTGGTGGACTTGTCCTTGAAGGCGTCCGGCTCCCACAGGTAGAGCTGCGGCAGCGAGGCGGTGCGCAGTTCGGCGACATAGGTCACCGTCGTGCCGGGGTCGAGCGTCAGGCGGAAAACGTCAGCCTGATTGTTGTCTTCCCGCTCCGGGGCCTGCCCCTGGCTCGCGGTGATCGTGGTGATGCGAGAGGAGCCGAGATCCGGCCAGATCACTCCGGAACCGACGAAGCGAAAGTGGGGGGCGACAATCAGTCGGGTCAGCTGCTCGTCGAAATCATTGGTCAGCGCGAACACAATCCACGCCGGCTCGGCGCCGGCCTCGAGCGCGCTCACCTCGATGCGACGGACGATCCCGTCGGCGCCCGGCGCGGTTGAGACCTGAATGCGGTCGCCCTGGGCGCTATAGTGCTCGACGGCCCGGGTGAGATCGATCGCGTCGGAATCGGCGGACACGCGCACCGACTGGACGGCCAGCGCCGGCCGGCAGGCCGAAAGGACGACCGCTACGAACATGACCAGGCGCAACGCGGCGGCGACAACGCGGGCCATGCGCCTCGCTCCCGACCGGGCGGGGCGGCGTTCCGTGCGAAGAACGGTGTCAGCGGCGCGCGAATCGATAACCGACAAGTCAGACCGCCGTCGATCGCGTCCGCGCATCGCCTTCGAGGAGCGCAAAAAGGACATGATCGCGCCAGGCCCCGTCGATCTTGAGGTAGCCGCGCGCAAATCCCTCGCGCTGGAAGCCGTTGCGCTCGAGCAGCGCGATCGAGGGCGCGTTGTCCGGGATGCAGGCCGCCTCGACCCGGTGCAGCCGCAATTTGGCAAAAGCGAATTCGACCATGGCCGCGACCGCTCGCGTCATGCGTCCCTTACCGGCGTAAGGGGCGCCCATCCAGTAGCCGAACGTTCCGTTTTGCGACACGCCGCGTCGGACGCCGCCAAGCGTGACGCCGCCAATCAATTGTTCCGACGTCTGGTCGAAAATGAGGAAGGCGTAGGCCTCGTCGCGCGCCATGTCCTCCTCCTGGCGCTTGAGCCGGCGCCGGAAGGCCGCCTGGGTCAGGTCGTCCTCCGGCCAGGTCGGCTCCCACGGCTCGAGGAAGGCGCGGCTCGCCGCCCTGAGCTGCGACCAGGCGGCAAAATCGGCTGGCGTCGCCGGGCGCAGGTAGAGCCCGTCGCCACGCAGGAGGGGCTCGGGATTGACCGATCGTGTCAAGCCGAAAAGCGCCATCAGAACTCCCCTCAGCGCCTCGGCGACCTGGGCCCGGCCGGGAACCTTGGCGACAGCGCCGATCGTAGCGACGGTGGGCGGCGATTTAAGCATGGCCGCGCCGGTTTTGCGAACGGCGTCGGCGGAGATGGCGTCCACGCGCGCGATCATCTCGTCGAGCGACAGAGGCCGGCCGTAAATCTGCATCTGCCGCGCGAGCTGCTGAGCGCGCGCGGCAGGCGATTCGAGCGCCGCCAGAATCGAAACCTTCATCTGCGCTTTGGCCCGCCGGATTTCCCCCTCTGCAAGCGTTTGGGTTGCTTCTGCCAGACAATCGAGCGAGGCGGCGACCACCTCGGCGGCGTCGCGGTCGGCCGAGCCGGCGTAGACGCCGAAAAGGCCGGTGTCCGCGTAGTCCCAGTGAAACGAGTAGATCGAATAGGCGAGGCCGCGCTTTTCCCGAACCTCCTGGAATAGACGTGACGACATGCCGCCGCCGGTTGCGGCCGCGAACACCTGCGCCGCATCATGGTCCGGCGCCCCGACGGGCCGGCCCTCGAAGGCGACCACGACATGCGTCTGCTCGAGCTTGCGCTTGAGGCGCGTCTCCCCGCCGCGATATTCGGCAGGCGTGAGCGGCGCCGGCTGCGCGCTTGGCAGGCCGGCGAGGCGCGAACCAGCCAGTTCGACGATCTCATCGTGATCAATCGCCCCCGCAGCGGCGACCACAGTCGAGGACGCTCCATAGCGCCGTTGCAGGTAACGCTCGATCGCCTCCCGATCGAACCCTCCGACCCGCTCGCGGGTGCCGAGGATCGGGCGACCAATTGCTTGGTCCGGCCAGGCGCTGGCGGTCAGGAGATCGAACACATAGTCGTCCGGCGTATCTTCCACAGCGCCGATTTCCTGGACGATGACGTTCTTCTCGCGTTCGAGTTCGGCCGCGTCGAAAACGCTGTCGGTCAAAATGTCGCCGAGAACGTCAAGCGCAAGACCGACATCGCTGCCGATGACCCGAGCGAAGTAACCTGTCCGCTCGACGCCGGTTTCCGCATTGAGATCTCCGCCGACGTCCTCGATCGCCTCGGCGATTTCGCGGGCGCTTCGCCGGCGGGTGCCCTTGAACGCCATGTGCTCGAGGAGATGCGACAGGCCGTGCTCGGCGACGCTCTCATGACGGGAGCCGGCCGCGACAAACGCGCCGATGGCCGCGGTCCGGACGTGCGCGTTGGCGTCCGTGACGACGGCGAGGCCAGACGGCAGCGTAGTGGCGCGGACGCTCACGCCGTTCCTCTCATGGTTTCACGCAGATATCGCGCGACCGCCGTCTTGTCGTTCGGGAGCACGACGATCGTCTCGGGTCGTCCCATGAGATCGGCGAGATGGACGGGTAGCTGAGGGCGCACGCCGGTCGCGGCTTCAACCGCTTCCGGGAACTTGGCCGGGTGCGCGGTTCCGAGCGCGACCATCGGCGTCGCCGGCGCGGCGGCCAGTCCGCGCCGCGCGGCGGCGATTCCGAC
The DNA here is from genome assembly GCA_963770035.1 of uncultured Alphaproteobacteria bacterium. Lineage (GTDB taxonomy): Bacteria > Pseudomonadota > Alphaproteobacteria > Rhizobiales > Beijerinckiaceae > Roseiarcus. The sequence continues at coordinate 26,760 of CAVYON010000006.1, read as the reverse complement.
TGCGCTATGCGGATCGACGATGAGAGCGCATTCGCGATGGAGGCGCGTCATCTCGGCGGCGCACCGGACCTCGTCGACGCGCTCGGCGCTGAAATCGGCGCGAATTCGCGCTAAGGTCGCCGCGGGGATCGCAAACGATCCGTCGTCGGCGAATTGGGTCATCAGCGCGCGCGCCGCTTTCGCGTCTTGGCCGGAGGCCTCGAAGAGCAGGCGCTCGAAGTTGGATGACACCTGAATGTCCATTGACGGCGATTGCGTGGCCTTGACCCCGCGCGGCTCGTAGCGGCCAGTCGCCAGCGTGCGGGCGAGGATGTCGTTCTCGTTGGTGGCGATAATCAGCCGCTCGATCGGAAGACCCATGCGCTTGGCATAGTAACCAGCGAGGATATCGCCAAAATTGCCGGTTGGCACGGCGAAGGAGATTGCCCGGTCCGGGGCGCCAAGGGCGACCGCGGCGACGAAGTAATACACGACCTGAGCCAAAATGCGGGCCCAGTTGATCGAGTTGACGCCCGACAGACGCATCGCGTCGCGAAAACCGAGATCGCCGAACAGGTCCTTGACGATGCGCTGGCAGTCGTCAAACGTGCCCTCGATCGCGAGCGCATGCACGTTCGCCTTGCCGACCGTGGTCATCTGTCTGCGCTGGACGTCTGACACGCGTCCCTGCGGATAAAGGATATAGACGTCGGTTCGAGCGAGTCCGCCGAACGCTTCAATCGCCGCCGCTCCCGTGTCGCCCGAGGTCGCGCCCAGGATGGTCGCGCGTTCGCTGCGGTCGTCCAGCACGCGGTTCATCGCGCGCCCGAGCCATTGCATGGCGAAATCCTTGAACGCCAGCGTCGGGCCATGGAACAATTCGAGCGCGAAAAGGTTCGGCTCGATCTGAACCAGCGGCGCGGTCGCAGCATGTCGAAACCCAGCGTAGGCGTCGATCGTTATCGCCTCGAGTTCGGCGGCCGAGAAGTCGTCGCCAACGAATTCGGACATGAGGCGAACCGCTACGCGATCGTAGCGCAGCCCTCGGAGCTCCCGAATGTCGTCCGGCCGCCACTTCGGCAGCGTCAGCGGCGCATAAAGTCCGCCGTCCCGGGCGAGGCCGGCGAGAAGCGCGTCGGCAAAGCCGAGCATCTGCGCTGCCCCGCGCGTCGAAACATACTGCACGAACTGGAAATCCTCAGCCGATCTGACCGTCGTCTATCGCAAAAACCGCGAAAGGAAAACGGCGGCGGACATACCCCGACGAATGGGGCCAAACCAAGACGCGTCTCAATTTCGCGTGAGCCGAGCGGAAGTATTGGGTTCGGCCTTGAAATGCCCGGTGAACTCTCCATAACCTAAGCATTAGGTGTGACGCAGCGGTAGGGAGGTCCGCTGCGAGAACGGGGTGTCAGGGCATGGTCGGTTCTTTTGCAGCGCTGCTCGGCAAGCTGGTGCAGACGGGCAATCTGGAATTGGAGATGGCGGACGGCGTCCGGCACCGGTTCGGCGACGGCGCGGGACCGGAACTCGGCGCCCGCCTCGTCGATCGGGCGGCTGAGCGCGAGCTGTTGATCGACCCATCCTTCTATCTCGGCGAACTCTACATGGACGGCCGGTTCGTCGTCACCAAGGGAACGCTGTATCAAATTCTCGAGCTCGGCGCCCGAAATCTTGCGAAAATAGAAGTGCTGCCCTGGGTCAAGGCGATCGAGAAAGCCCGCGTCGCTTTCCGCGGTTTCCATCAGATCAACGACCGCAAGCGAGCGAAAGCGAATATCGCCCGACACTATGATCACGATCGGCGGGTTTACGACCTCTTTCTCGATGCCGACAAACAATATTCCTGCGCCTATTTCGAGCATCCCGGGCAGTCGCTCGACGACGCCCAGAGTGCGAAGAAGCGCCATATCGCGGCCAAGCTCGTGGTTGAGGAGGGCGCGACCGTGCTCGACATCGGCTGCGGCTTCGGCGGCATGGCGCTCTATCTCGCCGGCGTCGCGGGCGCGGGAAGGGCAACCGGCGTCACTTTGTCCGAGGAGCAGGTCGCGGTGGCGCAGCAGCGCGCGCGGCAGTCGGGTTTCGCCGAGCGCCTGGATTTCCGCCTGCAGGACTATCGCGACGTGACGGAGACGTTCGATCGCATCGTTTCGGTCGGCATGTTCGAGCATGTCGGGGTCACGCGGTACGACGAATTTTTCCTCAACGTCCGCCGACTGCTCAAAGACGACGGGGTGATGCTGCTTCACGCGATCGGGCGCAATTCCGTTCCCGGGGCGACCAACGCCTGGATCCGCAAATACATTTTTCCGGGCGGCTACATTCCGAGCCTTTCGGAGGTGTTGCCGGCGATCGAACGGGCGGGGCTCTACGTCACGGACATCGAGATTCTGAGGCTGCATTACGCCGAGACGCTGCGCGCGTGGCGCGAGCGCTTCATGGCGAACTGGAACAAGGCGGCGGAGATCGCCGGCGACCGGTTCTGCCGGATGTGGGAATTCTATCTCGCGGGGTCGGAGACCGCGTTCCGCGTCGACGGCCACATGGTGTTCCAGATCCAACTCGCCAAGCGCCAGGACGCGGTTCCGCTGACCCGCGACTACATCCTCGAGCGCGAAGACGCGCTGCGCCGCAGAGAAGCGACCTGGCCTTTGGTGCGTCAGGCCGCCGAATAGCTCGGCGCGCGGAACTCGCCCCAGTCGGAATGCTCAGGCCGCCGCGGCCTTCGCAAAGCGGACGGCAAGTCCAGTCACGGTGACGCGCTGAAGCGCGACGCCCTCGATGTCGACGCCTTTGACCCCGTCCACCTGGAACCGGACGTCGACGATGGCGTCGGCGTCGTATTCCGCGGCTTCACGAACGAGTGAGCCGATCGCCGCCTTCCGCTCCTCTTCGGTTCCCGGCTCCGCGGCCGCCCGCCAGCGGGTGGTGGCGCTGACGCGGCCGATCGGAGTCAAGTCACGGCCGTCATCCAGACCAGCGGAAAAACTGACTTTCATGTCATCCCCACTTCTTCGCCCCCCGGCGATTTCGATAGCTCCGCATCCTTACTAGGCCGTTAAACGCCCTGCTGTGACGGAGGCCACTGTCCGCGCGCCGGGGCGCACGATAAAAAAGCGGCGCCCCGACGGGCGCCGCTTCACAAACCCGCGTTCTAGCTTCAGTCGGCTGCGACGTTCGCGTTTTCTGCGGCCTGGACCTTCTCGAGATCGGCGCCGGTCTGCTGGTCGACCACACGCATCGACAACTTCACCTTGCCGCGGTCGTCGTGTCCGAGCACCTTGACCTTCACCTTGTCGCCTTCCTTGACGACGTCCGTGGTCTTGGCGACCCGGCCCTTGGCGAGTTGGGAGATGTGGACAAGGCCGTCCTTGGAACCGAAGAAATTGACGAAGGCGCCAAATTCGACGGTCTTGACGACCGTGCCGTCGTAGATCGCGCCGACTTCCGGCTCGGAGGCGATCGACTTGATCCAGTTGATCGCGGCCTTGATCTTGGCGCCGTCGCTGGAGGCGATCTTCACAGTGCCGTCATCCTCAATATTGACCTTCGCGCCGGTCTTCTCGACGATCTCGCGGATCACCTTGCCGCCCGTGCCGATCACCTCGCGGATTTTATCGGTCGGGATCTTCATCGTCTCGATGCGCGGGGCGAACTCGCCGAGTTCGGCGCGCGCGCCGGTGATCGCCTTGCTCATCTCGCCGAGGATATGCAGACGGCCCTCGCGCGCCTGGGCGAGCGCGACCCGCATGATCTCCTCGGTGATGCCGGCGATTTTGATGTCCATCTGCAGGGAGGTGACGCCCTCGCTGGTGCCGGCGACCTTGAAGTCCATGTCGCCGAGGTGATCCTCGTCGCCGAGGATGTCGGACAGCACGGCGAAGCGCGCGCCTTCGAGAATGAGGCCCATGGCGATGCCGGCGGTCGGCCGCTTCAGCGGAACGCCGGCGTCCATCAGCGCAAGCGACGAGCCGCACACCGTGGCCATCGAGGACGAGCCGTTCGAACTCGGTGATCTCGGAAACCACGCGGATCGTATAGGGGAACTCGGCCGCCGTCGGCAGCATCGGACGGATGGCGCGCCAGGCGAGCTTGCCGTGACCGATCTCGCGCCGGCCGGGCGTGCCCATGCGGCCGGTCTCGCCGACCGAGTAAGGCGGGAAGTTGTAGTGGAGCAGGAACCGCTCCTTGTAGGTGCCGTCGAGCGAGTCCACGTACTGCTCGTCCTCGCCGGTGCCGAGCGTGGCCACCACCAGCGCCTGCGTCTCGCCGCGGGTAAAGAGCGCGGAGCCGTGGGTGCGCGGCAGCACGCCGACCTGGGCCAGGATCGGCCGCACGGTCGTCAGGTCGCGACCGTCGATGCGGCGGCCGTGATCCAGGATGTTCCAGCGCACGACCTTGGCCTGAGCGCTGTGGATCGCCTCGGCGACTTCGGAAGCCGGGAACTTGGCCTCGCCGCCCTCCGGCGCGAGGGCGGCCGTCACCTTGGCCTTGACGGCGTCGACCGCAGAATAGCGTTCCTGCTTCTGGGTGAGCGAATAGGCGGCGCGCAGATCGGCCTCGCAGACCTCGAGCACTGCCTTCTCGACCTCGGCGCGGTCGCTTGCGGGAAGGTCGCGCGGCTCCTTGGCCGCCTTCTCGGCAAGGCGAATGATCGCGGCGATGACAGGCTGGAAGCTGGCGTGGCCGGCCATGACGGCCTTGAGCATCGTCTCTTCGCTGAGCTCCTGGGCCTCCAACTCGACCATCAGCACGGCGTCGGCGGTGCCGGCGACGACGAGGTCGAGGGTCGAATCCTTCATGTCCTCGACCATCGGGTTGACCCTGATTTCGCCTTTGATCAGGCCGACCCGGGCCGCGCCGATCGGGCCCATGAAGGGCACGCCAGACAGCGTGAGCGCCGCCGAGGCGGCGACCATGGCGAGAATGTCGGAATCGGACTCGAGGTCATAGGAGAGTACGGTCGCTATGATCTGAGTGTCGCAGCGGAACTCGTCGGGAAAGAGCGGGCGGATCGGGCGGTCGATCAGGCGCGACGTGAGCGTCTCGCGCTCGGATGGCCGTCCTTCGCGCTTGAGGTACCCGCCGGGAATGCGGCCGGCGGCGAAGGTCTTCTCCTGATAATGGACGGTGAGGGGGAAAAAGTCCTGGCCGGGCTTGGCGGACTTCTCCGCGACAACCGTGGCGAGCACGGTGGTCTCGCCCCAAGTCGCCAGCACCGCGCCGTCGGCCTGGCGGGCGATGCGGCCGGTTTCCAGCACGAGCTTGCGCCCGCACCAATCGAGTTCTTCGCGTTGAATGTCAAACATCTTTCTTCATCCTGGGTAAGGATGCGAAAGCCTGCCGTTCATGCCGCCCGTTGTCTTCGGGCTCGTCATCGGCAAGACGGCGAGGGGCTGGGCGAAACTGTCGCTCCAGCCCCCGGCGATCCTGCCATGACGCGAGGCCTTCGCATGTCGAATGCGGACGACGGCCCTTGCCGCGGTTCGCTTGGGGTTAAGGGAGCGCCTCGCGCGAGGCGCCCCTTGCGGTTCGAGGCTTAGCGGCGGATGCCGAGGCGCTCGATCAGAGATCTTGTATCGCGCTTCGTCCTGCTTCTTGACGTAGTCGAGCAGCGTGCGGCGCTGCGAGACCATCTTGAGGAGGCCGCGCCGCGAGTGGTTGTCCTTGACGTGGGTCTTGAAGTGGCCGGTCAGGTTGGCGATCCGCTCGGTGAGAATGGCGACCTGAACCTCAGGCGAGCCGGTGTCGCCGACCTTTTGGGCATACTGGTTGATGAGCGCGCTCTTGCGCTCGGCGGTGATCGACATCGAATGTTTCCTTGATCTGCGGCGGCCCTTAGGCCTGCCTCTTGTCCAAAAAACGGCCGAGCCGGGATGTCGTCCAGGTCGGTCGCAACGAGAAAATCCGCCGGCCTTCCGGGCGGCGGGTCGGGCGGTTATACAGAGTTTGCGCCGCCGCGCCAGCAATTTCTCGGCCGAGCCCCGGCTCCGCCGGCTTGCCCGTGGTCGTCGTTGGGTCTACTGACCGTCGCCTCCCCCTCCAATAGCGCCGCCGATGCCAGCTTCCCCTGACGAGCTTCTCGCCTATCTCGCCGACCTTGGGGTGGAAACCTTTACGGTCGAGCATCCGCCGCTGTTTACGGTCGAGGAGTCGCAGGCGCTGCGCGGCGAGATCCCGGGCGGCCACACCAAGAACCTGTTCGTCAAGGACAAGAAGGGCCGGCTTTTCCTGCTTGTCGTCGGGGAGGAGACGGAGATCGATCTCAAGCGGGTGCACGAGCGCATCGGGGGGCAAGGGCGCGTGTCGTTCGGCTCAGCCGACCTCCTCGACGAGGTCTGGGGCGTCCGGCCCGGCGCGGTGACGCCGTTCGGCGCGATCAACGACCGCCACGGCCGGGTCCGTGTCGTGCTCGACGCGGCGATGATGGCGCACCAGCGCCTTAATTTCCATCCGCTGGTCAACACCCGCACCACGGGCCTCAAGAGCGCCGATCTGGTGAAGTTCCTGCGCGCCGCCGGCCACGAGCCGCTCATCGTTGCGCTCGGGCGGCAGCGCGAAATGGTTGAATAAAGGCGCGCGCGCCTCCATCTAGAGCCGCGAAAAGGGACATTTGGCGAGGCTGAGCGCCCCGCCGGGCTGGGAGACGAGTGAACAATGGCGAACGCAAACGGAGCGACGGCGACGGCGGTCAAGGAGGTGACGACGGCGTCGTTTCGCGCGGACGTGCTGACCGCCTCGCAGCAGAAGCCGGTTCTGGTCGACTTCTGGGCGCCCTGGTGCGGCCCCTGCAAACAGCTCGCGCCGGCGATTGAGAGGGCCGTGCGGGACTCGGGCGGCAAGGTGGCGCTCGTCAAGATGAACATCGACGAGCATCCGCAGATCGCCGGCCAGCTCGGCATCCAGTCGATCCCGGCTGTGATCGCCTTCGATCGGGGCCAGCCGGTGGACGGCTTCGTCGGCGCCCTGCCCGAGGGTCAGATCCGCGGGTTCATCGAACGTCTCGTCGGGCCGCTCAAAGGCGGGACGGCGGATCTGCTGGCGGAGGCTGACGACGCGGCCGCCAAAGGCGACATGGCCGGCGCAGCCTCGATCTACGGCCAAATCCTGGCCGAAACCCCGGACGAGGCGAAGGCGATCGGGGGTCTCGCGAAGTTGCACGTCGCCGCCGGCAATGTGGCCGAGGCCAAGGCGCTGCTCGCGACCGCCCCCGCCCCGGCGCCGGGCAAGGATCCCGATCCCGCGATCGCCGCGGCCCAGGCGGCCGTGAACCTCGCCGAGCAGGCCTCCAGCGTCGGAGAACTCGCTCCACTCGAGGCGGCCGTGGCAGCCAATCCCGACGATCATCAGGCCCGGTTCGATCTGGCGGTCGCGCTGTCGGCCAAGGGCGACCGGGACGCCGCTGCGGACCAACTCATCGAAATGATCCGCCGCGACCGCAAATGGAACGACGAGGCGGCGCGCAAGCAGCTGCTGCAGTTTTTCGAAGCCTGGGGCCTGATGGATCCGGCGTCGGTCACGGCGCGCCGCAAACTGTCCGCGATCTGGTTCTAAGTTGGCTTTCTTGCGGACGGCTGGAGCGGGCTGCCGCAAGGGGATGGAATGCACACGATGAAGCTCAACCGCACGTTTGCCGAGCCGGCGGACATGCCTGCCACGATCCCGCTCTTTCCGCTGGAGGGAGCGCTCCTGTTGCCGCGCCGGCCGCTCCAGCTTACCATTTTCGAGCCGCGCTACCTCGCCATGCTCGACGACGCGCTCGGCGGCGAACGGCTCGTCGGCATTATCCAGCCCGCGGCGCCCGAGACCACGGCTGGGCCGCCGCCGGACCTCTACCCGATCGGATGCGCCGGCCGGATCGTGCAATACGCCGAGGTCGGCGACGGCCGCTGCTTCATGACTTTGATGGGCGTCGCCCGGTTCCGCCTCGTTGAGGAGATGCCCTATGCGACGCCGTATCGCGTGGCGGCGCCCGACTACGCGCCGTTTGCCGAGGACTTCACCGAAGGCGCGGGCGAAGCGGCGGTCGATCGCGATTCGCTGCTCGCGACGCTCAGGCGGTTCGCCGAGGTCAATGAGGTCAAGGTCGCCTGGAGCGACATCAAGAAGGCGTCCAACGAAGCGCTGGTCAACGGCCTCTCGATGATGAGCCCGTGCGGTCCGCGGGAGAAGCAGGCGCTGCTCGAGTCAATCGACCTGAGGTCCCGGGCCGAGATGCTGGTGGCGATCACCACCATTGGGCTCGCCCGCGGCGACGACGCCAGCACGCAGCTGCATTAGACCTGACCGGTCGATAGACGATCGTCCTGACAGACGCCCTATGGGGTGAGCGCGCCCGGCGCGCGCGATTTGCACTGTCTTCCCTTTCCTTCAAAGACCCTCAATTTCCTTCCGAACGGGCTTCGAAAAGTTTCAACGCATTTCCAAAAGTTGCAAAAAATTTCCGCGAATCGAGACTTATCAAGGGATTAGGGCGACCGCGGCGCGAAAAATTCTTTGGTCGCCCCCCCGCTGGAGCGGTCCGACCAGCGGCCTCTCGGAGGTACCGCCCAGCCACGCGATTTCCACTTTCCTCCCTTTTCTTCCAAGGCCTTCTATTTCGTTCCGAGGAGGCTTCCATAAGTTTCAAATCGCTTCCAAAAACTGCAAAAAATTTCCGCGAATTTGGACTTATCAAGGGGTTACGGGCGACCCGCGGCGAAAAGATAACTCCAAGCCATGCGCCTGGGTCCGTCATCGCGACGACCCCCGGACTCTGATCCAGAACTCTAATCCGGGGCCTGGCGATGACGCGTACAATTCTGCCAGATCCGCCCCCTTCGCCGGCCGGCCGAATTGGGGTCGTGCGCGTCACCCGCCTCTCCTGGTCCATGCCGTCGTCGCTCGCCGCCCGGCGAGGGGAAAATTGCCATGAGAACCAACATAACACGGAGTTCCTTCTTCTCAAAGCATTTGTCGTAGGCAGCCGAAAGCGGGCGCGCTCCCAAGGCGATACGGGGCGTACCGCCTAACCTCTCGGCCCCCGCGACAATAGGCCGGTCGACGGCAACCGGGCGCACGCACTAAAGCTCCTCGAACTCTCTAAGGCGGACGGACGCCACGCGGCGCTCGGGCGCCGCGGGCGCGCCCTCATACCAATGACCCATTCGTTCGACGATTACAGTCCCGCCCAGCGCGCACTCTTGACGATCTGCGTGATGCTGGCGGTGATCATGCAGGCGCTCGACACCACCATCGCCAATGTCGCCCTGCCCTACATGCAGGGTTCGCTGTCGACGACCCAGGACCAGATCAACTGGGTGCTGACGTCCTACATCGTCGCCTCGGCGATCATGACCGCGCCAGTCGGCTGGGCCGCCAGCCGATTTGGCCGCAAGAACCTGTTCATCATCGCCGCCGTCGGCTTCACGGTCGCCTCGATGCTGTGCGGAGTGGCCCAGACGATCGGGCAGATGGTCGGCTTCCGGCTGTTGCAGGGGGTGTTCGGCGCGGGGCTGATGCCGCTCGCCCAGTCGGTGATGCTCGACATCTACCCGGTCGAAAAGCGCGGATCGGCGATGGCGACGTTCGGCATGGGGGTGATGCTCGGCCCGATCATGGGCCCGACCCTCGGCGGCTGGCTGACCGATTCCTATTCCTGGCGGTGGGTGTTTTACGTCAATCTGCCGTTCGGGGCGCTGACCGCGCTCGGCCTCGCGTTCCTCATGCGCAGCGAGCGGCCGGGCGGGCGTTCGCCCTTTTCCTGGATGGGCTTTTTGAGCCTTGGCCTCGGCATTGGCGCGCTGCAGCTGATGCTCGACCGCGGACAGGACCTGGGCTGGTTCGATTTGCAGGAGATCGTCATCGAGGCGGCGCTCTCGGTGGTCGGCTTCTACTTCTTCTTCGCCGACGTCGCGACGACCAACCGGCCGTTCATCCCGCTCAGGATGTTCCGCGACCGCAACTTCGCCCTCGCCAACGCGATCATGTTCCTGAACGGCCTCATCCTGCTCGCCACCATGGCGCTCTTGACGCCTTTCCTTCAGACTCTGCTCGGCTATCCGGTGCTGGCCAGCGGCTATCTGCTCGGCGTACGCGGCGTCGGCACGCTCTTTTCCATGATGGTGGTCGGCCGTCTGCTCAACCGCGGCGTCGAGCCGCGCGGGTTGATGCTGGTCGGCTGGTCGGTCGCCACCTATGCGCTTTGGCAGATGTCAGGCTGGAACGCCGAGACGCCGGAACACCTGATCATCGTCACCAGCATCACCCAGGGCGCCGGGCTCGGCCTCGTTTTCGTGCCGCTGCAGACGGTCGGCTATTCGACGCTCCCGGCCGAGTTTCGCACCCATGGGGCGGCGATGTGGACGCTGATCCGCAACATCGGCTCCTCGGTCGGCATCTCCTTGATGGTCGCCAACCTGGTCAACAACACCGCCATTTTTCACAGCCGGATCGCCGAATTCGTGACCCCCTTCAACGACGCGATGAAACTGCCGAACGTCGCGGGGACACTCGCGACCGCGAGCCCGCAGGGCCTGGCTGTGCTCGACGGGATGGTGACGCAGCAGGCGGTCACAATCGCCTACGCCAACGACTTTTTGATCATGGCGTATTTCTCCCTGATCGGCCTGCCGTTGATCCTGATGTTCCAGCCGACGAAGGCGGTCCGGCCGGCCCGAGGTGGAGCGACGCCGAGGCTCGACGAATCGGCCGCGGTCGTCGATTAGGCCGCCCCAGCCACCGCGCGACGCGCGACTGCGACCGCGCTACTCCGTCCCCTCGGCCTCTGCTAATACAAACGCTGAGGAGCGCGCCCGCAGCGACAGGCCGGGCGCGGGGCCGCCGCGGGGTCCCTACCCGATCGGATGCGCGGGCCGGATCGTGCAGTACGCCGAGGTCGACGACGGTCAGTGCTTCATGACTGTGATGGGCATCGCGCGTTTCCGCCTGGCCGAGGAGATGCACTATGCGACGCCGTACCGAGTCGCAGCGCCCGATTAAGCTCCCTTCGCGGAGGACTTCACCGAGGGCGCGGGCGAGGCGGCGGTCTCGCGATTCGCTGCTTGCGCGCTCAGGCGGTTCGCCGAGGTCAACGAGGTCAAGGTCGCCTGGAGCGACATCAGGAAGGCGTCCAACGAGGCGCTGGTCACTCGATGATGAGCCCCTGTGGCCCGCGGGAGAAGCAGGCGCTGCTTGAGTTCATCGACCTGAGGTCCCGCGCCGAGATGCTGATGGCAATCACCGCCGTCGGGCTCGCCCGCGGCGACGAAGCCGGGACGCAGCTGCACTAACTAGACTAGCGCCCGCGTCGGCTTTCGCGGCCTTCGCCGCCTTCTTGACCGCCAAGGGGTCATCGCCGCGCGCCCGAAACTTTCCGGGCGACGTCTCGCGCGTCGCGTGCGTCCTTCAAGCCGACTTCCGGATAGACGCCGAGGGCGAGCGTCTTCTGTGCGCCGCCGAAGCGATAGGCGAGCCGCCACCGCTTCGCGCCGTCGGGCGTGATCCACAATTGCAGGCCGCCGCCGTCCGACAGCTTCACAATCTTTGCGCTGGGCAGCGCGCGCTTAATCCCGAGATCAGTGAGGGCCATGTTGGTATCGCCGGGCGGCGGGAAGGCCGCGTACCAACGAATGTACCAACGAACGTGTTGGACGCAAGCGGACAACGAAGGACCGTGCTGGACGGCTCTCTCGGGTTAAAGCGTTGTTTTTTCAGGATTTTTAGATCATCTTGGACGTCTTAGAACGTCAATATGGTGCCCAGGAAAGGACTCGAACCTTCACGGCTTGCACCGCTGGTACCTGAAACCAGTGCGTCTACCAATTCCGCCACCTGGGCACGGCGCGCTTCATAGTTGCGGGAGCGGGGCGCTGTCAATGGCGCGCTAAAGCGGCACGGGCGCCCGTTGATCGGGCGGCGTCTCGATCTGGCGCGAGGCGATCGCGGCGGACAGCCGGCGTGCCGCCGGCCGGCGCATGGCCTTGATCTTGCTTACCTTGCGGAATCCCCTCGCTGCGTGCGACACCCCTCGTTCAGGCCTGTTGGAGGCGCCCTCGATGGCTTTTGAACCGACGCCCGCTTCCGCCCAATCCCATGCCGGCGCTGAGCCCGACGACAAGGACAAGCCGCTGCGAGACGACATCCGTCTGCTCGGCCGCATTCTCGGCGACACGGTGCGCGAACAGGAGGGCGAGGAGACCTTTGAACTCGTCGAACACATCCGCCAGGCCTCGATCCGCTTCCATCGCAACAACGAGCCCGGCGCCCGGCGCGAGCTCGAAGCGACCCTCGACAGCCTGTCGGCCGACCAGACGCTCGCGATCGTGCGGGCCTTCAGCTACTTCTCGCATCTGGCCAACATCGCCGAGGACCAGCATCACATCCGCCGCAACCGCGCCCATGTGGCGGCCGGCTCCGCGCCGCGCCCGGGCTCGCTCGCCTACGCCTTCCATCACCTTCGCCATCATATCAGCCAGTCGAACATCGCGCCCGAGGCGGTCAGCGCATTCTTTGACGGCGCGCTGGTGAGCCCGGTGCTCACCGCCCACCCGACCGAGGTGAGACGCAAGAGCACGCTCATCCGCGAACTCGAGATCGCCGACCTTCTCGACGAGCGCGACCATGCCCGAAGGCGACGCCGCCGAGCTCGCCGCGATCGAAGACAAGCTGAGGCGCGCCGTGCTGATCCTGTGGCGCACCAATCTCTTGCGCCAGAAGCGGCTGCTCGTCATCGACGAAGTCGCCAACGGCCTCTCCTATTACGACTACACCTTCTTCAACGAGCTGCCGCGGCTCTATGGCGAGATCGAGGACGCCCTCGGCGTGTTCGACCCCGGCCGGCGCGGGGCGCGCGTGCCGTCCTTCCTGCGCATCGGCTCGTGGATCGGCGGCGACCGCGACGGCAACCCGTACGTGACCTCCGAGGTGCTCGACGAAGCCGTGCGGCGCCAGAGCGCCCGCGCGCTCGCCTACTACCTCGACGAACTGCACGAGCTTGGCGGCGAACTGTCGCTCGCCTCGGGCCTCGCCAAGGTCAGCGCCGAACTCGCCGCGCTCGCCGACCGCGCCGACGACGAATTGCTCACCCGGAGCAAAGAGCCCTACCGCCGCGCGATCGCCGGCATGTACGCCCGCCTCGCCGCGACCGCGCGCGACCTCGATCACGTCGTGGCGCTGCGCCATCCGATCGTCGATGCGCCGGCCTATGCGTCGGTCGGGGAGCTCGCCGCCGATCTCGACGTGATCGACGCGTCGCTCAGGGCGAACGGCGGGACGATCATCGCCCGAGGGCGCCTGAGGGCGCTCCGTCGCGCCGTGGATGTGTTCGGCTTCCACCTGGCGCCGATCGACCTTCGGCAGAATTCCGACGTGCATGAGCGCACGGTGGCGGAGCTTTTCGCTGCGGTCTCGCCGGGCCTCGACTATCTGCGCCTTAAGCGAGGACGAACGGGTCGCGCTGCTGAGCCGCGAGCTCGTCTCCGCGCGGCCACTCGTCTCGCCCTTCCTCGCCTATGGCGAGGAGACGGCCGGCGAGCTCGGCGTCTTCCGCTGCGCGGCTGCGATCCGCGCCCGCTACGGCGCCGGCGCGATCCGGACCTCGATCATTTCGAAGACCGACAACGTCTCCGACATGCTGGAGCTGGCGCTGCTGTTGAAGGAAGTCGGGCTCGTCGCGGCGGCGGGCTCGACGGCGCTCGCCATCGTGCCGCTGTTCGAGACGATCAGCGATTTGCGCAACTGCGTCGGAGTCATGGACCGGCTGCTGTCGATCCCGGAATACCGCAAGCTCGTCGTATCGCAGGGCGGCGAGCAGGAGGTGATGCTCGGCTATTCCGACTCCAACAAGGACGGCGGCTTCGTCACCTCGGGATGGGAATTGTACAAGGCCGAGATCGGCCTCGTCGAGGTGTTCCGCAAGCACGGCGTGCGCATCCGCCTGTTCCACGGCCGCGGCGGCTCGGTCGGCCGCGGCGGCGGCCCGAGCTACGACGCGATCCTCGCCCAGCCGGGCGGCGCGGTGCAGGGGCAGATCCGCATCACCGAGCAGGGCGAGATCATTTCCAGCAAATATTCCAACCCCGACGTCGGCCGCCGCAACCTCGAAACCCTGGTCTCGGCGACGCTCGAGGCGACGCTCCTGCGCGACGAGAGCCCCGCGCCCGACCCCGCCTTTCTCGATACGATGGAGGAACTGTCGAAGGCCGCCTACGCCGCCTATCGCGGCCTCGTCTACGAGACCGAGGGCTTTGTCCGCTATTTCTGGTCGTCGACGGTGATCACCGAGATCGCCACCCTGAACATCGGCTCGCGCCCGGCCTCGCGCAAGAAGACGCAGGCGATCGAGGATCTTCGCGCCATCCCCTGGGTGTTCTCCTGGGCGCAGTGCCGGCTGATGCTGCCGGGCTGGTTCGGTTTCGGCTCGGCGGTCAAGGCCTATCTCGAGGCGCATCCGGAGACCGGGCAGGAGGCGCTGCGGGCCATGCACCGGCGCTGGCCGTTCTTCCAGACGCTGCTTTCCAACATGGACATGGTGCTGTCGAAGTCGAGCCTCGCCATCGCCTCGCGCTATGCGCGGCTCTGCGACGACGTGCCGTTGCGGGAAAAGATCTTCGCCCGCATTTCGCAGGAATGGCGCGAATCGGTCGAGGCCTTGAACGCGATCATGGAGCAGCCGAAACTCCTCTCCGGCAACCCGCTGCTCGACCGCTCGATCCGCAATCGCTTCCCCTATCTCGATCCGCTGAACCACGTGCAGGTCGAGCTTTTGAAGCTGCACCGGTCGCGCGCGTCGAGCGAGAAGGTGCTGACGGGGATCCAGCTCACCATCAACGGCATTTCGGCGGGGTTGAGGAACAGCGGGTAAGGAGCCGTCTGAAAGCGCAGCGGGACGGTCCATCGATGCGGAGATTGCGTGGGTGGGATTGTTTCGGCCATGAAGATGTGCGCGTCGCGGCAACAGAACAAAAAAAGAACTTGCCTTCCAGAACAAATCATGTACGTATCCCGGTCGGGAGGCGCGGAACCGCTATTGCGGATCGGACCCCGCCCGTGAGAGAAGGACCCGAACGATGAGCCAGCCGATTCTGCGCGTGGTGGAAGGGACCCCAGTGGACAAGACCAAAGCGCTTGACGCAGCGCTCTCGCAGATCGAGCGCGCTTTCGGCAAGGGCTCGATCATGCGGCTGGGCAAGAACCAGCAGGCGGTCGAGATCGAGACCGTTCCGACCGGGTCGCTCGGGCTCGACATCGCGCTTGGCGTCGGCGGCCTGCCGCGCGGCCGGGTGATCGAGATCTACGGGCCTGAAATCTTCGGGAAAGACAACGCTGACCCTGCACGTGATCGCCGAAGCGCAGAAGCTGGGCGGCGTCTGTGCCTTCGTCGACGCCGAGCACGCGCTCGATCCGGTCTACGCCAAGAAGCTTGGCGTCAATCTCAATGACCTGCTGATCTCCCAACCGGACACCGGCGAGCAGGCGCTCGAGATCACCGATACGCTGGTGCGCTCGGGCGCCATCGACGTGCTTGTGATCGATTCGGTCGCGGCGCTGACGCCGCGGGCCGAGATTGAGGGCGAGATGGGAGAATCGCAGCCGGGCCTGCAGGCCCGGCTGATGAGCCAGGCGCTGCGCAAGCTCACCTCGTCGATTTCGCGCTCCAACACCATGGTCATCTTCATCAACCAGATCCGGATGAAGATCGGCGTCATGTACGGCTCGCCCGAGACGACGACGGGCGGCAACGCCCTCAAGTTCTACGCGTCTGTGCGCCTCGACATCCGCCGAATCGGCGCGATCAAGGACCGCGATCAGGTTGTCGGCAACCAGACGCGCGTCAAGGTCGTCAAGAACAAGGTCGCCCCGCCGTTCAAACAGGTCGAGTTCGACATCATGTACGGGGAGGGCGTGTCCAAGAGCGGGGAGCTCATCGACCTCGGCGTTCGCGCCGGGGTGGTGGAGAAATCCGGCGCCTGGTTTTCTTACGACAGCGTTCGGCTCGGCCAGGGCCGCGAGAACGCAAAGACGTTTCTCAAGTCGAACGCCGAAATGGCCGACAAGATTGAGCGCGCCATCCGGGAAAACTCGGGCCTGATCGCCGAGCGCATTCTCGACAACGCCGGCCCGACGACGGAAGAGGCCGACGCGGAAGGTTGACCCAGGGCCAGGCCGCTCGGACGGAGGCCGCCCCGACGGCCGATCGAGGCGCCGGTCCGATAGCAAGATTTCTCGGTCCAGGACTAACATGGACCCCGCGCCGTCCGCCGCCGCCCCTGGACCGCGCTCGGGGACGCGATCCGTGACCAACAGCAAGTCCGAGTCCCAGCCGTTTTGGAAGCTCAAGCCGCTCGAGGAGATGACCTCGGCGGAGTGGGAGAGCCTGTGCGACGGCTGTGCGCGTTGCTGCCTCGTCAAGCTCGAGGACGAAGACACGGGCGACATTCACTTTACCGACGTCGGATGCACGCTGCTCGACGCTAAGACCTGCCGCTGTCGCGACTATCCTCGACGAAGCAGCCGGGTTCCCGACTGCGTCCGGCTGACGCCCTTCGTCGTTCGCACGCTCACCTGGCTGCCGGTCACCTGCGCCTATCGACTTGTCTCGGAAGGCAAGGACCTGCCCAATTGGCATCCGCTTGTCTCCGGTTCGTCGGACAGCGTCCACGCCGCCGGCGTCTCCATCCGGGGGCGGGTCTATGCCTCCGAGGACGACCTTGCCCAGGAGCGTTGGCCGGATCGGATTGTCCTGTGGCCCAACCGCCCGCCAAGGCGCCGGAAGCAAGCCGCCGAGTGAAAAGTCTCGCGCGGCAAAGTTTTCGCCGTGGACAATAAGGCTTCGCTTCTCAAGCAACGGCCTGCCTGAGCGTGTCAGGCCGAAGCGCTTGCCCGGGACCGAAGCGTCTCGTGCCAGCGGGCAAGGTTCGTCAACTCGGGTGGAATCGCGATCCGCGCAGACCTGGTGAAGTCCAGCGCCACCAAACCGGTGATGTCGGCGACGGTAAGGCGATCGCCGGCGACGAACGACCGGTCGCGCAGGACATCGTTAAAGATGATCATGCTGCGCAACACGCGGGGTCGATTGACGGACGCCCAGTCGGCGATCTGCGGGTCTTCCAGCTTCGCCATGTGCGGATGGGTGTGCCTAAAGACCTGGGCGATCGGGAGCAGCAGATGCCACTCGACCCGCCGTTGCCACATCTCGACCATAGCGCGTTCCAGCGGGTTCGCGCCGAACAGGTTCGGCTCGGGATGCAGCTCCTCGATGTAGCGGCAGATGGCGATCGATTCGCCGATTACTGTTCCGTCGTCGAGTTCCAACGCCGGGATCAGCTGGAACGGATTGACTGCAGAATAGTCCGGCGTCTTGTGCTCAAGGTTCGCGAGGTCGACGTCCACGCGTGGGATCGACAACCCCTTCTCGCTTAAAAATACGCGAACTCGGCGTGGGTTTGGCGCGAAATTGGAATTGTACAATCTCATCGATCTCTCCGACCGCGTTCGCCCAGCAAGCATAGCCAATCCTTGCCGCAAATCGTCAACCCGAGCGAGCCATGTCAGCGCCTCGTTAATCGTTTGAACAGCATAATGGGCGCACGGGTTGCGGTGCGTGCCGACGTCATGAGCGAATCGAAGACGCAGAGTCGAGCGGGCGGACGGATCGATCCGGACGTCGCCGCGCGTCGCCGAAAAATGACGGTGGAACTTAGACGCGCTCGCCAAACTCTGACGGGGCCGGACGCGGCTCCGACCCATTCTGTCGCTATGACGCAGCTATTCGCCCGGATCAACCGCGGCACGGGTCCCATGTTGGGGCTGGTCGCCCTCGGGGCCGCTGGCGCCGCCCTCGGCATGATCGGCGCGGCGCCTCTCGCCACATGGGCCCTCTTCATCGGTTGCGCCGTCAGTCTCGTCTCTGCGTTGCCGATCGCATTTCTCGAAAACGAACAAGCGGACAAGAGCGGGACCGCGTGGCGAAACAAGTTCGTGCTCGCCACGGCGTTCTGCGGCTCAGCCTGGGCCTACCTGATCGTCGCGCTTCTGCGTTCTCAGGAACCCGACGCCGCTCCGTTCGCCATGATCCTCATGTTGCTGGTTGCGACCGTCATGTCGCTGCTGGCCGCGACGATCCCTGCCGCGTTCGTCGCCGGCATGCTGCCGATGATCGTCGGCGTCGTTCTCGTCTATGCCTCGCGCCTCGACCACATGGCGCTGCCGGTGGCGGCCATGACGATCGGAGTTATCGCCTATTTCCTGGTGGTCGTGCAGCGCCTTCACGCCGCCGCTGCAAACGCCATCTCGCTGCAGGCGGAGAAGGATTCCCTCATCGCCGAACTTGAGCAGGCGAAGCTCAATTCCGACGAGGCGCGGCGTCGAGCCGAGGGCGCCAATCTTGCAAAATCCCGCTTTCTCGCCACGATGAGCCACGAACTGAGGACCCCGCTCAACGCCATTCTCGGCTTCTCGGAGGTGATGAAAGGCGAACTCTTCGGACCCCACGGCGTTCCGGCGTACAAAGAATACGCCAATGACATCCACGTCAGCGGCCAGCATTTGCTGATGCTCATCAATGAAATCCTTGACCTGTCGCGGGTCGAGGCCGGTCGGTACGAGTTGAAGGAGGAGGCGGTGTCGCTTCCGGACGTGGTCGAGGATTGCTGCCGGCTCCTGTCCATGCGCGCCAAGAGCCGCAATCTGACGATCACCGAGTTGCTGGACAGGGACCTCCCCCGCCTCTGGGCGGACGAGCGAGCCGTGCGCCAGGTGGCGCTCAACCTCCTGACCAACGCCATCAAGTTCACTCCGCAGGGCGGCTCGGTCGCAGTCAAAGTCGGCTGGACCGGGTCGGGCGGCCAGTACGTGTCGATCAAGGACACCGGCCCCGGCATTCCTCCGGAGGAGATTCCCGTTGTCCTGTCATCCTTCGGTCGCGGCTCGCTTGCGCACAAGAACGCCGAGGAAGGGACCGGTCTCGGACTGCCGATCGTCAAGGGGCTCGTCGAACTTCACGGCGGCCAGTTCCGGCTGACTTCGAAGGTCAGACAAGGCACCGAGGCGGTCGTCATCTTCCCGCCCGAGCGCGTCATGACCGCCCTGGCGGCGCTCGATCCGAACGCGCCTGCCGACTCAGCTCGGGGTCGTGGCAGGCGGGGGCGCCGGCCCGATCCGGCCCAGGCGGCCTAAGGCTCAGGTCGGCGCTTTCTCGCCAAAGCCAGCAGCTTCCAGCGCGAGATGAACCCTGCTCTGGAAGCTGGCGTCCTGGCTGTCGACAAGCAGCGGCGCTGCGTCCGCCACCGCACGGCAGACGGCCTCGACCCAGTTCGTCTCCGACTTGGCGAAATCGCTCAGGACGTAATGGTGAACGAGCGCCTTGTCGCCCGGATGGCCGATGCCGAGGCGAACGCGTCGATAGTCGTTTCCGACATGCGCGGTGATCGACCGCAGGCCGTTGTGTCCGGCGGCGCCGCCGCCGACTTTCACCCGCACCTTGGCGGGCGGCAAGTCGAGCTCGTCGTGAAGCACCGTCAGGGCGCCCACGTCGAGCTTATGGAACCGCAACGCCTCTCCGACGCTCCGTCCCGATTTGTTCATGTAGGTCTGCGGCGCGAGCAAGAGGACGCGCTCGCGCCCGATCACGCCTTCCGAGACGAGGCCCGCGAAACGGCCGCGAAACGGCGCGAAGCGATGCGTGGCCGCCATCGCCTCGAGCGCCATGAAGCCGATATTGTGACGGTTGCGGGCGTGACGCTCACCCGGATTACCGAGTCCCGCAATGACGAGCATGGTCCCCGTTCGGACGCGCATCGGCCGACGCGGCCCCTCCCGTCGAAACGGAGGGGAGCGCAGGCGTCTTACTTCTTGGCGGCCGGCTTGGCCGGCGCAGCGGTCGCGGCCTTCGCCGGAGCGGCCGCGGCCTTCGCCGCCGGAGCGGC
Organism: uncultured Alphaproteobacteria bacterium; assembly: GCA_963770035.1. Classification (GTDB taxonomy): domain Bacteria; phylum Pseudomonadota; class Alphaproteobacteria; order Rhizobiales; family Beijerinckiaceae; genus Roseiarcus. Next base: position 6,877 of record CAVYON010000006.1, on the reverse strand, counting down.
CGCCGGAGCAGCAGCGGCGGCGGCTGGGGCGGCGGACGGCTCATCCACCATCACGCTCGGCGGCACGATGGTCACCACCGTCAGGTCCGACTTCGACGAAACGGCCTTGCAGCCTTCCGGCAGCTTGAGCGCGGAGAGGTGCACCGAATTGGCAAAATCCAAGCCGGCGAGGTCGACCGTAATCGCCTCGGGAATGGCGTCGGCCGGGGCGAGAACCTCGACCGTGTGGAGCACGAGATTGACCGTGCCGCCCTTCTTGATGCCGGGCGAGGCCTCGCGGTTCTCGACATGGACAGGAACGGCGATGCGGACGCGCGAGCCTACGGTCAGTCGCAGGAAATCGACGTGCAGCGGCCAATCGCTGACCACGTCGAGCTGGTAGTCGCGCGGAAGCACGCGCTCCTTGCGGCCGTCCATTTCGAGCTCGAAAATGGTCGTCAAGAAGTGCCCGGCGTAGATGAGCTTGTTGACCTCCTTGAAGTCGACCGAGATCGGCTCGGGTTTCACTCCGCCGCCATAGATTACGGCGGGAACGCGGCCTTCGCGACGAACGGAGCGGGCGGCCCCCTTGCCTGTCCCGCTACGCGTCACGGCCGCGAGTTGCTTGATCGCTGCCATGATGATGTCCTCTAAGTTTGGCTCGCGCCACGCCTCCAGGGGTGTCGGAATTGGCGCGAGGGGCAGGCTTATAGAGGAGCCCGCCCGGCCCGGCAAGATGCGGGAGGAGCGATCGGCCGGAGAGCGGAAGGCGGCGCTCGAGCGCGCCCCCGCGTAATTGTTTCCGCACCAGCGCTTTCAGAGGGTTGGGTGCCAAAACGTGCAACTTTGTAACTGCCAAGCCACCTACCCCCGGTCGACTTTTGGCCGGCGCTGGGCGTCCTTCTTCGAGTGGAGGGGAAGCGGAGTTGGTGGGTCAGAGCTTCAGTTCGACGGTGAGTTGGTCGCGGTCGAGAGTGAGGGCTTTGAGGATGTCGAGGCCCTGCTTTCGGGCCGACGAGATCACGGAGCGCAGGCTCGCGAAGTCGGCGGCGCCCTGCAGGGTTCGGAATCCGCCGGAGATTTTGATCTTCACCTTCATCATCCTCAAGTCGCGCTCGGCGAGGTTGTTGGTGAAGGGAACCGTGAAGTCGGTAAGGAACCTGAGGGTCGCCTCCTTGAAGGTCTTGAACCGGATGAGGAGATTGTGGGCGGGCCGCTGCTTCTTGCGCTTTTTCGGGTTTGTCGAGGGATCGAAGGCCGGCAGGCTCCTGTGCAGGGCGAGGCCTTCCCGGACGGCGGTCCAGTACCGGTCCTCGAACGCCTTGATGGTTTGGGCGGGGAGCGCCGAGGCGCCCTGCGCCTTGGCCGCTTGCACGGCCTCGTTGGCGTCCAGAAGCGTCGCGCGCAGGGCCTCGGCCCAAGGCTCCTTGTCGAGCTCGCTGACCGCCTGAAGTTCGCGCAGGAGATGGGCGTTGCAGAAGGCGTGAAGGACGTTTTCGAGGGCGTAGTAGGCGCGCCAGTGGTCGTGGACCACAACGCCGCCCTCGAACTCGGGCACGGCCGAGCGGGGCTCGCCGGCGCGATAGAACGTGTGGGTCAGCGTCGAGGCGGTGTGCAGCCAGCGGGTCGCGCCGGCGATGCGGAAGCCCGTTTCGTCGAGGCAGCGCACCGGCGCCACCGCGACGCACGCGCCGATGCCGCGCCAGACCGGCTCCAGCGCCTCGGCCTTGCGGCGAACCCAGGCCGCCACGCTCGCGCCGCAGGCCGCCGCCGCCCCGAACAGGTCCTGCAGGACCTGCGCGGTCCGTTCCTCGGGCACGAGTTGCTGGGCGTTGAGATAGACGGCCGCCGCCCTGACGCGCTCGCCGTACTGGGCCGGCGAAACCACGCCCTCCGGAAAGGTGGCGCGGGTGCGCCCACGGCAGGCCGGGCAGTCGTGAACCGCTGCGCGGTGCTCGGTCACGATCAGCGGCTTCTCCGGAAGATCGAACACCTGACGTCTCTCCTCGGCGACCTTCGAATCCGCCGGGAGCAGCGCCCAACAATGCTCGCAGACCTCGGCCGCGTGCTCGACGATCGCGTCGGGCTCGGCGACTTGGCGCAGCGTGTCGCCGTCGTGACCGCGTTGCCCTCCGCTCGGCTTGCCCGAGCGCGTGCGCAGGCTCTTCAAGACCCGAGGCTTCTTCTTCAGCCCGTCTGAACTGGACCCCGGATTTGGGACCATTGGCTAAGGTGTGAAATGTCCTGCTCTGTCGCCACCGATTGAGCGAGAAATGACGGAGTCACGCCAGAAGTTTGATGCAGCGTTCAAGGCGAAGATCGCGCTTGAGGCGCTGCGCGAGGATGCGACGGTTCCGGAACTGGCGAAGCGGCATGGGGTGCATCCGAACCAGATTTAAGCCTGGAAGAAGCAGGTTCTCGACAACGTCGCGAGCCTGTTTGCACGCGGGGCGAGCGTTTCGGGCGATGGCGAGGAGGAGCGCGAACGCGAGACGGCCAAGCTTTACGCCAAGGCTTGTCCTCGGGCTTGACCCGAGGATCGGCCAACTGACGGTTGAACGGGATTTCTTGGCCAGGAGGCCAGGGCGATGAGCGCGCCCGATCGAGGAGCGATGGTCGAACGGCCTGGCAAGGACCTATCGGTGCGCCGCCAATGCGCGCTGTTGAGCGTGGCGCGCTCGGGAGTCTACCGCCCCAAGCCGGTCGTCGGGGCGGACGATCTGGCGGTGATGCGCCGGATCGACGAACTGCATCTCGGGCTTCCGTTCTACGGCTCGCGGCGCATGACCTTCGAACTCAACAAGGAAGGCCGTGGGCTCAACCGCAAGCGGGTGCGGCGGCTGATGCGGGCGATGGGGATTGAGGCGCTGGTTCCGCGCCCCGGCACGAGCAAGGCCGCGCCCGGGCACAAGATCTACCCCTACCTGCTGCGCGGCCTGAACATCGTCGAGCCGAACCACGTGTGGGCGGCCGACGTGACCTACATCCCGATGGCGTGCGGCTTCCTCTATCTGGTGGCGATCATCGACTGGGCCAGCCGGGCGGTTCTGGCGTGGCGGTTGTCGAACACCAACGACGCCAGCGTCTCGCGCGGCGGCGCTGGAGGAGGCGCTGCTCCGGTTCGGAAAGCCGCGGATATTCAACACCGATAGTCAAAGGATCGAGGCTAGTTTCTGGGCGGCCTGACTCAAATACCGATCGACCGACTGGTAGGCTGGCGCCCGTAGGGCGTTCCGGTGTGGCCTGACCCACACTCCGATCGACCAGCCGTGTCTTTCCCTGGACCTGTCGGCTGCCCGGGAACGCCTTGCGGTGGGGCTTTGCCTCGCCGATGCCTGTGACCCGAGAAGGGCCTGACCTCCTGGTCTCGTGACTGTCCTGTCCACGCACTCGGTCCCGGCGAAGCCGTTCATGCACGGTTAGAGCTGGAGGTGGGAATGACTGTCATTGAAGGAAAAGAGCGTCGCATCGTCGGCGGCGCGGATACGCACAAAGATCTGCACGTCGCAGCCGTCGTGGATGAGCGGGATCGGGTCATCGGAACGCGATCCTTCGCCACGACCCGGCAGGGCTATCGGCAAATGCTCGCCTGGATGTGTTCGCTCGGCGACCTGCAGCGCGTCGGAGTAAAGTCGACCGGGAGCTATGGCGCAGGCCTTCTGCGCTTTATGCAGCGGGCGGGCATTGAGGTCCTCGAGGTCACGACCCCGGACAGGCAGGACCGGCGCAGGCGAGGCAAGAACGACGATCTCGACGCTCAGAACGCCGCCCATGCCGCCTTCGCAGGCCAGCGAACCGTCACCCCGCGAAGCCGGGACGGAATGATCGAATTGCTGCGGGTGCTTATGACTTGCCGTAAGACGGCGGTGACCGCCAGGCGTGTCGCCCTGCAGTTGATCCACAACACGGTCGTCTGCGCCCCTGACGGGCTGCGCGATCAACTGCGCAACATGACCCGCATGCAACTCATCCGCACGCTGGCCTCGTGGCGGCCCGACCTGACTGCCTATCGTGATGTGGAGATGGCCTATCGCATCACCCTCAAATCCCTCGCTCGTCGATACCTCGAACTGCATGACGAGATCGCAGATCTCGATACGATGATCGCCGCCATCGTCGATGAGTTGGCGCGAACCTCGTCGCACGCAATTCCATCGGCCATGCCGGCCCGCACAGCTCCTCCTCACGGCCGGCGACAATCCGGAGAGGTTGCGGTCTGAAGCCAGCTTCGCATCCCTATGCGGCGTCAGCCCAGTTCCGGCGTCGTCCGGAAAGACCGTCAGGCATCGGCTCAACCGGGGAGGAGATCGTGCCGCCAATAGCGCGTTGCACATCATTGCCATTGGTCGCCTGCGCACCGACCAGAGAACCAAAGATTATGTCGCACGTCGAATAGCCGAAGGGCATTCCAAGCCCGACGCCATTCGAGCCTTGAAGCGATACATCGCCAGAGAGGTCTTCACGCTCATCTCGCAGCGCCGCAAGGAAATCAACGCCACCCAAATCGCAGCTTGACAAACAGAAGGACGTCCAGGGCTCCACATTCACCGCCGAGGCTTTCGCGGCAAGCTCGCGGCGGCCGGCGTCGCGATTTCGATGGACGGACGCGCCCGCTTCATGGACAACATCTTCATCGAACGGCTGTGGCGCTCGATCAAGTATGAAGAGGTGCATCTGAAAGCTTACGCCGATGGCCGCGAGGCGCGGGCCGGCATCGCCGCCTGGATGACCCCTACAACTTTCGACGCCCGCACCAGGCGATGAACAACCAGACGCCGATGGCGGTGTGGCGCGCCGGCATGGACAAGATCGAGGCGGCGGAGGGCTGTGGATATGCCGCTTCGCTTGGACAACGCAAACGCGTTGCCCACATACCCACAGCAGAAACAGCAAGAAGCGGCTTGATTCTTGAAGGACAAAGGCAGGCGAGATCACACCTTAAATCCAACCCCTCGTGGTCCCACGAATGGGGTCCAGTTCAGCTGCTGGAGGTTCTCAGGACGTATTGGGTGCCGTCCACCCGAAGAATCTCCTGTTTCCCGGCGACATCCCCGATCAACCGATCTCGACCTTCGCCGTGCAACACGCCTGCAAAAAGGCGCGCCGCCGGGCCGGCATCGCCAAGCCGGTCACCCCTCACTCGCTGCGCCATGCCTTTGCCGTCCACCTGCTCGAGTCCGGCACGGACTTGCGCACCATCCAGCTGTTGCTTGGCCATCGCAACCTGAGCACCACGGCCCGCTATCTGCGCCTGGCGACCAACAAGGTGTGCGCCACGGCGAGCCCGTTGGACGCCCTACATTCATCCACTTCAGCGCCAACCCGCCCCACGCCAGCGCCCGCCTGAACACAGGCCCGATGGCCAGCGACACCCCCGAAGTGGCGGATGTGTTCCGCCGCTACGGCGATGCATATCGACAGCAGCACGGCGCCGCTCTCTCCACCGCGCAGCGTCGCGCTATGACCGCAATCGAGTTGTGTCGCACAGCAGCGCTTGGCGGTCATGTCGAGCAATGCGACAGCTGCGGGCACGAGCGCATCGCCTATAATTCCTGTCGCGATAGGAATTGCCCGAAGTGCCAGTCACTCGCCCGCGCGCAGTGGCTCGCTGACCGCGAGGCGAACTCCTCGACACCCAGTATTTCCATGTTGTCTTCACGGTGCCGGAGGAGATCGCGGCCATCGCCTTCCAGAACAAGCGCGTCGTCTACGATATCTTGTTCCGCGCCGCGGCCGAGAATTCTCCGCACCATCGCTGCTGACCGGCCCATCTGGGTGCCGAGATCGGCTTCCGACGTGCTGCATACTGGGGCCAGAACCTGCTCGATCATCCGCACCTGCATGTCTGGTCCCCGGCGGCGGGATCTCGCCGGACGGCCAACGATGGATCGCCTGCCGGCCCGGCTTCTTCCTACCGGTCAAAGTTCTGTCTCGCCTGTTCCGCGGGTTGTTTCTGCACTACCTGGACAAGGCGTTCGCCGCTGGCCGACTCGAGCTTTTTCTCCACCCTGCTGCCCCTGCAGGAACGCTCCCCGGTCTTGCAGCATCTGGCCCGCGTGCGGACGGCGGAATGGGTGGTCTTCGCCAAGCCGCCGTTTGCCGGTCCTCACCAAGTCTCAGCTACGTCGGCCGGTACACGCATCGCATCGCCATCTCCAATAGTCGCTTGTTGGCCATCGACGACGGCAAGGTGCGCTTCCGTTGGAAGGATTATCGCCGCGACAATCGCCACCGACGATGACGCTGACGGCTGACGGAATTCATTCGCCGGTCCCTGATCCACGTCCTGCCGAGCGGCTTCCAGCGCATCCGCTACTAGGCTTCCTTTGCAATCGTCGCCGACAGGACAAACTGGCGCGTTGTCGTCAGCTGCTTGGCATGGCCGACGTTGTGCCGGCGGCGGCGCCGGCACATCCGGCGATTACCGTGAAGTCTATGAAGCCCTCAGCGGCAATTCGCTGCGCCGATGCCCTTCATGCGATGACGGGCGACTGCTCGTCATCAAGGTCCTACCGCGCCCGAACAACCGCCAGTGGTTCTGCGATACGTCATGACCGCCAGCGCCGACATGTCCGGCTCTCTGAACCAGCTCCGCCGCGCAGAGTTGACGGCGACCTGTCGCCTCGCCGTCTCACCCTACACTTGGCAGTCGTCGCACGTGGCGGCAATCCGATACTCGGCGAGGATTTCAGACCTGTCGCCTGGAATTTTCGTCCACCGCCAAGCCTCACAGGCAGATCTTTGCGCGCCGGAAAAAGTGGCGACGGCTTTCTATGCCAATAGACTCAGCTCGGTGCCGGCGGCTTAGTCCACTTTGTCTTTGCCTCACCGGCGCGGCCCCGACCAGTTTGCGCTCCTCGACGCCTTCGTGCGCCGCGCCGCCAAGCCAAAGACGCTC
>CAVYON010000005.1:0-185020 GCA_963770035.1 uncultured Alphaproteobacteria bacterium | reverse complement strand
AGCCGGCCAGCACTCCGAGGGTGACGAGGGTCGGCCATGCGGGATGGATCGGCACACGGTCGATCTGACTTTCGCTCCGCGGAGGTTGAACGGCCCCGGTATCGTGCCGCAGATAAATCCAGTGCAACAGGGCCCAATCCACAAATAAGCCGAGCATCGCCACCGGCCCGAGGTGGGCGGCGAAGTCGCGATAGGAGATGCCCGACACGGAGCCGATCAGGATGTTCTGCGGATTGCCGGTAATGGTGGCGGTGCTGCCGATGTTTGAGGCCGTTGCCAGCGCCAGCAGGAAGGGTAGCGGCTTGACTCCGATCCGCTTGCAGACATGTAGCACCAGCGGCGCCATGACCAGGCAGACGACATCGTTGACCAGGAACGCAGACAGGATGCCGCTGGTGAATACGATTCCGGCAACAACCGCCGCGGCCCCAGATGTTCGATGACCACGCGAGTGATCCAGTCGAAGAAGCCCGCGAGATGCAGGGTTGCTGCGATCAGCATCATCGAGAAGAGCAAGACGATGGTCGCGAAGTCGATGCTGTCGAGCGCCTGCTTTGGCCCGAGTACGCCGAAAACGAACATTGCTACCGCGCCGATCACGGCCATCGCGGGGCGATCGATCTTCGTGCCCGGCAGGCGTCCGATGGCGAAGACCAGGTAGCTAGCGAGGAAGATGAGCCACGCGGTGACGATGTGAAAGTGCGAAAGGATCGGAGACATCGTCAGAGTCATGGTCGTGTGGACATTATGCTGGATTGCGGTGCAGACAGCGGTTCGCATTTACATCTGGCGGTCAGCGGACAATCGTTCAGCCTTGGTTTCTTGGATGCTCACGACCAGGAGGGTGCCAATGGGTCTTCGTTCGCTTGCGATCAGCGTCACCGCGTTGCTGATCTTTACGATGCAACTTGGCGCGCAAGAAACGCATTCTGCCGCACAGAAAGCGCCGGCTTCGGTGGTGACGATCACGGACAAGGACAACGGCGTGGACGTCGACTTGCCGCAGGGCGCGACGTTGCTGGTGAAGCTGAGCAGCAATCCGTCCACGGGATATAGCTGGGCGGTGAAGGGCGATCCATCGCCGCTGAAACTGGAGAAGACCTCGGTGAAGAAGGGCAAGCAGTCGAGCAAGAAAGTAGGCGCGCCGGAAGTGCAGGAGTTGCGGTTTGACGCGGCTTCGGCCGGCATGGCGTCGCTGACGCTGGAGTATCGGAGGCCGTGGGAATACACCGCGTCGCCGGCCAAGACGTTCAGCGTGAGGGTAAATGTCAGGTGAGTATTTGGGTACTTAGTACCCAAATATTTTACCCGACCGATCGGGGATGCCAAGGCAGGTCCGCGGCTTCGACTAATTATTTCGCTTTCTGTAAGTTCCTTGTTATGAGGACTTTGCCTGCAAAGTCGTCATAACATTGGAGTTAGCCGGAGGCTCAGGGCGTGTATTATCAGCAACTTACGATCCCATCCGCAAAGTCGTCATAATATTGGACTTAGAGGCAAAGTCCTATAAACACGACACTTAGCAGCAGCAGGGAAGCTGTTTGCTGGATTGTCAAAGATCTCTCTCTTTGCCTGCACCCTTGAGTGCGGCGATGAGGAGGCACACACAACCCCTCCTCGTAATTCCAGTCATAGCCTGCAGTGGGGATTTGCGCAAGGGCGCAGGTCACATGAGGTTGTGACGAGCAGGATCGGGAGGTCGATCTAGAAAAATGCAGGTCGCCCCTCGCGCTCCCTCGATTGGTTACGAGATGGCCTTCTTACAACAGCTGTCCTGAATGACTGTCTCTAACGGCCCGCTGTGTTTCAAAACGGGAGCAACGATTGCAAGCAGCGAAGCTTTTGTGTTGCTTCTGAAGCGTTCCGCGCTGACAATTAGCTGTGTAACAAGGTGACAGGATCGAGTCACCAGAATCCTCCACCCCGTCTTCTGCCCCTTGGCCGCTAACCTTCGCAGCGAATCGCCAAGGCACCAAAATTTACCTACATTGTCTTCTCCGAAGAGCAATCGCTCGACGAATTGCACCACCCCCAGAAGCTGGTAGGCTCCCGGTTCTCGGCAACGAACAAACCGATAGACAGTAGAGAGCCGGCCTTCGCGCGAGGCAAAACGGCACGCCAGAAGCCTCACTGACTCAAGCCGCTTGTTCAAATCGCCTCGTATCGCACTCCTGGCAACAAGGGCTGAATTCAGCCCAGACAAGGATATCTGCAATGTCAATCCGATATTGTTTAGCACTAGGGCTTGCCTGGTTTAGCCTGCTAACACCGGCACTCTCTCAAACTGCCATCTGGATCAACAAGGTACCCGGCCCCGTCGAGAATACCGCTCAACAGCTGACGCATAAACTGCAACAGCAGGGTTTTGAGGTTAATCGCGGCTATTTCAAGCTTTGGACGGTTGATGCCTGTCCATATACGTTTGACCGGGTCGGGTTGTGCTTCGGCAACAATCCCGCTGCGCCCTACGTCACATTTTCCGTTCCTTCCTGGCCGGGTGAGTTTGTGGACCGGATCAGCAGTGTTTGGGGGCCTTCCCAACCTGGTTACAATGATGTCTTTCGTCTCGATCCACGCGAAGCGATCATAATTCTCGCGCAAATGCCTCCCCCCGCGCGTTATTTCTCCGAGCAGAGCTTCGTCTTTACGCGGGAGGGTACTTACGACAAGAACAGCGATACCTACAAGAATATTGCCAATGATCCGGATATTCCCGACTTCATTCTCCCGATCTTTTTCAGGCAAGTTCCTAAGATGACCGAACGGGTTCAACTCTTTGCCAGCCTGAGCAACGCCATCAACAATGTCGTTATTGAGAGACAATCTCACCAGGCCTTTGACCAGGTTCGCTATTTCATCGTCACCCCTGATGACTTCATGAACAAGTCGGTTCGTGAGGCCTTTGCCGGCATATCGGTCAAAGATGAGGACATCTTTACCGAACCCATTCCTGCCGTCATGCGTTTAGGTCTAGGTGAGGCGGCCGATGACTTTACCACATTGATTCGGTATGCCCAGCCTAACGACGGAGGAGAACGTGGAACCCCCTCAGCTAAGTGGAGGAAAGATTTGCCTCTCGTTGTATTGCGTGTCAGGGACACGCACCATGATCCCCAACCATATACAACACCGGTAAAGTTCGAACCGAGAACGGCTTTCAACGAATACACACTACAGCCGGATCTGATCGATTTGGTTTCAACGGTTCACCAGAGATGGACGGGGCAGCGCTGTGCGAATGCCAAGTGTTCGGACGTGGCAAAGCCCTTCCTTGATTTCCAGGCGTATCCCATCTACATGGTCGGACCGCTCTGCCTGCCGATTGGGGAGGACTGTCTGGGCGACAACTGGGACGCGGCGTACAACGTCTACGGGCGGGCGTCATTCGACCATGGAGAGATCTATGCCGTTGCAGGCACGCTCGGAACCAGAACTGGCAATGCAACCTATGTCGGTCTCAGTATCACTGAAGTTAAGCAGTTCAAAGGAATAGAAAATCTCTCTGACAAGGTCCTCGACGGCACTGCCGATGGATACGCCGGAGAAGTAAACAACACTGGTTACTTTTTCCTCTATTACTTCACACGCGACTGTTCCGGACTGACACAACTCACTGGCGATCACTGCTTCGAGGTTGATAAAACCATGATCCCGGAGGGCGGTTCTGCCGCGTTTGGCTTACGTAATTATATCCGGCAGGGCACTCAACGAGGACCTGACTCGGCGCTCGTTCTTCACCCGATGATCATGCAGGTTCCGAGGCCACAGTAATGCCGACCACCTGTTCCGAAGGGCTCTGCCGACTGTAGATGCTGCCAGGATGACATCCAGCGGTTGTGGCGTTACGTGAACCCGCTTCGCCACGACCGCTTGATTCACCCAGCATCTGCCGAGCACTGGCGATAAATCGCCAAGTGGTAAGTAATCCGGGCCGAGCACCACCATTCGGGTTAACTTATGGAATAGCCTGATCACTTCAACGCTTACACCATACTTGTGCAGTGTGTAAGAGCCGGGCCCGTTCGAAACAGGAATGTCAACGAGCCTGCATAGGCCGACAGTGTTCTGACCGATAGGACAGCACCGACGAGGTTTCTACCAGTTCGATGGGAGAGAGTCGCCTAGCTCGGTGGTGAGCGCCCACTCGATGGCTCTCTGTTGTTCGCGCGTCAGCTTCATCCCATAGCTGGTCAGATAGAAGACGTCATGTGCGACGGCGCCTTCGGTATCGATCAGTGCGACTTCGATGCTGCAATTCTCACTCGCGCAGGGTTGAGCTGATGGTGTGCAGCAGTCCCGGACGGTCCTGCGTGATCACTTCCAGCAACGTGCTGCCGGGAGAAGATTCGTCGTCGTACCGCAGCCGGGTCTCAACCTTCAGCTTTGGCCGGCTTGGTGTCGGCCTTCAGGCGCGACTCCAGCAGTGGATCGAGTGGAGCCTCGCGCATCAGAATTTCGATGACCGACTTCTTGAAACGCTCGCGCTCCGGAGGATTGAGTTCTAGCGTGTGGAACCGGTCTTTGAAGTAGAAGCTGTCGACGATCACGCCGGCGCGATTGGAAAACGCGCTGGCCTTGGCGATGTCCATGCCCCATCCGTAAAGGACTCCGGCCAGCGTCGAGAACAGGCCTGCACGGTCTGCAGTCACCACCGTCAGTTCGTGCTGTCCGCTGACAGGGCGCACTCCGAGTTGCACCGGATCTTTGCGCAGATGGCTTGCCATTTCGAAGTGCAGGATCACCTGCTCGGGTGAATGAGACATCAGGTAGCGTTGTGGCAAGCCGTCGAGAAACTTCAGCAATTGTGACCGTCGTCTGGGCAGCAGAGCAGCAATACGCTCCACCTGTCCGGTGCAAACTTCGGCGTGGAAGCGCTCGTCGTCCACGCTGCGGTCGAAATAGTTGGCTGTGCCCGCGTAAAGCCGCCACAAGTTTTCGGCCTTCCACGGTGTGAGCGCTTCCGGGTTCACCGACTTGATGTCGGCGAGCGTCAGCAGCGTCAGCATCTTCAGCCGTTCGGTGGTGCCGATCTTGCTGGCCAACTCGCGAACGGTTTCGGGATCGTAGATGTCGCGGCGGCGCAGCGTTGACGACATCTCCAGATGAGTCGCTATGAGAAAGCAGACGGTCTGCTCGTCATCGGCCGAAAGTCCCATGCGCTCCACCGCTGCCGCGGCCAGTTGCAGGCTGTTGTGGACGTGGTCAGTGCCCGCGAGTCCCTTGCCAGTGTCGTGCAGCAGAACAGCAAGGAAGAGTAGCTGGGGCCGCTCCAACTCCGCCAGCAACTCGCCGAAGGGCTGCAACCATTCGACGTTGTTCGCTTTGAGCCGGTGCAGCACCTCGATCGCGAGGAAGCTGTGTTCATCCACCGTATAGCGATGGTAGAGATCGCGCAGCACCAGCGAGTCGATGGTCTCGAACTCCGGAATGGCGAGCGTCAGGAGATTGAGCGAATGCATCACGCGCAGCGCCTCATCCGCATGTGGTTGCACCAGCAGCTCGCGCAGGTGCTCCCACAGGCGCGCATCCTGCGGCATTGCGTCTGCAAGTGCGCGATGTGCGTTCTTGAGCCGGCGCTCGGTTTCCAGGCTCAGGGCAACCCCGTGCCGCGCGATGAAGGTGAACAGACGCAGCACGACAAATGGATCGCGCGCGCCGACCGTCTGTTGCAGGTAGACGCGCCCGTCCACGACCGAGAATTCTTCATTGGAGACGCGCGAGCGCCAATGCTGGAAGGAACGATAGAGGGAAAACCGTTTGCCCGGCAGCTCATCCAGAGATCGGATGGTGTTGCGGTAGATCGCTCTGGAATGCCGGAAGTACAACCGCATCCAATCGGCGGACGAAATCGGTCCCGACTTGGTGGCGATTCCTCGAGCGGCGAGATCGTCTTGCGCATCCCAGATGATGGCGTTGTCGTCTCGAGCGCTTCGGTAATGCAGATAGCAACGGGTGGACGAGAGGAACGCCATGGCTTCCATGACCTCGTCGCTTTCGGAGTTCTGTTGGAGATTGAGCGCGTCGGGCCAGGCGCATCCAGAGTAGAGTGCAGTGATCAAGGCGAGCCATCGCGACACGTGGAAGTCACGCAGTCCTCCGGGACCATCCTTCAGGTTCGGCTCCAAATGAAATATGGTTTTGGCAAAGCGGAGATGTCGGATGCGCGTCACTTCGGTCAGGCGCTGCACCAATTCGCCACATTCGCGCGCCACGAGCTGCGGCAGGATCCTTCCGTGGAGGCGCTCGAACAGCGCCGACTTCGCCGGTCAGGAAACGGCAGTCGAGAAGCGAGATGGTGAACTCGACGTTGTCCTGGTCGAAGCGCCCGCAGTCGTCGAGCGTGCGCGTGGTCGGGCTGACACGCAGGCCGATGTCCCACATCTCCTGGCAGATGCTGCGGACCGGCTCCTTCATCCGGCCGCGCAGCGCTTCGTTCTCCGCCAGGAAAAGCAGGTCAACATCGGAATGAGGAAACAGTGCCCGCCGTCCGAAGCCGCCCAATGCAACCAGCGCGAAGCCCGACCCGGCGCGCGTAGAACGTGCTGCTCCCAGAGCTGCAATGGCAAGCTTATCGACAACTGCCGTGCGATCGCGCACCGTGGCTGTGCCCGAACCGTTGGCTTCGAACTCCGTACGCAGCCGATCGAACTCCTGTCGGTAATGAGAGCGCAGTGTAGAGTCGGCCGCCGGGCTGGACATGGTTCTCCGGAACAGAGTTCAGGCAGATACGGTCATAATGCGGTTTCGCCGCGCTCGTCGTTGCGGATGCGGATTGCATCGTCGATGCGGGACAGGAAAATCTTGCCGTCGCCAATCTTTCCGGTACGGGCAGCGTTGTGATCGCCTGTATCGCGGAATCCACCAGGCGGTCGGGAAGCACCGTCTCAATTTTCACCTTGGGCAGAACGTCAACCGTGTATTCGCGTCCGCGATAGAACTCGGTGTGGCCTTTCTGCCGCCCATGTCCCCGAACCTCGGTCACCGTCATGCCTTCCACGCCGATCTCGAGTAGCGCATCTTTTACGGCTTCGAACTTCGAGGGTTGAATTACTGCTTCCAGCTTGGTCATAAATTCGCCTTTAAGAATTCGTGATGATAGTTCCGCGTGAAAATAAATACCTGCGACTAGGGCAGCGAAACTTCCCAGTAATAGCCCTCTTCGCCGTGCTGGGTGAGGTCGAGCCCCTGGACCTCGTGCTCGGCGGAGACGCGAACCCCAATCGCGAAGTCCACGACTCTGCAGGATGATGTAGGTGCCGACCACCGCCAGCGCAATGGCAATCACCACGCCGACAGCCTGGTTCAAGATCTGGTGGAAGTTGCCGTCGATCATCCCTGACGGCAGCGCGTTGCCCTGCGCATCCTTGAATATGGGATTGACGAGCTTGGTCGCGAAGACGCCGGTCAGCAGCGCGCCGATGGTGCCGCCGACGCCGTGCACGCCGAAGGCATCCAGCGAATCGTCATAGCCCAGGGCAGCCTTCACCCGCGCGACCATCAGGTAGCAACCCACCCCGGCGATCAGGCCGATGAGCAGCGCCGGCATCGGGCCGACAAATCCGGAAGCCGGGGTGATCGCGACCAGTCCGGCCACGCATCCGGAGATCGCGCCCAGAGCGCTGGGCTTGCCGTTGCGAATCCATTCCGCCACCGCCCAGCCGATCGCCGCGGTCGCGGCCGCGAAGTGCGTGGCCACAAATGCGCTGGTCGCCAGAGCTGCCCGCGCTCAAGGCGCTGCCGGCGTTGAAGCCGAACCAGCCCACCCACAGCAGGCAGGCGCCAATGAAGCTCAACACCACGCTGTGCGGCGGCATCGGCTCTTTCGGATAGCCGAGGCGCCGGCCCAGATACGTTGCGCAGACCAGCGCCGAGACGCCCGAAGTGATGTGGACCACCGTGCCGCCCGCGAAATCGAGAGTAGGGAAGCGCCCGCCGAGGCTGGCGTTCAGGAGTCCGCCCTTGCCCCACACCATGTGCGCCATGGGCGCGTAGACGAACAGCGACCACAGCACCATGAACAGCAGCATGGCGCTGAACTTCATGCGCTCGGCAAAGGCCCCGCTGATGAGCGCCGGAGTGATGATGGCGAACATCAACTGGTAGATCATGAAGGTCTGCTGCGGAATGGTGGCGGCGTAATCGGGATCGGGCTGCGCTCCGACGCCGCGCAGAAATGCGTGGCTAATGCCGCCGATGAAACTGTTTCCCGATGCGAAAGCAAAGGCTGTAGACGACGATGGCCCACAGCACGGTGATGAGCGCCATCATCGCGAAGCTCTGCATCATGGTGGCCAGCACGTTCTTCTTGCGCACCAGGCCGCCGTAGAACAGCGCCAGCCCGGGGCCGGTCATCATCAGCACCAGGGCGGAGCTGACCAGCATCCAGGCGTTGTCGGCCGAGCCCTTGGCGTCGGCGACCTGCTGCTGCAATTGCGCGATCTGCGCGGCGGTATCAGGGGCAGCCGGCGGCGATTGCGCGGCCAGTGACCGGCCAACACAATCAGAAAAGGAATGGCAAGAATTTTCGAACCAACTGCATGAAGTACTCCCATTAGAGCGATATCGATCAAACTGCAACTGCCGATGGAGCGTTCGGGAACGGCCAAACAATTGAGGCCCGCCAAACAAGCGGAGAGATGAGCACGTAAGCCAGTATCCGGCGTTAGCCGAATCCCGATTCTCTTCGCCCTAGATAGTTGAATATCTGCTTTTGGCGGCGAATGAGAAATTCAAACTATTTATGGAGGGTATTAGCTGAGGTTATCCCGAGGCAGTGAGGTGTTTGAAGCGGCCGGACTGGCCTGAAAACACAGGTGTGACAGCGATTGGAGTCGACATTCGCTTCAGGGCCTCGGCTGGCAGGCGAGCAGCCGAGGGCCAGCCCATTTTGGGACTCGCCGGCATCGGGTTTTCCCCGATGTTCACACGTCACAAAAGGCTGTGACTTTGGTCGTTGCCGGGGGCCGGGAAAGAGTTAGAATAGAGTTGGAATTGAAAATGATTTTCAACTTCATATTCGGCCGTCATAAGAAAGAGCGCGCTCGCAAGACCGGCGCGCTGGCCGATCTGCACGTCGGAGAAAGCGCCATTCTCTCCGAACTGGAATTGTCTCCGCCGGTGGCGGAACATCTCATGAATCTCGGCTTTGTTCCGGGTCTGGAAGTTACGGTGGCACGCAGCGGCCCGGGCGGCGATCCTCGGGTGTACCGGGTCGAGGGTACCGAAGTTGCCATGCGCCGCGACGTATCGCGCCACATCCATGTGGAGCTGCTCGGCGCGCCGGCCTTCGGAGACTGACGCATGGGAGCGTCAACGATGAGCTGCCACGCGGTGGCGCGGCCCAGAGACGAAACTCTGGGCACCGCCGTATCGCACCGTTGCGGTCATCGGCCCTCCAAATTCCGGCAAGACCACCCTCTTCAATCGGCTCACCCGCCTGCGCCAGAAGGTCGGAAATTTTCCCGGCGTCACGGTCGAACATCATACCGGCTACATGCGCGACGCCGACGGGCAGGAGGTTGCGCTCATCGATCTTCCCGGGCGTCTACAGCCTGACTCCTAAGTCGGAGGACGAGAAGGTCGCCGTGGATGTGCTGACCGGGCAGATGCCGGGCACGCCGCGTCCGGACGCCATCATCCTGGTTCTGAACTCCACCAACCTGCACAGCCACCTGGTGCTGGCGGCGCGCGTGATCGCGCTGGGCATGCCGACGCTGGTGCTGCTGAACATGGCCGACGAGCTGCGCAAGCAAGGCGGACACGTGGATGTGCTCTCCCTGGCGCGGCAATTAGGCACGCCGGTCGCGCTGGTCAGCGCCACCACAGGCGAAGGAATTGTGGCGGTCCAGAATTTCCTGGACTCCGCGTCGCCAGCCCGGAGCCACTGGAGTTGCCGGTGGTGGGAAGCACGCGCGGCTATCGCGAATGGGCGGTGCGCGTGGGCGAGAACGCAAAATATCGCCGCCCGGCCACGCCGGTTTGGACGCAGCGGCTGGACTCCCTGTTTCTGCATCGCACCTGGGGCTCGGTGATTTTCGCCGTCGTGGTGATCGCGGTATTCCAGACGATCTTCGCTGTCGGCCAGCCGCTGTCGAATCTGCTGCAGCGTTTCCTCGACGTCAGCGGCGCGCAGATCGCAGCCCATCTGCCCGCAGGGCATGTTCAGCTCGCTGATCATCAATGGCGTGTGGAAGGGAACTGGCTCGGTGCTGGTTTTCCTGCCGCAGATTCTGCTGCTGTTCCTGGTGATTGGGATTCTGGAAGACTCTGGATATCTGTCGCGCGCGGCGGTGATTGCCGATCGCACGATGTCGCGGGTGGGGCTGAACGGCAAGAGCTTCATCCCGCTGCTGTCGGCGTATGCGTGCGCGGTGCCGGCGATCATGGCGACGCGCACCATCGAGAACAAGCGCGACCGCATCGCGACCATCCTGATCGCGCCGTTCATGACCTGCTCGGCGCGGCTGCCGGTATACACCATGGTGATTGCGGCGTTTCTGCCCAACCGCCCGCTGCTGGGCGTGTTCCTGGGAACGCGCGCGGTGGCCATGCTGGGGCTGTACGTTCTCGGCTTCCTGATGGCGGTGCTGACCGCGCGCCTGTTGAAGTCGACCATCCTGAAAAGCAAGGATGCGCCGTTCATTCTCGAGATGCCGCCTTACCGCTGGCCCACGCTTTCGTCGCTGGGATTGCGGCTGGTCGACCGCGGCAAAGCCTTCCTGTATCGCGCGGGCACGGTCATCATGCTGGTGACGCTGCTGCTGTGGGCGGCGACCAACTTCCCCATGCATCACGGCCAGCCACCGGAGGTGCAGAACAGTGTTGTCGCCAGGATGGGGCAGACGATCGAGCCGGTGATTCGTCCGCTGGGCTTCGACTGGAAGATCGGGGTCGGGCTGGTGACCTCGCTGGCGGCGCGCGAGGTGATCATCGCCACGCTGGGCACGCTGAATGGAGTCGATCCCGAATCGCACGCCACCGACTTGCAGGCCGCTTTGCGGCACGAATTGACGCCCGCGGCGCGGTGGCGCTGCTGGTGTTCTTCGCCTTCGCCATGCAATGCATGTCGACACTTGCCGTAGTGCGCCGCGAAACCAACGGCTGGAAGTGGCCGGTCCTGCAGTTCAGCTACATGACGCTGGTCGCCTACATCTCGGCCTTCGCGGCCTACAATATAGTCGGATCACTGCTGTCCGGTTAACTTGTAGGGTGGCGGCTGCAAGTAATAGCTGCGCAATAAGTTGAAGTCATTTCTAGCTTGCCGCGATTTGAACGCGAGGCGAGCAGACAATGGCTCATGAATCAGGGCCGCACCGTCTTCTCGCAATTGATCAGCTTTCTTCCCGACCGGGAGTTCCGTCGTTGCGTCGCGCGTTATCAGGGCGACCTCCGGCGGCGAGGCTTCACCTGCTGGGATCAGTATTTGGCGATGGCCTTCGCCCAGTTGACCTATCGCGAAAGTCTGCGCGACATTGAAGCCTGTTTGGGTTCGTTGCAGGGCAAGCTGTATCACCTGGGATTCCGTGGCAAGGTGGCTCGCTCGACGCTGGCGGAGGCGAACGAATCGCGGGACTGGCGCATCTTCGCCGACTTCGCGCAGAGGCTGATTGCCACCGCACGCCGACTGTATGTCCGAGAGCCCACGGGCATCGATCTGGACGAGAGCCTGTATGCCCTGGATTCGACAACCATCGATCTGTGTCTAGCGCTGTTTCCCTGGGCCCGGTTTCGGCGACGCAAGGCCGCCGTCAAGATGCACACGTTGCTGGACCTGCACGGCAACATTCCCACGTTTATCCGCGTCACGAGCGGGGCCGTGCATGATGTGAACCTCCTCGACGAGATCATGCCCGAGGCCGGGGCCTTCTACGTGATGGACCGGGCCTACGTCGATTTTCAACGGCTCTTTACGCTCAGTTCGGCCTTTTTTGTCGTGCGCACCAAGTCGAACGTGCTGCTGCAGCGGCGCTACTCGCATCCGGTGGATAAGACAACGGGCGTCTGCTCGGACCAGACCGTGATTCTGTCGTCCTTCGAATCGGCCTCCGTGTACCCGGATCCGCTGCGCAGGGTCAGCTACTGCGATGCGGAAACCGGCAAGCGGCTGAAGTTCCTGACCAACAACTTCACCCTGCCGGCGCTGACCATCGCCCAAATCTACAAACAACGCTGGCAGGTGGAACTGTTCTTCAAATGGATCAAACAGCACCTGCGAATCAAAGCCTTCTACGGCACCAGCGAAAACGCGGTGAAGACCCAAATCTGGATTGCGGTGTCGGTGTACGTGCTGGTAGCGATCGTGCGCAAGCGGTTGGGACTGGAGGCCAGCCTATACCAGATTCTACAGATTCTCAGCCTCACGCTCTTCGAGAAAACCCCCATTTTATGCGCCCTTCAGGGCATCGACGAGGACGCCAATTTTACCGACAACGTCAACCAACTGATTCTGTTCGAGTTTTAACCGGACAGCAGTGTAGTCGGATATTTCTTCCGCTAATGCGGATTTCCAGTAGCAGGGGTGCTGAAAAACTCGGCAATGAAGATCTGCCGTCGGCGGCTTCGCCGCCCAGAGCTAAAGCTCTGGCCTACCGAGCCGACTCCGGATAACATATATAAAGGACTGATCGGCACGACTGAAAGTCGTGCCCTGACACGAAGCGCGAGCAAATCGAGTTTTCAGCAGCCCGCTAGAACGCCTGACCCAAGTACCAGGCTGAACGGGCGGGAGTAAAATCTCTAGTAAGGGAATTGCAGATGGCGACCCTCCAACTATCGCTCGCGGACTACCTGCGGACGAGCTATCACCCCGACTGCGACTACGTGGATGGGAAGGTGCAGGAGCGTAACTTGGGGGAATTCGAGCACGCGGCGGTGCAAGCTTTCCTGACTAACTGGTTCTATCAGCATCGCCAGGACTGGCAGCTGCACGTCCTGCCCGAAATGCGAATCCGGGTTTCATCTGCGCGGGTGAGAATCGCGGATGTGTGCCTGGTGACGCGAAGCCAGCCGATCGAACAAGTTCTGAGTAGACCGCCCTTGGCGGTGATCGAGATTCTGTCTCCGGAAGATCGTATTTCGCGCTATAACGAACGGCTAACGGATTACCGCCATATGGGCATCCAGAACGTTTGGGTGATCGATCCCGCCGCCCGAGTCGGGTACGACTGCAGCGCGGCTTTGTGGTCGCCTGTGGATGAGGTCCGTGTAGCCGGTACACCAATATTTTTCCGGCTCGGCGATCTATGGGCTGAGTTGGACGCGAATCGCTAAACCGCTTGGCTGGCGAGCGTCTTGACCAGTCCCGGCAGCACTTCTCCCGCTTTTCCCAAGACCACCTCATCAAAAAACTTGCCATTGGCGGGCTCTTCCGGTCCGATGTAGGCCGCCCGAGCCTGGTTCAGTCGCGCCATACGAACGAAGCTGGCCGCCGGTTCGACTACTCCCGAGCTGCCGATGGTCAGCAGCAGGGTACACATTTTGAGCTTTCGAAGATGCGGTCCATTCCGAATGGAATTTCGCCGAACCAGCAGATGTGCGGCCGAAGCAGAGCGCCGCACTTGGGGCAAGTAGGGATTTCGGGCCGGCTGAGGTACTGCGCTCGTCATCAAAAGGCGGGGTGCGGCAAGTCTGGCGTGAGCAGCGGGTCTGCATCAGACGGCCGTGCATGTGGGTGACGCGCTGCGAGCCGGCTTGCTCGTGAAGCGAATCGACGTTTTGGGTGCAGAGAAAAAGGCGATCGCCGAGCGCGCGCTCCAGGTCGGCCAAAGCGCGATGAGCGGAATTGGGAGTGACGGTTGCATGGCGTTTGCGGCGCTCGGAATAGAACTGCCAGACCATCTCCGGGTTGGCGTGGAAAGCTTGCGGCGTGGCCACTTCTTCAACGCGATGGCCGCGCCAGAGTCCGTCGGCCCCGCGAAATGTGGGCAGCCCACTCTCGGCGCTGACTCCAGCGCCGGTCAACACGAACACGCGATCTTGCGGTGACAGCGGCTTGATCGTCTTCCTCCGGCAGGCACAGCTCTGGCGGGAAGCCCACTAGGTTGCGCAATTCGAACACTATATACTGGATGGTTTGGCCATCACTGGTTTCCGAGTGGTGCGGAGGGGCCGCATCCGTCCGGCCGGTAGGGAATCTATAACTATTACCAGTGTTTAAGCAAACGCCGCGGCTGCCCGGAATTGCAGAATGCGGCTGGGAGAGCCATTCATCCTTGTCCACTGTATTGATGAACGTTGACACCGAAAAGCAGGAGCGCGCGATGGACGCGTTTCGCCGCTGGGGCTATCTGCAAGCCAATCTCGACCCTCTCGGACATTTTGCTCCGCTTCCTCATCCCGAGCTCGACATCGCTGGCGAAACCGCCGACGCTGCACGCCGCATTTATTCCGGCAGCATCGGTGTTGAGTTCATGCACATTCCTGATCCCGAAAGCCGCCAGTGGATCCAGGAGCGCATGGAATCGGCGCAGCAGGAGCGCGTTGACCGTTCGCGTGTCCTCGATCAACTGGTTCGCGCCGACATCTTCGAGCAGACCATCCACTCCCGTTATATCGGAACCAAGCGCTATTCCCTGGAAGGGAACACGGCGCTGATTCCGCTGCTGGACGAGATACTCACCTCCGCTTCGGACAACGGCGCAGAGCAGGCCGTGCTGGCGATGAGCCATCGTGGCCGCCTGAACGTCATCATCAACATTGTGAGCCGGCCGGCAGCGGAAATCTTTGCCGGATTCGAGGATGTCGATCCGCGCAGCGTGCTGGGCGGCGGCGACGTGAAGTATCACATCGGCGCGACCGGCATGTTCACCGGTGCGAATGGCAGGCAGGTGCGCATCCACCTGGTGTCGAATCCCAGCCACCTGGAGGCGGTCGATCCCGTGGCGTTGGGTCGCACGCGCGCCAAGCAGACGCGAATCGGACGCGATGGCAAACTCAAAGTACTGCCCGTTCTCATGCACGGCGACTCCGCCTTTGCGGGGCAGGGCATTACGGCAGAGACGCTGAACCTCGCCAACCTTCGCGGCTACACCGTCGGCGGGACGGTGCACGTCATCGTCAACAACCTCATCGGATTTACGACCAACCCGACCGATGCTTATTCCGGCCGCTTCGCGTCCGATCTCGCCAAGCGCTTGCCCATTCCCATCTTTCACGTCAACGGCGAAGATGCCGACGCGGTGGTGCGTGCCGGCCGCATGGCGCTGGAGTATCGCTACGAGTTCGGCACCGACGTGGTGGTGGACCTCATCGGTTTCCGGCGCCATGGTCACTCTGAAGTGGACGACCCGACCATTACGCAGCCGATCCTGTATCGCAAGATCAAAGATCATCCGCTGCTCTACGAGATCTACGCCAGGAACGTGGGCCTTGATGCCAGGCCGTACGTTGAGAAGTTCCAGGCGGAGCTGGATGCCGCGAGAAGGCCGGCAAGAGCATGGTCAAGAAGCCGCCGATGCGGCAGTTGCCCAGCTATTGGGCGCCGTTTCATGGCGGTCCTTATAATCCGGCGGATGAAGTGGACACCGGGCTTTCGGCCGAAAAGCTACACGAGATCACTGATGCGTTGGTGAAATATCCCGAAGATTTCCATATCCATCCCAAGGTACAAAAGCTGCTGGAGCAACGCCGCGAGATGGGCTACGGCAAGCGTCCGCTGGACTTCGGCATGTCCGAGGCGCTGGCGTTCGGTTCGCTGGCGGTGCAGGGCATTCCCATCCGGCTGAGCGGCCAGGACAGTCGGCGCGGGACCTTCAATCAGCGGCACTCGGTGCTCATCGACATCGAAGACGAGAAGGAATATGTCCCCTTGTGCCATCTGGCGCCGAATCAGGCGCGGGTCGAGATCTACAACTCCGAGCTTTCGGAAGCCGCGGTCATGGGCTTCGAGTACGGGTACACGCGTGATTTTCCCGAGGCACTGGTCATGTGGGAAGCGCAATTCGGCGACTTTGCCAATGGCGCGCAGATCATCATCGATCAGTTCATCGCCGCCGGTGAAGACAAGTGGGACCTGCTGACTGGACTGGTTTTGCTGTTGCCGCACGGGCACGAAGGCCAGGGGCCGGAGCACTCCAGCGCGCGCATCGAGCGCTACTTGCAACTGTGCGCGCGCGACAACATGCAGGTTGTCCAGCCCTCAACTGCGGGGCAATACTTCCATCTGTTGCGCCGGCAGGCGCTCCGCAAGTGGCGCAAGCCACTGATCTGCTTCACCCCGAAGAGCATGTTGCGCCACCCCGAAGCGCTGTCGCCGCTTGCGGAGCTGGAGCGGCCGCGCTTCTTGAACATCATTCCCGACGAGGGCGCGCTGGACGCCAAGCGCGTGCTGCTCTGCACCGGCAAGATCGGTCAGGAACTGCGGATGGAGCGCAAGAAACTCAAACTCACCGCCCCGGCCATCGTTTCTCTCGAACAGATGTATCCCTTCCCCGAAGACGACATCCGTGCGGTTCTTGGTCGTTACAAGAACGCTCGTGAGTTCATCTGGGTGCAGGAAGAACCGGCCAACATGGGCGCGCTCTCGTTTGTGACGCCCAGACTGAAGCGGATCCTCGGCTCCAAGCTGCGCACTATCAAGCGCGCTGCGAACTCTACTCCAGCGACTGGTTCGGCGAAAGCCCACGAACTGGAGCAGAAGACGCTGCTTACTCTTGCCTTGGGGAAACCCTCATAAGTACTTCGCACACGGTGATCGCCTCGAGACGTGATCACAATGCGGGTGCAGCCCGCTCTACCAATGTGACCAAGAACATCTATGACCCGGCAATCCCTCCCCACTAAAGTCTGATTACCAAGTCGACGCCATGCCAGGAGAACCAAGCCCTCGCTCCGTGGGAGCATTTTCCAAGACCAACGGCGCGAATCGGCGCTGTTACGGCGGTCTGCTGTTTGTCCCGCTTTCTCTGCTACTTAAGTTGTAGATTCAGCTCCTTGTCCCGATTTGGCTATACTGATTCTGGAATGGGCGCACCGGCCCTCCTACCAAAAAAAGTAGCAATACTCTTTGGAAGTTCGTAAGCCTGCTGAAAATAAAAGCAGCGACGAGTGGTTACTCCCGTGCATTAACTGTGGCGGGGCGATACCGACGTGCACCCCCTCGAATTCAGTGAAGCGGAGAGTGCAATGAACCGAACCACACTGAGATTGATTTCCTTGCTGTCGATTCTGATGCTGTTCTCGGTCTGGGCCTTTGGCCAAGCCGAATCAGGGTCGATCAACGGCACAGTTACCGACAAAACTGGCGCCGTGGTAGTTGGAGCCAAAGTTACGGCTACTTCGGTCGACACCGGTCTGGTTCGTACCACGACCACGAAGTCGGCTGGCGAATACACCATCACCAACCTGCCGCCGAAGACTTACGATGTCACCATCGAAGCGCAAGGCTTCCAGAAATTAACCCAGCGCGTTAAGGTGGGCATCGGCTCGATTATCGACGTTTCGGCGAAGCTTGCCGTAACCGGCGCTTCCACCACGGTGGAAGTCACGGGCTCTGCGGAAATGGCCACAGTGAACACCGAAAACCAGACACTGTCACAGGTCATTAACTCCAAAGCAGGTTGTGGATTTACCCACCCTCACCCGCAACCCGTATGATTTGGTTGCTACTTCGGGCAACGTTACCGAAGACAACAACAGCGGTCGCGGCGCAGGCTATGCCATTAACGGGCAGCGCTCGGCTGATACTGACATCCTGCTGGACGGCGGCGAGAACGTTAACCTGTTTACCGCTACTGTGGGCCAGAGCATTCCGCTCGACTCCGTGCAGGAGTTCAGCGTTCTGACCAACAACTTCACGGCCGAATACGGCCGCGCCGGTGGTGGCGTTGTCAACGTTGCCACCAAGTCTGGCACCAACGCCATTCCACGGCACGCTGTATGAATTCAACCGCGTATCGGCGCTCGCGGCCAACACCTACGGCAACAACGCTCAACGGCAGGCTGCCTTTCTGAGCGGCGCGTGCGTGCTCGGGCAACCGTGCGCTGTCGGTAAGTTCGGATTTACCCGCAACCAGTTCGGCTACTCGATTGGCGGGCCGATTGTGAAGAACAAGCTGTTCTTCTTCAGCAGCACCGAATGGACCCGGGTCCGCAGCAACACAGCGACGACAGCGGATATTGTCGATCCGGCCTTCCTGGCTTTGCCGGTCAGGTCTCCACTAACACCACGAATTACTTCAATGCGTACGGCAAGATCCGCCCCAGCTTCAGCACCATTTCTAAGGTCAACTGGGGCACGGCTTGCCCGCAGGATCCGGTAAACTCTCCTCAGTGCATCATTCCTGGCCTGACGTGCCAGCTCTCCGTTTGCCTTGGCCGGGCAGTACAACGTACCGGCATGGACTCCGGTGGCGGATTTCCGCAGAACACCTACAGCACGGTGCGATCGCGTTGACTACAATTTCTCCGACAAGACCACGATCGTATGGCCGTTACGCGCTTTATAGTGAGAACGATTTTGCGGGTACCGTTAACAACAGTCCGTATGCCGGGTTTGACACTGGCCAGACATTTTCAACCAGAACGTCACGATTAACTTGACCCATGTTTTCACCCCCTACGTTCGTCAGCTCCACCAAGCTGATCTACAACCGTCTCAACCAATTGCAGCCACTGAACGGCGCGGCAGGTGGTTGTGGAGCGGTGTCGCTTTGCCCAACGCTTTATACCTCCAGCGTTGCGGTTCCCACTTTGCCGGGCACTAACGGCTCATTGGTCTATCCGGGATACAATGAATTCAGTCCCGGCAACGCCATCCCGTTCGGTGGTCCGCAGAACCTGTATCAGATCTTTGAGGACCTGAACTGGACCAAGGGCAAGCACCGTTCAAATTCGGCGGTGGCTACATTCAGACCCGCGACAACCGGCATTTTCGGCGCGTACGAGAATGCCGTTGAGTCCCTTGGGCCAGCCGACATACCGACCTCGCTTGCCAACCTGCTGGCCGGCCAGCTATACCAGTTCCAAGGCGCTACCTACCCGCAGGGCAAGTACCCGTGCAGCAAGGAACGCGAATGGGCATTATGTTATTACTCCGGCCTGTACTTTAGCGCTGCCCGCGACGGAACCGTCGTTCGGCCGCAACAACCGTTACAATGACGGATCGTTCTACTTCCAAGATCGCTGGAAGGTTAAACCACGGCTGACCCTTAACCTCGGCCTCCGGTGGGAGTACTACGGTGTCCAGCACAACTCCAATCCAAACCTGGATTCCAACTTCTATCTGGGCCCGGGAGCCAACCTCTACCAGCAGGTCCGCAACGGAACAGTCCAGATCGCCAACAGAGTCCCGTGGGCGGACTTTGGGCGCAGGATAAAGACAACTTCGCTCCGCGCAGTCGGCTTTGCCTGGGACATCTTCGGAGACGGAAGCACCAGTCTTCGTGGCGGCTACGGCATCGGCTACGAGCGTAACTTCGGCAACGTGACCTTCAACGTGATTCAGAACCCGCCGAACTACGCTGTGGTCAGTATCCTCAATGGAACCGATGTCCCGGCCCTGCCGATTTTCACCAACAACGCTGGGTCCCTTGGCCGGATACCGGAACCAAGTTCCTGCCCAACACCAGCTTGCGGGCCGTCAACAGAACCTTCCCACCGCCTATTCGCAGTTCTGGTCTATGGCGATTGACCGGCAGGTCATGCGTAATTCGGTGTTTTCAGTTGAATACGCGGGGTCCAAAGGTACTGGTCTGTACGACATCGCCAACCTGAATGACGCGGGTTATGGCTCTGCCTTCCTGGGAGATGCTCGCGCCGCCAACCGCATCAACTACCAGTACAGCAACATCAATTACCGCAGCGACCAGGGCTTTAACAACTACAATGGCCTGAATGTGAAGTTCTCGACCACCAACCTCTTCAACAAAGGACTGCAATTGGTGGCGAACTACACTTGGTCGCACGCCATTGACAACCTGTCGTCCACGTTCAGCGATGGCTATTCCAGCTTCTACGGGCTGGGATATCTCGAATGCCTACAATCCCAGCCTGGATAAGGGCAACTCCGACTACAACACGACTAACCGCTTGGTTGTCAGCGGGGTGTGGGACCTGCCGTGGATGAAGAACTCGAGCAACGCGTTCGCCCGCCAGGCGCTGGGTGGTTGGGCAGTTGTCTCCCATCATCAATGTCCACTCCGGCTACCCGTTCTCGATTTATGACTGCAGCAACCTGGCTGGTTCCTCGGGTTACACCTGTCCTCGCTGGATACCGGGTGCAGCCGGTTACCAGCACTGGCAACGCGGGTTACGCGCCGCATGGCGCCAACCTGTTCACTTATATGAACCTGCCTATGACTTCCAACGGCACCGTTGCTGGAGCTGGCAACGTGTGGCGGTTCCGGTGTGCAGCGGACTATACGGTGTCGGTTGTGTGTATAGCGACAATGGGGCAGTGCCATCCCGCCGCGCAACGGCTTCAGCTCTCCGGGTTTCTGGAACATTAATTTCAATGTCATCAAGAACTTCAAGATGACGGAGCGGTTCAACCTGCAGTTCCGTGGTGAGTTCTACAACATCTTCAATCACCATAACAACTACGTTCTCGGCAGCAACCTCGATATCGAGCCGGGACCCACAACAGATCCAGGCGGAGAGAGGCACGCCATCGGCCGGATGTGTGTTCTGCACCATTCCGGACGAGCGGCGCAACATCCAGTTCGCTCTGAAGCTGATCTTCTAGATCGGCGCATCAAACTTGCAGTACTGGGGGAGCCTTCGGGCTCCCCGTTTTTTGTGATTCACAGCTTCCCACGAGAGGCCCAGGGAAGCATGCCGAGCGCAATGAGAGCCTCAAGAGAGCCCTATGGCCAAAGGGGTGGCCCCGCGAGCCACGGCAAGCTGTGAGGGGAACTGGAAGGCACTGAGAGATGGGGTGTTGGGGTTCGTCGCGCCACCGCAGAACAAGGATTGTCGACAGAGTCGATTCGCAGGAAGCTTCGTGTCGCTGCGGTCTGAAGGAGGCGGGGTTGGACGGCGTTCATGGCGACAAGACACACTCGACGCGCGGCGGACGGTTGGTCCGCGAGCGCGATGACAGTCTTGGGATCGTGATGAAGGTGCGAAAACGTTGTGAGGCTCGAGTCCCCAACCTTGTTCGAGCCTCACATTGGCGGTACGTTCGCCTCGTTTCGCCTCAGCGGGCGTGCCGGATGGCGGAACCCTGCTTGTGCCGCCTCCGATCTTGGTTGTGTATAGGCAATCACAATTCCAGCCCGGTCATCTCTAAGTACTTGAATTTGCTGGCGGCGAGGTTCGTGACCTGGCGTTCTCTACGCAAATCGGAATCTTTGCGGGGCCTGGTTTACCAGTCTTGGAATGGTGTGGCCGGCGTGGCCGGGGTGTGCGTTGATCTGGCGAAGCGCTGGCTTGCATGGGAAGTCGGTGAGCTGAGGGAATAAAGAAGTCCGGGATCGGGTGGACGAGATCGCAAAATGCCAGGTGAGTCTTTCCGCCAATGTGCGCCGCGGCATTTTTTCTTGACCTATGGAGCGGCTTTGCCTATGCTTGCCAACATTCAGCGGAGTTTCTGGATTTGGCAATGAGGGTAAGAAAAGAGCGAAGTGAGCACTTGCTTTCGTGCTGCGGGCACGACCATCTTCTGATGTAGACCAAGGTCGCGGAAGGCGGCTGACTAATACCAGGCATATCGGGTGCGGAAAGTGCAGGTCCGATAAATATGTGGAAGCATACCTTACTAAGTGAGGATGGCGAAGCCTTGTCTGGCTGCGAAGATACATATGGCATGGCCGGGGCGTCCTCCGACTCTGCTGTGGAGCTGAGGGCGCTCGATTCTTCGTCCCATTGGTTCGCGGTCTATACCAGTGCACGGCACGAAAAGGTAGTGGCGCGACAATTCGAATCGCGAGAGATCGAATCGTTTCTACCGTTGTATACCGTCCCAAGCCGCTGGAAAAACGGCTGCAGGGTTGAGGTTGACCGTCCGCTGTTTCCCAGCTATCTCTTCGTTCACATTGAGCGGCGGGACTGCGTTCGAGTGCTCCAGGTACCGGGAGTGGTGTCGATCATTGGCTCGGGGCGGGAGCCATCGTCGTTGCCAACGTCCGACATCGAATCGCTGCGCTCCGGTCTGTCCCTCAGGCGTTTCGAACCCCATCAATATCTGGTTGCGGGAGAGAGGGTACGCATAGATTCCGGCTCCCTGGCCGGAATGGTTGGGGTGCTGCTTCGCAAGAAAAACAGTCTGCGAGTAGTTCTCACCCTTGATCTCATCATGCAAAGCGTCGCCGTCGAAGTCGGAATCGACGAGATTGAAGCGCTCGATCCAAGGCACCGGCATTAGCGGACTGTAAGTGTGAACTCGCGCTAAGGGGACAGGCTTACCGCCGCAGCGGCTAAAAGCCGGTCGCGCTTGGCGCTTTTGATGCAGGTCTGAAGAGTGTGCTGAGAACTGTGCCGTCCCTGAAGGGACTCAGGTCGATTTCCCGCCCTATCCGGGGCTCACGCCCTGGGCTAACGTCAATTCCGCCCCTACGGGGCTGATTGTCAGCCATTCAATCCGCAGAGGCAACCGAAACATAGTTCTCACGCACACTCTGAAGGCCTGCTCCACCTCGATGCAGGCGACATTATGAAAGCTAAATCGGCTAGCTCCACTCCTTACTGGGGACTGAAATCCGTGAAAAAAAACGTAGGAAGTAGTGTCACCCAAGTCCGCATCGTCGAAGCTGCGGTGCAGTTATTCTCCCGCCGCGGGTACAAAGGGACCAGCACGCGGGAGATCGCGCATCTCGCCGGGGTAAATGAAGCCACCCTTTTCCGCTGTTTCGCAAGGAAAGCGGACCTGTTTTGGGCAGCGGCCGAATCACGCCTGGTGTGGCTAAAACTAGGGCGGGAATTGCAAAATGGTCTGGCTACAGATCTCGATCCGGCGATTGTGGTACCAATGCTGGTGTCGTTTGTGGTGGAAAATATCTCGCGGCACCCGGAGCTGATGCGCCTGCTGTATGTCGCCGGTTTCGAGCTGCCGGGAGCCGACGGGATGTTACGCGAGCACCTGGGGCCGATCTTCGATGCGGTGAATGCGTATTTCAGCCGGTGCGCGGCCAAGGGCATGATCCGTGACCTGGAGCCGACAATGGCTACACTTGGACTGGCGGGGCTGGTAAGTGCGCACCACAACCTGCATCACTTGTTTACTGGAAGGGAATTGCCCTGGGACGCGCGGGACGCTGCGCCCGTGTATGCGCAGTTCTGGTTGAATGCGCTGCGATATGAGATGCCGGTCAGCCAAGCCGTCATCAATGCAGACTAGCCAAAGGCTGCCCGACTGGTGGCAGTAGCCGGGACTTGGCATGTGAAATACCGGAATTGAGACAATAGACCCAACTTGGGATCGGGAGAGCGCGGTTTGACATTTCTGTCGGCGGAGATTAAGAGAGCGTCAGCCTTGGAAGGCACAATGACCAAAGTTGCTTTTGGTTGGAGACGATCATGGCTGCTCCTGGCGGGTATCGGGTTGATCTCTGCAACCTCGCTCGCAGCACAACAGGATTGCAGGCAGGACCAGAACGCGCCCGGATGCACACCATCAGCGACAGCACCTCAGGCGCCGTCTGCGGGCCAGGCGGGGACTCAAGCGCCGTCGCAAGGTGGATCCCAGACCTATCCCCCGACGAACCCGCCCAACCAGCCGCAGAGCTACCCTCCGGGCACAGGACCGGCGGGGACACAGGGTTATCCACCGTCAACGGTAGCCACGCCCACACCGCCGATCGCAGGCCCTGCAAAGACCGTGGAGCTCACCGACTTCCAGAAGATGGTCGCTACCTCCTCGGGTCACGTTCTTCCGATCTACGGCGCCAGCTTGTTCGAAAATGTGCCGACGACTTTTGCTCCTGTGGACCGGGTTCCGGTGACCTCCGACTACGTTCTCGGGCCGGGGATGAGCTTATTGATTCGGGCCTGGGGACAGATCGATCTGGATGTGCATGCCAGAGTCGATAGGAACGGCAACATATTCCTGCCGAAGGTGGGGAGCCTGAATGTTGCCGGCCTGAAATACGCTCAAGTGGAACAGTTTCTGACGCTCGCATGTGGGGCGCATTTACCAGAACTTCGACCTCAGTGTCGCCATGGGGGAACTGCGCTCCATCGATGTCTATGTCGTAGGTCAGGCGCGGCGTCCTGGCCGATATACGGTCAGTTCTCTGAGCACGCTCTCGAATGCGATCTTTGCCTCGGGAGGGCCGGCGCCGATCGGCTCCATGCGCCACATCCAGCTTAAGCGGGGCTCTCGGGTTGTTACCGACTTTGATCTCTACGATCTACTGCTGAATGGGGATAAATCCAAGGACATGCTGCTGCAGCCGGAAGACGTCATCTACATCGCTTCGGTTGGGCCGCAAGTCGCAGTCGGCGGGCAGGTCAATGTGCCGGCCATTTACGAACTCAAGACCGAGACGACGTTATCGGAGGTGCTGCGGCTGGCGGGTGGCCTATCCATTACAGCGGACGGAGGGAAGGTGCTGGTCGAGCACATCGATCGGCGTCAAACGCGAAGAGTAGAAGAGATCGCACTGGACGCCGCGGGCCTGTCTCATCCCATGAGTGACGGCGATTTCGTGAACATCACGCCGCTGTCACCACGGTTCGAGAATTCCGTCACCCTGCGGGGCAATGTGGCGACGCCGGGGCGCTATCCATGGCGTGAAAACATGCGGATTAGCGATCTGATTCCCAATCGCGAATTTCTCATCACCCGCGACTATTGGAAGCAGCAGAACGCGGTGGCCCTGGAGGCGTCGGCGGGCACAGCTGTCAGCGGCCGCTCAAAACGATGTCAGGCGCAATGCGCCGGAGATTAACTGGGACTACGCGGTTGTTCAGCGGATGAGTGCAGAGGATCTGTCGACTGAAATTATCCCGTTCAATCTGGGGAAAGCCATCCTCAGCAAGGACGATTCCAATAACCTGGTTTTGCGGGCCGGCGATATCGTTACCATCTTCTCGCAGGCCGACCTGAGGGTCCCTGAAGGGAAACAGACGAAGCTAGTCACGGTTGGAAGGGGAATTCAACGCCGCTGGCGTCTACCGTGCCAAACCAACCGAAGGACTGCGAGATCTGGTGGTGCAAGCAGGCGGCCTTGCCCCGTCGGCGTATTTGTACGCGGCTGAATTTACCCGCGAATCGGTGCGCGTCGAGCAGCA
Organism: uncultured Alphaproteobacteria bacterium; assembly: GCA_963770035.1. Lineage (GTDB taxonomy): Bacteria > Pseudomonadota > Alphaproteobacteria > Rhizobiales > Beijerinckiaceae > Roseiarcus. Next base: position 159,853 of record CAVYON010000005.1, on the reverse strand, counting down.
GGAACGTCTCGACATGATGATCGCCCAAACGGAGCGGGAAGCAGCACGCCAGGCGACCCTTGCGGCGCAAAATGCCAGGACCGCGGACGAGGCCGCGGCTGCAAAGGCTTCCTACGACGCGCAGCGGGCGAGTCTTGACAAGCTTCGCAGGTTGAAGGCCGATGGTCGCGTGGTGCTGAATATTCACCCTGGTGATCAGAGCGTGGATGCCATACCCGATCTCCCACTTGAAGATGGAGACCAGTTCTACGTGCCTGCCCGGCCGATCGTGGTCAGCGTAGTCGGGGACGTGTATAACCAGGGGTCTTTCATCCAGCAACCCGGCAAGACCGTGTCAAACTATCTGCGCAGCGCTGGAGGGCCGACCCGCCAAGCCGACAAGGGACGCATTTTTGTCGTCAGAGCGAACGGGGCGGTGGTCAGCAAGGACGCTTCTTCCAAGTTCTGGGCGGGCGGCTTTGACAGCATGGTAATGATGCCGGGGGACACCGTGGTCGTGCCTGAACAGACCAATCCAGGTTCCTTCTTGAGGAGCTTCAAGGATTGGTCGCAGATACTTTTCAACTTTGGTCTGGCAGCCGCGGCGATCAATGTTCTGAAGTAGTCGATAGGTACGGCGTGAATTGTCGTGCTGCATTGCGCCGTGAACGGAGCAGAACTTAACCTAAGCGTGAGAGTTTAAGGATGCCTCAGATGCACACCAAAACCGATGCGGCCATGGTCAACGGACCAGACCTCTCGCATTTGGCACCTGAATACGAGATGCGCCAAAAGGCTGATCTGATAGAGCTGTTGCTGGTGCTGGCGCGAAACAAGAAGCGGATCCTGCAGATAACCATCGGGGTGGCGATCGTGGCGGCGATTGTCACACTGTTGCTGCCCAACCTGTACACCGCCAGTGCAACCATTCTGCCGCCCCAGCAAAATCCTTCCGCGATCAGCTCGCTGATGGGTCAACTGGGCTCCATCGTCGGGCTGGGAGAAGCAGGCGATCTGGGACTGAAGAACCCCGCCGATCTTTTTGTCGCGATGCTGCATAGCCGTACGATCGAAGACGCTCTGATCAACCGCTTCGACCTGCGCAAGGAATACAGAGTCAAGCGCTACCAGGACGCGCGCAAGAAACTGGCGAGCCGCAGCGAAATTATGGCGGAGAAGGAAGGGACGATCTCCATCGCAGTGACTGACGGCGATCCGAAACGGGCGGCCGAACTGGCCAATGCGTATGTCGACGAACTCCATGCCATGAACTCGGACCTGGCCATTACCGAGGCCGCGCAGCGACGGGTGTTCTATCAGCAAAAGCTTGATGCCGAGCGCGAAGAGCTGGCGCAGGCAGAAGTTGCCCTGAAACAGGCACAGCAGAAGACCGGCCTGATTCAGCCTGATGCGCAGGGCCGGGCCATTATTGATACCGTGGCCAACGCACGGGCCATGGTCGCCATGAAAGAGGTGCAACTGCAGGCCATGCGCACCTATGCGACCGAGAACAATCCTGACGTGAAGCGCGCGGAGACGGAACTGGCAGGCTTGCGAGCGCAACTGGTGAAGCTCGAGCGCAGTAATGGGCAGACGCGGGGACGGGAATCTTGAGGTTCCCACCGGCCAGCTGCCGGAAGCGCAGTTGGAATATGTTCGCCGGGCACGCGACGTCAAGTACCACGAAGCACTGTATGAGTTTCTCGGTAAACAGCGGGAGGCGGCGCAGATTGACGAAGCCAAGGACGCGATTCTGGTGCAGGTGGTGGACAAGGCGGTAGAGCCGGAAAGGAAATCCGGTCCGCACCGCATGCTTATCGTCCTGGTGACGGCTGTGGTCGCGTTCCTGTTGGCTTGCCTGGGATTTCTGATTGTGGAAGCGCTGCGTCGTAAGCAGCAGGACCCCAGTGAAGGGGCGCGCTTCGCGATGTTGCGGGACTCACTGAAATTTTCTTCCTGGAATTCATGAGCAGCTCGGCACAAATCTTCCCGGGTGTAGCGCCCGGTTCCAGGGCGTTGCCCGGGGCTGCTTTCGAGGTGCTCGGCTATCTGTCAGTGGTAGGCTTTGCGACGCTGTGTTTCCTGCTTGGCTGGCTTAGTACGAACGCAGCGGTCGTGCTCACGGTGCTGCTGCTTTCGACGCTAATCGTCCTGGCTTGGAACCGTTTCGATCAGGGACGGCACCCCTGCTTTCTGTTCCTGTGCACCCTGATGCTGTTTCAGGGAGGCCGCCTGATCGGCTACTGCCTTGGCAGGGTTCCGGACCCGTTCCTGGTGGAAGTAATGGTTAACGATCCTTTTGGGATATCCAGGGACCAGGCCGGCATCGTCATGTTGAGCATTGTCCTATCGGCAATCTGTGTCTATGCCCCTTGCCGGTGGAATTACCGGCGGATTCCCCCGCCCGACGATGCTGCCGTCCGCCGGTATTTGCCTTACCTGTACCTAGTTTTCTTTACCAGCCTGCCCTTTCTGCTCTACAAGAATTACCTCTACTATCGCTACATCCAGGGGCACGGCGGATACATGGTTTTCTTCAGTGACTACGTTAATCTTGCCGCAAGCGTTCCTCTGGTCGTCCGGGCTGTGGCATTGTTGACGCTTCCAGTGCTAGTGGCGATTTTTGTCTTCGAAAAACGAAAGAAACTCCTTTACACGGTGGTGGGCCTTTACTTCTGTAGCAGTGTGGTGATCTTGCTGACGGGTACGCGAATGGGACTATTCAGCTTGATTCTGACTCTCTGGTACGTGGCGAGAATCAAGTCCACAAAAAGTACCCGCATCTGGCGGGTGGTGGTTCTGGCTGCTGCGCTGATCGTGGTGGCGAATCTAATAGGCCTCGCGCGTTTTGGGGAAGACCTCGAGGCCCGCTCCGCAGTGGACGCCGTGGACTTTATCGCTACGCAGGGAGTATCGCTCGCCGTCACCGAAGTCGCTGTGGTGCACAGAAGCTTGTTCGAACCGTACGTTGGTTCTTACTTGCTACATGAGCTACAAATCGAATTTATCTCTGGCGATGTGTCGAGTTACTTTCGTGGGCGGCAGTTCGGCTTCGACGTCTCAGTCTTCCTGAATCCGTACATGTTTGAGCAAGGTTTTGCCACTTCAGGTGCATACGTGGGGGAGGCCTATGTCGTGGGTGGAATCCTTGGCGTGATTGTGATTTCGCTCCTTATTGGCGGCGGGCTCCGCTTCATGCATGCGAAGAGCCGGAATGCAGCAATGCTGTTATTGGTGGCTTTAGCTTTTCCGGAAGTTCTATTGTTGCCAAGGGGGTTTCTCCTGGGCTGGGGATCTGCGTTGATTAGAGCATTCATCCTGCTGGTGCCGCTTGCCCTCGGGTGGAGTCTGTACCAATTCGTGACCTCCTCCGTCAGGATTCCATTGACCGAGCGCCAGTAGGTCAAAACAGTCCAGCCGATCGCCAACACGAAGAGAGCTTGCTTGCCCGATAGCGACGTAAAGTTTTCGCTGATTCTCGCGACTGTAGGCCGGACCGGGGAGGTTGCCAATTTTCTGGACCACTTAGCCTCGCAGTCCTACCGGCGTTTTGAATTGGTTGTGGTTGACCAAAACCAAGACGACAGGCTAACACCAGTGCTCGCGAGTTATTCCGCAAGATTCTCGATGCAGCATTGCAGGTCAGCGCCGGGACTGTCTCTCGCCCGCAATGTCGGCCTCAAGCGTGTGAACGGCGATGTCATTGGGTTTCCCGACGATGATTGCTGGTACCCGCCTGATTTGCTGGAGCGGGTCGCCCGGATTTTCGCCGAACATCCGGAACTGGACGGGGTGACGGGGCGGCCGATCGACAGCTCTTTCTCCCGCTTTCATAAGATCAGTGGTCCGATCAATAGACACAACGTATTCCTTCGCTGCTCATCGTTCACGATCTTCCTTCGAAGGAGTGTTGTCGATAGTGTTGGGGAATTTGATGAGGGATTGGGACTCGGAAGCCGGAGTGGGAAGATTGCGGCAGAAGAAAGTGATTACCTGATCCGCGCCCTGGCGATGGGATCCCGTCTTAACCTTGATGCCGACATCCGAGTATTTCATCGTGAGCCTGCGGTGTTGTACGACGCCAATTTCAATCGTAAGGCACGAGGATACAACCTGGCATTGGGGTTCGTACTACGGAAGCACCAGTACCCGTTATGGTATGTGGCCAAGACGTGGGTACGAGCCTTCGGCGGAATCTGTCTGGCACTGATTTCACTCAACTGGCCGAAGATGAGATACCACTACAGTGTGATGACTGGCCGGGTTTTGGGTTACCTGGCACAGCGGTAGCATCCGGAGGGAAGCACGTGGAATCTGGCGAAGCGAAAGAGTCGTACTTCACTCAGTTGCTTCGCAACATTTTTCATTTAGGCTCGGGAGAGCTGCTGGCGCGGCTTTTTGGCATCCTCGCCGTCATAATCCTCGGGCATAAGTACGGCGTCGTGATTCTCGGAGTATATGCGCTGGCGCAAGGCATCGCGCAGTACATGCAACCGCTGATCGATTTTGGCCTGCGCCATGTTGGCGCCCGGTTGATGGCCCGATTCCCCGGCAGCGCGTCAGAGATCATGCACCGGGTACAGCGGCGCCGGCTCGGCATGGCTGCCGCCGCCGTGCCCTTTGTTCTGCTTTATGCCGCGGTCGCCCGGCTGCCGCTCGACATGAAGATCTTCCTTTTCCTGTTTGCGGGCATCACTGCGATGTATGCATTGTCGCTCGACTGGGCGGCCTGGGGCAGGGAACAACTTCGCTTAGTCGGCATCGCCAAGGCGATTGTACCCGGCAGCGTACTGGTTTGCCTGGTGATCGCAATCGGCAGCCAACATGTTCTGGCCTGGCTGGTGGTTGGCAACCTCATTGGCTATAGCGTGCAGGCGGTCGTGTTCTGGATGTGGTGGAAACGCCATCAGCACGCGATTGGCGAGCAGGAACGCGGCGTGGCAGCCATTGCCGAGGCCCTGCAGTGGGGCCGCACCAGCATCATGGGGCTTGCATGGCTGGGCAACCTGGCCTTCAACACCATCGACATGCTGATGCTGGGCGTCATTTCGAACCCCGAGCAGGTCGGCCTTTACAGCGCCGCCTATCGCATCCTCAACCAGGTGCTGCTGACGTACTATCTATTGACCAACGTGCTCTATCCGCGATTGGCAAGGCAGTCTGTCGCCGAGCGAGTGCGCATGTTGCGCCCACGCATTCTGGCGGCCCTGTTGGCATCGGGGAGTGCGCTGGCCGTGCTGGTGGCCGTGTTTCGCGCGGCCTGTGCTGTCCATCGTCTTCGGGCCCGCATTCGTGGCGGGGCCCCGCTGCTCTTGCTGTTGGCGTGGTGCCTGCCACTCGATTTCCTGACTTCGTACTTAAGCAACGCTTACATCGCCTGGGGTATGGAGAGGAAAGTACTGCTGTGCGCCTTGTTTGCCGCCGCCAACAACGTGGTGCTGAACTGGATCGGGATTCCGCGCTATGGCGCCCTGGCCGCCGCCGCCAATACCGTGATCTCATACCTGGTTTATCTGGGGGCCTTGGCGTGGGCCGGCCGCACGGCCAGTGAACTGGCTCAGACGACAATCAGCGAAGGAACTGGGGCCTAATCAAAGACAGAGTTTGTGGATTCAACGTCTGAGATCTTGCAGAAGGAGCGTCCAAAGCTCTGACCAGTTGCGTGCGTACGGTTCCTCGATAGTGGCTTCCGGCACTTCGGCAAAGATGGGCTGGCCGGTTGCGGCCTTCTCCATGAGGTCTGCCAGTTGCTCGGCGTCGGCAGGATCAAAGAAGCGCACCTGTTTGTAGCCCGCGGTGGTCTCATGCGCATAAGGCAGATCGGCGGCGAGTATGGGTTTGCCGAAGCTTCGAAATTCGCTGAGTGGCAGGCCCCACGTCTCCAGCCGGGAGGGGAACAGCAGACAGTCCACTTCACTGTAGATATGAAAGACGCTCTCGCGCGACAGCAGACCCAGCCAGCGGACTGATCGCACATCTGCGAATTCCTTTACCACGCTCGAGGCGTACCTGTTTACCGAGGCATCGAAGGTTAAACTCAGTTCAAACTCATTGAAGCCGCGGCTCTCCAGGATCCGCGCCGCTTTGAGGCACAATTCGGGATTCTTGTAGGTGCGCGGAAACATGGGATAGAAGAAGCGGTAGGGCCGGCTCGTTGCTCCGCCAGCGAATGTTTCCGCGGCGTTTGGCAGGTTCACCTCAGGATGCGCGACGATAACATTCCGAACTCCATAGAGACTCTTAAATCCCTTGCGGATCCAATCCTGCTGCACAATCACGTAATTGTTGGCGTGGATGTTGATCCCGTATAGGAACTTGTAGAAGAGCGTAAATAACCCGAACCTCCGGTCCAAGAAGAACTCGGAAATAGTGGGGCGGTAAAACGGCGAGGCGTTCTGGCAATACACCGCCCGGACTTGAGCGGACACGTTGGGAGTCATGTCATGCATTGACAGCCAGAGCTTCGGCTTCAGACGCGTGCTGATTTCTCTCGCGGACCAGTACTCAAAGCGCACGCGGGCCAGCCACGAATACATGATTTGAGGAAATTCAAGGTAAGTAACCCCTGCAATGTCGAACAGGCCGCGGCGCTTAACCAGAGCGACGATTTCGTATTGGTCGCCGTATTCCCGAACCAGGGACGCTAGCGCATCGCGGAAAACAGACAGCGCACCTACCTCCCGCACGTTGACGCCAGAAAGGACAATTCTTGGTTTCAAATCCCTTATCCCTGCAAGAACCAGTAAAATCGGTCGGATTTTGAGTGGAACGCCGTCAATCCGTAAACGCGCAGTTGTGCGTGTACGAATGCCCTGAGCGCGTGCACATTCGTCATATGACGGAAGACTTTTGCTGCTGAGGCCGATTTTATACGAGGGCCGTTCTCGGCGCTGTCCCGCCGTGACCGGGCGGGACCGGGTCGGTTGTTGAGATCTGTAAATTGCCCTGTTTTGTTTCGATCTCGCAAGAGGATGGATCTCTGGAGCAACATTAAAGGACGCAATCAACAGCGACGAAACGCGCAGTCAGGCAATCAAGCGTGGCAAGGAATTTGCAGCGGACTATACTGGGAAAGCGCGGAATGGAAACTCTGGCTCTGCATCGGGACTGCCACTAGGGCGATCGCCAGACCAACGGATGACGGAAACCCCACTCGACCTAACGATTATCATCTCCAACTACAACACGCGTAGTCTATTGCGAAACTGTTTGGAGTCGGTATATCAGCAAACGGGGAGTATCACCTTCGAGGTAATTTGCATTGATGACAATTCTGGGGATGGCAGCGCGGAAATGGTGGCAGAGCAATTTCCGCAGGTGATACTGGTACGCAATACCACCAATCAGCTCTATGCCAGGAACCAGAACACCGGGCTGAGAATGTCACGCTCGCGCTACGCTTGTCTGCTGGACAGCGATACGGTGTTGCGCGGTAACGCTCTTCAGGCTCTGGTGCAGTTTATGGACGAGCACCCCGAGGCAGCCGCGTGTGGACCGAAGCTGCTAAATCTGGATGGAACGGTGCAGCACTGCATTCGGCGATTTCCGGGCGCAGCAGTGTTTGTGCTCCAGTCCATGAACTGGCACAAGCTGTTTCCCGGCAGCCGGATTATGAATCGCTATTATGCGACGGATGTTGACTATTCCAGGGCGCAGCCGGTGGAAAGCATTGGAACGTCGGCCTATGTTATTCGCCGGTCTACATGGGAGCAGGCTGGAATGTTGGATGAACGCTTTCGCCTTGCGCTGGTGGACCTGGCTTACAACTACAGATTGCGGCAAAAAGGACTGCAGGTGTACTACACGCCTTGTGCCGAGGTGGTCCATCTGGGCAGCCAGAGTGTCAATCAGAACGTGATGGCGTCGCTCCGCGATCAACGTCGCGCATTGGTTGAATTCAGCGAAGCCTATGGCTATTTTGGGAAAAGCCGCCTCGCCAAGTTGACGGTTCGTTGTGCTGTATGGCTGCGGTACTACCTAAAAGTGGTGGAGTATTACTTGAGTTCTGACAAGCGCCTCATCAAAGGTCCGGGCGCACCTCGAAAAGAAGTAGCTGCCCAGGCTACGATGATACGCAAATCGGAATAGCTCTGTTAGAGTATCTGCAGTCAGCGATAGTGTTTTTTGTAAATCAAATGCTTCGCTCGGACCCTCTGTCTGCCTCGGGGCGATCACTGCGCAGCACGGTTAGCAAGTTACTCTAGCTGGGAAAAGTCCCAGCGTGTGAGTGACGTGGAGAGCATTACGGGAGAGCAGTTGTCATGAGACGCCTGGTACGGTTCCTTCTCTACAAGCCGATCGTCATCGCCTTCGATGTACTGCTGGTCAATGTCGGCTTTCTGCTGGCTTTCCTCCTGCTTTGGGCCCACCTGTTGACGCGATCCAGGAACCTGTCGGCCTACTCGCATCTCGCCGTGCTGATCTCGGTGACGACATTGATTACGTTTCACCTTCTGGACCTGTATCGGGACTGGCTACGGCGGTCCCTCCGGCACGTAATCTACTCGGTCATCATCGCGGTGGGCATGACGATGGTGACCACCATGGCTTTGGGTTTCTGGAGTCGTGAGTTTGCCTTTCCACGGAGCGTTCTTGCGACTGCGTGCCTGATCCAGATTGTGCTCATTTCCGCCTATCGGATGCAGATGCGCCGAGTATACCGCCGCTGGTTTGGCAATCGCCGGACGCTTGTCATTGGAGAGTCGAGCGGGTCCGCCTGGAGCGTGGCCGACAAATTCCTGGAACACAACGTTGGGTTGTACTCCCTTGAGGGGTGCCTGGTTCGCGACGAATTGCGGCCTCCCTATGTGGAATTGGAGAATGCGGAAACGGTGGTCCTGACTCCGAGTTTGCAGGAAAAGGATGACATCATCCTGTACTGTTTCCGGCATAACAAGGAAGTGCTGGTCGTTCCTAACCTGTCAGAGCTGACCATTTTCGGCGCAGAGGCCCGCGAAGTAGACGATCTGCTGATCTTTGGGATTCAACCTCACCGTCTGAATCCCGCGGAAACTTTGCTGAAACGTTCCTTTGACTTGATTGTGTCTGCGGGACTGCTGATCGTAGCCAGCCCGGTGGTGGCGGTGGTTTCCGTCCTCATTCCACTGACCTCCAGAGGACCGGTTCTTTTCCGCCAGGAGAGGATCGGGAAGGGCGGCCGGCCGTTCCGAGTCCTGAAGTTCCGCACCATGGTAATGGATGCCGAGAAACTGAGCGGTCCAGTGCTGGCCTCCGAACGCGACCCCCGCGTGACGCGATTGGGACGGTTTCTGCGCGCCATCCGGATCGACGAACTGCCGCAAATGCTTAACGTCATCAAGGGTGAGATGAGCCTTATCGGACCGCGTCCGGAGAGGGCTTATTTCGTGGAGCAATTCGAGAAAGAGCTGCCTGCCTATGAGCTGCGCCATGCCGTCAAGCCGGGTGTGACTGGCCTCGCTCAGGTCATGGGAACCTACGGGACTAGTGTGGAACGGAAGCTGCACTTCGATCTGCTCTACATCTACAACTATTCGCTGTTGCTGGATTTGAAAATTCTGATGCAAACGGTGCGGGTGGTAATGCAAGGGGAAGAGGCCTTGCGCCGGGCGACCCGGAAAGCACCAGCGGGGTGGCGCGTTCCTTCGACGCTGGTTGAACGCCTTCGAACCAGTGAAGAGGCGATCGAACGGAGCAGTTCACAATCGGATTGAGCGTGCGTGTCCATCTCCTTCAGGGGCCTGGGTCTTGCCACGCAGGCCGATGAATTCTGCGCCGTACCCTTCTCCAGGCATGAACGAAGGGCCGCCCCAAGAGCCAGACGATGGAGCCTTGCGTCACGAGACGCACCAGGCCAGGGCCTGCTCCTCTGACGCTCCGTATTTCGTCTACCGCCAGCGCGGTGGAATACGTCATTCGGCGGTGGGCAACAATCCGCGGATCCAGATGGTCCTTCCATTGATCGATTAGCAACAGCGGTTCCGCGTGCAGTTTAGGGGAGTTGCTGCGGGTCAGGCTGCCGGCATGTACGCGATAAAGGCATATCACCTCCTGCACCGCCCGCGCTCGATAGCTGTGTGCCAGCGCGACGTACAGGTAGTAGTCTGGAACGACTTCGATGGTGTCGGGAATTCCGCCGACTTCGTTCACTGCCGAGCGCAGAAGCATGGCCGAACTCATGGCGATGAAGCAGCCATCGGCGAAAAGCTGGGTGAAGATGTCGCCTTCGGGCAATGGCGTGAACTCGTGCGCGTAGTCGTAGTCCCCGATCTTTCCTTTAGCGCCGAACATCACGGTACGTCCGTAAATGATGCCGATGCCGCCCGCAGCCAGTGCCATTTGCTCTTCCAGCTTGTAGGGCAGCCAGACGTCGTCCTGGTCCAGAAATGCGAGCCACTGGCCGGTGGCCTGGCGAATGGCATTGTCCCGAGCTTTTCCCAGCGGTGTTTCTTGCGGCGACAAGAAATATCGGATTCTCGGGTCCTGATAGCTCGCCAACGATTCTGGCGCTGTTGTCCGTGGAGCAGTCGTCCCAGACAATCAGCTCCCAGTCCGTGAAAGGATTGAGCCATGACGCTGTCCAGGGCTTCGCGCAAGAAAGCAGCCCCGTTACGAACGTTCATGATGACGCTGACCAGAGGCATAGGAAGCCCATCGCGTGCACAGCCGATTGGAACCAGATCGCAGTATAGCTGACTGCAGGCGACCGCCTTCGCGGTTGTCGCGCGCAAGTTCCTGACCATCTATCGATGAAGATCCGGACGATCTTTCTTCTCCTTCTGCGTCTGGCGACGGGAGAGGTTTTTGGACGGATGGCGACTTTTGCGTTGTTTGCATACGTATCTCGCCATTTTGGAGTCGAGCTGCTCGGAATCGTGGCGCTTGGGCAGACCGTCGCTTCTTATGTGATGGAGGTTTCCGATCAGGGGTTAAAGCTGATCGGGGCGCGCTTGCTTGCCCGTAACGATGCACTGGTTGGATACCTGGTGCCGTTCGTGCTGAAGCGGCGCGCGGCGCTTCACGGCGTTGGCCGTTCTGCTGGGCAGTTCTTATGCGCTCTTCGGCCCGGTCCCGGCGGGCGCGCGAGCGTGTGTGCTGGTCTTCTGCCTCGCAGTGATTCCCTATGCGTTCGCGCTCGACTGGGTCGCTTGGGGTCTTGGTCACTTTGGAGTGCTCTCACTCTGGCGAAGTGGCGTCAGCATCCTCTATGTGGCGATGGCCATTGCTGGCTATGGGCTGGACGATGCGCCCTATCGCTTCGATCTCAGGCGCAAACATTCTGAGCGCTCGTGGGAGCAGTGTTTCTCGGGACGCTGTGGCAGCTCAAGTGGAGGAAGCCGCAGGAACGCCGCTCGCCGGACGCTCTGGCGCATGCGGCGAGGAGCTGCGGCCAGGCGTCGGTGTTCAGCCTGGGTGTCGCCAACCTGCTGAATCTGGTGTTTATGAATGCTGACATCCTGCTGCTGGGCGCGATGACCACCACGGACGAGGTGGGGCGGTACAGCGCGGCTTGCAAGCCGCTGTACATCATCTTTACTGGATTCTGGCTGCTGACGGACGCCTCTTTATCCGCATCTGGCAAAGCTAGAAGCGGAGCGCCATGGGCACAAAGTCCTGTTGCTGGCTGCTTTGGCGCTTCTCGCGGTCTCGCTTCGGCCGTCGCCTTTGCTCTGGCATGCTGGCTCCGCGGATTCTCACCTTGATCTACGGTTCAACCCTCGGCGCCGCTGGGCTTTTCAGGATTCTGCTGATCGCGCTGCCACTGGATTTCTGCTTCTCGCTGCTGTGGACTGTCCTGGTCAGCCGGGGATATGACCGCGCAGTGCTGTACTCGGTGGGCATAGCCGCGAGTGTGAACGTGTTGTTGAATCTGTGGTTTCATTCCCCGTTTTCAAGCCATTGCTGCGGCATGGGCGACGGTCGCTTGCTACGGTTTGCTGTTTCTTTGTTCTGCTCATCTTCGTGTTGAGGAATAAAGTTTTCTCGCGGGCCCGAAGGAGCGAGGTCACGGCGCGTATGGGCCTGAGCTAGCGAGGTTCAGCCCTTCGTGACGGAGAAGGTCTTTAGTTTTCGCCGTCAGGGGGCTCTCGCGGAGAAGAGCCCGCCCGCCAGTAAGGGACGCGCGGACGTTTCGGCGCACGAGGTGAAATACGAACATGAATGGCCGCTTCAACTGCGAAGTGACAGAGCCTTCGGTCAGCAGGCGATTCATCCCATGCGGCAGTCTTCTGGACTTCGCATCTCCTCCAGCGCGATCGCGGTGGAGTGCCGGCGGTACACAGCGCAACGGTGTGCGGGTCCAGGCAATCGGCCCAGTGGTCCACCAGCCACAGCGCTTCCTGATGCATTTGCATGGCGATCAATCGCGACATATTGGCGGCGTGCATTCGATAGCGGCAGACGACCTCCTGCACCGCCCGCGCCGGATAACGGCGGGCCACGGCCGTGTAGAGGTAGTAATCCGGAATGATCTGAACTTCTCCGGCAGGCCTCCGATCTCCTCGACCGCAGAACGACGGAAGACGGCGGAACTCATGGCGATGAAACAGACTTGGTAAACAGTTCGACGAAGATGTCGCCCTCGGGCAAGGGCTTGAACTCGTGCGCCTGGTCGTAGTCCCGCTCCGTACCGTTGGATAGAACCTGACGGTCGCCCGTAGATGATACCCACGCCGCTCCTCGTGCGAGCGCCAATTGCATCTCCAGTTTGTGCGGCATCCAGACATCATCCTGATCGAGGAAGGCCAGCCACTCTCCGCGCGCCTGGCGTATCGCGTTGCGCCGCTTTGCCAAGCGAAGTTTCTTCCGGTGACAGGAAATAGCGAATTCTGGGTCGGAATATTCCGCGACGATTTTGGCGCTGTCATCGGTGGAGCGGTCGTCCCAAACGATCAGCTCCCAGTCGGTGAACGTTTGCGCCATTACGCTGTCCAGGGCTTCGCGCAGGGTGGAAGCTCCATTACGAACGTTCATGATTACGCTGACCGGAGGCATGGCAGTTGGCGGACGATCACACCTGACGTTAACTTGCCGCAGTATTGACGGGACGTTGCCAGCAGGCAATAAAAGAGGAGCGCCCAAATGCTACTGCCAGGAATGTGACCCTAAAACTAGCATGAACCGATCCCAGCCCTTGAACGCCGTGGGCACGCCAACGAGAACCGCCGCGCGAAGAAACCCACCGCGACCGCGATGGCAAACATGATGAGCGCCAGCGAAAACCTAGACTGCGGCTGAGACGGAGCGGTACGAGCAACCGGCGCTCGTGTCGCGATACCACAAGAGGACCCATACTGCCATGGCAACCAATCCCAGCAACGTGCTTGCATACTGCAGGACTCATATACCGGTGTCCATCCCGCCACGGGAGATAACCCATGCCTAAGGAAGGCCGAATGTCGCCAGGGCCACGTGTAGGGGTGGGTGAAGGAGTCCCACAGCAAGTGCAGTGATGCCCGAGGAATCGAGGCCACGATGGAGAAGAAGCGGGCCAGGCCGCCGAACTCGAATTCGCCAAGCTGAGGCCGAAGTCGCTGCTGAAACCCTACGGGCAACAATCCACCACAGGTCTTTTCATGGCGAGGTGAAAAAACCAGAGCACAACGAACGACATGGGCAGCGTGAACAGCACCACGCCGGGAAAATCGTGGCCCAAGGAACGGTACTTTGTCGACCCGATCACGTAAGGAAAGTCTGGCGCCATGCTGCCGATAACGAAGGCAGACCAGACCAGGTTCAATCTGCGAACGGCAACGCCGCGGCTGCATGGGCGACAGTGAATGGCATGATTTAATGCAGTGGTCGGCCGGTTTGGCGACAACGTCGCCGCGCACCTCATCTCGGCAGTATAGCCGACCGCGCTGACTCCATCGGAGTCTGCATTCAGGTAAAATCAATTGCAATAAGTACACTTCTCAATCTGGCTGAAAACATCCGTATGAAACGTGCCTCCCTGGTTGGCGGACAATCCAAACCACTGCGACATCCCAACGATCTGCCCGCAATCGAGGGCGGAACCCCGCTTCGAGCGCGTGAAAACCGGCTGGTTTTTGGCGCACCAGTGCTCGGCGAGGAGGAGATCGCCTCGGTTGCGGACTGCATTCGCAGCCAACTGGATCGGTATTGGGGCCCGGGTTGAGCGCTTCGAGCAGGAGTTTGCCGCATTACAAAGGGCGCGCCCTACGCGCTCGCTGTGAGCAGCGGCACTGCCGCCATTCATCTGGCGCTGGCCGCTCTGGGAATCGGGGCCGGCGATGAGGTGCATCGCTCCGGCCATGACCTTCTGCTCGACCGTTCATTCCATTGTGCATACCGGGCGCCAAGCCGGTCCTGGTGGACTGCTGCCGCGACACCTTCAATATCGATCCTGAACATGTCGAAGAGCGAATCACGCCGCGAACCAAAGCGATTCTTGTGGTTCACATGTGTGGCCGTTGTTGCGAGATGGATCCCATCCTTGAGATCGCGCGCCGGCACGGGCTGCGCGTCATTGAAGATTGTGCGCACGCCATCGAATCGACCTGCCAGGGGCAACCCGCCGGGCTGATGGGCGATGTTGGCTGCTTCAGCTTCTATCCGACCAAAAACATCACCACCGGCGATGGTGGCATGATCATTACCCGCGACCCCGAACTGTTTCAGCGGGCCAAGGTGTTCTCCTTGCATGGCATGACTGCCGACGCGTGGAGCCGCTTCATTGGCGGCCCCAGCGGATACGAGGTCATCGAGGCTGGTTTCAAGTACAACATGACCGACTTGGCAGCAGCGCTCGGACTGCCGCAACTGGCGAAAATCGAGGAGCACTGGCGGCAACGGGAGCATGTCTGGTCGCAATACAGCGAGCAACTGAAGGACCTTCCGCTCTTGCTTCTGCCGGGCCTCCCGAAGCCGATTCGCGGCATGCCTACCATCTCTATACTCCGCTTCTGTACTCGAAGAGTTCGCGCGTCCCGGGACGGAAATCATTGCGGCGCTGGAGGCGGAGAACATCGGAGTAGGCATTCATTATGTTCCGGTGCATCAGCAGCCCTATTACCGTCAGCAATTTGGATTTGAGGATTCGGATTTTCCCAATGCCGCGTTTGTGGGCGAACGCACTTTGTCATTGCCGCTCTCGCCCGCCATGTCACAGCAGGATGTCTCCGATGTGGTGGCTGCGCTTACGCGCATCTCCCGCTACTACGCAACTTCCGCTTGAGCACTGGACCTGAGCGCAGTTGAGACCGATGTCCTTCCGCCTCGCAATCCGAGCCGAGCAACCTGACCGTGCGAGGACGCTATTGACCTGCCAAGTTCGGCAACTGGCATTCCTCGCCTTGCTGAGCGGTTGCTTCGAGCGTTTCCTCGGTCGCGCAGCAACCTCTCCGCAAGCACCGTCCCACGCAGGCCGGAAGCCTGCAGTTACAACCACAAAACCTGACGCACTCTATCACTCATCCCGAACGAGTCCAAATTTCTTCTGCATTTGGCGGAAGACCAGAAGGACATCTGGACCAGTCCCTTTCACCTGAAACCTGCCGATGCCAAGTGGCTGGTGCCGGTCGGCCGGCATCACGACCGGACTGATGGTCACGGATCCCCAGAGTTCCTACGCCATGCGCCTGGGTAACCTTCATGCCTGGAAGACCGCTTCCGATGCGGGCGTGGCATCGGCGATGGGAATGACGGGCGCTGGCGTATGTCTGGGGACGCATCACGCACAATGAGCGCGCCCGCGAAACCGGAGTGCTGGCCACCGAGGCCATGATCAACGCTCTCGGCGTGGATTACGCGATCAAGTACACCTACCGGCCGTCTGCGTCCCTATCAATCCAACTACCAGAACGTATTTTTCCAGGGCGGCACTTCGTTTCCCGCCAGCCACGCGGCCGTGACGTGGGCGTTCGCCTCCATCGTCGCCCAGGAGTATCCCAATCCCTTCGCCGAGTTCGGCGCCTACGGATTGGCCTTGGGCACCAGCATCGCGCGGGCCGCATCGGAACAGCATTTCCTGTCTGATGTCTTTCGTCGGCAGCCTGATGGGTTATCAGATCGGACGGCAGGTCTACAAGCAAAGACACAACAAGAACCTGGACGACGACCTGAAGATCGTCGCGGAACAGACCTCGGCGATTCGTCCCGGGCACTTTGGCCAGCACCTATGTTCCGCTGGACAGCTGGATTTATCCCGCGATGGAGCAACTGATCGGGCAGGGCTATATCAACACTGCTTTCATGGGGCCTGGGCCGTGGACTCAGAATGTCGTGCGCTCGCATGATGGTCGAGATGCATGAAAAGGTCGAGGGGCACACGGCGACTTGCCGCCACAGAGTCCTGCACTTCAGAAATACTCTCGACGCGGAGTTTGCCGAGGAACTCGAGGCCCTGGAGGGAAGGCCGACGAATGCCATCCAACTCGACACGCTCTATACCCGCATGTTGGATATTGCCGGTAAACCCATCAACGACAGCTATCACTTTGGACAGACGCTGATCAACGATGAAGGCCGGCCCTACCAGCAAGGCGTTAATAACAGTCACTGGATTCACCGCGCGTGCCGAGGATGGGCGGTTTGCGTTTTATGTGTCGGGAGAATACCAGCACGCTCCGTCCGCACCCGCTTACTCCACTTTTGGTCAACGGGCAGTCATCGCGGAAGTGGACTTGAACCCCGTTGCAGCCGGCCACTCCGTTTTCCACCATTAACCGCTTCCAGCTGCTCGATACCTACGTCGCCATGAAGTACGCCGGATTCGACTGGTCAATCGGCAAGCAAAGCCTGTGGTGGGGGCCGGGCGAAGGCGGGGTGCTGCTGATGAGCAACAATGCCACCCCCCTTTGGATGGCCCAGCTCAAACACACGTCGCCCTTTTAATTTTCCCGGGGCTATCGAAAGTATTGGGCCCGTATCCGAGATGGACAGCTTTTTCGGCTCGCTCGCGCGGACACCAATTTCCGCCCGGGCCGTACATGTTCGGCCAAAAATTCAGTTGCAAACCGCTGCCCGACTTGGAGGTGGGAATCTGCCGACCGTCGTATTCGGCTGGCGAAGGCCATGTGCCCTGACTTTTGGCTCTTTCTGGAACAGCTTCACCAGCTTCCAGAACGTACCGGCTGACGTTAAGTTTTCACGCAACGATCCCGGCGCCCGCCACGCCAGTTTCGACTTCTCCTGGAGGCTGCCCGGCCTGCAGCGGTGGCTGACGCTCTACAGCAGCTCGTTCGTGCACGATAACGTCTCGCCTCTGCCGCGTGCGCGCGCGGGAATTAATCCCGGAATTTATCTGTCACATTTCCGGAAATTCCCAAGCTCGATTTCCGGGCCGAGGGAGGCTATACGGATCCTCCAGGCGCCACCAGTAATGGAGGGCGCTTCCTCTACTGGGAAGTTGTTTATCACGACTTGTACCTCAACGATGGCAATCTGATGGGTAGCTTGGATTGGCCGCGAAGGCAAGGGCTATCAGGCTTGGAGTACCTATACCATTAACCCGCAAAGCAGCGTTCAGGCGAGCTTTCGTTACTTCAAGATTGCCAAGGATTTTATTCCTAACGGCAGCACGCAGTGGGACGCGACGCTCTCGGCCATGCTCAGAATCCGCAAAGATGTTCAGCTGAAATCTTTCGCGCAATACGAATCGTGGCTGGAGCCAGTGCTTGCCCCCACCCGGCAGCGCGACTTCTCAACCTCGGTGGAATTCACGTGGTGGCCGGGGCTTGGACTGAAGCGCCAAACCGTTCCCCCTCGCTAACAACTTCTCCCGACGCGGCTCGCGCGTCGCGTCGCTCACCTGCACAAAGTTGTTTTCCGCAGATCAAGGAGGTCTCTTGGGAAGCTATTTGGCGGCTTTTTGGATCTTTGCGCGTCGCTCTCTTGCCCAACCCTCTTTCGTGACCTGGCGGCCGCGTCCGACGGCCAGCGCGTCGGCGGGTACGTCTTCGGTGATGCACGATGCCGCGCCGATGTAGGCGCCCTTTCCGACGCGGACCGGGGCCACCAGCGTCGCGTCGCTACCCACGAAAGCTCCGTCTTCGATCACGGTCTGGTGCTTGCTGACGCCGTCATAGTTGCAAGTGATGGTGCCGGCTCCGATGTTCACGCCCTCACCGATTTCCGCATCGCCCAAGTACGTGAGGTGGTTGGCTTTCGAGCCTTTGCCCAGCCGCGCCTTCTTGGTTTCGACGAAGTTGCCGACGTGAGCTCCTTCGCCGACGTCGCTGCCCGGCCGCAAGTGTGAATACGGGCCCAATTGCGCGCCATGGCGCACAACAGAATCTTCCAGGATGCAACCCGGCCGTATCAGCACCCGGTCTCCAATCTGGCAATTCGTGATCACGGAGTACGAGCGGATGCGGCAATCGGCGCCGATCTTGGTTGCGCCGATGAGTTGCACGAACGGTTCAATCACCGTGTCCGTCCCGATCTCCACGTCGGCGTCAATGTCGCAGGTCTCCGGACGGAAAATCGTCGTGCCCGCCAGCATCAGTTCGCGGGCCTTCTTATCGCGGAGATTGGCGTCGAGCTCAGCCAGCTCAATCCGCGTGTTGACGCCCAGGACTTCGCTGGAATCGGGCGCACGCAGCGCGACTACTTTCTTGCCGGCTTCACTGAGCAGCGCCGCCATGTCGGTGAGATACAGTTCGCGCTGGGAGTTGTTGGCGGTCAGCTTCTGGATATGCGCGAACAGCGGCTGTATCGCGAATGCGTAAATTCCGGAATTGATTTCCCTCCGCTGGGCCTCCTCGCCTCGCAAGGATTTCTGCTCAACGATGCGTGCGACCTCGTCGGTTTCTTTTCCTCTGACGGTCTTGCGAAATACCCGACCGTAACCCGTGGGATCATCAGGTTCAGCAGTGAGGATGGTCATGGCGGCGCCATGCGCGATGTGAAAATCGCGTACCCGCTCGATCGTTTCAGGCCGAATCAGAGGAACATCGCCTGATAGGACCAGCACATGTTCGAAGCCCTGCAACGCCCCTTGTGCCACCATAATGGCGTGACCGGTGCCACATTGCTCCAGTTGCTCTACAAAATTGATCCCCGCAGCCGCCAGCGCTTCGCGAACCCGCTCTGCCTCGTGACCGATGATGGCAAATATGTCCTGCCTCGGAACGACCTCGCTCGCAGCCGTCACAACGTGCGCCAGGAGAGGCTTTCCGGCGATTTCGTGCAGCACCTTGGGATGGTTCGACTTCAGGCGGGTGCCTTTGCCGGCTGCGAGAATTGCGATTGCAAAGCGCAAAGGCTTTTTCCGGGAGACTTGGCGGAGGTGGCATTGGGCTTTCGCATCTGGAGTTGGAAATTCTAAAGGGATCAGGATTCCCGGCGCAGCGTTCCGACCGGCGTTTCCCGCGACTCCATCATAAGCCGGAGCAGGTCCTGTGCGACACGATATGTATCGTGCCGGGCCACCAGCCCTTCCTTGGGGTCGATCGCCTCCAGCAGATACTCGCCCAGAACAGGCTTCACCCCGAGCGTCTCGATCCTCACGACATCCGGCTCGATTTGCGACTGCTGCTTCTCCGCGTATTTTTGGGCCAGCGATGGCGATGCGGGAGTGCCATTCACCAGAGCGTAGTCAAAGAAATCGTAGTGGGCGTGCTTGTACAGTGCGCGAATGTGGTCCGATGCCGTCAGCCCCAGGCTCTCGTTGGCCTGGGTCATCAGGTTGCAGACAAATACTTTTACGGCGCCCGCATTCGCAATCGCCTTGGCCACATCCCGTACCAGAAAATTGGGTACCAGGCTGGTGAACAGCGAGCCCGGTCCCACGGTGATCAGGTCGGCGCTCTCAATCGCTTCCAACGCCGCCGGCAGAGGTTTGGCATTGGCTGGCGCCATACGCAGCTCCACGATCCGGCGCTGGCTGGCGGTGATGTTGGTCTCGCCGCGTACGAACGAACCGTCGTCCATGATGGCGTACAGTTGCGCATTGCTGGTCGTTGCCGGGTAGATATGGCCCCGGGTAGCCAGAATCGCCGACGAATGCTTCACCGCCTGGCTGAAGTCCCCGGTAATGGCCGTCATGGCGGAAAGGAAGAGGTTCCCGAAGCTGTGTCCCCCCAAGCCTTCCCCGGCAGGGAAGCGATATTGGAAGAGGCGCGACAGCATGGCTTCCTCTTCGGAAAGCGCGACAATGCAGCTGCGCACATCCCCGGGGGCCGGAACGTTCAATTCCTTGCGCAGCCGGCCGCTCGATCCACCGTCATCGCTCACTGTCACGATGGCAGACAGATCGGAGATGTAGGCGCCGTCCTGCTCGTCTCCTGTCACCGATACGAACTGTTTCAAGCCGTGCAGCACTGCGGACAAGCCCGTGCCGCCGCCCATGGCGACAACTTTGACGGCCCGCGATTCCGCAGATGAGGGTTGGCTCGGCATCGTGTCAGTCGAAATGCGCCCGGCTAAAAGTGCCACTTCTCCGGCTCGGGCGGAGCGTCGGCGCTGGTATCAGGGTAAAGCAGTTCGGTGAACCGGGGATCATCAGACAGGTTCTTGAAGTCGCTGTCGTTTCGCGCCTGGAATCGATTGGCCGGATTCAGACGAATGGCCTCCCCCAGGCTGCTCAGCGCTTCCGGAAAACGCCCCGACAGACAGTTCAATGTAGCCATGCCGTACCACACAAAGTCCAGCTTGGGGGACTTTCGGGTGAGCGTCTCCAGGTTCTCACGCGCCGCCATGTAGTCGCCCATGTTCATCAGCGATACGGCATAGTCGAATTGCTCCTCCGGCGTCTTAAACGACGTTGCGTCCCGGCTCAACTGCTGTTTGCAGCTATTCAGATGGACAGAGGCACGATCGGCGAGTTCCGGGCTCGGCCCGGCAACTACTTTCTCGAAATATCCCTTGGCCTTGTCGTATTTGTGGGCCTGCAGGGCCTTCAGGCCAGCCTCGTAGTTTTGCACAGCCTGTGCAAAGCGTGGATCGTCGCCTAGTTTCATTGGCTTGCTGCCCCGCAACCGGCTTTCAGAGCCAGCTGTGGATAAAGGTAACCCATTGTTTTTCTTTGTTTTAGCTGCAGTTTTGTGATGTTTTACTGCGGCTTTTTTCTTCATTCCATAGCTTCCTTTGGGTCCTCCACTGCGGATAAAGCTCTAGACTGTGGAAAACCCAAAATCCCCTGCAGGCTGGTTGTGCTGAGTTATACCCGCAACTTCAAGCCACGTCAACTCAGTCCAAATCGATCAAGGGTTCGAACCGTTCTTGGCTTCGGCTTCCAAATCGATTGCCTTCCATTCTCCCTTGATGATCCCCGCGCGAATCTCCGCCGGTGTTTTCTTCAGTTTCGTCTGCTCGTATGCGTAGAACGCCTCTTTCATACAGATAGCGCAGTGTGCCCCATGCGTGCTCTCGAAGCAGGAGTGCAGGCTGTTGTGTCCCATGCGATCGCAATAGCAGTAACACGGCATCTGATACAGCACCCCGGGGATCTTTGCGGCCAATTGATAGGCCTGCACCTGGTAGGGGTACTTAAAGGCCTCTCCCCACAGTTGGTCCCTGGGCAGGATGGGCACAGAGTCGCCAGCCTGCAAGGCATGATCGTTGTAAGCGGGAACCCGGTCCCCTTGGGCAAAGGAGACGACAGCTACCAACGCGACTAGCGCGAAGACAATCGATTTGTTCATCAGGAAGTTCCTTTTTCAGCGTGTGGAAGGTATTGTAGCGAAGTCACGCGCCAAGCCCAAACCGGCGCAGCACTTTCGAGCCGCGGTCCTGGTGAAGAAGGCTACTCGCGCAAGTCCACGTGCTCCACATTGTCCACTTGCCGGCCTAGGAAGCCGGTCGCCAGCCGCTTGAACTTCTCCACCGAGTCGGTCACGTAGAAGCGGAAGCTGCGATGGTCGCCCTGGGTTTCAGCGGCAGTCCGTTTCCCACTGCCAATCATTTGCTGGACCGCGCGTGCTGTGGACTCGGCTGAGTCCACGATCTTCATGGTCTGCGGGACCAGCCGGCGCAGCAACGGCGATAGGAGTGGGTAATGGGTGCAGGCGAGCACCAGCACGTCGGCCTCGCTCGATGCTTGCGACATTGCGTCGGCGAGATAAATCTGCGCCACCTGCTCGGTCACGGGATGTTCGATCCATCCTTCTTCCACCAATGGAACCAGCAGAGGGCAGGCCTTCTCATAGGCAGCTAGACCGTGCCGCTGCAGCGCATCGCGATAAGCGTGGCTGCTGACGGTTGCCTCCGTCGCGATCACGATGGCAGCGCTGCTCCGGCTGACCTCGGCAGCCATGGTCGCTCCGGGCTCAACTACTCCCACCACCGGTACCTGGGTAGCCTGCTCGATCAGGGGCAGCGCCAACGCAGTGGCTGTGTTGCAGGCAATCACCAGCAGATCGATGTTCTTGCCTTCCAGAAAATGCGAAGCGCCGATTGCGTAACGGGCCACCGTCTCCGCCGACTTGGTGCCATAAGGCAGGCGTGCGGTGTCGCCAAAATAGAAGTAGTGTGCGGGCAGCTGCTCGGCCATGGCCTTCAGCACGGTCAGGCCCCCGACGCCGGAATCGAAAACCCCAATCCGTGGCAGGGTCACGGCGTGTCCTTCACGGCCTGGCCCAGATTGCTGGCCAGATAGAACCTGGCCAGGTCAGCATGTCCGGCAAGCGTCTCGCGCTCCTGGCCATTGACCAGGATTTTCACCCGCGCGATATTGGGGTCGCTTGCGTTAAGGGTGAGCACAATCGACGCGATCGTCAACTCCTCGGCCAGCACTCCCGATGGATGGCCGTCGGCGAAGGCCGAATTGGTATCGACGACGGCAGTACCGTCGCCCAGAAGGTAAACGTCGCGGACATCGCCGCCGGC
The DNA here is from genome assembly GCA_963770035.1 of uncultured Alphaproteobacteria bacterium. Classification (GTDB taxonomy): domain Bacteria; phylum Pseudomonadota; class Alphaproteobacteria; order Rhizobiales; family Beijerinckiaceae; genus Roseiarcus. Next base: position 137,107 of record CAVYON010000005.1, on the reverse strand, counting down.
GCCGACCGGGTGCGGAGTCGTCGGCTGAAGATACTGAGCCAGGAGCGCTCGCAACACCGCCCGTGCTCGTTCCGTGCGCTCCACCGGCAGCACGACATTCACCGCTTGCTTGTGCAGAGTGCCGTCAGCATCCGACGCTACGTAAAGTGTTACTAAAGTTGTTGGGCCGCTGGCTGGTGGCGCCAGCGCCAACTGCTGTTGCGCTGCAAGCTGCTCATCCCGCACCACCTTGCGCTTCAGTTGCAGGGCGTAGAACCCCAGTCCCAGGGCAATCACCACCAGGATGGCGAACATCACCAGAAGACGCCGCATCATGGGCGCACCTCCGGCAGTTTGCTGCGGACCGCCGCCACGCCCGCAGCGATCGATTGCGCTACCTGCTCCTGATAGGCCGCATCCCCGATTTCGTCAACCTTGCTACCTGGAGGTGCGATTTCCACCGCAATCGCAGGCGCAGCCACGTTGTTCATCGGACGCAGCGGCGCCAGTAACGTTGTGTATGGCATTTTGCGGGCATCCAGTTCGGCGGCCACCGACCCGGCCACCGCACCGCTCAGATCGAGGAACGATGCCTGGGCCGTCTCCCAGGGAAGGAAGCCCTGCGGCGATACGTTGGTCACCGGGAGCAGGGAAGTAAACACATGCACTCCGCGGCCTGTGTTGGCCGCATGCAGCGAGAGATACAATGCCGGCCTTGCAGCGTTCGTCGAGACGGCACGCTGATCGAGGCTGATCGCAACATCGGAATTACGCAGCAGGTTGGCAGCGATACCGCGACTGGCGAGTTCGCGTTGCACCCGCCGCGCCAATGTGAGAACTACATCCTTTTCCGCTAACGACGGCGTAATTGCGGACCCGATGTCGCCGCCGCCGTGCGCCGGATCGATGACCACCAGAAAGCGCGGCCCCGTCGGCCGCTGCGGCTGCGCTGCCGATGGTTGCGAGCTGGGCTCGCCTTGCGGCGGAGTCTGGGGCGCCTCCTGCGCGACCGGCGGCGGTGGCGCAGGCGCACCCGCCACAATGATGGTTTTTCCGCCGTCGGCGAAGTTCGCCATCAGCGGTGCCGTGCCCTGTATGTCGAGCTCCGCGATACCGTCACGTTCCGAAAACGTCGCCCCGGTGATCAACGGGTCGCTAAACTTCACATTGTCCGGGCCCAACGACACCACGGGTTCGCGACGGAAGGTAAAGCGCACATGCCCCGGTTCCGTGGCGATGGTCGGATTGACTGCTCCCGGGAAGCTGATGAACAACCGCGATGCCTTGTCTTGGCGCAACTCGAGGTTCAGCGGTTCCGCGACGTTGCCCACGAACAGCCGCCGCGACGCCGGATGAAACTCGACATCCAGTGAGGTCAGACGCAGCAGGAGGTCGCTGGCTGCGGACAGGGGCACGTATCCGTGGCCGTTCTGGACCGTGAACCCTGCAGGCAGTTTGTAGTCTTTCCCGCCGAGCTTGCCTTTGTCCTTGCCCTCTGAAAATTGCGCCTCACGCGGCTTGCCTCCGGGAGGCGCAAAACTCAGTTTGTACTTCTTGCCGTCCAGCCGCGCCTCGACGGTACCCAGCGGCTCGAACAACTCGACCAGCCCTACATAAGGCTGGCCCTTGATATCGATCAGCGGGACCGAGTACGTGGTTTGCGATGAGTAAACGCTGAGCTGGTTCTGTTCTGGCGCCTGTGCTTCGACGACCGAATGCCGCAGCATCAGGATGGCCAGAAACACAGCTACCACCAGCGGTACCGCTGCCAGGGGCCGTTCCGCCCCGCGGGAAAGCCGCAACCTCGTGTCCTCCTGCCGCCGAACTCCGCGCGGCTTATTCCAACCCGTAGACAGTCAATCCGCTCAGCAGTTTGGGATAGAAGTCGGTCGATTTTTGCGGCAACACGCCACCGCTGAAAGCGATGTCCCGCACCTGCTGCATACGAACCGGATTGATCAGGAACGCGACGTTCGCCCCTTTGCGCACTTCCTCTACGGCCTCATGCCCGTCACGCACATACTTCAAGTATTTCTGGTTGCGAATGTCCTCTTCCGACATGCCCAGAGCGCCCTCCAGAATCAGCTTATGAAGCTGCACCACATCGAGCGCACTCTGCTCCTTCGACATTCCGGCAAAGCTTCTTGCTGGCGCGCCTGGACGCGAGCGCAACAGGAAACCGCCGTGCGCTGTCACCGCCAGAACCGCCGTCTGCTCCTGACCGGCTGCGCGCAGGCGCTCCACTGCCCCGTCCACATTCTCCACCGCCCCAATGTCCTCGACATCGAAATCCTTGCTGAGCTTCTTGACCATGTCGAAGATGGAGAAGTTCTCCAGGCCGAAGACGACTCGATGGGTCGGCAGGATCAGCAGCCCCGGCGAGTCCATGTTGACAAACGTCATCATCATGCGCTCATACGGTGCTTGCCGGTCGATCTTGCTCCCATTGCGCCTCTCGTTGCGATAATTCAGCGCCGTCTCATAGCGGTGGTGCCCGTCGGCGATGATCAGCTTCTTGTCGGCCATCTTCGCCTGCACGGTCTTGATTACCGCCGGGTCCGAGATCACCCACATCCGGTGTACCACGCCATATTCGTCGGCAACTTCGAGCGTTGCGGGTCCGCTCGGCTTCATCGCCAAATCAATTTCATTGGCGGGGTCGCTGTAGACCATGAAGATCTGCTCACAATGCGCGTGCGTCGCTCTCAGGAGGTTCAGCCGGTCCGCCTTAGGCTTGCTGAGGGTTTGCTCGTGCCGGTAGACAACTTTCTGGTCGTAGTCCTCCACTTGGCCCAGCGCAATGAAACCGCGCCTCTCCGACGTCGCACCATTCGCATCGCCAGGCACCTTAAAGGTCTGGGTATACAGGTAGATGCTGGGAGCAGCATCCCGGGCCAGGACATGCTCGGCCTGCCATTGCTGCAAAGCAGCAGCAGCACGTGTGTAAACGTTCGCTTGCTCGCTGTCTCCCGCCTGCGCCTTACCCAGGATGACGCGAACAAAGTTATGAGGATCCGCGGCGTAATACCGCTCTTGGGTTTCAGGGTTGATCTTGTCGTAGGGCTGGGTCACCACTTTCGGCAGCGCTACCTTCTTGGGGTCATAACGAAGAGCATGAAAAGGATATATGTTTGCCATAGGATTCGACCTCCCGACGGGGCCGCTGGGCGTATCAGCTCGTGGTAGGAACATCTCGATTGTAGCAGTCAACAAAAGGAAACCAGAACCTCCGGGCGGGCATCCATTGCAGCAGAATCGCGGTGGGATGCGGTATCCGGCGCGGGTCGGGAGCTTATCCACCCCCCCTCAGCCTGTGGTACCATCAAGCCACACACTCCGAGGATCCTATGGCCCGCGGTCGCGGTGGGGAGTTCGGGTCAACCTTTTCAACGAGTCGGTGCTTGTCTCGGCGGTCGGGACATTTCTCCATCCGGCGCGTCCAATCCTTTGTGCGTTTTCGCAACCGTATTTGGCTATTGCTGACCGTGGTGTGCCTCGCCGCCGGGACCACGGTTCTGGCCTATGCGCAGAACGAAGAGACCGACATTCACGTCGTTCCCCGCGAAGCCAAGAAGGCTGACGCTGCCACTCCGCCCAATCCGGCGGCCTTGGGCCTCGACCCCAGCCTGAAGACCTACACCAAGCCCCTGCGCAAGGACGTGGACCTGGTTCTGGTGCCAGTGACCATCACCGATCCCATGAACCGTCTGGTCACCGGTCTGGAAAAGGAGAACTTCCAGCTCACCGACAACGGTAAGCCGCAGGAGATCCGGCACTTCTCCAGCGAAGATGCCCCGATATCCCTGGGAGTGATCTTCGATGTCAGCGGCTCCATGACCGACAAGATCGATAAATCGCGCCAGGCGGTAGTCGAATTTTTCCGCACCGCCAATCCCCAGGATGAGTTTTTCGTGATCACCTTCTCCGAAAAACCCGAACTGCTGGCTGACTTCACTTCCTCGGTGGAAGACATCCAGAGCAAGCTGGTTTATGCTACGCCCAAAGGACGGACTGCCTTGCTCGACGCCATTTATCTGGGAATGAATCGCATGCGCAAGGCCCATTACGAGCGCAAGGCGCTGCTTATCATCTCCGACGGAGGCGACAATCACAGTCGCTACACCGAGGGCGAAATCAAGTCCATGGTGCGCGAAGCCGACGTGCAAATCTATGCCATCGGCTTGTTCGACCGCGACTTCAAAACTCCCGAGGAACGCGAGGGCCCCGCTCTTCTGAACGACGTGACCGACGTGACCGGCGGCAGGACATTCGTCATCGATTCGCCCAACGAGTTGGCAGATGTGGCCACCAAAATCGGCATCGAGCTGCGCAACCAGTACGTCCTCGGCTACCGTCCAACCGACCCGACGCGGAACGGGAAGTGGCGGAAGATCAAGGTGAAGCTGATCCCGCCCAGGGGCTTGCCGCCGCTGCATGTCTACGCTAAAACGGGATACTATGCGCCCACCGAATAGGGGTCTTTGGCTGCTGTTGGCCTTGGTTCTGGTTCTAGGAATCTGGGCGGTCGCTCAGAACTCCTCCACCACGCCGCCAAAGCCTGCGCCAGGCGTCGTCTTGGCGCCGCAGAATCCGCCAGCCAATTCGCAGCCTCAAACCCCGCAATCGCCCGCCGCCGCTCCCGGCGATGCCGCCCAGACCCCGGCGCAGCAGGGTGAAGCTCCGGAATCCCAGCAGGGTGACGTTTTCGTATTCAAGAAGGAAGTGGACGAAGTTACTCTGCACGCCACCGTACAGGACGACCACAATCGTCTGGTGACAAACCTCGACCGCGATGCTTTTAACGTTACCGAAGACGGTCAGCCGCAGAAAATCATCTCATTTCGTCACGAGGACATTCCGGTCGCGATCGGCATCGTCATCGACAATTCTGGCTCGATGCGCGAAAAGCGCCCGGCTGTGAACGCCGCTGCCATAAATCTGGTGCAGGCCAGCAATCCCCAAGACAAGGTATTCGTGGTCAATTTCAACGAGGAGTATTTCCTCGACCAGGATTACACCTCTAGTGTGCCCAAGCTGAAAGATGCACTGGAGCGCATCGAAGCTCGCGGCGGTACCGCCCTGTACGACGCAGTCGTAGCATCCGCTGATCATCTGAAGAAAAGTGGGGAGTTGGAAAAGAAAGCACTTCTTGTCGTTACCGACGGCGAAGACAATGCCAGCCGCGAATCTCTTGAACAGGCGATCCGCCGCCTTCAGGTGGAGAACGGTCCGACGGTCTACGCCATCGGGCTTCTCGGCGAAGAGCATTCCAAACGGGCACGACGTGCCCTCCGCGAGATGGCTGAGGAAACCGGCGGTGTCGCCTTCTTTCCCAAAGACCTGAGCGAAGTGAACGCCATCACCTCGCAGATCGCCCACGACATCCGCAACCAGTACACTATTGGCTACAAACCCAGCACTCCGCAAAGCGCTGGCGGCTACCGCACCGTCAAGGTCGACGCCAAGGCCAAGGGCTACAGGAAACTCCAGGTCCGCACTCGCAGCGGATACTACGCCGGCCAGCACCCCGCCCCCACGAATAGCCCGGCCGGACAATAGAACTTAGCCCGCAGCCCCGTACGGGCGTTTCACATGGACCCTTCGAACCGCAACCGCTAGAACGCTCCTACCTTCTTCTGTGCCTGAAAGGTCGCCAGCACTTGCGTCCCGTTGAGCAACTCCAGCGTTGTTCCCTGGATGTGGTAGGTGGTCGTCGTCCCCAGCGCCTGGATGAAGTTCTGCTCCTGCTGCATCACCTCGGGCGAACACGCCATCATGGTCGACGCCCCCGGCGTGATTTGCAGCGCACTCTGCTCTAACACGTAGGATCCTGCCAGCGTGTTGCAGCCTCCTGAGCCGGAAACCCGGTACTGCTCGTGATGAAGTACCAGGTAAGCCACCTTGTCGCCCATGCCGGGAATCGCCGGCTTGCCGTTGAGCTGAGTGAGTAGCCAGCGCGTCCCCAGCAGCTTCTTGCCGGATGGGCTCGCCGGAGGCGGTGCCGGTGCCTTCTGCAGCACGATATTGACCTGTGATGGCGCACCGTTTGTCAGTACCGGATAGGCTGTCGTCGAGGTGAATGTCATCTGGCCGTTCACGCTGATGTTGGCGCGGAGGCTATAGCTGTGCGCCGGATTGATGTCCGCCGGATTGTACGAAAGCTGGAAGGGAATCGGCACTTGTTTTCCCGCAGCCGCGAAAATGTTCTCCCCCATCAGCTTCGCTGGCGCGTCCTGCTGCGACACGTCTTCCAGTCGGACGTCGATGGCCGCGTTGGGAGGCAGCGCCATCCGCTCGCGGTAGGTGATGGTGCCGGTGATCATCGCCTGAGTGGCGCCAGCCTGTGCCCAGGTAGAGCCTGCAAAAACCAGAAGTGTCAATAGACCCGCGACCGCAACCTTACGGCTGGACATCGATGGTTCTCCTTGGTGTAGCCGACCTATGATGATAAGCGTGAGCCGAGGAACTTCGGAAGAAAAAGCTTCGGCCCCGGATTCACACCGATCCTCAACTTCTTCCATCACGCTTACCCGGAAAGATCCGTGTCAATCCGTGGCTCATGCTGGTCTTGTCCCCGTCGCGATCTCAATATTCAACACGGCTGCCACACTTGCGTTGACCGACTCATTCCGCTTCACGTACCCTTGAACGTTATTCCTCTCAAGGTTGCTCATGAAGATTGCTGAAATGGCGTCCCTCGGGGTCGCCGAAGACATCACCGAACTGGTCGGCGAGACCCCTATCCTTCATCTCCGCAAGATTGTTCCTCCCAACAGCGCCGACGTTTATGCCAAGCTCGAATACCTGAATCCGGGTGGAAGCATCAAGGACCGCGCCGCGCTCGGCATGATCACCAAGGCCGAACGGGCGGGCACTCTGTTGCCAGGGGCCACCATTTTCGAGGCGACCGCCGGCAATACCGGCGTGGGCTTGGCGTTGATCGGATCGGGACGCGGCTACAAAACGGTGCTGGCCGTCCCGGAAGGTTTCTCACAGGAAAAAGTCACGCTCATGGAGGCGCTGGGCGCTGAGGTCATTCGGACTCCTCAAGCCGACGGCATGCAAGGCGCCATCACTTACGTGAAAGAGCGCGCCGCCCGGACTCCGAACTCTTTCGTCGCCGGACAGTTCGAGAACCAGGCCAATCCCGACTTCCACTACGAGACCACCGCCCGCGAGCTTTATGAGCAGCTCGGCGGACAGATCGATGCCGTCGTCATCGGGGCAGGTACGGGTGGAACGTTTACTGGCGTGGCGCGTTACCTGAAAGAGCGCAATCCGAAGGCTCTGGCGATCGTGGTCGAGACCCAGGGTTCGGTGCTCGGTGGCGGCCCCAAAGGAGAGCACGAGGTAGAAGGCATTGGCGCCAGCTTCATCCCGTCGACCTGCGATCTGTCGCTGGCCGACGAGGTCATCGCCGTCAACGATCATGACGCCTTCGATATGGTGAAAAAACTGGCTGCGATCGAAGGCGTACTCGCCGGGTCGAGCGCGGGCGCTAACGTCTTCGCCTCGATTGGCATCGCCCGGCGTCTCGGTCCCGGCAAGCGGGTGGCCACCATCATCCCCGATTCTGCCGAGCGCTACCTGTCCAAAAACATTTTCCACTTCAATGAATAACGTATTCACCACAGAGGCACAGAGAACACAGAGAAACCCTTTTGACTGTTCTCTTGCTTCTGTGGTGAATTCTCATTTAAGAAGAAACATAGTTGCCGCGGCGGCCCGCATGACATTGAGTAAATCCCTTAATTTTGTCTTTCTCTGTGTCCTTCCTGCCTCTGCGGCGAATTCTCATTTAAGAAGAAACATAGTTGCCGCGGCGGCCCGCATGACACTGAGTAAATCCCTTGATTTTGTCTTTCTCTGTGTCCTCCGTGTCTCTGTGGTGAATTCTCATTTAAGAAGAAACATAGTTGCCGCGGCGGCCCGCATGACACTGAGTAAATCCCTTGATTTTGTCTTTCTCTGTGTCCTTCGTGCCTCTGCGGCGAATTCTCATTTAAGAAGAAACATAGTTGCCGCGGCGGCCCGCATGACACTGAGTAAATCCCTTGATTTTGTCTTTCTCTGTGTCCTCCGTGCCTCTGTGGTGAATTCTCTTGCTTCCTATGCTTAAGAACAGTGCCGGTTTTGCCACTCGCGCCATCCATGTCGGCAACGATCCCGATCCGTCCACCGGGGCCGTAGCTCCGCCGATCTTTGCCACCTCCACCTACGCCCAGGAAGAACTGGGCAAGACCAAGGGCTATGACTACTCGCGCGCCGGCAATCCCACCCGTACCCGGTTGGAGCAGAACCTTGCCTCATTGGAGGGCGGTATCGCTGCGCCGGTTTTCTCCAGCGGCATGGCGGCCGTGGGCGCTCTGTGCCAGCTGATGAAGTCCGGCGATCACGTCGTCGCCTCCAACAACCTTTACGGAGGCGTGCCCCGCCTGTTCAACCAGGTGATGGCGAACTTCGGCCTGGAATTCACCTACGTCGACACTTCCGACCCGCGTAACGTCGAGCGCGCCATTCGCAAGAACACGCGCTACGTTTACATCGAGACGCCCACCAATCCGCTGATGGGCCTCACCGACATCGCCGCCGTGAGTACCATCGCCCATAAGCGGCGCTGCGAGGTTGTCGTCGACAACACCTTCATGTCGCCCTATTTCCAGCAGCCCATCAAGTTCGGCGCCGACATCGTGATGCACTCCACCACCAAGTTCCTCAACGGACACAGCGATGGCCTCGGCGGGGTGCTGGTCTGCACGACTTCCGACCAGGCCGAGAAGCTGGCCTTCATCCAGAAAGCAGTGGGGGCGATCCTGTCGCCGTTCGAGTGCTGGCTGGTGCTGCGCGGCACCAAGACGCTGGCCGTCCGCATGAAACAGCACGACGAGAGCGGCCGTGTCATGGCCGATTTCCTCAGCCGTCATCGCAAAGTGGAGCGGGTCTTCTATCCCGGACTCCCTAGCCATCCCCAGTACGAGTTGGCGTGCCGCCAGATGACCGGCTTCGGCTCCATGATTACCTTTGAGACCGGCTCGCTCGGCAACGCCAAACGCCTGCTGAAGCGCGTACGCCTGTGCACCATGGGCGAATCGCTCGGCGGAGTCGAAACGCTAATCTCGCATCCGGCGAGCATGACCCATGCCGCCATCGGAGAGAAGGGAAGAAAGGCCATCGGCCTCACCGACGGCATGGTTCGAATTTCAGTGGGTATCGAGGATGTGGGGGACTTGATCGCGGACCTGGAGCAGGCGCTGGATTAGTGCTCGCTCTTCGCCTTTCGCAGTTCGCCAGAAGGTCGGTCTGTCATCCCGAGCGAGGACTTCAGTCCGAGTCGAGAGACCTGCTTTTTCTAGCCCTCAGCTGTCAGCCATCGGAGTTCAGCTACAAATGTCGATGTAGGTCCCAGCTTTTTGACTGAATGCTGAATGCTGAGTGCTGACCGCTAAATGCTCATTGCGCCGGCGCCTGCTGCTGCCCCACAATCTGGTACTCGGTTTTCTTGCCTTTCCCGTTGATGATCGCCATCTGGGCGCCCTTCACGTGATATTGCACCGACTCGCCGGGCTGCATCTGCGGCTTGGTTTCCTTGTGGCGGGCGACGGAGTACATCATGTTGTCGCCCTGCACCTGGTACACGATCCAGCCCTTCGTCTTTTTTCCATCAGGGTAGGTGCTGTTGTCCCACTTCACGACTTTGCCAGTCTGGTAGGTGTCGGCAGCCACAGCAATAGCGGCCAGCAACAGCGTCATCAATAATCCAACAGCAATCCTCTTCACAGTGCCTCCAGTTCGGGTGGAGCAGGCCTTTAGGCCTGCGTACGCGACCTGATGAGAGATTATAGCGTCAGCCGACGAGGGCATTTCAGGACCTCATCGGCTGACGTGTGAGCAGTCGACCTGGCTGGCTGCAGGCCTAAAGGTCTGCTCCACCCAGGCACAAGCTACTCAAAGAACTTCGTCACGCCCTCTTCCAGCACGCAGATCTTCTTCTCGATGCCGCGCCGCCGGGCCTCAGCCTTCAGACGCTGCACCGGCTCCTCCACCGGCTCGTACGACAGCCGAAACGTCCCGTAATGCATCGGGACCATCCAGCGCGCGCCCAGGTCCACAAAAGCCTGCACCGCGTCTTCCGGGCTGGTGTGCACTCTGCGAAATGAATCGGGATGATAAGCGCCAATCGGCAGCAGCGCAATCTCCGGCTTAAGCCTCTCGCCGATCTCGTGGAAGCCATCAAAATACGCGGTGTCGCCGGCGTGATAAAGCGAATGTTTGCCCGTCCGCAGCACAAATCCACCATAGCCGCGATGCACGTCGCGCACGATGCGCGCGCCCCAATGTCGCGATGGAGTGTGCGTGATCTCTATGCCGCCCAGCTGAAAACTCTCCCACCAGTCCAGCTCGACGATGCGGCCGTAGCCCAGATCGCTGACCAAGTCGCGAACGTTTTTCGGCACAATGATGGTCGGCCGCTTGCCCGACTTGCGCCGGGTGAACCATGCGATCGCGCGCAACGATGGCCGGTGCAGGTGGTCGAAGTGCGCATGCGAAACCAGCACCGCATCAATGGGCGGCAGGTCGCGCAGCCGCAGTCCGGGGCGTCGCAGGCGCTTCAGCACGAAGATCCAGCGGGCGAAGTTCGGGTCAACCAGGATGTTCTTCCCACCGATTTGCAGAAAAAAGCTGGAATGTCCGATAAAGGTTACTCCCTAGCTCGCCACGGCGGGCGGGTATCGGCTTTCGGGTGACGCCGGTACGCTTGGTCACGGCAGAATGCCGCACCAGCGTCCCAAATTGCTTGGCCTTGCGTCGAATTGTGATGCCTAACATGAGTGCTGAACATTAGACGCTGCTCGCGCCTCCCGCGATGCGCCGTGCGGGTGCCACTCAAACCTTGCTTGACCTTACCTTGCTACTCAGCTTAAATCAGAGGTTGGGCACAAGGAGACACGCATGAAGATCGCCTTCCTCGGTTTGGGCATCATGGGACGGCCCATGGCCTGCCAACCTGGTTAAAGCTGGACATGAAGTTTCGGTGTGGAACCGCACGGCCCGTCAGCATGTGGATGGGGCCCGCACTGCTGTCTCACCGGCTGATGCCGCGCTGGAAGCCGAGGTGGTCTGGATCTGCGTGGCCGACACCGCCGGCGTGGAACGCGTCATGTTCGCCGCCGATGGCGCTGAGCAGTCGCTGCGCGAGGGCATGATTGTCGTGGATTCCAGCACCATCTCGCCTTCGGCAACGCTGCGCTTCGCTGAGAAAGTGAACGCGCGCGGCGTGCATTGGGTGGACGCTCCCGTGACCGGCTCCAAGATCGGCGCCGAGAACGCGCAGCTCATCTTCATCGTCGGCGGCGCACCCGAGCCTGTCGAATATCTTCAGCCGCTGTTCAAGGCCATGGGCAAGCTGGTGATCCACATTGGCGAAACCAGCAAGGGCCAGTCCGCCAAGCTCTGCATGAACCTGATGATCGCCCTCATCTACGAGGGCTTTGCCGAGGCCTTCACCCTCTCGCAGAAGCTGGGTGTCGATTCCCACAAGCTGATCGAGTTGATCCAGGCGTCGATGGTGCGCTCCGGCGTGGTGGATTACAAAGCGCCCTTCGTGCTGCGCCGCGACTACTCGCCCAACTTCCCGCTGCGCCTCATGCACAAGGACATCCACATGATGCTCGACGCCGCCAAGGAGCATCGCGTCAAGCTGCCGGCGCTGGAAACCGTGGACGAGATCTACGAGCTCTCAAGCGAAGAAGGCTGGGACGATCTCGACTACGCCGTGACCCTCGCCTTGCTGGAGAAGTGGGCCGGGCTCGGCGGCCAGCCAAAATAGCGTTGACGAGAGGACCAACATGCCGAACAAGTTTGGCACCGATATTCTGATTCAGGCGCAGGATCCCAAAAGCGCGGCAGCCTTCTACGTCAAGCAACTCGGATTCGAGATCACGGACGAGAAGCCGCATATGATCAGCCTCCACGGCCCGCACATCAACCTCTTCATTGAGCGCGGACCGTCGCTGGGTGGGCCGGTGTTCGAAGTGACCGTCGACAATGTCGATGAAGCCAGGCGCAGGCTGACAAAAAATGGCTGCGAGGTCGTCAAGGATGAGCCCGACTTCCCACGCTGCTATGTGAAAGATCCGTTCGGCCTGATCTACAACCTGACAACCTGAACAACTCAACCGTTCGTGCGGCTATCCCGGTTTCGGCGCGTCCACCACATACAGCCGGTTCGGATTTCCCGGCTCGATCCCATTCTTCTCGAAGCTCGCCTTGATACGGCGGCGCAGCTCGCGGCTCACCGCATATTGCGAGCCCGGCTTGGTCTTCACCAGCATCAGGTACTCCACCTCGCTGCCACTGACCTTTTCGATGCCGGGAACCTGCGGCGTCGCCACCACTATGTCGGCGAACGCCGGATCGCGCGCTCAGGTCTTCGCCCACGGCTTGCAGAAGTCTAATGACCTTGTCGCGTGTCGGCGCCGTAGGCCACCGAAATGTGCAGTGGTAGCTGCGTCCAGTCGCGCGTGAGGTTGGTGACCACCTTGATCTCGCTGCTGGGGACGCTATGCTGCGCTCCACTGTCATCCCGCAAGACGGTGCGGCGCAGCGTCATCGCCTCCACCACACCCTGCACTCCCGCGACTCGGACCGTATCGCCCACGTCGTACTGGTTCTCCACCAGAATAAGGAAGCCGTTGATGAAGTCCCGCACCAGCGTCTGAGCGCCAAAGCCTATCGCCAGTCCGGCGATCCCCGCGCTGGCCAGCAGCGGCCCCATGTTGATGCCCAGCAGCGGCAGGATCTGCATGGCCGCCAGAAACAGGATGACGGCCACCCCGACGCTGTAAATGACGCTCGACAACGTTCGCAGCTGCTGCGCGCGCACCGCCGAAGGCAGACCGCTGCGATTGCTCATCTCGCTCAAGTGCCGCGACACCAGCTTCAGCAAGCGCGTCAGCACGAACGCGATCAGCAGCACCGCGATGATTCTCGGCACCCGATAGCGCAGAAACTCGAAGCTGTCATCGCTCCAGTCATCCAGCAGCTGTAGAAGACTGTGTTTCTGACCGTTCGGGGCCAGCGCCAGAGCGTGCAAGCGATAGAAAATTGCGGATAGCATTTGTCGCGGATTATAGCAATCGGACTCCCAGCGATGCGGCCACACGGCTGCGCCGCATCTCCATGTTTCATAATCCCGCGGCATATAATCTGGCTATTCCTATGAAACACGCTGCCGATGTGCCATTTGCCACTAGGAAGACTCTCATCGCTGCTGTATGTTTCCTGAGCTTGCTGTTCGGGACATTCAGTCCAGCGCAGCAGACCCTGCCTCAGGCGGCCCCGCCGCAAACCCCAGCGACGCCGCCTGGGAGGCCAAACAGCAGCGCCAATTGGCCAAGCAGGAGAATGCCAAACGCGAGCGAGACCTTAAGAAGGACACGGAAAAGCTGCTGGAGCTGGCCACTGAACTCAAGCAGTACGTGGACAAGACCAATGAGCACACCCTGTCGGTCGACGTCATCAAGAAGGCGGACGAGATCGAGAAACTGGCCCACACCGTCAAAGAAAAGATGAAAGGCCAGTGAGACCGGTTGCGCGTTATGATGGGTGTCGGCTAAGTGGGTGTCTTGCCTTGCGGTGGAAGCGCCGGGCTTCAGTTCGGCAGCGGCACGAATGGTTTTGGTCGCAGCGGACAGCACCTGTGAATAACAAACGCGTCATCACGCAATCTTGAGGAACCCTTATGGCTTTCGACAAATACGTAAAGCTCCCCGGCAGCGAGCGCCAGCCCATGCCCGGCGCAACCCAAACCGGTCCCTGTGATCCCAACCAACTGATGCAGGTGACGGTGGTTGTGCGACCACGCGCTGCCGCGAAGAACCAGGCTTCCTTGGCCGACGTCGTCGCCAGCGGCAAGCGCCTCTCGCGTGACGAGCTCGAAGCTCGCTATGGTGCCGATCCTGCCGACGTGCAGAAGCTGCAAGCCTTCGCTGCCGCCAACGCACTGGCGGTCTCCCAGGTGAACCTGGCTGCGCGCACCGTCATGCTGACCGGCACCTGCGATGCTTTCGCCAAGGCCTTCCAGGTGTCTTTTGCGATGTACCAATATGAGGGGTGCACGTATCGTGGGCGTACTGGGCCCGTCAATATTCCGGCCGAGTTGAGCGGCGTGGTCCAAAGCGTTCTCGGGCTGGACAACCGGCCCCAGGCCAAGACCCACTTCCGCATCGCCAACAGCTCCACGGCAAATCCCCACGTGGTGCCGGCGGCGTCCACGTCGTTCACTCCGCTCCAGATTGCCAGCGCCTACAGCTTTCCCACCGGGATTAACGGCAAAGGCCAGACGGTTGCCATCGTCGAGCTCGGCGGCGGCTTCACCCAAACCGATCTCAACACCTATTTCAACGGCCTGGGAATCTCTCCTGCGCCCAGCGTGGTGGCGGTCTCGGTCGATGGCGCGCAGAATGCGCCCACCGGCGACACCAGCGGTCCCGACACCGAGGTCATGCTCGACATCGAGGTCGTGGGCGCTGTGGCCCCAGGCGCGAACATCGTGGTGTACTTCGCCCCTAACACCGACGCCGGCTTCCTCGATGCCATCAACCAGGCGGCGACCGACAAGGTCAACCAGCCTTCGGTGATCTCCATCAGTTGGGGCGGCCCCGAGTCCAGTTGGACGGCGCAGTCCCTGCAGTCGTTCAACAGCGCCCTGCAAGCTGCCTCGGCGCTGGGCGTGAGCGTGTGCTGCGCCTCCGGCGACAACGGCTCCGACGATGGCGTCGGTGACGGCCATGATCATGTGGACTTCCCTTCGTCCAGCCTCTTCTCGCTGGCCTGCGGCGGCACCAGCCTTACCGTCAGCGGCGGTTCGATTAGCACGGAAGTAGTGTGGAATGGCGGCTCCAGCGGCGGCGCGACCGGCGGCGGTGTAAGCGATACCTTCCCCATCCCGACCTGGCAGGCCAATGCCAATGTGCCGCCATCCAGGAACCCGGGCAGCTTCAAAGGGCGCGGTGTGCCCGACGTTGCCGGCGATGCCGATCCCGCTACCGGATACCAGGTCCAGGCCGACGGCTCGAGCTTCGTCGTGGGCGGAACCAGCGCCGTGGCGCCGCTGTGGGCGGGCCTGATCGCGCTGCTCAACCAGTCACTCGGCAAGCCTGTGGGATTTCTGAATCCCAATCTTTACCAGACCGTCGCCGGCGAAGACAGGGACATTTCGCGACATCACTCCGGCAATAATGGCGACTTTAAGGCAGCTAAAGGATGGGACGCGTGCACCGGGTGGGGAAGTCCCAACGGCAACGGCATCTTGCAGGCACTGAAGACCGGCACACCTGTGCCCACGCCGCAACCACCGCCGGATCCGGGCCCCCTGCTCCCAAGCCGAAGCCCAAGCCAAAGCCGAAACCGAAACCGAAACCAAAGCCGAAGCCAAAGCCAAAGCCGGCGCTGAAGCCGAAGGCGAAGAAGGGCAGTCGGCAAGCGGTAGAGCAGAGCGGGCCTGCCTGACCTGCAAACGGAAGCGCCATCCCTTGCGGGATGGCGTTTTCTGCTAGTGCCTGGCCAGGCGGGGTCTTTGACGATCCGCATCCCGTAGAACGACTTCCACACGAAGACGAACGAGATCGCGAAGAAGATCAGCGGCCAGCACGTGGCTGAAGGTCTCTCCCTTGCTCGCCGTCAGGCTGACCGCCAGCTCCACCGCCAGCAACCCGAACAGCGTGGTGAACTTGATGATCGGGTTCATGGCCACCGAAGACGTGTCCTTGAACGGATCGCCGACCGTGTCGCCGACGACGGTGGCGTCGTGCAGCGGCGGTGCCCTTCTGCTTCAGTTCGACCTCGACGATCTTCTTGGCGTTGTCCCACGCGCCGCCGGCGTTGGCCATGAAGATGGCCTGGTACAGGCCGAAGATCGCGATCGAGATCAGGTAGCCGATGAAGAAGAACGGCTCGACGAAGGCGAACGCCAGGGTGGCGAAGAACACCGCGAGGAAGATGTTGAACATGCCCTTCTGCGCGTACTTGCGTGCAGATTTCCACCACCTTCTTGCTGTCCTCGACCGAGGCTTTCTCCACGCCTTCCAGCTTGATGTTGGCCTTGATGAACTCCACCGCGCGATAAGCGCCGGTGGTGACCGCCTGCGTGGAAGCGCCGGTGAACCAGTAGATCATCGCGCCGCCGGTGATCAGACCCAGCAGGAACGGCGCGTGCAGCAGCGAGAGCTTGTCCGACGTTGTCCGTCAGCCCGTTCGGTCAGCACCATGATGATGGAGAAAATCATGGTCGTCGCGCCGACCACGGCGGTGCCGATCAGCACCGGCTTGGCCGTGGCCTTGAAGGTGTTGCCCGCGCCGTCGTTCTCTTCCAGCAGGTGCTTGGCGCGCTCGAAGTTGACGTCGAAGCCGAAGTCCTTCTTGAGTTCTGCCTTGATGTTCGGCACCTGCTCGATCAGCGAAAGTTCGTAGACCGACTGCGCGTTGTCGGTCACCGGGCCGTAGGAATCGACCGCGATGGTCACCGGGCCCATGCCCAGGAAGCCGAACGCCACCAGGCCGAAGGCGAACACCGCGGGCGCCAGCATCAGCGCGCCCAGCCCGTAGGTGCTGACGCAGTAGCCGATGCTCATCAGCAACAACCATGGCGATGCCCAGCTAGTAGCCGGAGAAGTTGCCGGCCACGAAGCCCGACAGGATGTCCAGCGACGCGCCGCCTTCTTCCGCCGAGGTCACCACTTCCTTCACGTGCCGCGATTCGGTCGAGGTGAACACCTTCACCAGTTCCGGGATGACCGCGCCGGCCAGCGTGCCGCAGGAGATGATCGTGGCCAGCTTCCACCACAGCGTGGTATCGCCGCCCAGCGTCCGGGAATGATGAGGTAGGACACGATGTAGGTCAGCACGATCGAGACGATCGAAGTCAGCCAGACCAGCGAGGTCAGCGGCGCTTCGAAGTTCATCTTGTCGGCATTGCCGTAGCTGCGCCTTGGCGATCGCGTCGTTGATGAAGTACGCCACGGCGCTGGCGACCAGCATCATGATGCGCATGACGAAGATCCACACCAGCAGTTGCACCTGCACCTGCGGGTCTTTGACGCCCAGCAGGATGAACGTGATCAGCGCCACGCCGGTGACGCCGTAGGTCTCGAAGCCGTCGGCGCTGGGGCCGACCGAGTCGCCCGCGTTGTCGCCCGTGCAGTCGGCGATCACGCCGGGGTTGCGCGCGTCGTCTTCCTTGATCTTGAAGACGATCTTCATCAGGTCGGAGCCGATGTCGGCGATCTTGGTGAAGATGCCGCCGGCGATGCGCAGCGCCGCCGCGCCCAGCGATTCGCCGATGGCGAAGCCGATGAAGCAGGGCCCGGCGTAGTCGCCGGGACGAACAGCAGAATGCACGAGCATGATCAGCAGTTCGACGCTGAATCAGCATCATGCCGATGCTCATGCCGGCCTTCAGCGGAATGGCGTAGATCGGATACGGCTTGCCGCGCAGGCCGGCGAACGCCGTGCGCGAATTGGCGAACGTGTTGACGCGGATGCCGAACCAGGCCACGCCGTAGCTGCCGCAGATGCCGACCAGGCTGAACAGCAGAATGACCGGCAGCGTGACCGCAACCGGCTTACCCGGCACCGGCGCCAGCCATCCGAAGTACAGCGACGATGACGACGGCGATGAACGCCCACAGCAGCATCAGGAACTTGCCCTGCGTGACCAGGTAGGTCTTGCAGGTCTCGTAGATCAGCTCGGAGATCTCGCGCATGGAGCGGTGCACCGGCAGGTTCTTGAGCTGGATGTAGATCGCCAGGCCGAACAGCAGGCCGAACGCGCAGAACAGCAGGCCGATCAGCAGCAGGTTGTGGCCGGTCATGCCCAGAAAGCTGACCGACGACAGATCGGGCAGCTGCAGGCTGGCCTCGCCGCCCGGCTCGCTCGGCTGGGCGAACGCCGTCACAGCATTCAGCATGAAAAGTGTCAGCGCGGCCGTCCCCAACTTGGCCGAGCTTCTAACGGATGACAGCCGCCGCAGCGCGGCGAGCCAGGTGTGCATATGATTCCTCCGATGGGCCGCATCCGCTATGCGGCGGAAGCCCATGACTATGACGTTAGGTTGTTCCGCTCTCCGGCGCCTTCGCCGGCAGCGTTTCCATGAGATCGATGACCACCCAGCCGGTCAGGCGCGCACGAGCCTCTGACTTGCGTCTTCGCAGACCGCCCGTCAAGACCATGCATGGAACCTGCTGGAATCCCGGAAACGCGCTTCCACTTCAAGACAGAAGTGCTGAGGTTTGGCCGCGTCGGGAACAATTGCACCAGTTTGTGTGCACATTCGCGCACACCACCGGCGCAGCACAAAAGGCGAGTCTTTATAACATTTCGAGGGAAGTGGGGTCAATCACACCTAGGTCAAAGCCCAGTCTCGCCGCTATCTAAGCGGTTGCGGCAGTCAAAGGCCGGTCATTTCCCCGGTGCGTAGAAATAGTAGTCGGCGGTGTAACTACTCTTCGCCTGGACATCTTTCTTCGCAGCATTGCAGTCGCCCGCCGGCGGAGGCTGTCCGCCCTTGGTCTGGATTCGCTGAACGCTGGTGACCCGGCTCAGCCCACCCTCTCCGCCATGGCCGGTGACCGTCACCAGCAGCCAGGGAATCGATCCTGCATCTGGCGAATCGACCTTCGCCACGGCCTTTCCGCTGACTTCGCTCTCATCGTTCAGCTTCCAAGTGGGTCCGGCGTAGTGTCGCCCGATGACCGCTCCTTGCCCATCGTGCAGCTCCGCCTCCGGGGCTTTCAGCGTCCAAGCGAACTTGCCGTCCGCTCCTGCCTGACAAACATAGATTTGTGAGCCGGATGCGTGCGCCTCGCAAGACCACTTCCTCGCCCGCAGGCGCTTTGATCTTCTCCGGCACATCGGGACGGGCGATGGTTTGAGCGTTGGCCAGGCCAACCATTCCTAGCAGAAGGGCGGTTTGCAGTAGTTTCGTAGTCACGGCCAGAAGTTTAACACCCGGACCCAGTCGAGGTGGCGGAACAGAGGGCTTTTCTGGGTGGATCCGGCCGCTCCGCTAACTCTATGCGGCTCAAGCCTATGCCGATAAAGTCTTGGGGGTTAATACTTTACCGGAAGTTTCCTTGTAAAGTACTGATTCCAGGCATGAAGAGAGCAAAGGCGTGGTTGTGGAGCACAATGGTGGAAACGGACGGGCACTGTGTTGCAAGTTGTTGCAGCTGCTGAAATTAATGGCTCATATCTTTCAATCAGTTACGGTGGAGACAGAATTGCAGCAATGTTGACGATAGCTCGATCGAGATCCGTACTGGCACCGCTTCGGACTGTGTTTCTCGGATGGCGAGAGGGCTAGGCAAGGAGCAATCAATTTGGTCGCGACCCTGCTCCTTGTGCCGTAAACGGGCCCTTCGGTAAACACCGTAAGGTGTTCGAGTCGAAGTCTCAACCTCGCGAGTCAAGACTCTCAACCACGGAGGAACAACTTGAAGAGAAAACTAGTATGGTCGATTTGTTTGCTGGCCCTAGCGATGTGCGTCAGCATGCCGGCGATGGCCGACACGCTGTACTCAAATCTGGGGACAGGCAGCAACGTTTACAATTGCTGCTCGGGATGGACCGTTTCGGGAACCGGGTACATCGGAACCAGCTTTACCGCTGCGAACGAGTTCCAGGTTGCGCTGAGCGGCAGCGTCAGTGAGATCGACGTCGGTGTCGGCATCGTGACCGGTGTCAACTCGTTCTACGTTTCGGTCAACGCTGACAACGCCGGGCAGCCCGGCACACAGCTGGCGATGTTCTCCAACCTCTCCAGCTCCACAACCTTCGGTAACTGCTGCGGTCTGGTGAGCATCACCGGCATTTCCGGACTCAACCTGACAGCCGGAACCAACTACTGGATGGTAATTGGTCCGACCGACACCACCGCTACCACATGGGAAGCGTGGAACTTCAGCAACAGCGCTACCGGCGTCGATGAGTACTCCACCGACGGCGGCAAGACCTGGAACAGCAATGGTAACCAGCCGCAAGGTGCTTTCCAGATTCTTGGTGGCAGCGGCACGACACCTGAACCCAGCACGCTTCTGTTGTTCGGAACCGGGTTGGTCGGTGTGTTCGGCGCCTTCCGTCGCAAGATCAATCTCTAACCCCCTGTAGCAGATTTCGCAAAGCCGGAGCTAACCAGCTCCGGCTTTACTTTTGGGCCGCAGTCTCTTGGTGTCTAGTAATGGCACTTAAGTGGTATATAGAGGCGGGGACAGGAGGTCGTCAAGGAAAATTGTTGAATTTGTAAAGTCCTTATTTTGAAGACTTTGCTTGTAAAGTCGTCAAAGGATTGAAGTTAGCCAATCCACTAAGTGTAGTCCTATCAGCAGTTTGCAATGAGTACTCCAAAGTCGTCAAAACATTGGAGTTATCCGCAAAGTCATGCAAACACGCTAGTTAGGCCTGCAGCCTCGAGAGTCTCCAGCGTCTCTCGGCGAAACTGGCAGGTTACCTTTCGGCGCGGACCGCTGACTGGCAAAGAGCTCTTTTGCCTGCGCACTGAGCGCAGCCATCGAAGAGACAGGACGACCCGCTCCTCACGCCTTAACGAATAGCGCAAAGGAGTGGAGTTCCGCAAGGACCCAGATCACATTGACAGGTGACGAGGATAGATCGTATCGCGGCTGAGCGGCTCGGGGGAATCTGGATGAGAAGCTCTGCCGCCCCTACGGGGCTCAGATCGATTTTCGACTCCACCCAGCGATAAATCGCTGGGCTAAGCTCTTTCGCGCCTACCCACCCCAACACGCGCAAAAGCGGCACGTGCCGGGGACCCCGGCTGCGGCGCTGGTTTATCGCGGGTTCGATCCACGAGGCGGTTCAAGGCGCTCCAGGTGACATCCGTGGCGGGGAAAAGTCCATCTACGTGCGGACGTTGGGCGGCTGAGCGGAACGGGGATTTTTCCACCTCGGCGGGGGCTTGCGAGTCCAGGGAAGAGCCGGTGTCGCCGCTACGCGGCTCAGACTGATTTTCGATACTACCCAGCGCTCACGCGCTGGGCTAACGGCGCTATCGCCGCTTGCGCGGCTCGACCTTCGCGAGTGTCATCCCATCGGGCAAAGCAGACAGTCTCGTGCCGCCACGGAAGGGCTCGGGTGACTTCAACGGGGGCTTGCGATTCCAGGGGAAGAGCCGGTGTCGCCGCTACGCGGCTCAGACTGATTTCCGATACTACCCGGCGCTCACGCGCCGGGCTAACGGCGCTATCGCCGCTTGCGCGGCTGACCTTCGCGAGTGTCATCCCATCGGGCAAAGCAGACAGTCTCGTGCCGCCACTGAAGGGCTCGGAGGTCGTTTTTGCACCCGACCGGCCCTGTCGGCGCTTGCACGGTTGGGTACTACTTTTTTCCGTAACTTATAGGTAAGCATGAACCTTTATGGCCTTTCGTGCGTATAAAGGAGAGGCCAACCGCAACCATACGGCAGCAGGAACCAGACCGTTTTCTTAGTTCAGGAGATAAGCTCATGCACGTTTCGAGTTTGATCGGATACGCCGCGCGAAAAGCCTTGCTGGCAGCGCTGGTGGCATTGCTGGTGAGCGCGAGCTTTGGGCAAAATACAACTTCCGGGGGTAGTCAGGTGAGCATGCCTCCGTTGACGCCGCTGCCGCAAGCGCCGGCGCCGCAGAAGAATGCGCCGTTGTATTCCGACCAGAACTACGCGAAAGGGAAGTCGTCGTTCCCGAAATTTTGGGCGCCTTATACGGTGCGGGACGTACCCGCGCCCAACCTGACCAATTCGGCCCGCATCGACCAACTGATCCGCGATGGCAAGCTATACCTGTCGATCGACGATGCGGTGGCCATGGCGCTGGAAAACAATCTGGACATAACGCTGCAACGCTATAACCTGTCGATCGCGGATACCGATCTTCTGCGGACCCAGTCCGGGGCGGTGGCCCGGGGCGTGAACGCCGGAGTGGTGCAAAGCACGCCGGGAGGCGCGACCGCGACAACTTCTGCGGGTGGAACCGGGTCTAGCGGCGCGCAGGGGACGGGCGCCGGCGGTACCCAGCTGGGCACGGGAGGTGCGGGCGCAGGCGCGGCGGGAATCGTGACGTCCACGCTGGGCAACGGGCCGGTCATCGATAACTATGACCCGATTCTGACCGGCACGATCAGCGGCGAGCATGCCACCACGCCGCAGTCGAACATCGTTTTCACCGGGACGCCAACGCTGGTGCAGAACACCAACACCTACAACTTCCAATGGACGCAGGGATTTTCCACGGGCACGCTGGCCACGGTGGGATTTTCCAACAATCGCATCACTACGAACTCGGTCTTCACCCAACTGTCACCGCAGATCGGTTCTCAGTTCCGTTTTACCCTGCGCCAGCACCTGCTGCAGGGCTTCGGATTCGACCCCAACTTGCGCTGGATCCGCATTGCACGCAACAACCGCGAGGAGGAAGATGTGGTTTTCCGGCAGCAGATCATCCAGACGGTTTCCCAGATCGAAAACATTTACTGGGACCTGGTGACCGCTTATGAAGCGGTACAGGTTAACGAGCGGGCGTTGCAGCTGACGCAGAAGACGCTGACCGACAATCAGGAACAGGTGAGGATCGGCACCCTTGCCCCCATCACTTTGGCGCAGGCGCAGAGTGGCGTGGCCACAGCCAAGCAGAACCTGATTGCTTCGCAGACGGCGCTTCAGCTGCAGCAGTTGCTGATGAAGAATGCCATCACCAAGAACATGGGAGACCCGATTCTGGCGGTAGCTCCGGTGATCCCGACCGACACGCTGAAGCCGAACGAGCAGTTCGAGGTGCGGCCGGTGGACGACCTGATCCAGGAGGCGCTGCAGGCGCGGCCGGAAATCGCCATCGCGCGCATCAATCTCACCAACCTGGACATCTCACGCAAGTCGATCAAGAACGCGCTGCGGCCGACGCTGGACGCTTTCGCGTTCTACGGCGCGACCGGACTGGCGGGCGATCAGAACGCGATTTTCCCATGCATCGGGAGTTTCAGAATTGCCCGGTGCCTCCGAGCGGCTATCCCAACGCATTTCACGATCTGTTCAACAGCTCCGCGCCGGACAAGGGTATCGGGTTGAATCTGAATATTCCGATTCGTAACCGGCAGGCACAATCCGACCAGGTGCGATCGGAGCTGGAATATCGGCAGTCGCAAGTGGCGTTGCAGCAGCAGGAGAACTTCATCAGTCTGCAAGTGCGGAATGCAGCGTTCACGCATGAGCAACAACTACGCCGCTCTGCAAGCGGCGATAGCGGCCCGCGACTATGCGAACGAGAGCCTGGTAGCGGAGCAGAAGAAGTTCGGCTATGGGGCTTCGACGCCGACGCTGGTATTGCAGGCGTCGAGCAATTTGACCACAGCGGAATCGAATGTGCTGAATGCCGCGGCCAACTATGAGAAGTCGAAGGTGGAGTTGGACCGGGTGACGGCGGAAACGTTGACTAAGTTGGGCATTGATATAGCGGACGCAGAATCCGGGAAGGTGAAACAGATGCCGAAGATTCAGGGCGTAGTGCCGGCGAGCAACCAGGTGCAGCGCCGCCACAGCAGTAGGAGAGAAGCAGGGAAGATGCCGTCCTGGAAGAGGGGCGGCATTTTCTTTACCTCAGCGGCTAAAGCCGCTCGCACACTGGCGTGCTTGAATGCAGGCCTGAAGGCCTGCTCCACCCGGGCACGGCCTGTCGCGGCGACTGAAGAAACAGCAACAACTGTGCTCGAAGGGCTGTGACGTCCCCGAGGGACTCGCTGTCTTGATCGCGGGCCTACCCAGCGTTCCGCGCCAAAAGCGGGCGCTGCACGCTGGGCTGTCATGGCGCCCGTCCCGCAAGCGGGACTCGACCGGAGGCAGCACGACGATTGGCGCCAGCCGCGGCAATAGTAGGAGCGAAGCAGGGAAGTAGGGAAGATGCCGTCCAGCAAGAGGGGCGGCATTTTTCTGTACCTCAGCGGCTAAACAGACTGCGGAAAAATGTCGATAAGTACTTAAAGCCTGTGACACCCTGAAGCGAGGCAACGCTTTTTCGCGCTAACAACTCGAAGGAGCACTATTATTGTCACGCACTTAACACCACGATAGGGGCCCTTCGACTCTGCGGCAAAATCGGCCGCTCGCTCAGGCCAAGTCGATGGATATGAATACGGTCGGCGATGGCGAAAACCTCCGGCATCGAATGGCTGATCAGAACAACCGAGAGACCCTGCTCCTTGACCCGGCGAATGAGGTCGAGCACTTGGTTGGTCTCGCGGACGCCAAGCGCAGCGGTTGGCTCGTCGAGAATGACGACCTTGCGGCCCCAAGCCGCGGCGCGCGCGACTGCGACCGCCTGACGTTGGCCACCGGAGAGCGTTTCGATCGTCTGTCGAATGGATTGGACTCGGATGCCGAGGGTTCTCATGTGTTCGTCGGCTTGCCGTCGCATGGCCTTCTTGTCGAGTTGCCGGAAGACAGTGCCGAGCACTCCGGGCTTCCTCACTTCGCGCCCAAGGAACATGTTTTGCGCGATGTCGAGTTGAGTCGCGACCGCAAGTTCCTGATAGACGGTTTCAATTCCGAGCAAGCGCGCCGAAAGCGGGTTCGAGAACTGAATCGCCTGGCCGTTCAGATAGACTTGACCCTCGTCCGGGATCAAAGCGCCGGACAGCGCCTTGATGAGTGTCGACTTGCCGGCGCCGTTGTCGCCGACGACAGCGAGGATTTCTCCACGAACCAGATCGAAATCCGTGTCTTCCATTGCGACAACGTGACCGTAAAGTTTCGTCAGGCCCCGCGCTTGCATCGCGAAATCGGGACTCGGCGTGAATGGATTGCTCATGCGCGCTGGCCCCGACCGAGATATTGGTCAGCGCCGACCGCCAGCATGACGAGCGCGCCGGTTGCGATTTCTTGATAGAGCGAGTCGATCCCCGCTTGGGTCAGCCCGTTTTTGAGCGCGACCACGATAACAGTGCCGATAAACGTGCCGGCGACGCCGCCGCGCCCGCCGAAAAGGCTAGTGCCACCGATGACAACCGCGGTAATGCTGTCGAGATTGGCAATCTGATAGCCGCTGGGATCGGCAATCGGGGTTCGACCCAGCGCCTGCCAGGCCGCGAAAGCATAGAAGACGCCGGCAAGCGTGTAGACGCTCAGCACGACTCGAGTGACGTTGACCCCATTGAGTCGCGCGGCCGCCGGCGAGTTGCCGATCGCGTAGACGCGCACCCCCCAAGCTGTATCGTTGAGCGCGTAGCCTAGGAGGAGCGTAAGGGCGACCCAGAGCATCATGCCGTAGGTGGCCGTGAAGGCGGCGATGTCCGGGCCGGAACCAAGAACGGAGAGAAGGTCCGAGTTCGATCGGGTAACTGCGCGATTCTGTATAGAGGCGCGCGCCTGCTGCGACGATGGTGAACATGCCGAGTGTCGCGATGAACGGCGGAAGGCGGAACCATGTGATGACCACCCCATTGAGAGCCGAGGGGATCACGCAGGCAACCAGGCCGAGAGCCATCGCGACAGGCGGATTTCCATGCGATGCGAAGCTGCCGGCGACGACCGTTCCGAGCACCATGATGGCCCCGTCCGCGAGATCAATCCCCGAGACGAGAATGATGAGGGTCTGCCCAAGCGCCAGCGTTCCGATCACAACCGACTGCTGCGCAATCAGGGAGACGTTGCCGGCATTCAAAAATGTAGAAGTCGTTGTCGCGAAGACGATAAAAATGACGATCAGCGCGGCAAGAGGACCGGTCGTTGGATAAGCAAAGAGACTGGCGATTTGCCGTTTGAACCTGCGCGAAGGGGCAGCGGAAGCCGCAACCCCCTCGGTTTCGTGACAAACTCCCGTTTCGCTTCGGCGAAGGTCGGGGCCTTGCATCCTCACGCGCCCCAGCAGTTCTCAAGCCCCCATTTTGAGTCTTTGGATTCGATGCCGGGAACCGGATGATCGGTGATGAGGATTGTCCCGGTGTTGTGGAACCCGCTGGGTTTCACGCCGTCATTGACCGCCTTGATGATCGCTTCGACCGCCATCTGTCCCATGCGATCGGGAAACTGCATGACCGTCGCGCCGATCGTACCATCCGCAACGCTGCGAACGCCCGAGCAACTCCCGTCGATCGAGGTTACGATGACGTCGCGTTTCGCTTTTTTGATCGCGAAGTGTGCGCCTTGGGCGGCAGGCTCATTGATCGTGTAGAGCACGTTGATGTCTGGATGCGCGGATAACAGGTTCTCCATCGCAGTTTGACCCGTCTCCGCGTTACCCATGTTGAGCGCAGAGCCCGCGATTTGCGGATCGCCTTCCTTGATCCCAAAGCCCGAGAGGAAGCCGTCATGTCTGGCTTTCGAGGTCTTGTCTGACAGATCGTAGTCGAGCAACGCAACATGGGCGGGTTTGGATCCCATCGTCGCCTTCGCCCACTGGCCGATCAGCACGCCCGCCTGGAAATTGTCGGTCTCGTAGGCGGCTTCGGCCGCATCTCGCGGCTGAAGCGAGGTGTTGGTCGTCACAACGACAATGCCGGCGTCGCGCGCCTTCTTCACCACCGGCACAAGCGCGGTCGCATTGGCCGGATCAAGTGTTATGCCCTTGACGCCCCGATTGATCATGTTCTCGATGGCGGCGATCTGTGTGGCGGAGTCGCCGGCCGTCTTCGCCTCGGCCGTCATCACGTCGAGACCGTGTTGCTTGGCCGTATCGACGGCGGCTTTTTCAAGCTTGCCGAAGAAGGGATTGGCGAGTTGCAGCTCAACGACGCCGATAAGGAACTTCTTGTCCTCGGCGCGCGCCAGGCTCGGCGCTGTCGCAACACAGGCCACGCCCAAAGCGATGAGAACGCCCCTGCGAACGGCGCAACCGCGTCTTGTCGTGTCCAGACCCATTGGCATTCCTCCTCCTTGTTGGATGGCGCCGACGGATGTGAACGCTCACGGCGCCGATCACGATGCCCTCCCGAGGGCCGCCTTCGTCTGACGACGAGGCGGATTGCTCAGCAGGGTTACATTGGCGCGTTTTGGCCGATATGTCTACATAAAAACACCGTTTATGTAGTATGATGGACAAAAATCACGCAGCTTCGGCGGCGGTCACCCCATCGAAGCCGCGCGACGCCCGTTTGCGCCGCTCGCCCAAGGGCGCCGCAACGTGCTCCTGACCCGAGCAGGGCCGAACTCAGCGTCGATCACCATCTGGGCTGCTCCGAGGAGGACACAGGTCTGAGGGTCGGCCTTCGCGGTCTCCAGAATGAGGCCGCGTGTGACGAGGGGGAGGGCGCGCTGATAGAAAAGCCCGCGTAGTCCATCCATAAGATGGTCATCGGCCATCGAGAGCACTCCGCCGACGATGATGGCGGCGGGGTTGAGAAGGCAGCCGATGTCCGCTGCGACCTTGCCCAGAGTTTGTCCTGCGTCCCGCACCCGCTGGATGGCTTCCGGCCTCTTGGCCTTGACGAGAGCCAGGAGATCGCGCGCGTTTTCGGCGGGAATGCCCAAGGCGCGAAGGTCGCGCGCGAGCGCCCATCCGGATGCGCGCGCCTCCAGGCATCCGAGCATCCCGCATCGGCAGAGCGGGCCGCCCGCGGCGTCGACTTGGACGTGCCCGATCTCGCCGGCCGCGCCGCGCGCGCCGCGATAGATACGCCCGTTTGCGATAATGCCGCTTCCGATGCCCGTCCCAGCCTTGAGGAAGAAGAGATCGTTGATCTGGGGCCAGAACCTATGGTGCTCGGAGATCGCCATAAGGTTTACTTCGTTCTCCACGATGACCGGCGCCTCGATCCTCGCGCCGATCCAGGACCGAATGTCGAAATCTTCCCACCCGGTCATCAGCGACGGCGCGACGACCTGGCCGGACTCGAAGTCGATCTGTGCCGGTAGGCCCAGACCCACCCCGAGCACCTCGGAAGGCAAACGGCCGATTGAGGATAGGAGACGATGGAATTCCGAAACGATCCAGCCGAGCATTGGAACTGGCCCCTTGTGGATGTCCATCGCTCGGCCGGTCTCCGCCAGCACTGTCGGGCTCAAGTCGGTGATTGAGAGGTGCGTGTAGGTCTCGCCAATATCCGCTGCGAGGACCAACGCGGAACTGACATTGAGTTCAAGCCGCCGGGTCGGCCGCCCGCGCAGAGCGCTAGGTTGCACGCGTTCCACGATGAGTTCGCCCTCAAGCAGATAGGAGAGACGGTCAGCGATGGTCGATCTGGAAAGTCCTGCGACCTCAGACAGTTCGAGCCGAGAGCGCGCTTTGCCGGAGGCGATAAGGGAGAGGATCCGCGCGGCAATGTGCTCACTATCGGGATTGGGCAAGCCATCCAATTCCTGGATCGGATTCACGCCTGGGCACTCCATGACTTGCGTTCTGATCATACGAAAACAAGGGTTATTTTGCACATATAATACATAATGAGGACCCCTCACTTCAGGAAAGTTTTCTTCCCTGCGCCCTCTCCAACCTGCTTTCCCGACCAATTGGTCATTTTGACCGGGAGGATATGATATGATGTCCGCGACGTCGGCAGGGCGACTGCCGGCCGCCGGCCGCCCAACTGGTGAACCTCAAACGCTTCGGAACACCTCCGAGAAAAGAAGTGGGCGTCAAGGGGCGGGTCGAATCAGCAGGTTTGGCACGGAGCGGGCGTTTTCTAGCAGACGCTACGCCCGGCCCGCCCGGAAGCGCGGTTTCGTCGTTTCAGGCCTTGAGCGGAGACAGGCCGCGAATGTAGCACAGTACCAAGCTGTAAAAATATCTCAAGCACATTCCGCGGCCGTGAACGGCGGCGTGTCGGCGGCCTCACTCCGGTCGACGCGAAAGTTGCACGTTTTGGCGCCTAAGCCGTTGAAATCGCCTCTGCCAAAAAATCCGTGCGCTTAGCGCTCAGCCGGGCTCGACGGCGAACAGTTCCTTTGGAGCCTTCACCCCGCGAAGCGCGTGCAGGCCGACCGACTCGAGCGGCAGGCCGGTCTCGCCGGCCATAGAAGCGAATTCGGCCGAGACCAGAATTGGCCGGCCGAGCGGTTCGCACAAAGCCTCGATCCGGACGACCTCGTTGATCGCCGGGCCGATGGCGGTGAAGTCGAGCCGGTCGGCCGCCCCGACATTGCCATACAGCACCTCGCCGACATGCAGGGCGAAGTCGACCGCGACCGGCGGAGCGCCCGCCTCGGCGCGGGACCGGTTCAGCGCCTCGAGCGCCGCGGTCGCCTCGAGCGCGGCTTCGAGCGCCCAGGCGCAGGTCTCGGCCTGGGCGCCCTCCTCGAAGGCGAAGGTCGCCAGCATGGCGTCGCCGATGAACTTCAGTACCTGGCCGCCGCGCTCCCGCAGCGGCGCAGCCAGGGTCTCGAAGATGTCGTTGAGCAGGTCGATCACCGCCGGCCCTGGCGCGGCGTCGCTCAGCGTCGTGAAGCCGCGGATGTCGGCATACCAGATTGCGGCCCGCAGCCGCTCCATCGACCCGCGCGTGACCGCGCCCGCGTGGACGCGACCGCCGGCGTCCCAGCCGAGATAGGTGCGAAGCAGACCGGACGCGATTTCGTGGCCGGTGTGGGCTTTCATCGCCAGCGACAACGCCGGCAGGGTCGTCTCCACCAGCATGAGGTCGTCGTCGTTGAAGCCGCCGTTCCGGTCGGTCGTGAAGGAATAGACGACCCCGGTTCCTTGCGATCGGTCACCCTTTCCCTGTCTTAGGGCGATGGGGTCGCCATAGACGAAAAGGTAAGCCGCGTAGTCGCTCGCGCCCTCGGCGAAGAATTCTTCGAGCACCGCGAAATCGCGCTCTGCCGGACCGTCGGACAGGCGGCGGCGCATGGTGGGGTTGTGCTCGCCGGCGCGCGCCCGTTCGATCATCGCGTAGAATGGACTCCGAACCCAGACCGGTTCGTCGTCGTCCTCGTGGGGGTAGTTTTCCGGCGCGATGGCGTTGAGGTCCCGTCGCCAGGTGACGCCGTAGCCGTTCCATTGCGGATGCAGGGTTTCCATGGCGGAGTGCGCCCGCCACAACGGGATTCCGTGGACCACGAGCCGCTGGCAATAGCCGTCGAACAGCCCCGCGGCGGCGGTCCCGCGCAGGCCCTCCCGCACCGCCCAGATGTGGATGTCGACAACCTTCTGGGCCAACGCCCCGTCGAGGTCGGCGATTGCGAACTTCGGCTCTGCGGACGGATGCGGCATCGAGTAAACTTGGCGCCGGGTTGGTCGACCTGCAAGGCGGCCGCGGGCCGGGTCAAGGTTTCGGCAGACCTTTCGGCACGACGAATGTCTGGCCCGGATAGATCAGGTTCGGATTGCGGATCTGGTCCGCGTTCGCCGAGAAGATCACCGCGTAGCGAGACCCGTCGCCGTAGAATTTCTGACTGATCCCCCAGAGCGTGTGGCCGCGCTCGACGTGGTGGGTCTGCACCATGTCCACCACCACGTCGGACGGCGAGGGGACCGGAGCGGGAGAGGAGGCGGCGGACGCCTGCTTTTGCGACGCGGCCAGCGCCGGGACGGTGAAGGGCGCTTCGGCGCGCGCGACAACCTTGGCGTCGCTCGGGTCGATCTCGTCGGCGCGGACGGAATAGCCGCCGGGGGTCATGCCGCGCTCGATCGTCAGCGACCAGCGTCCGTCGCCGCGGGTCTTGGCGTCACCGACAAAGGCGTCGTCCACATAGAGCCGAACGGTGGCGTTCGGTCGAGCCTTGCCCCTAGCGACCATTCCGCCGTTGGCGCTCGCCTCGACCGACTGGACGGCGATTTCAGCCGGGGCCGCCGAGGCTGCGCCCGCAGCGGCGGCCGGGAGGTCAGCCGATGCAACCGTCGTCGGCTTGGGCGGCGGCGCGACCACGACGACCGGCACTGCGTTCGACGTTTCAGCCGCCCCGTCGGCCGCCGTGGACAACATCAGGCTATGATCGCCAGGGGAAAGCGGGGCCGGAATGACGACGAACTGCCCATGCGCGTCCGTCATCGCCTCGGCGAGCGTCTGTCCGCCGTCGAGGAGGGCGACCTTGACGTTCGGCGCCGCGCGCCCGGCGACGACCGCCTGACCGGTCGGATCGACGCTCACGACATCGAAAGATGGCTTGACCGCGGCCGGGGCGGGGGGTGCGGACGGCGCGGCGGCGGCCGTCCTGTCAGGGGCGGTCGCCTTCTCAGGCACCGTGGGCGCGGCAGGCTTTACCGGCTCGGTGACCGCGGGCGGAGCGGGATTCGGCCAGAGAAAGGCCGGATGGACCAAATAGATGCTGGCGGCACCGACCGCCACGGCTGCGACGCCGGCCGCGCCCATCCCGATCAGCGCATTTTGTGAGGGCATTCTCGTTTGCTTTCTGATCGGCTTATAGCTGCGCCAGCGTCCGCCGACAATTGCGAGCGTTCAGCTCGCCTCGTTCGCGCGCGAGGAGTTTTGTCTGGTGAACGGCTGTGGAACCTTGCATGCAGGTTGGCGAGGCCGACAAGCGGGGCCCTTCGGGGGAAATGCTTCGCCCCCTTCGGCGCAGCGCGAGGCGATCGGCAGGCCCGAGGCGCGCCCGGACAAGGCGGTGCGACCCGTCGTCGACGTCTAAAGTCCGCCGTCGGGCTGTTGCCGTCGAGAACGGTCAACGCCGCTGGAGGCCGACACCCATGTCGACGGAGTGGGCCAATCCCACTCAGTCGGGAGCCGTCCCCTCAAGAGCCCGGAAGAGGTCCGGCGCGACTCCGGCCGCCGCGAACACGAAATCACGGCTTGCCTCGAGCTCAGCGCGCAGTTTCGCCACGTCGTGGCCGACGATTCGCCCACGCCACTTCTTGATCGCCCCGTTGCATAGCACTGTGGATACGTTCGACCGTTCCATCAGGGTAACGACCGCGCCAGCCGCATGGTTGAGCGGCGCGACATTGAGCGCGGTCGCGTCGAGCAGGACGATGTCGGCGTGCTTGCCCGGCGTGAGCGAGCCGGTGCGGCTGTCGATCCTCAGGCCTTTGGCGCCGCCGATCGTGGCGAGGCGCAAGGCGTCGGCGACGGACATCAGCTTCGGATAGTCCTTGCCCTGCAAGGCGAGTTCGTTGGCTTGCATCCGTTGCAGCGTGAGCGCGCTGCGCATCTGCGTGAACATGTCCGCGGTCATGGTGCATTCGACGTCGCTCGACAGGGAAGCGCTGATACCGAGGTCGATCACCTTCTGGATCGGCGGCATTCCGTGCCGCATGTGCATCTCGATCGGCGCCGAGATCGACACGTGCGCGCCTGCATCCGCCGCGGCCTTCCAGCCGACCTCGCTCATTCCCGTCATGTGAATGAAAAAGCAGTCCGGACCGAATTTCCCGGCGGCGGCGAGGGCGTCGAAGGTCGGCTGCATGCCGAACGTGCCGACCACGTGCAGGGCGACTGGCAGGTTCAGCTCCCGTCCCACGCGCCAAGCCTCTTCATAACCCGGAAGGTAGATCTCGCCCCCCATGAGCATGCTGATCAACTGGTCCGAGGACGAAAAGTGCTGTTCACGAAGCCGCTTGGCGTCGTTCGGATATCTCGACTTCGCGCCCCAACCCTCGAAGTAGCCGAACACCGCGTGGCGGCCCGTTTCGCGAAGGGCGGCGACGGCGGCGTCGGAATGCTCAGGCGAGTGATGGATTTGGCTCACGTCCATCACGCCCGTCACGCCGGCGTCGACCTGTGCGATCCCGCCGAACAGTTCATTGATGTAGACGTCCTCGGGACGATAGCCCATCGACAGCTTCTGCAGGACGAATTCGTAATAGTTGTGCGTGCTTTCCGGCCTCCCGTCGTTGATCAGGATGGCGTCGGCGAGAAAGCCGCGCAGAGCGGTCTCGAATTGGTGGTGGTGGGTGTCGATGAAGCCCGGCGTCACGATATGGCCGGAGGCGTCGATGACCGCTGCGTCCGGCGCGTGGATGGACGCGGCGACCTCGGCGATCCTTGAGCCCTCGATGAGCACGTCGCCACGGGCGAAATTGCCGACGCTGTCGTCCATCGAGAGAATGACGCCGCCCTTGATGAGCGTCCGCCTGCCGTTCGCGCCGACGTCTTCTGGCATCGCGGACGCCGCGGCGCCGTGAACGGCTTCGAGGTTGGTCGGCGCGGCGGCTTGGCGGCGAGCACCCGTCGCATGCGCGACGAAGGCGTGATTCTCGCTCCACGCCCCACCGTGCTGGGGCGCGACGTCGCATAGGCTGCACATGGGATCCTCCCTCGTTCCGACCTTATGCGGTCGCTTTCCGACCGCACGGTATCGGACGGAAGATCGCTGCGTCAACGCGAAGACGGAGAGGATTTGGAGGTCTGTCCGTCCTCCAGACGACGCTATTGCCCGCGCTTTCCCCGCGCGGCGAACCGCACCGCCTCCTCCGCCGCGCGGAACAGCGCGCGCGCCTTGTTGACGCATTCGGCCTGCTCGGAGGCGGGGGAGGAATC
Organism: uncultured Alphaproteobacteria bacterium; assembly: GCA_963770035.1. Classification (GTDB taxonomy): domain Bacteria; phylum Pseudomonadota; class Alphaproteobacteria; order Rhizobiales; family Beijerinckiaceae; genus Roseiarcus. Next base: position 103,722 of record CAVYON010000005.1, on the reverse strand, counting down.
GTAGACGATCCCGGCGCCCGCCTGGACATGCATGCGGCCGTCCTTCACCACCGAGGCGCGCAGCACGATGCAGGTGTCCATCTCGCCGCCCGCCCCGAAATAGCCGATGCAGCCGGCGTAGATGCCGCGCTTGTCCTTCTCGAGTTCGTCGATGATTTCCATTGCCCGCACTTTGGGCGCGCCTGAGACAGTCCCGGCCGGGAAGCCGGCCGCAAGGGCCGTGACTACATCGACGTCGTCCCGCATTTCGCCCTCGACGTTGGAGACGATGTGCATCACGTGGCTGTAGCGCTCGGTGAAGAAGCTGTCGGTCACCTTGACCGAGCCGATCTTGGCCACCCGGCCGACGTCGTTGCGGCCGAGGTCGAGCAGCATCAGGTGCTCGGCGCGCTCCTTCGGATCGGCGAGCAACTCCGCCTCCAGCGCCGCATCCTCGCTTGGCGTTTTGCCGCGCGGCCTCGTGCCGGCAATCGGCCGAATGACCACCTTGCCGTCCCGCACCCGGACCAGGATCTCGGGGCTCGACACGACAATCTGGAAGCCGCCGAAGTCGAGGTAGCACAGATAGGGCGACGGGTTGACCCGCCGCAGCGCCCGGTAAAGCGAGAAGGCGGGCAGGTCGAAGCGGCTCACGAAGCGCTGCGACAGAACGATCTGGAACGCGTCGCCGGCGGCGATGTAATCCTTCGCCTTGGCGACCATCGCCCTATATTCGGCCTCCGTCGTGTTGGAGACCGCTTCGCCCGCCACAAGCAAGGGGTCGGCGGTTTCGCCGGCGCCGTGGTCGAACGGCGCTTCGAGCGCGGCCACGATGGCCTCGAGCCGCTCCGCGGCCGCCTCATGCGCCGCCTTGGCCGAGACACCGGGCGCCGGGCGAATAGGCGTCACGATCGCCATTTCGTCTCGCGCCGCATCGAACACCACCATTGCGGTCGGCCGGATCAGAAGCATGTCCGGCACGCCGATCGGGTCGGGCCTGGCCGGCGCGAGCCTTTCCATCCGCCGCACCATGTCGTAGCCGAGGTAGCCGAACACGCCCGCCGACATCGGCGGCAACCCCGGCGGCAAGTGAATGCGCGACTCCTCAAGCAGCGCCCGCAGCGCCGCGAGCGGATCCCCGGGGACGAACGCGAAGGCGTCGGGTTCGTGGAGCGCCTTCCGGTTGATCTCCGCGCGCTCGCCGGTCGATCGGAAGACGAGATCGGGATCGAGACCGATCATCGAATAGCGCCCGCGCTGGGCGCCCCTTCGACCGATTCCAGCAGGAACATGTTGCCGACGCGGCCCCGCGCGAGCTTGAGATAGGCCGAAACCGGGGTTTCAAGATCGGCGACCAGGGTGGTCACCGCGACCGTCGCGGCGCCCGCCTGATAGGCGCGTTCAAACGACTCGTAGTCGGGGATCAGGGTCATCGGAATCAGCCGCCTTCGGCGGATTGCAGAACGGCTGGGTTGACGTGCACGCCAAGCGTTCGGCGAAGCGCCGCGACGTATTGATCGACCAGGCTCTCGCGGCTCGCGCCGTCGAGTTCCTGGGCCATCTGCTTGACTCGCGGATCGATGGTCTCGACGGGAGGGGTCTTGTCGGCGGTGATCTTGAACACCGTGCGCCCGTCCGCTGTTGCGGCCGATCCAACGCCATCGGCCGGCTCGCGAAAGATTGCCGCGACCACGGACGCTGGCAGGCTCGTCTTCTCGTTGCGGCGAATGTCCGCGACAGACTTGACCGCCGAGCCAGCGCTTTTGGCGATATCGGCGAAGCCGGCGCCGTCGCGCAGCCGTTTGACCAGATCGTCCGCCTTGGCCGCGAGCGCCTTGTCGATCTGCTCGGCGCGCCACTGCGCCTCGACCTGGGGCTTCGCTTCCTCGAACGAGCGCTCATGCGAGGGATCGATCTTGGTGACGTCGAACCAGACGAAGCCGCGGTCCTTGGTGGGGATCGGCGCTTCGTCCAGACCGACGTCGGAGGCAAAGGCGGCGCGGAGAAGCTCGGCCTTGTCGGGCAGGGCGATTTCCTTGCCGCTCGGGTCCCGGCCGCTCGCGTCGACGGCGGGAACCGAGAGTGTCGTCAGGCCGACCGCCTTGGCGGCCTCAGGGAGAGGTTTGCCGGACACCCGGAGGTCCTCGATCTTGTCGCGCAGCGCCTGGATCTTGTCGCCGGCGCGAGCAGAGGAGATCCGGCGTTTGATGTCCTCGGCGACCTCGGCGAACGGTTTCACGGTCGACGGCGTGACGCTCTTCACCCGCACAATGACTGGGCCGAACTGGCTGGGCAGGACACCGCTGACCCCTCCGACGGGGAGGCCGAACACCGCGCTGGCCTCAGCGGGGTCGAGAAGCGCGTCCTTGGCGGTCTGGCCGAGGTCGACGTCCTCCGGCTTCAGATTACGCTCCTTGACGATGTCGTCGAAGCTCGCGCCGGCTTTGATCTTGGCCGCCGCCGCTTGGGCATCGGCTTCATTTGGAAACACGATCTGCTGGAGGTCGCGGGTCTCGGGCGCGCCAAATTTCGGATCCGCTCCGGCCATCCGCGCGTAGGCACCCTCGGCGTCCGCGTCGCTGACCTCGGCGGGATTGGCGAGCGTGTCCGGTTCCAGCGAGACAACGTCCATGCCGCGGTATTCAGGGGCGCGATAGCTGGATTTCCGGTCATTGAAGTAGGCCTTGAGCGCATCTTCCGACGGCGCGGGGATGTCGCCTGCAGCGGAGGCCGGCAGAACGAACGTGTCCGCCGAACGCGTCTGACTGTCGTAGGCGGCCTCGGCGTTCACCATCGCGCTGGGCGCCGTCGCGCCGGTCGTGAGCGCCGCGATGATGAATTGCCTGAGCGCGTTCTTTTTCAGCTCGGCCACGTAGTAGCGTTCGTTAAGGTCGTTGTCGCGCAGCAGGCTCGCGAACTTCTCCGGATCGAAGGCGCCCTTGTCCTGAAAATTGGGGTTCGACGTGATCAGCCTGCGCAGCGCCTCGTTCGAGACGTCGAGGCCCAGCCTGCGCGCCTCTTCATCGATCGCCGCCTCGCTGATCATTTGCTGCAGCACCTGACGGTCGAGCCCGATAGCGCGGGCCTGGTCGTTGGTCAGCGGCTGGCGCGTGCGGCGCTGATATTGCTGCAGCGTGCGCTGGAACTGGTCGCGGAAATCCTGCGTCGTGATTTTCTCGCTGCCGACGGAAGCGACCGTGGTGGCGGTGAAGCCGCGCAGCATGTCGCCGACGCCCCAGATGACGAAGCTCACGATGATCAGGCCCATCACCACGGTCATGACCGCCTTGCCGACCACGCCTTGGGCTGCGTTGCGCATCGATTCGAGCATGGGGACGTCTTCGCCTCGCTGGTGTCCGTTGGACCGCGCCTATTAGCCGCAGTCGGCCGCTTTGCATAGGCTTTTGGCCGATGATAACAACGCGCCGACCCTTTCAAGGAGATGAACCCCATGACGCCCGACGTCCGCCCGCTCGTGGCCGGCAACTGGAAAATGAACGGTCTGACGGCCTCGATCGCCGAGATCGAGGCGATGCGCAAGGCGGTGGACGCAGGCGAAGCGGGCGCAGCCGAACTGGCGGTCTGCCCGCCGTTCACGCTGATCGCCGCGGCCGCCTCGAAGCTGGGCGGCGGGCCCGTGACGTTCGGCGGCCAGGATTGCAGCCCTCATGCGAGCGGCGCCTATACCGGCGACACATCGGCGGCGATGCTGAAGGATCTGGGCGCGACTTATGTCATCGTCGGCCACTCGGAGCGCCGCACCTACCATCATGAGACCGACGAACTGGTGCGCGCCAAGGCGGAAGCGGCGCTGAAGGGCGGGCTTGTCGCGATCGTCTGCGTCGGCGAGACACGTGCGGAACGCGAAGCGGGCCACGCGATCGCGGTCGTCTCGCGCCAAGTCAAAGGCTCTCTGCCGCCGGCCGGCAAACCGGAGACGATGGTCGTCGCCTACGAGCCCGTCTGGGCGATCGGCACCGGCCTGACGCCGACCCCGGCCGATGTGGCCGAAGTGCATCTGGCGATCCGCAACCTGCTCGGCGAACTCTACGGCGCCGCGGGCGCCAAGGTGCGCATTCTTTATGGCGGTTCGGTCAAGCCCGCCAACGCCAAGGAACTGCTCGGCATCGTCAACGTCGACGGCGCCTTGGTCGGCGGCGCGAGCCTCAAGGCCGCGGATTTCCTCGCCATCGCCGCCGCCTACCGCTGAGCGAGGGCCCCCTGAGGGCCCCCATCGACCGATGGACGCGCCTCTTGCGCCGTGATAGGAGCGCGCGATCTTTCTGGAACGCCGGCCGATGAGGCCGGCGCTTTTTCCATTCGGGCTCCTCAATGCAATCGGTTCTGATCGTCATTCACATCCTGATCGTGATCGCGCTGGTCGTGGTCGTCCTCCTGCAGCGATCCGAAGGCGGCGTCCTCGGCTCGGGCGGCGGGTCGAGCAACTTCCTAACCGGGCGCGGACAGGCGAACGCACTGTCGCGCGCCACAGCCGTTCTGGCGGCGATGTTCTTCGCCACCTCGATCCTGATGTCGATTCTCGCCGGCTGGAGCCGCGCCCCCCATTCGATCCTGACCAGGGGACCGGCCGCTCCGGCGAGCCAGGAAGCGCCCCAGCCGGTTAACCCTGCCAACATTCTCGACCAATTGAAGCAGCTTCAGGGCCAGTCCAACGCGCCTGCGGCGCCAGCCGCCCCGGCGCCGAAGCCCTAGTCCGCGCCGCGGAAAGTCCGTTGGAGGGTGAGACGTGCCGTCGTTTCGCAACGAGCGTCGCGTCCGCCATCGATCCGAACAGATGTTCGACCTCGTGGCCGACGTCGAACGCTATCCTGAATTCGTGCCGCTGTGCACCGCCCTCCGGGTGCGCAGCCGACGCGCGGAGACACACGGACGCGAGACACTGCTCGCTGAAATGTCGGTCGGCTACAAGATGATCCGCGAAACGTTCACGAGCCGCGTCGCGCTCGACAAGACCCGCCGCCGGGTGGTCGTCGAGTATATCGACGGCCCGTTCAGCCATATGGAAAACATCTGGACGTTCCGCGACGAACCGGGAGGCTCGTGCGTTGTTTTCTTCATCGATTATGAGTTTCGCAGCCGCACGCTGGGCGCGCTGATGGGCTCGATGTTCGACGCGGCTTTCCGCAAGTTCGCCCAGGCGTTCGAGGAACGGGCGAACGCGCTCTATCCGCAGTCGACGCAGCTCTAAGCCCGCCAGGACGACGTACGAACACTCGGCGCGCGCCCTAAACCGCCGCCTCCAGAAGATCGAGGGCGGTTGACACCGAGGCCATCCGCACGTTTTCCCGGCCGATCGCCCCAAACCGCTCCTCGCGCACGACGGTCGCGCCGCCCCGGCGGGCGCAGCCGAACCAGACGAGGCCGACCGGCTTCTCCGCCGAGCCGCCGTCCGGCCCCGCGACCCCTGTGACGCTGACGGCGACGCCGGCGCGCGAGGCGGCGAGCGCGCCTTCGGCCATGGCGCGGGCGGTCGCCTCGCTGACGGCGCCCTGCGCGGCGATCGTCTCGGCCGGCACGCCGAGGAGCTCGATCTTGGCGTCGTTCGAATAAACGACGAAACCGCGCTCCACCACCGCCGACGAGCCCGGAATCTCGGTGAGCAGAGCCGCGATCAGGCCCCCGGTGCAGGACTCGGCGGCCGCGACTTTGACGCCTTCGGCTCGGCAGCGCTCGATGAGAGCGCGCGCGCGGCGGACGAGATCGTCGGGGAAGAGGCTCGGCATGGTCGTCCCGGTTTCCTGAGGCGGGGGATAATGCCCCGCTTCGACCGCACGAAGTCAATCGCCATCGTGGTCGATCGTCATGCTGACGCGGCTCGCCGCCGCCCTTTCACTGCGCCGCGTCGAGACGCTTGCGCACTTTCGCCGCCAGCTCTTCGTGCGAGAACGGCTTGGCGAGCAGGTGAATGCCGGGATCGAGCACGCCCCGCCATCTGATCGCGTCGCGGCTGTATCCGGTCATGTAAAGGACCCTCAGTCCCGGACGCCTGCGCACCGCTTCGTCCGCAAGCTCGCGCCCGTTGTATTCGCCCGGCATGACGACGTCGGTCAGCAACAGGTTGAGGTCGTGCGCTTTGTCGAGGATCGAAAGCGCGACCTTCCCGCTCGGCGCTTCCGCGACCCGGTAACCGAGATCGCGCAGCGTTTCGCTGGCGAAGGCGCGCACCCGATCGTCGTCCTCGACCAGGAGAATGCTTTCGCGTCCGCCCGCGCCTGCAAACGGCGCCTCGGACGGCTCGGCGCGCTCCGCAAAGGGCGCAGACTGCCGCGGTAGGAACATCCGTACCGTCGCTCCGCGCCCGGGAGAACTCTCAATCTCGGCGTAGCCGCCGGATTGCCGGCAGAACCCATAGACCTGGCTCAAGCTAAGTCCGGCGCCCTTGCCGACGTCCTTGGTGGTGAAGAACGGATCGAACGCCCGGGCCCGGGTTTCGGCGTCCATGCCGGCGCCGGTGTCCATGACGGCGATCGACGGGTATTCGCCGGGCTCGACTTGCTCCGCAAACATTGAGACATCGGCGGCGTCGAGCGTGCGATTGGCGGTCTCGATGACGAGACTGCCGCCGCGCGGCATTGCGTCCCTTGCGTTGAGCGCGAGGTTGATCAAGTGCGTTCTCGAGCTGGTTTGGATCGACGAAGGGGTTCCAGACGTGGTGGGCGAGTATCGTCCGGAGTGTGCGCTCATATTGCGAAGCCACGCTGAAGCGGGCGCCCGACGCCCAGGGGAAATGAATAGCGTCTTGAAAATGGCTCAACAACAGCGAGCCTTGGACAGCCGCCTTCTGCGCGGCGATAGCCTGGACGAACGCTGGCGCGATGACGCATCTTCACCTCGAGGCCGCCAAGGGATTCGCATGACTCACGCCAAGCTTCGCCCGTTCACTCTCGAGCAGTTGCGCGCCTATCTCGAGGAGGTCTTTCCGCAGGTGTGGGCGCGGGGCGACTACGTCATCGCGGATGTGGGGCCCATGAGCGCGACCGTGCGGCTTGCCTATCACCCGGATCACCTGAGGCCCGGCGGCACGATTTCCGGGCCGGCCATGTTCACGCTCGCGGACCTCGCGCTCTATGTGGCGATCCTGCACGAGATCGGGAAGGTGAAGCTCGCGGTCACGACCAACGTCTCGATCAACTTCCTGCGCAAGCCCGAGCCCAGGGACCTGATCGGCCGGGCGAAGCTCATGAAACTCGGCAAGCGACTCGCGGTCGGCGAGGTGGCGCTGTTCTCCGAAGGGTCGGAGGACATGGTCGCGCACGCCACCGGGACGTACTCAATTCCGAGCCGCGGGGACTGAGCGCCGCTTTGGCTCGCGTCCGGCGCCAGTTCGACATGCGTTCGGCGCGCGAAAATGGGCTTTGTTCACCCGAGTTTTGAAATCTTTTCAGGGCTTGCAACGAGTTCCAAAAAAATGCCCAAGGGACCGTAGGCGGGAATTGGCCCGAACGATGTCGCATTGATGGCGCATCCGGCGCGGATATTGTTATGCTCGGGGCGGGGCCGGTTTCGTGCGCAATTCGGAACGACGATCATGATGCGCTTTCGCCTCACCTCGGCAGCGATGCTTTGTCTTGCGGCCTCGTTGGCGCATGCAGCCGGCTTCCAGCGCATCGAGATACCGGCGAACGGGTCGCTTCAACCGCTGAAGGGCGCGGTCTGGTATCCATGCGCCGAGTCGGCAGGGGCGGTGAAGATGGGTCCCTATGTTCTGTCCGTCGTCGAGAATTGTCCGGTGGCGGGCGAGAAGCTGCCGCTGGTCGTCATCTCGCACGGCCATGGCGGCTCATTTCTCGGGCACCATGACACCGCGGAGGCGCTCGCCGACGCTGGTTTCGTCGCCGTCGCCATCAATCATCCGGGCGACACGACGCGGGACATGAGCCGCGCCGACGACCCCGCGGTCTTCGTCGAGCGGCCAGCCGACATCAAACGGACAATCGACTTCATGCTCGGCCCATGGTCCGGCTCGGCCAAGATCGAACCGGGGCGCATCGGGTTTTTTGGCTTCTCCCGCGGCGGCTATACCGGGCTCGTCGCCATCGGCGCCGAGCTCAATCTCGCCAAGGTGCTGACGCTTTGCGAGGGCGACAGCCCAATCTGCAATCAGGTGCGCAAGGGAGCGCCTCCGCAACTCGTCCACGATCCTCGCATCAAGGCCGCCGTGATCGCCGACCCGCTCGCCATCTTTTTCGCCGCGGAGAGTTTTAGGGACGTGAAGGTCCCCGTGCAGCTCTGGGGCTCAGAGCGCGGCGGCGACGGCGTGACGCCCGAAAGCGTGAGGGACGTCGCGACTTGGTTGCCGGCGAAGCCCGACTTTCACGTCGTGCCGAATTCCCAGCATTTCGACTTTCTCGCCCCCTGTTCGGCCGACCTCGCCAAACTGGCGGCCAAAATCTGCGTCGACGGACCCGGCTTCGACCGAACCGCATTCCATAAGGACTTCAACGCTGAAGTGGTCGCGTTTTTCCGCAAACATTTGATGGACGCGCAGCAGCCCTGATGACCGAGGTCTCTCAATCGACGGTCCTGCCAAATCAGACGGGCCGATTGTTTCTGCCACTGAATTTCATGATCCTCTGGAATTGAGCAGAAAGTCTCTCGCTTTCAGAGCTGCGATTCACAAGAAGAGCGGATACCGAGAATTCGCCTAGTGAAAGATCCTCTGGTCGAGCCCAAGCATGAATTCTTCGGCTTCTACCGCGTATTCATCGTCGTAGGTGCGTGACGCGTTGGCGATGGCGCGTTGTATCGCGCGCAAATCGTCTGGCTCCAATATGTTTAGGCAGCCTGGACACGCCCGCACATAGTCAAGCAAGTCCCTTAGAGTGCGCTCGCACGGATTGCTGATGAGAGCGTAATGGTACGTCAACATGGGTCTCCCCTGCTGCACTTGACATCAGCGCGATCACTTCGCGGCGGTCCCCGTCTTGGCAACATTCATACGCGATCTCTTTCGGGAACGCTGTGAGAGAGCTCACGTCGCGCGAAGCAAGAGCGCGCAAACCGCCGACCGTCTTGACAAGGAGCCGGCGTAAGCTAAGTTTTCTGCAGGCGATGGAGTTCGCCTTTGAACGCCCTTGCGGCTGATGACTCCTCTGAACGCGGTGTAGCGACGGGGAGTTTTTTTATGTCTCTGCGCGAGAACTTGCCCTCAAATGGCGTAGTCGCCGAGCCGCAACATGGCCCGGGCGAGTCGCGCGCGAATCATGGCGGACCTCGTCCCACCGCACCGAGCGACGCGGGGTTGACGTTCCGAAGCGTGCTGACGCCGGCGTCCGACAATGGACACGCAACGGAGCGGTTCGAGACGCCAAGCATTTTTCGCGATCTCAATCTCGACCAAGTTGTCGCCTCGATCACGATCGGGAAATCGGAATACAGTCTCGCGCCGTTCTTCAATCAGCCGCTGACGACGGTCGAGGCCGTCGAATACCGCCAGGACGTGATGCGGGACCTGCAGGATCCCGATCGGCTCGAGGCCGTCAACGCATCCGCGAATGGCCTGCGCGCGGTTCGGGATCATGTCGCTCAGGCCGCGAAGTTCCACTACGAACTCCAGAAACTCGCCTGGTCGCTCGACGCGATCGAACTTTACGGCGCCACCGTCAAGCAACTGCTCTCCGCACTGCGCGCCGCGCCGCCTCGCTCAGCCGGCCTCATCGGGTTCCTTGCCTATCTCAACGCCTATGCCGCCTCCGCCGATTTCCAGCAGATGATTGCGGAGGCGGACGCTCTCAAGGCCAATCTCGCCTCGATCCGCTACAGTCTCTTGATCGGATACAGCTTCGTCACCGTTTCGGCCTATCGGAGCGAAGCCGATTACGGCGCGGAAATCCAGTCAGACTTTGAGAAGTTCAGGCAGGGCGCCGCCCCCGATCACTTGTTCAAGTTCAATGAGTTTCCGCAAATGAACCACATCGAGGCCGGTGTTCTCGAACGAGTCACGCGCCTTTTTCCCGAGACGTTTGCGGAGCTCGGAGGCTTCATCGCAAGAAACGTCAATTTCTTTGACTCGACAATATCCAGGTTTGATCGAGAAATTCAATTCTACGTCGCTTACCTTGGGTATATGCGGTTCATGGGCACGGCCGGTCTGCCATTCTGCTTCCCGAAGCTGTCAGCGGAAAGCAAGAAAGAAGACGTCTCCAAGTGTTACGATCTGGCGCTGGCCCGAAAGCTGATCGACGCGAAGCAGACAATCGTCGCCAACGACTATTTCCTCGATGGCCGCGAGCGAATCCTGATCGTCTCCGGACCAAACCAGGGTGGAAAGACGACGTTCGCTCGGGTTTTTGGCCAGTTGCACTATCTTGCAGCGCTCGGCTTTCCAGTTCCCGCGGCGAGCGCCGAGCTCTTTCTCTTCGATCGGTTGTTTACCCATTTCGAGAGGGAGGAGGACATCCATAACCTGCGAGGCAAGCTGCACGACGACCTCGCCCGCTTGCGGGACACGCTGTCGCAAGCGACGACCAACAGTATCATCATTCTCAACGAGGTCTTCAATTCGACAAGCTTGAAGGACGCGATTTTTCTCAGCGCCGAGGTCCTGACAGCCGTCATCCGGCTGGACGCCATTTGCGTCTGCGTCACCTTCATCGACGAATTGGCCTCGCTGAGCCGAACAACCGTGAGCATGGCGAGCAACGTCAAGCGCGACGATGTCGCGCAGCGCACTTTCAAGATTACCCGGCGTCCGCCGGACGGCCTCGCTTACGCGATCTCCGTCGCGGAGAAATATCGCCTGACGTCCGCGCAGTTGGCCGAGAGGTTGAGCCGATGAAAGCCTATCTCTTGCACCGGGACCGTGACTTCGATGTCAAACGCGCGCCGCCCTCCAACGAAGACGACCTTTTGCGGGATCTCGAGCTCGACACGCTGTTGCGAGCGATGGCGGTCAAAGACGAGCTTGTTCTCAACGTGGCGAAAGCGGCCCTTATGGGCGCGGCTTCCAACGACGTCGATACGATCGAATACCGCCAGGCCGTCCTCAAGGATTGCTTGAGCAATCCAGAACTTGTCCGGCAACTCTACGCCCTGACGGAAGAGGCGTTCCAGCATATAAAAAAGATTTGGGCGCGCTTTCGTGAATATCCCTCGACCTCCCTCGAGGATTCCATCGAGAGAATGCGGATTTTTACCACTGTTCTTAAGAAAATACGCAACATCGCTGATCGACATGCGGCCGCGTTTCGTTCGGAAGGATTTTCCAATCTATTCATGATGCTCGCACACGAGCTCGACGATGAATACTTCACCCTCATCGATAGGCAGCTGAAACGCTTGAATTTTCGAAAAGGCGTTCTCGTCAGCGTTGGATTGGGAAGGGGCCTCAGGGGAGAGAACTACACGCTGCGCCGTCCCCTTGAAGTCCCTGGCAATTGGCTCGCACGCGCGGTCAGAAGCATCGTCGAGTGGGTCGCGACCCACGGCTTTTTTTGGCGTCGTCCAGACGCGTACACGCTCACTCTCGCCCCTCGCGACGAAGCGGGCGCGCGGGCAATCTCTGAACTGAGGGACCGGGGCGTCGCCCTTGCGGCCGACGCCCTGGCCAAGAGCGTCGAGCACATCGAAAGCTTTTTTCGGCTGCTGCAAACCGAATTGGCGTTCTATATCGGCTGCCTCAATCTGCACCGACGGCTGCTCGATCTCAGCGCTCCCTTCACCTTCCCAACCGCGAGCGACGCCAACACACGTCGCTTCGCAAGCAGCGATCTCTATGACGTCTGTCTCGCGCTTGAGCTGAACAAGCGGCCGGTCGGCAACGAGGTGGAGGCGGACGGGAAAAGCCTGATCGTCGTCACGGGGGCGAACCAGGGCGGCAAGACGACGTTTCTCAGGAGCCTCGGGTTGGCGCAGCTCATGACGCAGTGCGGCATGTTTGCGCCGGCGGCGAGCCTTCGGCTCAATGTGGTGGACGGGCTCTTCACCCATTTCAAGCGCGAAGAGGACGTGACGATGAAAAGCGGCAAGTTCGACGAAGAACTGAGCCGCATGAGCAGCATCGTCGAACTCCCTCACACCGAATGGGCTGATCCTGTTCAACGAGTTGTTCGCCGCCACCAACGAGCGGGAGGGGTCGGAAATCGCACGGCAGATCGTCTCCACCCTGCTTGAGCGGTCCCACAAGATCGTGTTCGTCAGCCACCAATACGCCTTCACCCACGGCCTTTACGAAGGACAGCTCGCGATGGCGCTTTTCCTGCGCGCCGACAGGCAGGCGGACGGGCGTCGAACGTTCAAGCTCGTCGAGGGCGAGCCTCTCAGCACGAGTTTTGGAGAGGACGTTTATCGAGAAGTCTTCGGCGAGGCCCCTGCGGACGCGTGATGACTAGGCGCACTTTGTCACAGCGGCGTCTTGAGCCAGCGGCGCCATAATGGCTGGCGGTCACCACCATCACGCGCACCACCGTCGCGGTCGCGCTAGGATGCAGCCGCTCGCCGCCAATGTAAACCCCGGCCTCCTTCAACGCGGTCGGATGGGCCCCGTAAGCCGCCGTCATACGCCCCACCGCCTCCTTGGGAGCCGCCTGCATCGCCTTCTCGTCGCTATGGATCATCAACAGATAGCAGGGCTTGTCTCCACGCTCGGCGCGAACTCCGCGCCGCGCTCGAGACAAAGACGGTCGGGGTCGTCCATTTCGACCGCGACGGCCGAAAAAAAAGCGCGCTGCGACCGGATGGCCACACCTTCGTGGAAAGGGTCCATGCTATCCAATGCGGCAGGCACGTGAAGCATGAGCCGGCCTAAAAGAGATACTGACATCGCTCGATCAGTCGAAAGTGGACAGCGGGCGCTATTGCTCACGCCACAAGCAGTGGTCGCGCATCCCGAAAAGCGGGCGGCGACCGGAGGCGGCATTTCCCTGCCGGTCCTCGTGGCAGCAGCCAAAGCTTCGATCATCGACCCGAGTCCGGGAGAGCGTGCGATATTGGCGAAACTCGACGCTGCGCTGGCCCGAACTGAAGAGGGCCGGCTTCGCGTGGCGATGCTCGGCCAATTCAAGCGCGGGAAGAGCACGTTGTTGAACGCGCTTCTCGGGCTTCCCCTGCTTCCAACCGGGATCACGCCCGTGACCGCGATCCCGACCTACGTGCATGCTGCGGAACAGCCCATTGCTTCAGATTGAATTCGAAGGCCCGCAGCGCGCCGCTCGTGTCGCGCGATCCTTCGGAATTCTCGAATATCCTCGCCGCGATATGTCGCCGAGACGGCGAATGCGATACAACCGGGAGCAGGTCCGCAGCGTCGAGATCGCAGCTCGATTCCGCAACCTTCAGCGACCGGGTCGTCCTCCTCGATACCCCAGGCGTCGGATCGACGTTCCTTCACAATTCCCGCACAGCGGAGGCGGTCCTTACCGATTGTGACGTCGGCGTATTCGTCCTTTCCCCGGATCCTCCGATCACCGAAGTCGAGCTCGGATATCTCGACAACGTGCAGCGTCTTATTCCCAAGGTTTATTTCGCCTTCAACAAGGTCGACATCCTGTCGCCTGACGAGCGCGACGTCGCATTGACGTTTCTTGCGAACATTCTGGAGGACCAAGCTTGGATCTGGCTGCGCGCCACGCATCTTTCCGGTTTCGGCCCGAGGCCGGGCTCTCGGCCAAGCAGAGCTGGAAACGCAGCCGCGCTCGTCGCCAGCGGGTTGCCCGAACTCGAGCGGACTCTCGCCGATGAGCTGAAAAGCGAGGAGCGGACGATAGCCTTCTCAACGGGCCGGTCGCGAGCGCTCTCGCTCGTGGGAGAACTCCTGTACCGCCGCCAGCTCGAGCATAAGGCTCTCCTGACGCCGGCGCAGGAACTCGCGCAAAAGATCGGAGAATTCGAACACGGGATATCGCGCTTCGACGCGGAGAAGGCCGACCTGTCGGACCTTCTGGCGATCGATCGGCGCCGATTGCTCGTCGAGGTCGAGGATGCGACAGACCGGATCTGGGTGGAAGCACGGTCGAGGTTTGACAAGCTCGCGAAGGAGGATGACGCCACCGGGGATTTGATGAAGACAAAGCGCGCGCCAAACTGGGCAAGGCGCTCGAAAAGCACTTCGAGACGGCCGCGCATGAAGCCACCAGAGCAGGCGAGAGTCGAACTGATTTCCAGGTTCGCCAAGCACGAGGCGAAGGCAAGCGCTCTTGCTTGCGCAGGTGCGCCAGGCCGCGGCGGACCTGATGGAAATCTCCGTGCGGCTTCCGCCTCCCGAGCATGCCTTCGAGCTTGCGAGGGAGGCCTATTGGGTCGCGCCAGCGCCCCAAAACTCGATCATCGACGCCTCGGCCCTTGCGTTCATTCGCTTCTTGCCACGCCGTTGCGCGAAAGGCGGCTACGCCGCCAAATCGCCTCGGACACGGAAAGAGCGGTCTTGCGCAACGTGGCAAACCTCGATTGGGCGCTTCGGCAGAACGTTGAGAGACGCATTCCGCCGTTTCGAATCCGTCTCTGGCGGAGCAACTCTCGGCGGCGATGCGAGGAGACACAGGCAGGTCATGCAGATCGCGCTTGAGAAGCGTTCCGCTCAGATCCTCGCAGGTCTCCTCTCTCGTCGCGCAAGCGGAACAGTCGATTGCAGTGTTGTCGAGCGTGATCGAGGGCCTGGAGACCGCCAAGTTCATGTAAACGCGATGTTATACCCGCAGAGTTCCGCGTTTTACCGTACGTTTCTACAGAATAGAAATCGTAACGACGCTTTTCTTACGTGCAGACACTTGGCAGGATGAGCAAAGAGCGCTCAAACTCGTCTATCGAGATCTTCAGCACAAGTTTTGGGGAAGACATCGATCGCAAGAGCTTCTCAGGTCAGGAAGAGGGCGGGGCGGCGCACGACAAATCCGCATAAAACCGGTCCGAAAGCGGCAATCAGCTGCGCGCTTTGTCGCAGTGGGTTCTGGAGGCTGCAGTGACATAATGTCGGCGATCAACGCCGCCGCCTTGGTAGGAGGAAATTGCAATGCCAAAAATCTCACGTGTCCAGGGGCTCGAAATTCTCAATTCGCGCGGCAACCCGACCGTACGGGTCCGCGTCGGCCTCGATGACGGGACGGTCGCGACCTCTTCGGTTCCTTCCGGCGCGTCGACGGGCGAAAACGAGGCCGTCGAGCTTCGTGACGGCGACAAGGGGCGCTATGGCGGCAAGGGCGTGCGCAAGGCCGTCGCACAACGTGGTCGAAAAAATCGCGCCGGCGGTGATCGGCCTCGAACCCGAACCGACAAGCGGAAATCGACGCGCTTATGATTGCGCTCGACGGCACGCCGAACAAGAGCGCGCTCGGCGCCAATGCGATTCTTGGACGTGTCGATGGCGGTCGCGCGCGCGGCGGCGCAATCGGCCAAGTTGCCGCTCTACGCCTATCTTGGCGGCGTCGGCGCAACGCGCGTGCCCATGCCGATGATGAACATTTTCAATGGCGGCAAGCACGCGGCAAATTCGGTCGACTTCCAGGAATTCATGGTGATGCCGATCGGCGCGCCCGACTTCGGCGAAGCGTTGCGTTACGGCGCGGAAACTTTCCATGCGCTGCCAAGCTTCTTAAGGCAAGGGTTATGCGACCTCGGTCGGTGACGAAGGCGGCTTTGCGCCCAATCTCGGGAGCAACGAGGAAGCCTGCGAACTCATCGTCAACGCCATCGAGGCGGGCGGATACAAGCCTGGCAAGGACATCGCCATCGCGCTCGATCCCGCCGCGAGTTCCTTCTATGCCGACGGAGGCTACGACCTCGCTAAGTCGAAGAGCGGCCGGAAGACGAGCGACGAGATGATCGCGCTCTATCAGCAAGTGGATCGATATGTTCCCGATCGTGTCGATCGAGGACGGCCTCGATGAAAACGACTGGACCGGATTCGCGCGCCAAACCGCGGCGCAGGGCAGCCGTATCCAAATCGTCGGGGACGATAATTTCGTCACCAACCCGAAGTTCATCGCGTCGCGGCATCAAGGAGAAAACTGCGAACGCCGCGCTGATCAAGCTCAACCAGATCGGCACTGTCACCGAAACCATTCGAGGCGATTGCGCTCTGCCGCAAAGCCGGATGGGGCTACGTCGTCTCGCATCGGTCGGGGGAAACCGAAGACTCGTTCCTGGCCGACTTTACCGTCGCGATGGGCGGAGGCCAGATCAAGACCGGTTCCGCCAGCCGAAGCGAGCGGATCGCCAAATACAACAGGCTGCTGGAAATCGAGGCTGATCTCGGAAAGGCGGCGCAATTCGAATCGCCGTTCAAATAACCCGCGCAGCCAGGCGGCGGTCGTTCTGCCTCTCGTGACGAGTGACCCAGGCCGCCTGGCGTGCTTGCCGTGGGAGAGCAACCGTTCCTGTGCAAGATCTTCGGGCGCCGGCCCTGGCTGCGGACGCGGATGCTGGGCTACGGACTTGGGGTCGGCGTCCGAAGCCTGCAAAATTGCGTGCCCCTTTCCTACAGGCGCCGATGATGAACGGCCGAGGCCCCCCGCGGCTGCTCAGCCGCTACCCGCCCCGCCCCGCACCGGTCGGCCCGCCGCCGTCTCCGCCGCCGACCGGATCGCCGCCCAGACGGCGGCGACGTCCTCGGCTTCCGTCGTCAGCGCGCCGATCGAGACGCGCGCCAGCCATCGCCCGTCCACCACCGCTGGCGTGAGATAGGCGGCGCCTGAGCGGTTGACCGCTTCGACCCAGGCCAGCGTGTGCCGGTCGAGCGCTTCGCCATCGAGCGGCGTACCTTCCGGGTCGAGCGGCTCATGGCGAATGCAGACGGTCTGCAGCCGGGTGGGCGTGACGACGCGCCAGTTCGGCGTCGCCGCCACTTCCTCGTCGAAACGGCGGGCGTTGGCGAGATCCCGCCGCAGGCGGGTCTGCAGGCCCGTGACGCCCTGCTCGCGAACCAGGAACCACAGTTTGAGCGCCCGGAAACGGCGGCCGAGCGGAATGCCCCAGTCGCGCAGATTTTTGACTTCCCCGTCGACCGAGGATTGCAGGTAGCTCGGATTGGTCGACATCACCCGCATCAGATGCTCCGGGTCGCGGACGTAGTAGAGCGAGCAGTCGAACGGCGCGCCAAGCCATTTGTGGGTGTTCACGACAAGGCTGTCGGCGCCCTCGATTCCTTCCCACATCGAGCGCAACTCCGGCAGAATCATGCCGCTGCCGGCCATCGCGGCGTCAACGTGCAGCCAGACGCCGTATTGCTTGGCGACCTCGGCGATGCCGGCGATCGGGTCGACCGCCGTCGTTGCCGTCGTGCCGACCGTCGCCACGATCGCTGAGGGCAAGCAGCCTTCGGCCACGTCGTCGGCGATCATCTCAGCCAGCGCCTCGGAACGCATGGCGTGGTGTTCGCCGGTCGGGACCATTCTGAGGTTGTCGCGGCCGAAACCGGCAAGCAGCGCCGCCTTGTCGACGGAGCTGTGCGCGTGCGCCGAAACGTAGACGCAGGGCTTGCGGGTCTCGCCCTGCAGGCCGCCACGCGCCAGGGCAAAGCCGGTCGCCCGCTCGCGGGCGGAGATCAGCGCCACCAGCGTGCTGGTGGAGGCGGTGTCCTGGATGACCCCGCTCCAGGCCGGCGAAAGGCCGAGCATCTGCCGCATCCAGTCGGTGACCACCTCCTCGATCTCGGTGATCGCCGGGCTCGATTGCCAGGAGAGGCCGAGCACGCCGAGTCCCGTGCTGACAAGGTCGCCCAGCACGCCCGAAAGCGCCGCGTTGGCCGGGAAGTAGCCGAAGAAGCGCGGGTGCTGCCAAAGCGACAGCCCGGGCAGGACGACACGGTCGAGGTCGGCGATGATGTCTGCGAACGGTTCCGGCTCGGCCGGCGGCGCGACCGGAAGCGCGTCGCGAACCTCGCCCGGCCGCGTCGCAGCCATCACCGGCCGCGAGGCCATGGTTTCGTGATAGTCGGCCAGCCAGTCGATCAGCTGATGGCCGTAGCGGCGGAATTCTTGGGGCGTCATCGTCTGTCCTCGAACGCGCGGGGCGGCCCTGTGCGGACCTTCGCTCTCTCCGCGCGGGGCTCTCTTATTGCAGATCGTCCACCAACCGAAGCGTGCGCGGCGGCGGCGGCGTCGAGCCGGGGCGCAGGCTAGGAAACGCGACGACGCCTCTCCTCCCCATGGAGCGAAGCGGAAGGCGGGAGGGGGACCGTCCGCATAGCGCCTCGAAAGACGCCGTCTTCCGCGGGCTATGAGGACGGTGGCGGGGCGCGCCGGCGGCGACTTCGGAGTTCGGCGAAGTCTAGAATTTCTTGACCATCGCGGGCGCCGGGCGCGAGCCGCGCCGCGACTTTCGGCGGTCGACGCCGCGCGCCTGTTCCTGCCTGTTATTTGCCTGTTCGGCGCCTGTTCTGGTACGTTTTGACCCTGTTCGGCACCCTGTTATTTGACCGATATGCTGGCGTTCATTGCCGCCAAGCCTTGGTTCCAGTTGAAAAATTGCGATTCAACGCGGCAAATGAGGGTTCGATTTCGCCTGTTAAGCAGGCAAAACAGGAAACGCGCCTGATCGCCAGACGCGGCGGAAGCGCGATTCCGATCGTCAAGATCGGCTTTTCGCTTGGCCATCGCTCGGCGTTTTCGCACGCTGGTCAAATCCCTCCGCGTTGCGCATGATCGCCAAGGTGAGCTGGAGGAGTCCGCCTTGTTGTCCAGGCAGAAGGAGCCGCATCGGCCGCTCGACCTCGATCCGGCGCGCGTCATGCGCGCCGATCGGCCGCATTACGGCATCATCGACATCGGCTCGAACTCGGTCCGGCTGATCGTTTACGACCAGCTCGGGCGGGCGCCGCTGCCGCGCTTCAACGAGAAGTCGCTCGCCCGTCTCGCCGAGGGGCTGGCCGAGACCGGCGTCATCGCGCCCGAAGGGTTCCGGCGCACCGTCGAGGCGGCACGGCGCTTCCGCGCCATCGCCGACGCGATGGGGGTGGCGAAGCTCGACGTGACGGCGACCGAGGCGATCCGGCGCGCGACCAACGGCCCGGCCCTCGCCGACGCCATCGCCGCCGAGGCGGGCCTCACGGTGCGGATCCTGTCGGGCGCCGAGGAGGCGCGCTACGCCGCGCTCGGGGTCATCTCCGGGTTCTTCCGGCCGGTCGGCGCGATCGGCGACATGGGCGGGGGAAGCCTCGAGATCGCGGAGGCGATCGACGACCGGGTCGGTGACGCCTGGACCAGCATGCCGCTCGGCGCGCTGCCGGTCGAGGCGCTGCTCGCGGAAGGTTACGAGGTCGCCAAGCGCCGGGTGGACGAGATCCTGCGCGCCGGCGTCAAGGCGTCGTTCGCCCAACCGACCTTTTATCCGGTCGGCGGCGGCTGGCGCGCGCTCGCCAAGGCGCACATCGCGGCGGTCGCCGCGCCGGTCAAAGCCGTACACGGCTACACCCTGGAAACGCCGGTGATCCGCGCCTTCGCCAAGTCGATCACGCGCCAGACGCCGGCGAAGCTTGCCGACATGCCGGGGGTCTCGGAGCGGCGAGCGCGTACCCTTCCCGCGGCGGCGCTGACGCTCGACCGGGTGCTGAAGCGGCTCGCGCCCGATCGGGTGATCTTCTCGGCGCTGGGCCTGCGCGAGGGCCTGCTCTATTCGCAGCTCGACGACACCGAGCGCTATCGCGATCCTCTGGTCGAAGGCGCGCAGCTCATCGGCCTGCCGTTTGCCCGGGTGCCGGAGTTCGCGCCTGCGCTCGCTGCATGGACGGCTGATCTCTTTCCGCAAGAGGCGCCGGCCGAAATGCGGCTGCGCGTCGCGGTCTGCGCGCTCTCGGACATCGCCTGGCGCGACGCCGACGACCTGAAGGCCGAGGAGAGCTTCCGCCGGCTGCTGCAGTTTCCCTTCATCGGCGTCGATCACGCCGAGCGGGTGTTCATCGCCGCTGCGGTCCATGCCCGCTACGCCGGACGCGCCGACGCGCCGTGGCTGACGCCGGCGATCGGGCTGCTCACTCCGGCGTTGCGGCGACGGGCCCAGATTCTCGGCCGCGCCATGCAGCTTGCCTACCGGTTCTCCGGCGTGGTCCCGTCCGTGCTGTTAAGCGCGCGGGTGCGGCTCGAGCCGGATTGCGTGCGGCTCGAGGTGTCGCCGGCGGCGCGCGCGCCCGATAGCGAGGTCGTGGTCGACCGCCTGCGCTGGCTCGCTGCGGCGGTCGGCGTGAAGCGGACGGAAATCGTGGTGCGGGAAGAGACATAGGGCTCCGCTGGCGCGCGGCGATCGGTCCTCTTGCGCAACGCCGCCGCGTCGCGCAAGAAAACGCCCTAGAGTCTATGGAGCGCTGGGATGCCGATCTACGCCTACCGATGCCGCGACTGCGGCAAGGAGTTCTCCACCCTGGTGATGTCGGGCGAGACGCCGGTATGCGAGGCTTGCGCGAGCGCCGAGCTGGAGCAGCAGCTTTCGCTGATCGCCTCGCCCGCCAAGGGCGGCGACCCGGCGCCGGCCATGGCGGGGTCATGCGACATGATGGGCGGCTGCGGATGCGCAGGCGCGTGCCCCGCCTTTGCCGACTCCTGAGGGCCGGACGTCCGCTTGCCTTCCGGCCGCTGCGCGGCGATGCTTCGGGATGAGCCACGGAGCGCGCCATGCCGGACGCCGTACCTCCTGCCGGAGACCCCGATAGCGCCAAGGCGATCGCGGTGGTCGCCTCGATCCCCCTTGCGGTCGACCTCGGCCGCTACGACCTCGCCGAGGCGGCTTTCGCACCCGAGGTCGTGATCGATTACACGAGCCTGTGGGGTGGGGAACCGCAGCGCACGACGCCCGCCGCGCTGATGGACGCCTGGCGCGGTCTCGTGCCGGGTTTCGATGCGACCCGGCACGAGCTCCTCGATGTCGAGACGCGGATCGACGGCGACGCCGCCGAAGCGACCGCGCGGGTCGACGGCCGCCATTGGATCGGAGACGCGATCTGGCGGCCGATCGGCCTTTATCGCTGGACGCTGGAGCGGCTCGACGGACGCTGGAAGGTCACGGCCATGACCTTCACCCTGACGGAGGAAATCGGCGACAGGGGCCTCGTGGCCATCGCGGCCGACCGCGCGAAGGGGCGCTGAGATGACGGGCGCAGAAAAGCGTGTCGCGCTCGTCACAGGAGCCAATCGCGGCATCGGGCTCGAGCTGTGTCGGCAGCTCGGCGCCCGCGGCTGGCGGGTGTTTCTCGGCAGCCGCGACTACGGCAAAGGCGAGGCGGAGGCGCGCCGTATCGGGGGCGATGTCAGCGCGGTGGCGCTCGACGTCGACGATCCGGATGCGCCGTTTCGTCTCGCCGCTGCGATCGGACCGGTGGACGTCCTGATCAACAACGCCGGCGTTCATTACGACACCTGGGAAACCGCTCTCTCCGCCGACTGGCGCATCGTGCGCGAGGCGTTCGAGACCAACGTGTTCGGCGTCTGGCGAATGGCCCAGGCCTTTGCCCCGGAAATGCGCGCTCGCGGTTGGGGCCGGATCGTCAACGTCTCCTCGGGCGCCGGATCGCTCGCCTCCATGGGCGCCGGGAAGCCGGCTTATGCGACGTCTAAGGCGGCGCTCAACGCGCTGAACTCGGGTCCTGGCGGGGGAACTTGCGGGGAGCGGCGTTCTGGTCAACGCCGTCTGTCCGGGCTGGGTCGCGACCGACATGGGCGGCGCCGGCGGACGGCCGGTCGCGGAAGGCGCGGCCAGCGTGCTGTGGGCCGTCGACTTGCCGGACGGCGGACCGACCGGCGGCTTCTTCCGCGACGGACAGCCCGTCGCGTGGTAGAAGTAGCGGTCGGATACGCCCGGCTCGAGCCGCGCGGTCCGTCACTCGAATGATGAGGCCGCCGGAATGACGCCCTACGCCGAAACGGCAATCTTCGACGACGCCGAAGCGCTCATTGCCGCGGGCGCGCTCAAAAATCGAGCCCTTAGCGACATTTCGGACGCGCTCGCCGACAAAGGCTTTCTCGTCACCTCGACCGCCGCAATGATCGCCTGGGCGCGCTCTGGTTCACTGCATCTCATGTCCTTCGGCCTCGCCTGCTGCGCCGTCGAAATGATGCAATTTTGCACGCCGCGGTATGATTTCGACCGGCTCGGCATGGCGCTACGCGGTTCGCCGCGCCAGTCCGATCTGATGATCGTGGCCGGCACGCTGACCAACAAGATGGCGCCGGCGCTGCGCAAGGTTTACGATCAGATGCCGGAGCCGCGATACGTCATTTCGATGGGCTCATGCGCCAACGGCGGCGGCTACTACCACTACGCCTATTCGGTCGTGCGCGGTTGCGATCGGATTGTCCCAGTCGACATCTACGTTCCGGGCTGCCCCCCGACCGCAGAGGCGTTGATGTACGGGGTGCTGCTCTTGCAGAAGAAGATGCGCCGCACCGCCTCGATCGAACGCTGAAGCTCAGCGGTTGCCGATCTGGATGTAGTCGCGATGCGTCGCGCCGGTGTAGAGCTGGCGCGGGCGGCCGATCTTCTGGTCCGGATCGTCGATCATTTCCTTCCACTGGGCGATCCAGCCGACCGTACGGGCGACGGCGAACAGCACCGTGAACATCGCGACCGGGAAGCCCATCGCCTTCAGCGTGATGCCCGAATAGAAGTCGATGTTCGGATAGAGCTTCTTCTCGATGAAATAATCGTCGTGAAGCGCGATGCGCTCGAGCTCAACGGCCACCTCGAGCAGCGGATCGTCCTTGACGCCGAGCTCGTCCAGAACCTCGTGCGCCGTCCTCTGCATGATCTTGGCGCGCGGATCGTAGTTCTTGTAGACACGGTGGCCAAAGCCCATCAGACGGAACGGGTCGTTCTTGTCCTTGGCGCGTTCGACGAACTTCGGGATGTTCTCGACCTTGCCGATCTCGCCGAGCATCTTGAGGGCCGCCTCGTTGGCGCCGCCGTGCGCCGGTCCCCAGAGACACGCGATACCGGCCGCGATGCAGCCGAACGGGTTGGCGCCCGAGGAGCCCGCCAGGCGAACCGTCGAGGTCGACGCATTCTGCTCGTGGTCGGCGTGCAGGATGAAGATGCGATCGAGCGCCCGCGCCAGGACCGGGTTGACCTTGTATTCCTCCGCCGGCACCGAGAAGCACATGCGCAGGAAGTTCGAGCAATAGTCGAGGTCGTTCTTCGGATAAACGAACGGCTGCCCGATCGAGTATTTGTACGCCATCGCCGCGATCGTCGGCATCTTGGCGATCATGCGGATCGAGGCGACCTGGCGCTGGAACGGATCGTTGATGTCGATCGAGTCGTGGTAGAATGCGGCCAGCGCGCCGACGCAGGCCACCATGATCGACATTGGGTGCGCATCGCGGCGGAACCCGTTGAAGAACCGCGACATCTGTTCGTGCACCATGGTGTGGCGGGTGACGCGGTAGTCGAACTCGGCTTTCTGCGAGGCGGTCGGCAACTCGCCGTAGAGCAGGAGATAACAGGTCTCGAGGAAGTCGCCGTGCTCGGCGAGCTCGTCGATCGGATATCCGCGATACAGCAGGATGCCCTCGTCGCCGTCAATGTATGTGATTTTCAATTCCGTGCTTGCGGTCGACGTGAAGCCCGGATCGTAGGTGAACATCCCCGTCTTGGCGTAGAGCTTGCTGATGTCGATGACGGAGGGTCCGACGGTCCCGTCCAGAACCGGAATCTCCACGTTTTTATTGCCGACCGTGATCGTGGCGGTGCTCTGGGTCATCGGGGATCTCCTGCCGGCTCAAGCGTCGGTGTGCGCTGCAATACCGATATCGCAGCGCATTTGGCGGAACAAGTCAAACCAAAGCAGCAGCGGGCCTGGACTACTCGGGGTTCTCGTAGCTGAACGCCTGGGCGGACTCGTCATAGGCGAACAATTCACCATAGCGGCCGAGGTTGATGACCGTCTTGAGGGTCCGGTCGGCGTAGTCTTCGGACATGTAGTCCTCGAGCTCCTCCCTAAAGCGGCTGACCGGGGCGCGGTGCGACGGACGCTCGTCGAGCACCCGCTTGATGTGCGAAGCGAGGGGCACGTTGGCGAGCGTCTGCTCGCCCAGCACCTTCTTGCGCTGGTCGACGTCCATGTCGACGAAGCGCTGGCCGAGCGGGGTGAGCTTGATGTCGGCCTCTTCGAAGTCGGCAAGCTTGAGGATCTGCAGCGTTTCGCCGAGGGGGAAGAGGTCGTCGATCTCGAAGCCGAGCGAGTCGGCCAGGTGCGGCAGGTCCGCCTTGCCGTTGTAGGGTGGGGCGGCGATCTCCTCGAGCATGCCGGCGAGCGAGTTGGTCGAAATGTCGGGCAAGGTGAGCGCGAGGCCCGCGGCCGAGGCCTCTCGCGGCGCGACGCGCGCCGTCTCGGCCCGCTGGGTCATCAGCGCGTAGATCTGCTCGACCAGGGCGCGGAATGGCGGATCGAGCCGGTCGCGCGGGTGGGGGATCGTGTTCGGGATTTCGGAGGCTATGCGGCCGGGATTGGACGACAGCACCAGGATGCGGTCGCTCATCACAACCGCCTCCTCGATGTTGTGCGTGACCATCAGAATCGACTTGATCGGAATGCGCCCCTCTTGCCAGAGGTCGAGGAGGTCGGTGCGCAGCGTCTCGGCCGTCAGCACGTCGAGGGCGGAGAAGGGCTCGTCCATCAGGAGGATCTGGGGCTGCATGACGAGCGCGCGGGCGAAACCGACGCGCTGGCGCATGCCGCCCGAGAGCTCCTTGGGGTAGGCGGATTCAAATCCGTCGAGGCCGATAGTGTCGATCGCCTTTAGGGCGCGCTGGCGCGTCTCCTCCAGCGACACGCCATTGGCGCGCGGGCCGATCTCCACGTTGTCGAGGACGTTCAGCCAGGGGAACAGCGCGAAGCTCTGGAACACCATCGCCACCTGCTCGGCCGGGCCGTCAATCGGCTTGCCGGAGATGGTGACCGTTCCACTCGTCGGGCGGTTCAGGCCAGCGATGATGCGCAGGAGCGTCGACTTGCCCGAGCCCGACCGGCCGAGCAGCGCGACGATCTCGCCGGTCTTCAGGCTCATGGAGACGTTGTCGAGAACGAGCTTGCGCGTCTCGCCCGACCCCGTGGCGTAGGTCTGGTTCACGTTCTCGACGTTCAGCAGCGTCGTTGTGGCGGGGTCCAACATGGGAAACTCCTCGAGAGGCCGGACTCGGGCCGGGCGCTACAGGCGTAGCCGGCGCTCCGCGTAGCCGTAAAGCTGGCGCCAGAACAGCCGGTTGAATAGAGTGACGAACAGCGACATCATCGCGACGCCGAGCACGATCTTGGGGAAATCTCCCTTGTCGGTCGCCTCCGCGATGTAGGCTCCGACGCCCTGGGCCTCGACCGTGTGGTCCTTCCACTTGACCCATTCGGCGACGATCGAGGCGTTCCACGAGCCTCCCGACGCGGTGATCGCCCCGGTCAGGTAATAGGGCGCGACGCCGGGCAGGATGACCTGCCACCACCAGCGCCACCCTTTGATGTGAAAGTTCTTCGCCGCCTCCACGAGGTCGTTGGGGAAGGCCGCGGCGCCGCCGATCACGTTGAACACGATGTACCATTGCGTGCCAAAGATGATCAGGAAGCTGAGCCAGATGTTCGGGTTCAAGTTGAAATAGAGGATCAGGCTGACGGTCGCGCCGAACAGAAGATTGACCGGAAACGCAGCTAGGAACTGCGCGATCGGCTGGACCCGTTCGGCCCACTTCGGCCTCAGGCCGACCCATACGCTGATGGGCACCCAGATCGCCGACGCAAGCAGAATCAGGAGGAAAACGCGGACGAGTGTGTAAAAAGTCAGCACGAAGACGTGAACGACCTCGGCCCAGCCGACCTCGGTGGCGATATACTGGACGGTGAGCCATCCAGCGTACACGGCGACGGCGAGCACCACGAGAATCCAAAGCGCGTCCAGAATGCGGGACGGCGGCTGATTTTGCTTCTTGGATTCTGGACTGAGCCGCGGAATGCGGATCGGCGCCAGACTGACGCCCCGAAAAGCATTGAAGACCGGCTGGGAGGCGAGGCGAACCCAGTGAGTGCGCTGCAGGATGTTCAGTACCCAGGAGGTCGAGGTCTCTTGGCTGGCGGACAGCTCGACGCGGAACTTGTCGGCCCATGCCACAATGGGGCGGAACAGGAGCTGATCGTAGAGCAGAATGACGATCGCCATGGTCACGATCGCCGCGACGATCGCCGACCAGTCCCCCGCATTGTTCGCCTTGGCGATGTAGGAGCCGACGCCAGGCAGGGTGATCGTCGTGTCGCCGACAGTGATCGCCTCCGAAGCGACGACGAAGAACCAGCCGCCAGACATCGACATCATTGTGTTCCAGATGAGGCCCGGCATCGCGAAAGGCGCCTCGAGCTGCCAGAACTTCTGCCATCCGGTGAGGCGGAAGCTGCGCGCCACCTCATCGAGGTCGGGCGGGACTGTGCGCAGCGACTGATAAAACGAGAAGGCCATGTTCCACGCCTGGCTGGTGAAGATGGCGAAGATCGCCGCCAGCTCCGCGCCCAGAGTGTTTCCCGGAAACAGGCCTAGGAAGAAGGTGACGGTGAAGGACAGGAAGCCCAGAATCGGCACCGACTGGAGGATATCGAGAATGGGAATCAGCACCATCTCCCAACGGCGACTCTTGGCAGCGAGCGTCGCGTAGGTGAAGGTGAACGCGAGCGAGAAAAACAGCGCTGCGAACATCCGCAGGGCTGTGCGGAGCGCGTAATAGGGCAGGCTCGAGTAGTCGAGTGAGATGATATCCGTCTTTGGCGTGGGCAGCGGCGCGGAAATGCCGTGATAACTCTGAGCGATCGCCGTCAGCACGGCCATGATTGCGGCAAAAGCAATCAGATCCCATTGATTCGGCAGGACTCGGCGCCCGGCGGAGGCGAGGCTGTTCAACATGGCGACTTTCCGTGTGGCGCCGGACGGCGAAGACGTGATTCCGCGGCCGCTCGGGCGCGCATAACACATCGTGTCATTGCCAAGGCAACGAAAAATGCGACCGGCCACCCAGAGGAAACGCAGCCGACCGATGGACGGCCAACATGACACAATGACGACGAATCGGAAGCGCGCTGCAATCGTCCGGCCTGTCCTGCCGACGCGAGCGAAAGCTCTTTCCTCGGAGCGAACTCCGTCAGCTCCTTCTTAGCGGCGACCTGCTTGCCTTTCCGCGTCCGCTCGCTTATATGCGCGCGCATTCCACAGGCGGATTTTAGCGGCTCCTGCTCAAGGTCCCGCTCCGGTGGCGAGGAATTCCTCGCCGTTCATGATCCGCCGAGGCTCAACCGGACAAGGACGACAAGCTTATGGCTCTGCCTGATTTCACCATGCGCCAGCTCCTCGAGGCGGGCGCGCATTTCGGCCACCAGTCGCATCGTTGGAACCCGAAGATGGCGCCGTTCATCTACGGCACGCGTAACTCGATCCACATCATCGATCTGGCCCAGACGGTGCCGCTTCTGCATCAGGCGCTGAAGACAGTGTCCGATACGGTCGCCAAAGGCGGCCGCGTCCTGTTCGTCGGCACCAAGCGCCAGGCGTCCGATGAGATCGCAGCCGCAGCCCGGCGCTCCGCACAGTACTTTGTCAACGCCCGCTGGCTCGGCGGCATGCTGACCAACTGGAAGACGATTTCCGGCTCGATCTCCCGGCTTCGCAAGCTCGACGAGATGCTGGCCGAAGGGGCCAAGGGTCTGACCAAGAAGGAGCGCCTGATGATGTCGCGCGAGCGGGACAAGCTGGAGACGGCGCTCGGCGGCATCAAGGATATGGGCGGCGTGCCCGACCTCGTGTTCGTGATCGACACCAACAAGGAGGCTCTGGCGATTAAGGAAGCCAACCGCCTCAAGATCCCGGTGATCGCGATCCTCGACACGAACAGCGATCCGGACGGCATCCGCTATCCGGTGCCGGCCAACGACGACGCCGGCCGCGCCATCCAGCTCTACTGCGACCTTCTGGCGCGCGCCGCGATCGACGGCATCGGCCGCAGCCAGGGGGCCGCCGGCGTGGATCTGGGCGAGGCGGAGGCGCCGATCGCCGAAGTTCTGCCGGAGACGGTCGAGGCCGAGCCGGTTCTTCCGCCGGACGATCATTTCGAGCTCCTGACCGCGCCACGCGGCGCGCCAGACGATCTGGCCAAGCTCACCGGCGTCGGCCCGCAGATCGTCAAGAAGCTCAATGAGCATGGCGTGTTCCACTACTGGCAGCTTGCCGCGATGACCGACGAAGAGGCCGCAAAGCTCGACGCAGATCTGCGGTTCAACGGCCGCATCATCCGCGACAAGTGGAGCGAGCAGGCGCGCGCCTTGATCGCTGCGGAGTAAGCGGCGGCCGTCGAGAGACTGCGTTCGACCGGCCCGGACGCGAAAGCGGCGTGGTCGTGGCGTTCGTCTTGGATCAGCGCCGCTGCCCTGAGGGCGGCGATCCGTTTGTGTTGGGTCAACGCCGCAGCGCCTGGTCTGCGGCATGAGGACAAGAGGGAAACCGATGGCTGTGATCACGGCTGGGCTTGTGAAGGACCTGCGTGAGAAGACCGGCGCGGGTATGATGGACTGCAAGCACGCGCTGGCCGAAACGGACGGCGACATTGAGGCCGCCATCGATTGGCTGCGCAAGAAGGGCTTAGCCAAGGCCGCTAAGAAAAGCGGGCGTATCGCCGCCGACGGGCTGGTTGGCGTAGCGGTCGAGGATCTCGTCGGCGTGGTCGTCGAGGTCAACTCGGAGACGGATTTCGTCGCGCGCAACGACGATTTCCAAGGGCTGGTGCGCGGCGTCCTGGCCGTAGCGCTCGACAAGGCCCCGGGCGCGGACGTCGACACGGTTCTCGGCGCCCACTATCTTGGTGGCGGCACCGTGTCCGACGCGATCGCCAACGCGATTGCGACAATCGGCGAGAACATGACGCTCCGTCGAGTCCAGGGCCTCCGGGTTTCGGAAGGCGCGATCGGACAATATGTTCATGGCCAGATCATCGACGGCCTGGGCCGCATCGGCGTCATCGTCGGCCTGGAGTCGAAGGGCGATCGCGCCGCGCTCGCCGCGCTCGGCCGGCAGGTGGCGATGCACGTCGCCGCCGCAAGCCCGATCGCGCTCAGCGCCGGCGGCGTCGACCCGGCGACGGTTGCGCGCGAGCGCGCGGTGCTGGCCGAGAAGAACGCCGGCAAGCCGCCGCACGTGATCGAGAAGATCGTCGAATCGGGCCTCAAGACCTATTACAAGGAGGTCTGCCTGCTTGACCAACCGTACGTCCACGACCCGGCCAAGAGCGTCGCCCAAGCCGTCAAGGAGGCCGAGAAGTCGGTTGGCGCCCCGATCTCGATCACTGGCTTCGTCCGCTTTGCGCTCGGCGAAGGGGTCGACAAACCAGCGAACGAAGCTTAAGCGCCAGAGACATGACCAAGCGGCCCCCGGGCCGCTTTTTTAATGGACTGAGCGTGGGCCAGGCGATTGCACGGGGCGCCGTTGCGTGGCCCATTGCGCGCCGGAAGCGAATCGACACCGCAGGAGACGAGCGATGACTTCGAAGCCGATCTTCAACCGTGTCGTGGTCAAGCTCTCCGGCGAGTCTTTGATGGGGCCGGACAAGTTCGGCCTCAATGCGGACACCATTCAGCGGATGGCCGCCGACCTCAAGGCGGCCGCTGAACTCGGCGTTCAGGTCGCCGTGGTCGTCGGCGGCGGCAACTTCTTTCGCGGGCTGCAGGGCGCCGACAAAGGCATCGAGCGCGCGCGGGCCGATTCGATCGGGATGCTGGCGACGGTGATGAATGCGCTCGCCATGGAGGGTGCGCTCGAGCAGATCGGTCAGCCGGCCCGGGTCCTGTCGGCGGTCGCCATGCCCTCGCTTTGTCAACCCTATTCGCGGCAAGCGGCGCTTGCCCATCTTGTCAAGCATCGGGTCATCATGCTGGCGGGGGGCACGGGAAATCCCTTCTTCACCACCGACACGGGCGCGGCGTTACGCGCCTGCGAACTCGCCTGCGACGCGGTGATGAAGGCGACCCAAGTCGATGGCATCTACACGGCGGACCCGAAAAAAAATCCCGGTGCGACCCGCTACGATCGTCTGACCCACGATGAGGCGATCGCAAGAAACCTTCAGGTGATGGACACGGCCGCCTTCGCCCTGTGCCGTGACAACGGCATCCCGATCGTGGTGTTCTCCGTCGATGAACCAGGCGCAATCCCCGCAGCTCTGACCGGCAGGGGCAGGGCAACCTTCGTGGTGCCGTGACGTTGCGGCGTTAGCTGCGCATGGCCTTGAGCGCTGCGGCGAACCGCCGCCGCTTGAACAGGCCGAGCGTCGCGAGGCCGAAGATCGTCATGACCCAGGTGGACGCCTCGGGCGTCGCGAGGCCTCCGCTGCTGGTCGGGAGATCGACAGAGAACGTCGGCGGCGTCGTTATCGGACTGGCGGACGGGTCCGGCATCGGCCACGGCTGCTGGTCGAAGGCAGGATCCATCGATGGCGGCGGATTCAGCGCCGCGTCAATTGGAGATAAGGCCGACAGAAGATCAATCAGCGACGACCCCCCATCGTTGAACGATGGGATCCCAAGCGGAGACGTTTGAACATCGATCTCGATCGGATACCCGAGCCCGGCGGTCGAACTCGTCGGCGACGGCTGGACCGAGCCAGAGACGCCTATAGTGTTCTCCCCTCCCGACCCGCTCGGGTCTCCGTTCCCGTTCTGCGCTGAGCCATCGTCTGATTGCGGTTCCAACCCAAGGGTTCCGGTCTTGGGGCGCCGATGCGTAGAGCGGACTATGATCCTCGCCTGCTCCTCGAACGACGCCAAGCCTCGAGCGGCTGGGAAGGCGTAGAAGTCTCGGCTGTCGCCACCGAGCCAGAATGGCGGGATGGTCGCCGCGGAGCCCAGGATGTTCACACGACGGTCGGAGGCGCGCGCGACCATAACGCAGCCAACGCGTCCGCGACAAGCCGTCGGGTCGCCTTCGCCGGTCGAGTCGGCCGCCGAGTCGCCCTCACCCGTCGAGTCCGCAAGGAAACCGAAGAGACTGTCAGAGGCGTTGAGCACGACGGCGGACCGGACCGGTCCCGCGCTCGGCCCAGTCTCGCTCACCGGCGCTGAAACCTCGATGGGCTTCCGCTCGACCATTTCTTTGTAGACGACGCCGACCGTCGCGGCTGACGCAGACGAAACCGCCGCCGCTACAACCGCCACGATAACTTTGCCACTCAACGCGAGCCTCCTGCTGGGAGGTTGTTATACCCTTCAAAATTGCTTGTGTCTCGCTGTAAACCAAAAAACATTTTCGCAACTGCCAACGGCTAATGCGCTGCCGTCGTACGATGCGGCGCGTGCATACGACCGCGACCTAAGACGGAACGACATGGTTTTTCTTGACCCGCCTGCCGAATGCCCGTTTTCCGAGCCTTTTCAACGGAGAAGGCGATCTGTGAACGCTCCAATCTTCGGCTTTGCAGCCAGGCGAGGGGTTAGCTCGAACCGTCCATAAGTTGCATCAGCGCGGCCGGCGTGTCCACTGGAAGGCTGCACAACCGGCCGCGACATAGCCTGGCGACTGGCGAGGAAGCCTGCGGCAAGTCATCGCGGGGCGATCCGCCAGGCCACAGGCCCCGGTCCAGCCGCAACGCGGTCAATCCTGGATCGGCGGCGCGGAGAGCGACCGCAGCGAGTGCCGCCGCCGCCGAATCGCTGAGCGGTCCCTCGATCACGATGCAACCGCCGCGCTCCAGCATGTCAGCGGCGAGAAGCAGAAGAGGACTGGCTCCAAGACCTTCCGGTGGGCCGGCAAATGCACGAATCGAAAGCGTCGGCGTCTTCACGCCAACGCGGCTCCGCGGTCAAATGCCACAACCGGGCGAGAACTTCGGCGAGCAAGCCCGCGCCAGAGGGGGTGGCCCCGTCATGGGCGTGCCGCGGGCGAGCGCCGGGAACGTCGGCTGCGTCGCCGGCCGTCAGATAGACGCCGCCCTTGCCGTCGCCAAACAGGTCGAGCGCCTCGGTCGCGAGCCGCCGGGCCGCCTCGAGATCGTGAGGATCGCCGCTCGCCTCGAAGAGCGCAACCGCCGCCCGGGCCATCGCGGCGTAATCGTCCAGCATTCCACGCGCGCCCGCCCGTCCGTCCCGCCAGGCGTGCAGGAGCCGTCCGTCCGGATCCCGCAGCGCCGTCATGACGAAGTCGAAAGCGGATCGGGCCGCGGCGAGCCATTGCGGCTCGTCGAAAACGGCGCTCGCCCGGACAAGCGCCGCAATCGCAAGACCGTTCCAGTCCGCCAGAACCTTGTCGTCACGACCGGGCCGGGCGCGAACCTCACGCAGCGCGAACAGCTCCGCACGCGCCAAGGCGAGGCCCGCCTCCTCCTCGGGCGAGCCTCGCGGCGTGATCCGCCGGAGCACCGTACGGCCTTCCCAGTTGCCGCCTGGCGTCACGTCGTAGGTGGCCTTGAAAGCGGCGGAGGCCGGGCCGAGCGCGGCATCGACCTCTTCGTCCGTCCAGACGTAAAAGGCGCCTTCCTCACCGTCCTGATCCGCATCGAGCGAGGCGGCGAAAGCTCCGCCCGCCCGCATCTCTCGCATCAGCCAGCCGACCGTCTCCCGCGCCCGCTCCGCGAACGTAGGATCCGGCGCTTGAGCATGCCCGTAAGCCAGCAGCTCGAGGATCTGCGCGTTGTCGTACAGCATCTTCTCGAAATGCGGCACGAGCCACATGGCGTCGGTGGAATAGCGGGCGTAGCCGCCGCCCAGATGATCATAGATGCCGCCAGCGTTCATCGCCTCGATGAGCGCGCGAACCGGATCGCCGAACTTTGGGTCGCCACGACGGAACATCTCGTTCCAGAAGAAGCGAAAGATCGGCGCGTTGGGAAATTTCGGCGCGCGGCCGATGCCGCCGTGTACGGGATCGACGGCGCGAATTAGCGCGTCGCCAACGCGAGTCAGATCGGCGGGCGTCAGCGCCTCGCCAGGAGCGGGCGCGGACAACTCGGCGAGATGGGCGGCGAGCGCGGTTGCGTTCTTCGCCAGGTCGCCGCGGCGGTTCCGCCAGGCGTTGGCGACGCCTTCGACAATCTGTCCGAACGAGGGGCGTCCCCAGCGCGGCGCGGGCGGCCAGTAGGTGCCGCCGTACATCGGCCGTCCATCGGGGTCGAGGAACATGGTCAGCGGCCAGCCACCTTGTTCGCCCATGGCGTGCAGCGCCGTCATGTAGATGTGGTCGATGTCGGGGCGCTCTTCGCGATCGACCTTCACATTGACGAACAACGCATTCATCCGGCTGGCGGTTTCGATGTTCTCGAACGACTCGTGCGCCATCACGTGGCACCAGTGGCAGGCGGCGTAGCCGATCGACAGCAGGATCGGACAGTCGCGCCTCTCAGCCTCGGCGAAAACCTCCGGCCCCCATTGGCGCCAGTGGACCGGGTTGCGTGCATGCTGCAGCAGGTACGGCGAGGTTGCGTCGCCGAGGAGGTTGCGGTCCGTCTCCATCCTCCACTCCTCGTTGTGCGCCTACAACCCGAGCGCGGAGTTCAGCATAGCCTTGAACTTTGCCGAGTCGAAGGTCCACAGAACATCGACGCCGTGGCTCTCGCCGGCCGCGGCGCCCCAGACGTCGGCGTTGATCGGGTCGGAATTGACGCCGAGCCGGTCGACCACCGTCATGCCGCGGGTCAGCTCGCTCTGCGTCTCGATCGCCACGCGATGGCGAGACCACGTCAAGCCTACCGATCGGTCGAGCGCGACCGCCATCGCGGTCGGGTCGGCGAGCGACAGTCCCGTCTCTCCCGTCTGAACATGATAGGCCTCGCGAGCGCGGCTGTTCGATCGCACCGCAAAGCGCGCCTTCGCCGTGCCGAGCGTCTCGATCGCGGCGACCTCGGCGTCGGTCAGCACGGACGCCCCGCGCGAAACGTGCCAGCCGACCATCTCGATCGGCAATCTGGAGCGGAACACGGCGCGCGCCGCTTCGGGATCGACCCAGATATTGTATTCGGCCGCCGGCGTGACGTTGCCCTCGCAGCACGGCGCCCCGCCCATCACCACGCATCGGCCGACGCGGCCAGCGAGCGTAGGGTCGCGGGCGAGGGCGAGGGCGATATTGGTCAGCGGCCCGAGCGTCACCAGCGTCAGGCCGGGCGTCTCGCGGGAATGGCGCAAGATGGCCTCGACCGCGTGCTCGGCTCTCGGCCGCGCGCTTCGGGGCCGGAAAGCCATGGTCGCCGAGCCCGTCGGCGCCATGAAACCAGTGCGCGTCGCGCAGCGATCGCACCAACGGCGCCTCGGCGCCTCGATAGACAGGCGCGTTCGACCCGCAGATTTCCGCGGTGAAGAGGGCGTTGCGGGTCGCCTGATCGAGCGCGACATTGCCGGCGACGGTCGTCAGCCCGAGCACCCGCACGTCGGGCGCCGAGAGCGCCATGATGATCGCGACGGCGTCGTCGGAGGCGGTGTCGGTGTCGATGAGGAAGTCGCGCATGAATCCCGGATGCTGTCTGAATCCAGCGCGCGCTTCAACCTTCGAGTCGATCAGAGCCGCGCCGCGGCCGCCTGCACGGCCGCCTGCCGGCTCGAGAGCTGCATGGCCAGCCGGGCTCTGGCGATCTCGAGGATCTCCGGCGGCGCGGTCTCGGGCCTCCCGGCGTCGAACGGCGGCGCGGGCGCGTATTCGAGCGCGAGTTGCAGGACCTGCGCCAGCGTCGCGCCGCCGATTTCGGCCGCGACGACGAGCGCGAAATCGATCCCCGCGGTGACCCCGCCGCCGGTGATGACGTTGCCGTCCCGCGCGACGCGCGAAGAATCGGGAATGGCGCCGAACAACGGCAACAGATGTCTCCAGCCCCAGTGGCACGCCGCCCGCTTGCCCTTGAGGAGGCCGGCCGCGCCGAGAACCAGTGATCCGGTGCAGACCGAGGTCAGGTAGCGCGCGCTGTCCGCGAGCCGCCGGAACTCGCCCATGAAGTCGTCGTCGCCGAAGAGGTCGGTGACGGCGACGCCGCCGGGGACGAAAAGGAGATCGCAGCGCTCGATCTCGGCCAGCCGGCGCGTTCCGCCGAAGACGAGGCCCCCATCCGATTCGACCAGTCCGCCCGCCGCCGAGGCGACCACAACGTTTGCGTTGGGAATTCTGGAGAATACGGTGTGCGGCCCGGTGAAATCCAGCTGGGTCATGCCGGGATAGATCGCCTCGACGATCAGAAAGTCCTTTGGGGGCATTGCGGCGCTCCGATGGGTTTGACGGGGCGAGCATGAGCCGTTAGCGTCCTGGCCGAAATGACAATATTCCCTCGAAAAGTGCCATGATTCCGATGCCGCGCGAAGTCGGCTTTCTCATTTTCGACAACTTTCAGCTGCTCGACGCGGCCGGGCCGATCGCGGCGTTCGAGATTGCGGAGCGCCACGCCCGCGGCGCCTATCGCTTGCGGGTGCTGGCGATGCGGGGCGGGGCCGTCAGAAGTTCGTCGCATGCCGCGATGGAGGCCGAAGCCGCCGCCGCCGCGCCGGCGCTCGACACGCTGATCGTCGCCGGCGGCGACGGGACGCGCCAGGCGGTCGGCGACGCCGCGCTGCTGGCCTACGTTGGGGCGAGCGCCGGCGTTTGCCGGCGCACGGCGAGCGTCTGCTCGGGCGCCTTCATCCTCGCGGAGGCGGGCATCATCGACGGCAAGCGCGCCACCACCCACTGGAGCCGCAGCAAGGAATTCGCGCGCCGCTATCCGCAGGTGCGCCTGCAGCCCGACCGCATCTTTGTGCGGGACGGCGCGGTCTGGAGCTCGGCCGGCATCACGGCCGGAATCGACCTCGCGCTGGCGTTGATCGCCGACGACCTCGGCGAGCCGATCGCCTGCCAGACGGCCCGGCAACTTGTGGTCTATCGCCGCCGGCCCGGCGGTCAATCGCAGTTTTCCGTCCTGCTCGACCTGGAGCGGCCCGAGGGCCGCTTCGGTCCGCTCATCGGTTGGGCGCGGGAGCGTCTGGCGGAGCCGCTGACGGTCGAGCGGCTCGCCGACCAGGCCGGCATGAGTCCGCGCAACTTCGCTCGGCGCTTCACCGAGGAGACGGGCGTGACGCCGGCGCGCGCGATCGAAAGGCTACGGGTGGAGGCGGCGCGATCGCGTGTGGAAGACGGCGTCTCAGCCATCGACGGTATTGCCGCCGCGACCGGCTTCGGCGATCCCGAGCGCATGCGTCGCGCCTTTGTGCGCGCCTTCGGCCAACCGCCGCAGGCGCTCAGGCGCGCGGCGCGTTCGACGGCCGTCTAACTGCGCGCGTATTCACGCCGTCGCCTTCAACCGTGCAAAGCCGCGCTCGAGGTCCGCCTTCAGATCCTCGGCGTCCTCGAGGCCGATCGAGAAGCGCAGCGCCGGGCCGCCGGGCGCCCATATCGTCGCGGAGCGATAGGTCGAGCAGTCGAACGGGATGACGAGGCTCTCATAGCCGCCCCAGGAATAGCCGAGGCCGAAGAGTAGCAGCCCGTCGAGGAAGGCCGCGACCGTCGCCTCCGAGACGGGCTTGAGGATGACGCTGAAGAGGCCGGACGAGCCCAAAAAATCGCGCTTCCAGATGGCGTGGCCGGGGTCGTCGGGCAGGGCGGGGTGCAGCACCCGCAGCACTTCCGGGCGCTCGTTCAGCCAGCGCGCCATCGCGAGCCCCTGCCGCTCGGCCTCGCTGAGCCGCAGCTCCATAGTCCTGAGGCCGCGCAGGGCCAGAAAAACGTCCTCAGGCCCGGCCGGGATCGCCATCTGGCCCGCGGTTTGGCGGACGCGTGGAAACCATTCCGCGTTGGCCGAGACAAGGCCGAGCAGAAGGTCGGAATGGCCCGACAGGTATTTCGTGCCGGCCTCGATCGCGATGTCGACGCCGTGGGCGTGCGGCGGGAAGAACAGCGGCGTCGCCCAGGTGTTGTCCATCAGGACGCAGGCGCCGCGGGCGTGCGCGACCTCGGCGATCGCCGGCACGTCCTGAATCTCGAAACTCTGCGAGCCCGGCGACTCGGTCAGCACCGCCTTGGTGTTCGGCCGGAAGAGCGCATCGACGCCCGCTCCCAGGCAAGGATCGTAAAAGGTCGTCTCGACCCCCATGCGCTTCAAAATTCCGTTGGCGAAGGCGCGCGCGGGGCCATAGGCCGAGTTGGTGATCAGCAGATGGTCGCCGGCTGACACGGCCGTCATCAGCGCGACGACGATGGCCGCAAGGCCGGACGGGACGAGCTCCGTCCCCGCCGCGCCGGATATGTCGGTCCAGGCCGAGCAGAGCGCGTCCGTCGTCGGCGTGCCATGGGTGCCATAGGTGTAGCGCTGCCCGCGGTTCTTCAGCGTCGCCGTGTCGGGATAGAGCACGGTCGAGCCGCGGAACGGCGGCACGTTGACGAAGCCCTGCGACTGGCCGCTGTCACGCCCGAGATGGACGAGCCGCGTACGGCTTTTCAGGGACGCGCGGATTTCGTCGGCGAGCTTGGTCATGAGGGGGGCGGGTCTCCGCACACTGCGTTCGGCCGTTGCTAGCACGCCTGCGTCCACGCTTGCATCCGGCATGGCGCGCCTCCGGCCCGCTCCGGCCGGGCGATCGGGTGAAGGGCGCTGCAGGTCTTGACGCGATCAACGTCCGCTTGGCGCCGGCCCGGGCCGTCCCCAGTTGCGGTCACTCGCCCTCGGCTCGGCGAACGGGTCAAATACGACCCGCAGCGGTCATTTGTCGCAGCTGACCACAAGCTCTAACAAAAACAATGAGATGCTCCCTACACTCGCTTGCTACAGGCGAGTTGATTGATGATGGGAAGCGCCTCTTGTGTGGCCGACCACGCTCAACCGCGCACTCATGTGTGAGAATGGGGTTAGGCATGGGAGCGAGCCTTGTTCGCGTAGCCTCGGCGGTGCTAAGCGAAGCCGAAAACGTGCCGGGGAATGGAATGCTGGACCGATTGAATTCGCTCTGGATCGGCGAACAGCTCGGTTATGTTGAACGCCTGACAATGGTCTCGGCGCTGTCCGTCGGCCACCCCTTCACGCTATATTCGTACATTCCGGAGAGACTCCGCAACGTTCCCAGCGGAGTTGAAATCCGCGACGCGAACGAGGTGGTCCCCTACGAAGCGCTCGCGAGGTACTTTGACGGCGGTTGGGCTGCGCTTGGCGCGGATTTTTTCCGCTACGCCATGCAAGCAAAGGGATTGGGCTATTGGGTCGATCTCGACCTTTATTTCGTAAGGCCAATCGATTTCCATGACGACTATGTTTTCGGGTGGGAACACGAAACGTCGATAGACGGCGCGGTTCTGCGGCTGCCGTCTGCTTCCGCCATGGTTCGCGATCTCTGCGACATCCCTCACGTCAACTGGAGACCGCCGTTCTATGGACTGAGGAAAACGATCCTCTTCCAATGGAGGCGGCTCAGGGAAGGCGACCTTCGCCCAGAAAATTACCGCTGGGGCACATTTGGGCCGATGTATCTGACCTATCTGGCAAAAAAATATCGTGTCGCGAGCCGCGCCAAGGAACGGTCCGTCTTTTACCCGGTCCGGCACCGGCGGGC
Organism: uncultured Alphaproteobacteria bacterium; assembly: GCA_963770035.1. Lineage (GTDB taxonomy): Bacteria > Pseudomonadota > Alphaproteobacteria > Rhizobiales > Beijerinckiaceae > Roseiarcus. Next base: position 65,318 of record CAVYON010000005.1, on the reverse strand, counting down.
CAAACTCCTATGCGGCCCCCCAGAACCCGTCGAATGTCAGCTGACGAGCGAAACGAGAACGGTCCACCTTTGGCATTCTGTCTTGCACCGGGAAGCCAGAGTTTCGCCGCCGCCCGGCTCCTATCTCGAGGCGGCCTGCCGCCGCCACGGAGTTGAGGTCTGAGGGATACTCAGCCGCCCGATGGGTGAACCGCCTCGCCATTCGCGTCAGGCGGCGCGTTCGGTGCGGTACGGTCGGACCAGGAGGTCGGCTGGGATTTTCCAGGCGTTGGGCCCTGTCACTCAAATCGGCCGTCTCACTTTCGGGGGGCAGCATAGCGCCGTCCACCCCCATCACCGTAACCACCGCGCTTCTCAATGCACGACGACGAGCGCTAATCCGATGCCTGTAAACGCGGCGAGCGCTACAGCCGGCGGCAAATGAATGTATTCCCGACGCCACGTGAGGGTGGCGATCGCGGCGATCAACACCATAGCCCCGAGCGCTAATCCCCAAATTCGCGTTTCGGGAACAACGATGAGCGCGGCGCTCAGCATTTAGAGCGCGGCGGTCATGAAGTTCCACCACGCCGGATAACCCCAGCGCAGAAACTGCGCCTGCACAGCCGGGCCCCCCATGGCGTTGAAGAAGGCGGCGCCGGCGAACGCAAAGGCCAGCAGCCACCCGATCGCGCTTGGCATGGAGTTCTGAAGGATTGTCACGCTTTGCTCCTATCAATTGGCCGCGGCGATGAGGCTCGCGCCGGTTGCAATAATGACCAGCGCCGTCAGGCCATGGATGCCGAAGGCGACGGTTCGGCTTCCGCCCGATCGAAGGACTGTCGCCGCATCGCCCAATGCGATCAGGCTCGCCACGAGCATGAATTCGCCGAGCAAGCGCGGCGACCCATTGGCCATGATGAGGAAGACGAAAAGGCCGGAGACGATGTCTCGCGTGCCCTTCACAGCCAGCCATCCGGTAAAGCCGGTCGACGGCGACGGAGAATTGGGGATGCCGAAGTCACGCGCCGCGGCGGCGGGGTCCCACAGAAAGCGCGACCCGATGAATAGGATTGCGACCGCGATCAGGCCGGAGAGCACATATCCGATGACGATCATTGGGAACCCCTGTCAGTCGTAGAAACACTAGCAACGCTAGAATTCGACGTCAAGCGGGATCTAGCGTTGACACGAAATCGCGCGTCGATAGGCTCTATGGATGTCGATCGCCGAACGCCGAGAGCGCCAGCGTGCGGAGCGCTATGAACTCATCCTGGCGGCAGCGCGCGAACTGGCCGAAGCCGAGGGCTGGGACGCCGTCACCACGCGCCGGCTCGCGGCGCTCATCGACTACAGCCAGCCGGTTCTCTACAGCCACTTCAAGGGCAAGGCCGACATCATGGCCGCAGTGGCCACCAGGGGATTCGAGGAGCTTGCGGCGCGATTGAGAATGGCAACGGCGAATGTCGCTAGCGCTCCGGACGTTTTGCGCAACGTCTGCGCGGCCTATCTTGATTTTGCCCGTTCGCGGCCGGTTGTCTACGAGGCGATGTTCGTCTCGCCGACAAAGATCAAATTCGCCAGCGAGGAAACGCCGACAGCGCTCCGTGCCGCCTTCGCCGAGTTGGTCACCGCTCTTGGGCCAGATCGGCAAAAGCCGGAACCTTTGGCCGAAGTGCTGTGGAGCGCGCTGCATGGAATGGTCGTGCTCGTGCAATCTGAACGTATCCCGGCAGCAAACGTCGAAGTTTGTTTGAACGTTCTTGTTCAAGCATTCAGCGGATAGATTCGGTTGTCAGAAAGAGCCTCGGCCGCCGCCAACGCAATTCGCCAGGCCGGGGCGGCGCCCGCTCACTTTGATCAGGCGGCGCGTTCAGTCCGGTATGGCCGGACCAGAAGATCGGCGGGGATCTTCCACGCGCTGCTGATCTTGTGGATCATATCGACGGTGAGGGCGCGTCGCCGCGCAAGACCCCCCGAAGCACGCGAGCGCGATGCGAAGAGTTCAGCGAGTTCGGCCTGCGTGCGTCCGAAGTCCTCGATGGCGTGGTTGAGGACGTCGATAGGATCGAGGTCGCCTTCGCGGCCGATTGGCCATCGTTTCTCTTCATAGGCCTCGACGAGCGCCAGGAGCACATCGAGCCTGTCGGCGTCGTTCGAGCCTTCGGGGGCGCCCCAACAGGCCTCGACCTCGGCGAGCGCCGCGCGGTGATCCTCGTCCGTACAAATTGGCCTGATGTCCATGCGGTGTTTTCTCGACTGTGCTTACGTCCTACGGGGCGCGATATAGAGATGCGTTTCGACGGGGACATCGAAGCCGCCGCCCTGCGCTTCAATCTCGTTTGCTACAGCGGCGAACAGGTTTTCGCGCAGCTTCCTGTCCATCAACCGATAGCGAGAAACAGTGGCGAGATATTCGACATAACTTCGGGCCGAAAACGAACGCAACCACGAATAAGACTTGTGCGTAACACGTCCGAAGAGGCCGGAGCGATCGAAATCGTGTGCGAAGGGACCATTCGGCCGGTAGGCGTGCTCGGGCTGCGGCCCGGTCAACTCCGGCGCGACTTTCTCCAGTGCTTCACGGAGGGGCCGCGGAATGTCCTCTGGCGCACTGCCGAAAACCGCTAGCGCGCCGCCGGGCGCAAGGGCCTCGCATGCCTTCTTGAACCGTATGTCCGGAGCGACCCAGTGCCATGATTGAGCCGCGGCGACGAGCCGGAAGGCGCCGGCTTGAACCGGCCACGCCTCAAAAGTCGTCTGGATGAACCGGATCCCATTCAAAGGAGCCAAGCGCCGCTGCGCGACCGCGATCATGTCGGGGCCTGGATCGAGAGCAACGACATTCAATCCGCGTCGCGCAAAATCCTCGGTCGCCTTGCCGGTCCCACAACCCACTTCGAGAATCGCGTCGCCTGCCGACAGGTTGGCGACGACCATCAGATCGTCGTACAGAGCCTGCGGATAGCCGGCGCGCGCCTGATCGTACAGGTCGGCGACTTGGTTGAAGGTGAACCGTTGCTCCATGGGCCACGCCTAAAGACCTCGAGAACCTCAGATTGCCGTCGATTGACGTCCCCGATCCGATGTTCCGACAATGCGCGCATCCGCCGTGCGTCCAGAACGGACGTCAAGGCTCGCAACGCTTAGGCGGGAGTTTATCATGAAACAGCTCATTGTTTTCCTCGCCAGTGCGGCGTTCGGCTGTCTCGCGGCGTTTCCCGCAACGCGGGCACGCTCGATCAGGTCAAGGCGCGCGGGCAACTCATCTGCGGCTCAAACGTCGGTCTGGCGGGTTTCGGCCTACCCGACGACCAGGGCGTGTGGAAGGGCCTCGACGTCGACGAGTGCCGCGCGATCGCGGCGGCGATCTTCAATGATCCGAGCAAGGTCAAGTTCCTGCCGGTCAACGCCAAGGACCGGCCGACCATCCTCGCCTCGGGCGAAATCGACGTGCTGATCCGCAACACCACCTGGACGATGTCGCGCGAGCTTAACGGCATGTTCTTCACCGGCGTCAATTTCTACGACGGACAGGGCTTTATGGTGCGCAAGAAGCTCGACGTCGATTCGGCGCTGAAGCTCGACGGCGCCTCGGTCTGCGTGCAGCAGGGCACGACCACCGAGCTCAACCTCGCCGACTATTTCCGCGCCAACGCTATGAAGCTCGAGGCGGTCGTGTTCGCCACCGACGAGGAGGCGACCAAGGCCTACGATTCGGGCCGCTGCGACGCCTACACCACCGACTCTTCGGGCCTCTATTCGGAGCGCCTGAAGATGTCGGTCTCCGGACGATCACATCGTCCTGCCGGAGATCATCTCCAAGGAGCCGCTCGGACCGGCCGTGCGCAAGGACGACATCCAGTGGTTCGAAGATCGTGCAGTGGACGCATTGGGCCCTCGTCACCGCCGAGGAGCTCGGCGTGACCAAGGCCAATGTCGACGACATGCTGAAATCGCCGAACCCCAACATCCGCCGGCTGCTCGGGGTCGAGGGCGACTTCGGCAAGTCCATGGGCCTCGCCAACGATTGGGCCTACCAGATCATCAAGGCGGAAGGGAACTACGGCGAGATTTTTGAGCGCAACGTCGGCATGGGTTCGCCGATCAAGATCAAGCGCGGGCTGAACGCGCTGTGGACCAAGGGCGGTCTGCAATACGCGCCGCCGATACGGTGAAGGCGACCGGCCGACGGCGTATACGCCGGGCGGCGTTGCCGCGGAGCGATCGGGGACGGCGGCGTGAGAGCAAAACTTGTGTAAAATGGCACCCAGTCAACATTTCCTTTGCAAGAAAGAGAAATACTAGCTCAATCTGTTCCCAATGCCAGATCGGACCCCCTCGCGATGTCGACTCCCATGATCCTTGGCTTGCCCAGCCCTTTCCGGCCGGCGAGACGCTGCCGTGTGGGCGACCGGAAATCCGCGTCGGGGGTCTTCTCCAAAAGGTCCTGAAGGGCCATTCTTTCGTCGGTCATCGTCGGTTCCTCGGTTGCGTTGGCGTTCGCAACCCGACCATACCGGTGATTCGACGATGGCCGCCGCAAGCCGCTCGCTCGCTACGGCGCTATGGGAGCGCGCTTCGCGAACGGCTTGCTCGAGCCGAGCTACACCACCAATCGGGGCACGGCCGCCGCTCTCCCGGCGTCCCGTGCAGATCCCTTGCCGCCGAGGGCTATGGCGTAAAATATTACCTGATTACGCGGTTGCGTCAGCTTGAGAGTGCGTCTAGAACGAAACAAGAACAAGTTGGTCTGCAAGGAGTTCGGCGATGGCGCGCAATCGGGTCCAATTCCAGAAAGGCCTCAGCGAGGCCGCTTTCGACGAAGCCTACGGAACCGAAGAGCAATGCCATGCGGCGCTCGTCGCATGGCGTTGGCCGGACGGCTTCGAGTGTCCGGATTGCCGCGGCCGGAAGCATTGCGTCGTCAGGCGCGGAACGCGGCGACTGTTCCAGTGTAACACGTGCCGCAAACAGACGTCCGTCAGGGCGGGAACGATTTTCGCCTCGAGCAAGCTGCCGCTGCGCCTCTGGTTCAAGACGATCTATCAGATCACGCAATCCAAGGCGGGCGTTTCCAGCCTCGAATTGGCTCGCCGGCTCGGCGTCACCCAGACGGCGGCGTGGATGATGAAACACAAGCTCGGGCAGGTCATGTTGGAGCGCAACGCGAGCAAGCGATTGACGGGAAAGGTCCAGATGGACGACGCTTATATTGGCGGGGCTCATTCCGGCCGGCGCGGGCGTGGGGCCGAGGGCAAGACTTCCGTTCGTCGCCGCCGTCGCCACCACCGACGACGGCAAGCCCGATCAGATCATCCTGCGGCGCGTCAAGGCGTTCAGCAAAGTGGCGATCCGAAACCTTTCCAGCACGGCGATCCTCGCCGGGGCCGAGGTCGCCTCCGATGGATTGGCCTGTTTCCAAGCCGTCACGGAGGCCGGCTGCGCTCACGTGGCCATCAAAACTGGCAGTGGTCCGAAAGCCGCAAAGACGCCAGCCTTCAAGTGGGTCAACACCGTGCTCGGCAACATCAAGGCCGCGTTGGTTGGAACATATCGCGCCGTCCAGGAAAAACACGTGTCCCGCTATCTCGCCGAATTCGAATACCGCTTCAATCGCAGGTATGACCTCAAAGCCATGATCCCGCGCCTCGCCTTCGTCGCGCTGCGCGCCCCGCCAATGCCCTACCGCCTCCTAAAGATGGCTGACCCAACCGCGTAATCAGGAAATATTAAACTATAGAGGCAGTTGCAAAATTGGGAGTTCGGCCAGAGTTTTCGAATTTTCGGGTGATTTTTCGACGGTTGCGAACCGCTGGCGGCCGGTTTCTGGTATGCTGATTCTGCTAGGAACAACAAGCAGATGCCAGGAGCCGCCGACGATGTCGCTGCGGGAGAGCCTATCCTCGTACTGGGAGAAGTTTCAAGGGGAACTTTTCCCTTTTCTCGAAGAAACTGTGGGTTTCCTGACCGGATCGCATCGAGCGCTGGTCACGGTCGTGGATATGACGCGGCTCGAGGCTTTCGTCCCGCACTGGCATGGACTTCCCGGGCGCCCGTTGGCCGAGCGGGCGGCGTTGGCGAGAGCCTTCGTGGCCAAGGCGGTTTTCAATTTGCCGACCACGCGAATGCTGATCGAACGCGTCCAGGCCGACAAAACGCTTCGGCGTCTGTGCGGTTGGTCGCGTCCGTCCGAGGTTCCCAGCGAATCGACATTCTCGCGCGCCTTCGCCGAATTCGCCCAGAGCGAACTGCCCTCGCGTGTGCACGAGGCCTTGATCCGGCAGACCCACGCCGACCGGTTGGTTGGTCACATCGCGCGCGATTTGACCGCGATCGAAGGCCATGAAAAGCCGCGACGCGCCGAACAGCCCGAACCGACCGCGCCGAAGCCGGCGCCCCGCAAACGCGGGCGTCCGCGCAAGGGCGAGGAACCCCCGCCCAAACCGCCCACGCGCCTGGAACGCCAAGCCGGCATGACCCTGAGCCAAATGCTCGCCGATCTGCCCCGGCCTTGTGACGTCGGCGTCAAGCGCAACGCCAAAGGACATCAAGAGACATGGATCGGCTATAAGCTGCACGTGGATACGGCCGACGGCGACATTCCCGTCAGTTGCGTTCTCACCTCGGCTTCCGTCCATGACAGTCAGGTCGCCATCCCGCTGGCTACGATGACGGCGGAACGCCTGGTCAATCTCTACGATCTCATGGACAGCGCCTACGACGCGGCCGAGATCGAGGCGCACAGCCGCGCGCTCGGCCACGTGCCGATCATCGATGCCAATCCGCGCCGTGACGCCGCCCTCAAACAAGAATTGGCGCGAGAGCAGAGGCGTCAGGCGCTGGCGGGCCATCGCATGGCCGAGGACATCCGTTACAACGAACGCAGCAGCGCCGAACGGGTCAACGCCAACCTCAAAGACAATCACGGCGGTCGAACCGTCCAGGTGCGCGGCCCCACGAAAGTGATGTGTCATCTGATGTTCGGCATTCTGGTCGTCACGGTGACCCAAATCATCCGTCTCATCGCATAGCGATCGCGATCGTACGCAACATAGAGAGCCCGTAGCCTCCCAAAATATCGGCAGCTCGGCGAGCTATTGCCCGCGCGCGCTCAGAAACGCCGCTCTCGGCACAAATCGACCCAGGCCGCCGCCGCCAAAATCGGCACAGCTCGGAAATCAATCCAAGTTTGCGCTCTTGCGGAAACACAACCCAGTGCTCCCAAACATTTTGCAAGTGCCTCTATAATGTTGATTGGCTATCGGGGCGGTGACGGCGAGCGCGCTCTGGACAACGTAAAACTGGAACGCTGCGCCCTGCGCCGCGCGCGTCCAAGGCGCCGTCGAGGGCCCGTCGCCGCTGGGCGCCGGCGCCGTTGCCTTAAGCGCCGAAGACGCTATTGTCCGCCGCGCCGGGCGCCGCCCGGGCTGGATCGGGCGCGGTCGGACACGAGGAATGGCGACGGACATCCGCATAGCGCTGGACGCAATGGGGGGCGATCACGGCCCTGCGGTTGTGCTGCCCGCCGCCGCGGTCGCGCTCGAACGGCGGCCCGACGTCCGCTTCCTACTGTTCGGCGACCGGACGGCGATCGCTCCCTATCTTGCGGCCGACCCGAGGCTCCGCGGCCGCGCCGAGGTTTTTCATACCGACGTCGCGGTCAAGATGACCGACAAGCCGAGCCAGGCTCTGCGCACCGGCCGACGCGTCTCGTCGATGTGGCAGGCGATCGAGGCGGTGAAGACAGGAGTCGCCGATTGCGTCATTTCAGCCGGCAACACCGGCGCGTTGATGGCGATGGCGAAGTTCTGCCTGCACACCATGGCGCCGATCGACCGCCCCGCGATCGCTGCGCTCTGGCCAACGATGCGCGGCGAGTTGATCGTCCTCGATGTCGGCGCGACGATTGGCGGCGACGAGCAGCACCTGGTCGATCTGGCGGTGATGGGCGCGGCGATGGCGCGCATCGTCTTCGATATCGAAAGCCCGACCGTCGGCCTCCTGAATGTCGGGACAGAGGAGATCAAGGGGGTCGAGGAGGTCAAGGCGGCGGGGCGGATCCTGCGCGAGGCGAATCTCCCCAACATGAGGTATCAGGGCTTCGTCGAAGGCGACGACCTGGCCAAGGGCGCGGTCGACGTGTTCGTCACCGAGGGCTTCACCGGCAATATCGCGCTGAAGACGGCCGAGGGCACCGCCCGCCAGCTTAGCCAGTACATGCGCGACGCGTTCAGCCACAGCCTCATGTCGCGCATCGGCTTCGTGTTCGCCCGCAAGGCCATCGACGCTCTGCGCGAGCGAATGGCGCCGCGGGCGCACGCCGGCATGTTTCTTGGCCTTGACGGCGTCGTCATCAAGGCTCATGGCGGCGCCGACGCCGACAGTTACGCCGGCGCCGTCGAGCTTGGCTATGACATGGTCCGTCAAGAACTGCTGGCTAAGATTCGTGAAATGATCGCACAAACCAGCGAAAGCCGTCCCGCGGCCCCGTCGCCGGTCGCAGAGACCTGACCCCTGGAATTCTGATGCTGTCCCAAATTCGTTCTTGCGTCCGCGGCGTGGGCGCCGCGCTTCCTGCCCGAGTCGTCACGAATCAGGAACTCGTCGGCAGAGTGGACACCTCCGACGAGTGGATCCGCCAGCGCAGCGGAATCACGCAGCGTTATGTCGCGGGCGAAGGCGAGACGACCTCGACACTGGCGACCAAGGCGGCCGAGGCCGCGCTCAGCCGCGCCGGCCTGAAAGCGGAGGACGTCGACCTGATCGTCCTGGGGACCTCGACGCCGGATTATACTTTTCCGGCGACGGCGACCCAGGTCCAGGCCAATCTCGGCATCACCCAGGGCGTGGCCTTCGACGTCCAGGCAGTCTGCAGCGGTTTTGTCTTCGCGGTCACGACGGCCGACAAGTTCCTCCGCTCTGGCTCGCACAAGCGGGCACTGGTGATCGGGGCGGAGACCTTCTCGCGTATCCTCGACTGGAGCGACCGCACGACCTGCGTGCTGTTCGGCGACGGCGCAGGCGCGATCGTGCTCGAGGCGCAGGAAAGCGATGACGCCTTCGCCTCGCGGGGGGTGATCGCCTCGCGGATCCGGTCCGACGGGCGGCATCGCGCCAAGCTCTTCGTCGACGGCGGCCCGTCGACCACCCAGACCACCGGCCACCTCCGGATGGAGGGCAAGGAGGTGTTCCGCCACGCCGTCGGCATGGTGGCGGACGTGATCCAGGGCTGCCTCGCCGACGCCAGCTGCGAGGCGGCTGCGATAGACTGGTTCGTGCCGCATCAGGCCAACCGGCGCATCATCGAGGCCTCGGCCGATAGGCTCGGCATTCCGCGCGAGAAGGTGGTCGTGACCGTCGACCAGCACGGCAACACCTCCGCCGCCTCGATCCCGCTGGCGCTCTCCGTGGCGGTTGGGGACGGGCGCATCAAGCCAGGCGATCTGGTGATGATCCAGGGGGTCGGGGGCGGCTTCACCTGGGGCGCGGCGCTGATCCGCTGGTAGGACGGGAAGACGGCTCAACTGCAGCGTTCGGCGCCGTTCAGGCCCGCCGCGACGTGGTCGCCGAGGCGGAACGCTGGCTCGGGTCGCGCAACATGACCGGGAAGGGGGGACCGTGGCGCGCCCGCTTCGCCTCCTATGTCCTGCAGCGGACCGGGCGCCGGCCACTCGCCAACGGCCTGGCCTCGTCGGCGCTCGCCTACGGAAACCGGCTTCCAGGCCCGAAGATCGGGGCGCTCGCCGTCGTCACCACGCGGATCGGATACGCCGCGCATGTCGGCTTCGTCGCCAGCGTCAGCGCCGACGGCTCGATCGACCTCATCTCGGGCAACGGGGGGCGGCGCATGTCGGACGCGCCGATCCCGCCCCGCGCGGTCGTCGCCTTCGTCGACGTGAGGTGACGCCTGCCCGCCTTCCGGCCTCGGGTCGGAAGGCGGCGATCCGTCGCGTGGCGACCGGCTCGTCGCGCTCGAGAGTGCGACAAAGTTGTATCATTGACACGTATACAACTTGCATTTATGACGTCAACTTGAACTCTACAACCGGGGCTGCGAACAAGCGTTCTCGGTGCGGCGGCGAAGCTTTGGCGCTCACTCGGGCTTTAGGGAAGGGTCGACGGGTCAGGCGTGTCGAACCGCGCCAATCGCGGGCGGCGACGGAACAAAGCCTCTGCCTGCGAATTGCAATCGAATGACCTCGGTTGCAACACGGTTTGGCGTCACGCCTGACGCAAAGGGGGCGTTTGATGGCCCGGAAGCCCTGCGGGGCGGCGCAGCACGCTCATGGCGCGTGCAAGGAGTGGCGAAAGGCTTTTTGAGGTGAGCGCGCTCGGCAAGATCGTGGCGGAAGGACGTACGGCGGTTCCTCTGCAATTCCTGACGGATATGACCGTAAATCGGGCGTTGGTTCGCGAAAGCTTCGAGATCGGCGAAGAGTTTCTCGAAGAGGGTAGCGGTCTGGACGCGTTCGACAACGACGATGCGCACTACGTCATCGTCTACGACAAGGCGGACGGCGGCTATCTTGGATCGGTGCGCATGAACCCGACAACGGGGCCGACCATCCTGCGCGACGCCGTGCCCTATCTGCTGCCGAGCGGGACGACCGTCGGAAGCCCGAATGTCTGGGAAATGTCGCGGATGTGCGCCATGACCAACGCCCGCGAGGGGGGGCGCCGTTACAGCGCCGACGTCGTCGTGGGGGAACTGCTCACCGGCGTAGTCGAGGACGCCAAGCGGGCGGGCGTCCGTGAAATCGTCTACGTCGCCGACGCTTCGGCGCTCGACACGCTCGATCGCATGGGTTGCCTGCTGAAATTGATGCCGCCGCCGACTTTCGGGGCCGGACGGGCGCCGCACGTCGCGGTCTTCGACGTCGGCGAAATCCCGCTGCGCCGGATCGAGAAGACGACCCGGACGAGCGGAACCGTCGTCGAGTTCGGCCATCGGCTGAGGGAGGGCGGCTAGGCTGGGATAAGCCGCCTAACGCTCGGCGCAGTTGATCATTTTTATCAAATGGGCTGGCTCGGCGTCGCCCGAGAGCAGGATTGATTGGCGACGGCCGCCTGGTCCGCAGACCGCGATCTTCGGACAAAGCCTTTGTTATTTCAATGGTTTAAGGGGTGAAACTGGCGACTCCGCGCTCCACGACTCCATGTTTTCAAAGGGCTACGCGGAGGTTGGGGCGCTCGGGCCTCGGCTCTGGCGTCGGCCGCCTCTCCGGCCCACCGCCGCCGCCGCCGCAGATCGATGAGGAGCGCGGTCGAAATATGAGCCCGGACGATCGCCGAGGAGCTTCCGGGCCTCTTTCGCGCCGGGAAACAGGCATATCGAGGCGCACGCGTTTTCGGTTGAAACAACCGAATTCTACTTCGCCGGCCCTCCGCCGATGATCGGTCTCCTTGTCACGCGCTAGCGCGCCGCGCTCGGACAAATTCACGCCAACACCTTCTTCCGAAGGCTCAGATGCGGAACCCGCGGGCCGCAGGCGCTTTGACCGGGCTGTTCTTTGTTTATTGACATGCGTATGGCGGTAGGTCATGCGAGATGTCGGGGTTTCCGCGCCGAACCGCACGAGTTTAAAGACAAAGGCGGCGCCGTGCGGTTCGGGATGCCTGGGGTCATACGGCAATGATATCGACTTCGGAGATCAACGCAGGCCTAGCCGCGAGCCCGCGGCACGGCAGGCGGGTCAGTTGGAGACGAGCGCCAAAAACCCTGTCGACGTCGCTGATCGACATCGACGTCGCGATGACGGATATCGTCTTTCAGCGTCACCGATATGGCGTGGATAGCCTGGGGCCACAAGCGGTTGTCGACTACGCAATCGAGGGGATCGTTCCGGGCGGCGTGGCGGACGAAGGCGCCGAATCGGAGCCATTCCTGGTCTATGTGTCGGGCTACGAGGACGCCGATCGCATGGACCGGGGCGAGGACTTCGATCAGCGTTCGGTCTGTTACATCGCGACCGATTGGCGCCCGGATCATGCCTGGCGCGCGAACATCTACATCGAGCGCTTCATCTTTCGCCGCCTTGTCGAACTCTACGCTTCAAGGCGGATCGATTCCGCGAAGATCTCGCTCCTGCTGAAGGTGCTGCGCGATCCTTCCGGCGCTGTCGAAGTGCCGACCCTGAGGCATCCGATGCTGCGGACGACCGGGGATAGCTATCGGCGTCACAGTCGCGCCCATCTCATGTCGGTTCAGACCTCATTGAGCGCGGCGCCGCAGGTTGACCCGGCCCTCTTCGCCCATGCGTCGACATGGGGCGCCCGGATGGGGCGAGGGCAGGCGCTCGTTGCCAATCGCTGACGAGCGCCGCTGGCCTCGTTTGAAATCCGGCGAGTGTGGAAGTGGGCGGACAGACGCGCGAAGGATCTCGCTGTCGCTGGGGCCGGCGCCTGCAAAAGCAGGGCCGAAGCCGGGAGATAGGGGATTGAGTAAGGTGTGTGTGACCGCATCCCGGGAAATAGGGGATTGGGTAAATTTTGACCGTAATCCCAACTCTACAATCCCGCTCTTGTGAATTTTTATTTATCCGAAATGCGTTGCATGGTCGTGGACTGGCCTCATTGACGTGGATCTATCGCGGCGTCGGGCGGTGAGAATCGCCGCGGCGGACAAGCCGGAAACGGCGATCCATGTTTATGGAGATTGTTATGATCCAACCCCGAGCGTCGCGTGCGGTCAGCGCGCTTGTGTTCGCGGCGGCGACTCTCGCAAGCTCGCTTCCGTCGCGGGCCGACGGTCAATGGCAGCACAGGGGCGGCTGGGGCGGCGGACACGACTGGCACGGCAGCTATCGCGGCGGCTACGGCGGCTATGACGGCAGACGGCGGCCGGCGCGGCCATAGCCGGCGGCGTGGTCGGTCTTGCGGCCGGCGCCCTTCTCGGCGGCGCGCTCAACGGCGGCTACGGCGGCGGCTATGGCGGCTACGGCTACGGAGCGCCAGGCGTCGGTTATGCGCCGCCGCCCGTCTACTACGGCGGCGGCGACGACGATTGAGCCTTTCACCTTTTCACGTCAGCAGAACGGAACCCATTTCATGCGGATCAAATCGTCACTTTTCGTCGCGGCCACGTTGGCGCTGGGCCTGACCCAGGCGACCGGCGCCTTCGCGCAGGCCGCTTCCACCACGCCCGCCGACCGGCAGGCTCGGGTGGAGGAGCGCATTCGCGACATGTACGCAACCTTGCACGTGACCGAGGCGCAGGACGCCGAGTGGAACGCCTTTGCCCAGGTCATGCTCGACAACGCGCAGGCGATTGACGCCGCGCTCAAGCAGTACGGCGGCGACCGCGATAAGCTTAGCGCGCCGGAAATTCTCGAAAACTACGCGGCTCTGAGCGCCAGGCACGCGCAGAACGCGGCGCGCATGTCATCGGCGCTTTCGATGCTCTATGCGAATTTCACGCCCGACCAGAAAAAGCTGGCGGACGAGATGTTCCGCAAGCGTCCGCCGGCGCCGTCGGCCGCCGCCACACACTAGGGCGGGCCGTGTTGACGCGGAATCGCTTGAACGCTCAGGGGTCGCCTGATCTGCGAAAGCGGGGCCGAAGCCGAGTGCCAGGGGATCGAGCCAAGTGTCATCGCTGTCACCTGGATGACCGAACCCTGGACCGTCCAATCGACATTCGTGACCCCGACTCTGAAGACCAAGCGCGTCAACACCGAAGCCCGCTTCGCCAAAGAGATCGAAGCGCTTGAGGCGCGACGGCGCTCGGCGTAGGAAGCGGACGAAGTCCACCCGCTCCGATCCGCGCGCCACCTCGACCTCGGCCGGGCGATTGTCCGCCCAAGGCCGCCGGGGCGGCCATCGGTCGCAACCACACGCAGTGGGCGCGAGGCGCGGCCGGCGGCTCGCGGATGGTCGAAGTTGGCCATCTGCTGCGCCGCCGGCGGATGCCGCCATCATCGCCGAGCTCGGCAAAACCAGCATCGAAATTGAGTTCTTGTCCGTCATCGAGCTCCCTGGAAGCAGCGTCCCCCGTCTGCGGGTCGGCCGACGGCGCGCGGCAAGGCAACGTGGATCGCGCGCCGGCGTGGTGGCTACGCAGTTGGGATGACGAGGGGCGACTGTGAACATGCGATTGACTGTCGACGCGAACGATCACGGTCTCCGCGCTTGCGGCGATTTGGCGCAATCCTCGCAACCGCCTCGGCGCCTTTCCTTTCATGCATCCGTCGTCGTAGAGCGTTAAGAACGCGTCACATCAGCCCGCGGAGAGCGTCACAATGACTGATCGACCGATTGATCCGCTTCCCAAGGTCTGGGATCCGGACGCCGCGATCGGCGAGATGCTCAAGGGCAAGAAGGGGCTCGTCGTCGGCATCGCCAACGACCAGTCGATCGCCTACGGCTGCGCCGTCAAACTGCGCGCCTTCGGGGCTGATCTTGCGGTGACCTGGCTCAACGACAAGGCCGAGCCGTACGTTCGGCCGCTGGCGGACCAGCTCGGCGCGTCGATTACCGCTCCGCTTGACGTCGCGAAGCCGGGCGAACTGGAGGCCGTGTTCGAGACGATTGCCAGGCAATGGGGCCGGCTCGACTTCGTCATTCACGCCATCGCATTCGCGCCGAAGGACGATCTGCACGGCCGCGTCGTCGACTGCTCGTGGGAGGGCTTCGCCCAGGCGATGCAGGTCTCCTGCTGGTCATTCATCCGTATGGTCAAGCTCGCCGAGCCGCTGATGCGCGACGGCGGGGTGCTGTGCACGATGAGCTACTACGGCGCAGATAAAGTCGTGAACCGATACAACATGATGGGTCCGGTGAAAGCGTCGCTGGAGGCCTCGGTGCGCTATATGGCTGCCGAGATGGGGCCGAAGGGCATACGCGTTTTCGCCGTGTCTCCCGGCCCGCTCAAGACCCGCGCGGCCAGCGGAATCTCGCATTTCGACGAACTCGTCCAAATGGCGCAGGAGCGCGCCCCTGCGCAACGTTTGGTGGATATCGCCGAGGTCGGCCGCGTGGTAGCTTTCCTGGTAGGCGGCGCCTCGTCGGGCATGACCGGCGACACGATTTACGTTGACGGCGGCCTGCACAATATGGCCTGAGGGCGCATCCCCAGGGAGAGGAAGAGAGACCATGGAAGAAATTGTCATCGCATCTGCGGCGCGAACGCCTGTCGGCAGCTTCAGTGGGGCGCTTAGCGCGTTGTCCGCTCACGAGATGGCCATTGTGGCGCTGAAGAGCGCGTTCGAGCGCGCCGGCGTTGCGCCCGCGGACGTGGACGAACTGATCCTCGGTCAGATTCTCGCCACGGGCGAGGGCCAGAACCCGGCCCGCCAGGCGGCTCGCGGCTGCGGCATGCCGGACGAGAAGACCGCCTTCGGCATCAACCAGCTGTGCGGTTCGGGCCTCCGCTCGGTTGCGCTGGCGGCGCAGCAGATCCGCACCGGCGAAAGCAAGATCGTCGCTGCTGGCGGCATGGAGAGCATGACCAACGCGCAGCACGCGGCCTATCTGCGCAACGGCGTGAAGATGGGTCAGATGGATTTCCTTGACACCTTGCTTCGCGACGGCCTGTTCGACGTCTTCAACGGCTATCACATGGGCGTCACCGCGGAGAACATCGCGACCCAGTTCCAAATCACTCGCAATGAGCAGGACGAGTTCGCCTTTGGCTCGCAGCAGAAGGCGAGCGCGGCGCAGAAGGGCGGCAAGTTCAAGGACGAGATCATTCCGGTGACGATCAAGACCCGCAAGGGCGATGTCGTCGTCTCCGACGACGAGTTCATCCGCCACGATGCCACGCTCGACGGTCTGAAGAAGCTCCGTCCCGCCTTCAACAAGGAGGGCACCGTCACCGCCGGCAACGCCTCCGGCATCAACGACGGCGCGGCCGCGCTGATCGTCATGAGCGCCGCCGAGGCCAAGAAGCGCGGGATCAAGCCGCTCGCTCGCATCGTCTCCTTCGCCACCGCCGGCGTCGATCCGAAGATCATGGGCACCGGGCCGATTCCGTCGGCCCGCAAGGCGCTCGAGCGCGCAGGCTGGAAGATCGGCGACCTCGACCTGATCGAGGCGAACGAGGCCTTCGCCGCCCAGGCGTGCGCCGTCAACAAGGAACTCGGCTGGGATACGTCGAAGGTCAACGTCAATGGCGGCGCGATCGCGCTCGGCCATCCGATCGGCGCGTCGGGCGCGCGCATCCTGACCACCCTCTTGTATGAGATGCAGAAGCGCGACGCCAAGAAGGGCCTCGCCACCCTCTGCGTCGGCGGCGGGATGGGCGTCGCAATGTGCGTCGAGCGCTAAGATCTCGGCGATTGAACGTGTTGGATTCTCAACCCCACAAGGGAGACTAATTATGGCTGACAAAGAAAACCCGGCTTCGACTGCCGCGAAGATGGGCGAGCAAATGGCGTCCCAGTTCGCCAACGCCGCGAGCCTCTACGGCGGCGCCTTCTCGGGTCCGTTCAAGGCGCTGCAGGAGTATCAGACCAAGCTCCTGCATCTCGTCCAGGAGAACGCGACCGCCAACATGCAGTTTGCGCAGAAGATGATGCAGCCCCGCTCGCCGTCCGAGTTCGTCGAGTTCCTGAGCACGCACATGCGCGAGCGCGCCAACGCCATCACCGATCAGGCGAAGGAACTCGCCGCGCTCGGACAGGAGGCGGCGAAGAAGGCGGCCGAGTTGTTCACGCCGAAGAGCTGAGCGAAGTCGCAAGCGCTCAACGTCTCGGCCGGTCGCCTTGCGCGGCCGGCCGATCGCTTTTTTGAAGTCGGGCGGTCTTGGCGTCCGAACTGCCGCCCTCGCTCGCATCAAAGCTTCCGGAACCCCGCTTGCGCTGAGGCGTTGTTCCCCTCAGCAAGGGAGACCGGCAAGATGACGGAAATCGTCGAAAGCGTGCAAGTCGGCGAGCCGGCCGGAGAAGTTTGGGAGTTGATCGGCCGCTTCGGCGCGGTCGCCGCATGGCACCCGATGCTGGCGACAGTGACGGCCGAGGGCGAGGACATCGGCGCCTTGCGCCGCGCCCGGTCGATCGACGGGCTACGGACCCGCTGCCGATGGCGTCCCGGACATCTCCCCGTCAAGGGGGTCGGGGAACTGCGCGTCGACGACAACGGCGACGGGACCAGCACGGTGGTGTACTCGGCGCGTTTCGAGCCGACACTGTCGGACTTCCGCAGCATCGAGGAGATCCGGGGTTTTCTGAAGACCGGACTGAGCAGCATCGTCGATTTGCATCGCAAAGTGCTGAAGTAATCCGGGCTCGGGGAATTCGTTCTCCGCCTCGCCCTGCGGGGCGAAGGAGGCAAGTGCGGCGGGGGGCGAGCGCTCTCGCCCGCCCCTCATCCTAACCTTCTTTCCGCTGGCGGAACGCTCACGCCGCGGCGCGCTGCTCGTTCTCGCGGATCTCGTAGATCTGGAACGCCTCGCTGACGCCGCGCAGGTTCAGGAGGCGCGACGTCATGCGGTAGCCGGCCTCGCTGAGCAAGCGCGCGGTCGCCTGGCTCTCCACGATCGGCTTTGTCGCCAGCACCGCCCCGGGTTCGGCGAGGCCCTGGACCCGGGCGGCGATATTGACGGTCTGACCGAAATAATCCTGGCGCTCGTCGAGCATCACCGCGAGGCACGGCCCTTCGTGCAAGCCGATGTTGAGCGCGAGGTCCTCGCTGCCGCGCTCGACGTTGATTTTGCGCATCGCCTCCCGCATCCGCATGGCGGACCGAAGCGCCCGGTCGGGCGTCGGGAAGGTCGCCATGACCGCGTCGCCGATCGTCTTCACCACGGCGCCGCCCTCCGCCGACACGGCGGCGATCAACCCGCCGAAATGGCTGCGCACGAGATCAAACGCCGCCAGATCGCCGACCCGGTCATAAAGCGCCGTCGAGCCCCTGAGGTCGGTGAACAGGATCGTCAGGCTGGTGATCTTGAACCTCTGGTCGGGATCGAACGTGCCGCTGCGATAAAGATCGCGGAAGGTCTGGTTGCTGAGCAGCCGCGTCGCGGTGAGAAACGGCCGCCGTGTCGAGGAGAGCGCCTCGAGTCCGGGTCCGTTGAGCCAGAGCCCCGGCAAGGTTCGGCGGGCCGACTTGTTCTCGAACGCAATGCGCGCAGGACCGGGCTGCAGCGACGTCGTGCCGCTGTGGGCGTGCGCGTCGGCGAACACCAGCGCAAGGTTTCGTCGCTCCCGCGTCGGCTCGCCCTTCACATCGAGAAACATTGTCGCGTGAGTGACCGGATCGAAGGCAATGATCAAGCCTTCCGGCAAGGTCAGAGACATCGCGGCCTTCTCGCCCGAGGGCAATTCCATGGCGTCGAGCGTCACGTGCCCAAGCGCCCCCTCCATGTCCTCGGGCAGCTCGGCCCCGGAACCCCAAAAGATCTGGCGCATGTATTCGGAGAGCGGCAGCGAATCCGGATCGTGCGCGCCGATGCGGCGGACGCGCGGGTTCACCGTGAACGTGACTTCGATCAGCTGGTCGAGATCCGGTTCGACGTCGGCCACGCAAAAAGCACAAAAGTACTTGTGCTTGTTCAGCGTTTTCAGCGCGGCGCCGGCTTCGAGCACGCCGCCGCAACCGGGACAAAGGACATTCCACGACATGTCGAACAGCCCGAGCCGAGCCGAATGGACGAGCGCGCTGATGGTCGCCTCCTCGTCCAGGCTGCGTTCGGCGGCGAAGACGAGCGGATTGATGCGGCTCAAGGTCCGGTCGGGATCGGAGGCGACCGCCGCCTCGAGCGCCTTCGTGACGGACGGCTCGGCGGTCTGGCTCAGCAGGTCCCAAAGCGCTGATGATTTGGACATCCGGCTTACTCCTTTCGTCGCGTCCGGGACATGTAGGGCGCTTCGCCGGCCGGCGCCAGAGCGGACCGGTCCGACAGCCGGGGTTCGGACGTCAAAGCGCCGCCGCACGCTCGGGCGTCTGTAGGCGCATTGATTTGCCTCAAGCGCGCGGCGGGGCGACCGCTTAGGATGGGCATGTGCTCAGAAATCCTGCTCGGACGCCCCGTAAGCGTCGGCCCGAAGGGGGATCATGACAAGCGAATCCCGTGGCGAGGAGGCCGGCGCGGCGGAAGACGGCGCCGAGCGCGAACTCAAGTTCCTCGCCGATCGCAGGACCCTGAAGGCGGCGATGGCGACGCCCTTGCTCGGCGGGGATCGGGGCCCGCCTGCGTGGCGAAAGCTAAGGACGGTCTATTTCGACACCGAGGCGGGCGACCTGTCGCGCGCCCGCGTCGCGCTGCGCGTACGTCGCTCAAAGGACGGCTGGGTCATGGGACTCAAGCGCGCCGCCGCCGACGCGGGCGCCTTCGAGCGGGAGGAGACAGAAGTCGCGTGTCCATCCGGCGAGCCCGATCTCTCGCTGTTCGGCAAGTCCGCGGCGCGCCACGTCACCGGCCTGACCGGCGGACGGCCGCTCGCGCCGAAATTCGGCTCCGAGATCCGCCGTGCGGCGCGCACGATCGTCGCGGGCGGAGCTTCGATCGAGATCGCCTTCGATCAGGGCTTCCTGTTCGCGGGAGACAGGCGCGCGCCGACCGCCGAGATCGAGCTCGAGCTGAAGTCGGGTCCGCCCTCGGCCCTGTTCGCGCTCGGGCTCGACCTCCTCGAGATTCTTCCGCTGCGCCTGGGCATGGCGAGCAAGGCGGAGCGCGCGCATGCGCTGCTCGACGGCGAGCCGCCCGAGCCGGCTTCCGCCCAAGATCCGGCGCTCCGGCTGGACATGTCGCTCGACGCGGCGATCGCCGCGATCTTGCGCAACGGGCTTGCGCATTTCCTCGCCAATCTGCCCGCGCTCGAGGCGGGCGACGCGGTCGAGGCGGTGCACCAGATGCGCGTCGCCATGCGACGGCTGCGGTCGGCGTTGGGCCTATTCCAGCGCGCCTTTCCTTGCCCCGAATTCGACGAGCTGGGCCTGGAATCGAAACGGATCGCAACTCTGCTCGGCGAGGCCCGCGACTGGGACGTGTTCGTCATGCGCCTCAGCGACGGGGGCGCGCTCGGGCGCTTTGCCGGCGAGCCTGACTTCGACGGCCTTGTCGCTGCGGCTAAGGCGAAAGCCGCCGGCGCCCATGCGGCCGTGGCGCGGCTGGGCGCCGACCCGTCGGTCACGCGTTTCGCCCTGCGTCTCGAACGCCTCGCAGCCAGCCGCGGTTGGCGGGAGGGCGCCGCCGAGGCGGCGCTCGCTGCGCTCGACGAGCCGGTGGCGGCCTTTGCCGCGCGCTGGCTGGAAGCGCTCGACCGCAAGGTGAAGCGGCGCGGCCGGCATTTCCGCTCGCTCAAACCCGAGGCCCGTCACGCCCTGCGCATCGCCATGAAGCACATGCGCTACGCGACCGAGTTCTTCGGCGGTCTTTTTCACCCCCGATCGGTCGTCGACCGTTACGTTCGTAAGGCCGCCGACCTTCAAGACCGGCTCGGCGAGCTCAACGACGCGACAATCGCGGACAGGTTGGTCAAGGCGCTGGGGCCGCCACGGAGCGCCAGCGCCGCCTATGCGGCCGGGCTGGCGACCGGATGGTGCGCGCGGGAGAGCGCGGGCGACGTGGACGCGCTGAGGAAGACCTGGCGCCGCTTCATCAAGGCCGAGCGGTTTTGGCGCGACGACGGCTAAGCAGATTCCTTTAGCCAGCCCAACGAATGGACCAAGTTAGAGTTCGACTTTCACCACAAAGGGCACGAAGGGCACAAAGAACGTCAGGGCTCCTTGTGCGCCTTCGTGGTTCTTCGTGTTCCTTGTGGTGAATTTTCTCGCTTGTTCCGTTGGCCAGGATAAGAATCTCTGCTTAGGGTCGCCCCGGTCCAGATGCGTGGCGTCCGAATCGGACTGAGGAGCCGGCGCGGATGGGTCAGGCGAAGACGCGCGGCTCGCTCATGATGGCGTCGACGAGCTCCGGCATCTGGTCGAGGTGGGCGAGGGCATGGAGGCGCTCTTGCGCCTTCCCCGTCCTGTCGCCGCCGACCTCGATGAGGCTCAAAAGACATCGCCGCTCGAACACAGGCGAGCCGATCCGGCGCGCTTGGTCCGCAGCGCGTTGCAGCCGCTCGACCGTTTCCGTCGTGTCGCCTTGCGAAAGGTCGTGCTCGATCAGGGCGTCGACCCGCAGGATCTCGGGCTCCGCCCAGCCGGCGTTGTGGTCGCGAAGGTTGTCGACTGCGCGCGCAGAATAGGCCTTGGCTTCGTCGAGGCGGCCCATGCGGCGCAGCGCCTCGGCGAGATTGGTCAGATGCGCGCCGAGCGCGAGCTTGTAATCGATCGCGTCGAACTCGCGGATCGCCCGCTCCATGAACGCGACGCCTTCCGCATATTGCCCGCTCTGGGCCAGACCCCAGCCGAGGAACCCCAGGGCGTGCGGACGAAATCCGGGCAGGTCGTGCTGTTCGCACACCGCAAGCAACCGCTGCGCCTCGCGCAGGAGATGCCGGGTCGCGCCGATATAGCCGAAGACGTTGCCGCCGACATAGCCGATCGTGATCGCGGTCGAGTGGGGATGGCGCAAGTCGTCCAGCGCCAGCAGCGCCTCGCGGCCGACACGCAGCGCCTGCTCCACGTCGCCGAGGCAGAATAGGGCCTGGCTCAACATCGCCTGGGAATGGACCTGCGCGTTCTGCCCGTAAACGCTCGTGCTGCCCGCGTCGCCATCCTGGGTGGCGATGCTGATGGACCGCTCGAGCTCAGCCTTGGCCTCAATGAGGTCCCCGGCGCCGAGCGCCAGCATCCCCTTCAGCCGATGGCCGATCACGCGGCCGGCCGCGTAGCGCATCTGCTCGGAGAGCGACAGGAACAAGTCCGCACTCGCCTCCGCCTCAGCCCGCAGGCCCCGGCAATTGGCGAAGGTGAACTGGCCGAAGATGAACGGAAACACCATGGGCGTCGGGAAGTCGCGCGACAGTTCGAGCCCACGCGCGCAATGGGCGGAGACTTCGAACGATGTCGCCCCCTGGGTGATAGTGAGCGAGCCGATCATGACGGCGAGGAGCTTCATTTCGAGGCCGCGGCGGACGGTCACGTCGGGCACCCGCTCGAGAAGCCCGAGCCCCTTGTTCAGGTGATCGATCGCCTCGTGATGGGCGGACTGGCCGGCAGCCTTCCGGCCCGCCTCGATCCAGCTCGCAATCGCATCGCCGAACAAGCCCGCCTCGGTTTGGTGATGCGCAAGCATTTCGGGCGCCGTCCGGACGTCGCCCTCGCGGTCGAGCAGCTCGACCATCCGGGCGTGCAGCCAGCGCCGGTCGCGGTCGAGCGTCAACTCGTCCGCCATGCGCCGGATCAACGCATGGCGGAACTCGTAACGGATTTCGAGGCCGTGGCGCTTGGGTAGCAGGATTTCGGCCTCGACCAGCAATTCGAGAGGTTCAGCGAGTTCGGCCAGCTCCTCGCGCAGGAGCGCGGCGAGAAACTCGGGGCGGAACGAGCGGCCGAGGCACGCCGCGGCCTGGACGATCCGACGGGAGCCGGGCAGCCGGTCGAGACGCTCCGACATCATTTCGGCAAGCAGGAGGGGCAGGGAGGCGCCCTTGCGGTTGCGGGTGATGCCCTGGGCGCGCTCGTCCACCAGGGCGCGAGTCATCTGCTCGACGAACAATGGCACGCCTTCGGCGGCCTGACAGGCGGCGCGGATCGACTCCTCAGACAAGCTTTGGGCGCCAGGCAGGCTCCTCGCCAAGGCCAGGCAATCGACCTCGCGCAGCGGCTCGAGGCGAATGGTCTCGTTGGCCGCCGGCAGCGCAGGTCCTTTGGGGAAGGATCGGCGCGTGACCACGACAAGATAGGCCGCATCACGCTTCCGCGTGATCTCTGTGAGAAGCTCGGCGGTCGACGGATCAACCCAGTGGGCGTCCTCCAGCACCAGAACGGTCGGCCTGCTTGCCGCGACCTTGTGAAAGGCCTCGGCGATCAGGCCGAACCGGGCGCGCTTGAAGAGGTGCGGCGTCGGAGCGATCAACTCGACCGTGGGCGCGGTCAACCCGAGCCCAGGAAGGCTCGCGAGGATGCGCGCGTTTTGCTCGCTCCGAAGATTCCATTCGCCGAGCAGCTCGCCGAGCTTGTGTTGCCGCGCTTCCGCGTCGTCTTCGATCGCGAGGCCGGCGCGCTTCCAAAGATGCTGTCCCACGGGGTAGAGCGGCGTGTTGGCGAACAGCTCGTGCGAGGCGATCTGAATGAGCGCCGCCCCGCTCATCGCCGGATGCAGGCAGAACTCGTTGACCAGGCGGGTCTTGCCGACGCCCGCGTCACCGGCGATCTCGATGATTTGGCCGCTACGGGAGGCCGAGACCGCCCGCCAGCAGGCCAGAAGCTTCGCCAGACCCGGCTCTCGGCCGATCATCGCCGCGCCGGTCCTGGCGCGGGTCTCGACCGGACCCGACAACGCGACCGGCCTCGACCGCATCGCATGGAACACCTCGATCGGCTGGGTCAGCCCCTTCAGCGTGCGCCAGCCAAGCGGCACGAAATCGAACAGGCCACGCACCAGCGAATAGGTCTCGCCGCTGACCACGACGGCCGAGGGCGGCGCCTCGTTCTGCAGCCGAGAGGCGATGTTGACGGCGGCGCCGACGACCCCGAGCGGCGCCTCGCCGGCCCGCACCGTTTCGCGTCCGACGACGACGAGTCCGGTATGGACGCCGATCCGAACCTGCAACTTGCGGACGCCCCCGTCCGCAAGCGGGAATTCTGTTCCGCCGAGCTGCGACACCATCTCGAATGCGGCGCGCACCGCGCGTTCCGCATCGTTGCCGCGAGCTGTCGGATAGCCGAAATAGACGAGGACGCCGTCTCCGGCGAAGTCGCCGACAAAGCCGCCGAATCGTTCGGTGACGTTGAGCGCAATCTGGCGGTAGCGCCGCTGGATGGCCAGCAGGTCTTCGGGGTCGACCTCCTCGGACAGCCGGGTGAAGCCGACCACGTCGACGAACATGATCGACAGGTAGCGCCGCTCCGGCGACGCATCGGGCGCCCGCGTTTTCCTGTCGGTCGTCATTGGGGAGGGCCGCTGCGAAAAAAGTCAGGTCGCAGACGGGAATAACTCAGGTTCACCGGCATCGCCTGTCTTGCTTGTCGCGTCCGACTGGTCCGCTTACGATCGCTTGCCGGGCTGCAGCGGCGTCAGCGCGATCAAAAAGCGGGGGTGGTTGTTGTTGAATGCGGCGCAGCACTCTCAATTAAACTTTATGGGCCGCAGCGCCAAGCTGCAAGCCCTCGTCGTATGCGCCCATCTGCGACCCGGGCGCAACAAGCGCCGGTCCCGCTACGTCATGCAGCCGATCAGCGGTCTGCATGTCGCCTCGTTGATCGGGAATTTCGGGTTCGATGTCCGCCTGCACCACGAGGATTGGCACGGGCCGTTCGATACTTCCGCGAACCGCCGCTACGATCTGGTCTTCCTCACCGGATTGCAGGTCGACTTCGACCGGATGCGGCAGCTTGCGTTCCACTTCCGGCGCAACGGCGCGGTCGTCGTCGCCGGGGGAAGTATCTGCACGCTGTTTCCGGAATTTGCGGCGGAGTTCTTCGACGTCGTCTGCGCGGGCGGCGTCGAAAGCGCGGCCGACGTCGCGGCAGACTTTCTCGCCGGCCGCCTGAAGCCGATCTATCGCTCGCCGATCACCGCAATTCGGCCCTATCGCGTGGATTACCGGCACTTCGCCCGCAACGGAATCAGCCCCAGCATGCATCTCCTCGAGGCCTCGCGCGGTTGCAGCTTCCGTTGCGCGTTCTGCACCATGCCGAGCGAGGTCGGCGGCCATGCGGGCTACCAGCTCGACGCGCTCGCCGAGGCGCTCGACAGCGCCATGGCCTCGGCGCCCGTCTTCAGCTTCCGGCGCTGGTATCCGACAGTCCTGCTGCTCGACAACAATTTTTCCGACAATCGGGCGCACATGCTCGCCGTCTGCGAACTCATGCGGGCGCGTCGCGAGGTGCGCGGCTGGGGCGCCCTCGTCACCCAGAACATCCTGCACGACCGGGAGTTGCTCACGCTGCTCGCCCGGTCGAAATGCAACGGCTTGTTCGTCGGGCTCGAATCGCTCGACCGCGAGCTTCTGCGTCGCCATAACAAGACCCAGAACCTCGGCCGCGGCGACGTGATCGCGGACATCGCCTACGCCGAGTCGCTCGGGATCGGCATCACCTATGGATATCTCTTCGACCCCCGGCGGCAGACCGCGGCCGAGATGCGCCGGCAGATCGAGACGATCGCGCGCCACCCGACCATGCCGATGCCGACCTACATGAGCGTGATCGCGCCCCTCGTCGGGACGAACACGTTCTGGGACGACGCCGAGGCCGGGTCGCTGGCGCCGAACCTGCGCCTGCGCGATCTCGACGGCGAGACGATCGCCTATGCGGACCTGGCCGACGACCCCTCCGCGCTGGCCGATTTCGTCGAGAAGCTCTTCCGGCGGCCGTGGGAGGTGGTCGGGCGGTGGGGCGTGCTGATCAAGACGATCCGGCGGATTTCCCGCTCGGGCACGCGGAACCCGATCCGTTTGTTCTACATCGCCGCCGCCAATCTGCACTGCTTTGTCTGGTCGCGCGCCGAGAAATCCGCCGCGCGCACCTATCTCGCTGGGACCGACACGCTCGACCCGCAATATTTGGAACGGCCGGCCGATCTTTCCGAGGAGGATCGCCGCCGTTATTTCGATCCGATCGTCGTCACCGAGGCCGACGGCGCGCTCGCCGCCTGGCTGAGGCCGGCGCTCGAATCCCGCGCCGGAAGGCGAAAGAAGCATCACAGGGAGCCCACCGATGAGCCTTTATAGCCAGGCTGTGGAGAACCAGTATCTCGACCGGCTTCAGACGAGGATCGCCGACTTCGTCCACCGCTACGACGCCAATCCGTCGGCGCAACACACGACGATCTTCCTGTTTCCCGGGGGGTTCGCCTCGCAACTCGTGCGGGCGCGCCAGCCTGCCGACGCCGGTCCCCCCTTCGCCTACGAACCGCTGTGGCTCACCTGCGGCTTTCTCCTCGGCGGCGCGCAGGCGCTCGCCATCGAGGGCGGCGACGACAGCGGGCAGCGCTACATTCTGCCGGACGGCTACGTCGACTTCGTCACGCTCCAGCCCTACGGGGGCTTCGCCGACTGGTGCGCGGCGAACTGGCTCGACGTGTTCGTGGTCGGCTGGGACTGGCGGCGCTCCGGCGAAGCGACGGCCGACTTCTTCCTGAAGAAAGTCCTTCCCGCCTTCGAGCAGGGCGTGGCGCAATGCCATCCCTCGCCGCTCGACAACTTTTGGATCGTCGGCCACAGCTTTGGCGGCATCATCGCCAAGCACGTCCTGAACCGCGCCGACGACCCGTACGTGCGGCGGCTGAAGGGCGCGATCACGGTCGGCACGCCGTTCTACGGCTATGGCGGTCAGGCGCATCGGTTCTTTGTCGGCGAGCTCGATCTCAACCTCGTCGAGGGCCTCGACGGCGCCGAGATCGTCACCCGGATCGGCTCGACGTTGCCGGCGAGCTACGAGCTTCTGTTCCTCGACGGACCGACCTACGACGCCAACGCCCAAGCCTTCGCTGAGGATCCGCTGGGTTATGCGCTGACCGAATACCCCTCCATGGACGCGGCGATCGCGACCGAGCGGGCCGACCCTTACAACCCGTCGCCCGGCAAGCCGGACCGACCGCTCGGGCACGCGGATTACGTTCGCTACCCGCCGTCCTACGGCTTCGACTGGGACCTGCTGGCGGCCGGCCAGGAGGCGGCCAAGGCGGTGTCGAAGCCGCTCGACCCCTCGGTCGCGCGCAAACTCTGGCACATTCGCGGCGTCCAGACCGATAGCGGCGCGACCAGGCACGACACGGTGGTGAGCCAGACCTCCGCGCGCATTCCGGCCGACTACGTCGCCGACCCGCTTCGCGACCCGATCCACGACACGCTCGGCCCCGGCGACGGCGTCATCCCGGCCTGGTCGGCGCGGCTTCTGGGCAATCCGCAGGTGAGCACGATCACCGGCGACGACCTGGACCACATGGACCTGATGAACTACGGCCCGGTGCAGCAGACGCTTGCCGACATCCTCGCGCCGAACGTCGCAGCGCATGGGCGGATGGTCGCAACGGCGAAGACGGTGAAGATCGACGCGGCCGCGCGCGACGATCTCGAGGGCGTGGCCGGACGACTGCGGCTGCTCGGGTCGAACCTGACCTCGGCGGCCCGCAAGCTCTCCGTCCACACGATTTTGAACGACGTCGCCCAGAACGACCCGCTGGTCCTCCACCAGTTGCACGCCCGCGCGTTCATGGACGCGCTGAAGAGCCCGAGCCAGAAGCTGAAGGGGGACCGGGGATAGCGCGACTCGCGCGCTGCTCCGCTCATTCCTGCAAGTCCGGGGCGAGCGGCGCGTGATTGAGCAGGGCGACGAGGGCGACGCCGCCAAGCGTGTTGCCCAAGATGGTGGGTAGGAAGAACCGCACGAGATAATCCCGCACGGACGCGTCGCCGGCGAAGACGGCGAAGGCCGCCTCGACCGAGCCGGCGATTATGTGAGAGAAGCCGCCGATCGCGACGACGTAGGTGAGCAGCATGATGACCAGCAGGCGGGCGGAGCGGGCGCTCGGCAGCAGCCAGATCATCAGGGCGATCAGCCAGCCGGCGAACACCGCCTTGATCGCGGTCGGCCAGAACGGGCCGCTGACCGCGTTGCGGCCGATCTCGACGAGCGCTGCGTGGACCGGCTCGGGAAAGAGGCCGTTGAACGCCAGCAGCCCGGCGAAAATGAGCGTGCCGAGAATGTTGGCGCTGAGCACGATCGCCCAGAATCGGACGAGCGCGATCCAGGTCGCCCGGTCGCGCCGAACCAGTAGGGGCAACACGGCCGTCAGGGTGCTTTCGGTGAAAAGCTCCTGGCGTCCGAGAATGACGATTACGAATCCCAACGAGTAGCCGGGGCTTTCCAATAGACGCCGCGACGGCCCTTCGGGCAGCCCGCTCTGGATCAGCGCCATCGCCAGAAACGAGAAGCCCATCGACAGTCCCGCCGCGAGGCCCGACCAGAAGATCGCGCCGACGCGACGCGCAAGCTCGGCTTCGCCGTCCTTGCGCAGAATTTCATGGATGACGACCGCTTGCGGCGCGGAATGCT
Organism: uncultured Alphaproteobacteria bacterium; assembly: GCA_963770035.1. Lineage (GTDB taxonomy): Bacteria > Pseudomonadota > Alphaproteobacteria > Rhizobiales > Beijerinckiaceae > Roseiarcus. The sequence goes on along the minus strand of CAVYON010000005.1, from coordinate 37,286 downwards.
CGGCCGCCTGGGTCTTCTCCGCCGCGTCGAGATGGGACGCGTCGAAGGGTCCGGCTTCGCCCTCTTCCGCGGTCGCAGCAGAAATGTTGCCCGTCTCCATTTCGTCCCCCATGAAGACGCCGCGCCTCTCAACGCCGCCAAACGGGGGGAGTTCCAACCGATTTCGCTCATGCGAGCCGCCAGACCGTGACCCGCTCGGCGTAGCCGCGCACGGCGACCGGTCCGAGCGGTTGAGCCTCGCCGATCGCCTCGCCGGCCGCCTCGCGCACGGCGTCGGAGACGATCAGTTCCGAGCCGACCTCCTTGTTGAGGCTCTCGAGGCGCGACGCCAGGTTCACCGTGTCGCCGATCACGGTGTATTCCTTGCGGCGCGGCGTGCCGACGGTTCCGGCGACCGCCTGGCCGATGTGGACGCCAATGCCGAGGCGGATCGGCCAGGGATTGCCGACGTTGCTGGCCTCGACGGCGCTCAGCATCTCGCGCGCCGCAGCGACCGCGTTCACCGCCTCGAGCGGATCGTCGATCGGCGCCCCGAAGATCGCCAACAGGCCGTCGCCCAGAAACTTGTTCACGATGCCGTTGTGCCGATCGACGATGTCGACCAGGATCTCGAAAAAGGCGTCGAGCCGGGCGACGACCTCGGCCGGCGTGCGGCTGCGCGAGGCCTCGGTGAAGCCGCGAATGTCGACGAACATCACGCAGACCTGTCTCATTTCGCTGAGCTCGGCGGCGCCGATGGCGAGCAGCCGCTCGACGACGCGCGGCGAGACGTGCTGGCCGAACAGGTTGGTCACCCGGTCGCGCGCCGACGTCGCGGCGAGCGCGCGCTCGAAGTGGCTCTTGATCGTGACGCCGACGGACCCGGCCATGAGACCGGCGCCGAGAAGGACGGCGCTGCGCGCCACGTGATAGGCGATGCTGAAGTTCGGGTCGTCGGTCCGCCAGACGAGGTGCAGCGTCACATAGGCGAGGGCGAAGAGCTCGACCGCGGCGACCGCGCCGGTGAAGGCCGACAGCGCAAAATCGAGCCGCAGGGTCGAAAGGATGATGAAGACGAAATAGAGCAGCGCCGGCCATGTGTCGAAGACGATCGGCGCGGACAGATATCCCGTGAGGAGATAGAGCAGCAAAGTCGGAAAGCTGGTCTCGATCAGGGCGTTCATATAGCGGCCAGGGAGAGGAAACCATCGACCGCGACGGATGAGGACGGTGAGCAGGGAAGCCGCCAGCAACTCGTAGGCAATGAAGGCCGAGAAGGCCGCCGACGCGGCGCGCACCGGGACGCGGTCATGATAGATCGACCTTACGAAGTCAGGCGCGAACGTGACCGCGAGGAGGATCAGCGCGAGAATGACAGCCGCCACGGCGGCCAGGCTCAGCATGCGCCGCCGCTCGCTGACGAGAATCTCGTGGTTCAGGAGCTGGCGGAACGTCGTGTCGGCGGGGTCTGCGGCTTCGTCCATCGCCGTCCTTTCGGCGCACCGGTGGCGCGGGGACGCGGTCCCGATGGCCACGCTCCTGTCAGCGCCAGCCTAGTCTGGCCGATGGCAACTGCCCAGATGGCGCGCTATCGGCGAAGGGGAGGGGAGCGCTGCAGGCGGCTTGGGAGTTACCCGGCTTGGACTTGGCGGCTCGCTTCGGCGCCAACGAGCCGGGCGATTTCGCTGCGGCAGGAGCCGCAATTCGTGCCGGCCTTGAGGCGCGCGCCGATCGCGGCGACCGTCGCGCATCCCTGCGTTGCGGCCTCGACAATCTCGTTGCGGCCGACGTCGAAGCAGGCGCAGACGGTCGGACCGCGGTCGCGCGCCTCCGCGCCGGGGCGTCCGGCGAGCAGCCTCAGCCGGTCCTGCGGCGCGATCGGCGCGCCGAGACGATCGGCGAGCCAGGAGCGGGCGACGGCGGCCGGCTCGCGCGCGACAAACAGCGCGCCGGCGAAGGTCTCCCCCTCGAAAGCGACGAAACGGCGCTGACCGGCCGCCGCGTCGTGATAGGCGATGATTTCGCCGTCGTCGCCGAGCCCGAGCGCAATCCTGGCGAATGCCGTCCAGTGTTCGGGCGGGGTGGTCCCCGCGAGTTCGGCCCGCCAACCGGCGCGCACCGGCGCGATCGCGAAATAGTCCGCCCCCTTGGTCGCGATCGACCGCCGCGAGACCGCGAAGCCGTACCAATTGGCGGCGTAGCGCGTCGCCGAGACGGCCGCAATCTTCAGTTCCGGCTGGCCGGAGACAGGGTCGACCACGGCTGGGACAAGGGCGTTGACTCGCGCCAGCGCGGAATACTGGTCCGTCCAGTGCATCGGGGCGAACAGCGAACCCCGCCGCTGCCGTTCGGTGACGACCACGCGCAGCACAGCGCGACCGTGTTCGCTCTCGATTTCGGCGAGGTCCGCCGCGGCGACGCCGATCGTCCTCGCGTCATTCGGGGTGGATCTCGACGAAGGGCTCGCCGATATGGGCCATCAGCCGCGGCGTCTTCGCCGTGCGGGTCATCGTGTGCCATTGGTCGCGGATGCGGCCGGTGTTGAGGAGGAACGGAAAGCGCGCGCTGGTTCGAGCGGCCGGGGCGCGGAAGGGCGTGGCGATGAAGCGCGCCTTGCCGTCGGCATGGTAGAAGCGGCCATCGGCGAAGAAGCGCGTCTCGGCCGGCGCCTCGCCCTTGCGGCGCGGCCATTGGAACGGCGCGAGGTCGGCGTAGGCGTCATCCGCAATGTCGACAAGCGCGCCGAGATCGAGGTCGCGCCGGCCGTCGTTCTCGATCGCCGTAAGGCGCACATATTCGCGGAAAATCTCGCCCGGCGAACGATAGCCGAAGGCGTCGCCGAAACCCATGCGCTTGGCGACATCGCAGATCTGCCGCCAGTCCGGCAGCGCCTCGCCCGGCGGAGGGTGGAACGCCCGCTGGCGCGACATGCGCCGCTCGGAATTGGTGACCGTTCCGTCCTTCTCGCCCCAGGCCGCGCTCGGCAGCAGCACGTCGGCGAGCGCCGTCGTGTCGGTTGAGCGGCAGACGTCGGAGACCACGACGAACGGGCAGTTGCGGATCGCCGCGCGCACCCGATCCGCTTCCGGCATGCTGTCGGCCGGGTTGGTGCCCATGATCCAGAGCGCCTTGACCTGGCCGTCCTCGACGGCGCGGAACAGGTCGACCGCCTTCAGGCCCGGCTTCGTCGCGATCGTCGGCGAGCCCCAGAAATCCTGGACGATGCGGCGATGCTCCGGATTCTCGATCTCCATGTGGGCGGCGAGCATGTTGGCGAGACCGCCGACCTCGCGCCCGCCCATGGCGTTCGGCTGGCCGGTGACCGAGAACGGCCCCATGCCCGGCCGGCCGATGCGGCCAGTGGCGAGATGGCAATTGAGGATGGCGTTGACCTTGTCCGTCCCGGCCGAGGACTGGTTGACGCCCTGGCTGTAGATGGTGACGACGCGCTCGGTGCGGGCGAAGAGGTCGTAGAGGGTCTTCAGCGCGTCCGGCGTCAGTTCGGTCGTTCTTGCCGTCGCGGTGAGATCGAAGGCGCTGCGCCTCGGCGAGCGCCGCCTCGAGCCCGACCGTATGCCGCTCGACATAGCGCCGGTCGATCCGCCCCGTCTCCGCAAGATGGGCGAGCAGGGCGGAGAACAGCGCGACGTCGGCGCCCGGCGCGATCGGCAGATGCAGGTCGGCCGCCTCGGTGGTCGCGGTCGCGCGCGGGTCGATCGCGACGATCTTCGTCCCGCGCTTTTCGCGCGCCGCGAGCAGGCGCTGGAACAGCACCGGATGGCACCAGGCGAGGTTCGAGCCGACCAGCACCACGAGGTCGGCCTCCTCCAGGTCCTCATAACAACCCGGCACGGTGTCCGAGCCGAAGGCGCGGCGGTGGCCGGCGACCGAAGACGCCATGCACAGGCGCGAATTGGTGTCGATATTGGCCGAGCCGATAAAACCCTTCATCAGCTTGTTGGCGACGTAATAGTCCTCGATCAGGAGTTGGCCGGAGACGTACAAGGCGACGCTGTCGGGTCCATGCGCGGCGATCGTCTCGGAAAAGCGCACGGCGACGCGGTCGAGCGCCTCGTTCCAGCTCGTCTCGGCGCCGTCGACGATCGGCGCGAGCAGCCGGCCGTCGAGCGACAGCGTCTCGCCGAGCGCCGAGCCCTTGGAGCAGAGCCGGCCATAATTGGCCGGATGGTCGGGGTCGCCCTTGATCTCCGCGCCGCCGTCGTCTGTGGCGCGCGCCAGCACGCCGCAGCCGACCCCGCAATAGGGGCAGGTCGTGCGGGTCCAGCCCTCCTCCATCACGACGCCTTTCCGAGCGCCGGCCGGTTGGCGAGCGCCGAGAGGTCGATCAGTACGCGCCCGGCTTCGACCTTGAGCGGAAAGGTCGCCGCGCGGCCCTCGTCCGCGCCCTTGCGCCTCGCCGGTCTCGAGGCTCATGACCCAGTTGTGCAGCGGGCAGGTGACGCTGTTGCCGTGCACGATCCCCTGGCTCAAGGGGCCTCCCTTGTGCGGGCAGCGGTCCTCGAGCGCGAAGGCTTGATCCTCGGCGGTGCGGAACACCGCGACGCAACCCTCGGGCGTACGCACCACGCGCGCGCCGCGACGGGGGATCTGATCGAGCGCGCCGATGTCCGTCCAGACAGAATGCGGTCATGGGTCTTACTCCGCCGCCAGAGCGAGGTCGGCGATCGGCGCGAACTCGTGCGCGTCCTTGCCGGCGACCCGCTCGCTCCAGGGATCGGTCTGGGCGAACGCTTTGCGAGACCACGAAGCGGTCGTAGAGCGCCCGCCGCTTGTCGCGGTCATCGACGACCTGCGCCTTGATCGACTCGACGCCGACCCGTTTCGCCCATTTGTAGATGCGCTCGAGATAGCGCCCCTGCTCGCGGTAGAGCTGGACGAGGGCGGCGACGATTTCGATCGTCTCCGCCTCGCTATCCGCATGGCAGAGCGCCTGCGTGCCCAGAATGTCGAGCCCGGCGGCGCCGGCGAACACGATGTCGTAGCCGCTGTCGACGCAGATCACGCCGACGTCCTTGCAGGTCGCTTCCGCGCAATTGCGTGGGCAGCCGGAGACGGCCATCTTCACCTTGGCCGGCGTCCACGAGCCCCACAGGAATTTCTCCAGCTTGATCCCGAGCCCGGTGGAATCCTGCGTGCCGAACCGGCACCAGTCCGAGCCGACGCAGGTCTTCACCGTCCGCAAGCCCTTGGCGTAGGCGGCGCCGGAAATGAGGCCCGCGGCATTGAGGTCGGCCCAGACAGCCGGAAGCTGCTCCTTGCGCACGCCAAGCAAATCGATCCGCTGCCCGCCGGTGACCTTCACCGTCGGAATGGCGAACTTGTCGACCACGTCGGCGATGGCGCGCAGGTCCGCGGCGCTGGTCACGCCGCCCCACATGCGCGGCACGACCGAATAGGTCCCGTCCTTCTGGATGTTGGCGTGGACGCGCTCGTTGATGAAGCGCGACTGGCCGTCGTCCTGGTATTCGCCCGGCCAGGTCGCCAGCAGATAGTAATTCAGCGCCGGCCGGCACTTGGCGCAGCCGCATGACGTCTTCCACGCCAGCGCCTGCATGACGGCGGGGATGGATTTCAGCGCCTTCGCCACGATCAGGCGGCGGACGTCGTCGGGACCGAGATCGGTGCAGCCGCACATCGGCTGGGCGGCTGCGGGGGCGTAGGCGCCGCCGAGGGTGAGCTGGATCACCTGTTCGACGAGACCGGTGCAGGAGCCGCAGCTTGCGGACGCCTTGGTGTGGGCGCGCACCTGGTCGAGGGTCTTGAGCCCCTTCGCCTTGATCGCCTCGACGATCTTGCCCTTGCATACGCCGTTGCAGCCGCAGATGTCCGCATCATCCGGCAACGCTGCAACGGCCGCCGTAGGGTCCAGCGGGGCGCCCCCGCGGCGCCCGGTCCGAACATCAAGGTCTCGCGAAGGTCGGAAATGTCGACGCCGCGCTTCAGGAGGTCGAACAGCCACGCGCCGTGCGACACGTCGCCATAGAGCACGACGCCGATCAGGCGATCGTCCTTCAGCACGAGGCGGCGATAGACGCCGCGGGCGGCGTCGCGCAGGACGATCTCCTGTCGGTCCTCGCCCTCGGAAAAATCGCCGGCGGAGAAGAGGGCGATGCCGGTCACCTTGAGCTTGGTCGCGGTCGCACTCGGGTTGAAGGCGGCTGCCGCGTCGCCGGCAAGCTGCCCGGCGACCACGCTCGCCATGTCGTAGAGGGGCGCGACCAGGCCGAAGCATTGACCGTGCGCCTCGGCGCATTCGCCGAGCGCGAAGATGTCGGGGTCGCTCGTGCGCATGTCCGGCCCGACCACGATCCCGCGGTTGACCGTGAGCCCGGCGTCGCGCGCGAGCGCGGCGCTCGGCCGGATGCCGACCGCCATGACGACGAGGTCGGCCTGAAGCTCGGTTCCGTCGTCGAGCAGGACGGCGCGCACGCGTGGGGGGCCTTTGCCAGGGTCTGTCCCCAAAATCTCTTTCGTGTTGGCCCTGGTGAAGACCTTCACGCCGCGCGCCTCGATCGCTTCCTTCAAGAGGAAGCCCGAGGGCGGGTCGAGCTGGCGCTCCATCAGCGTCGGCATGAGATGGATGACGCTGACCTCCATGCCCTGTTCCTTGAGGCCGATGGCGGCTTCGAGGCCGAGCAGGCCGCCGCCGATCACGACCGCGGCGCCGCGGGACTTCGCCGCAAGCAGCATCGCGGTGACGTCGTCGAGATCGCGGTAGGTGAGGACGCCGGCGAGCTTCGATCCCGGCACGGGGATGACGATCGGCGTCGAACCCGTCGCGACGATCAGCTTGTCGTAGCGGGCGACGACGCCATGCTCGGAGGTCACGGTCTTGGCGTCGCGGTCGATCGCGACGACGCGGTGGCCCTTATAGAGCGTGACGCCGTGATCGACGTACCAGCCGTCGCCGTGGATGACGATCTGATCGAAGGTCTTCTCGCCCGACAGGACCGGCGACAGCATGATGCGATCGTAATTGACGCGCGGCTCGGCGTTGAAGATCGTGACCTCGTAGGCCTCGGGAGCGGCTTCGAACAGTCTTTCCAGCGCGCGGCCCGGCGACATGCCGTTGCCGATGATGACGAGGCGCTGACGCGGCGCGGGCGACGCTGCCGCCTCAATGGCTTCCTTTTGAAGGTGGTGCATGGAGGGAAATCCGATCTTTGGCGCGCCTACCGCGCGTGAAGGGGGTGAGGGTGGCGACGCCACTACGAACGAAACGAAGAAGGTTGGAGCCGAGGCGAACTCTCACCCGGCGGCCTTCGGCCGCTTCCCTCTCCCCGTGGGAGAGCTACGGGATGCACACATCTCCCGCAGCCCTCTGCCGCCATGCCCCACGCTTGGAGGGCGGCTTCCTCCCCCCTTGTGGGGGAGGATCGAGGAGGGGGGTCGCGCCGAACTCGGACAGTTCGGAGCCCTTCCAGCGCCAGATGAGAAGTGAGCGCGACCCCCCACCCTGTCCCGCCCCCACCATAGGGCGTCCGGAAGGACGCCCGTCTGTCGACGGGCGGTGGGGGGCGGGGACGCCAGCCGCCGTTGAGCGGAGCCCGACCGCTAAAAGATATGTGCATCCCGTAGCGTGGGAGAGGGGGGAGCGCCCTTCCCCCTCGGGGGGAAGGTGGCCCGAAGGGCCGGATGAGGGCCTGCCGCGCTCTTTCATCTCGTTTCATTTTGGCTCTGCCGGCGGCGGGCGGGATCAGGCGCTGGCGGCGGCGAGCGCCGCCGACCGGTCGAGCCAGGTGCGGCGCCAGCGGATGCTGACGCTTGTGAGGGCGGTCAGCGCGGCGAGCGCGAGGAAGGCGAAGATCGCGAGCCCGATCCCGTAGCCGCCGGTGAACTGCTTGGCGTAGCCGAGGCTGGCGGCGAGATAGAACCCGCCGACCCCGCCGGTCGCGCCGACGAGGCCCGTGACGACTCCAACGTTGCGGGCAAAGCGCTGCGGTACGATCTGGAACACCGCCCCGTTGCCCGCGCCGAGCGCGCCCATCGTGACGATGATCAGCGGCAGCGCGACCATCAGGTTCGGGATGCCGCGGCTGACGATCAGCAGCAGGACCGCGACGAGGCCATAGACGAAGCTCAGCGCCTTGACGCCGCCGATCCGATCGGCGACCGCGCCGCCGAATGGCCTGACGAACGAACCGGCGAACACGCAGGCCGCGGTGCAATAGCCGGCGGCGACCGGCGAGAGGCCGTACTGGTCGTTGAAGTAGATCGGCAGGAACGAACTGAGGCCGACGAAACCGCCGAAGGTCACACAATAAAACGCCATCAGCCACCAGGCGTCGGCGAAGCCGAGGATCTCGGCATAGTCCTTGAGCGATTTGCGCGCCGGACTCCGCGGGCTGTTCTTGGCGAGCAGGATGAACAGGGCGAGCACGATGGCGAGCGGGATGATGGCGAGGCCGAGGACGTTCCGCCAACCGAGCGCGACCGCAAGCGAGGGCGCGAACAGGGCGGCGAGCACAGTGCCGGAATTGCCGGCGCCGGCGATGCCGAGCGCCGTTCCCTGGTGCTGTGGGGGATACCAGTAGGAGGCGAGCGGCAGCGCGACGGCGAAGGACGCGCCGGCGACGCCGAGCACGACGCCGAGCGCCAGCGTCGTCTCGAAGCTTGCGACGCCGAAGGCCCAGAAAGCGGCGAGCCCCGCGATCACGATCGTCTGCATGACGATGGCGGTGAGGCGGGGTTTCAGATGGTCGGCAAGGACACCGGTGACGATGCGAAGCACGGCGCCGGCCAGCACCGGCGTCGCGACCATGAGGCCCTTCTCGGCGGGCGAGAGGTGCAGGTCCCGGGCGATGAACACGGCCAGCGGTCCGAGGATCACCCAGACCATGAAGCTGACGTCAAAATAGAGGAACGCTGCGACGAGCGTGGGCAGATGCCCGGCGCGAAGAAATCCGCGGTTCATAGGAGGAGGCTTTCAATCCCGGCGCATGATCTGCGCCGCCGGACCCAAGTCCGGGGGCGAACCGCCATTGGCTCGCCGATCGATCAGGGCGGCTTCGAGCCGCCTGTTGTGGCGCGCGCCGCCGTTGGCGCTGGCCAGCCCGCGCAGTCTCACGACGCGGACGTTCCCTTGGAAGCAAAGCTCGTGCCAAGGTAGCCGTTCAGCAATATCAGAGGCTTATCTAGGGGTGGAAGCTTGCCGGCGCCCAAATGCCCGCACGCGCTGATCAAGACTTGTGCAACGCACAAGAAAAATCAGGCGCTCAGAGCGGCGTTCCCCGCCTCGCGGCTGCCGCCGATCAGGGCTCGATCCCACCCCCATAGGCCGCCTCGATCATGACCTGGGAGAGCGCGCCATAGACCGAAATCCAGGCGCTGCGAACCTCCTCTGTGAAGCCCTCGCCGAGGTTCTGCTCCATGACCCAGATGAGGGCGGCGCCGAGCGGCGCATAGTGCTCGGCCTTGACGCCGAAGCCGGCGTGGCGAACCGCAAGATCGCGCAAGGCGGGCACGAGCGAGTTCGAAAGTGCCGAGACCGTTGACCGCCACGGTGAGCATCGACATGAACATGCGGCCCTGTTCGTCCATGTCGCCGCGAAAGAGCGGCTTGACCTCGGGCGCGATCTCGAAAAAGCGCTGGTAGAAGATCGTCCCGGCCTCGTCGGCCAAAGGCGCGACCCTGGCGAAGGACGACTGCACAAGACCGATGTCTGTCGGAGTCATGGGGCCGCTTTCCTTTTCGCAACGATTACGCCGCCCGGCGGGGTCGCGCTTGAACCGCCGCGCCGACCGCCGGCCATGTCGACATGCCGGCGCCTGCGCCTTCGATAGCATGCGCCGCGCTGAGTTCCGAGGCCGGATCGCCTGCTGAATTTTGCGCCCGCAGTTGAAACAATAGCAGGCCGCAACGGGTTTGTGATCTACGCCGAATTGCGCCGCCAACCGCTGCCGGCGCAACGAGCGCCGCGGCAGCCGGGTCGTCAAGCCGAACCGGCGGCGGGGCAACCGCATCCGGACCTGCCAGGGCAAGCGAGCAGCAGATTCAGCAACTGCGCACGCTGCAGATCCGGCAGCGAGGCGCCGCCAAACCCCAACCTCCCCGTAACCCATTGGAATCGTTGAATCCCTCGTTGAAGAATCAGCGAAATGCGGACCTAACCCTTTGAAAACACAAGAGTTTGAACCAAAAACCGCGGTCGCTCCCGACACCCGCTGGCGGACGCCCCGCCGCGCCCGCGGCGCCTAGGGGAGGTCCGCCGGATCGAACACGGCGCCGTCGCAGAAAAGGTCCGGCCCCATCGGGATCGGAGCCGGCGAGGCCGGCAGCGACCAATCCGCCGCATGGTCGCCCTCCCGCTTCCGGTCCACGGCGGGGATCGGCGCGCCGGCCGGCGCGAGCGCGGCGGCATAGAGGTCCGGCCGATAGACGCGCTCGGCGACCGCGGCGAGCGGCAGGCCCTTCTCGATCAGGCCCCAGCGCGTCATCTGCGTGAGAAACCAGAGCGCATGCGAGCGCCAGGGGTAGGTGGCTGCGTGGTCGTGGAAGCGCGACTGGTTGCGCCCTACGGTCCCTGGCAGCGACGACAGAATGGCGTGGCTGTCGACCGCGAGCCACGCCCGGCGCGAGAGCAGCGAGGCGACATAGGTCGCATTGGCCGGCGCGTCGCAAAAGCGGGCCGCGCGATAGAGCGCGCGCAAAAGGCCCGCGAGCGCCTTGGGGTTGGCCTCGCTCCACCGCTCACGCACGGCGAGCGCCTTGCCCGGCCCGTTCAGCCAGACGTCGCCGGATGTGGCGACCGTCGCGCCGACGCCCGCGCGCTCGGCGATGTCGCCCCAAGGCGCGCCGGCGCAGAAGCCGGCGATCCTGCCCGAGCGTAGCGCCTCGACCATGCGCGCCGGGGGCGTGACGACGACGTCGTAGTCGCGCTCGGCGAGGGCCCCGGCCGCGGCGAGCCAGTAGCGCAGCGCCAGATTATGGTTGGAATAGTCGTGAACGACGGCCAGCGTCCGGCCGCCCCCGGACGCCTTGAGCCGCGCCGCGAGCGCCGCGCCGTAACCGACGCCGCGCGCCTCGTCGCGGAGCTCGTCGGCAAGGCCTTTGGCCAGCGTGATCGTGTCGCCGCCGAGGCTCATGCTGTAGGGAATGATCAGCGGCTCGGCCGGCCCGCGCAGACCGAGCGAGACGGCGAAGGCCAGCGGCGGCACGATGATCGCCGCGTCGAGCGCGCCATAGGTCAGCTTATCGGCGACGTTCGCCCACGACGGCTCGACCGACAGCGCGACATCGAGGCCCTCGTCGGCGAAGAAGCCGAACTCGTGGGCGACGATCGCCGGGGCCGAGTTGGTCAGCCGCAGGAGGCCGATCGCGATTTTTCGTCCGGGCGCAGAGCGGGAGGAGGAGACAGCGTCACTCATTTGAGCAGTCCATCGGCGTCCTGGTCTATGATGAGGTCGGCGGCGACTTGCGCGATCCGGCGATTGTCGTTCATCGCCTTGTTGCGCAGCCAACGGTAGGCCTGCGGCTCGGTGATCTTGCGCTCGGCCATCAGAAGGGCTTTGGCGCGCTCGATGACGCGTCGCTCTTCGAGTTGCGCGGTCGCCGCCGCAAGCTCGGTCTCGACCTTGGCGTAGCGCCGGAAATGCGCGACCGCCGAGGCGACGATCGCCTTCATGTCGCGGTCAGAGACGCCGGCGAGATTGTACGAGCAGACGCCCGCGTCGATCGCGTCCGCTACGAAAGCCGGGTCGTCCTTGTCGGAGAACATGACAATCGGCCTCGGCGCGCTGGACGACAGCGCCCGGATGCCTTCCAAGGCGTCGCGGTCCGGAAGCGCCATGTCGAAAATGACGAGGTCGGGCGTGAGCCGGCGGACTGCGTCGACGAGGTCGTCATCCGTGTCCGCGCGCGACACGTGCGCAAATCCCGCGTCCGCCAGCGTCCGCTCGAGCGAGCGCGCGCGAGCGGGATCGGAGTCGACGAGCAGGATCTTCAGCGACATAGGCGATCGATCGCACCCTGCGACATGAATGGTCAATCGCCCGGCGGCGCGCCTTCACGCGGATTCCGAAGCTGACAGCGTCTCGCGACCGGCCGTCGATAATTGATCGCGGGCCGAGACCCCGCGGCGGACATTGGTCCGATTGGCTGGCGACGGACTAGGCGCGCTGAATCAGTTGTGTCCCGTCCGGACGCACGAAATGCGCGGAGACGCCCAGCGAACTGACGATCGCCGCGGTCGCCGACTCGGGCATGAGCGCAAAGGCGTTGGAGAGGGCGTTGGCCTCTGTCGCGTTGGCGCTCTCGACCGAAACCGACAGCCATCGCCAGCTTGTGCGTCCGCTCCAAGGTTCGAAGATGTGGTTGAAGCGGCCAGCCGCGTCGAACAGAGTGCCATAGCCGCCCGCAGTCGCGACGGCTCTGTCGATCAGCGGAATGCGCTCGGCGACAACGCCCGGAGTGCGGGGATCCTCCAACCCGACCCACCAGGGACCGCCCTCCGGATGTCCGCCGATGGCGCGGGTTTTGCCCATGTCGACGAGGGCGTGCTCGACGCCGCCGGCGCCGAGCAGCTCGACGACCCGGTCCGTGATGTATCCTTGCCCGATTCCGTTCAGGGTGACGCCCATTCCAGGCCGGGCGAACCTTAGCCGATCCGGATCGACCTCCAGCGCTTCGTGGCCAACCCGCGCGACGGCTTCGGCGATTGCGTCGGGCGGAGGGCCGTCCGGCGAGGCGTCGGGCCTGGAGAAATGTCCGGCGTAGAGATCCCACAGCGGCTGGACCGTTACGTCGAAAGCGCCTCCGCTCAGCGCGCTATAGCGGCGAGCCTCGGCAAGAACGCGCACAAGGTCGAACGGGGGGTTCCTAAGCTCTCCGTTGCAGTTGAGCTGGGAGAGAGCGCTATGCGGCCGGTAAAGAACTCATGATCGCTTCCAAACGCCGCACCTCCGCCAGGCTCGCCTCGATCAGCCGATCCGCGATCGCCGGGTCGGGATGATGAATCTGCATGGTCGCGTCGCAGCCGAGCGCGGTCCCGGTCCAGATGCGCAGAAGCGGCGGCGCTGCGCGGGCAGGAGCGATCGGCAACAACGGCAGACCGCCGGCGGCGGCTGAAATGGCGATGAAGCGGCGGCGGGTGACAGGCATCATGGGTTTCCCGAATCTGCGGTGAGGACGTAGACGCGCGGCATTTCGTCGAAATTCACGATTCGACCGCCGTTGGCGTCGGCGAAGCGGCGCGCAGCCTGTGCGTCTCCGAACGGTATCGCCTCGTCGGTTCCCATGGCGTTTCGGCGGCGGCTCCCGATCACATAAAGCGCTTTGTGGGCGTCGACCCATGTCCCGGGCTCGGGCTGATCCCAATTTTTCGCGCGACCCATGTCATTCACATAGGCTGCCATTATCGCCTTCGGCATCTCCGGCAGAAGGAGGAAGGCGAACATGTCGCGGACGCTGCCGAACCAGTAGGGGTCGGAGAGGCCACGGACGAAGACCTGGGCTTTTGGCCCCGGCATCTCCGTCAGCGACATCCCGCAAAACTGCGAAGTCGATCGATCCGTGGTCTCGCGCGGTCGCGGCGCCTCGGCCGCCGTATCGCCGCGCTTGCAGCCGGCCGCCAGCAGGACCAGCCCAAGAAGCACGTCTCTCCGTCTCATAATTGCTTCCGTGCGAACAGGGCGATTGCGGCGGCGAGCGGCGCGATCATCCAGGCGACGAGCGCGCCAACGAGCGCTCCGGGGCCGAGGCCCGTGCTGGCGCCGAGACCGGCGACGCCCGCGAATCGGCTGACCTCAGTCGACGCGGCGAGGTTGAGCAGCCGGTAGGCGTCGGCGGGGTTGAGGAGCAGCAGCGCGTTCAACACGTCCGCCGTCACCGTGCGCCCCTGGTCCGCAACGAGCAGTCCGAGCAGACCCATATCGTAAAGCAGAACAAAGAAGAGCCAGACGCCGACGGCGACTCCCCCGGCCGCGCCGCGATCGCGGACAAACGTGCTGACGAAATAGCCGATGGCGAGGAAGACGCCGCCGAGGAGAATGGAGGAGGCAACCATGACGGCGAAGGCGGCCCAAGGGGCGTTCTCGTCGGCGCCGGCCCACTGCAAGGCGAACCCCGCCACGCCATAGCCGACCACGATCGCGAAGCCGAGGATGGCGAGATGGCCGGCGAACTTTCCCAACACGACCTGCCACCGCGCTACGGGATAGGCGAGCAGCAACGCCATCGTTCCGCGATCCACCTCGCCGACAATCGCGTCGTACGACAGCAGCAGCGCAATCAGGGGCACGAGAAAGATCGTCAGGCTGGACAGGCTCACGATCGTCACCGCAAGCCCGCCGGCCTTGACTGTCCCGGTCGGCGCGGCGCCGAGGAAGGCGAGGGTCAGGGCAAGCGCCGCCATCAGCGCGGTGGTGGCGACGACCCAGCGGTTGCGCATGCCGTCACGCATCTCCTTTCCCGCAATGGTGATCGCCGTTCTCATGCGCCCCCCTTTTGGAAGGAGGCGTAGAGGTCGTCGAGCGATGGACGAATGATCTCGATGTCCGCCGCCGAACCCGGCAGGCCTCGCAGAACGGAGGAAACCTCGCCTTCCTCGCAGGACAATTCCATGACCCCTTCGGACGAGGCCGCCCAGCCGCTCCATGCGTCGGGCGCGTTCGCCACCGCACGCGGCACGCGCGGCAAGCGCACCCGAATCCGGGGTCGAATGCCTGCAATATTGCGCAACTCCGCGATGCTGCCGTCGGCGACCTTGCGACCCTGGTTCATCACCACGACGCGATCCGCCTGGCCTTCCACTTCGGCCAGCGCGTGGGAGGACAAGAGCACCATCGCGCCCTTGCTGCGCAAATCCCGGATAATCTCATAGAAGTGCTGCCTCAGAGCCGGATCGAGGCCCGAGGTCGGCTCGTCGAGGAGCAAGGCGCGCGGGCTGCCGAGCAGCGCCTGTGCGAGGCCGAGCCGCTGCCGCATGCCCTTCGAATACTCGCCGACCCGCCGACATGCGGCCCCGGCAATGCCGACCCGCTCCAGCATCGGCGAAACCGACGCGGCCGGCTGCCGCTTTAGCCGGGCATAGAAGGCGAGCGTCTCGACGCCGGTCATCGA
Organism: uncultured Alphaproteobacteria bacterium; assembly: GCA_963770035.1. Taxonomy (GTDB): domain Bacteria; phylum Pseudomonadota; class Alphaproteobacteria; order Rhizobiales; family Beijerinckiaceae; genus Roseiarcus. The sequence goes on along the minus strand of CAVYON010000005.1, from coordinate 22,228 downwards.
AGGGTGCAGCGACACGTTCTCGGGCAGATAGCCGATCTCGAAACGCGCGCGGGTCGCGGCGCCGCCGGCGGGGTCCTCGCCCAGGACGCGGACGCTGCCCGAGCTTGGACGCGCCAACCCGAGCATCATCTTGATCATCGTGGTTTTGCCCGCGCCGTTGTGCCCGACGAGCGCGACGCATTCGCCGGCTGCAAGCGTCAGATCGACCTCGCGCACCGCGTATTGACGGCGATAAGCGCGGCTGACGCCGCGCATGACGACCACGTCCTTGGTCATGGCGCCAACCGTGATAAGGCGGCTGGGTGCGGCGGCGTCATCAGCGGCGCCGAATCGATCACGCCGCCCGGATGGATCGCCGGAAATCGCGCCTGGGCCCAGCGGACGACCTGGACCGCCGGGCTGTTCAGGAGAATCTTGGCGGCGGGCGCCCGCCATATGACCTGATCCATGAGGTCATTGGGCCGATAGGCGGTGTCGGCGATCCCGGTCCCCTTGAGGTCGAAGGCGGGGTTGTCGCTATAGTAGTTACCCTTTCCGTTGGCCGACCAATCCAGAAAGCGCGTTCCGACGTACTTCACCTGATGGCGGTTGTCGACGAAGGCGTTCTCGGTCATTTCGTTGCCCTCGGAGCCCGCGGTGAAGTGGACGCCGATCTCGCATCCCTGAAACCAATTTCCGGCAAAGCGGTTCTTGTTTGCGTTGTAGATGAACACGCATTTGTCGCTGCCGCGCACGACGTTGCCCTCGATACTCGAATCATTTGCGTAGTTGAACAGCAATCCGTTGTCGTGGTCCGCGTCGGAGACGTTATCGCGAAGGGTGAGGTGATCCGAGTACATCATGACGTATCCGGCGAGGTTGCCGACAGACACATTGTCTTGGACTTTGCTGCTGTTTGTGTACATGAAATGAACTGCGTAGCGCAGATTGTGGAAGGTGTTGCCGCGCACGACGTTGTGGTTGCTGGTCACAGAGAAGACCCCGTCGCGACCGAAGCGGATGTCATTGTTCTCAACGACTGAACCCGGCGTGTTCCAGAGGGAGATCGCCGGCCCGCGCTCGCTGATCCGCAGGCGCTCAAGTCCCACAATTCGATTGCCGGCCACGACGGCGCCGTGAGGCCCGTCGAGGTAGATACCGATCAGATTGTCCTTCAGGACGTCGTTTTCGATCCGGGCTCTGTCGCCACCCCGATCGACGAATATGCCGGAGTTCTTATCGATCAGGCTGAGACCCGATCCGCGGATTGTCAGGCCGCGGATCGTCACATCCGCCGCCTTGATGAGAACGGCGTCGCCGTTTCCGCTTCCTTCCAGCTCAGCTCCCGGCTCGCCGTCGATTGTCACGCCGGGAACAGCAACCACCACGTCTCCTTTGTGGACACCCGCCGACAGGTGCAGCGTGTCGCCGGGTTTGGCGTGCGAAAGCGCTTCCGCGGCGCCTTCGCCCTGTCCGACCTGGATCGTGTCCGCCCGCGCGCCCGACGACGCCGCGACCCCGATAACGAGGGCCGTAGCGACCGCGTAGATCAGCGGGAAACCCGGACGGAGCATGATCAGACCGCCTTCGGATGGACGATCATCCGGCCCGACATCTCCATGTGCAGGGCATGGCAGAACCACTGGCAATACCACCAGTGCACCCCGGGTCTGTCGGCCGTGAAGGTGACCGAGGCGGTCTCGAGTGGAGAGATCTCCATCATAACGCCGTAGCGGACGATGGTGAACCCGTGCGTCAAATCCTCGATGTCGTCCATGTTGGTGAGGAACACGGTCACTTCGTCTCCCTCGTTCACCTCGAACTTGTCGAGGCTGTATTGCGGCGCGTTCGAGTGCATGTAGACGCGCACCTTGTTGCCGTCGCGGATGACGTTCGCGGCTTCCTCGAGCTTGACGCCGTCCTTGGCCGCCCACTCGCGCGCTTCGGCGAACATCGGGTCGTCCCGGCTCCACACCTTGACTGGGTTCACCTTGGAGCGGTGGACGATCAATATGTCATGCGGTTCGGCGAAGGCCGGGCTGTCGTGCACCAGGACCATCTTGCCCGAGGAAATGTCGATCAGCTGGTCGTTCTCGGGATGCAGCGGGCCGACCGGAAGAAACCGGTCCTTGGAGAACTTGTTGAGCGACATGAGCCACTTGCCGTCGGCCTCCTTGGTCTCGCCCATGGAGGTGTGGTTGTGGCCGGGCTGATAGTGGACATCGATCTTCTGCAGGATCGGGTCCACCTTCTCCCCCACGAAGGCGCGCTTGGCCATGTCGATATTCCACATCACCATTTGGCTGTCGATAAAGGCGGTGGTGAAGGCGTTGCCCTTCCCATCGAAAGCCGTATGAAGCGGTCCAAGGCCGATCTGCGGCTCGGCGACGATCACATCCCGCTCTTTGATCTTGCCGTCGAACAGGTCGTCGAGTTTTCGCACGTCGATGACGCTGACGGTCGGCGACAGCTTGCCGTTGATCACAATGTGGATGCCGTCCGGCGCGGTGTTGACCCCGTGCGGCGAGTTGGGGATCGGAATGTAGCGCGTATATTTCGATCCGTGCCGACCGTCGACCACCTTGACGCCGCTCATCTCCTTGTAGTCGCCGCTCTTCACCGCGTCTTCAATGCGCTTGATATTGAAAACGACCACCCACGCCTGTTCGTGGTCCGTCATTTCGGCAAGCGTGACGCCCTTGTTGGGGTTGTAGCAGCTCGAGACCGTGTACTTCCCCTGATAGTCGGCGTCTGTGTTGTCGAGATTGCCGTCCACCAGCACCTGCCAGGCGACCGTCATCGCGTCGCCGTCGATCGCCGTGTAGACGGACCAATAGTTCTTGGCGTCGTCCAGGTTCCCTTTGCCGTCATTCGGGATCGGGATCACGTGTTCGCTGTTGGCGAAAATATAGCCGGTGCGCGGAAATTTCTGCGGACGTAGGCCATGGATGTCAGAGGCGTTTGGGACCTCGATGATCTTGTCGGTCTTCATGACGTCGCAGCGAATGCGCGCGACCCGGCAATTGGCTTTGTCGTTCGCGAAAATGTAGCGGCCGTCATAGGTGCCGTCGGTGAACGACATATGCGGATGATGCAGGTCGCCGTTCACAAACGAGCCGCCTCGGCTCTCTAGGAACTTTTTCGTTTCAGGCAGAAGCCCCTCGGTGAGGATCTTCTTGCTTTCGTTGGTCAACCCCCATCCGGTCGCGCTGTCGCGATTGAACACCGGAATGCGCATGATCTCTCGTCCGGACGGCAGGGCCTGGATTCGCACCTCGCCCGTCTGGCCGCTGCTGTTGAAGGCGTAATATTCGTCGAGGTCGCCGGGTTTGACCTCAGTGCTCACGGCGGCCTTCGCTCGCCTGATCGATTCAAGATATGCCCCCCCGGCCGAGAGGGCCGCCACGCCGGCGACTGCGGTTCCCCCCAGCACTCCGCGACGGCTCACGCCGTTCTTGTCATCATGTTCATGGTCAGTCATGGGTCTTCCTCCAATGGGGCCCCGGACGCGGGGCCCGAAAATGCTTACTCACGGTCATGGCGACGGCTGCTCCGCCCGACCTTGGACCGAAATCTTGACGCGCGGCTGAGCCATCGCCGGCGACGAGGTTGCCGCAAACTTCTCCCTCTTGAGGCGACGCTGGATCATGACCGGGCAGAGCTGGTCGTGGTGGTAGAGCATCTGGCAGTGCAGGCACTGGATGCATTCGTTCGGATTGATGTGTCCCTCGGGATGGATCGCCTGCACCGGACACTCGTTGCCGCAGCGCTGGCATGGGCTCCCGCACTCGCGATAGCGGCGCAGCCAATCGAAGATGCGCAGGCGGGCCGGAATGGCCAGCGCGGCGCCGAGCGGGCAGAGGTAGCGGCAGAACGCGCGCTCGACGAAGAGGCTCGAGGCGACCATTGCCCCCGCGTAGAGCACAAACGGCCAGGCGCGTGCGAAGCGCAGGACGATCGCCGTCTTGAACGGCTCCACTTCGGCGGCCTGCTCGGCGGTTCCCAGAGCGCTGAGCGATATGCCGAACAGCACCAGGAACACGATGTACTTGAGCGCCGTCAGCCGTTGATGGAAGCCGAAGGATATCTTGAGCTGGGGAATCCCAATGAGTTTGGCGAGGCGGTTCGTCAGTTCTTGCAGCGCCCCGAACGGGCACAGCCAGCCGCAGAAGGCGCCGCGATTCCAGAACAAGGCGGAGGCCGCGGTCGCAAACCAGAGGATGAAAATCAGCGGCGCCATCAAGAAGTAGTCCCAGCGGAAATCTGTCCGCAGGGCGGAGAAGAACGCGAGCACGTTGACGACCGACAATTGCGCCTGCGCGTACCAGCCGATCCAGAACAGGGTGAAGACGAGAAAGGCCAACCGCACGCGGTCGTAGAGAACTGGCCGAGTGACGAAGAAATCCTGGAAGAAGAAGATCAGGGTGAGCAGGCCAAGCGCGCACAGCAGAACGGAGATCTGCCCGCTCTTGGCGCGCCACATCGCTTGCCAGATCGGCGGCTCGGATGGCTCGGGCTCAGCCGCGACGGTCGCAGAAGGCGAGGCAGTCGCGGATGCCGCTGCGACGGCAGCCGCAGGCGCCGGCTTCAGATAAGCCTCGGGCAGATCATAGGTCAGGTCGAACGTGAGGAACGATTTGCCGCGGGCGCCAAAGGCGCGCTGCGCAAGCAATTGCAGCCGCCACGGTTTCGTCACATCGAGCGACGCGCCGTCCGGGACGACAAACAGGTCGACGTCCTGAAAGGTGGGAGCGCCAGCCGCGTGAATATCGCCGAGACGATCGTGGTTCACGTCGCGAAAGCGGAAGCTTGCGTCGCCTTGCAGAACTTCGATGCGATCGAACAGGCCGCCGCGCACGTAGCCCGAGCCTTTGAACGAGTAGGCGCCGTTGGCCGCGATCAGGATCTCTTGCTGGCCTGGCTTGAGCCTCTTCTGAAGGGCGGAGAAGCCGGCGTCGCCAAGCAGCCGCTTGCCGATCGCCGGAACCGTGACGGGCGCGAGGTACAAGTCGATGAACGACGCCGTCGGATCGGCGGAATTCAGGGTGATCGGCCGCAGCCTGATCGCCCGCGCGCTGGAAGGCCGCCGTCACGTCCCCGACGGTAAGGCTCAGGTGACGCACCGAGCCGTCCCCGACGAGACTCGGCCAGTCCGCCGGCGCCTCATGCGAAGGATCGATCTCGCGCGCCACCGTTGCTTCGACCGGAGCCGGACCGCCGATTCCCTCGGCCCGGGCGACGCGCATTGCCGAGCGGACCATGCTCTCGGCGATCACCGTCACGGTCACCGTCGCCCCGCTCACGATGTCGACTGTTGGGCGCTCCGATGGAGCTTCGTGACTGAGCTTCAAGACGTCGCGCCCGACGTAGCCCTGAATGAACTTTGTGATGCGCTCGGGTGGGATGCCGATCAGCACGATGGGTTCGTGATGCGCCATGAGTCGCGCGCCGGCGATCTTGCCCTCGGCCGTCAGGCCCACGAGGATCTGGATGGGTTGCCCGGAGTAGCCGGTCGAATTGACCCAGTCCGCGTTGACGAAGGCATATCCAACCACTTTTTGTCCGGCGAACGCCTTGACCAGCGGAGGATTGCCTTCAATCGGGCCATAGTGGTCCGAACCGGGAATCAGTTCTGACGGCGGGACCTTCGCCAAGAACGTGGAAAGCTGACTTTCGAGCGCCAAGCAAGGGCTGCTTGCCGCCGAAACCAACAAGGCGAAGACTGTGAAAGATAATACCGCTAACGAACCGCGGAATGCTGAGCGCACAAATGAAGCCAGCATGGTATAGGAGTAAAATGACTGGCAGTCCGTGTACAAAACGACCAGTCTCCCGATACGTACGCTAGTAATTATAGTGTTCATTGCTACGTTATCTTGCATTACCACGCAACCACCAGATATAACCTATCGCTAGCGTACGAAGCTGTACACAATTGTGGTCTCACACGTAGCGGCGCGCGGCGCCTTGATTTATGTTAAGCCGATGCCGACAAGGGCAAACGCCGGAGGGGCGCCCGTGAGCAACTTCACACCGAAAAGCATCCGGATCGACGCCGTCGAGAAGCTTATCATGGCGGCTGAGGCGCTGGAACGAGAGGCCGCGAGACGCTACCGGGACTTGGCGTCTCGGATGAGACTGCAGGGCGACACGGAGATCGCGGCGCAGTTTGACGTTCTGGCCCGGATGGAAGACCGTCACGTCCGCCAGGTCGCCGAGCGAGCCCAATCTTTGCTGGGAGAGGCCCGCGAGAACTCTCGCCGTCGGTTGGGAGCCTCCCCCGAATGATGACGAAGATGAAACGCGCGGCGCGACGCTCAGCGCATATCAGGCGCTTGCCTTCGCCGTTCGCAATGAGGAGCGCGCATTCGCTTTCTACACTTATGTTGCGGCTGAGACCAAGAGTCCGGCGGTGCGCGCTTTGGCCGAAGACTTGGCTCGCGACGAACTTGAGCACGCCACCATCCTGCGTCGCCATCGCCGGCGCGCCTTTCATGCCAACCGGCCCACCGCTGTGGAGATTCCCGAACGCGTCGAAATGCTGCGCGCGTCGGCGCGACAGTGGGACGGCGCGGCAGCGGTCGCGCATGCGGCGCTTGCGCGGGCGCTCGATCACGCGGGCCACATTGAAGACGCCGAGGTCTTTCGACGGCTCGCCGCTGACGAAGAGAACGCCGCCGCCGGCGCAATTGGCGCGGCCCTGCCGACGCCGCGCAGCGCCGCGGACGGGTTGCGGCTGTTGGAGGACGGATTCGATCGCTACGCGCTGATCGGCGAACGGTCGAATGACGAGCAAGTCGTGGCGGAAGCCCAGCGGCTGGCGGGCGACATGGTTGCCCGCCTCGCCATGGCGGGAGGCGCGCGAAGCAACAGCCTCATCGGCACAGGCGCCCGCTAATCGCAATTCCGGTCCTTTGGCTGGCGCCGCCGCCATGAGGCGCCGGCCTCGCATGGGCTTGACCTGAGCCTCAATGCCGGCTGCGGCGAGAATTCTGTTCACTCAGCCCCCTCCTTCGCCAGGCTCGCGAATACGACTGCGTCTCGATATAGGATCACTTCCAAGCAAAATCGTAGTCACGCCGTGATTGAAGTCAATTGTATTCCTGACGTGCGACAATACACCACGTGATCCATATCACGCACCCAGCGACGGAGCGTACGCAAATGCAGATCGGCCCGACATCTCCGGCGCCCGACACAGACGCGCCGGATTCCCCGGCCCGCGAGGCGCTTCGCGGCGTCGCCTGGCTGAGGGAGGTTCCGCGCCGGACGTTGGACGCGCTGTCCGCTGAGGCCATGCTGCACCGCATGCCGTCCGGGAGTGTGGTGTTCGAGCAGGCGGAGACGCCCGCGTTTGCTCAGTTCCTGCTCTCCGGCAGCATCGAACTCCTCGGGGTGAGCGGTCAGGCGGAGACGCTCATCGAGCTCTTGCAACCCGTCGACCTCGTAATCCCCGCGGCGGTCATCGGTCGGCAGCCCTATCTCATGACGGCTCGGGTGTATGACGAGGCCTATCTTCTTCTCATCAGCGCAGAGACGTTTCGCCAAGCGATGGCGAACGATCACGCGCTCTGCTGCGCGGTTCTCGGGTGCCTCTCCGCGCAGTTCCGGCGGCAAGTTCGCGCGGCTAAGAACCTGAGACTTCGCAACGCGGAGGAGAGGGTCGGTTGCTATCTCCTGTCGCTTTTGCGTCGGGACGATTACGCAACGTCCGTGAAGCTGCCGATCGACAAGAAGGAAATCGCTTCACAACTCGGAATGAGCCGCGAAGCCTTTTCGCGCGCCCTGTCCGGAATGAAGACATTTGGAATGCGCGTTGTCGGCAACACGCTCGTAGTTGAGGATGCGGCCGCCGCCAAATCGCGTTTCGCGTTCGACCCGCTCATCGACGGGCTCGAGCCCATCGCCCCGCTTCAAGGGAGATGAGCCGACATCGCCTCTCCGAAGGAGGATATGGATGAAGAACGGCAGCTGCCCCGACGGCGTCAACGCCGCCTCTTGATCCCATTCCACACTGGGACCTCGACCAAAGAAACGGTCAGTTCGGCGCCGCCCGGCCAGTGGTTCGCCAAAATCGGGATTGTTCACCCGCGTAAGCCAGGAATCGCGCGTCATGCCCTTCAGAATGGGCGCGTTCCCAGTGCGAAGTCGCAACTACCGTTTTTGGGTCTATCGAAACTCGACAGCGTTTTGACCTTTTGCGTTCGTTTCCGTCAGCCCTTCTTGGCGGAGAAGAGAGCGCACCAGCCGGTGGCGGCGATTGCCCCATCGACCATTTTGCAGGCGTTCGGGGCGATGAAGAACGCACAGCCGTCGCATTGGTGGCCGTCCTTCGGATCGGCCTGATAGCGCACGGCGGTCTGCGCCATCTTTGCCTGCGCCGCACCCGTCGTCAGCGCCAGCGCCGGCGCCGCGCACGCCGCAGCGATGAGGACCGTCCGCCGGTTGACACTCTTATGAGCCTTTTCCATTCTGCACCTCTCTCAAGTTCTAAGTCGCCAGCCGGGTGTGTCCGGCTGAATACTGCGCACCGCGGTTATCGGCGCAGACCAGGCATGCTGACCTTATTACAAGATGCGACGCTTGCGCTACTCATAGGGCCTCCATTTGCCACCGGACGCTTTGCGATGGGACGATTGCGTTTCTCGAATCGACAAACCGGCAGGAGAAGGCCAGAGCGACTTCGCTCGCACTCGAAATGGAATTTCGCCGCAACGATAGGCTCACGCGCGAAGGAACCTCGCGCTGACGGTGTCGGCGGTCGCGACGTGGTTCGCGATCAAGCTTGGGAGGACTGCGTCAATCAAGTCTCTCGCGGACGCAGCGCCACGGGAAACAATCTCGCGTCGTAGGGTTGCGACCTCGCCCAGGATTTGGGCGTGCAGTTCAAGGTGACAAAGCAGCACAGGAACGCGCGCTTCCGTCATTGCCTTCTCCTCTCGGCCGAAGTGGTCGCGGACTTCCTGCGCGATCGCGTCGAAAAAAGTCAGGAGTTCCAAGTCCGGCTTCTCCTTGGATTCGGCGAGCATCCGCTCGATCGCTGCATGATCGCGATCCATGAGCGGGACGCCAAGAAAGGGGGCCATGCCGCGTGTTCTCCGATCGGAATTCGCCCTTGGCGACACCGCTGGGCAGCCAAGGTTTCTCCTATGAAGACCGGAGGCGCCTTGACTTTGGTCAAGGGTCCTGAGGATTGCGAACGCGAACCTCACGCGTCCGCGAACGCCGCGAGCCTTTCGACATCCGGAATGATAACGCTGTCGCGCTCGACGACGACGCCGAGTTCGGCGAGCTTGCCGAGCGCGCGCGAGAAGCTTTCCGGCTTCATGCCCAGTCGGCTGGCGATCAGCGCTTTCTCGTAGGGGAGCGCAATCCGCGCGGCGCCGGACGCAGCGTCGGCCTGCTTGACGAAGAAATCCGCGATGCGCTGGGGAGCGGAGCGCGCCTTGAGCTGCTCGATCTCGTCCACAAGGTGGCGTAGCCGCATGGACGCGGCCGCCAGCATATCGAAGGCGAGCTGGGGCTCGGCGAGCACCCCCCGACGCAGATTGGCCGCGTCGATCTTGAGGATACGCAAGGGCGACACGGCCTCGCAACTCGCGGGATAGCGGCCGCCGAGGAACATGGCGACCTCGGCAAGAGTCTCGCCGGCTGAGAAGATTGCGACGACAACCTCCTCGCCGTCCTCGCGCGGCCGGTAGAGTTTCGCCCAGCCTTCGATGACGCAGAAGAAACCGTCGGCCGGCTCGCCCTGCTCGAAGATCGTCTCCCCGCGCGCATAGGCCCTCGGCGAGCGATCGCCGATCATCGTGCGTGAGATGGTTGGCCCCATCGCTTTGAACAGCGGCGCCCGCATCACAATCTCCCAGTCGTGCGCCGAAACAGACATGCCAATTCCTCCGCGATGGGCATAGCAGCTTCCATCGAGTCCCGCATGGGCGCGATCGCTGGAACCGAACAGCCGGAGCTCGCGCGAGCAGGACTTAACCGAGGTCAAGGACGCGATGGGCTTGGACGCTATCCTTCATTCGGGCGCGACGGACGGCGCAAGACGAAAGGAACTCCTTGTGATCGACGACGTCGGCCTTGTGCGAGTGCTTCATGTCCCACTGGCGACCGTGGCCCTCACCAACGTCCGCGCGGGCGCCGGATCGCGCGGAGGACACTTTTCATGAGCGCCGCCGGGCATGCACCCGTCCATCGTTCGGCCGACGCCGCTCGCGACTGGCGCGGCGCAGCGCTGCTCAACCGCGGATTCCGGCCGTTCTTCCTCGGGGCCGGCGTCTGGGCGCTCGTCGGCATGGCTCTGTGGCCTGTCGTCTTTTCGGGGGCGATCACCATCCCGACCGCCTTCTCGCCGGTCGACTGGCATGCGCATGAAATGATCTTCGGCTACGGCGGCGCGGTAGTCGCGGGCTTCCTGCTGACCGCGATTCCCAACTGGACCGGACGTCTGCCGGTGGCGGGGGCGCCCCTCGCCGCGCTCGCCGCGTTGTGGGCCGCAGGGAGGATCGCCGTGTTCGCCTCGGCATCGATCGGCCGGCCGGCCGCTGCGGCAGTCGACGCCGGGTTCCTCGTCCTCTTCTCCGCCTTGGTGGCGCGAGAGGTTGTCGCCGGCAGGAACTGGCGGAACCTGAAGGTCGCGCTTATTGTGTTGGCGCTGGCCCTCGTCGATGTCGCCTTCCATGTCGAGGATGCCCGCGAGGGATTGGCCGAGTTCTCGATGCGCGCGGCCCTTGGCCTTATCGTCATGCTCATTCTGGTGATCGGCGGCCGCGTGACTCCGAGTTTCACCGGCAACTGGATCGCGCGGATGGGCGCGGGCGCACGGCCCGTCCCGTTCGGGCGGCCGGACGCCGTCGTATTGGCGCTGTCGGGTCTCGCGCTCCTCGCCTGGGTCGCCGCACCCGAGGGGGTCGCCACCGGCGTTTTGGCGCTCGCGGCGGGCGCCGCCAATCTGTGGCGCCTGTCGCGCTGGCGGGGGCTCGCCGCTGGGCGGGATGCGCTGGTGCTGGTGCTGCATGCGGGTTACCTCTTCGCCGTGCTCGGGTTTTTTGCCGCCGGCGCAAGCGCTTTGGCCCCTGGGCGGGTTCCGTACGCGGTGGGCGTGCACGTCTGGGCGATCGGCGCGATCGGGATGATGACGCTGGCGATGATGACGCGTGCGACGCTCGGCCACACCGGCCATGCGCTGGTCGCCTCCAAGGCCACCATTTTTGCCTATCTTTGTGTGGTCCTGGCGCTTGTCGCCCGCGTCGCGATGGCGTTCTTCCCCGACCTGGCCCTGCCGCTGATGCATGGCGCGGCCTGCGCCTGGGGGATAGGCTTCGCCGCGTTCCTGTTTGCCTACGGGCCCATGCTGACGCGCCGAAGCGGCCCCGCCTGACGGGAACGCGGCCACGCCCTCAACGGAGATTGCTCATGGACCCGTCCGCCAATCTGGCCGAGCAGGTCGTCGATCAAGCCGGCGACGCTATTATCTACGCCGACCGTTCGGGACTCATCCGCCGGTGGAATCGCGCCGCGGCGTTGATCTTCGGCTTTGCCGCCGAAGAGGCCTTGGGGCAAAGTCTCGACCTCATCATTCCCAATCATCTCCGGGCGCCGCACTGGCGCGGATTCGAGGCGGCGATAGCGAGCGGCGCGCTCAAGCTCGCCGGGCGCCCGACGTTGACGCGCGCCGCCCACAAGAGTGGGCAAAAGCTCTATGTCGAGATGACGTTTGCGCTCGTTCTCCAAGACGGCGAGGCGGTGGGCTCGGTCGCAGTCGCCCGCGATGTCACCGCGCGCGTTCAGCGCGAGCGAGCGACGGCTGGCGACTTTCCGCTCCCATCGTCCTGACCTCGAAATTGAACCGGACGGCGACGACGCAGGCGGGGATCGTCGCAATAAACCCCTTCTGCTGTGGCTCAGCGCGCCGCTGTTTCTGGTTTTGGGCGGTCTTGCAATCGCCGGCGCGTCCGGTCGCCCGGCCATCGAAGCGGCGGCCCTCAGCGCCGGCGAAGACGAGCAATTGAGGGCGATCATATCAAACAATATCACACTGTGGAAATAGCCCTCGCCCTGAGCCTGTCGAAGGACGCTCCAGCGCGCACGAACGTCCCGCTCACCGAGATCATCCTTCGACAGGCGTAGGATGAGGGCCTTGTCCGGCGGCCGGGCTTGGCAGTTACAAAGTTGCACGGTTTGGCGCCTAAGCCGTTGAAATCGGCCGCGCGGAAAAATCCGTGCGCGGCCCCTCGGAAGCCGGCGGCCGCGTCGAGACGCTACGACCGCGGCGGCGCCATCGCCTTGAGGATCTGCGGCTTGACCTCGGCGGCGAGGGCTTCGGCGGTCATCGGACCGACGAACTTGTAGGCGATGGTTCCGTCGCCGCGCACGACGCTGACGTGGCCCTGCCGCAGATCGGCGTCGGGCGAGGCGCTTCCCGCCGCCGAGGCCGGGCAAGGTCAGCGGCGGGGCGTTCTGGCCGATCAGGGCCGAGGGCAGCTTCGACGGGTCGCCGGCGCAGAGGCGAAACGAACAGGAGCGCCGCGAGCAGGGCGAAGGCGCTGAGCGGTGGAAACGCCAGCCAACGGCGCGGGCGCCGCGCCGGACATTGGCGATCGGTAATCTCCCCAACGCAAATCCGGCGGGTTCGGGCGCGATTCCGACCGGCGACGCGAGCGGTGGCCATTCGGCCTGTTCTCGCCGCCCTCGAAACTCGGGACCCCAATGAAGTTGCTCAGCGCCATCACTGTCATCGCCATCGCCGCCGCCGGCCCGGCTCTCGCCGAAGGCAAATGCACGAACGCCCCGAAGTCGAAGTGGCAGCCGAAGAGCGCCCTCGAATTGCAGCTCCAGGCCGACGGCTTCAAGGTGCGGCAGATCAAGGTCGAGGGCGGCTGCTACGAGGTCTACGCCACCGACAAGGCGGGCAAGCGCGCCAACATGGCCTACGACGCCGAGACGCTTCAGAAACTCGACAATCCCGAAGCGGGCGAGAACTGAGCAACGCGGCGCTCGACGATGATCCGCGTTTGGGATCCGTTCGTCCGCGCTTGCCACTGGATGCTCGCCGCGAGTTTCGCGGCCGCCTGGGTAAGCTCGGAAAGCGCGGAGGGCTTGCATGACGCGGCGGGCTATGTCGCCGGCGCGCTTGTGGCTCTGCGTGTCGTCTGGGGCTTCCTAGGCCCGGACTATGCCCGGTTTGCCCAATTCGTGCGGTCGCCGGAAATCGTGATCGGCTATCTTCGGGCGATCAAGGGTGGGTCCGAGCGCCGGTACATTGGCCACAACCCGGCGGGCGGGGCGATGATCGTCGTCCTGCTCGCTGCGATGGCGGCGACGGCGGTCAGCGGGTGGCTGCTGACGACCGACGCGTTCTGGGGTTCGAGGGCAATGCAACATGTTCATTCGCTGCTCGCGCACGGCGTGCTGGCGCTGGTGGTCGTCCACGTCAGCGGCGTGGCGATCGCGAGCTTGCGCCATCACGAGAATCTGGTTCGCGCGATGGTGGTCGGCGTCAAGCGCGCCGCCGGGCCGGGCGACGTGGCCTGACAGCAGGTGTGGAGGGGCTTCATGACGAACACGCAAGAGATCGGCGCGCCATTCTTCTTCGCCACGGATGAGCCGCCCACGGCTGCGGCGATCGATGACGACATCTATCTCACCGTGACCGCGGCGGTCCCGGACGTCCCCGGCAAGGTCGAGGCGATCGACATCGTTTTGTCGGTCGAATACGCCAAGGCGATCATTGCACAGCTTTCCACCGCCGTTCTCGCCGCCGGGCGGCGCGACAAGGCCGGCTGATCCTTTCACTCCTCGTCGGGCGCAGTCGCAACAGTGACCCGCAGCCCGGGATGATTGTCCGAGGCCCGGCAGTCGAGGCCGTGCAGATCGGCGATCGCGGCGGCCAGCGCGAGGCCGAGGCCGTTTCCCGGCGCGCGCGAGTTGCCTGCGCGGTAGAAGCGTTGGAAGATCGCGGTCATGTCACTGGCCGCTACGCCCGGACCGTTGTCGGAAACCGAAAACGCAATCCCGGCCTGGGTCTGCTCGCCTCCGACCTCGATCCGGACTCCGGGCGGCGTATGGCGCAACGCGTTGTCGATCAGGTTGGCGATCATCTGCACGAGAAGTTGCCTGTCGCCGGAGATCGGAAGCGGCGCGTCGAGACGTTGAACGAGCGTCTTGCTCTCGTCTTCGGCGGCCGGCGCGAACGTCTCCGCGACCTCACGCGCGAGTTCTGCGAGGTCCAGCGGTCGGAAAGCCGCCCTTCTCGCGCCGGCCTCGATCTGGCTGATTCGGAGCAGGGCGTTGAAGGTCTCGAGCACGCCCTCGACGTCGTCGATCGCCGCATCGATCGAATCGCGCGCGGCGCCGGACGAAGGGTCGTCTCGCGCGACTTCGAGACGACGCAGTACGCCCGCCAAGGGCTTCCGCAGATCATGCGCGATGTCGGCGCTGACCTGCTTGTTGGCCAGCAGGAGCTTTTCGATTCGATCGAACAGCCGGTTGAAGGTTCGCGCCAGCGCCGTCAGGTCGTCGTCTGTTCGGCCCAGCGGAATGCGCCGGCTCCAGTCGCCGTCCATGAGGCGACGCGCGGTCCGCCGCATCGTATCGATACGGCCCAGGAACTGCGCGCTCAGCCACAGTCCTCCGATCATGCCCAGCGCCAGCGTGGCCGCGACCGCCCAGGCAAAGGCGGTCAGCACGCCGGTCAGGACCGTGTCCGAACGGCGGCGCTCGTCGCCGACGAGGAGAGACGATCCGTCGGCGAGCGGCGTGATGAGCGAACGGATGACCTCCGGCTTGGACTCGGGCGGCTCTTCGCCTTCGGCTTCCTGCGCTTCGATCCATCCATCCGTGGCGGCGCGGGAACGCGGGAGGCGCAAATCTCCAGCGATCGGCTTGCCGTCGGGGCCCACAAGACCGTACGCAAATCCTGCGCCGCTCGATCCTCTCGCGTCGATGATTTCGGTCAACCTGTCGCGTCCGCCATCGGCGAAGGCGCTCTTCAGTGCATCCGACTCCTCGGCGATTTGTTCGTCGAAGTCGGTCAGGATCTCGTGCCGGACCGAGAGATAGACGAAGGCGCCCAGCGCCAGCGCCGAGGCGGTGAACAGCGCCAGATAGAGGGCCGCCAGCCGGAAGCTTGCGGTCCTAAGCAGTCGGATTCGGGTCACGCAACATGTATCCCGCACCGCGCACGGTCTGAATCAGAGAGGGACCGGCGCGATCGATCTTGCCGCGCAGCCGGCTGATGTGCGTCTCGACGATATTCGTCTTCGGATCGAAATGGTAATCCCAGACCTGTTCGAGCAGCATTTTGCGTGTGACGAGCCGGCCCTCGGCGCGCATCAGGAATTCGAGCAGCCGGAACTCGCGCGGCTGGAGGTCGATCGCCTCTGCGCCGCGGCGTACCGAGCGGGCGACGAGGTCCATTTCGAGATCGCCGACCGCGAGCAGGGTGGGAGAGGCGCCGAGGGTCGGACGGCGGGCGAGCGCCGTCAAGCGCGCCATCAGTTCCTCGAAGGAGAAGGGCTTGACGAGATAGTCGTCTCCGCCCGCCTCGAATCCGTCGACCCGGTCGTCGATGCCGGAGAGGTTGGTCAGAAAGAGCACCGGCGTCGAGACGCCGTCGCCGCGCATAAGCGCGACGACGCCAAGCCCATCCAGCTTCGGCAGCATGCGATCGAGCACGACGACGTCGAAGCAATCGGCGCTTGCCCGCTCGTAGCCCTCGCGGCCGTCCCGCGCGAGGGCCGGCTCGTGTCCGCGCGCGCGAAGACCCGCCGCGATGAACTCGGCGGTTCCCTCGTCGTCCTCGACCACCAGAATCTTCATGACCCGGAATTAGCAGAACGACGCCGCCAGACAATGCGTCACGCGATGGCGCCGATCAATATAGCCGTTAATATGGCCTGAAGCGCCGATCCTGCGACTTTCGGCAGCCAGGCCCAGGCCGCATTCGCGGCCTACGTCGCCCGAAACCGCGATATGTGACGACGGCTCGCCGGCTGCGACATTACGAAAGTTTGTAGGACGCGCCCCGATTCGGACATGGCGGAACGGTCCTCTGTGGCCAGATGTCATCTCGATCACCGGCTCTACCGGTTCCGTCGCGATATGGGCCTATGGAAGAGGGAACCTTTGTCGACGTGGAAGATTTTTGCGCTTATAGCGTGACTTGTTGATACCGGCTATCCTGGCGCTCTGGTGGAGAGCGGGCATGGATCCGACAGCGTTTAAGAGTTGGCTTAGCGGGATCGCGTCGTTGACCGAGCCGCAACGGCGATCGGCGTGGCAGGCATTGGCGCTATCGGAGGCGGCGGCGAGCGCTGGGGCCGAGGCACTGGCTGCGCCGGAGCCGGAGCGGGCTCCGGCTCATGCAAGTCCGCCGCAAATCCAGCCCGCGAGTTCGCCAGCGCCACGGCACGCGGCGGAGCGGGGCAGCGCGGCCAGTATTGCCGAGCTTGGCCAGCGTCGGGTGGACAGCGTTGGTTGTCCACACTGCGACGGCGGCGACGTCGTGCGCTGGGGCCAGGCGAGCGATCTGCCCCGTTACCGTTACAAAGCCTGCCTGCGCACCTTCAACGCGCTGACGAAGACGCCGTTGGCGAAGTTGCGCATGAAGGACAAATGGGCCGCACAGGCCGAGGCCATGATTGAGGGCGTCAGCCTAGCGAAAGCCGCACAGCGCTGCGGTGTGCATCCCACCACGGCGTTTCGCTGGCGGCACAGATTTCTTGCCGCGCTGTCTGGCGATAAACCAAAGGCGTTGAGCGGCCTCGTCGAGGGCGACGAGACGTTCATTCCATGCCTATCCGGTTAACGCCCATACCTACTAGATGTAGTTTTATCATCGATTAGTCCGAAGGGGCGGACAGATGGTCGCCAGCATCGATAGCATCGTCCAAAGCCGTAAGGCATTCCTCGGCGAGTTGCGGAGAACGACCAGAAATAAGCCCCGCCAACGCGACAAAAAGGTCAGCAGGGTTTTTCCCTTGACCCACAAATTTTTTCGCCAAGGAATCCGCGAAAATTGCGCTGATTCGGGCGGTTCATTAGAGGATATTTTCATGAGCATTGATCCCACAGAGGCCGGAACATGGGCCGTTGCCGCGAAGTCTGGAATTGAACTTTTAAAATCCGCATGGGGCCTATTGCCAAAGGGCGCAGACAAGGACGCGCTTGCCCAGAGAATTGAGGATGCCGAGCATGCCATCGCTAAAGCGAACGCGAGTCTTGCCAAAGATCTTGGGTTCAAGCTCTGTGAATGCATGTTTCCCCCGAAACCTATGCTTTGGAGTGAGCGAAGAAATTTGTTCGTTTGCCAAAATCCAGACTGCAAGAGAACTATGGACAGAGGAATGCACATTTCTGACGAGGTCCTCCGATGGGCAGCCACAAAGCCTTCTTATCGATAATCATCGTTGTTCGTTGTCGCTACATCTAGTAGGTATGGGCGTTAACCGGATAGGCATGGTTCATTCTGGAATCATTCAAAGGCAAACGCTCGGGGATACCGCGAAAACCGCGCAAGAGAGGCGGCAAATCGGTCAAACGCGGGCTGTCCGCCGAACAGATCCCAATCATCGTCGCACGCGACCGCAATGGCGCCACCACCGACGCGGTCCTACCGAAACTGGATCGCGTATCGATTGCCGCGGCCCTGAGCGGCGTTGTTACGCCAGCCAATGAATTCTGCTGCGACGGCGGCACGGCGATCGCTGCATTCGCGCGCCGGGCCGGTATTGCCGCGCATGTCTTGCCGAAGCCCGGCAAACCAACGCGCCAGTCGCCGGATTACCACCTCAACAACGTCAACGCTTACCATGGCCGGTTGAAGGAATGGCTGCGCCGCTTCCACGGCGTGGCGACGAAAAACCTGCCAAACTATCTCGGCTGGCGCCGCACGCTGGAGGCACTGGGAAGCAACGCGACGCCGACCAAAATGATCCTCGGCGCTATCGGAATGGGGCCATATCAACAAATCACGCGATAAGCGCCAATAAGATCCAGTGACCATGCGAGTGAAAACGTCGAGCGCAAGGGTCAGCCAACGTCGACCGATGGGTTGACGTGTCTGTTCATCGACGACGAACGCGTCGACTTTTGTATGATCGATTTGAACGATCTCAAGGGGGCGGGGCGCGCGATAGTCGCCCGGCGTTGGCGTGGTTGCCTTGACAATCTCCGTTTCCCCGCGCCGCCGCCCTCGCGTCTGCAGATCAACGTCTTCGACACGCGCTGTCAATCGGCACCGAAAAGTAGGCCATGATCGGCGTCCAAAAGTAGGCCACTCCAGAGGTTGAAGTCGGCGTGTTTTGGACGCGCACGATGGGTAGCGTTCGCCCCGGCGAAGCTGGTCAGGGTTGCGCAGCCGGGGCGAACGCGGTGGGGTTAGCCGCTGTGTTTTGAGGGTCAGGCGCGGTTCTTGAAGCGCCAACTGTCGTTGCCGGTCTCGACGATGTCGCAGTGATGCGTGAGGCGATCGAGCAAGGCGGTGGTCATCTTGGCGTCGCCGAACACCGCGGACCATTCGGCGAAGGCGAGGTTGGTCGTGACGATGATCGACGTTCGCTCGTACAGCCGGCTTATCAGGTGGAACAGCAACTGGCCGCCCGACTGGGCGAACGGCAGATAGCCGAGTTCGTCGAGCACCACCAGATCGACGCGGGTGAGTTGCTCGGCCAGCCTGCCGGCGACGCCGGCGCGGGCCTCGGTCTCCAGACGGTTGACCAGGTCGACGACATTGAAGAAGCGCGCCCGAGCGTTGCGCTTGCGTATGCAATTGGCGGTGATGGCGATCGACAGGTGGCTTTTGCCGGCGCCGGTCGAGACAGCGACATGGCGCCGGGATTCTGGCGAGCGAAGAGACAATCTACTATGCCTTTCATCCGCTCGCTGGCAGGGCGGTGGCCACGGGCGGTCGGCGCGTCGTTTTCGGGGACGATGTCCATCTCACGATTCGTCTTGCCGACGGCACGCTGACATTGACGCCAGAGTGGATGTTGCGGCCTGCGGCTGCAGCCTGTGAGATTCGTATGGCTCCGCGGCTTTGCCTGGCGCGCTTGCGTGATCTGCGCGCTTATCTCGATGCGGTTCTAGGCTCCGACCGTGGGGATTCGCCCCTGACCGACGGAGCTGATCATGCGCCTGAAACGCCGACAACCGGACCTGTTCGAAGAGCCGCCGCGCCTGCAACCGATCCCGAACGAACGCCGCCGGGCGATGGTGGAGAGTTTGCGAGCGCTTCTGGCGGAGGCGCTTTCGCAGAAGGTCTCGGCTTCGATCCGGAAGGAGGCGCGCCATGAGCCGGATCGAGGCTGACCATCTCGCCCGGGAGGCGATCGTCTATGTCCGTCAGTCGACGGTCGATCAGGTGAACAACAACGTCGAGAGCCGTCGACGGCAATATGGGCTGGTCGAGCGAGCCCGGCAGCTCGGCTGGGCCGAGGTCAGCGTCATCGACGACGATCTCGGCCGCTCCGGCTCGGGCGTCAGCCGCCCCGGGTTCGAGAAGCTGCTGGCTGCGATCTGCGAAGGCCGGGTCGGCGCGGTGGTGTCGATCGAGGCCTCGCGCCTGGCCCGCAACGGGCGTGACTGGCACACGCTGCTCGAGTTCTGCGGGCTCGTCGGGACGCTGATCGCGGATGAGGACGGCGTCTACGATCCCCGTCTTCCCAACGACAGGCTCCTGCTCGGCATGAAAGGCACAATGAGCGAGATGGAGCTGACGATCCTGCGGCAGCGCGCCCATGAAGCGCTCAAGCAGAAGGCGCGCCGCGGCGAGCTCTTCACCTCGGTCGCCATCGGCTACGTGCGCGACCACCACGATCGGATCGAGAAGGACCCGGACCTTCGCGTGCGCGAAGCGCTTGCGCTCGTCTTTCGGAAGTTCGAAGAACTGCAGAGCGTGCGGCAGGTCCATCTCTGGTTTCGGCAGGAGAGGATCTTGCTCCCCGCCGTCTGCTACGGCGCGGAAGGCAGGGGCCTGGAGTGGAAGCCGCCGGTCTACAATACGATCCATCACATCCTCACCAACCCGATTTACGCCGGCGCCTATGCGTACGGCCGGTCGATCAGCAAGACGAGAATCGAGAATGGCCGAAAACGCGTCACGCGCGGTGTTCGGGTCGAGCGGCCTGAGTGGGACGTTTTGATCCGCGACCACCATGAGGGTTATATCGGCTGGGATGCCTTCGAGAGGAATCAGCGCCTGATCAGCGACAACGCCAACGGCAAGAGCTGGGCGAGCCGGGGCGCCGTGCGGCGAGGGGAAGCCTTGCTCGCCGGCTTGTTCCGCTGCGGCCATTGCGGGCGCAAGCTGCATGTCGCTTATGGCGGAACGAAGGGCGACGTCGCGCGCTATCACTGCCAGGGCGCATTCCTCAACCACGGGACGAAGCGCTGCATCTCCTTCGGCAGTCTTCGCGTCGACGCCGCGGTCGCCGCCGAAGTCATCGAGCGCATTCAGCCTCTGGGCGTCGAAGCGGCTCTGGCGGCTCTTCAGGAACGTGGACGCGAGGACGTCGAGAAGCGCCGACAGGTCGAGCTGGCGCTCAAGCAGGCGCGTTTCGAGGCGGCGCACGCTCGACGGCAATATGACGCCGTCGATCCCGACAACCGGCTGGTCGCGGGCGAACTCGAGCGGCGCTGGAACGAGCGCCTGAAGGAGGAGCGACGGCTTCAGGACGAACTCGATGCGTTCAGCGCCACGCCTTCGAACGGCGTAACTCCAGATGAGCGGGAAGCGCTCATGAGGCTCGGCGCGGACGTCGAGCGCGCCTGGCATGCGGAAGGGACGACCATCGCCACACGCAAGCGGATCGTGCGCACGCTGATCGAGGAGATCGTCGTACGCGTGGAGGATGATGGTCTCGATCTCGTCATCCGCTGGGCGGGCGAGGATCATACGCCACTCCGCGTGCGCAAGAACCGCACGGGGGAGCACCGCTGGCGTGTCGACGCCGATGTCGTCAATCTGGTGCGGGCGATGGCCCGACAGATGCCGGACATGGGGATCGCGGCCGCTCTCAATCGGACCGGGAAGACGACGGCCAAGGGGCATTCGTGGACGCGAACGCGGGTGGCCACTCTGCGCAACATTCACGGCATCGCCGTCTACCGAGAGGGCGAACGCGCCGAGCGCGGCGAGGCGACGCTGGAGGAGGCGGCCGAGACCCTCGCCGTCAGTCCCGCGACCGTTCGCCGCCTGATTGTCGAAGGCGCTCTTCCCGCAAATCAGATCTGCAAAGGGGCGCCTTGGGTCATCCGCACCGCCGATATCCAGAGCGCCGAGGTCGCTTCCGCTGCCGAGCGGCGAAGGAAGCATGCGCCCAGAACTCCGCCGTCTGAAGATCAGCCGGCGCTACCCCTGAACTTTCAATGAGATGGCGAGGTGAGCATTATAAATTGGGCTCGGTCCCGCCGACAAATACGATATTGCGCTGTGTTTCGAGGAATCCGCCGCCGTGCAGGTCGCGCACGAGGGCCTCGTTGACCGGGCTCCCGGTAAACGTGAACTCGGTCAGCTCCTTGGCCAGCGGCAGCTTGGCGGCGCCGATCTGATAGCTGATCGAGCGTGCTTCCTTCTCCGCCACCTCGGCGCTCAACAGGTCGCCGAGGATCTGCTGCACGGATCGCTGCCGCTTCAACCCGTCGCGCATGATGTCGTCGTAGGCGGCGCGCATGCCGGCGAGCTTGAGCTTGGCCATCAGCGCCAGCAGATCATGCCGCTCCACGGTCGACCTCCGCGGCGATGACGCGCAGACGGTCGTAGCGGGCGCAATCAGCCGCTGGGACGATGCGCAACTGCGGTAGGGACGGCGCCGCCAAGGGCGCCGGCGGCGTACGGTCGCGACCCCATGAGAGGATGTTGAGCACTGCATCACGGCTGCACAGGCCTTCGGACAAGGCCAGGCGACAGGCTTCCTCGACGGCGTCGAGACCGTCCTCGGGGATGGCGGCGAGGATGCCGACGAACTGGCGATCCGCCTCGTCGGAACGGCCGAGGCGGGCGCGCAGCTTGGTCAGGTTGGGCGGCAGCTCCCAGTCCTTGAACGGTGCGCCATTGCGCAGAGCGCCGGGCTTGCGGGCCAGGACCGGCAGATAGTGCAGCGGGTTGTAGCGAATGCGGCCGCTGCCGAAGACGCGCTCATGCGTGGCCACCACCTCGCCATCGAAGCGGACGACGACCCGATCGGCATAGGCCCGCAGTTGGACCGGCCGGTTGGCGGCCTTGGCCTCGATGCTGTAGCGGTTG
>CAVYON010000004.1:0-253445 GCA_963770035.1 uncultured Alphaproteobacteria bacterium | reverse complement strand
CCATGTCGTTCGAGCAGCTCGGACAATGGATGAGCGAGCGCGCCAGATGCCGATGCTTCGGCATCCGCAGGCGACATCGCTCTCCATGCTCGACGGCGCGGTGACCGCGGTCGTCGCCGGGCCGGTCTCGATGCCGCCCGAGGAATGGGTGTGCCCGCTCCTCGGCGTCGATCCCGACGCCTTCAATCACGACACCGAGGAGTTCTCGGCGATCGCCGCTACGCTGACGCGGCACAACGCGATCAGCAAGACGCTGTCGACGAGGCCGGAGAGCTTCGAGCCGTGGTCGGTGCGGTCGCAAGATGGTGAAGTCGACCCGCAGCCCTTGCGGATAGGCTTCTACGTCGTCATGAAGCTGCGGCTGCCCGCCTGGTCCGCGGCTGCTCTCGCCGGACAGGATCGAACACGCTCTGCTGTCGCCGATCCTCGTCCACTGCATTGATGACGCCGGCCAGCCCACGCTGTTCCCGGTGATGGGCCGCCCCGAAAACGTGTGGCGTAAAATTCCCGCATCCGTCGAAGCGCTGCGCCAGTTCTGGATGCTGACCTGCTCAAGCGTGGCGCATAGAGCGCCCGTACCCAGCCGTGCTCTTCTTCTCGTGCCGCTTACCTTCGACGGGCACTGGCTGCACCGGTGGCTGGAAGGCCGGGGTGTGGTCAGTCATGAGGTCGATCCGTCGAACATCAAGGTCAACCGCCGGGCGCGGCGGGCGAAGACCGACCGACTGGATCTCGCGCGGATCATGCGCGGACCGACGGCCGAACGCTGATCCTGACCCGCTACACCGAGCTGCACGTCGACCAGAAACTCCTCCTGCGGCAACTCGGGCTCACCCTACCGTTCAGCACCCGCAACCCGCCATGTAGTGGAGACCTTCGACCGCCAAGCCTTGATTTCACAACCCTTTCCACCCGCTCGCCTTCTCAGTTGAGAAAGTTGGGCTAACCGCGAAGCGCAACGGGCTGCCGGAAGTGAAAGCAATGGCCGCTCCAAGCCGCACCTCATTCCATTTCCGGGTGATTAGCTCGCGTTGGCGATTTTCGGCCACCAGTGGAAGCCGGCCTGGCTTTCATCTTTTCGCGGTCGTTGGCGAGTTGCGGCGCATCGCTGGGAGATGATTTGCGTCGAGGGTTTCGAGGGTGGGGATGTGCTTGTTGACGATGGGCTCGTCGACCAGCGTCCAGAGCGTTTCGGCCGGCTGAACTTCGGGGGTGTAGGCGGGCTGGAAGAGCGAGGCGCAGGCCCTCGGGCACCGCGAGGCCGGCCTCGCCGTGCCAACCGGCGTTGTCGAGCACGAGAACGATGCTGCCGGTCCCGGCCGGCGCCGGCTTCCTCGGCGAACAGCGCAGCAGCGCCTCGAAGAACGGCTTGGATACGCCGTTCGAGACGTACCAGAAGCTTTCGCCGGTGGCCGGAGAAACGAACGCCGTACGTAGAGCCATTCGAAGCGATGATGGCCGTGCGCGATCGGCCGCTCGCCGACCGGCGCCCAGACGCGCCGCGTCACCGGCTTCAGGCCGAGCCGGTGCTCGTCGGTCGCGAACGCCTCGATCGGCGCGTCGGGGTGGCGCGCGGCTTCCTCGGCGACGACTTCGGCGACTTTTTTTTGAAGGCGTCCTGCTCCGCGGCGTCGCCGCCTTCGGGTTGCGCGGCCGCGGCTTCTGGATCGACCAGCCGATCGCTCTCAGCGCCTCCCAGCCGCGTTGCGGCGCGAGCGAGGCCAAGCCCAGTTCGCCCGCCATCCAGCGCGCCACCTTGCCGCTCGTCCACACCCCGCCGTCGGGCGGCGGTTCGCCAAGCGCACGCGCAGACGTTGCAGCAGTTCCGGCTTCAGAACCTTCGCCGCCGCGCCGTTGCCCCGACGCAGATCCCCCAACGCCGAAGGCCCAAACGCGTTGTAGCGCTCCAGAAGTTGTTCAATCCAGCGCTGACCAAACGAGGTCATCGCCGCACCTCGCCGGTCGAATGCCCCTTCGCCAAAAGCCAGATCGTCTGAAAATGCCGCGACGACATCACGTCCTCGCACGCCTCGTACCGCGCCTCCAACGCCGCAACGCTCAGATGATCGACGACGTGAGCCATGCCCGCCTCCCGCGAATCATGGCCCTCCTATCTATCAGCCCGTTACCGCCGTCAGGAATCCCAACCCACGTCGAGTCAATCACGCGGAAACCGTATCACACGACATGAGCCAAGGAATTAACGCTTGGCGATGAGAGATAAGCCGGAATGAAGGCGCGCTCGGACGACTTATCGTTTAGGGCCGTGCTGGCGCCGAGATTTGCGGCCGCGATTGCCGCGCCGAGATCGTTGAAAGCTACGCTCGACGCCGAGATGTTGCCGACGGCGATGCAGGCTCCGGGCGACAGGCCAGAACTCGTCAAGCTCCCGGTGCTGGCAGTGTTGGCGATAGCGGCTCCAAGAGCGCTCGAGTCGCCCCGGGCCGTCGCCGTCAACGTTACGGCGGCGTTGGAAGCGACCGAGACCTTGCTGACCGCCGAAGAAGTCGAGGCTGGCACAGTCACATCGAATGGGCTCGATGCCGCGCTCCACACCCCCGAACTCCCGTCGGTGGCGGTGAATGCGTACGACCCCGCCGACAAGTCCGCCGTCGTGAAGCTCCATGCGCCGGTGCTGCTCGCGATCGTGGTTCCCAACGCGGTCGAGCCGCCAACATACACTGTTATCCCGGAGCCGTGCGCCGCGGCGCCCTTCAGCGTCACGGAGTTGTTGGAATTGACCTTGGCCCCGCTGATGCTGGGAGACAACTCTATGTATAACGGCTTCGACGCGGCGCTCGTGCCCCCGGAGGTCGTATCCGTCGCGGTGAACCAGTAGAGCGCAGTACTGAGGGCCGACGTCGTGTAGCTCCACTTTCCAGCGCTGCTGACGTTCAACTTTGCGATCGCGCCGCCGTTGCATGACAAATTTACAACGGAGTTCGCCAGCGCGGTTCCGGTGACCGTCACGCTGTCATTGGAGTTCTCCACGGCACTGGAGACGATCGGAACGCTCGGCGTCGCGCTCTTGTTGACAGTCAGGTCGAGCGCGTTTGACGTCGCACTTGTCCCCGCCGACGTCGCATCGGTGGCGGTGAACGCGTACGGGCCGGCCGACAAGTCCGCCGTCGTGAAGCTCCAGGCGCCGGCGCTGCTCGCGTTCGTGGTTCCGAGCGCCCTCGCGCCGCCGTCCGACACCGTCACCGTCGCGCCAGCCGGCGCGGTTCCCGTCAGCGTCACGGAGTCATTGGAATTGACCACGCCGCTGCTCAGGACAGGAGCGGCCGGGTACGGCACCGTCACATTGAGCGCGCTCGACGCCGCGCTCGTCCCCGCCGCAGTCGAGTCAGTGGCGGTGAACGCGTACGGGCCGGCCGACAAGTCCGCCGTCGTGAAGCTCCAGGCGCCGGCGCTGCTCGCGTTCGTGGTTCCGAGCGCCCTCGCGCCGCCGTCCGACACCGTCACCGTCGCGCCAGCCGGCGCGGTTCCCGTCAGCGTCACGGAGTCATCGGAATTGACCACGCCGCTGCTCAGGACAGGAGCGGCCGGGTACGGCACCGTCACATTGAGCGCGCTCGACGCCGCGCTCGTCCCCGCCGCAGTCGAGTCAGTGGCGGTGAACGCGTACGGGCCGGCCGACAAGTCCGCCGTCGTGAAGCTCCAGGCGCCGGCGCTGCTCGCGTTCGTGGTTCCGAGCGCGCTCGCGCCGCCGTCCGACACCGTCACCGTCGCGCCAGCCGGCGCGGTTCCCGTCAGCGTCACGGAGTCATTGGAATTGACCACGCCGCTGCTGAGGACAGGAGCGGCCGGGTACGGCACCGTCACATTGAGCGCGCTCGACGCCGCGCTCCACACCCCTGAACTCCCGTCAGTGGCAGTGAATGCGTACGGGCCGGCCGGCGAGTCCGCCGTCGTGAAGCTCCAGGCGCCGGTGCTGCTCGCGGTCGTGGTTCCGAGTGCAGTCGAGCCGCCATCCGAGACTGTTACCCAGGAGCCGTTCGCGGCGATTCCCGTCAGCGTCACGGAGTCGTTGGAATTGACCGTGGCTCCGCTGATGGTAGGAGACAACATGACGTACAACGGGCTCGACGCCGCGCTCGTGCCCCCCGGAGTGCTATCCGTCGCAGTGTACTCATAGATCGACGGACCGAGGACCTCCGACGTGTAGCTCCACCTCCCGGCGGTGCTGACGTTCATCGTTGCGATCCCGCCGCCGTTGCATGACAAATTCACAACGGAGTTCGCCAGCGCGGTTCCGTTTATCGCAATTGAATGATTGACGTTCTCGAAGCCGCCGCTAATGACCGGCGCGCTTGGCACGTTCGTGTTGGCACCGCCTTGCGGGACAGTCACAACAAGCCCGCTGACTCCGCGCTGGTTCCGACGGAGGTCGTGTCGGTCGCGGTGAAATCGTAAGTCCTCGCCGCCAGAATCGCTGTGGTGAAGCTCCAGGCGCCGCTAGTGCCCGCGGTCGCGGTTCCCAGAGCGCTCGAACCGCCGTCAGACACGGCGACCGTAGAGCCGGCCGTCGCCGTCCCCGCCAGCGTGACGGAATTGTTCGAGTTCACCGAGCCATTGCTGATCGTCGGAACCGCGACGCTCGGATTGCTCGTGTTGTTGCTTGTGACGGTGTCGTTGCTGGATTGGTTGATGAAAATTTGAGCGTTGCTGGCCGGCTGTACGTTCTGGGTGTCATTGCCATAGACCGTATTGCTCGTGATCACCGCTCCATTCGTCAGATACGACTCGATCCCCGAGCTGCCGTTGCCGTAGACCGTGTTATTTTCGACGAGGATTTCGCTCGTGTAATTCGGATTGGTGTCGAGGATAATGCCCTCGCCATCTGTGATCTTCCCCGCGCCGTCGGTTGGAACGAGCTGAGCGTTGCCATAGACAAGATTTTCGCTGACCACAATGTGTGCGCCGGAAGCCGTATCCAGATTGGCCGACGTTGACACGGAAATTCCGCTGTTTCCGAAAGCCGACCAGTTCGCGTTGCTATAGACGACATTATTCAGGATCTGAACGTAGTCGGCTCCCTCCGTATAAATTCCGCCTCCGGGCTCGTTGTACACCGTATTATTCTCAATCGTGATGTGGTTCGGCAGTGGAACGCTGCTGCTCGGATTGATCGCTATGCCGTTACCGTCGAGGTTCGAGCTTCCGGCGCTGTATCCCGCCAAAGCCGAGGAAAGGTTGTAGTTGGCCGCATCGCCAACAATGGTGAAGCCCTCAACGGTGACATACGAGGCCTGGATATCGATAGCGTTCCATCCCCCAGTACTGTTGACCACCGGCGTCTGCCCTGGGGCCGCCTCGAAAGTGATCGGCGCGCTAGCGGTCCCGCTTGTCGTAATATCTAGCGCGTTGCCGTAATACGGTGCCGCATAGATCCCATTCATGACCTCGACCGTGTCGCCCGGCTTCACCAAGTTCGCGGCCGCTTGGAGGTTGGCCAGGGGAGCACTTTCGGACGTGCCCGCGTTGTAGCTGTTGCCGATCTCCGAGCTCACGTAGTAGGTGGTCATCCGTCAATCTCTTCGCTTGCGCCATCGCGATGGGAAGGTCCGCTAGTTTGATCAGGTTAGGGCTTCTGGCTTGCGTCAAGCTGGCGATGGCCGCTCTTTGCGTGCACCGTGAGAAGGCGGCGCTTTCCAGTGGGTGCAAGCCCCACCCGGCGAACGCTCCAGGAAGCAACCGGAGCAGTCATGGAGGTGACGAAATGGCTCTGCCTTCGGTATAGCGCGTCACATATGGGTGATGGCGAGTGTGCGGGCGCAACGCGAGTAAACGCCGAGCAAGCCTCACATGAGCAGGTGGAAGTCAAGTAGGTCGTTTCCGGGTGATAAGCCTCCGATGGTTGTCCGGTATCCGAGGTTCTGAGCCCTCTTGCGTGACGCGGCTCGTTTCCGAGCACGATCAACCTCACATTCGGTCGCCGTTCGCGACGGCTGCACCAACATCCCGCTTGCGGCGGGCAGGGCTCAGGAAGACGAGAACCTTTCTCGAAAGCGGCGTTTTAAGCCACGGCTTGCTTCGGTTCGTCGACCTGGATCCGTCAGGACTGATCCGTCCCGAGGATTGCGGTATTGGATGGCGTGGAAGACGGGCCTGTCGTCAGGCAGGTCTAGTCATTGCGCCTTCGATCACGACTCCGGCGCTCACATATTTCCAGAGCCCGACCAGCAGCTTTCGCGCGAGCGCCACGATGGTCGTCTTTCGCCGACGACCGCCGTTGCGTTCGTTGCGCTCCTTGAACCAGACGGTGAGCGCCGAGCCCGGCTGATGGCGTATCCAAAGCCAGGCGAGCTGAATCATTGTTGTCCGGAGTCGCGGGTTGCCTGATTGCGAGATGCCTGCTCGCGATTGACCGACCCGCTTTGCCAAGGCGTCGGGGCGAGGCCGGCATAAGCGGCGACTTGTCGGCGGTTGTCGAAGTGTCTGGAAAGTCCTTCAGACCAGAGCACCGAAGCGAACTCTGGCCCAATGCCATAGACACCCAGCAACATCTGAGGCGGGGCGGACGCTTTGGCTTGTTCTGCGCTGAGCTGAGCAGTGCGTCTCGCTCGGCCTCTACGGTCTTTATCTGCTCGAGGAGCAATTCGAGCCGATCCGTACGATGTCGTCGATCGGAACCACTTCCTCGACGGGGAAAGTCTGAAGTTTCGAATCGGCGTAACGCTTCAAAAGATCGAGCGCCTGGATGATTGGGCGATGGCGCTCGTTGTTCGAGCAAAATTCCAGACGCTGAAGGATTTCGGGGACCATGCGGCGGTAATGGCCCTTGTAGGAATTGCGGATCACCGTTCGCAGCGTGGTCCGATAGCTCGGGCCCGTAGCCTTCCCCTCCTTGACCAGATCGCGCAGGGTCTGTTCGCCGACGACCGGAAAAACGACATCGCGCACGATCCCGTCCGGCTGCTCGAGAGTGGCGCCGGCAAGATCGAACAACAGGTTCTGCTTGCCCGAGACGCGTTTCAGCTCGTCGAGCAATTCCCGATCGACCCGGCGCTCGGCGCGCGCGCCGATGCGATGAATTGTTTCGATGAGAAGATCGACCAGATCGTCTGTCAGTGTTCGTCCGCGCAGATGCGCGAAAGCCGCGAGCCACGTGAGCCTGGCCGCCTCCGGATGGCGGCGGATCTCGTAGGGCGCCTCGGCTGCGACGCGCCGCCGATAGCGCTCGAGTTCATGGGGAAGCACGCCGTCGAACAAAGCGGGGGGCAGATCGATCTCGCGAACGAGTTCCAGCTTGGCCAACTCTTCGTGAACGCCGGCCAAGCTCGGCTTGCCCGGATCGCCGCGCAACCGCAGCAACAACGCAGGCGCCGTTCCCGCCGACTGATCAGATGGTGGATTGCTGGATTCGTTCGCAGCCGGACGCAACAGCGCCTCCAGCCGCTCTCGAGTCGGCGGCGCGAGACGGCTCAGGACGCCGGCGCAGAAGCGTTCGTCATGAGCATGGATTGCAGCGCGGACGATCCGGTCGATGCGATCGTCCGCGGGCGGCTCGATCGAAAGCTCGCGACACCGCGTCCCCAGAAACGCCACCAGCTGGTCTGGCGCCGCTCCGACAGCCGCCACCTGATCTCGCAGCCAACCTTCGAGCAGTTCCGCGTCGGCGACCGTCGGTTCGCGGAAGCCGAGCAGCAACCGGATCTCGGCCCGATGGCGCTTCCAAGTCCGACTGGTCGCGTCGTAAGCGTCATCATCATTGGGCTTCACGCCGAGCTGTTGAGCTACCCGCGCCACAGCCTCGGCGCCGATTTCCGTCGGCGTCTTTGGAAACCGTCCATGTGCTCGATGAAACAAGATCAGCAGTGCAAATCCGAGACGGTTGGCGACATTCTTCGCCATGACGAGCGCCTGGTCCTCCGCCGTAAGCGTCCACGGCGCGACGATGTCAGCGTCAACCAATCCCATATTCGGGGATCCGTGAGGAAGGGGTGCGTCGCGAAACTCCTAAGTTTTGCGACACCATCGGGTGTGCAGCAAAATCTAGCTTCTTCCTGTTGCAAAAATCCGTCGCGAAAGTAAAATCTTTCGCGATGATATTTGCGACAAATCGGCGCTGCCATGCTGGTTGGCTATGCTCGGGTATCCACTGACGATCAGGATCTCACCCTTCAGCGCACAGCGCTGAAGGGCGCCGGGTGCAAGCGCATCTATGAGGAGAAGGCGTCCGGCGCCAAACGATCTCGCCCGGAACTAGCCCGGATGCTCGATCAGCTTCGCACCGGCGATGTGGTTGTGGTGTTCAGGCTCGACCGGCTCGCGCGCTCAACACGCGATCTGTTGAACATCGCTGAAGAACTGAAGGACGTTGAAGCCGGTCTACGATCGCTCCATGAGCCATGGGCCGATACGACATCGCCAGCAGGGCGCATGGTGCTCACAGTTTTTGCCGGAATCGCCGAGTTCGAGCGCGAACTCATCCATGAGCGCACCAGCTCGGGACGCGCCTCCGCAAAGGCGCGGGGAGTCCGATTCGGACGGCCGCCGAAGCTTACAAACGATCAGATTGCATTGGCACGACGGCTTGTCGGTGAGGGGACCTCCGTGCCCGAGGCCTCGAGGATTCTCAAGGTCCACAGGACCACGCTCTATAGAGCTTTGGAGACATGAAGACCGTTACCGAAGCCACGACGCGCTTCCAAATGGCCCCTGGTGACAAGACTGTTGGGTCTAGGCCTGATGAGAATGTCAGCGGCGAAGTCGCCCCGCTGCTCGCCTTCCTGCGCGAACTGCAACGACGTCACGCAACAGCCATCGCCGTCGTCCACCACGCCAGGAAGGGCGCTGGAACCGTCCGCGCCGGTCAGGCTCTGCGCGGATCGTCCGAATTCCACGCCTGGGGCAATTCCAATCTCTATCTCCGCCGCGACAGCGACGATCGCATCGCGCTCTCCGTCGAGCATCGCGCCGCCGCAGCCATCGCCGGCATCACCCTCGAACTCACCCAGCGCGATGACGCCCTCGCCCTGCGGCCTGTCCAGGCGGATCCACAACCCAAACACTCCGCCCGGCAAGAGTTCGTCGATCAGCGCATCACTGCGGTTCTCGCCGACGCCAGCCAGCCACGGCCATTCTCCGACCTGCGCGCTTCCTGCCGCGTTCGCGCCACCACTCTCTACGAACGCCTGGGCGCCATGATCGCCAACGGAACCATCGTCAAATCCGCCGACGGATACCATCTCGCCGCACGCTGAACGGTGAGCGCCAAGCGCCGAACCCACGCGGCGGCCGCGCCAAGGCAGATCTCAATATCGCGACCACCGAAACGCGATCACACCCCCGCCATCTCGACCACTTCCCACTTCCGGTTCCCAAACACCCTACGGCAAACGGGAAGCGGAACTGGGAAGCCCATCAAATGCCGCGATCACAAGCCCATCGGAAAGCGTGATCCTGCTCACTACGGCTACAGCCGCGACAAGCGTCCGGACTGCGTGCAGGTGGTCATTGCGCTCGTCGTGACACCCGACGGCTTTCCGCTCGCCTACGAGGTTCTCCCCGGCAATACTTCCGACAAGACGACGCTGCGCGCCTTCCTTTCGAAGATCGAGGCGCAGTACGGCAAGGCGGAGCGCATCTGGGTGATGGACCGCGGCATCCCCACCGAAGACGTGCTCGCCGAAATGCGGCAATCCGATCCGCCGGTCGCCTATCTGGTGGGGACCCCGAAGGGACGCCTCGGCAAGCTGGAGAAGTCTCTCGTCGGCCTGCCGTGGCATGAGGTGCGGCCGGGCGTCGAAGTGAAGCTCTTGGCCGAGGACGACGAGCTTTACGTGTTCGCCCAGAGCCGGGCGCGCATCGACAAGGAGCGCGCCATGCGGAAGCGGCGGTTGAAATGGCTGTGGGCGCGCCTGGCGAAGCTGGCGCTGATGGACCTCACCCGCGAGAGCCTACTGATGAAGCTCGGCGCCGCCAAAGCCAAGGCGCCCGCGGCGTGGCGCCTCCTCGACATCAAGGTCGATCCCCACACAACCGCCTTCACTTACGCGCTCAACCGCAAGAAGCTGCGCCAGGCGCGCCGGCGCGAAGGCCGCTACCTTTTGCGCACCAACATGTCTGGGCGCGATCCCGCCGACCTGTGGCGGTTCTACATTCAACTCGTCGAAGTCGAGGCGGCCTTCAAAAACCTCAAGGACGATCTGCAACTCCGGCCGATCTACCACCAGCTCGAGAGCCGCGTCGAGGCGCACATCTTCGTGGCCTTCCTCGCCTATTGCCTGCACGTCACGCTGCGCGCCCGGCTCCGGCCGATGGCCGCCGGCCTCACCCCGCGCGCCGTCCCCCGGATCAAGTCCGGATCAAGTCCGGGGGTCGCCGGCATACAAATGCTCGACGTCCACTTCCCCACCACCGACGGCCGAACGCTGATCATGTGCCGACACACCGAGCCGAATGTCGACCAGAAGCTTCTCCTGCAACGACTCGGCCTCGCCCTGCCGCCGCAGCCGCCGCCGCAAATCGCCGTTCCCGGTCCGGCGGCGCAACTCCCGTTGCGCGCCATGTAGTGGAGACCTGCGGCAACCTCGCCTTGATTCCACGCCCCTTTCCGGCCGCGCGCTGCCCCAGTTGAGAAAGTCGGGCTAGTGTTCCTTCATGGCGCTTCGCCCCGAATCCCTCCCTCGCGACCCCGATCGTTTGATCGAGATGGTGCTCGCCTGCGAGGGCGAAATCGAGTCCTTGCAGGCGACGATCGTGAAGCTGAGGACGATCATTTTCGGGGCGCGGTCGGAAAAGAGCGCCGTCATCATCGCGGAGCAATTATCGCTGGGGCTGGGCGACGTCGCGACGGATGCCGCGCTCTCGTCGCCGGCGAATGACGACGGCCATGACGACGAGCGCGGGAACAAGACCGGTCCGGAAACGCGGAAGAAGCGCAACCGCAACATCGGGGCCTTGCCCAGGCATCTCCCCTGCGTCGATGTGATGATCGAGCCGGAGACGACGAGGTGTCCCTGCTGCGCGGGCGCGTTGCACCGCATTGGCGAGGACGTCAACGACGTGGTCGATCGAGTTCCCGCGGTGCTTCGGATCCTGCGCACCATCCGCCCAAAATACGCGTGTCGGGCCTGCGAGGGCGCGGTGGTTCAGGCCAAGGCGCGCCCGCGCCTGATCGAGAGCGGCATGGTCTCGACGGCCGTCGTCGCATGGATTGCCTCGGCGAAGTTCGCCTGGGGCTCGACGCTGTATCGCCAGGCGCAGATCCTTGCCGGCGATGGCCTCGCCATCGACCGCCAGACGCTGGCGCGCTGGATGAAGCAGGCGGCGTGGATGGTGAAGGGCCTGTATGACCTGCAACTCGCGGCCATGCACAGTCATCCCCGCCTGTTCTGCGACGAAACGCCGGTGCGGGTGCTCGATCCTGGGCGAGGCCGAACAAAAGTCTGCCAGTTCTGGGCGCATGCGACGGATGACAGGTCATGGAAAGGGCCGGCGCCTCCGGCGGTCGCCTATGTCTTCGCAGGCGGTCGGGGCAAGAAGGAGATCCTTACCCAACTGACCGGGTTCGAGGGCGTGCTGCAAGTCGACGGTTATGCCGCCTATGCCTCGCTGGCGGGCGACAAGAAGACGTCGAGGAAAATCCGCCTGGCGTTTTGTCTCGTTCACGCGCGAAGAAACTTCGTCGACGTCCACAAGACGACGAACTCGCCATTCGCCAAAGAGGTCATCGAACGCATCGCGGCCGTCTACGCGATTGAGAAGCGGATCCGCGGCCTCGATGCCGACCAACGCCGCGCGGTCCGGCAGGCCGAGACGAAGCCGCTGATGGAGGCCTTGAAGGCGCGGCTCGAAGCCACGAAAGACGGCATATCTCGGAAGTCGACCCTGGTCGGGGCGATTGACTACGCGCTCGAACGTTGGTCGGGCCTGACGCTGTTCCTGGAGGACGGGCGGCTGGAGCCGGACACGAACATTGTCGAGCGTTCGATCCGGCCGATATCCATCGGAAAGAAGAATAGCCTGTTCTGTGGCAACGAAGGCGGCGGTGAGACCTGGGCGATTCTTGCGTCGCTTCTCAACACTTGCAAACTGCACGGCGTCGATCCCGAGATCTATCTGACCGACGTCCTCGAACGCATGGTGTCCGGCGCGACGAAGAACAACCGATTGCATGAACTGCTCGTCTGGAACTGGAAGGCCGCGCGCGAGGCGCAAAAGGCCGTCGCATGACGACGGAAAAGCGACGAAGGACGGCTGGGAGCGCCGAGCCCGCCAAGACCATGGCCGATTACGCGATGTCGTTCGACCGGCTCGGCCGTTGGATCGACGAGCGCGCCAAGTCAGCGATGCTTCGTCATCCCCAGGCGACGTCCCTTTCTATGCTCGACGGCGCGGCCGCCGCCGTCGTCGCCGGGCCGGTCTCGATGATGCCCGAGGAATGGGTCTGCCCGCTGCTCGGCGTCGATCCGGACGACTTCAACCACGACACGGAGACATTCTCCGCGATCGCCGCCACGCTCACGCGACACAACGCGATCGTCAACGCGCCGTCCACGAAACCGGAAAGCTTCGAACCTGTATTCGTGCGCACGCCAAACGGCGAGGTCGACGCGCGGGCCTGGTGCATGGGCTTCTACGCGGTCATCAAGTTGCGGCTGCTCGCGTGGTCCCGATTGATGAGCCCGAACGCTGCCGAGTACGGACTGCTGCTGCCAATATTATTCTACTGCGCCGACCCCCTCCGGCCGCCCAGTTCTCGACCCCCACCGGCGCCGTCTGGATGCTCCGTCCTTCGCTCACGAGTCGTGGCGCGACATTCCGGCCGTCGTTGAGGCCATGCGCCAGTTCTGGATGCCGAGCCGGTTCGCCCGGGTTAAATAGTCGCCGGAGCAGCCCGGGCAGCCCGGGCAGCCTGGGCAGACAGGTGTATGCTCGTACCGCTTACGAAACACCGGCCCAAGATATTTCTTCAGTTCGAGGCACTTGCAAAATGTTTGGGAGCACTGGGTTGTGTTTCCGCAAGAGCGCAAACTTGGATTGATTTCCGAGCTGTGCCGATTTTGGCGGCGGCGGCCTGGGTCGATTTGTGCCGAGAGCGGCGTTTCTGAGCGCGCGCGGGCAATAGCTCGCCGACCTGCCGATATTTTGGGAGGCTACGGGCTCTCTATGTTGCGTACGATCGCGATCGCTATGCGATGAGACGGATGATTTGGGTCACCGTGACGACCAGAATGCCGAACATCAGATGACACATCACTTTCGTGGGGCCGCGCACCTGGACGGTTCGACCGCCGTGATTGTCTTTGAGGTTGGCGTTGACCCGTTCGGCGCTGCTGCGTTCGTTGTAACGGATGTCCTCGGCCATGCGATGGCCCGCCAGCGCCTGACGCCTCTGCTCTCGCGCCAATTCTTGTTTGAGGGCGGCGTCACGGCGCGGATTGGCATCGATGATCGGCACGTGGCCGAGCGCGCGGCTGTGCGCCTCGATCTCGGCCGCGTCGTAGGCGCTGTCCATGAGATCGTAGAGATTGACCAGGCGTTCCGCCGTCATCGTAGCCAGCGGGATGGCGACCTGACTGTCATGGACGGAAGCCGAGGTGAGAACGCAACTGACGGGAATGTCGCC
Organism: uncultured Alphaproteobacteria bacterium; assembly: GCA_963770035.1. Lineage (GTDB taxonomy): Bacteria > Pseudomonadota > Alphaproteobacteria > Rhizobiales > Beijerinckiaceae > Roseiarcus. Next base: position 239,866 of record CAVYON010000004.1, on the reverse strand, counting down.
GTCGGCCGTATCCACGTGCAGCTTATAGCCGATCCATGTCTCTTGATGTCCTTTGGCGTTGCGCTTGACGCCGACGTCACAAGGCCGGGGCAGATCGGCGAGCATTTGGCTCAGGGTCATGCCGGCTTGGCGTTCCAGGCGCGTGGGCGGTTTGGGCGGGGGTTCCTCGCCCTTGCGCGGACGCCCGCGTTTGCGGGGCGCCGGCTTCGGCGCGGTCGGTTCGGGCTGTTCGGCGCGTCGCGGCTTTTCATGGCCTTCGATCGCGGTCGAATCGCGCGCGATGTGACCAACCAACCGGTCGGCGTGGGTCTGCCGGATCAAGGCCTCGTGCACACGCGAGGGCAGTTCGCTCTGGGCGAATTCGGCGAAGGCGCGCGAGAATGTCGATTCGCTGGGAACCTCGGACGGACGCGACCAACCGCACAGACGCCGAAGCGTTTTGTCGGCCTGGACGCGTTCGATCAGCATTCGCGTGGTCGGCAAATTGAAAACCGCCTTGGCCACGAAGGCTCTCGCCAACGCCGCCCGCTCGGCCAACGGGCGCCCGGGAAGTCCATGCCAGTGCGGGACGAAAGCCTCGAGCCGCGTCATATCCACGACCGTGACCAGCGCTCGATGCGATCCGGTCAGGAAACCCACAGTTTCTTCGAGAAAAGGGAAAAGTTCCCCTTGAAACTTCTCCCAGTACGAGGATAGGCTCTCCCGCAGCGACATCGTCGGCGGCTCCTGGCATCTGCTTGTTGTTCCTAGCAGAATCAGCATACCAGAAACCGGCCGCCAGCGGTTCGCAACCGTCGAAAAATCACCCGAAAATTCGAAAACTCTGGCCGAACTCCCAATTTTGCAACTGCCTCGTTCGCCATACAGCACCTTCCGTCGGTATTTCGGAATGAAGACGACGTGATATTTGCACTCCCACTTGGTGTGACTTAAGCTCTCGAATTCGTCCATCGTGATTTGACCCTTCGTGTGCTTGGCGGCTCACGACGGCAAAAATCACGGTGGACCCCCGTAAAAGTCAAACTTCTACGGCCACCCCGGCAAAGCCGGGGGATCTCTTAATTTTGGATAGGGACAACGCCCAGTGAGGCCGCTTGATCGCGTCGTGTATCAAGGCGGGCGTATTCGGCGGCTGGCGGATGCCGTGCGTCGGATTGGCTGTCAACGACTCGAGCAAATGCTCAAGCTTAGGCGACGCCCAGAAACTATCGCTCCATGATGTTATTTCTCGGCGCAATGTTGTAGTTCCATTCTGGGTGGAACGCGTCGCGGGTTATGTTCAGGCTCGCCATGTCCGCGTCGGAAACCTTGATGCCCTTGCGATAGGTATTTCGATCGAGCCCGCAGGAAATCTTCAAGCCTGTTTTCGTTGTTGTGTTGGAGATCAGTGCGATGACGATGAGCAGGCTGGCCAGAGGCATGGCGCGCCAGTTCTGCGTGATGTGACAGAACATGCGGTGCTCCCCCCGGATCAAGTCCGGGGGTTGTTCCACTTCGATGTCCCCGGCGGGTAGTGGCAGACCTGGATGATCAGCCCGCTTTCATCGGCAAGTTGCTGGAGCGCCAACTTCCACAGACGCAAGCGTGAACCGTTGGAGCCGCCGCCGTCGGCCGTGATCATCAGGCGCTTCATGCCAGGATACAGCCGGCGGCCGATTTGTTCGAGCCATAGACGTGTCAATCGGCACCGAAAAGTAGGCCATGATCGGCGTCCAAAAGTAGGCCACTCCAGAGGTTGAAGTCGGCGTGTTTTGGACGCGCACGATGGGTAGCGTTCGCCCCGGCGAAGCTGGTCAGGGTTGCGCAGCCGGGGCGAACGCGGTGGGGTTAGCCGCTGTGTTTTGAGGGTCAGGCGCGGTTCTTGAAGCGCCAACTGTCGTTGCCGGTCTCGACGATGTCGTAGACGCCGAAAGGGAGGACCTTGCCCAGCTCCTTGTCTTCGAAATCGTGGGTATTGACCTCGATCGGCTGGCCTTGCGGCCCATAGTCGCTGCCGCCGTTCTTGAATTCGCCGAGCAATTCCTTCTTTTTCGCGTCGATCGATAGCGTGGGTTCGCCGGCTGCCTGGAACGCTTCGACCTTGGCGTTGATATATTCGAACTGCGCGTCGCGATCGGGATGTTTGCCGCTCTCTTTGGTCTTCCGATTGTAATGGCGGCAGTATTTCAACTCCGCCAACAGCTTGGGAATGGTCGACGAACTCACCTTATGACCCGTCTGGCGAAGCGCCGTCGCCAGCTTGTCGTGGCTCTTGGACACCCATACCAATGGCCGCATCGGATCGCCCATCGTCGCGGGCTCGAGCAATCGTTGCAAGTCCGCCAGCAGCGCCGGATCTTTGGTTGTCAACCGAGGGCTGCCGCCGGGGTGCGATCCAAAGTGATGCAATCAGGCGGTGCGGCGGAGTGATTTCGGGTCGTTGTCATTGGCGACAGCGGAGCTGGGTTGGGCGAGGGCTTTCCAGTAGGCGTCCCAGTCGCCGTTGATTCGATTTATCCGCAAGGCAAGCATGTGTTCGGCATGTTCGACGCGCCACCAGGCGCCCGGCCGCTTGAGGCGTTGTTGGGCGATGTAGCGATGAGCGCTTTCGATCTCGCCCGAGCCGATTGGCAGCCCGTCGGCCAAGGCCTGGCGATCGTTCAATTGGCCGACGCGGGCGCCGAGGTAGCGATGGCAGGTTCGCACGGGCGCACGCTCGTCATCGACCTCGGGGGGCTCGCAATGTCCGGCGAGCGCCCGCAGGACGGCGTCGAGACGGCCGCCTTTGAGCGCCTCCTTCTGCGTCTCCATCCAGGCGCTGCGCGCGGCCGGGTCGGGCGCGATCGCCGCCGAGGCGGCGCCCAGGTATTCGCAGACATGATAGAAATCAATCAGGTAGCAGCCCTGATCACCGAACTGCGCCTCGACTTGGCCGACGATCCAGGGCGCGCCGTCGCCGACCGCGTGAACCCGGGAGTTCGCCCCGAAGCCGGCGCGAACCGCGCACGAAAGCAACTGACGCCCGGCCTCTTCGACCCCGCCCTCGATCGAGCCCGCATAAACCGGCGTGCAGTTCCCTTGCGCGTGCGCCAGCGACAGCTTCGCCTCCCGCCAGGACAGCGTCTTGCCCTTGCGCTTGTCTTTCCCCTCGCTGCTCGGCTCGACGATCGGAACCATGCCGCCGTCCGTTTCGACGACGATCGGTTTGCGAAGGCCCGGCGCTTCCGGAAACTCCAAATCCCGACACCTGCTTTCGTGCATCGCCTGGGCGTGGGCGAACGTGATCCGCTGGATCGTGCTCTCGCCAATCGCGAAGCCGTAGTGCTCCTGCAACTTGGCGCGCGCCTGCGCGAAGGGCTGATCGGCCGCGAAGTCGACGAGGGCGCGCTGCAGCGGCCGCGAACATCCGAGCGGGCTCACCTTCGCCCCGAGCACGAACGGACGCACCCGTTGCGTCCCGAACCGATATTGCGGCTCCCGGACCTCTATTTCGCCAAATTTCGTATGCCAGCGGAGTTTTTTTCGCCTTGGCGATGCATCCGAGGGCGTTGGCGAATTTCCCGCTCCGTCGCCTCGACCCGGTTCTCCGCCCAACTCTTCAGCGCCTCACGCCCCAAAAGACGCATCTCATCCACGATGCGCTCTTCCGCAGCGTCGGCTTCCTTCAATTCGCCATCGGCGCCTTCGATCGCCGCCACGATCGACGACACCCGCTTGCGGAGCTCCGGATGCGCCCGCAACGCCGCAACCAGCCCCTCATCGCTCAACTCCCCGACCGCCATCCGTCGCCTCCTGCCAAATCACTCAACCCAACCTACCCTGCATCGGTTTGAATCGCACCCCTGCCGCCGCCTTTCCGCCGCACCTTTCTTGTCAATGAACCGGGGTCCTGCAGGTCCTTCAGACCGCGTCCAATCGTGCTGCGGGCGACCTTCGTCGCGCGCGCCGCCGCCGCAACCCCACCGTAGCCCGCCGCCTTCGCCTCCGCCGCCGCGTTCAACCGCCGGCCCCGTTCGTTCAGAGAGGAACGAAGGGCTTCGTAACGGGCTCGCAGCGGTGATTCGTCGATCATCTATGGGCTATAGACCTTCAGCCCCGGCGACTGGAATCCTACAAACAGCCAACGCCAGTAGAACGCCCAACCCAATTCACCAGTTTTTGGGCGTCGCCTAAGGGTCGGTCAAAGTGCGTCGCGCGGAGAGCGCCTCGCTGACAATGCCGGCAAAACCAGGCGCCGTCCAAGCGGCGCGACCGACGAAGAGCCCGTCGACTTCTCTTTCCTTCGCGAGTTGCGCTGCGTTGGCCACATTGACGCTGCCGCCGTACAGAATTGGGACGTGATGCGCAGTGCGTTCCTTCAGTGCCCGCCGGATCGTAGTATGGGCGATCCTAACATGCTCGGGTTGCGCAGGCACTCCAAGCTCGCCGATTGCCCACACAGGTTCATAGGCGACCAAGCACTGGTCCAGCTCGCTTGCTTGCAGACCCGCGAATGCCAACTTGACCTGCCGAACGATGGTTTCCACCGAGGCTCCGGCGTCGCGCTCCAGCGCGGTGTCCCCGACACAAACCAGCGGCCTGAGTCCATGGCGCAGCGCGGTCTTCACTTTGGCGTTCACGGTGGCATCGGTTTCGCCGAAACTCAGCCCGCCGCTCGGAATGGCCCAGTTCAACGAGGTCGACGCCGAATTCAGCAAGCATGCCGGCCGACACCTCGCCCGTGTATGCGCCCGAGCTCGCCCAATGCATATTCTGAGCGCCGAGCAGCAGCGGAGTGTCGCCGATTGCCTCACGCGCTGACGCCAGCGCGGTATACGGCGGCAGAATGAACAGCTTGAGGTCGTCGTGAGGCGGCGGCAGAAGGACGACCAATTCGGCGACATAGGCGCGCGCCTCGGCCGCTGTCTTGTTCATCTTCCAACCCGTACCGATCCAGAATTTGTTCAAGGGCCCCCCTTTCGCTCATGCGCGAGGCTATGCACCGACGAAGAACGCGGCTCATTTGGTCCAGCCGCAACTGTACGGCATCATGCTTCGATGTAGTCGCACATCGACTTCAGAATCAGACTTGTCGACACCGCCCCCGGATCCGGATGGCCGAGCGAGCGTTCGCCGAGCGTCCGTGCCTTGCCGGTGGTGGCGATCATCGACTTGGTCGCCTCCACACCCTGCTCTGCCGCCGTCGCGGCGGCGCGCACCGTGGCGGGCAGGCCCTCGGGGCAGGCCTTGGCTGCGGCCGCTGCGGCCGGGGCCAGCGCGTCCAACATGGTCTTCATTCCCGGCCGTGAGCCACCCCGCTGTTGCACTGCCATCAGGCCTTGCTGAAGGAAGCCAGCCAAGCCTTCGGCGTCGAGGCTGCGGCGCCCGGCAAACGCAGAGCTGCCTGCACGAAACAGGGTGCCAAACACTGCCCCCGCAGCGCCGCCAGCGTTCGCCATGATCGCCGTCCCGGCAACTTTGAACGCCGCTTCAACGGTCTCCGGTTGGGCCTGCAGCTGCTCCAGCACTGCCGCGAAGCCACGCCGCATGCCGATGCCGTGATCGCCGTCCCCAATCGCCTGATCGACGGCGGTCAATATGTCGACGCTGTCGACTATGCGCTTCGATACCGCCTTGAGCAGTTCACGCGTCTCTGATGGTGTTAATGCGTCGTGCATAGCTCTTCCTACTCGAACACGATCTGCGTCTTGACGACATTCGGCAGTCCCTTTGCGGCGAACTCAAAGGCCTCGATCGCCTTCTCAAATGGGTAAGTCTTTGAGATCAGTGGCTTCACGTCAATTTTTCCCGAAGCCAGTAGGGTAACGGTTTGCGCGTAGACATTCGTGTACCGAAACACATGCTCAACATGCAGTTCCTTAGCCTCAGCCGCGATCACATCGTACGGCACCGGACCCGGCGGCATGCCGACTAAGACCACATGTTGCGCCAGGGGCGGCATGATCGAACAGCCGCTCGGACGCCCTCGGATGGCCGCTGCATTCGAAGACCACATGCGCGCCCCAATTGTCGGTGAGTTCGCGAACCTTGGCGACGGGGTCCGCCTTGCCAAGGTTGACCGGAACAAGCCCCGGATAGCGCGCGGCGATGTCCAGCTTTTCCTGCTGGAGGTCGGTGATGACAACCTGTGCGCATCCCGCGGCTAAGGCGGCAAGCGCCGTCACGATGCCGATCGTGCTGCAGCCGGCCACCACGCCGATCGCGCCGGGCGCGACGTGAGCCTTGGTGGCGGCCTGCATGCCGACGGCCAGCGACTCGACCAGCGCGCCCTCCGCCATGCTCACGTTGTCGGGCAGCTTGAAGGTCAAATTGGCCGGATGGATCACTTCCGGCGTCAGGCAACCATGAACCGGCGGGGTCGCCCAGAAGCGAACCTTCGGATCCAGATTGTAGTGGCCGCTGCGCGATGCGCGAGAGCTCCAGTCCGGAATGCCAGGCTCCATGCGCACACGGTCGCCTGGTTTCAGGTTTGTGACATCGCTGCCGCAAACGCCCACGGCCCGCATCGCGATCCTCACGTCATCGGGCTCGGGTTCGCTCGGTAGCTGGATGTCCCGCAACCGAAGTTCCCGCACTTTCTCAAGAACCAAAGCTTTCATAGCACCTTCCGCCACTTTACGAGGCGTCGCTCTTGGTTGGTTGGCGCTGCTTCGTTATCCAAGTCACGCTGACCGCACCAACTTCATTGCGGCCGCCTCACGCGCGGGAGTAAGCGAGCGAAGCAGCGGGCATGTCCAAATATCGCTTAAGCTCATCGTCCAGTCGCAGCAGCGTGACGGACAAACCCGGCCATCTCCTGACACGTCAGATAGCGAGCCGATATCGGTGCGATGGACTGCAATCCCCGCCTCGGCCAGAATCTTGCCGCACGCACCGGTTCACCACCAGCAACTCCATCATCGTGGTGGCGCCGAGGTTGTTGATAAGCAATGCGACTTCGTCGCCGCTGCGGAATGGCAGATCCGGCAATATCGCATCCATCATCTGCTCGGCTATGGCGTCGGCCGTTGTCAGCTTCTGGCGGGAAATGCCCGGCTCGCCATGAGCGCCCATTCCGATCTCGATCTCGTCGGGTCCAAGTTCGAACGTGAGGGCGCCGGTTTCCGGGATGGAGCCAGCGGCAATCGCCACGCCCATCGAGCGCGTGTTGTCGCGGGCCTTCGCAGCGATACGGTACACCTCGTCGATGCTGTCCAGCTGTCGCCGCCGCGCCGCCCGCGATTTTGATGACGTAAAAGTCTCCGGCGATACCGCGTCGGTCGGTGATGCGCTCAAGGCGGCGCTCCCGCGACGTCGTCCCACACCCGCACAGTGCGCACACTTATGCCCTCGTCGGCAGCCAACTCGGCGCCGATGTCGAAGTTCATATTGTCGCCGGCGTAGTTGCCGTAGACGTAGAGGACACCACGCCCCCTATTCACTGCTTGGGTGGCGGCGAGCACCAAATCGGGTGCCGGCGCCGCGAACACCTGGCCGCAGGCGGCCCCGTCGGCAAGATTCTCGCCGATGAAGCCCGGAAACATGGGCTCGTGCCCACTGCCGCCGCCGATCAGCAAGGCCACCTTGTTGTTGGGGATCTGTGACCGGACGATCGCGTCCCTGCCATCTAATCGGACCAGTCGGCCGTTGCTCGCAAGCACCAGACCGTCCAGCAACTCGGTAACGACGCGGGAGGGGTCGTTCAATATCTTCTTCGGCTTGCTCATTTCACCGCATCCTGCTTGGCGTTAATCTTTGGCCAGACCGCCTCTTGACTGCTACGTCTCAACTTCCACAATGTGCAGATTCACGCCGTTCTGGCGCAACATCTCCGCCTCCGTTGGCGCAATGCCGCTATCAGTCAGCACGACGTCGAACTCCGACAAGTCAGCTAGTCGAATGAGCGCGGTAACACCAAATTTAGTGCTGTCAACCAGTAAGTACACGCTTATCGACGACACCCATAAGCGCGCGTTTAGTCTTAACAACGTCTTCCTGTTGGTGATACGCAACGCCACTGAACACGGTAGAAGCAGACATAAACAGTGTATTAGCGCGAAGAGAACCAATTGCCTGCTCGCAGACATAGCCAAAGAACGCGTTGAATCGAGAATTGTAGCGCCCGCCTAGACAAATTGTTTCTATTCCGTGGGCGTCCTTGAGCTGCTCAACCACGGTCACGCTGTTGGTGATCACTGTCAGCGGCTTGCGCGTTGGTATGAACGAAGTAAGTCGGCCGGCAGTAGTGGAATCGTCGATGATGATCGCCTGCCCAGGCTCGATGAGTTCCGCGGCGGCAAAAGCAATCGCCTGCTTCTCGCGCTCAGCCAAACGCGACCGATAGAGATAATTGCTCTCGACTAGATTGGAGGAGCGAACCGTCACCCCACCATGCACCCTGCGGACGATGCCCTGGGATGCCAGAGAGTCGAGGTCGCGATGGACCGTCATCCGGCTGACGCCGAACTGAGCGGCAAGTTCATCGACTTGGGCCGAACCGGTCCGCAGCACATGATCGAGCAGAAGTCGACGCCGCTCGGATGGTCCGAGCGAACTTTCGGCTTCGGGCCTATTCGTTGCATGAGCAGCGCGATTGTTCACCGAAAACATCCCCGCTCGCGCCAAATTCCAACTCGACGAGTTCGAGCGAATTTATAGGTTCCATCGCTGTAAAAGATGCGAAATATGTATCACCTTTGTAACACCTCGACCGGCCGTGTCAAGCGCCTTTGGGAATACGATGACAAATGCGTCGCACAAAGGACGCGCTTGTTAACAGCTCCGAACGCTCGTCATACGAGACTGCGCTCATCGCGGCCTTTCCCCAAACACGCCGCGGCGGGCGGGGGAATGACGCGCCAGCTCGGCAAGAACGCCCGCGATGCCGCAAACTCGGCGAATCCGAAACTCTTTTTACAACGCCGCACGCCGATGCTTCCTGGCTAATAAGATTCGCACACTGTTCGAATTCGATCGGCCGAGTTCGTGTGATTTTCATGTTGACTTGATCACATCCTGTGCCTATGTGCTCTGCCAGGCGGCTGGATATCCTCCGCTGCCGGTTGAAGGAGTGGCGGGTCCGAAGCGGGGCATGATTGCCAAACCAGCGTCGGCTGCGCCGCGAGCGGCAATGGTCGGAATTCTGATGCGTATAGCAATCGGAGCGGACAGCGCGGGCCAACCCCTGCTCGCCGTCATAGCCAGACACCTGGAAAACAAGCCCGATACGATCGTGAGTGACTTGTCGTCTCATCTCGACTTTGCCCATTTTTGCGCGCCTGCTTCAGAGGGCGGCCCAGAAGATCGAGGCTTCCGCGACGAGGCGCACGGCCTGTTCGGCAGATAGCGCGGTGCGTCCAAAGGGTCCGAACGGCGCCCATCGTTCGTTGCGCAGCGACCAGTAGAGGATTTCGTAGAGATCGTCGCGTCCGAGGGGGCGCAGGCGTGTGATGGGAACGCCGGTTTCGGCATGGATGAGGGGGAAGCCGCGATTGCGCCGCTGCGCCACGACGGGGCCTGCGTCGAAGGCGAAGTTTTCGATGAGTTGGATGATGTCGTCGTCGGTCATGACGCCATTGTTGTGGATTGGCGCGGCGCTGTCCTTGTCCTGGTTTCGGGCCGAACCGAGTCGAAATGCCGCAGCCTGGGCTTGAAAGGCGTCAAGCCGTATTCACTCGAATTCTACCGTCGCGATGACCCGACATCGGCCCTCTTCCTCGTTCGCCGCGGCGCCGATGGCGCCGTCGATCATCATCGCGCTGATGGCGCCCTTCCGAAGCTTTTTCACCGCGCCGGTCTGGGACCATGTGCTGGCGCTCGTCACCGGCATGACACTCGCCCCGGGAAAGCGCACGGTGAGCGCCGCTCTGCGTGTCATCGGCCTCGGCCAAGCCCGCGATTTCGCGCGCTACCACCACGTGCTCAGCCGGGCGCGATGGAACAGCGCCGCCATCGGCCGCAAACTGCTTTTGATGATCCTCGACCGGTTCTTGCCTGCCGGACGGGTCGTGATCGGCATTGACGACACCATTGAACGCCGCTGGGGCCACAAGATCGCGGCGCGCGGCATCTATCGCGATCCTGTGCGCTCCTCGCATGGTCACTTCGTCAAGACGAGCGGCTTGCGCTGGCTGGCGGTGATGGCCATGGTTCCCGTGCCATGGACTCGGCGACACTGGGCTCTGCCGTTTCTCACCATCCTCGCTCCTTCCGAACGCTACGCCGCCGCGCACCGGCGTCGCCACAAGAAGCTGACCGACTGGGCTCGCCAAGCCATACTTCAGGTTCGCCGATGGGCGCCCAAGCGCAGTATTGTCGTCGTCGCCAACTCCAGCTTCTCGGCGCTCGATCTGATCGCCGCGGTTCGCCGCCATGTGTGTTTCGTCACGAGGCTGCGCCTCGACGCCAATCTGTTCGCGCCGGCGCCGCCGCGCCGCCCCGGACAGCTCGGACGGCCGCCCAAGAAAGGTCGTCCGCTTGCCAAACTCTCCCAGGCGCTCGGAAACAAAGCGACGCGCTGGACCAAGCTGTCGATGCCCTATTGGTACGGCGATCAGCGCTGCATCCTCGAATTCACCACCGGAACGGCGGTCTGGTATCACCCCGGATTGCCGCCGGCCCCGATCCGCTGGGTGCTCACGCGCGATCCAACCGGCGTGCGGGATCCGCAGGCGTTCCTCTGCACCGACATCGACGCCACGCCAGTCGAAATTCTCGGCTGGTTCGTCCACCGCTGGTCCATCGAGACGACGTTCCAGGAATCCCGCGCCAGGAATCCCGCGCCCATCTGGGCGTCGAAACCGGGCGGCAATGGTCCGATCTCGCCATCGCGCCAATGACGCCGGCGCTGCTCGGCTTGTTCTCGCTCGTGACGCTCTGGCCGGCCGATCCCACAGTCCTCGCCAGCCTTCACCCCAGATCGGCCGCCTGGTATCAGAAACGCGAACCCTCCTTCAGCGACGCAATCGCCGCCGTTCGACGGCTGCTGTGGAGTCCGCCGACTTTATCAATGTCCCGGCTCGACCCGGATCGCGTGGAAATTCCGACCACACTCTGGCAAAGACTTACCGAAACGCTCTGCTACGCCGCGTAAAATGGGCAAAGTCGAGCTGAGAATGCGCGCGAGGCGCTGCCATTTTACCTACGCCGCTCCAATTGTTTGGCTGTCTACTTCAGGTTGAACCCGGTTGCAGCGGATATAACTCTCGATGCGTTAGTGAGCGGCATCCAATCTCGCCTGCAAGGGGTTACGGCTCACCTTGATGCAACGATCCGATGATGTCGTTCAATTTGTCGCACTTGATTTTCATCTGATCTCGCGGGATACAGAATTCGCTTGCAGGGGCGGGGGGCTGCTCGGGCGGGCCACGGAACTCAGTCGCGTTCGCGCTAGCAGCGCCTCGCGACGTCGTGAGAGAGCCTTTGCCAATGCAACAGCCAGCCCCTCCGTCCTGCGAAGCGACGCCGCTTGATCGCGGTCTTCGGGCGTTGTGCGGAATCGCCGCCTACTACAGAATTGGCGCCGACCCGGTGCAGCTTCATCGGGAGCTCGCGCTCGGCGAACGTGACTGTGACGAGTTCGATCTTATTCGCGGCGCAAAGTTGCTCGGGTTGAAGGCCCGGCTGGCGACCGGGGTCGACGAGCGCCGGATGGGCAAGCTTCCCACCCCGGCAATCGTCCGGCTGAGCAGCGGAGCGCTTTACGTCTACGGCGGCCGGGGCGCCTCGGGCTTGTGCCGGCTGGTCGATCCGATCACCCATGCGACGGCCGATCTGACGCTGGAACACCTCACGCGAGAGGCCAACGGTCAGGCGCTGCTGGTCGCCCGTCGGGTCGGCGGGGCCGGGATCAGTCCGAAGCTGTTCGGGCTGCGCTGGTTTTTGCCGACGCTGTGGCGCTATCGCAAGCCGCTCGGGCATGTGCTCGCGGCGTCGCTGTTCATACAAATCTTCGCGCTGACGACGCCGCTCGTCTTCCAGGTCGTCGTCGACAAGGTCCTGACGCATCGCGGCTACGAGACGCTGTTCGTCATGATCGCGGGTCTCGTCATGATCGGCCTGTTCGACTCGGCGCTGCAATACCTGCGCGCCTACGCGCTGTCGCACACCACCAATCGGATCGACGTCGAACTCGGACAGCGGTTGTTTGCGCATCTCTTGCGCCTTCCGATGCAGTATTTCGAGACCCGTCCGGCCGGACAGACCGTCGCCCGCGTCCGCGAGCTGGAAACGATCCGCGCCTTCCTGACCGGACAGGGACTCTTTTCCGTGATCGATCTGGCTTTCACGGCCGTCTTCGTCGCGGTGATGTTCGCTTACTCGACGACGCTCACGCTGATCGTGCTGATCGGTCTGCCGGCCTACATTCTGATCGGCTTCCTTGTTCGTCCGGCGCTGCGCGATCTCATCAACGAGAAGTTCAACCGCGGCGCGGCAAGCCAGCAGTTTTTGGTCGAGACCGTGGTCGGCGCCGGGACGATCAAGTCGGCCGCGGTCGAGCCGATCATGCGCGCCCAATGGGAAGAGAAGCTCGCGGCTTACGTCCGCACAAGCTTCGCCGCGACGATGCTTGGAACCGGCGGCCAGATCAGCATCCAGTTCGTCAGCAAGCTGACGACGGCGGCGATCCTGCTCTTCGGGGCCAAGGCCGTGATCGACGGCGAACTCAGCGTCGGAGCGCTCGTCGCCTTCAACATGATCGCCTCCCAGGCGGTTCAGCCGATTCTTCGCCTGTCGCAGATCTGGCAGGACTTCCAGCAGGTCCAGATTTCGATCGAGCGTTTGGGCGACATCCTGAACGCCCCGCCCGAACCGGCGCCGCGGATGCGGCTTGCGCCGCCGACCCCGCGCGGCGCCCTCGAATTCCGGGACGTCACCTTCCGCTATCGCGCGGGCGCCGCGGACGTTCTCAAGCATGTCTCGCTCGAGATCGCGCCCGGCGAGACGATCGGCGTCGTCGGCCCTTCCGGCTCCGGCAAGTCGACGCTGACCAAGCTCGTGCAGCGCCTCTACCTGCCGTCCGAGGGTCAGGTTTTTCTCGACGGCGCGGACCTGAGCCAGGTCGACCCTTCGTGGCTGCGCAGCCACATCGGCGTCGTGCTGCAAGAGAACCTGCTGTTCAACCGCACCATCCACGAGAACATCGCTTTCGCCGATCCCGTCATGCCGAGGGCGAAGGTGATCGAGATCGCCGGCCTCGCCGGCGCCGATGAGTTCATCAACGGGCTCGCGGAAGGCTATGACACGATGATCGAGGAGCGCGGCGCCAACCTGTCGGGGGGACAGCGGCAACGGATCGCCATTGCTCGCGCGCTCGCCACCAACCCGCGGATCCTCATCCTCGACGAGGCGACTTCGGCTCTCGACTACGAGAGCGAACGCATCGTCCAGCGCAACATGCGTCGCATCGTCAGGGACCGGACGGTGATCATCGTCGCCCACCGGCTGGCGGCGGTGCGCGGCTGCGACCGAATTGTGGGCATGGCCGACGGGCGCATCGTGGAAACCGGCTCGCACGAGGAGCTGATCCGCCGCCCGGGCGGGCTCTACGCCTATCTTTGGGGCCTGCAGGCGAGTCCGATGGTGGTGGCGGCATGAACGACGTCGTCCGCTCGATCGCCCCCGAAGCGCCTGCGACGCGGCCGCTCCAGAGGGGGCCGGGATCGCTTCGCGACGCTCGCCGCGGCGCGGCGTCGGACCGGGAATTTCTCGCGCCCGTCCTTGAAATTTTGGAAACGCCCGCGTCTCCTGTTCGCGTGGCCTTCCTGTGGATCATTTGCGCGCTCGTCGTCGTCGGCCTCGGGCTCGCCTTTTTCGGGCGCATCGACATCATCGCCTCCGCGCAAGGCAAGTTCCAGCCGACCGGTCGGGTGAAAGTGATCGAGCCGGTCGAGACCGGCCGGGTGGTCGCCATCCACGCCGCCAACGACGCGCGGGTGAAGGCGGGCGACGTTCTGGTCGAACTCGACCGGTCGGCCGCGGAGGCCGACGTAAGGGCGGCCAGCGTCGACTTGAAATCGGCGGAGGCCGAGAGCCTGCGTCGACGCGCAGCGCTCGCAGCCGCCCGGGCCCGCGCCTTCTCTCCGCCCCCGGCCATCGCATGGGCCGCCAATATGGAAGCCAATCTGCGCGCGCGCGAGGAGGGCGTGCTGGCGGCGGACCTCGGCCAACTTGCCGCGACGATCGCCTCCTTCGACGCCCAGAAGGCGCAGAAGTCGGCCGAGCGCGATATGCTGGAGAAGACGATCGCGACGCAAAAGAACCTGATTGCGACGCTGCAGGAGCGGGTCGACATGCGCGCCCAGCTGGTCGCCTCGCAGTCCGGCGCGAAATCCGCCGTCATCGACGCGACCGAGACCCTGCAATATCAGCAGACCCAACTCGCCATCCACCAGGAACAACTCGCCTCGGCGGCGACCGGGCTCGACGTCATCGCCCGCGACAGCGAGAAGGCGATTCAGTCATTCCTGTCGGATCAGGCGCAGAAGCTCGACGCCGCCGAGCGGCAGGCCGAGGAGACCCGGCAGCGTCTGGCCAAGGCTGAAGCCATGGTCGACACCCTCACGCTCAGGGCGCCGATCGACGGCCGCGTCCAGTCGTCGATCATCACCAATGTCGGCCAGGTCGTCGACAGCGGCCAGGAGATCATGCGGATCGTCCCGCAGGGCTCGCGGCTGGAGATCGAAGCCTATGTGCCCAACCAGGACATCGGCTTTGTACACGTCGGGCAGGAGGCGGTGATCAAGGTCGATTTGTTTCCGTTCACCCGCTACGGATCGCTCAACGCCCGGGTCGTGCGCATCGCCAGGGACGCCATTCCCTCGACGGACGCGAGCGCCATCGAGGGGGATCCGACCCGCGTGTCCAAGGCGTCCGGCTTCGCCGGCGCGGTGCGGACACAAAATCTGGTGTTCGCGGTCGAACTCGAGCCCAACGCTTCGACCATCATGGTCGACGGGGTCGCGCGTCCGCTGACTTCGGGCATGGCCGCGACCGTGGAGATCAAGACCGGCTCGCGCCGTCTGCTCGAATACCTTTTCTCCCCAGTGATGGAGGTAGGCTCGAAGGCGATGCGCGAGCGGTAGACGTCGGCGCGGGACAGGCGCCGTCCGGCGGCCCTTGACGAGGCTCTGGGCGAGCACCCATCCTCCCGGTCTCAAGGTGAAGCGCGAATCAAGCGCTGGCCGCTCGCGCGTGCTGCGAAACCTCTTGCGTACGCATCATGTCGCGCAGTCGAAGAAGGCACACATCGATCCTTGCGCGGCAGGGACCGATCCGGTCGGTCGCCTTACCTAGCCCGACTTTCTCAACCGGAGCAGGCTGGGAACGAATTTTGGGGCTGGGAAGGAGCAAAAGACGAGTCGGATCAATGGCCGGGTTTTGAAATAGCCGTGTAGTGGAGACCTAGTATCTTTTCAGATTGCGCGTTTGGCGTAGACTGGGGTCGCCATGTATTTGCGACCGAATCGCCGTCTCAAGGACGGCAAGGAGCACTGCTACTGGAGCATTGTCGAGAGCAAGCGCTGCGCCGGCGGCAAGGTGGTGCAGCGCCAGGTGCTTTATCTTGGCGAGATCAACGACAGCCAGGAGGAGGCGTGGTGCCGGGTGATCGAAGCTTTCGACGAGGAGGCGCGACAGCCGACCCAATTGGCCCTGTTCCCCGCCGATCGGCCGCTGCCCGAACACGCCGAGGACCACGGCGTGCAGATCCGGCTCGGGGCCATGCAACTACACCGGCCGCGGCAATGGGGCGCGTGCTGGCTCGCCTGCCAGCTCTACGAGCAACTGGAACTCGACCGCTTCTGGGCGGCCCGTCTGCCCGATTCCCGCGAAGGAACCTGCTGGCGGCACATTCTCCAGACGCTGGCGTGTTACCGGCTCATCGATCCGGGCAGCGAATGGCGTTTACACCGGCTGTGGTTCGAGCAAAGCGCCATGGGCGATCTGCTCGGCGAAGATTTCGCGCTGGTCGAGAAGAACGCGCTCTATCGTTGCCTCGACAAGCTCGTCGAGCACAAGCCGGCGCTGTTCACGCACCTGCGCCGGCGGTGGCAGGATCTGTTCGGCGCCCGCTTCGACGTCCTTCTCTATGATCTGACCAGCACGTACTTCGAATCCGACCCGCCGGACGACGACAGCGACAAACGCCGCTACGGCTACAGCCGCGACAAGCGTCCGGACTGCGTGCAGGTGGTCATTGCGCTCGTGGTGACACCCGACGGCTTTCCGCTCGCCTACGAGGTTCTCCCCGGCAATACTTCCGACAAGACGACGCTGCGCGCCTTCCTTTCGAAGATCGAGGCGCAGTACGGCAAGGCGGAGCGCATCTGGGTGATGGACCGCGGCATCCCCACCGAGGACGTGCTCGCCGAAATGCGGCAATCCGATCCGCCGGTCGCCTATCTGGTGGGGACCCCGAAGGGACGCCTCGGCAAGCTGGAGAAGTCTCTCGTCGGCCTGCCGTGGCATGAGGTGCGGCCGGGCGTCGAAGTGAAGCTCTTGGCCGAGGACGACGAGCTTTACGTGTTCGCCCAGAGCCGGGCGCGCATCGACAAGGAGCGCGCCATGCGGAAGCGGCGGTTGAAATGGCTGTGGGCGCGCCTGGCGAAGCTGGCGCTGATGGACCTCACCCGCGAGAGCCTACTGATGAAGCTCGGCGCCGCCAAAGCCAAGGCGCCCGCGGCGTGGCGCCTCCTCGACATCAAGGTCGATCCCCACACCGCCGCCTTCACTTACGCGCTCAACCGCAAGAAGCTGCGCCAGGCGCGCCGGCGCGAAGGCCGCTACCTTTTGCGCACCAACATGTCTGGGCGCGATCCCGCCGACCTGTGGCGGTTCTACATTCAACTCGTCGAAGTCGAGGCGGCCTTCAAGAACCTCAAGGACGATCTGCAACTCCGGCCGATCTACCACCAGCTCGAGAGCCGCGTCGAGGCGCACATCTTCGTGGCCTTCCTCGCCTATTGCCTGCACGTCACGCTGCGCGCCCGGCTCCGGCCGATGGCCGCCGGCCTCACCCCGCGCGCCGTGCTCGACAAGCTCGCCGGCATACAAATGCTCGACGTCCACTTCCCCACCACCGACGGCCGAACGCTGATCATGTGCCGACACACCGAGCCGAATGTCGACCAGAAGCTTCTCCTGCAACAACTCGGCCTCGCCCTGCCGCCGCAGCCGCCGCCGCGAATCGCCGTTCCCGGTCCGGCGGCGCAGCTCCCGTTGCGCCCCATGTAGTGGAGACCTTCGGCAGCCTACCCTTGATTCCACGCGCCTTTCCGCTCGCGCGCTACCTCGGTTGAGAAAGTCGGGTAGCTAAGCTAGATCAATTCCCACTTGCATAAATTCATGATTCTACAGCAAGATTCCCCTAAGCACGGGGAACGAAATGAAACCGCTGTCGAACGATCTTCGCGAAAGATTCGTCCATGCCGTCCTGATTGAGGGCATGACATGGCGTGCGGCGGGGGAGCGTTTCGCGGTCTCCCATTCGGCGGTGATAAAGATCGTCCGACAGTTCGTCGAGACGGACGCTATCGACCCGCAAAAGGTCGGCGGATCGAGGAAGCCGGCTCTCGTCAAATGCTACGACATGGTCCGCGCCATCGTCGATGAAACGCCGGATTTGACGCTGGCGCAGATCGCCGACGAGATCGTCGCGCGTGGCGGACCGAAGGTCGGCAAATCCACGGTCGACAGGACGTTGGCGCGCCTCGATCTGAGATTCAAAAAAAAGCCTGATCGCCGACGAGCAGACGCGGACGGACGTCGCCCTGAAACGCGGGTTCTTCCGCCGCATCGCCCAACGCTTCATGGATTCCACGCGCTTCATATTCTTCGACGAGACGGCGGCGAAGACCAACATGACGCGACTTTATGGCCGCGCTCCCGGCGGCGAGCGACTGGTCGCCTCCGTGCCGCACGGCCATTGGAAGACGACGACTTTCGTGGCTGGCCTGAGCCTGGACGGAATTGTCGCTCCGGTCGTCTTCGACCGGCCGATCGACGGTCCATCGTTCCTGGCCTACATTGAGCAGATAGTTGTGCCGTGCCTGCGGCCCGGCGATGTCCTGCTGATGGATAATCTCCGTGCCCACAAGCAACCGGCTGTGGCGACGGCAGTCCGCGCAGCCGGCGCTTCGATTCTCTTCACTCCGCCTTATTCGCCGGATTTTAACCCGATCGAGAATTTCTTCTCGAAGCTCAAGGCCTATCTGCGCAAGGTGCAGGCGCGGACCAAATCCGACTTGGACGTCGCCATCGTCGCATGCTGCGCAACGCTGACGCGCAAGGAATGCGAGAATTTCTTCCTACACTGCGGATATGGAGTCGCGTAACAGAGAACCGCTCTAGCAGCCTCACATGGGGAGCTTCGGGTCAAGGGGTGAGATTCATTCGTGCATAGGTCAAACTCCGAAGGCAGTTGCGGTATCCGAGGTCCGAGCCCGTTTGCATGACGCGGCCCGTTTCCGAGCACGATCAACCTCACATACGGTCGCCGTTCGAGACGGCTGCACCAACATCCCGCTTGCGGCGGGCATGGGCTCAGGGGGCGAAACCATTCTGTGGATCGGCATTTCGGCCATGGCTGCTATCGGTTCGTCCACCCGGATCCGCCAGAACTGATCAGGTTCTGGAAGATTTGATAATCTGTTGAGCGTCTGTCGTCAGGCTCAGGCGTCCTTCATCACGGCTCCTTCGATGACGACGCCGGCGGTGACATATTTCCAGAGCGCCACCAGCAGCTTGCGCGCCAGCGCCACGATGGTCGTCTTCTTCAGACGGCCGCCGTTGCGGTTGACCCGTTCTTTGAACCACAGAGCCAGCGCTGATTGCGGCTGATGGCGGAGCCATAGCCAGGCAAGCTGAATCAGGGTGGTTCGCAATCGCGGATTACCGGCTTTGGAAACGCCCTGCTCGCGATCGACCGATCCGCTTTGCCAGGGCGTCGGCGCCAGCCCCGCGTATGACGCGAGCTGGCGGCGATTGTCGAAGTGGCGGAACAGCGCTTCCAACCATAAGGTGGCGGCGAACTCCGCGCCGATGCCCCTGAACTCGAGCAACATCCTCCCCGCCGGCCCTGGCGCGACGACCTGTTGCGCGGCAAGCAGCGCGTCCCGTTCGGCCTCCGCCTGCTTGATTTGATCGAGCAGCAATTCGAGCCGATCGAGTTCGCGGCTGATCTGGGTCTTGAGATGCATCGGCAAGGAACGGCCGTCGCCCGTCGTCAGCTCGTCGAGCCGTTGGCGTCGATCGCGGCGCAGCGGCTCGTAACCGGAGACGCCCTGGGAAAACAACAGCCCCTTGACGCGATTGACGTGCCTGACCCGCTCGGCGATCAGCGCCTTGCGCTCGCGGCAGAGGCGGCGGCGGTCTTCTTCCTCCGGTGTCGGCGCCTTGACCATCGCGCACACCCGAGGTTCGCCGCGCTTGAACGCCAATAGCGCGCGAAGCAGCGCCTCGCCGTCGATCCTGTCGGTCTTGGCGCGCCGCCGTCGGCGCGACGTCGCAATCGAAGCTGGGTCGACGACGTGGCTTTCCATTCCTTCGCTTTGCAGCACACGATGAAGCCAGAAGCCGTCGAGACCCGCTTCGTGAATCACAACGATCGGAAAGGATTTTCCGGTCCGCTCAGACGCCTTCCGCTTCAGCTCCGAAAAGCGCGCCAGCAGCGCCGCGACGTCCCCGGCTCGCACAGAATGCTTCGACATCTTCCCAGCGGAGCCCGGCGACAACGATGTGATCAGCCAGATGGAACGGCTCAGTTCCAACGAGACGAAAATTGCGGCAAGATTGGTTTGGATGGCGGTCGGCGCGTCGGGTCGGTCAGCTACGGCTGGCATGGTCGTCTCCAGAGTCGGTGTTCGCAACCTCACTCTGCCAGAGCCCTGGTCGCTATCCACCTCCCCATGGGATCTGTCGGACTTAGCGCCGCGCCTGCGGCTGCGCTAGATCAAGCGTTGATTCGCGCGGGGCGGCGGGCCGTTTTGATGAGCAATTTCCGGACGATTGATCGGCAGACGGGTTATCTGCTTCCGCCTTCGGTTGACGAGTGGCTTCCTGAGAGGCACTTGGCGCGGTTCATCGTCGAGGTGATCGACGGTCTTGACTGGGGCGGATGAGCGGGGCTTACCGAGGCTCGGGTTCGGCTTCGTATCATCCGCGGATGTTGTTGGGGTTATTGGTTTACGGCTATGCGACGGGCGTATTTTCGAGCCGGAAGCTGGAGCGGGCGACCTACGACTCGGTGGCGTTTCGGTTCATCGCGGCGAACGATCATCCCGACCACGACACGATCGCGACGTTTCGGCGGCGGTTCTTGAAGGAGATCGAGAAGCTGTTCGTCGAGGTTCTTCAGTTGGCGCGCGAGATGGGCGTGCTAAGGGCCTGTCAGGAATCAACTGCATTGACGAGCGAGGCGACTGAGGGGGCGATTGTGTAGTTCCATTCGCCGTGGAAATCATCGCGAGAGATGTTGAGGGTTTGCATCTGCTCGTCGGATACGAGGATTCCTTTTGGATATATTTTGTCGTCGAGTTCGCAGCGGACGGTCAAGCCGGTTTGCGTCGTCGTCGCCCCGATCAGTTCGACGATGACGCGATAGCTGAGCAGCGGTTTGGCGCGCCAGTTTTGCGTGATGAATGAGAATAGACGGTGTTCGATCTTGTTCCACTTGCTGGTTCCCGGAGGAAGATGGTGAACCTCGATGGATAGGCCCAGTTCATCGGCTAATCGCTGCAATTCGAGCTTCCACAATCGCACCCGCGAGCCGTTCGATCCGCCGCCGTCGGCGGTGATGACGAGACGCCGCGCGAGCGGATAACGAATGCGGCCGACCTCTCGCCACCAGCGACGGATCGTCTGAACCGCGAAAGCGGCCGTGTCGTTGTCGACGCCGACCGCGACCCAGCCCGCGTTGGCCGCCATATCATAAATTCCATAAGGCACGGCGCGGCCGAGTTCCTTGATCAGAAAGTCGTGCACGCGCACCTCTTCCGGATCGCCTTGGCGACGCCATTCCCGGCCGGCGTTCTTGAAATCGCCGGCCAATTCCTTCTTCTTGGTATCGACGGATATGACCGGCTGGTTCTCGCCGATGGCCGTTTTCACGGCCTCGTTGACGACCCGGAATTGCGCGTCCCGGTCGGGATTGTCGGCGCCCTCACGCGTCTTGCTGTTGGCCTGCAGGCTGAACTTCTGCTTCTTCAGCAATTCGCCAACCACCGTGTGGCTGATCTTGTGCCCGAGCTTGCCCAGTTCGTCCGCAAGGCGGCGCAGGCTCTTGCATGTCCAGCGCAGCGGCGACATCGGATCGCCGCGCGCGTCGGGCTCGACCAACGCGTTCAAGGCGTCGAGAAGACCGGGATTCGTTTCACTCAGCGATTTGCGGCCCCCGCCAGGCCGACGTACGCGATCAACAGGCGTCGTGGACGGCGCTTCCAGTTCCTTCAACCCCCGTCCGATCGTGCTCGCGGCGACCCCCGTCACCCGCGACACCGCGGCTATGCCGCCATATCCCGCCGCACGAGCTTCAGCCGCGACGAAAAGCCGGCGCTGACGTTCATCCAACTGAGGCGATAGCGCCGAGTGGCGCGTCTCCAGCTTGCGAAGCGACTCTTCATCGATCATCCCACAACGCTACGACGCCACGTCTACAATGGGAATCCCGCTACGCCTCTCCGCCCCAACCCGATTCGCCTATTGGCTGACAGGCCCTTAGCACGCTTCTGCTGGAAAGGCTGTTACAAGCGGTAGCAGAAATCGAGAAACTTGAGGCCGCAGGCTTCACAAAGCCCAGCGTGAAGCGCTTCTTGAAGACTCCGTCGCCTTTGTTTTGTGGCGTGTTCCTGCTGACCGACTGGCACGAACAGGCAGCCTATCGTCCGTTCGCCCGCTTGATGCAATTTCCGCGGGTTTCCCACGACCATCTTCTCGGCGAACCGGCGGTCGAGGAGCCGGGTTATATCAACTCATGGCGGCGGTGTTCGACGGCGGTCCGAAGCCTATTTTAGAGTCCCCCATGGGGGATCCGTAAACCCCTCGCCTTTAGGCGACCGGGATGCGACGCTACGGCTATGCAAGATGCGAAGCCGGGTAGCCATAGGGTTTGGGACTGCAAGTATCATGTGGTGTGGATCACGAAATATCGGTTCCCGGTGTTGGGTGGGGACGTAGGGCAGAGGGCGCGAGAGCTGCTGCGCGAGATTGCGCGGGCTCATGACATGGTCATCTATGCGGGGTCGATCAACCGCGACCACGTGCACATGCTGATAGCAATACCGCCGCATCTGTCGGTATCGCGAGCGGTGCAGTACCTCAAAGGGAAGAGTTCGCACAAGCTTCTGTCGGAATATCAATCGCTTCGGAAGCGCTATTGGGGCCAACACCTCTGGGGTCGCGGCTACTGGGTGGCGACGAGCAGCAACGTCACAGACGAGGTGGCAGCTTCTTGCGTTGTCCCAGGTTCGCCTAAATGTGGTATCCAGTCCTGGTTGAGCCGCGCTTCGGGGCTCCGAAGGGACAGCCTGTGGCAAGGGGGCGATCACTCACCGAATTCCAGAAGGAGTTTCCCGACGAGGCGAGCTGTGCGGCTTTCTTGTTCAACCGTCGCTGGCCAAGCGGCTTCGTGTGTCCTTCCTGCGGCGGCAATCGCGCCGCCGCGCTGAAGAGCCGGGCATACACCTTCGAGTGCTATGGCTGCCGTCGTCAGACTTCGATCACGGCGGGCACAGCGATGCACCGCACGCGGCTGCCGCTGACGGGGTGGTTCTGGGCCGCCCATTTGATGGCGACACATTCCAACGGCATGTCGGCGCGGCAGTTGGAGGATCAACTCGGCCTCACCTACAGAACAGCTTGGCTGCTGGCGCAGAAACTGCGGCGCTCGATGGTCGATCCGGATCGCGAACTTCTCGAAGGCGTCGTCGAAGTCGATCAGGCCGAAATCCCTTTCCGTGAAGGCGATATGTTTTTCGAGCCCGGCGACGCGGGCAAAATCCTCATCATCGGCGCTGTCGAGGTGATCGAACGCGACACCCACCTGTCCAAACCGCGCCGCAAACACGCAAAATATCTCGATACCCGTTCAGGCCGCGTCCGCCTCGCGGTGATCGCCGACAACACGGCGGCCTCGATCGAGGCTTTCGTGCGAGCCAATGTAAAGCCCGGCGCGACGTTGCTGACGGACGGCCACGCCTCGTATCCAGGATTGACCGACTACCGCCACGATCCGCGCATCGTCGGCAAGATGGCCGCGCACATCGTGCTGCCCTGGATTTATAGGGTCTTCGCCCTGGTGAAGCGGTGGGGATTGGGCACCTATCACGGACTGCGCCGCAAGCACGCCGATACTTATCTCAACGAGTTCGTGTTCCGCTACAACCGCCGCTTCTATCGTCACGCTTCGTTCGAAACCGTGCTCGGCCTCACGGCGCATCACGCGCCCGCGAGCTATTGGGACATCATCGGCCGCGCCAATCCGCGCAAGGGAACCGCGACGCCCCGCCGAGCGCCGAGACGCAGAAAGACCGCGACCGGAATGCGTCAGGACAGCATCGGCGGCGCGGAAAATGGCGGCCAAAATCAAGCGGCTACCGTGCCGACGACACCAAATGTGGATAAACCTGGGACAACGCAATAAGCTGCCACTTACAGGGCTGAGCGCGGCCTCACTTACCGCAAATGGTCTCACGAGCTCAAGCACGGTCGGGGATTGGCGCGCCACAGTCGTCGCAAAACTCGGCTCGGCGACAGCAAATCAAACCGTCTTGGCCCAATAACTTGGAGAGTGTCATGAAGATCGTTGTTTTCGTTTCAAGCATCGTGGCGTTGCTGACGCTCAGCGAAGCCCATGGACAGCTGTAGGGTCAGATCGTATCCGGGTTTCAGTGCGTCGGGATCAATATCAAGGGCTTGCATCTAAGCCAGGATGATCTTCGGACGGGCGCAAAGTTTCCTTGGATTCTCGACGCGCCAAGGGATGACGCAAAAGCAGTGAGCGGCGTCTCTACGATAATCTACATTGCATGGCCGTCCGTCATCGAGAACGGATTTGTGAAGGCAATGGCCTATGGCGGCAAACTTGGATGGCTGGAGCAGAACGCGGTCACTCCTTTGCGGCGAGCGGTCGGGACGACAGGCGGCTGCACTCTTCGGCGGCGCGCGGATGGTAGGATTATGTTTGATCTGGATCCCGGGGTTGGCATCAATAATTGAACGAAAAAGCCCGCCGTCCCTTCCAGAGGGAGGCGGGCTTCTTGTCGGTTCGGCAGTGGGCGGTCACGCAGCGGCGTCGGACATCAGCGTGCGAAAATCCGCTCGAGGTCGACGAGGCTCGGCGCAAGGGCGGCGGCATAGAGATAACGCCGCCATGCGGCCTTGTTCCAGCGCGTCCGGTCACCGTCACGCGGATTATGGCGGCTGGCCGCGGCTCGCAATCGAGGATGAGATCAACGGCAAAGCGATCCGCCTGAGCCTTCACGAGCATGGATCGTAAGGATCGATCAGCATGGCCCATGACGCGCCTCATTCTCGTAGCGAAGAGCGCGTGTCGGGCAACCTCTGAAAGCGCCTGCTTTATGACCTCGACGCGCGTGTCCTTGGCGCGCGGGCGCGGCAGAACGCACAGGCTCGATCCGACCTTCTCGATCCCGGCTTTCGACAGGCAACCGAGGAAGTCTTCCCTCGCCATATTGCCGATGTGGGCGTCGGCGCCGAAGGCGCCCGTGGGCGCGGAGCGGGCAGTTGGGTTCGCGGTGCGCAGGGGGAGGCTTGGCGGCGGTTCGACGTTCGGGAAGAGGCGGAGGCTCTCTTCTTCGGAGCGGCGCGCCGTTAGGCGCCGCCGTCTTTGACGAGGCGGAGGCGCCGCATCCCCTCTGTTGGCCTGTCTGGGGGCGGGGCGGGAAATTCGAGGTCGACCAAATCGGCGCCGCAGCGCGGGGCTCCGGGGTGTGTTTCGGCGTGCAAAATTGACCCCCTGAGGGGCGTCATCGGCGTGCAAAATTGACCCCCCGATTTCCGGTTTGGTCGTCTGCCTGCTTTGGCGCGAAGCGGGCGGTAAGGGATGCTGATTGTGGAGACGATTGGTCGGATACGGCGCGAGCATCTGGGCAAGGGGAAGTCGATCAAGGAGATCTCGCGGACCCTGCATCTGTCGCGCAACACGGTGCGGCGGATCCTGCGGTCGGGGGAGACGGCGTTTTCCTATGACCGCGAGGTCCAGCCGCGGCCGAAGCTCGGGCCGTGGACGGAGGCGCTCGACCGGTTGCTGACGGCGAACGCCGAGGCGCCGGCGCGCGAGCGGCTGACGCTGATCCGCATTTACGCGGCGTTGCGGCCTCTCGGCTACGAGGGCGGCTACGACGCTGTTCGCCGCTATGCGCGGCGCTGGGGCGAGCAGCACGCGAGCGCGACGGCGGAAGCCTACATTCCCCTGACGTTTGCGCCGGGCGAAGCCTACCAGTTTGACTGGAGCCACGAGATCGTCGTCATCGACGGGGTGACGACGACGGTGAAAGTCGCCCACGTCCGGCTCTGCATGAGCCGCATGATGTTCGTTCGCGCCTATCCGCGCGAGACGCAGGAGATGGTGTTCGACGCGCACGACCGCGCCTTCGCGTTCTTTCGGGGCGCCTGCGGGCGCGGAATCTACGACAACATGAAGACGGCGGTGGAGACGGTCTTCGTCGGCAAGGCCCGCCAGTACAATCGCCGTTTCCTCCAGATGTGCTCGCACCACCTCGTCGACCCAGTCGCCTGCACGCCGGCCGCGGGTTGGGAGAAAGGTGAGGCACGAGAACCAGGTCGGGCTGGTGCGCGAGCGCTTCCTCACGCCGCGTCTGAGGGTCAAGAGCTACCACGAGATGAACGCCTGGCTCATCGACAAATGTGTGGTCTGGGCCAAGGCGCACGCCCACCCCGAGCAGAGCGGGCGGACGATCTGGGACGTTTTTGAGGAGGAGCGGCCGAAGCTCATTCCCTATGGCGTCCGCTTCGACGGATTCCACGCGCTGCCGGCCTCGGTGTCGAAGACCTGCCTCGTCCGCTTCGACAACAACAGATATTCGGTCAACGCCAGCGCCGTCGGCCGTCCGGTCGACATCCACGCCTACGCCGACCGCATCGTCATCCGCCAGGACGGGCGGGTTGTCGCGGAGCACCCGCGCGCGTTCGGCCGCGGCAAGATCGAGTACGATCCCTGGCATTACGTGCCGGTCCTGGCGCGCAAGCCCGGCGCCTTGCGCAACGGCGCGCCGTTCAGGGACTGGGTGCTGCCGGCGGCGCTGGACCGCATCCAGCGCAAGCTCGCAGGCTCCGACGACGGCGACCGGCAGTTCGTCAAGATTCTCGCCGCGGTGCTCTCCGACGGATTGCCGGCGGTCGAGGCCGCCTGCGCCCAGGCGCTCGCCGAGAATGTTCATTCGGCCGACGTCGTCCTCAACATTCTGGCGCGGCGGCGCGATCCCGGACCGGCGCCGCCGATCCACACCCCCGCCGCGCTCAGCCTGCGCCATGCGCCGGTCGCCGACTGCGCCCGCTACGACACCCTAAGGAGCGCCTGACGATGGAGCGAACCGAAGTCCTCGACATGATGGGCGAACTGAAGCTCTACGGCATGAAGGCCGCCTACGACGAGACGCTCGCGACCGCGCTCAAGCGCCAGCACGAGCCGCAGCGCTTCGTCGGCGATCTCCTGCGCGCCGAGATCTCGGAGAAGCAGGCACGGTCGATCAAGTATCAGATCACGGCCTCCAAGCTGCCGCTCGCCAAGGATCTCGACGACTGCGTGTTCAAGGACACGCCGATCAACGAGGCGCTCGTCCGCGACCTCGCCGGCGGCGGCTTCATCGCCCAGCAGCGCAACGCCGTGTTCATCGGCGGAACCGGCACCGGCAAGTCGCACGCAGTGATCGCCATTGCGCGAAGCTGCATTCGCGCCGGACGGCGCGGCCGCTTCTTCACCACCGTCGATCTCGTCAACCAGCTCGAGGCCGAGACGCGCGCCGGGCGCCAGGGCCGCATGGCCGCATGGCCGATTATCTTACCCGCATGGACTTCGTCGTCCTCGACGAGCTCGGCTACCTGCCGTTCGCCCAGGCCGGCGGCCAGCTTCTCTTCCACCTCGTCAGCCGAC
The DNA here is from genome assembly GCA_963770035.1 of uncultured Alphaproteobacteria bacterium. Lineage (GTDB taxonomy): Bacteria > Pseudomonadota > Alphaproteobacteria > Rhizobiales > Beijerinckiaceae > Roseiarcus. The sequence continues at coordinate 212,781 of CAVYON010000004.1, read as the reverse complement.
TCTACGAGCGCACCTCGATCCTGGTCACCACCAATCTCGCCTTCGGTGAATGGCCGAGCGTGTTCGGAGACCCAAAGATGACCACGGCGCTCCTCGATCGCCTCATCCATCACTGCGACATCGTCGAGACCGGGAACGAAAGCTGGCGCTTCAAGAACCGCGCCTGAGCGCTGTCTCATGACCGGGATTTCGTGACGTCACGCTTCGGAGTGGACCATGCCGCGCAAGCCGATCGGCGAGCGACCGATGACCGACGCCGAGCGCCAGGCGCGCTGTCGCGCCGCTCGGGAGTCCGGGACGCCGGCAGTCCGGATATGGCGACCCCTCGATCACCGCAGTCGCGCCAAGCGTTGGCGCGACGCTGTCTCCGAGCTGGCCACCTTGCAGGGTCAGTATGCCGCCTGGCTGGAAGCTCTGCCGGAGAACCTTGAGGACAGCGCCACCGCCGAGGCGTTGCAGGCGATCTGCGACCTCGACCTCACTGAACTCCAGGCGATCGTTCCGCCCCGCGGCTTCGGCCGAGATTGACCCGCGCTACGTCCGCTCGGCACGAGAGCCGGCGCTTCAAGAACCGCACGTGACCAACGCCGGCGCCTCACCGAACCGCGCTCGCCCCGGCTGCGCAACCCCGACCAGCTCCACCGGGGCGAGCGCTACCGTCCGAGCCCTTCACAAGGGGGGTCAATTTTGGACGCCGATCGGGGGTCAATTTTGGACGCCGATTGACACTTCGGGCTCGTACGTCTGACCCGGCTTGGGCACGACGTGCCGTGGACGAAGGCGTGAGGTCTTGTCCGAGAGCCGGATGCAGGAAATCTGCACGTCCGGTTCGATGAGGGGGGTGTGGAAACGGAGCCACGGTCGAGCCACTAAGGCACCGCCAGACGAAAGGGGCGGCAAACCGATATGCTCAACCTAAAGCCACCGCGCCACACTCCTACTCTACGCCCGGATGCTGCGCGACTTTCTCGGCCGCGAGGGCATGGCGGTCGGCCGCCAGCATGTCGCGACCCTAATGAAGCGCATGGGAATCGAGGCGATCTATCGCCGTCCGAACACCAGCAAACCCGCGCCCGGCCACAGGATCTACCCGTATCGGCTGCGCGGCGTGACGGTCGAGCGGCCGAACCAGGTCTGGGCGACGGACATCACCTACATCCCGATGGCGCGTGGCTTCGTCTATCTCGTCGCCGTCGTCGACTGGTTCAGCCGGCGCGTGCTTTCGCACCGGGTGTCGATCACGATGGAGGCCGGCTTCTGCGTCGAGGCGCTCGAGGAGGCGATCGGCAAACACGGCAGACCCGAGATATTCAACAGCGACCAGGGCAGTCAGTTCACCAGCGATGCGTTCACCGGCGTCCTCGAGAAGAACGGCATCGCCATCAGCATGGACGGCAGGGGCGCCTGGCGCGACAACGTGTTCGTCGAGCGGCTCTGGCGATCGGTGAAGTACGAGGAGGTCTACCTCAAGGCCTACGACACCGTCGCCGAAGCGCGCGCTTCGCTCGGGCGATATCTCGACTTCTTCAATCGTCAACGCCCCCATTCGAGCCTTGACCGGAAGACGCCGGACGAGGCCTACTTCACCCCGCAGCCCATCGCGGCCGCCGCATGAAATTTCCGCCGCCGCATAGGGGTTGGACCGTCGAGTAGGCACGAAGGATTGCTCCTTCGCGCCTCTCACAGAACCGGACATGCGGGCCCCGCATCCGGCTCTTTGGATCGATATCTCAGAGCTCCAGCACGAGCTGGGCCGAAACCTGCGGTGGGTTGAGCCACGCTGGCGTTGGGACCGCTCGTCTTCTTGCGCTTCGCTTTGTGCAGCAGAAAGCTTCGCCGCTCGGATGCGTCCGAGCGCTCATCCTTTCCGCCCCCCGAAGGGCTGTCGGCGAACACGAAGCTCAATTGTCGTGGTCCCTTCTTTCTCAATCCATCTCCTCCTTTGCTCCGCTGGCTTTCACCAGCCTCCTCGCTCCTATGAGGAGATCCGACTTCTGCGTCGGCGTCGTCCCGTCGTCGTTGCCTCCTTCGGGTCTACCGCTCGCGCGGACCCACGCAGATCTCCCTGGGTAAGTTCACTGGATGTCCCGCCGCCCCCGCCCCCATTACCGCCCCGGCCTCGAATGGATTTTGGGCGTCGCGTTTCCAAACACGCTGACCCGGCCGGTCCGGCTTGCACAGGGATTACCTTTCGTTCGGTGCTGCGGTTCGCCTCGGGCTTCTTCCCCACACGGCCTCACGGCCCCAGCGCCAGCGTCTCACGACGGCGAAGACTGCGTGCAGTTGCCTCCGGCTCGCGGTTGCTACCATCTCGCCCCGGGAAGGACTTTCACCTCCAATCCAGTGCCCATGCCAGGCACACACGGTCGGCCTACGGCCTCCCTTCGTCCCAACCCCTATGCGGCAAGAAGCCCCTCAAACCCGGCAGAACGCCACCTATCGAAACGCGGAAACTGTGCAGACGACCGGAGCCAGCTCTGGATGCTATCGGATGCCGTGCGATTTTGTAGGTGCGATCGCCGTGCCGCTTCGTGCCGCTTACGGTGTTTCGGCAACTCGCGGAGCAGCGCGAGAGCCGGGTCGAGGAGGGCCATTTGATGCCGGACCATGTTCACCTGCTGCCGTCGATTCCACCGAAATACGCGGTCAGCCAGGTGGTCGGGTATATCAAAGGGAAGAGCGCGATCCATCTTGCCCGGGTTTATGGCGAGAGAAAGCGCGGCTTCGTCGGTCAAAGCTTCTAGGCGCGAGGGTATTTCGTCTCGACCGTCGGTCGAGACGAAACGGTCGTCCGGGACTATATCAAGAACCAGGAAAGCGAAGACCAAAAGTTGGAGCAAATGAACCTGTGGCGTTAGCCCGCCACCTTTAGGTGGCCAAGAAATCGGGGCCGCGCCAGCGTCCCCGCCTCGCCACCTTCAGGTGGCAACCAACCGGGGTCGCATCAGCGGCCCCAATGCCGCTTTGAGCGGCTCACACCCCGAAAGCCCCCGGCTTTGCCGGGGGATGGTTACTCTCGTCAAATGATCAGCCCGATAACAACTGTCAAACCGAGCGTCACATAGGTATGAGACATTATTAACACCATTGACCCCCTAGATTTGAGGGGTGCATATGAGGATTTGGCTTTCAACGGAAATCCTTCGTTGAAGGGCCGCCGCTGTCACTAGTGGTAACGTAAGCATCTGAATTTTCAACGTAAACTGGTATTCGCCCGGAGAGTCGCTTCCGATCTCGTCCACTTGAAACTGCTTGCCGCGAGCCGGAGACGGGGTGACGGTGTTTGGCAGCGCAGCAGCGGGAGCATAGTACATACGCAATTAATGTCACGTCGATGAACGGCCAACCGCTCAAAAAATGTTATCAAAATAACTCGCGAAGGTGACAATTGCCTTGACTCTGGGTCGCTTGGTGATAGTTTCGCCCCAAGCCGCACGGAGAACAAGTTCGGCTGGTCAGCGCGGCGCAACGTAGCCGGCGGACCCGCCAAGGCGGGGAAGCGTGTTTAGATGAGTGCCTCGATTTCGACTTCAGCGCCAATTGCGAACGGCCGCCTACTCGAAGCGATCGAAATTACAAAGCAATATAGTTCCGTCCGGGTCCTTGAGGGGGTCAATTGCGCTTTACGTCCGGGACGCATCCACACAGTGATCGGTGAGAACGGCGCCGGCAAGTCGACACTGTTCAAAATCCTGTCCGGGCAGGTACAGCCGTCCAGTGGGTCGCTGAAGCTCAACGACCAACCGCTCTCGTTGACCTCGCCGAGGGCCGCCCATCACCACGGAATCTACCTAGTGCCGCAGGAGCCCGCGCTGATGGCCGAGCTGTCTGTGGCGGAGACCATGTTCGTCGGTCAGTTGCCGACCACAAGCCTTTTGCTCGGTCGAGTCGACTGGGCCACCGCTCGGCGACGCAGTGCCGAAGCCCTGGAGGCCCTCGGCGTCGATATTGATGTCTCCGGCTTGTCGAAGTACTTGTCAATCGCCCAACAACAACTTGTAGAATGCGCAAAGGCGCTGTTGCGTGGCTGCCGCATCATTCTTTTCGACGAGCCAACTTCGCCGTTGACCACCCATGAGGTCGAGAGGTTGTTCATGCTCGTACGTCGCCTGCGCGATGACGGATACACCCTCGGCTTCATCACTCACCGGATGGAAGAGGTGCTGGAGATCAGCGACGACGTTTCGGTGCTACGCGATGGGCGCCGCGTGGATACCATTGAGCGAAAGGATTTCGATCGCAAGCGCCTGGTGTCGCAGATGATCGGTCATGAGTTGTCGATGGGCAATCGCCGGTCGCGAAGCACCGCAACCGACAAACCGATCCTTATTGTCGAAGGATTGACGCACAAGCCAAGATTTAGCGACGTCAACTTCACGCTCCACAAGGGAGAAGTGCTCGGATTCGCCGGATTGATCGGCGCAGGGCGTACCGAGATCGCCGAGGCTATCTGCGGCATCACCGGCAAGGATGCCGGGAAGGTGCTGCTGAACGGCACTGACATAACGAACTCTGATACCGGCGCAATCATCCGCAAAGGTCTGATCTATGCTCCGGAAGACCGCGCCAAGCATGGCATCGTCCTGCCGATGTCGATCACTCAGAACGTGACGTCGGGCCTCATGGAGCGGGTGAAGCGCCGCCTGGGACTGCTAGACAGCGCGGACGAGCACAAGATCGCAGCCCATACCGTCCGACAATATCGCGTGCGATGCTCCAATTTAGACCAGTCGGCAGGCGAACTGTCGGGCGGGAACCAGCAGAAGATCGTCTTTGGCAAGTGGATGAGCACGCAGCCAATCGTCGCCATTCTCGACGAGCCAACGCGCGGCGTCGACGTGGGCGCAAAGGATGAGATCTACGAGATCATTGACGAACTCTCGGCAAATGGCCTCGCGATCATTGTCATATCTTCGGAGATGGAAGAATTGGTCAGGATCTGCGACCGCGTGCTGTCGATTTACGAAGGGCGGATCGTCGCAGAGCTGAAGGGCGAAGAAATCACACCCCACCGTGTCGGCGCCTCCTACTTAAGTCATGCCCATGTCTGAAGTGGTTCGTCGAGTCGGCGAGGCGCCGGAGGTGCGTCGTCTGCGCTTGAGGTGGTCGCGCGAGCTTTCGCTTGTCGCGGTCATCATCGTAGTGACTCTGGCTGTAGGCGCTATCGATGGCAGCTTCATCGCGCAGAATAATCTGCGCTTCATGATCCTGAACTCGGTCGTGCTGTCGCTGGTGGCGCTCGGACAGACGTTGGTGATCGCCACGCGCGGCATCGACCTGTCGGTCGCGCCCGTTCTTGGACTGGGCGCCATCGTGCCAGGGCTCCTCGCCCAGCAGAACGGGCTGCCGCTCTCGGAGGCAGTGCTGATTGTGCTGGCGATGGGGGCGGTGCTCGGAACGCTCAACGGCGTCCTGGTCGCCAACCTCAATATCCCCCCCATCATTGTGACGCTCGGAACCTACAGTATTTACGGTGGGCTTATGTTTATCTACTCGGACGGCGTTCAGGTCTACGCCGTGCCGAAGGCTTACGAGACGCTCGGCAACGGCCTGGTCTTCGGAGTGGTGCCGATACCGGTGGCCCTGCTTGTGCTCATCGCGGGACTCATCTGGTTCATACTCAACCACACCCTGTTCGGTCGTGCTCTCGCTGCAGTCGGGAACAACGAAAAGGCCGCCTATAACGCCGGCGTCGCTTGCACCTCTACGTTGATCCGGACCTACACGATCGCCGGCGTGCTGGCCTGCTTCGCCGGTCTCATATTCGTATCTTACATGGGGTCGGCGACGGTGACGACCGGTACGGGCGATCACATTGAGCTGCAATCGATCGCCGTAGCGCTGATTGGCGGCACGGCGGCGGCCGGTGGACGCGGCAACGTCATCGGCACCGTCTTGGGCAGCCTGTTCCTGAGCGTGATCCTGACGGCGCTGGTATTCCTCCATGTTCCGCCGATTTGGTACTCGGCTGGGGAGGGCCTGATGATCCTGTTCGCCGTCTCCGCCGGCGTCAGCCAGCTGAACGCTGGGAGGCGGTCCAGATGACCCAGTTGCAGCGGTCGGATGTCTCCGCCGGTGGCGCTTCAATATGGCGCAAGTACACCAGTGGTTGGGAAGCGGCTCTGGTTGGCGTGCTCTTTGTAATCCTCGTCGGCTTTTCGATCGCGGTTCCCGGCTTCGCCAACGGAACTGGCGGTCTGCTGCAGATTACGCAATACTTTTTGCCCTTCGGCTTCGTGGCCATGGGGCTTGCGATTGTCATCCTGACCGGCGGCATCGATCTGTCGGTCGGTTCGACCGCTTCGCTCTCGGCGCTGGTGATGGCGCAGCTCTGGGCGATGTTTGGCGTCAACATATGGGTGGCGTCCGCAATCGCGCTGATGCTTGGCGGAATACTCGGCGCCATCAATGGTCTCATCGTCACTAGGTTCAAGGTCGAACCCCTGATCGCCACGTTATCGACGAGCTTCATCTATGGTTCGTTCGCCACGGCCGTAGGCGGCGACGCGCCTCCTTCCGGGTTTCCGGCGAGCTTCAACGCGATAGGCAGTGGCGCAATCGATCCCGCCGGCCTTATTCCGTGGCAGCTCGTGTTGTTCGCCATTCTAGCGGCTGCTGCGGCGCTGCTCATTGGACATACCGGATTCGGCCGAAAGGTCGTGATGATCGGCTACAATGTCGGCGTGGCGCAGTATTCTGGCATCTCCGTCAAGAGTGTCCTCGTCGCGTGTTACGTCATTTCGGGATTTACCGCCGCCCTCGCGGGCCTCGTTCTTGCTGCCTATTACAGCGCCGCCCGTCCCGCCATGGGCGACCCCCTGCTTTTATCGACGCTGACCATGGTGGCGCTTGGCGGCGTAAGTATCTTCGGCGGCGCAGGCACCATAATCGGCGTGGTGCTCGCCGTGCTGGTTCTCGGCTTTCTTCGCCAAGGACTGCTGTTCGATGGGTTCTCGGACATGGTGACCACCATGGTCACCGGCGTCATCCTTCTCGGTTCGATTGCCGTCAAGAACGCATTCTTGGGACAAGGCAGTCTCTGGTCCCTGCTCAAGGTCAGGCTGCAGCGCCCGCTGTCCCGCATCGCAATTCGGCCAAGCGTCGAAAAGGGCTTCGCCGATGCCGGAGCGCACCCGCAACTTCGGGCGCGTGAAGGAAAACGTGGCAAAGCAAAAAGGATATGAACATGCGTTGGGTTGGATATCTCGTTGGAACGCTCATGGCGAGCGCGATCGCAATGACTGCCGCCATGGGAGCCGACATCGACACGTCGAAGCGAATCAAGGTCGCGATGGTTCCGAAACTGATCGGCCTGTCGGTGTTCAAGGCAAACGAGAAAGGCGCCATCGAAGCGGCAAAGAAGCTCAACATCGACTTCCTGTATACCGGGCCAGTGACGGCTTCGGCTCAGGGACAGGTCGACCAATTCAACAGCCTGATCGCGCGGAAGTTTGACGTCATCACCACCACATCAAACAACCCGACGCAGCTCGCGCCAGCGCTGGAACGGGCGATGAAGGAGGGCATCAAGGTTGTGTCCTATGACTCGGATGTCGCCCCGAAGGCACGCGACTTCTTCATCCAGAACACCGCCTATCCGGCAATGGGCAAGGCTCTGGTCGAGGGTGTCGCCAAATACACGGGTCCGGACGCCGAGGTGGCGCTTCTGTCGTCGACCCCGGACGCGACGATCCAAAATGAATGGATCAATGCGCTCAAGACTTACATGGCTGCGACCTATCCGAAGATGAAGATTGTCACGACTCAGTACGGGCAGTCGAGCCCGTCGGAATCGCTGAAGGCTGGCCTCAACATCCTGCAGGCCTACCCGAACGTTAAGGGCATCATAGCTCCCGATGGCGCCGCCATCGTCGGCGCCGCCGCCGCGATCGAGAAACTCGGGCTTACTGGCAAGGTCTTCGCGACGGGGACCAGCGACCCGGACGCCATTCGTCAGTATGTCAAATCCGGAACGATAATGGAGAGCCCGCTTTGGGATGAGGTCAAGGAAGGCGCACTGGTGATGTACGTCGCGCGCCTTGCCGCCAACAACGCGCTCAAGGACAACGACACCTTCACTGCTGGCGATCTCGGTACCTTCATGGTCAAGGACAAGGTGATCGTGTTCAGTGAGCCACTTGTTTTCACCAAGGAAAACATCGACCAATACCAGTTCTGAAAGATGACGAGCGAGCCACTGTCCGCGGTGGCTCGCTTGTCCAGATCCCGAGCGGCTGTAGGTCGTGCCGCGAAGTAAGACGATGGAGAGCATATTATGGACATTGGGTTTCTCGGTCTCGGCACGATGGGGCGCGGCATCGTTCGCAACCTTCTGCGCGCAGGACATAGCGTGACGGTTTGGAACCGCAGCCAGAAGGATCTGCCTCAGGAACTCGCCGCAGCCAAACGGGCGGGATCAATCGCCGACGCCGTCGCTGGCAAACCCCGTGTTTTTGTATGCGTTACGGGTCCTGACGCGCAGCAAGCGGTGTTGGAGGGTCCTGACGGCGCCATTGCACACCTTGCCAAAGGCGCCATCGTCGCCGACGTCACGACCACGGCGCCCCAGGTCGCCAAGCACATGGCCGATGCGGTGGCCGCGATCGGAGCGACCTATCTCGACACGCCCGTGTTTGGCAGCAAAGGAGAAGCCTGGGAAGGCAAGCTCGATTTTGTCTGCGGCGGCGCCGAGGGCGCGTTCAAACAACTGAAGCCCTTGCTTGAGCCGCTTGCCGCCACCATCCATTACATGGGCGGGTCGGGTAGCGGCGCTTCGATGAAGCTTGTCGGTAATCTTCTGGTCGCCGCGCAAATCGAATCGCTCGGTGAGGCGCTGTCGTTGGCCAACAAGGCTGGACTTGACGGCGCGGCGGTGATGGGCGTCTTCGACGTCGCCGACTATAGCTCACTGCTTATCCGAAACGTGGGTCGCGCCAGTCTCAGCCGCGACTTCGCTCCGTCGTTCTACCTTAAGCACATGCTGAAGGACGCTAGGCTCATCGGCGATTACGCTAGGACGCTAGGCGTCCCGCTTCCGGTGGCCTCGGCGATCGCAGAGCTCTATCAGGCGGCGCTGAACGCAGGATATGGCGACTTGAACGCCTCGGGTCTGCATAAGTTGATGTTCCACCAGGCTGGGATCGAGGGCTGACGCAACCGCCGCGCCGCGCCTGAGTCCTGCGCAAGGCCAGTCCAGCCCTGCGCTCACTTCGGGAACGACGCTCGACATTGGCAAGGCGCGTGGGCGTAGTGCGACCACGCTGCGGCGCGGCTGCAAAGGCAATCGACCGGAGGCGGTCGAAGAGGGAAGGACAGGATCATGCGCAATCTCAGAATGACGATGGGCGTCGTCGTTGGTAACCGAGGTTTCTTTCCCGACGTGCTGGCTAAAACAGGCCGCGAAGACATCATCGAGGCTCTGGCGCGGGTTGGAATAGACGCCATCGTGCTCAGTCCCGAGCAAAGCAAGTATGGCGCGGTCGAGACCCACGAGGAGGCAAAGCGCTGCGCGGAGCTTTTCCGCGCGAACGCCGCCAAGATCGACGGAGTGATCGTAACGTTGCCAAATTTCGGCGATGAACGTGGAGTTGCGGAGACGCTGCGGCTGGCTAATTTGGGCGTGCCGGTGCTCGTGCAGGCTTCGCCCGACGCGTCGGGCGAGATGACGCAGCAGCAGAGACGCGACAGCTTCTGCGGGAAGATCTCTGTCTGCAATAATCTTCGGCAGTTCGGCATTCCTTTCTCACTGACCGCCGAACACACTGAGGCGCTGGACTCGGACTTGTTTCTTGCCGACCTCAAAGGCTTCGCGGCCGTCTGCCGCGTCGTCAAGGGCATGAGAAACCTGAGAGTTGGCTGCATCGGCGCGCGGCCGGCCGCCTTCAACACGGTGCGCTACAGTGAACGAATTCTCGAGGCGCACGGCATTTCCGTCGAGACCGTCGACCTCTCCGAGATCTTCGGTCGCATCGACCGTCTGGCGGATGACGATCCGGCCGTGACGGCGAAGGTGGCCGCGCTCCGCGACTACGTTCGCACGGCTGCGCCGCAAAAGGCGATGATTCGCATGGCCAAGCTCGCCCACGTCATCTCCGACTGGATGCAGCGCGTCGACGTGTCGGTGAGCGCAATCCAATGCTGGACGTCAATGCAGGAAAACCTCGGCGTCATGCCCTGCACAGTCATGAGCATGATGAGCAATGGGCTCATGTCGAGCGCATGCGAGGCGGACATCGGCGGCACGCTCAGCATGCATGCCCTGGCGCTCGCCGCCGAGAGCCCGAGCGCGCTGCTCGACTGGAACAACAACTACGGCGCCAATCCCGACAAGGCCGTCTGCTTCCACTGCTCGAACTTGCCCAAGAGCTTCTTCGCCGAGGCGCACATGCATCACGGCGAGATCTTCGCGGCGACGGTCGGCGAGGAGAACGCGCAGGGGACGATGGCGGGCTTGATCAAGGCCAGCCCGATGACCTTCGCCCGCATCTCGACTGATGACGTCCGCGGCAAGATCCACGGGTACGTTGGCGAAGGCCGTTTCACCTCGGACGCGCTCGAGACCTTTGGTGGCGCCGGCGTCGTCGAGATCCCCGCCCTCCAGAAGCTGATGCGCTTCATCTGCGAGAACGGTTTCGAGCATCACGTCGCGGCCAATATGTCGAACGTGGCCGAAGCGGTGCACGAGGCGGGATCGAAGTATCTGGGCTGGGAGATGGCTTTTCATAGGGCCGCCTAACAGGCGGTGGTCTGAACGGATCGCCGCGCCCCGATCGCAAGGGTGCGCGGACAGAGGGGACATTGCGGACAAAAACTATGTCGATTGAGGCCTTTCACTTTGGCGATCTGGATGGCGCGCCGGTTCCGGGGTTCATCATTTCCAACCGCGTCGGCCTCAGGGCCAAGGTGGTCGCATATGGCGCCCGGCTCACGGAGATGTGGACGCCGGATCGCAACGGTCGTCTCGGCGACGTCGTCCTCGGGTTCGACGAGGTTGCCGGCTACGCGGCGACCGACACCTTCTTTGGCGCGACCTGTGGGCGCTATGGGAACAGGATCGCTCACGGCGTCTTCGAGCTCGATGGCCGCGTCTATCAGCTCGGCCTGAATGACGGTCCCAATCACCTGCATGGGGGCTCTGGCGGATTCGACCGGCGCTTGTTTTCCGCCGAAATCGACACGGCTGCCAACAGCGTTGTGTTCGCCCGCGTTTCGCTCGACGGCGAGGAGGGCTATCCCGGCGAGCTCTTCGCGACGGTGCGCTACCGCTTGACCGAAGATAACGTCCTTCAGGTCACCATGAGCGCGGTGAGCCGCTCTCCCACGATCGTCGGCATGGTTCACCACAGCTATTGGAACCTCGCCGGCCACGATGCCGGCGAGGTTCGGCGCCAATATCTTTGGCTCGGCGCTGACTACTTCACGCCGCTTGACGAGACGCTGATCCCGACCGGCGCTATCATTCCTGTCAAGGGCACGCCGTACGACTACACCAGCGAGAAAACAATCGGAGAAGGTATGGACGCGATCGGCGGCATCGGTTTTGACAACAACTTCTGCCTGCGCGGCGTCCCAGGCGCCATGCGGCCGGTGGCCGGCGTATTTGATCCGGTGTCGGGCCGACGTCTCGCCATCTCGTCGAACCAGCCGGGCTTGCAGGTCTATTCGGCGGGCCGTTTCCCGCAGGACGGCATTCTCGGCAAGAGATCCGCCCGCTACCCCAGCTTTTCAGGTGTCGCACTCGAAACACAGACCTTTCCCAACTCGCCCAACGTTTCCCACTTCCCGTCGGCGCGGCTCGAGCCGGGTCAGCGTTATGAGCACAAAGTAAACTTCGGGTTATCGGCGGAATAGCGGCGAGGTTGCGAAGGCGCGGATCCCGCGGAAGTCGAACGATTGCGCGCGGCAAAAGTGGCGATCGAGATTGTGCCGCTCGAAAGCACGACGGTGAGCTCGGCAGGAGGACGTGCGGGATGGGCAAGATGATTCTCGTCAGCGAAGTTCTCGACGGGATCGCTCTGTTATCGAATGGCGTACTCGTCCGTGAAGGCGATGCCAATGTGTTGCGGCGTAAGGTCAAGACCGGCGGAAAAGTCGGGCTTGTGATCGGCGGCCGATCGGGTCACGAATCACTTTATTCCGCATTCGTCGGGCCCGGCCTCGCCCCGGCGAAAGACGCACTCGTTGCCGCGCCGCCTTCGCCCGGCGGCGATCTTGCGATCATCGGCGCGAACTTCATGTGCGCGGGGGGCACGGCCGGGATCGTTTTCGGCTCTTGGTTCTCTAGCGCGGGCCGCCACTTCGCCGCGCGCGATCTTGACGCTCGCGTGCTGGCCGACGCGATGGCCACCGCGGCTCGCGACGTGCGCAATCGGGGCAAGTCGTCGCCGCGCGACAGGACAATGGTCGATGCGCCGACGCCGGCGGTCGAGGCGCTTGACGCGGGAGCGGACCAAGGCGTCGAGGCAGCGCTCGTTCAGGCCGCCGCCGCGATGGCGCGGTGGCGACGCGCGGAATGGCGGCGCGGATGGGCCGGGCAAGGAATTTGGGCGAGCGGGGCGCGGGCTTCATCGATCCGGGCGCGCTCTCCGTCGTCATCATCTTCGAGAGACTTGCGGCCAAGCCGTAGGCGAGCGGAGACAGGCGTCCGGCTCGGACGCCGACATCGATCCGGCGCAGCCGGCGGTGAACGAGGAGAGCGAAAGTAGAACGGGAGGTGTGTGGTGAAACGTTTGGCATATGCGACAGTGGCTGCAGCGGTGAGCGGAATCTGCCTGACGGCGGCGGTTAGCGCCAAGGATTATAAATTCGTCATCGTGCCGAAAGTCGTCCACCCATGGTTCGACCTGGTGCACGACGGCTCCAACGACGCCTCGGCGTACCTGAAGAAAACCGCCGGCGCGAACGTCAAGGTCGACTATCTTGCGCCGCAGCAGGCCAACGTCGTCGAGCAGAACCAGATCCTCGAGCAGGTGATCGCGACAAAGCCCGACGGGATCGCGATCGACCTTCTCGACGCCTCGGCCAACAAGCCGGTGCTTGAGGAGGCCCAGAAAGCCGGGATCAAGGTGGTGGCGTTCGATTCGGTTCCGCCCCAAGGGATGGTCTTCACCTCGATCGGCAACGACTTCTGCCAGCAGGCCGACATCGCGTCCGAACGTCTTGTCGAACTCCTTCACGGCAAGGGCACTGTAGCAATCATGCAGGGCGTGCCGACTGCTCCGAACCACAAAATCCGATACGAATGCCACAAGAAGGTGTTCGCCAAGTATCCGGACATCAAGCTCGTCGCGGAGGGCATCGACAACGACGATATCGAAACGGCGCAGAAGCAGGCAGCTGCCGTCATGCAGGCGCACCCCGACCTCGGCGGTTGGGTGGCGTGCGACGCCGCGGGTCCGATCGGCATTGGACAGGCAATCAAGGAGGCCGGCAAGACCGGTAAGGTGATCGAGGTCGGGCTCGACAATCTCAAGGACATGGTCAAGCTGGTCACTGATGGCGTGGCGGATTCTTCCTCGTCGACCCGTCCTCAGATCCAGGGATTCTATGCGGTCATGATGCTGTATGACGGCACAAACGGCATTGTTACGCCTAAAACCGTCGACACCGGTATCCTCCTGATCACCAAGGACCACCCGGAAGGCGTCCTGCGCTGACGCTCCCCGTGCAGCGGCCGTAAGCTCGGCCGCTGCACCTTCCTGCCGATCGACGGGAGGACAAATGGCGACCACAGCATTGGCCGAGGCGCGAGGCGTCACGCGCCGTTATCCCGGCGTCGTTGCGCTGTCGGACGTGTCGATCACGATCAATCCGGGCTCCGTGCACATCATTGCCGGCGAGAACGGCGCGGGCAAGTCGACGCTGGTCAAGATCCTGACAGGCACGGAGCTACCCAACGAGGGCGAAGTGCGCATTCTCGACCGCCCGGTGCAGGAGGCTCCGGGGCTGTTCAAGCGAATTGGTTACGTTCCACAGGAGCTGAGCCTGTTCCCTCATCTCAGCATCGCCGAAAACCTGTTCATGCCGTTCGAGCAGTCTGGGTTCGAGGGCGGGATCCTCAACGGCCGGCGCCTCAGGAGTGAAGCGCAGAAGCAGCTCGACCGCTTCAGCATCCACGGCCGCCCGGACCAGCAGGTCCGCGACCTGTCCATTTCCGAGCAGCAATTATTGATGATCGCAAGAGCCTGCGCGCACCGCGCGCTCGACGTTCTCATCCTGGATGAGCCAACCTCCTCGCTTACGGTCAGCGAGATCGACAAACTATTCGGCACCATCCGTACGCTGCGGGCCGAAGGCAAAGGGATCGTGTTCATCTCGCACAAATCCGACGAAGTGTTTGAAATCGGCGACGAGATCACGGTTCTGAGGAACGGCGAACGCGTCGGGCACTACCCAGTCGAGGGGATGAACGAGCAGCGCATGCTCGCGTTGATGGCCGGTCGCGAGGTGAGAGTTGACGAGAACTTTTACCCTGCTAGCGAGGCGAATGACGTCGTGCTGGACGTTCGCGGTCTCTCGGGAATTGACTTCGACGATGTCAGTTTTTCTTTGCGACGAGGCGAAATTCTTGGGTTCGCCGGGCTGGTCGGGGCCGGCCGAAGCGAGATCATGCAGACGGTCTTCGGCTTTCTCGGCGCTAAATGCGGAACCGTGGCCCTGGCGGGCAAGCCACTCAAACTCGGCGACCCATCGGCTTCGGTCGAGGCGGGCCTCATCTACCTTTCTGAAGAGCGCAAGCTGCATGGCATTTTCCCGATGCAGAGTTTGCTTCACAACATCGGAATAACGTTGTTCCGTGAAACGGCTGGCATGGCCCTGGTTTCGACAGCTCGCGAACGTGCGGCGGTCGAGGAAATCGTGACGCGTTTCGACGTCAAGGCGCCGTCGCTTTCACAGCGAATTCTGTTTCTGTCAGGCGGCAATCAACAGAAGGCAATCATCGGGCGGGCGCTCGCGATTGAACCCAAAGTGCTCATACTCGATGAACCGACGCGCGGCATCGACGTGCGGACCAAGGTCGAGGTCTATCGGATCATCAAGGACCTCGCCGAGCGAGGCATCGGCGTCATCGTGATCTCCTCGGAAATGCTCGAGCTTCGCCGCTGCGCGACGCGCATCATCTGCCTGCACGCCGGCTGCGTCCAGGGCGAGTTCGACAGCCGCACGTGCTCGAACGAAGAGCTGGTGACGGCGATCTTTGGCAAGGGGCGAGTAAACGCATGAATTCCCGCTGGATGCCAGGCTACTCGACCCTTCAAATCATCGTCGTTTCGGTGGTCCTGCTGGTCCTGTTCGCCGCATCGACCGTGCTGTCGCCGTATTTCGCTACCTCGTATAACATGACGATCATTGCCCGCACACTCGGGTTCACCGGACTGGTCACGCTCGGCCAGGCCATGCTCATGCTCTTGGGCGAACTGGACATTTCGCTTGGCGCCATGGGCGGTCTGTGCGGAGTCGTGGCCGGCATGCTGATGATGGACTTCGGGGTCAATCCGATCGTGTCCATGCTGCTGGCGATCATGCTCGGCTCGCTGCTGGGGTTGTTCAACGGCTTCCTGGTCACTGCCCTGGGTCTGCATTCGCTCGTTCTGACCATCGCCATGGCGGGCGTGTACAAGGGAATCAACCTGGTCCTCACCAAGGGCGTGGCGATCACTGATATCCCCGAGTTGATCCAGTTCCTGGGCCGCGGCGACGTCGGCCCGGCTCCGACGCCGTTCGTCATCATGATCGGGCTTCTTGTTGTGATGGCGGTCGTCGCCCATCGCACGCCGTTCGGGCGCTATGTTTTCGCAATCGGCGACAACGCCGCGGCGGCGCGAATGATCGGCATCAAGGTGAGCCGGATGCGCCTTCTAGTGTTCGTCATCGCGGGTTCGCTGGCTGCGCTTGCCGGAACGCTAATGGTCGCCAGGCTCGGAACTGCGCAACCCTCGATTGGCGATACATGGGTTCTGCCGTCGATCGCCGCTTCCGTGATCGGCGGGGTGGCGACAACCGGCGGCATCGGCTCTCCCGTCGGCGCGATCCTGGGAGCTGGCATCATAGCCGTCATCGAGGATATCACGGTCCTTTACGGTATCTCTCCCTACTGGCAGGGCGTAATCAGCGGGGTGATTGTCGTGCTGGCGATCTCGTTCGACTCGGTCTCGCGGCGCTACATCTTCAGCAGCCGATAGAGAATCGCGCGTGACGCGGAGGGAACTGCGGATCGACTTATGCGGCGTGCAGCGACGTTTCTCTGCCGCCTTGGTCTCAGCCAACTTTGTCAGGCCGCGTGTCGTCGGCTTCACAGAGAGTTCGAACAGCGGGAAAGAATATCCAGATAGCCTGCGGCGCTCCAGGCCGATCAGCCGATCAGCCGATAAACAGGCCATCGATGTTGGGACGAGAAAGCAACCCGAGCAATTCCCCGGATTGACGCTGCCGCCTTAGAGACAGAGCCGCCGGCGGTCGAGCACACTCTCGGCGACCGAGATGATCTCGCTTTGGCGTGCGTCTGCGTAATCGGCGCTGGCGGGAACGCCCTTTTCGCCGAAAGTAACCGGTACGGCTGCCCACCTCGCTTGTGGCGTTCGGCTGAGCGAGGCTCGCATTTCGATTTTCTCATGCGAGGGGCGCTCATTCCATGCATCGGGCCAGGCATGATGCCGACTCTTATCAGCGTGTCGAGGTGATCACGAGGCTGCGGCGTCGGCGCGATTGGAGCGATGCGGAGAAGGCGCGGATGCTGGCCGAGAGCGCCGATCCGGGAAGTGAACATTTCCGAGGTGGCGCGGCGCAACGGGGTCAGCCGGGGATTGCTCAATGTGTGGCGGCGCAAGGCGCGGCTCGCTGCCATCGAAGGGCCGCCGTTTGTGCAGATCCGGCTCGACGACGGCGCCGAGGCGCGGCCGGACGCGATCGATCAGCCACGCGTTTTGGCGGGTCCGGCCGAACGGATCGAGGTGATGATCGCCGGCGCGACGGTGCGCGTGCCGGTCGGCGTCGACGCCGTGGCGCTGGAGCGCGTGTTGGCGGCGGTGAGGTCGACGCGGTGATCTCGTTCGGCCGGGATGTCCGGGTGTTTGTGGCGACGCAGCCGATCGACTTCCGAAAAGGCGTGCATGGTCTGGTCGCGCTCGTGGCGGAAGGTCTGGCCGGCGAGCCCTACAGCGGCGACGTTTTCGTTTTTCGCATCGAAGCGATCGGATCGCTTGAAGCTGCTCGTGTTCGACGGCACGGGGCTGGTTCTGGCGACCAACTACCTGACTTCATACTGCAGCTCCTTCAGCTGGAAGCGAGGATCTTGACTTCGTTGTCGGCCGATTGCGGCCGCCCGGTCGACGAGCCGGTTCCATCGACTGCATTGCTTGGGTGGCAGGTTCGACCCCCATAGGCGCTAAGTTAAGGTTCAGCATGGCGTGTGCGTGATTTTGTATTGTGCTTCGCGCGCGGTCCGGTGCGACATATTGACTCGGTATTTCGGAGGGATCTTCACGAGACTCGTCAATTCCGATTCAAGCTTGGGATGCAACTTGTTTCGTCGCCTGATTCGATCGCCCTCGAGACCTACGCCGAACTTGTTTCTCGACTGGGCGGACCAGAGGCGATCGACGTTTTAGCGCGTCGACACGGCGCTTTTCATCGCGCGCGGCACATCAAGAGCGCCGTGGATTTGCTTCGTTTGATGTTGGCCTATGCGCCCGGCGGGCGCTCCCTGCGCAGGCTCGCCGCCGAAGCCGCGGCGGCGGGAGTAGTCGATGTTTCCGACGTTGCCCTGCTCGAACGATTTCGCGGCTGCGGCGATTGGGTTATCGCGCTCTGCGAAAACCTGCTGGCGAACCGCGACGCGCCCGCGGGCGACGCCACACGCCAAAATCGGGTCCGCGTCATCGACGGCTCGCGGATCGAAGGGCCCGGCAAGACCTGCTTTCGGCTGCATTTGTGTTACGATGTCGCGGGCCAGCGGATCGCCGATTTCGCGATCACCCCGCTCGACAAAGGCGAAACGCTGGATCGCGTGCGCCTCGAACCGGGCGACATCGTCATAGCGGATCGCGGCTATCCCCAGCCCAGAGCCATGCGCGCCGTTCGCGACAGCGGCGCCGATCTCCTCGTTCGATTGACGTGGAACAGTCTGAACCTGCGAGACGGCGCCGAAAAACCCATCGATTGGCTCGATGCCTTCGCCAAGGCCGACGCGCTGGGGCATGTCGACATCCCGGTTGCGGTCCACAAGGCGCGTGGGGGCTTCGAGCCGCTGCCGATGCGCCTCGTCATCACCCCCAAGCCGCCCGACCACGCCGAGCGCGCCCGCGATGTCGCCCGCCACAACGCCCGCAAGGACCAGCGTGATGTCGATCCGCGCACCTTGAAGGCCGCCGGGTACATGATCTTGATCACCTCGCTCGACGCCCTCGCCTTCCCGCCGCGAACGCTCGTCTGACTCTATCGCGTTCGCTGCCGTTGCGCAAGGCGCCGGGCTTGCGCGCCAGGACCGGCACGTAATGCCAGGGATCGTACTCGATCTTGCCGCGGCCGAACGCGCGCGGGTGCTCCGCGACAACCCGCCCGTCCTGGCGGATGACGATGCGGTCGGCGTAGGCGTGGATGTCGACCGGACGGCCGACGGCGCTGGCGTTGACCGAATATCTGTTGTTGTCGAAGCGGACGAGGCAGGTCTTCGACACCGAGGCCGGCAGCGCGTGGAATCCGTCGAAGCGGACGCCATAGGGAATGAGCTTCGGCCGCTCCTCCTCAAAAACGTCCCAGATCGTCCGCCCGCTCTGCTCGGGGTGGGCGTGCGCCTTGGCCCAGACCACACATTTGTCGATGAGCCAGGCGTTCATCTCGTGGTAGCTCTTGACCCTCAGACGCGGCGTGAGGAAGCGCTCGCGCACCAGCCCGACCTGGTTCTCGTGCCTCACCTTTCTCCCAACCCGCGGCCGGCGTGCAGGCGACTGGGTCGACGAGGTGGTGCGAGCACATCTGGAGGAAACGGCGATTGTACTGGCGGGCCTTGCCGACGAAGACCGTCTCCACCGCCGTCTTCATGTTGTCGTAGATTCCGCGCCCGCAGGCGCCCCGAAAGAACGCGAAGGCGCGGTCGTGCGCGTCGAACACCATCTCCTGCGTCTCGCGCGGATAGGCGCGAACGAACATCATGCGGCTCATGCAGAGCCGGACGTGGGCGACTTTCACCGTCGTCGTCACCCCGTCGATGACGACGATCTCGTGGCTCCAGTCAAACTGGTAGGCTTCGCCCGGCGCAAACGTCAGGGGAATGTAGGCTTCCGCCGTCGCGCTCGCGTGCTGCTCGCCCCAGCGCCGCGCATAGCGGCGAACAGCGTCGTAGCCGCCCTCGTAGCCGAGAGGCCGCAACGCCGCGTAAATGCGGATCAGCGTCAGCCGCTCGCGCGCCGGCGCCTCGGCGTTCGCCGTCAGCAACCGGTCGAGCGCCTCCGTCCACGGCCCGAGCTTCGGCCGCGGCTGGACCTCGCGGTCATAGGAAAACGCCGTCTCCCCCGACCGCAGGATCCGCCGCACCGTGTTGCGCGACAGATGCAGGGTCCGCGAGATCTCCTTGATCGACTTCCCCTTGCCCAGATGCTCGCGCCGTATCCAACCAATCGTCTCCACAATCAGCATCCCTTACCGCCCGCTTCGCGCCAAAGCAGGCAGACGACCAAACCGGAAATCGCGGGGTCAATTTTGCACGCCGATGACGCCCCTCAGGGGGTCAATTTTGCACGCCGAAACACAGCGCGACCATGCTCGCAGTGAACTGGACCCCATTCATGGGACCACGGGAGGTCGGATTTAAGGTGTAATCTCGCCTGCCCTTGTCTCTCAAGAATCAAGCCGCTTCTTGCTGCTTCTGTCTCTGCTGTGGGTATGTGGGCAACGCGTTTGCGTTGTCCAAGCGAAGCGGCATATCCACAGCCCTCGCCGCCGCCTCGATCTTGTCCATGCCGACGCGCCACACCGCCATCGGCATCTGGTTGTTCAACGCCTGGTGCGGGCGGCGAAAGTTGTAGAACCCGACGACACAACGCCCACGAACTCGGCGAACGCGAGGTCTTATATCCTTTTCATCCCTGGTCGGGATGCCTGGTGCGGGTGCGCGAGGCGAGGGAGCGGACGAGCGGGGACATTCTACGATGCACGATCGGTCGGGATGACGGCGATCGCGGTCGGGACCTACCGGCCTGGATGTTCGATCGCGCCATTTGCGGGTTAGTGAGGATTTCGGCGTCTCCCGTCGCCGAGATTGCGGCGCTGGTGAAGCTGCGCGCCTTGTTGAACGACGCGCTGAGGCCCGGACGGCCGGGAGCTGCGGCATCGATCGGCGCGTATTTGCGCGCATCCATGGGTTCTCACGATCCGAATCGGAGAGAAGCCCATGCCCGCACGACAAGCGCCGCACCGCCACCGCCGACATCCGGAACGGCCTCAGTTCGATCTCTTCGACGCCGTACGCAAGGTCGCTCCCGGGGAGCCGGAATGGAAGGCTCTCCCGGAGGGGGCGCGCCGGGCCTTGCACGCGAGCGCCCGGCGACGGCGAACTCTTCACCGGGCGTCGGTCTGGGTCGCACTCGCGAGCGAGCCGAAACGTCGCGAGCCTGCGCAAGGCGAGGCGGGGAGTGAGACGAACTCGGGTTTCGCGCTACAGGAAGAGCCCAACGTCCTGCGGCAGCCGGACAGCGGCGGATTCGACACTCCTGTCTCGCGCGAAGAGGAGGCGACCACGCGAAGTCCTGTCTGAGGCCGTCGAGACGACTGCGACTGCCTTTATGTGGACCTCGACCTCGTCCGCGACCTGCTCCAGGCGATGCATGAGAACGCCGCGGATTTCACCCTGACCTTCCGTCGGCTCTGCGCCGCCGCCGCGGACGAGGCAGCAGACGCAGTGGCGCGCTGCTTGTTCGAGAATCCCGGCGCCTACGACCGTTGGGCCGTGAGGTGGCGATCTCGTCTGGCCGCAGACGGGCGGCAGCCCAGCACGCGCGCCGAGGCGATGCGAGCCGTCAACCCAGTTTTCATCCCGCGCAATCATCGCGTAGAGCAAGCGCTTGTGGATGGCGGTCTGAATCCGCGCTTATCCGGCGGCGGCGCTGAAAACTGGCACAAGTTTTGCTGCGAACTCTTGGCGGGCTGAGTGCGGAGCGATAGATCCCTGTCAACGCCGCAAGCCGCCGGAGGCGGTGGCCAAAGGCCAGCGTTTACAGGGATCTATCGCCCGCTAAAATCGACCGAAGAGATCGGTGGCGTGGCAGCATCGCATCTTCTCCTACACAGATTACTTCAGCGATCGGCCTGGCAAGCCGCCGGATAAGCGCGGATTCTCGCCGCCGGCAACAAGCGCTCAATGCGGCGATCGATGATGGAGATTTTTCGCCGTTTGCCGACCTGCTGACCGTTCTCTCGCGACCTTATGAGGATCAACCGGAATTCGCTGACTATTCGAACCCGCCTCAAGTTGGCGAGCGCATCTTCCGGACATTCTGCGGGACTTGATGGGCTTTCGTTCGACGCGTAGTTCGCGACACTGACCCGCGGCGTCATGAATCATTAAATCGCGGAACGCGCCGTCAATCGCGGACGCCGGTTCACAGTGCGATCAAGCAAGGAGCCCTGAGGCAATCGGGCACACCGACGGGTCAGCGCCAGCCTGCCGCTCGCCGGGCCTGCCATCTTTCCGATACGGTCACGCCAAATCTCTCTAGCAAGGAAGGCTGACGTCTGCTTGTGCGGCTTCGCGAGGCACTTCGCCAACGGAATGACAGCCGCTGCAAGCGACGGCTCGGTTTGGGCCTCCGCGACTGCAGCGAGCGGACCCCCGATCGCCTCGAACATCGCTTCGGCGGCTGGATGAGAACTCGGCGCCGCGCACTGACTTCGGCGCCGCAATTCGCTCCAGGATCTCCCAACCAGCACGTGAACCTGTACCGCTGTCAGACCGTCCGCAATCGCGCTCGCGTCCATCCGCAGTCGGAACATGGTTCGCGAGTCGCAAGGAGTTTCGGCCTCAATCACGATCTGCCTGACCACCACCAGTTCTCCACGCCAAGATCGGTCGGAAAGACTACGTCGCTCTTCGCGCAAGGTCGAGCCAAGGAGCGTGCCCGGTCGGCTTTTTCTGCGCTTGCCCACAAACAGGGGCGGCGACCGATCAGGCAGGCTTCGAGATCGGCCTCGCCTGAGATGCAGCATCTTGCGCAGCCAAGAAACATCCAGGCCCAAGCCGATTGTCTCCCGTGCGCCGGCGCGGGCGTCGATGAGAGTCCGCGATATTCTGTCCGGGGCGCTATTGATTTGGCGGGTCTCGCCGTCCCTTGGATAAGCGCCGCTTCCAGCGCTCGCCCGGCTTGAGTTCATCGCCGAAGACATAGCGACCCAATATGGTTCGCTTTCGGTTTGGACGCGAGACATCGTCGACCGCCTCCGGGAGCGCTCCTAAGGCCTCCGTCTGCGTGATCGAAGCTTGGTCTTTGGCGGAAACAGGGACCGGGTTGTCATCGAGAGCAATCGGGATTTTGCCTCTCCGTTTCGGCTTTGGCTGCGACGCCGGACCGCCCGAATTTCCGCCGAATTCAATTCGCTGTCGCCCTGGGCATGCCTGACGAAACGGCGGTCCCGTCGCTCGGCGGTACAGATGACCGTTCGGATCGAACCGACGATTTATTCGCGAATTGCGTCGTCATCTCAAATGAGGCGTCCAAATTTCGCCGCGACGACGACGTGTGAGCCTCGCCACTTCCTGGCCGCGCCGACCTCGGGTTCTGCGCGTGCGATATTGGACGCGCCGCTTCCGCCGACGATAAGGCGTCTTGGGGCTGATCAGCGGGCAGCTTTTCGGGGACAAGGATCTCAAGTATTCGGCGCTTTGGATACGCAGCCGCGCCGTCACCGGAAAGCTGCGTTGGCGACGTGCTTGCCCCAAATGTCAGGGCCGCCAGACGATGAGACTCGTTTTCAGATGCGGCATGCCTGGTCTTCGCCTCCGACAATTGCGAGTTTTGGTTTGAGTTGGCGGCCAGCCTTGGCCGCCGACGGACTTCGACGGTGAACGACGGAACAGCGCGTCTCAATGAGGCCCTCAATACAGGTTTCGGCAGGGGCGATTGGTCTCGCCTAAAGAACTTGCGAATCGAACCAAGGCGCGGCGCATCAATAGCCGACAATCATCGCGAAAACCAGTCTGCGACTCGCTGCATTCAACTCGCACATCGTGACCGAGCCCGTCGTCGGCTCCGCAGCGAGTAGCGGCCGGTTCGGTCCATGGTGGGTTCCGGGGTAAGAGACGGAAGCCGGTCGGCGGTAGAACCACTGGTCAGCCGCCGGCGCTCCTTGGTTTCGAGGGCCTGATTGTGATCGAACCGAACCTGGATCGGATCTGGGCTGCGCTCCTGGCGGGAGCGCAGCCGGGGCGTACGCCGTTCACCGTTCTGCAGTTTGCCACCTTGGGCCTCGACGGCGCGCCCAAGGTCCGCAGCGTCATCCTTCGGAGCGCCGACGCCAAACGGGGCGCCGTCTCGTTCTTCACCGATCTTCGTTCCATGAAGATATATAGAAGAGATACGACACGAGCCGCGAGTCTCTCTTATCGGTTACGATCCGGACGCCGGCCTCCAAATTCGTCTGGAGGGCGAGGCGGCGATAGACGCGAAGGGTCCGGAATGCGCATCGGCCTGGGCGGCTTGTCGATCTCATACCCGCGCGCTCTTCCAGCATCGGCAGCCTTCCGGAACCACGATCGCCGCTCCTGCCGAAGCCTCGCCCGCGCTTGATGTCGATGGCGAAGAGCATTTCGCCGTGGTCGTTGTCTCGATCATGGGCATCGATTGGCTCGACATCTCTCAACCTCTGCACCTGCGTGCGGTGTTTCAGCGTGACGGTTGCGACTGGCGTGGAGGCTGGGTTGCGCCGTAGGCAGATCGAGGTTCGTGGATGGAGACGCGGATTCCCTCAAAGCCGCCAAGAGTTTTCGAAACTATTCCTCGCGAAGCGAGAAACAGCGAACCTTTGCCGGCGAGGCGCAAAGGGTCGGACGGAACGACCCCTGTACCTACGGCAGCGCCAGGAAGTTCAAGAAATGTTGTGGCGCCACGGGGGGCGCAATCGGAGATTTCTAGGCCCCTGCGCGATCGCGCTTTGAGTTTGCGCATACCGAGACGAAAATTGGCGCGCATAGGTCCGCACCGCGTTTCGACGGGACCGAAGAGGCGACACGCGGACACTTCGTCCGCTCCGGCGGTTTGGTGTTCAATCACGGGCCCCGCCCAGTCGAGCTACTCGATCGAGAGAATTTCGATCTCCCGCTCGGCCGCCAGGACAACATCGCCCACAGACTTACCGATCAGTGCTCGGGCAACGGGGGAGACAAACGAAATTGATCCATTCCGAGGATCCGCTTCGTCTTCTCCAACGATCCTGAAGGCCTGACGCCTGCCATCGCCTCGTCTGAATGTCACCCGATGTCCAAAAGCGACCGCGCCGAACTCCGTCGGCGGCGAAACAAGCTGCGCTGTCCTGAGGCGCTCGGCGAAATATCTCATATCGCGAGTGGCGGCCGCTACGGCGCGACGGCGCTCGCCAATGTCCTCGGTCCGCTGCGCGGCGTCATACGCAGTGCGACTTTCCGTCATCGCAATGGTCAGCGCCTTCAGTCCTGAGGCGGTCACCAAGTTCGGATGGTGCGAGACAGGTCGATCCGGTAGTTCGACTTCCGAGGCTGTTTCGGCGCTTTCTTCTCGGGTGAAGGCAACGCTCATTACTTCGACTTCCCTTCTCAAGTAAGATCGCTGCCGCGTCTGGGAATGGCTAGAGGCTGACTCTCTTGCAAGGAGAGCCCTAATCTGGCGATCTGACTTTCATACATTGGCGCATGGCTTCGCCATTTCAACGAGCGAGTTGAGAGCGCGTCTCGATCTCAGAGGCGATCGCCGTCCAGAACTGAAATCGCCGGCGGCTACGTGAACGGCGCGCGCTCGACTTTTCGCTGGCGGCCGTCTTGAGCGCAGCCTCCAAGCCATATTGCGTCATCAGAATCTCTGCGGCCTTGGCCGCGTCCATTCTGAGCGAGATTTCTGTTGTGGCAACTCGCGTCAACACCGCCTCGTGCGTTTCGTGCGTTCAGGCGGCCGGCGCCGTCGAGAAGGTCACGCATACCCTAGAGCGGTTTCCCAGCGAAATGAATCGCGGGGGATTCCCGAATCAGGGCTGTTCATGATTCATGGGCTCCGCCGCGTGAAGGAGGCGGCGGGGATGGCGCTATCCGAAGATCTTCGCACACGTGTGGTGGAGGCTGTTGTGGCCGGCGGCCTGTCGCGCAACGCGGCGGCCAAGCGTTTCGGGGTCAGCATCGCCAGCGCCATCCGTTGGGTTTGGCGCTTCCAGGCCACCGGCGAGATTTCCCCGGCGCCGACGGGCGGGGATCGACGCTCGGACCGCATTGAGGCGCATGGCGATTATCTGCTTGGCCTCATTCGTCGTCAGCCGGACATCACGTTGTTGGAAATCCAGGAGCGGTTGATCGCCAACTGCAGCGAGCGCTTTTCTTTGTCGGTGATCTGGCGCTTCTTCGATCGGCACGAGATCACATTCAAAAAAAAACCGCGCATGCCGAGGAACAGCAGCGCCCCGATGTTTTGAAGCGGCGCCAGGAGTGGTTTGGGGCGCAACTCGATCTCGATCCGAGGAAGCTCGTGTTCATTGACGAAACGGGGGCTTCCACCAATCTGGCGCGCAAGGGCGGACGATGCCGGCGCGGTCGACGACTGCGGGTCGGCATTCCGCATGGCCATTACAAGACCATCACGCTCGTCGCCGGCCTACGCCTTTCCGGTCTCGTGGCGCAAAAGGCCTACGACCGGCCGATGAACGCGGCCACGTTCGAGGACTGGGTGGAGAAATGCCTCGCTCCCACGCTCTCGCAAGGCGACGTCGTCGTCATGGACAATCTGTCGAGCCACAAGGGAGCAAGGGTCGAGCAACTCATCAAAGCCGCCGGAGCCGAGTTGCTTTATCTGCCGCCTTACAGCCCCGACATGAATCCCATCGAAAAAGCCTACTCAAAGCTCAAGGCCTTCCTGCGCAAAATCGCCGAGCGAACCGTCACAGGCCTCCTGAACGCACTCGAAGCCTGCGCCGAAATCTTCAAATCTGACGAATGCGTGAATTACTTCAGGTCCTGCGGATACGATACGGATTGATCGGAAACCGCTCTAATCACGAACGGCGTGCTCAATCCATCGGCGAACAGATGGCTCCTTATCGCTTCCGAGGACTGTGGCAACGGCGCACTTTCCGTTGACCAGCTGCCTCTGCGGAGCGCCTCTTGAATGCGCGAAGTCCGCCCGGTGATCGGGCCGAGACGGTGGTTCAAAGAGGCGCACCGGCGCGCTCAGCGCCGGCCGCTACTTACTTTGAACGGGTCTCGTTCGCTATAACGCCATATCGAAGACCAGCGATTCTGTCCGCCCGAGACTCTCGATGCGGACTTCGTCGGCGTCGCCGATCGCAATCCCGTCGCCGGCGCTGACGCGCTGGCCGTTGACGGACAGTTCCCCGTCGACCACCTGGACCCAGACACCGCGTTCGGCGCGCAGCGCGAGCGAAACTCGCTCTCCGCGTTCGAGCGCCGTCGCATAGAGATCGACGTCCTGATGGATGGTGAGCAAGTCGTCGCGGCCGTCGCGAGAGCCGACGAGACGCAGCCTGCCGCGCTTCTCGGCCTTAGCGAAGGTCTTCTGCTCATAGCCCGGCCGCAGACCCTGCTGTTCTGGAATGATCCAGATTTGCAGGAAGCGAACAGGATCCGTGCGGCTCGCGTTGTATTCGCTGTGGCGCACCCCCGTGCCGGCTGACATCCGCTGCACGTCGCCTGGCCGGATCACCGAGTGCTCGCCGGTGCTGTCCTTGTGCTCGAGCGCACCCTCGAGCGGATAGGTGATGATCTCCATGTCGCGGTGGGGGTGGGTTGGAAATCCCCCGCCCGGAGACACGCGATCCTCGTTGATCACGCGCAACGGTCCGAAGCCCATGAACTGCGGGTCATAGTAGCTGCCGAAGGAAAAGCTGTGCTTGCTGTCGAGCCAACCGAAGTTGGCCGAGCCTCGATCTTCCGATTTCCTGATGTTTTGCATTGCGTCCACCGTGGTCTGGTTGAGTTGCTCCCTATGTGCTTGCTCAAGTCGGCGATACAATACCGCCATAAACCCGCAGTCTGTCGCCAGATCGGAACCAATCGATGGACAAGCTCGGCGCCATGAACGCCTTCGCCAAAGTGGTCGCGCTCGGCAATTTCGCCGAAGCCGCGAGAGCTTTGGGCTCGACCCGCTCGGCGGTCAGCAAGACGGTGATGGAGCTCGAACATGTTCTCGGCGTCCGGCTGCTCGACCGCACGACGCCCCGCGTCGGGACGACAGAAGCGGTACTCGCCTATTACGAACGATGCGTCGACATTCTCGCGCGCGTCGAAGAGACCGAAATGCAGGTTTCGAGCCTGCAGATGCAGCCGAAGGGCGTGCTCAAGGTGAACGGGCCGACCTCGTTCGGCGCGCTCTACCTCGGGCCTGCGGTGGCAGACTTCATGGCCGCGTATTCCGAGCTCAAGATCGAACTGACGGTGACCGACCGCTTCATCGACCCGATCGAAGAGGGCGTCGACGTGACGGTCCGGATCGCAGAGCTGACCGACTCGAGCCTGATCGCTCGCAAGCTCGCGCCGGCCCGGCGCGTCTTTGTCGCCTCGCCGTCCTATATTGCGGGCCACGGGGCGTCGGAGACGCCGGAGGATCTCGCGCGGCACGCCTGCCTGACCTACGGACACACGACCACCCTGCAGCGATGGCGGATTGTGCGGAACGGCAAGGCGGCGATGGTCCCGATCCATTCCGTCCTCTGTTCGAACAACGGCGACGTTCTCCGGTCGGCCGCCCTCAGCGGCAGGGGCATCGCGATCCTGCCGACCTTCCTCGTCGGTCCGGACATCGAGGCCGGCCGGCTCGAGACCGTGCTCGACAAGTTTCCGCAGCCGGAGTTTGGAGTGCACGCCCTTTACGCCTCGAACCGCTATCTCGCAGCGAAGATCCGCGCTTTCGTCGACTTCCTCGCGAAGCGCTTTGGCGATGAGCCGATATGGGACCGCTTCCGTGGGGCGAAACGGCTGTGATCCCATACGTTGCAGCGCGACAATTACGGAGGCCGCTCGTATTGCCGCACGTGGCGATGCTCCCCGTTGAGGTGATGGTTGCCTCGTCTATTTTGCTCCCGCCCTTTGGGGCGGAAAGTGTCACCCACCTTGCAGTAGGCGGCTTGTGACCATGAGTTTTGCTGACCGGGGCCGGCCGCCAGGCCGGGCCTGTCAGCAAAACTCATGGCAGCCGAAGGCCCGAACCGCGCGCAGGGGTCAAGGCGCGCGCAGCGCCCCGCGCAGCGGGCTTGGCCTTGACGCCAAGCACGGGTCGGGCACTCCCGCGCGACGATCGGGATGAGCCTGTTTCGGCGGAGGAGGCAGGGCACGGCTCCTCCGCGAGTGCTGGCCCATCAGTGAGGCCTTGCGACCTCTGAGAGTTTCTGCGTCTTTCCCAAGGACCCGAACAGCAATGCGTTGGCCTGTTCGCTTCGCCATGTCTTGAGACGGCGTTGAAGCGTTCGCAGAAGCTTGTCGGGATAGGCGCCGGGATATTCCGCCTGCAGCCGGGCCAGGAGTTCGCTGCCGGTCCGCCAAGGCTCGGCTTCAAACCATTTCCGTAGATCTCCCGTCGCCTGAATCAACGGGTCCGGACGACGGCGCCCCCTTTTGGCTTTCGCGATCGGCCGATCTGTTGGCCGAATGGCTCCGTCCTTCCATGCCGTGCGCAGGCTCGCCAGAAAAAGTTCGATGGGTTGCTCTGTCGTGGTGGTATGCCCGACAGGCTGCACATCCTCGAGCGCGGCAAGGCGCTCTTGCGTCGCTCGGATGTCCCGCAACAACACGACGGGGTCGAGACCCGCGTAGATTTCCTGAAGGCGGGCGCGAACCTCGTCTGGCGTGCGTATGTCGGCAGCCAGCCGCTGATGCGGTGTCATTGGCGGGCTGTAGGTCTTACGCACGCGCGCGCCATCGCGCCGCTTCGCAATCAGCTTGAACGACGGCTGGAAGAAGTTCACGAACAACCGCGCCGAGCGGTAGAGTTCGGCCAACAGCGTAGCCGCCTCCAGTCCCTCGAACCGGCGATAGCCGACCATTCTGCGCACGACGGCGCCGTTCTTCTGCTCGACGAACGCCTGGTCGTTCTTGCGGTAGGGCCGGCAACGCGTGAAGGCGATGTTGGCTGCGTCGCAGTAAGCCTTCAGCGTCTCGTTCATGAAAACGGTGTCGTTATCGGTGTCGAAGCCGAGCAGCGCAAACGGCAATTGCTTGCGAAGCTCTGTCAGCACCGCGCTCAGCAGCGTCTGCTCGCGCACGATCAGAGGGGCGCATTCTGTCCAGCCTGTTGCAATGTCGGTGAGCACCAAAGTCTGGATGAAGCTGCCGCGCGTCGACGGCCCGCTGTGGGCGACGAGGTCCGCCTCGACAAAACCTGGCGCTGGATCGCCCCAGTCTGCCGACGTCCGTATCGGAATACTGCTTCGCAATGCGTGCGCCCCAGGTCGTCGCCGAGGGCGCCCCAGGCCTTCGCGGATCCGCGCCAGCGCCCGATCGATCGTCGCCGCGCTCATTGCAAGCAATTTGGTGCGGATCTCGGCGGCGAGCTCGAGATGGCCATGCCGCTCCATCGCGTCGATCAGCACGGGCATCAACGCTTTCAGCCGCTTGCCGCAAACTCGATCCGACGCCTCCCACAGCAACACGAGCGCGTTCCGTTCGGCCTCGTCATAGATCTGACGACGCCTCCGGCCTCCGCTCTGCGCTCTAACGTCGCCCCGCAGAAGCCGCATTGCGTGCTTGCGGTGGTATCCGGTCATGTCGGCAAACTCGTCCAATATCCGCGTCTTCTCCGCGTGGTTGGCGATCAGGTAGCGCTCCGACGCCACCACCGTCAGTTCCTTCCGCGTCGCCATGCTCAGCCGTCCCATCGTTGCCCCGATTCGTTGTGCTCGAACGGGAGCAATCTACGTGAGGCAACGGATCAAGCATTCAGGAACAAAACCGGCGAGGCAATGCGCCGCTTAGCGACAATTAGACTGGCCAAATCGGGCAGTCGTCGAGTAGCGGTGCGCAAGATACTACATAGTTGTCGTTTGGCAAGAGGGTGTCTTGGCGACAACTACTTTATTTGTCGCTGACTGTTTTCGGCGGTGGCCCGAGTAATTGTCGTGGGGGGTCCGGTGAGCGGCAATCACCCGCGACGGGTTCTGATGGAAAGCTAAGCCAAGTCCGGGGTTTCCTCCTTTGCGGCTCTGCGGGCGGCGGAGCGCTCCCGGTAGCTTTCGCCATTCATTTCGATGATCGTCGCGTGATGGACCAATCGGTCCACCGCCGCCGCAGTCATGGCGGCGTCCGGAAAGACGGTGTTCCAGGCTGAAAACGCCTGATTTGCGGTAATGGCGATGCTGTGCCGTTCGTATCGATGCGCGATGAGTTCGAACAGGACGCTGGTCTCGGCTTGATCCTTACGGACATACGAGAGGTCGTCGAGCACGATGAGGTCGAATTTGTCCAACTTCTCCAGGGCGGCGATCAGGGAAAGGTCACGCCGCGCGGTCTGAAGCCGTTGAACGATGTCGATGGTCCGGGTGAACAACACCCGCTTTCCCGCGTCGATGAGGGCATGGCAGACGGCCGCCATAGCGTGACTCTTGCCCGTGCCGCTTTTCCCGAACAGCAAGAGATTGTCGCCGTTCCTGATCCAGTCTCCGCCGGCGCCGAGGGACAGAAGTTGCTGTTTGCGCACCCCCGGGGCGACGTCGAAATCGAAGCTGGCGAAGGTTTTTCCGGGCGGCGCTTCGGATTGATCGCGATGACGCTGGATGCGGCGTGAGGCGCGCTCGGCGACTTCGATCTCCATCAGCGCGGCGATCGTTTTCTGGGCCGGCCACCCGTCGCGATCGGCGGACTCGGCGATGCGCCGCCAATTGCGCGCGATGCTGGGCAGGCGCAGTTCGGTCAGCAAGGAGGCGAGGAAGGTTGCGTCGGCCATGGTCGTGTCCGTCATGGCCTTCCCTCGCAAGCGGAGGGTAGAAGCCGATCATAGGCCTGGAGGTTTGGCGCGGGGATCGTGACCTCGCTCGACAGGATCGGTTTGCTCGCGAACTCCTTCTCGAGTTTGGCGATGTCGGGCAGCTGGCCGGAGTCCAGGATCGCATCGAGACGGGAGGCCAGAGCGATCTCGCAGGCTTCATGGGTCGACGCCAAAACCAGCAATGCGACCATCGTCCGGCAGGCGTCTCTGGGCGGCAGGGCGTCGTCCAGGACGGTCCAGGCGCGGGTGTAGGCGGCGCGCGGGAAGAGGGCTTCGCGGTAGACGAGGTATCGCAGGGCTTGCGGCTTCCGGCGCAGCGTGCCGATCAGATGATGATAATCGATCGCGTGGCCGCGCGCGCGGTCCGTCCGCACCCGCGTCATGCGCATGACCGGGTCCGGACCGAGGAAGCATTCCAGCCGGTCGTCGAAGAGACGCACTTCGATTCTGTGGCCAATCAGCCGGGACGGGACGGAATAGAGGACCTTATCGACATTGATGGTGCTGTTGCGCGTCACCTTCGCAGTCACCGTCGCGAAGTCGGTGGTTCGACGCTTGGGCAGCGCTTTGAGCGTCTCGCGCTCCGCGGCGACCGCCTTGGCGCGGCGAGCGTTGTGACGGTCGCACACGCCGCCGACGAAGGCGCGGTAGGCTCCGAGACTGTCAAAATCCCGGCTTCCCCGGCGCCGCAGCCTCTGGTCGAGGCGGATCTTGATATGGCCGTTGGCGGCCTCGATGCTGCCATTCTCATTGGCCACGCCGGGATTGTTGCGGGTGGCCTCCATGCCGTAGTGCCGGCACAAGTCGCCGCAGCGCCTGGTGAAATCAAGCTCGGCGTCGCGGTCGAGGTTTTTGAAAGCCGCCGACAGCGAGTCGGTTCGGTGCTCGCGCGGGACGCCGCCCAACTTCCAAAGCGCGTCCTGCAGGCCTTCGGCGACGGCTGAGAAGCTTTCGCCGCCGAGGATCACCCGCACATGCTCCCAGCCGCTGCAAGCCAGCCGAAAATGATAGAGGCGGTGAGGGAAGGGCTCGCCGGCGATGGTGACGGCGAGGCCGTCGGCGACGGTGAAATCCGACGCTATAATCCCGTTAAATGTTGATATGGCCCGAATCCGATGGCCCCGAGGATCAGGTGGTCTGGCGTAACCGTCGGACCCAGCGCCTCCAGGGTTCGACGCCAGCCAAGGTAGTTGGATAGATTTTTCGTGGCGACGCCGTGGAAGCGGCGCATCCATTCCTTGAAGCGACTGTGGTAAGCGTTGACGTTGTTGATATGGAAATCGGGCGCCTGTGGACTTGGTTTGCCGGGCGCCGGCAGGATATGCGTCGGGATGCTTGCCTTGCGGGCGAAGGCGACAATCGCCGAGCCACCGTCGCAGCAGAACTCATTGGCTGAGGTGACGGCGCCGCCGAGAGCCGCGGCAATGGACACCCGGTTCAGCTTCGGCAGCACCGCATCCGTGGTCGCGCCCTGCCGGTCTCGGGCGACGATCACGGGTATCTGTTCGGCGGAGAGGCCGGGCTTGGCCGATTTGCCGCCTCTCTTGCGAGCGGCGCGCGGCATGCCGGATCGCCTGCCCTTGAATAATTCCAGAATGAACATCTCATCGCCCTCGACGATCCCGGCCAAAGTCGCGGGTTTGTCGCTAGCCAGCGAGGCCAGAAACCGGTGTCTCCACCGAAAGGCCGTCTTGTCGTCCACATCGCACCGCTTCGCGGCCTTGGCGATACTGACGCCGTCGATCATGGCCTCGACCTGCATGACCCATTTGTCCTTCATGCGCAAACGGGCCAAGGGCGTCTTCGTCAGGGCGTTGAACGTGCGGCGGCAGGTTTTGCAGCGATAGCGCGGCAAGGCGCTCGCCGTTCCCCAGGGCGCTACGTCACGGCAGTCGCAGTGCGGGCAGCCGATGATGTCCACCCGGCGCTGCCCGAGTTCGGCCACACGAGCCGTTCCTGCCCGCGGTGAAGGCCGCGCCCGCGCTTTGTCTGGCGTCGGGGCCGGGTCAGTTGTTGAAATGTCCACCACAACAGGCCCGACGTCACGGCTGGCCGCAGCCTCGGAGAGGGCCAGCGCCTGCCAAACCTGTCGCCGCTGCGGCTCGTTCAACGACGCAATCCCACCCAGCCAATGCTCAAACTCCGCCACGTCCATGGGGACCTCCTGACATCGCAGGCCGCCATGTTAGCCGATTTCCATAGCTAACGCCAAGTGAGCCTCTTGATATGGCCGTTGGCGGCCTCGATGCTGCCATTCTCATTGGCCACGCCGGGATTGTTGCGGGTGGCCTCCATGCCGTAGTGCCGGCACAAGTCGCCGCAGCGCCTGGTGAAATCAAGCTCGGCGTCGCGGTCGAGGTTTTTGAAAGCCGCCGACAGCGAGTTGGTTCGGTGCTCGCGCGGGACGCCGCCCAACTTCCAAAGCGCGTCCTGCAGGCCTTCGGCGACGGCTGAGAAGCTTTCGCCGCCGAGGATCACCCGCACATGCTCCCAGCCGCTGCAAGCCAGCCGAAAATGATAGAGGCGGTGAGGGAAGGGCTCGCCGGCGATGGTGACGGCGAGGCCGTCGGCGACGGTGAAATCCGACGCTATAATCCCGTTAAATGTTGATATGGCCCGAATCCGATGGCCCCGAGGATCAGGTGGTCTGGCGTAACCGTCGGACCCAGCGCCTCCAGGGTTCGACGCCAGCCAAGGTAGTTGGATAGATTTTTCGTGGCGACGCCGTGGAAGCGGCGCATCCATTCCTTGAAGCGACTGTGGTAAGCGTTGACGTTGTTGATATGGAAATCGGGCGCCTGTGGACTTGGTTTGCCGGGCGCCGGCAGGATATGCGTCGGGATGCTTGCCTTGCGGGCGAAGGCGACAATCGCCGAGCCACCGTCGCAGCAGAACTCATTGGCTGAGGTGACGGCGCCGCCGAGAGCCGCGGCAATGGACACCCGGTTCAGCTTCGGCAGCACCGCATCCGTGGTCGCGCCCTGCCGGTCTCGGGCGACGATCACGGGTATCTGTTCGGCGGAGAGGCCGGGCTTGGCCGATTTGCCGCCTCTCTTGCGAGCGGCGCGCGGCATGCCGGATCGCCTGCCCTTGAATGATTTCAGAATGAACATCTCATCGCCCTCGACGATCCCGGCCAAAGTCGCGGGTTTGTCGCTAGCCAGCGAGGCCAGAAACCGGTGTCTCCACCGAAAGGCCGTCTTGTCGTCCACATCGCACCGCTTCGCGGCCTTGGCGATACTGACGCCGTCGATCATGGCCTCGACCTGCATGACCCATTTGTCCTTCATGCGCAAACGGGCCAAGGGCGTCTTCGTCAGGGCGTTGAACGTGCGGCGGCAGGTTTTGCAGCGATAGCGCGGCAAGGCGCTCGCCGTTCCCCAGGGCGCTACGTCACGGCAGTCGCAGTGCGGGCAGCCGATGATGTCCACCCGGCGCTGCCCGAGTTCGGCCACACGAGCCGTTCCTGCCCGCGGTGAAGGCCGCGCCCGCGCTTTGTCTGGCGTCGGGGCCGGGTCAGTTGTTGAAATGTCCACCACAACAGGCCCGACGTCACGGCTGGCCGCAGCCTCGGAGAGGGCCAGCGCCTGCCAAACCTGTCGCCGCTGCGGCTCGTTCAACGACGCAATCCCACCCAGCCAATGCTCAAACTCCGCCACGTCCATGGGGACCTCCTGACATCGCAGGCCGCCATGTTAGCCGATTTCCATAGCTAACGCCAAGTGAGCTAAATCCGAAAGCGCCTGACGGCCGGGATCATGGCGCTGAGGGAAGAAAACCTCCTTGTCGCCGCCGTGAAGGGCGCGCCATTTTGCGATGCGACGTTCGAGCGTGCGGCGGACGCTGTCGGGCAGAGCGTCCGGGCCGAGTTCATCCTGAAGGTCCTCGAAAATCGTCACCGCCATGACGCCGGGGATCTCGAGCATCTCCCGCGCCCGCGGCCAGACCTCCGTCAGCGGATCGGCCCGGGTTCGCCAGGTTCGCGGCTGCTTCTTTTGTGATGGCAAACGCGCGTCGTTATCGATGCGACGCGCGGTGCGCGCGCTGAAGCCGGCGCTGGCCGCTGCGGCTTCCTGGTTTTGATGTCGGGAACGGGAGGTCATGTAGAGCATCACCTGGCGGTCGGTCACATGAAGGTTCGGCATCGAGCTCAGATCGTTGGTTATTGAGCTGCGACACCACCCTCGACGCCGAACGGCCGACGTCCCTCAGGGGGACATTGAAACCGCCGTCCGGCAGCGCCGCTTTCCGGTCGGGGCTTTCGCCCCTCCCTTCAACCGGCGCTGCCGGACGCCCTAACCGGCCAAGATAATTGTCGATGAACCGGCCATCTTAATTGTCGCCGTGCACCCTGCCGTTCAATTTTGGAATCGCCTCGAGGAAAATCATGTGTCCGTGGCCACAGACGGGACATTCCTTGAGCGAGACGCCGGTCACCGCTTGATAGTGACAGCGGTAGTCTTCGGGCCGCTCCTCCGACGACAGATCCGGGGAGACGCCAAGCAACTCTCGGCAGCGTTTGAGCTTTTGCTCCCGATAGCGATTGCAAAGGAACCCGTAATAACGGATCCGTTTGAACCCCTCTGGCTGGACATGGAGCAGGAACCGGCGGATGAACTCGTCGGCGGACAGCGTCATGGCGGCGACATGATCGCCATTTCTGTAGTCCTTCCAGCGGAATCGAACCTTGTTATCGTCGATGGAGATCAGACGGTCGTTGGAGATCGCGATCCTGTGGGTGTAGCGCCCGACATAGTCGAGGACTTGTTGTGGGCCGCCGAAGGGGCGCTTCGAGTAGACGACCCATTCCGCCTTTCGTGTTGGAAGCAAGTGGCGCATGAAAGCCGCGTGGTCGTTGAGCGGCTGCAAGGCATTGAAGAAGGCCAATTTGCCAGCCAGGAACGCCTTCTCCAGGTCTTGCAAAAGCAGCCGGCGGAAGAGGCGCGACAGCACCCGGACAGGAAGAAAGAAGCCTGGCCGGCAAGCGACCCATCGCTCGCCACCGGGCGACAGGCCGCCGCCAGGAATGACGCAGTGCAGGTGGGGGTGGTGAGACAGATTCTGCCCCCACGTATGAAGGATGGCGAAAAAGCCGATCTCGGCGCCCAGGTGCTGCGGATCGAGCGCGATCGTACGAAGGGTCTCGGCTGCCGCGTGGAAAAGGATGTCGTAGACTTGAACTTTGTTCTGATAGGCGATGACGGCGATCTCGTCGGGGACCGTGAAGACCACGTGGAAATATTCCGTCTCGAGCAGTTCAGCTTGGCGATCCTCCACCCACTGGGCGCGGGCTAATGATTGACACTTGGGACAGCTGCGCGATCGGCACGAGTTGTACGAAATGCGCTGATGGCTGCAGCTGTCGCACTGCTCCACATGGCCGCCCAGTGCGGCGGTCCTGCAGATCTCGATCGCGCTCATGGCGCGGCGCTGCGCTGTCGAGAGCGACGCGCCGTGCTGTTCACGGTGTCAATCGGCGTCCAAAATTGACCCCCGATCGGCGTCCAAAATTGACCCCCCTTGTGAAGGGCTCGGACGGTAGCGCTCGCCCCGGTGGAGCTGGTCGGGGTTGCGCAGCCGGGGCGAGCGCGGTTCGGTGAGGCGCCGGCGTTGGTCACGTGCGGTTCTTGAAGCGCCGGCTCTCGTGCCGAGCGGACGTAGCGCGGGTCAATCTCGGCCGAAGCCGCGGGGCGGAACGATCGCCTGGAGTTCAGTGAGGTCGAGGTCGCAGATCGCCTGCAACGCCTCGGCGGTGGCGCTGTCCTCAAGGTTCTCCGGCAGAGCTTCCAGCCAGGCGGCATACTGACCCTGCAAGGTGGCCAGCTCGGAGACAGCGTCGCGCCAACGCTTGGCGCGACTGCGGTGATCGAGGGGTCGCCATATCCGGACTGCCGGCGTCCCGGACTCCCGAGCGGCGCGACAGCGCGCCTGGCGCTCGGCGTCGGTCATCGGTCGCTCGCCGATCGGCTTGCGCGGCATGGTCCACTCCGAAGCGTGACGTCACGAAATCCCGGTCATGAGACAGCGCTCAGGCGCGGTTCTTGAAGCGCCAGCTTTCGTTCCCGGTCTCGACGATGTCGCAGTGATGGGTGAGGCGATCGAGGAGCGCCGTGGTCATCTTTGGGTCCCCGATCAGCACACGACGCCCCCATTGTTGATGGCCTGGTCTCTGAAGTACGCATTATTTCTCGCCGCCATGGGCTGTTTGGCGAGGTGCTGCCCGTCGTGGGCATGAGGTCGGCACGCGGACCGAAGTTCGTCGTGGTGAGGCTGCCCGACGGGCGCCGGCGATCGATTCTCCGGTCGATTACGGATCTGGCGAGGGAACCTTTTCCGAAGGGTGATGATTTCATTGAGGAAAGTCTCCGGATCAGCGTTCGGACGCTGTTGCCGTTGGCTGACTACTTGGCCGCAAGGCCGTCCCCGCTCGAAGAGACTGGCGATGAACGCGCCGCTTCTCCCGACGCAGACCGGATCGATTGCTCCGGCTCGGAGAGCCGATGCGCTGGCTCGACCTCTGCCTCGGCCGTGGAAGGGTCTTTCCGAGACCGGCAAGGCGCAGCTGGGATCCGTCGTCGCCGACATGGTCAAGCGGATGGCGGCGAGCGCCGCGAAGGCGGACAGTGATGCCGGCGACAGCAACCGCTGACGAGCGGCTGACGCCGGCGCGACGCGCCAAACTGGCTTACATCTACGTTCGCCAGTCGTCGGTGACCCAGGTCAAGCATCACCAGGAGAGCACTGAGCTTCAATATCGACTGGTGGATCGCGCTGTTCATCTTGGCTGGCCCCGTGAACGGGTGCAGGTCATCGACGAGGATCTTGGTAAGTCGGGCGCAGGGCATGCGGATCGGCAGGGATTTCAGAAGCTGATCGCTGAGATCGGCCTTGGCAATGCGGGGCTGGTGATCAGTCTCGACGCTTCGCGACTGGCTCGTAATAATCGTGATTGGCACCAGCTTCTTGAGCTGTGTTCGCTGTTCGGCGTGATCATCGCCGACGGCGAGCGGCTTTATGATCCGAGCGCCTATCACGACCGTCTCTTGCTTGGGCTTTCCGGCATCATGAGCGAGGCGGAGCTGCATCAGATCCGTATTCGACTGCATCAAGGGGAGCTGCAGAAGGCGGCGCGCGGTGAGCTACGAACGCCGCTTCCGGCAGGTCTGGTTCACGAGCGCGGCGGCCAGATCACCTTCAACCCCGATGAGGAAGTCCAGGCGCGCTTGCGACTGGTGTTCGCCAAGTTCCGAGAGTTGCAGAGCGCTCGTGCCGTCCTGCTCTACCTGCGCCGCAACGCTTTGCCACTTCCGGTTCGGCCCCTTGTGGGGCCCGCCCCGCACGAACTCGTCTGGCGCGAAGCGAGCGCCAGTCAGGTTCAGTATATCCTGCACAACCCGGCTTACGCCGGCGCCTACGTATATGGCCGTCGCATCGCTCAGCCCCCGCGGCGCGGGACCGGAGGTCGCCCGACAAGCGTTAAAGCGCCATTGGGACAATGGAAGGTTTGTCTTCCATCCGCCCACCCTGGCTACATCAGCTGGGAGGAGTTTATGTCCAACCAGAAGCGCCTTTGGGATAACGCCAACGACTCCAAAGTCGGTCGCAGAGGGATTCCGCGCAAAGGCGCCGCACTGCTTCAAGGAATAGCTCAATGCGGCCGTTGCGGGCGTCGAATGACCATACGTTATTCGGGACCGCACAACGACTATCCCGTTTACTGCTGTCGCGCGGATAAAGATCAGCTTGCAACGCCCCTGTGCCAGGAGGTCAGAGCGCTCCCGGTGGACGACTTGGTCGCCAAGGTGCTGCTCGAGGCGCTGGCGCCCGACCAAATCAAGATCGCCATCGCAGCCGTGGACCAGATGAACTCATGAGGCGCGGCAGCTTGAGCAGCAATGGTCCTTGCGACGAGAGCGGGCCCGCTACGAAGCCGAGCGCGCCAGGCGTCAGTACGACGCCGTCGAACCCGAGAACCGCTTGGTGGCGCGCTCTCTCGAACGGGCGTGGGAAGATCGGTTGCGAGCCGCAGACGCCATCGAGCAGGAATACCGCCAGTGGCGGCAACAAGATCCTGTCGTTCTTCAAGCGGAGGACTTCAAAGCCCTTGAGCGGCTCGCCAGCGATTTGCCCGCATTATGGCACGCGCCGACGACGCGACCGGAGGAGCGTAAGCGTATTCTCCGGATGATCATCCAGGAGGTCCTGCTCGATCAGAAGCGATCGCGCGGCGAGGTCTGGACAAAAATCATTTGGCAGACAGGCGCCGTCAGCGAACATCGACTGTTCAGGCGTGTTCACAGCTACAACGAAGACTACGCCGACCTCGATTACCTGCGCGGACGGATCACCCAGCTCAACGCTCAGGGCTTGATCGATAAGCAAGTCGCCGCGGTGTTGAACGATGAAGGCGTCGTTTCGGCGCGGCGTCGTCCGTTTACGTATGAGAATGTGTGGCTGTTGCGCCAACGTTGGGGACTGCCGGCGGTCAAGCTCAGTCCGAAGGGTGCAAGCCCAGCTCGGTGGCCGGACGGCTCCTATTCTGTGCACGGCGCGGCTGAGGCGATCGGTATCTACCCCAACACCATCTTTGGTTACCTTGCTAACGGCCTTCTCACCGGACGACAAAAAGGCAAGGGCCAGCCCTGGCAGATCGATCTTACGACCGAGCAAATTGGTCAGCTGCAGCAACGACTATTACACACCAGACGATCAAGAAAGGCGGCGCCATGAGCAGCTCAGTTCGCCGAACACGCTCGGCCATTCGCCGAAGGCGAGATTGGTGGTGACGAGGATCGAGGTTCGCTCGTAGAGACGACTTATGACGGATGTTCCCCGTTCCGTTGCTCGCTCATGGAGGGTTTATAGATTGAAATCAATAGGTTGGGGCGACTTTAGCGTTTGATATGTAGCCACCAATGTAGACATATTTCTCTTGCCAGGCTGGGTTTTGTGGCTGACATGTATAGCCATAATGTTCGTCGACAGCTCGGTCACCCGCCTCAGCGGCAAGACCTACACCCGCCACCTGCTGCGCGAGACCTATCGCGAGGATGGCAAGGTCAAGCATCGAACGCTGGCCAATCTCACCCACGGCAAACCGGAAGAGGTGGAGGCGATCCGGCTGGCGCTGAAATACAAGGGCGATTTGGGCCGCATGCTGGCGTCCGCCGGCCAGAGCGGGCCGGAGTTGAGGCAGGGTCCGTCGGTGGGGGCGGTTTGGGTTCTGTCACAGTTGGCGAGCGAACTCGGCGTCGTCGCCGCCCTGGGCTCCGATCGGCAGGGCAATCTGGCGCTATGGCAGGTCATTGCGCGTGTGCTCGATCAGGGCTCGCGCCTGTCGGCGGTTCGGCTGGCGGGTGGCCACGCCGTCGGCGCGGCGCTGGGCATGGTCGGGTTCGACGAGGACGGCCTTTACGACAATCTCGATTGGCTGGCTGACAACCAAGCCGAGATCGAGAGCCGGTTGTTTACTCAGAGAGACCCGGCCTCGGCGCCCGACGTCTTTCTCTACGACGTGACCAGCACATACCTCGAAGGCGAGCACAACGCCTTCGCCGCGTTCGGCTACAACCGGGATCGCAAGTCGGGCAAGCGTCAGATCGTGATCGGCCTCATCGCCGACGCCGACGGTCGCCCGCTGTCGATCGAGGTCTTCAAAGGCAACACGCCCGACGTCAAGACGTTCTCTTCGCAAATCAACAAAGCCGCCGCCCGTTTCGCGGCCGAGCGGGTCACCTTCGTCGGCGACCGCGGCATGATCAAAGCCCCGCAGCGCGCCGAAATCACCGCCGCCGGCCTTCATTATATCACCGCCATCACGAAAGCGCAGATCGACGGCCTGATCGCCGCCGGCGTATTGCAGATGGACCCGTTCGAGGACACGCTGGCCGAGGTCGAGGGCTTGGACGGCGAGCGTTATGTGGTGCGCCGCAATCCCGCCCGCGCCGAGGAGTTGGCGGCCTCGCGAGCCGACAAGCTGACGACGCTGCAAACCGCGGCCGAAACGGCCAACGCCTACTTGAACGAGCATCCGCGAGCGGCGGCGAAGACGCAACTGGTCAGGCTGAAGGCCAAGTCCGAGACGCTCGGCCTCGACAAGCTCGTCCAGGTCGCCGAACAGGAGCGGCGCGTCGTCGTCACGGTGGACGAGGCCGCATCGACCGAGGCGGCGCGCCTCGACGGCTGCTATGCGCTACGCACCGATTTGCCAAAGACCGTCGTCGGCAAAGAGATCGTGCACGACCGCTACAAGGACCTTGCCCAGGTCGATATCGACCAGGCATGGCGGCTCTCAAGACTTCGTGGCGGGGGCGGCGGCGCTGTCGGCGGGTTTCGGCGGCAGGCGGCGCCAGGGCGGGGGGGGGTGGCCCGGATCGCCTTCAATGCCTCGATCGTCCCGGGTTCGGCGCGCACGAGCACGGCGCGTTTCGAGCCGGAGCCGACGTTGCGGCAGGATAGGCGTCCCTTTTGGACCCAAGTGTAGAGAGTTGGCTGCGGCATGTCGATCTCTTCGGCGAGCTCGCGGATCGTCCATTCGTTCTCCAGACCCTCGATTTGCGGCGGTCGCCGACGATATTTGATCGTCTCCGCGCCCGATTTGAGCAGGAGATGATGAACCATTTGCGCACTGAAGGTGTCGCGACGCTTGGCGGGCCGCCATCCTTCGGCATTGAGGATCTCGGCGATCCTCCCGCATTCGAGGCCTTCGCGGCGCAGCTCCGCGGCGCGCTCCGTCAACGCTGCGTGAGTGCTCAGCGACGCGACCCGAGCGACGGGACGCGTCAGTTCGTGCGCCGTGTGGACGCCGCCATGCCAATGACACTCGACACGAACCTTTTCCGTGGCGCCGACCACCTCGACCAGAACCCGTTCGACGAGCAGGCGCACGATGGTCTGGCGCTCGGCTTGCGTCGTTGTGTTGGCGCGCCAGAGCGCCGGCAGATCCTGTGACAGATCGCGGATCGCGGCCAACTCGGCTGCAGAGGGAGCCTCCTTGCGCCCGCGCCTGGCGCGCTCATGCTCCGCCTCGAGACGGGCCTGCTCGGTCAGGGCCTTTTCCCAGTCGCGCTCGAGCGTGCGCGCCACCAGCCGGTTCTCGGGCTCCACCGCAGCATATTGCCGGCGCGCGCGCTCGACCTCGTAAGCGGCGCGCTCCAGCCGCTGCCGCCAATGGCGATCGAGCGCCGCGCGTTCGGCCTCGAGGGTGTCGGCGAGCGCCAGGCTCGCCTCGAGCGCCGCCGGCTCGAGCGCCTGCAAAACGAGGCCCGAGACCAAAGCGTCGAGCGGCGCACCTTTCAGCGATTGACAGAACGCCTCGCCGTAATAGCTCTGCATTTGCGAGCAGACGTAGCGGGCGGCATGGCCGTTGTTATTGTATTGCGCCAGCATGCGCAGACCGCAACGGCCGCAGATCAGCACGCCCGAGAGAAGCGCGCTTCCGTCCCGCACCGTCCCGCCGCACGTCGCCTTGTTGGCCTTCAGCTGCGCCTGATTGCGCTCATAGCGCTCGAAGCTGATGTAGCCGGGCAACCGATCGTGCAAGAAGACTTCGGCCTCTTCGGAGCGCGGCGATCGGCGTCCCGTTCCGGGACGGCCGGGCTTTTGCCTTCGCCTCTCGACCGCACGCACGCCGTAAGCGTAGACGCCTGCATAGATCGGATTGGCGAAGAGATTGAGCAAGGTGGGGCGACTGGCGCGCCGCCATTCCAGCTCGCCCTTGCCCGCGCCGGCGCACCGGCATGCGAATGTCGTGCTCGACCAGGTAGGTCATCACCTTGCCGACCGTCCTGAAGCGATCGAACAGGTCGAAGACCAGACGGACCGTCGCCTGCGCCTGCTCGTCGGGGTCGAAGACGACCTCGCCCAGGGACGGCGCACGTAGCCGATGGGCACAGGTTTGCCGAGTTCGCCCCGACGCGCCTTGGCTTTCCGGCCCGCCAGCATCCTTGCCTTGAGGATATGAAGCTCGGCTTCAGACATGGTTCCTTTCAAACCCAAAAGGAGGCGATCGTTGTAACGGATGTTCCCCCCTCTTTTGATGCGATTTTTCGTTTTTGTGTTTGTGGGTCAATAGGTTGTCAGGATTTTGCGGCGCCGTGTGTGGCCACTAAAATATATATGTTTGGCTTGTCATTATAGGCGAGAAGGCGTAATGTCATAGCCATAATGTTCGTCGACAGCTCGCCCACCTGCGTCAACGGCAAGACCTACCAGCGCCACCTGCTGCGCGAGACCTATCGCGAGGACGGCAAGGTCAAGCATCGGACGCTGGCCAATCTCACCCATTGCAAGCCGGAGGAGGTCGAGGCGATCCGGCTGGCGCTGAAGCACAAGGGCGATCTGCCTCGCATCCTGGCGTCCGCCGCCGAGGGCGGGCCGGAGTTAAAGCAGGGGCCGTCGGTCGGGGCGGTTTGGGTTCTGTCGCAGTTGGCGCGCGAACTCGGCCTCGTCGCCGCCCTGGGCTCGGACCGACAAGGCAAGCGGGCGCTGTGGCAGGTCATCGCCCGCGTGCTCGACCAGGGCTCGCGCCTGTCGGCGGTGCGGCTCGCGGGCGGCCATGCGGTCGGCGCGGCGCTCGGCATGACCGGGTTCGACGAGGACGACCTCTACGGCAATCTGGACTGGCTGGCGGACAATCAGGCCGACATCGAGAGCCGGCTGTTCGCCCGGAGAGAGGCGGCCTCGGCGCCCGACGTCTTCCTCTACGACGTCACCAGCACATACCTCGAAGGCGAGCACAACGCCCTCGCGGCGTTCGGCTACAACCGCGATCGCAAGTCGGGCAAAAGGCAGATCGTGATCGGCCTCCTCGCCGACGCCGACGGTCGCCCGCTGTCGATCGAGGTCTTCAAGGGCAACACGTCCGACGTCAGGACGTTCTCCTCGCAGGTGAGCAAGGCGGCCGCCCGGTTCGGGGCCGAGCGGGTCACCTTCGTCGGCGACCGCGGCATGATCAAAGCCCCGCAACGCGCCGAGATCGCCGCCGCCGGCTTCCATTACATCACCGCGATCACCAGAGCGCAGATCGACGGGCTCATCGCCGCCGGCGTGCTGCAGATGGACCTGTTCGAGGATACGCTGGCCGAGGTCGAAGGCGCAGACGGCGAGCGCTACGTTTTGCGGCGCAACCCGGCGCGCGCCCAGGAGCTGGCCGCCTCGCGCGCCGACAAGCTCGGGGCGCTGCGAGCCGCCGCCGAAACGGCGAACACGTATCTGCGCGACCATCCGAAAGCGGCGGCGAAAACGCAGATCGCCAGGCTGAAGGCCAGGTGCGAGACGCTCGGCCTCGACAAGTTCGTCGCGGTCGCGGACGAGGAGCGGCGCGTCGTCGTCGCGGTGGA
Source organism: uncultured Alphaproteobacteria bacterium (assembly GCA_963770035.1). GTDB lineage: Bacteria > Pseudomonadota > Alphaproteobacteria > Rhizobiales > Beijerinckiaceae > Roseiarcus. The sequence continues at coordinate 168,287 of CAVYON010000004.1, read as the reverse complement.
CGAAGCGGCCCTGGCGGAGGCCGCGCGTCTCGACGGCTGCTACGCGCTGCGCACCGATCTGCCTAAGACCGCCGTCGACAAGACCATCGTGCACGACCGCTACAAGGACTTGGCCCGGGTGGAATGGGCGTTCCGCGACTCGAAAACCGTGCAGCTGGAGATGCGGCCAGTCTACCTGCGCGACGAGGACCGCACGCGCGGCCACGCCCTCGTGGTCATGCTGGCCTATCTCCTGGTGCAGGCGCTGCGCCGGCGATGGCGCGACATCGACCTGACCGTGCAGGAGGCTCTCGACCGGCTCGCTAGCCTCTGCCTCATCGAGGTGAGCGTCGGCGGTCGGCCTTCCTACAATCAGGTCCCTACGCCGCGCGACGACGTGCGCCGCCTGTTCGAAGCAGCCGACGTCGCCATCCCCACGGCGCTCCCCCTGGCCTCGGCCCGCGTAGCCACTAGCCCGACTTTCTCAACCGAGGTAGCGCGCGAGCGGAAAGGCGCGTGGAATCAAGGGTAGGCTGCCGAAGGTCTCCACTACATGGGGCGCAACGGGAGCTGCGCCGCCGGACCGGGAACGGCGATTCGCGGCGGCGGCTGCGGCGGCAGGGCGAGGCCGAGTTGTTGCAGGAGAAGCTTCTGGTCGACATTCGGCTCGGTGTGTCGGCACATGATCAGCGTTCGGCCGTCGGTGGTGGGGAAGTGGACGTCGAGCATTTGTATGCCGGCGAGCTTGTCGAGCACGGCGCGCGGGGTGAGGCCGGCGGCCATCGGCCGGAGCCGGGCGCGCAGCGTGACGTGCAGGCAATAGGCGAGGAAGGCCACGAAGATGTGCGCCTCGACGCGGCTCTCGAGCTGGTGGTAGATCGGCCGGAGTTGCAGATCGTCCTTGAGGTTCTTGAAGGCCGCCTCGACTTCGACGAGTTGAATGTAGAACCGCCACAGGTCGGCGGGATCGCGCCCAGACATGTTGGTGCGCAAAAGGTAGCGGCCTTCGCGCCGGCGCGCCTGGCGCAGCTTCTTGCGGTTGAGCGCGTAAGTGAAGGCGGCGGTGTGGGGATCGACCTTGATGTCGAGGAGGCGCCACGCCGCGGGCGCCTTGGCTTTGGCGGCGCCGAGCTTCATCAGTAGGCTCTCGCGGGTGAGGTCCATCAGCGCCAGCTTCGCCAGGCGCGCCCACAGCCATTTCAACCGCCGCTTCCGCATGGCGCGCTCCTTGTCGATGCGCGCCCGGCTCTGGGCGAACACGTAAAGCTCGTCGTCCTCGGCCAAGAGCTTCACTTCGACGCCCGGCCGCACCTCATGCCACGGCAGGCCGACGAGAGACTTCTCCAGCTTGCCGAGGCGTCCCTTCGGGGTCCCCACCAGATAGGCGACCGGCGGATCGGATTGCCGCATTTCGGCGAGCACGTCCTCGGTGGGGATGCCGCGGTCCATCACCCAGATGCGCTCCGCCTTGCCGTACTGCGCCTCGATCTTCGAAAGGAAGGCGCGCAGCGTCGTCTTGTCGGAAGTATTGCCGGGGAGAACCTCGTAGGCGAGCGGAAAGCCGTCGGGTGTCACCACGAGCGCAATGACCACCTGCACGCAGTCCGGACGCTTGTCGCGGCTGTAGCCGTAGCGGCGTTTGTCGCTGTCGTCGTCCGGCGGATCGGATTCGAAGTACGTGCTGGTCAGATCATAGAGAAGGACGTCGAAGCGGGCGCCGAACAGATCCTGCCACCGCCGGCGCAGGTGCGTGAACAGCGCCGGCTTGTGCTCGACGAGCTTGTCGAGGCAACGATAGAGCGCGTTCTTCTCGACCAGCGCGAAATCTTCGCCGAGCAGATCGCCCATGGCGCTTTGCTCGAACCACAGCCGGTGTAAACGCCATTCCCCCGTCTCAGCCCGGGGCTGGATCGATGAGCCGGTAACACGCCAGCGTCTGGAGAATGTGCCGCCAGCAGGTTCCTTCGCGGGAATCGGGCAGACGCTGCCGCCCAGAAGCGGTCGAGTTCCAGTTGCTCGTAGAGCTGGCAGGCCAGCCAGCACGCGCCCCATTGCCGCGGCCGGTGCAGTTGCATGGCCCCGAGCCGGATCTGCACGCCGTGGCCCTCGGCGTGTTCGGGCAGCGGCCGATCGGCGGGGAACAGGGCCAATTGGGTCGGCTTGTTCGCGTCTCCTCGTCGAAAGCCTCGATCACCCGGCACCACGCCTCCTCCTGGCTGTCGTTGATCTCGCCAAGATAAAGCACCTGGCGCTGCACCACTTTGCCGCCGGCGCAGCGCTTGCTCTCGACAATGCTCCAGTAGCAGTGCTCCTTGCCGTCCTTGAGACGGCGATTCGGTCGCAAATACATGGCGACCCCAGTCTACGCCAAACGCGCAATCTGAAAAGATACTAGGTCTCCACTACACGGCTATTTCAAAACCCGGCCATTGATCCGACTCGTCTTTTGCTCCTTCCCAGCCCCAAAATTCGTTCCCAGCCTGCTCCGGTTGAGAAAGTCGGGCTAGGCAAAACCTCCCACAGCGCCGGAAAGCAAAATAAGTTCAGCCTCTTATCGGGAGCACGCCTCGCATCAGACGGGGGAACATCCGTTGTAATTGGCCGGATCATACACCCCGTCGGCGTCGGCGATCAGCGTGTCGAACAGCGCGCAGATCTCCAGGAGCTGATGCCAATCCCGACAGGAGCGCGCCAGCCGCGACATCTCAACGCCAAGCACGAGGCCGACCTTGCCGAGGCCGACCTCGGCGACCAGCCGCTGAAAGCCCAGGCGTCCTTCGACGCTCGCGCCGGAACGTCCGAGATCGTCGTCGATGACCACGATCTGCTCGCGCAGCCAGCCAAACTGCGCCGCCCGGTCCGCGAGCGCATATCGCAGCTTGGTCGATTCCTGGTGGCGCTCAACCTGCTGCGCCGTGGATTGGCGAACATACACGATCGCCAGACGATCCTGATGGCGCCGGACAATCTTGTCGCAGAACGAGCCGCTGCGACGCTGGACAAGGCCCGCATCCGTCATGGAACGCCTCCGTGGCGACCGTGAAACTGCGCATCCTGCAAAGCCATCTGTCCCAGGAGCGTCGCTATCCGTGCCCGTCGCTCCGGGGGCGACAGGGTCCAGATCGACGCCGGCAGATCGCTCATCGCGGGATCCAAGCCAACGCGCCAGGGCGGATGGCGCTTCGAACCCGATTCTGGGGATTCGTCCGGTTTCGTCAATTTATCAGCGGTGTCGTGAATGGGATATCGAGAACATTTTCGACAGATGAAGAACCAATGGGGTTGGGGCGGCTATACGACGCACGATCTCGCCCGCTGCCGGCTCGGTTGCTTGCGCTCATTTGCAACTGGTGGAACATCTTCGTCCGTCTCGCCGATCCCAGCCTTCACCGCGAGGCGATCACCAGCCGCCCGCTGTTCCTGACGGCGATCGCCACTCGCACGCGGCACGCACGGCAAACGACGATCCGCGTGACGAGCGCGCGCGCCAAGGCCGAACCCGCCGCTCAGGCGCTCGCCGCCGTCGCCGCCTTCCTGCGGGGCCTCGCCAGAAACGCGGAGCAGTTGACCCGCCTGTAAACCTGGCGGGCGATCCTGTCGCGCGCCTTCCAGGCCTTCCTCAACGGACGCCTCCTCCGCGCCCCGCCTCGCCTCGCGCCAACCTGATGCAACCTAAACGCGAAATATCGCTGACCGCGCGATCGTCACAGCGGCCAACTGCAGGATTTAGGTTGAAGGAAGCCGACGCGGCGGAAGAGCGGATGGTCGAGGAGACGCGTCTTCTGGGACGGGAGGCGCTGAAGAGTTGGGCGGAGAACCGGGTCGGGGCGACGGAGCGGGAGATTCGCCAACGCCCTCGGATGCATCGCCAAGGCGAAAAAAACTCCGCTGGCATACGAAATTTGGCGAAATAGTCTAGAGGTCCGGGAGCCGCAATATCGGTTCGGGACGCAACGGGTGCGTCCGTTCGTGCTCGGGGCGAAGGTGAGCCCGCTCGGATGTTCGCGGCCGCTGCAGCGCGCCCTCGTCGACTTCGCGGCCGATCAGCCCTTCGCGCAGGCGCGCGCCAAGTTGCAGGAGCACTACGGCTTCGCGATTGGCGAGAGCACGATCCAGCGGATCACGTTCGCCCACGCCCAGGCGATGCACGAAAGCAGGTGTCGGGATTTGGAGTTTCCGGAAGCGCCGGGCCTTCGCAAACCGATCGTCGTCGAGACGGACGGCGGCATGGTTCCGATCGTCGAGCCGAGCAGCGAGGGGAAAGACAAGCGCAAGGGCAAGACGCTGTCCTGGCGGGAGGCGAAGCTGTCGCTGGCGCACGCGCAAGGGAACTGCACGCCGGTTTATGCGGGCTCGATCGAGGGCGGGGTCGAAGAGGCCGGGCGTCAGTTGCTTTCGTGCGCGGTTCGCGCCGGCTTCGGGGCGAACTCCCGGGTTCACGCGGTCGGCGACGGCGCGCCCTGGATCGTCGGCCACCCCCGGGTCGAAGAGCCCGGGGGGAGCAGCAAGTCGGCGACCAGGGCCGCTATTTTATTGATTTCTATCACGTCTGCGAATACCTGGGCGCCGCCTCGACGCCGTCCTGCGGGCGCTCGCCGGACATGGCGAGCCGCCCGAAGTCGACGACGAGCATGCGCCCGTGCGAACCTGCCATCGTTATCTCGGCGCTCGCGCCGACCAGTTGAACGATCGCCAGGCCCTGGCCGAAGGGCTGCTGCCAATCGGCTCCGGCGAGATCGAAAGCGCTCATCGCTACGTCGCCCAGCAACGCCTGAAGCGGCCCGGCGCCTGGCGGCGCGTCGAGCATGCCGAACATATGCTCGCCTTGCGAATAAACCGAATCAACGGCGACTGGGACGCTTACTGGAAAGCCCTCGCCCGGCAACGTGCCGCTGCAGCCAATGACAATAGGCCGAACAAATCCCTACGCCGCACCGCCTGATCGCACCACTTTGGATCGCACCCGGCCGCGCCGGCAGGACTCCGAACTCGGGTTAACGGGATTGAACCTAAATCCGGCAGTTGGCCGATGTGACGTTCGCGCGGTCAGCGATATTTCGCGTTTAGGTTGCATCAGCTTGGCGCGAGGCGGGGCGGGGCCCTGAGGAGACGTCCGTCGAGGAACGCCTGGAAGGCGTGCGACAGGATCGCTCGCCAGGTTTGCAGGCGGGTCAACTGCTCCGCATTTTTGGCCAGGCCCCGCAGGAAGGCGGCGACGGCCGCAAGCGCCTTGGCGGCGGGCTCGGCTCTCGCGTGCGAACTCGTCACGCGGATCGTCGTTTGTCGTGCGTGCCGCGTCCGCGTGGCGATCGCCGTCAGGAACAGCGGGCGGCTGGTGATCGCCTCGCGGTGGAAGTCGGGCTCGGCGAGACGGACGAAGATGTTCCACCAGTTGTAAAACAACCCGAGCAGCCGGGCCGCGAGCCGGCAACGGGCAAGGTCATGCGTCGTATAGCCGCCCCAACCCCATTGGTTCTTCATCTCGTCGAAAATGTTCTCTCCATCGCCCCGGTCGCGATAGAGCTGACCGAACGCCTCCGTGTCTTCATCGAGCGAGGTGACCAGAACCGAGTATTCGTAGATTTCCGTCGCCTCGCCGATCTCGACGAACGCAAGTTGCGGCGGGCCGCCGTCGTCGCTCGAGGAAAGCCCCACGGCGTCCTTCAGCCGCCGCCTGAGCACGATCACGCGCCGCTGACGGCTCCAGCCCACCAGCCGAACCTTCCCCCGGGCTCTTCGACCCAGGGGCCTGGCCGGCGTCGACCCATTCGCGCGACGAGGCGAGCTTCTCGATCATGCGCTTGACGTTGGCGGTCAGCCGCAGCTTCAAAAGAAACGGAAGCGCCCGCGGCTCCGCCTCGCGCATGATCTCCTCGTTGCCGAAGCCGCGGTCGCCCCGCAGCAGCGCCGGCCACAGGTCGCGCGGCAGACGATCCAGCAGGCCCACAGGCTCGGCGCGCTGTGTCTGGACGCATGCTCGTCGCCGGGACTGACGTCGACATCGAGGACGAGACGCGTCGAAGCCATCGAATACGTGTGATAGCAGTGGCTTGGACGCCCCGGCTTCTTGGGATTGTAGCCCAGCACGGCCCCTTCCTGATGACCGTAGAGCGGCTTGATCGTCGTATCGACGTCGAGAATCCAGGGCTCGGCCAGCAGCGGCTCCACACAATATTGCAGGTGTCGGCGCAGCCAGACGGCTCCTTCCTGCTCGTCGATCGCCTTGAAGGCGCGCCGGACCGCGTCCTCGCTGACGATCTTCTTCATCCCCAAAAGCTCGGGCAGCACGGCGTCGCAGCGCAGCGCAGCGATATGCGCGTAGCGCTTGTGGCCGGCGAGCATCGACAGCATCGCCGTGCCCAGAACGTCCCGCTTGCCCGGCGCGTTCGGGCTCAAATAGCGAAGCGGACAGTCGGCCACGAAGGCGTAGAACAAGCCGGCCGTCTTGAGGAAGTCGATGAAGAACGGCAACTGCCCGAGCGGCGTCATCGCCGCTTCATGGTCCCATTCAACTCGGACCGGACCAAAGAAGCTGTCGAGATCGACGCCCGGCGGCGTCTTCGCGACAACCAGAGATTGTTCACCCGACGGGTGAGCCGAAAGAGGTGACGAATCGCCCTTCATGCCCCTGACATTGCGCGCCTTCCGCCCCCGCGCAAAACCGCAAACTGCCGTTTCTAGGCTGAATCCATGGGGCTCCCGATTCGGAGCCTGTCTGATGGACGCCTCGCCTAGCCCGACTTTCTCAACCGGAGCAGGCTGGGAACGAATTTTGGGGCTGGGAAGGAGCAAAAGACGAGTTGGATCAATGGCCGGGTTTTGAAATAGCCGTGTAGTGGAGACCTAGTATCTTTTCAGATTGCGCGTTTGGCGTAGACTGGGGTCGCCATGTATTTGCGACCCGAATCGCCGCTCTCAAGGACGGCAAGGAGCACTGCTACTGGAGCATTGTCGAGAGCAAGCGCTGCGCCGGCGGCAAGGTGGTGCAGCGCCAGGTGCTTTATCTTGGCGAGATCAACGACAGCCAGGAGGAGGCGTGGTGCCGGGTGATCGAAGCTTTCGACGAGGAGGCGCGACAGCCGACCCAATTGGCCCTGTTCCCCGCCGATCGGCCGCTGCCCGAACACGCCGAGGACCACGGCGTGCAGATCCGGCTCGGGGCCATGCAACTACACCGGCCGCGGCAATGGGGCGCGTGCTGGCTCGCCTGCCAGCTCTACGAGCAACTGGAACTCGACCGCTTCTGGGCGGCCCGTCTGCCCGATTCCCGCGAAGGAACCTGCTGGCGGCACATTCTCCAGACGCTGGCGTGTTACCGGCTCATCGATCCGGGCAGCGAATGGCGTTTACACCGGCTGTGGTTCGAGCAAAGCGCCATGGGCGATCTGCTCGGCGAAGATTTCGCGCTGGTCGAGAAGAACGCGCTCTATCGTTGCCTCGACAAGCTCGTCGAGCACAAGCCGGCGCTGTTCACGCACCTGCGCCGGCGGTGGCAGGATCTGTTCGGCGCCCGCTTCGACGTCCTTCTCTATGATCTGACCAGCACGTACTTCGAATCCGACCCGCCGGACGACGACAGCGACAAACGCCGCTACGGCTACAGCCGCGACAAGCGTCCGGACTGCGTGCAGGTGGTCATTGCGCTCGTGGTGACACCCGACGGCTTTCCGCTCGCCTACGAGGTTCTCCCCGGCAATACTTCCGACAAGACGACGCTGCGCGCCTTCCTTTCGAAGATCGAGGCGCAGTACGGCAAGGCGGAGCGCATCTGGGTGATGGACCGCGGCATCCCCACCGAGGACGTGCTCGCCGAAATGCGGCAATCCGATCCGCCGGTCGCCTATCTGGTGGGGACCCCGAAGGGACGCCTCGGCAAGCTGGAGAAGTCTCTCGTCGGCCTGCCGTGGCATGAGGTGCGGCCGGGCGTCGAAGTGAAGCTCTTGGCCGAGGACGACGAGCTTTACGTGTTCGCCCAGAGCCGGGCGCGCATCGACAAGGAGCGCGCCATGCGGAAGCGGCGGTTGAAATGGCTGTGGGCGCGCCTGGCGAAGCTGGCGCTGATGGACCTCACCCGCGAGAGCCTACTGATGAAGCTCGGCGCCGCCAAAGCCAAGGCGCCCGCGGCGTGGCGCCTCCTCGACATCAAGGTCGATCCCCACACCGCCGCCTTCACTTACGCGCTCAACCGCAAGAAGCTGCGCCAGGCGCGCCGGCGCGAAGGCCGCTACCTTTTGCGCACCAACATGTCTGGGCGCGATCCCGCCGACCTGTGGCGGTTCTACATTCAACTCGTCGAAGTCGAGGCGGCCTTCAAGAACCTCAAGGACGATCTGCAACTCCGGCCGATCTACCACCAGCTCGAGAGCCGCGTCGAGGCGCACATCTTCGTGGCCTTCCTCGCCTATTGCCTGCACGTCACGCTGCGCGCCCGGCTCCGGCCGATGGCCGCCGGCCTCACCCCGCGCGCCGTGCTCGACAAGCTCGCCGGCATACAAATGCTCGACGTCCACTTCCCCACCACCGACGGCCGAACGCTGATCATGTGCCGACACACCGAGCCGAATGTCGACCAGAAGCTTCTCCTGCAACGACTTGGCCTCGCCCTGCCGCCGCAGCCGCCGCCGCGAATCGCCGTTCCCGGTCCGGCGGCGCAGCTCCCGTTGCGCCCCATGTAGTGGAGACCTTCGGCAGCCTACCCTTGATTCCACGCGCCTTTCCGCTCGCGCGCTACCTCGGTTGAGAAAGTCGGGTAGCTAAGCTAGATCAATTCCCACTTGCATAGATTTATGATTCTACAGCAAGATTCCCCTAAGCACGGGGAACGAAATGAAACCGCTGTCGAACGATCTTCGCGAAAGATTCGTCCATGCCGTCCTGATTGAGGGCATGACATGGCGTGCGGCGGGGGAGCGTTTCGCGGTCTCCCATTCGGCGGTGATAAAGATCGTCCGACAGTTCGTCGAGACGGACGCTATCGACCCGCAAAAGGTCGGCGGATCGAGGAAGCCGGCTCTCGTCAAATGCTACGACATGGTCCGCGCCATCGTCGATGAAACGCCGGATTTGACGCTGGCGCAGATCGCCGACGAGATCGTCGCGCGTGGCGGACCGAAGGTCGGCAAATCCACGGTCGACAGGACGTTGGCGCGCCTCGATCTGAGATTCAAAAAAAAAGCCTGATCGCCGACGAGCAGACGCGGACGGACGTCGCCCTGAAACGCGGGTTCTTCCGCCGCATCGCCCAACGCTTCATGGATTCCACGCGCTTCATATTCTTCGACGAGACGGCGGCGAAGACCAACATGACGCGACTTTATGGCCGCGCTCCCGGCGGCGAGCGACTGGTCGCCTCCGTGCCGCACGGCCATTGGAAGACGACGACTTTCGTGGCTGGCCTGAGCCTGGACGGAATCGTCGCTCCGGTCGTCTTCGACCGGCCGATCGACGGTCCATCGTTCCTGGCCTACATTGAGCAGATAGTTGTGCCGTGCCTGCGGCCCGGCGATGTCCTGCTGATGGATAATCTCCGTGCCCACAAGCAACCGGCTGTGGCGACGGCAGTCCGCGCAGCCGGCGCTTCGATTCTCTTCACTCCGCCTTATTCGCCGGATTTTAACCCGATCGAGAATTTCTTCTCGAAGCTCAAGGCCTATCTGCGCAAGGTGCAGGCGCGGACCAAATCCGACTTGGACGTCGCCATCGTCGCATGCTGCGCAACGCTGACGCGCAAGGAATGCGAGAATTTCTTCCTACACTGCGGATATGGAGTCGCGTAACAGGGAACCGCTCTAGGGAACCCACGCAACCGTCGCGGTTGCGGTTTCTTCTGGACCATTTTTCCCGGATCGAGGACAAGCGGAGTCCTGAAAGCGTGGCGCACAAGCTGAACGAGGTTCTGCTGCTGTGCGTTGCGCCACGATCGCCGAGTGCGACAGTTTCGAGGCCATCTCCCATTGGGGAAAGGCCCATCTCGAGTTCTTGCGTCGGTTGCTGCCCTTCGACTGGGGAGTTCCCTCGGGGCGCTGGGGCAACATCATGATGAACCGGATCGATCCGGACCTGTTCGCCGCGTGCTTCATGGACTGGGTCCGCGCCTGCTGGCCCCGATCCTCTCGACATGATCGCCATCGACGGCAAGACCGTGCGCCGCAGCCACGACCGGTCCAAGGGACGGCCGCGCTGCATCTGGTCTCCGCCTTCGCCACCAACAGCTATCTGGTTCTCGGACAGGAGGCGGTCGACGACAAAACCAACGAAACGACCGCGATCCCTCCGTTGCTCGAGAAACTCGCCGCCGGCCGCAGCCTCCGAGGCGCTGTGGTCACCATCGACGCCATCGCCCGTAATCCTCAGATCGCCCAATCCATCCGCGACGCTGGAGCCGACTATCTGCTCGCCGTCAAAAGCAATCAGCCGACTTTGCAGGCGAGATCGAGGCCGCCGACAAGGGCCAGGTCGAAATGGACGTCGGTCGATCTCGACAAGGTCCACGGACGCATCGAGAGCCGCACCGTCTCGGTGTTGCGGCAGGTCGATTGACTCGACGGCTACCGGCATTTTCCCGGTGAATTCCGCTTCATCGACGCCATCTTCTTGCCCACAGGAGCCTGAGCCTGATGGGGCTGCTCCCACGCAACGGCAAGCCCGGTCGCCGCAGTCAAAACCCGGGACCGCCGCAACGCCGATCCATCTCCTTCTCATGCCGTTCTCCCTATCAAATCCGTGGGAGGACACTGTCCGAGCGAGTGTTCGAGAAGACCCAGCCGAGGAAAAAGGGTCCTTGGGACTGACAGCTCGTCTGAGGTTGGCCGCGGGATTCGAGCGCGGCCCAAAGCCGATCAGAGATCCAAAGAATTAAGAATGCATCGACTGCGTTCCGATTCGCGCGAGCGGCGGTCAAAGCGCATCGTCGTCGGCTTCGCCGGTGCGAATGCGCACGGCGCGCTCGATCGAGGTCACGAAGATCTTACCATCGCCGGTCACGCCGGTGCGGGCGGTGCGCTCGATGACCTGAACGACGTCGTCGGCGCGGTTGTCGGGAACGGCGATCTCGATTCTCACCTTCGGCAAAAAACGGATGACATATTCGGCGCCGCGATAAATCTCGGTGTGCCCCTTCTGGCGGCCGTAACCTTGCACCTCCGTCGCGGTCATGCCGTGCACGCCGATCTGATCGAGAGCCTCGCGCACGTCTTCGAGTTTGAAGGGCTTGATGACCGCCGTGACCAATTTCATGACCCTCGCCCTGCTAGAATATGTGCGTATCGGGCCCACTATTGCATAGTTCGCGGGCGATCGCATGGCCGCCCTGCCTAATTCCTGATCGTCATGCCTTGCAAGATGGCGAAGGCGAGCCGGGTCGCGCAGGGCATGCGCCCAATGCGACGTCCGTCCGTTCGACCCGAGCCGTGGGCCGCGGACGGCGACGCCCGTCGCAAAAGGGGCTCGGCCGAAAGGGCGTCGCGGCGGCCTCACCAGACCCCGGTGTTCGGCATCGAGGCCCAGGGTTCGGCGGAAGGCAGCGCGGGACCCTTCTGGAGAAGCTCGATCGAAATCGAGTTGGGCGTGCGGATGAAGGCCATGTTCCCGTCGCGCGGCGGGCGGTTGATGGTCACGCCCGCGTCCATCAGCTTTTTGCAGGTCGCGTAGATGTCGTCCACCCGATAGGCGAGATGGCCGAAGTTGCGCCCCCCGGCATAAGCCTCCGGATCCCAGTTGTAGGTGAGCTCGATCAGCGGCGCCTGCTGTTTGCGCGCCCGCTCGGCGTCGTCCGATGCGGCGAGGAAGACGAGCGTGAAGCGGCCCTTCTCGTTCTCGACCCGCCGCGTCTCGATAAAGCCCATCAGCTCGAAAAACCCGATCGTCGCCTTCAGGTCCGTCACGCGGATCATGGTGTGAAGATATTCCATGGCGGTCGCCTCTCCTGAATGTCGGTTCAAGTCCCTGACGGCAGCATAACGGATTTGCCGCGCACGGGCGCCCCTGCGCCGCGCATCGCGGGTCCGGTCGCCCGTTTCCCCGAGGTCAAGGGCCGGTTTCCGGCGCCGGCGTTTCCCTATAGACCCATCGTCACGCCGAGCGGGCGGCGAGTTTTCGGGGGACCTTTTGCGCACAGCCTTCTGCTTTACCCCGGACCGTTCGTTCTTTCCGCCCGCAGTGCGCGCGATCGCCTCGCTGATCGAGGCCGAGCCGGACGAGCGCCCCGAGATTTTCCTCGTCTGCGAGCCCGAGGACGTGACGCCCGGGTTCGACCGGCTGCCGGCGCGCACTCGTGAGCGCATTACCCTCCTCACCCTCGACTTCGCGCCCTACGACCGGCGCCTCGCCGGCAAGGGCCGGTTCTCGCGCGCGGTGTTCCGCCGGCTGTTCCTCGCCGAGGTCCTGCCGGCGCCCGTCGAGCGAATCGTCAGCGTCGATTCCGACATGCTGATCGCCCGACCCGGCCTGTCCCGCCTGGCCGAGTTCGACTTCGGCGGCCGGCCGCTGGCTGCGGCCTGCGACATGATCTTTCTCATGGACTTCAAGGGCGAGGACGATCCGCTCGTGCGCCAGTTCCGACGCTCGCGCCAACGGCTGGGGCTCGCGCTCGACACGCCCTATTTCAACGCTGGGCTGATGGCGATCGACCGCGCCGCATGGAAACGGGAACGAACTCACAGAGCGGGTGACGCAGGCGCTCGCCGACAACCCCGGACGCTATCCGTTCATGGAGCAGGACGCGCTCAACGCTACGCTCAAGGGCGGCTTCGCACCGCTTTCGCCGCGCTACAATTTCATGGGCGACTTCTTCCTCCTCGATCTCGAACGTCGGCTCGATCCGATCGTGTTGCACTTCGTCAATGCGCCGAAGCCCTGGACGCTCGACGCCTGGAAGGGCGAGGCGCGCTTCGCCGAGGCCTACCGCGACTGGTTCCGCGCCTCGCCGTGGCCAGACTGGGCCGAGGCGCCGGAACGGCCGGGCTGGCGGCGCTCCCGGTCGCCGCTGACGCGGGTCAGGCGAGAGTTCGGCGCCCTGCTCGCGCGCTTCCTCGAGGCGCAGCCCTTCCTCGACGGACCCTTGCGGCTCGCAGCGTAAATCCTCGTCATCCCGGGCCAAGACGTCCGTCTCGTCATAAGCCCCGGACAAGCCCCCGTCGCGAAAATGTCCTTTGAGGCCGCCCCCGTCGCGGCCGGCGGAGCATTGTGGGGCGAAACGATGAAGCTTGTCACGAAAGCCGCGCTTGCATGCCTCGCGCTTGCGGCGCCGGCCCAGGCGGCGGACCTGTTCGGCTCCGCAGCGCCCGCGAGCTTCCCCGAATCCCAGGCGCCGACCACGGTCGAGATCGGCTCGAACTGGTATCTGCGCGGCGACATCGGGGTGAGCCTCGAAAGCGAGCCGACCGTGTCGTATGCGCCCGCGCTCGGACTTTGGCCAAACGCCCCGGTCATTCCGCTCGGGACCGCGACCTGGGGCGGCGGAAGCGCGACGAATTTCGACGGGGGGCTCGGAGCCGGCTACCGGTTCAACGACTATCTTCGGTTCGACGCCACATGGGACATCAGCCTTGGACCGCTGGTCAACCGATCGACGTCGTTCGCCTGCAACGGCGGCGCCGCAACGCTTGGACTCGAGGTCCCGGGCTTGTGCGAAGGAACCGCCGAACTGCAACAGCACACGAACACGGTCCTCGCCAACGCCTATGTCGATCTCGGGAACTGGAGCGGGATCACGCCCTATCTGGGAGGCGGAGTCGGCGTCAGCGCCGTCACGACGCACGCGAACTTCATCTATTCCCCGAACGGCGTCAGCGCGCCCCTGAACCAAGTCGTGGCGTTGAAACTGCCTCTTTCGGAATGGGGCAACTCCATCAATTCGACCACCTTCGGCTTCGCGTGGGCGCTGATGGCCGGGCTCAGTTATCAGGATCACCCCGAGCGTCGCGATCGATATCGGCTATCGATATCTCAACGGCGGACCGAACCTGACGCTGGTGGATCCGTGGACCGGGACCACGCTCAAGCAGAGCAACGTCTCCCAGCAAGTCCGCGTCGGCGTCCGCTACCTGATCCAATAGGCCCCGCACGCGCCGCTTGACGCGGCCGGAGGTTTGGCGTCCAACGGCCCCAAACGAGCGCGGGGGACGCCCGGTCATGTTCCGCACCCTGATGACGTCCCGGCGGTTCGCGCCGCTGTTCTGGTGCCAGTTCTTCTCCGCCTTCAACGACAATTTCGTCCGCAACATGCTCGTCATGCTGATCCTTTTCCGCTTCGGCGGCGAGGGCGGCAGCATGAAGATCCTGATCGCCTCGATGGCCTTCGTGCTGCCGGCGATTCCGTTCTCGGCGCTCGGCGGCGAGATCGCCGACTCGCACGACAAGGCGACCGTCGCCAGGCGGCTGAAGTTCGCCGAGATGTTCGTCCAGGCGATCGGGGCGGCCGGCTTCGCCTTCTCGTCGCTGACGCTGCTGTACCTGGCCCTATTCGGGCTCGGCTGCGTCGCCGCGCTGTTCGGTCCGATCAAATACGGCATTCTGCCCGATCACCTGAGGCGCCAGGAGCTGGTCGCCGGCAACGCGCTGGTCGAGGGCGCGACCTACGCCGCCATCATCTGCGGCCTCATCATGGGCGGACTGGCGGCCGCCCACGGCCGCTCCAGCGGCGCCGTCGTGACGCAGATGATGATCATCGCCGTCGCCTGTTACGCCGCGTCCCGCTGGATCCCCCCGACCGGGGTCGGCGCGCCGGGCCTCAAGGTCCACTGGAATGTGTTCGCCTCGACTTGGCGCATCATCGAGGAGGTGCGCGCCGATCGCCGTCAGTGGGCGGGAGCCATAGCGACGAGCTGGTTCTGGACGGTCGGCATCGTCACGCTGTCGCTCGTGCCTGTGATCGTCAAGGCGCGGGCCGGCGGCGGCCTCGACGTCGAGATCACGGTCAACCTCATCTTCGCGGCGGGCGTCGGAATCGGTTCGCTCCTCGCCGGGCAATTGTCGCACGGCCGGATCGAACTCGCTCCGGCGCCGTTCCTGCTCATCGTGCTGGCGGCGACGCTGATCGACTTCGGCCTCGCGACCGCCGGACTCCCGCCCGCGACCCGCGAGATCCCGCTCGGCGCGTTCTTCACCAGCCCCCTCGGCCTGCGCCTCGCCTTCGACCTGTTCGTCTTCTCCGCGGCCGCCGGCCTCTACGTCGTGCCGATCTTCGCCGCCATCCAGGCCTGGGCCGGCGAGGAACGGCGCGCCCGCGTCGTCGGCGCGGTGAACGCGCTGAACTATCTGATGATGGTCGCCGGCTCGATCGTGGCCATGCTGCTTTTGCAGGGCGTGGGCATGAGCGAGCCGACGGCGCTCGTCCTGCTCGGCCTCGCCAATGTCGTCGCGGCGGTCTGGGTGTTCCGCAACCTGCCGGCCAACACGCTCGCCTTCGTCGCCCGCGTCGCGCTGAGGTCCGTCTATCGCCTCGAGGTGGTCGGGGCTGCGAACCTGCCCCGGCCCGGCGAATGCGCGGCGGTCGCCGTGAGTCACGTCTCGTTCCTCGACGCGGCGGTCCTGACCGCCATCATGGAGGAGCCGCCGATCCTCGCCGTCGATCGCGCCGCCGCCCGCCGGCGGCTGGTCGCGCCCCTCCTCCGGTTCATTGGCGTCAGCCCGCTGGACCCCTCCCGGCCCCTGACCGCCCGGGCGCTCGTCGCGGCGGCCCGCGCCGGCCGGGCGCTCGCGCTCTTTCCCGAGGGGCGGACGGCGCTGACCCCGGTCCTGATGCGCGACTACGAGGCGCTGTCGCTGATGATCGAGAAGACCGGCGCGCCAGTCACGCCGGTGCGCATCGAGGGGGCGGAGCAGACACTGTTTTCCCGTTTCGATCCAGCCCAGAGCGGCCGGCGGCTCTTCCCCAGGATCACGGTGACCGTGCTGCCGCCGCGCCGCCTTTCCGTTCCCTACGCGCGCGACGGGCGCACCCGCCGGCGGACCGCCGGCGTGGCGCTCGTCGACCTGATGGCCGACCTCGTGTTCGAGACGACTGACATCCGCCGCACCCTTCACGCCGCCTTCGAGGCGCAGGCGCGCAAGCACGGTCTCAGGCGGATCGTGGTCGAGGACCCGCTCGCCGGTCCGCTGACCATGCGCATGTTCCGCATTGGGGTCGGCGTGCTGGCGCGCAAGCTCGTTGCGATAACGGCGCCAGGCGAAACCGTCGGGTTCATGCTGCCGAACGCCAACGGCGCGGCAGTCACCTTTATGGCGCTGCAGGCGACCGGCCGGGTCGCGGCCATGCTCAACTTCACCGCGGGTCCCTTGAACCTCGTCGGCGCCTGCCAGGCGGCGCAGATCCGGCTGGTGCTGACTTCGCGCGCCTTTGTCGAGAAGGCGGACCTCGCCGCCGTGGTCGACGCGATCGCTCGGGTCGCGCAAATCGTCTGGCTCGAGGACGTCCGCGCGAGCGCCAGCACGAAAGACAAGCTGGTTGCGGCGCTGACGGCGGGCCGGGCCTTTGCGCCCCGAGACGCTGACGATCCAGCGGTCGTTCTGTTCACCTCCGGCACCGAGGGCGTACCAAAGGGCGTCGTGCTGTCGCACGCCAACATCCTGGCCAATTGCGCTCAGGTCGAGGCCCGCTACGACCTCCGCCTCTCCGACATCTTCTTCAATCCGCTGCCGATGTTTCACGCCTTCGGCCTGACGGCGGGAACGCTGCTCGGGCTGATGACCTCGATGAGGATCTACTTCTATCCGACCCCACTGCACTACCGGCAGATCCCCGAGCTCATCGACAAGGTCGGCGCGACCGTTCTCGTCGGCACCGACACGTTCCTGGCAGGCTATGCGCGCAACGCCGACCCCGAGAGCTTCCGCTCGGTGCGCTACGTCATCGCCGGCGGGGAGGCGCTGAAAGCCGAAACGCGCCGGATCTACCGGGAGAAGTTCGGCCTCGACCTGTTCGAAGGCTATGGCGTGACCGAGGGCTCGCCGGTGCTGGCGGTCAACGCGCCGATGTTCAACCGGCATGGCACCGTCGGCAAGCTCCTGCCCCACGTCACGGCGCGGCTCGAACCGGTGCCGGGCATCGAGGAGGGCGGCCGGTTCTACGTGAAGGGGCCGAACGTGATGATCGGCTACTACCGCGCCGACAACCCCGGCGAGATCGAGCCGCCGACGGGCGGCTGGCACGACACCGGCGACATCGTGGCGATCGACGCCGACGGCTTCGTCGCCATCAAGGGCCGGGCCAAGCGCTTCGCCAAGCTGGCCGGCGAGCTCGTCTCGCTCGGGGCGATCGAGGACCAGCTGTGGGGCCTGTGGCCCGACGACAGGGTGGCCTGCGTCGCCGCGCCCGATCCCAAGCGCGGGGAGCGGGTGATCCTGGCGACGGACCACCCCGGCGCGACCAAGGCCGAGGTCGACACCTGGATGAAGATCAAGGGCGCCTCGGCCATCATGGTCCCCGCCTCGGTCGTCGTGCTCGACGCGATCCCCCTGCTCGGCTCCGGCAAGACCGACTATGTCGCGCTCGCCAGGCTGCTGCGGGAAAGAGGAGGCTACGGCCAAGCGCGACTTTAGCGCCGTTTATCGACCGGGATTAACGATTCCAGCGGGTTGGAGGCCGTGTTAGCGGCGACACGAATCACGGCCATATACCTATAGACAATATTTAAATGTTAATTAGGCGACACGAGCGTCGTCGAGCCGAAGGAGCCGGGTGAGGATACAAGTGAAGAAGGAACGACCCGCGCCACCTCGTCCTGAGGAGCCCGCGACGCGGGCGTCTCGAAGGACGCTCCAGTTTGTGCAAATCGTGGTGCGCCCGTGCGCCTATGCAAAAAAGACGTGCAGGAGGCGCCATCGCGCCCGCTGGAGCGCCCTTCGAGACGCGATGCTCCGCATCGCTCCTCAGGACGAGGGGTAGGTGACATCAATCGACCTCGTCCTGGGAGCCGCGACGGGGGCGTCTCGAAG
Source organism: uncultured Alphaproteobacteria bacterium (assembly GCA_963770035.1). Classification (GTDB taxonomy): domain Bacteria; phylum Pseudomonadota; class Alphaproteobacteria; order Rhizobiales; family Beijerinckiaceae; genus Roseiarcus. The sequence goes on along the minus strand of CAVYON010000004.1, from coordinate 150,374 downwards.
GCGATCCGCCCCCCTCACGTCCCCCGCACGTCCAGCGCGATCGCGATCCAGCTTGCGCCGTAAAAGATCAGGTCGATGCCGATGAAGAGGCCGATCACCCAGAGGCCGGAGGCGGGCCATTGGAACAGGATCATCAGGCCGAGCGCGATGGTGATCGCGCCGTCGAGGAGGTGCCAGCCCCAGCCGGCGTAGCCGAGGCCCGCCGAGCCGACGATCTGGAAGAGGCCGCCGACCACGAAGAACAGCGCCATCACGAAGGTCAGCACTTCCGCCGTGACCGCGGGCCTCATGACGAAGAGGAACCCCAGCACGCCGTACAGGATCGCCGCCACCGCATGTTGGAAGAAGCCGGCCCAATGGCCGACCCATATGGCCGCGACGACTTCGACCGCCGCCGCGAGCAAAAGCAGCCAGCCGATGACCAGCATCGAGGCCAGGGTCGCCCTCACCGAGTGGACGACGGCGGCGGCGCCGAGGATTACCAGCGCGACGCCGAAGGCGAGGAACCAGCCCCATTGCTGGGCGAGGTCCTTGGTGATCTGGACGTCGAGGGTCGGAATGTCGGCGGAAGTCACAGGCGTCTCCGGGTGGCGGGTGCGCCAAGGTTAAGCCGCGAAACCGACACAGTCCAGCCACGGCCGCTCCCTTCGCCCCGCGGAGCGGGGAGAAGGTGGCGCGAAGCGCCGGATGAGGGGCGGCGCCGACCTCGTATCTTTAGCGGCGTCGCTAACTTGCGTCGTTGGCGCAGCCCCTCACCCTAACCCTCTCCCCGCTTTCGCCCTACGGGATGCACACATCTCTCGCGGCTCGCTGCCGGCGTGCCCGAGCCCGCGGAGGGCGGCTTCCTCACCCCTTGTGGGGGAGGATTGAGGAGGGGGGTCGCGCCGAACTTCGAAAACTTGGCGCCATTTCCCCCGAATGAGAGGTCGGCGCGACCCCCCACCCTGTCCCGCCCCCACCATAGGGTGTCCGAAAGGACGCCCGTCTGTCGACGGGCGGTGGGGGGCGGGGACGCTAGCCGCCATTGAGCGGCGCACGCCTGCTAAAAGATGTGTGCATCCCGTAGCGCTTCAGCGGGAGAGGGGAATGGCTACTCCGCGGCTTCGCTCAACGCCGGATAGTCGGTGTAGCCGGCGGGCCCATCGCTGTAGAAAGTGTCGCTGTTCCACGGGTTTAGCGGCGCGCCGAGCCTGAAGCGGCGGGGCAGGTCGGGATTGGCGAGGAAGGCCTTGCCGAAGGCGACCGCGTCCGCCTCGCCCGAGTTCGAGCGCCGCCTCGGCGGCCGCCTTGTCGAAATTTTCGTTGGCGACATAGACGCCGCCGAACGCCTGCTTCAGCGTCGGACCGAGGCGCGGGTCCGCAACCTTCTCGCGGGCGCAGAGGAAGGCGATCTTCCGCTTCCCGAGTTCGCGCGCGACATAGCCGAAGGTGGCGGCGAGGTCGCTGTCGCCCATGTCGTGCGCGTCGCCGCGCGGCGCGAGATGCATGCCGACCCGCCCCGCGCCCCAGACGGAGACGACGGCGTCGGTCACTTCGAGCATCAGCCGGGCGCGGTTCTCGATCGGGCCGCCGTAGCGGTCGGTCCGCTTGTTCGAGCCGTCCTGCAGGAACTGGTCGAGCAGGTAGCCGTTAGCGCCGTGGATCTCGACGCCGTCGAAGCCGGCGGCTTTGGCGTTCTCGGCGCCCTTGCGATAGGCGGCGATCACGCCCGGAATCTCGTCGGTTTCGAGCGCGCGCGGCGTCGCATAGGGACGCTGGGGCCGAAGCAGGCTGACGGCGCCCTTGGGCGCGATGGCGCTCGGCGCGACCGGCGGAAAGCCGTCATGATAGACCGGATCGGAAATCCGGCCGACGTGCCAGAGCTGCAGAAAGATGCGGCCGCCCGCCGCATGGACGGCGCTGGTGATCGCCCGCCAGCCGTCGACCTGCTCGTCCGACCAGATGCCCGGCGTGCGGGGGTAGCCGACGCCCTGCGGCGAGACGGAGGTCGCTTCGGTGAAAATCAGACCGGCGGAGGCGCGCTGGACGTAGTAGTCGCGCATCAACGCATTGGGGACCCGGCCCGGCATGGTCGAGCGGTTGCGGGTCAACGGCGCCAGGAAGATTCGGTTCGGGACCTCGAGGTCGCCAAGGACGAGCGGATCGAACAGCGTGGGCATGACAGTCAAACTCCGAGAGGTCTAGGGCGCGATCGCGCCGGATGAAGGCGAACACAAAACGGACCAGGCCCTCCGGGAGGCGGATCGGCGTTACTTCCCACAGTGTCTTGAGGTTGTTATGAGGATAACATGGGTAGGATTGGTGGGAATTCAATGGGGCGGCGGGGCGGCGAAACCGGGGCGTTGGCCGCGGTATTCACTATGACGATCTGCATTTTCTCGAAACACAATGAAGAGCGCTTTTGTCCGGGGAAGGCCAGAGTTGTCAGGATCAAGCGCCCATCTTTGTCCTCACAATGGCCACGACGGATCAGGCCCCGGCCAACCTTTTGCCGCTCCTCCCCATGAGGCTCGACCCCCCGGGCGCCTGCCTCCGGTGAATACTGCTTGCGTTGAGGGACCACCGTCCCCATCCACCGCCCGTTGCGTCGAAAGGCTCCGTTCCATCCGTCAAAACCTAAGCAGATTCCCTTAGCCAGCCCAACGAATGGACCAAGTTAGAGTTCGACTTTCACCACAAAGGGCACGAAGGGCACAAAGAACGACAGGGCTCCTTGTGCGCCTTCGTGGTTCTTCGTGTTCCTTGTGGTGAATTTGTCTCGCTTGTTCCGTTGGCCAGCCTAAGAATCTCTGCTTAGTCTTGGCGCCCTCCGGGCCTCAATTGGAGTGGAACATCTCGATGTCGAACGTCAGCACCTGTCTCTGGTACGGGAAAGATGCGGAGCCGGCCGTCCGCTTCTATGTCTCTCTCGTATCGGGCTCCGATATCCAGCACATCCAGCGCTCGCCGGCGACATGGCCAGGTGGCCAAGCGGGTGACGTGATCCTGGTGAACTTCACCCTAGGGTGTCAGAGTTTCCAGGCCTTGAACGGTGGCTCGCGAGCCGACTACGGCGCCGCCGCCTCGATCTCGGTTGAATGCGCCGACCAAGCGGAGGTGGATCGGCTGTGGATGGCGCTCACGGCCGACGGCGGCTCGGAGATCATGTGCGGCTGGCTGCGCGACAAATGGGGCGTGCCTTGGCAAATCGTTCCCGAGGTTCTTCCGCGCCTCCTGGCCGACCCTGACCCAAGCGTTTCGGCTCGCGTCTTCACCGCCATGACCAAGATGGTTAAGCTGGACGTTGCCGCGATAGAGCGCGCGGCGGCCGGATGAGTCGGTTCGTCGGCGTTGAAAGCTAGGCCGAGGGAGAGACCCTCGCTTGAGGAAAACGCTGCAGCGCCTGGATCTTATCCGAGCCCGATATCTCGTTGGCGGGAGGGAGCAGTCGTGGCCAAGGCTTATTGGATCGCCCATGTCGACGTCGCCGACCCGGAAGCCTACGAGGCTTACCGGCGCGCCAATGGCCCAGTCTTCGCCAAATATGGCGCTCGCTTTCTCGCACGCGGCGGTCGCAGCGACCTCGTCGAAGGGCGCTCGCGAACTCGCCACGTGATCCTGGAATTTCCCGACTATGAGGCTGCCGTCGCGTGCTATCAATCCGATGAATACCGCGACATCTTGAAACTGCGCGTCGCGGCGAGCGAGGCCGACATCGTCATCGTCGAAGGCTATGACGGGCCGCAGCCAAGTTCTCGTTGAGGGCGAGCAAGACCAGGGCCAGATTGTCGCAGAGCGGCAGCGGGTCAGGCCCCGGCCGCGCCTTCGGAGCTGCCGCGACCGAGTCCACGGACCCCGCGGTTATGCGCTCCCGGCCTCCTCCGACAGTTCGAGCCAGGCCTCCTCGGCGGCGGCCAGCGCGCGTTCGAGATCGCCGCGGCGGCTGGCGAGCTCGGCCAGCTTGAGCGCGTCGCTCCCGGTCGCGCCGGCTTCCGCCAGCGCCTCGTCGACCCGGCGCAAGAGGTCCTGGAATCGGGTCATCTTGTCCTCGAGCGCCGCCAGCTCGCGCTTCAGCGGTCCCGCGTCCCGCTTGCGGGCGGGCGCCGCTACGGGCTTCGTCGGCGCCGCCGGCTTCTTCTGCGGGCTCGGCGCGCCCTGGCCGAGGACGAAGCGGCCGTAGTCGGCGACGTCGCCGTCGAACGGCTTCACCGTGCCGTCCGCCACCAGCCACAGCCGGTCGACGCAGGCCTCGAGCAGCCGCCGGTCGTGCGAGACGATGATGCAGGCGCCCTCGTAGTCGTTGATCGCCTCGATCAGCTCGCCGCGGCTGTCGATGTCGAGGTGGTTGGTCGGCTCGTCCAGGATAAGAAGCTGCGGCCCGTCGAAGGTCGCAAGACCCATCAGAAGCCGCGCCTTCTCGCCGCCCGACAGCGCCTCGACCCGGGTGTCGGCGCGCGCCGCCGGAAAAGCCGATCAGCGCCGCCCGGCCGCGGATCTTCGACTCCGCCTCTCCGCGCATCCGCTCGGCGACATGGGTGTAGGGCGTGCCGCCGGGCTCGAGGTCGTCCACCTGATGCTGGGCGAAGAAGCCGCTCTCGAGCTTCACCGCCCGCACCATCTTGCCGCCCATCGGCGGCAGCCGGCCGCCGATCAGCTTGGCGAAGGTCGACTTGCCGTTGCCGTTCGCCCCGAGAAGCCCGATCCGGTCGTCGTTGGAGAGGGTGAGATCGATCCGCGCCAGCACCACCCGGCCGTCGTAACCCACGCTGACCTTCTCCATCGTCACGATCGGCGGGCTGAGTTTCCTGGCGACCGGCGGCCATCTGAACGGCAGGACGGTCTCGTCGACCACCGCCGCGACCGGCTCCATCCGGGCCAGCATCTTGAGGCGCGACTGGGCCTGGGTCGCCTTGGTCGCGCTGGCGCGGAAGCGGTCGACGAAGGCCTGCAGGTGGGCGCGCCGCTCCTCCTGCTTCTTCAGCATCTTGCCCTGAAGCGCCTGTTGCTCCCGGCGCTGGCGCTCGAAGCTGGTGTAGCCGCCTGTCCATAGCGTGAGCTTGCCGCGGTCGAGATGCAGGATGTGGTCGGCCACGTCGTCGAGCAGGTCGCGGTCGTGGCTGATGACGACGATCGTCGACGGGCAGCTCTTCAGGTAGTCGGTGAGCCAGAGCACGCCCTCGAGGTCGAGATAGTTGGTCGGCTCGTCGAGCAGCAGGATGTCGGGCTCCGAAAACAGCACGGCCGCGAGCGCCACCCGCATCCGCCAGCCGCCGGAGAATTCGGAGAGCGCCCGGTTCTGCGCCGCCTCGTCGAAACCGAGGCCGCTGAGGATCCGCGCCGCGCGCGCCGGCGCGGCGTGGGCGTCGATGTCGACGAGACGCGTCTGAATGTCGGCGATCCGCTCGGGATCGCTGGCGCTCTCGGCCTCGGCGATCAGCGCCGAGCGTTCGGCGTCGGCGTCGAGCACGAAGTCGATCAACGTCTCCGCTCCGCCCGGCGCCTCCTGCTCGACGCTGCCGAGGCGCGCGTCCTTCGGGGTCGTGATCGAGCCGGCCTCGGAGGACAGTTCGCCGCGGATCAGCCGGAAGAGCGTGGTCTTGCCGGCGCCGTTGCGGCCGACGAGCCCGACCCGCGCGCCGCTCGGCAGCGCCGCGGTCGCGCCGTCGATCAGCAGGCGCTCGCCGAGCCGGTAGGTGAGGCCGTTGATATGGAGCATGGCGGGCTTTTGACCCGCCAGGCGTCCGGTTTCAAGGTCCGTAGGCGCTTACGCCTTCGGCTGATCGAGCAGGGCGCCCTCGCGGTAGAGGAAGCCGGCGAGGCCGGCGCCGATCAGCGGCGCGACGATGAACAGCCAGAGCTGCGCGACCCGCTCCGGGTTGGCGGCGAAGCCGACCAGCGCCGGGCCGATCGAGCGGGCCGGGTTGACCGACGTGCCGGTGATGTTGATGCCCACCAGATGAATCACCACCAGCGTCAGTCCGATAGCGAGGCCGGCGAAGCCGGTCGGCGCGAAGGGGTGGGTGACGCCGAGAATGCAAACGAGGAACAAGAACGTTCCGACCACCTCGAAGACGAAGGCCGAGACCACGTTGTATTCGCCGATATAGCCGGGGCCCCAGCCATTCTGGCCAAGACCTCCGTTCCAACCCTGAGCCTTGCCCGACATGATGAGATAGAGCACGGCCGCCCCGACGATCGCGCCGAGGACCTGGGCGATCCAGTAGCCGACCATGTCGGCCGCGCTCATGCGGCCGGCGACGAACACGCCGAAGCTGACGGCCGGGTTGACGTGGCAGCCGGAAATCGGCCCGATGCCGTAGGCCATGGCCACGATGGCGAAGCCGAAAGCGCTCGCGATGCCGAGCAGATTGATCGCCCCTGCGCCCGAGCCCATGCTGCCGATGACCGCCGCACCGCAGCCGAAGAACACCAGGGCGAAAGTTCCGACAAATTCCGCCAGTTGCTTGTTCATTATGCGTTCCCTCCAGATATAGCGGCGATCGGCGGCAGCGCGTCGCGCGGCCGCCCCCTCATCGGCGCGTAGCCGTTCGTAGCACGTCCAATCGATGTCTGGACCTCCCCCTGTCGTGGTCGCGTGAAGGCCCGGTCCTGCAGCGTTGCTTTCGAGAGGCGCGCGGATATATATGCGGCGCCTTTCGTGTGACCCCCTGATGAAACGGCGCGGCTATCGCGTCGCCGGAGCCCCCGCCCTGTGTTCATAACCGAAGCTTTCGCCCAGACCGCCGGCGTCTCGTCGTTGGGCATGAACGACACGGTCGTCCAGCTCGTGCCGATCGTGGCGATGATCGCGATCGTCTATTTCGTGCTGTGGCGGCCCCAGCAGCGCCGGGCGAAGGAGCAGCGGGAACTGGTGCAGGCGGCGCGGCGCGGCGACACGGTCGTGACCACCGGCGGGCTGATCGGCAAGATCAGCAAGGCGGTCGACGACACCGAGGTCGAGCTGGAAGTCGCCCCGAACGTCAAGGTGCGTCTCGCCCGCACCGGCATTGCCGAGGTGCGCGCCAAAGGCGAGCCGGTCAAGGACGCGTCAAAGGCCTGACGCATCCCGGCCGCGCTCATCCCGTAATCGATTGAAAGCCTGATGCTTCGTTTCGCCCCTTGGAAATTGGCTTCGGTCCTGGCGCTGGTGGCCGCAGCGTTCCTGCTCGTCGTCCCGAGCTTCATGTCGTCGCAGACTGTCGATGCGCTGGCGGCTCGCCTGCCGGGGATCGTCCCCCTGCGCCAGATCGTCCTCGGCCTCGACCTTCAGGGCGGCGCCTACATGCTGATGCAGGTCGACGAAGCCTCGGTGATCAAGTCCCAGGTCGAGGCGCTGCGCGACGACGCCCGTCTGAAGATGCGCGACGGCAAGATCGCCTTGACGGGCGGCATCGCCACCCAGCCGCGCGGCGTTCTCGTTCGCATCGCCGACAAGGCCGAGCGCGACAAGGCCTACAGTCTGTTGCAGTCCCTGAGCCAGCCGATCGGCGGCCCGCTTGCCGGCGGCAACGGCCGCACTCTCGACGTCTCGGAGACCGACAGCGGGGTTCAGCTGACGCTGACCGACGCCGCCGTCGCCGACAAGGTGCGCCACGCCGTAACGCAGTCGATCGAGGTCCTGAACCGCCGCATCAACGCGATGGGCACGAAAGAGACCGTCATCGCCCAGCAGGGCGCGAGCCGGGTGCTGATCGAGGTGCCTGGCCTTCAGGACACCACCAAGCTCAAGGAAATCATCGGGCAGACCGCCAAGCTCGAATTCCGGCTGGTGGCCGATCCCGGCGATCCGCCGAACGAAGTCGAGCAGCTGCCGATGCAGAAGGGCGGCGGGACGGTCACCGTGCAAAAGCGCGTGATGGTCGACGGCGAGGACTTGGTCGACGCTCAGCAGAGCTTCGACCAGCAGACCGGCGAGCCCGACGTCACCTTCCGCTTCAACCTGCGTGGCGGACAGAAGTTCGGCCGGGTCACGACCGAAAATGTCGGCCGGCCATTCGCCATCGTGCTCGACGGCAAGGTCATTTCGGCCCCGGTCATCCGCTCGCCGATCACCGGGGGCACCGGTCAGATCACCGGCAATTTCACCATCGACGAGGCGAGCAGCCTGGCGATCCTGCTGCGCGCCGGCGCCTTGCCCGCCAAGCTGACCGTGGTCGAGGAGCGCACGGTCGGGCCGGGTCTCGGCCAGGACTCGATCGACGCCGGCAAGCGCGCGGCTTATGTCGGCGCGATCATGGTGGTCGTGTACATGATTACGACCTACGGCGTTTTCGGAATCTTCGCCGACCTCGCGCTCGCCGTGCACATCCTGCTCATCTTCGCCTCGATGGTGCTGCTCGGCGCGACGCTGACGCTGCCGGGCATCGCCGGCATCGTGTTCACCATCGGCATGGCGGTCGATTTCGAACGTGCTGATCTACGAACGCATCCGCGAGGAGGCCCATCTCGGCCGTTCGGTTCTGTCCTCCCTCGACGCCGGCTTCAAGCGCGCCTTCGCGACCATCGTCGACTCCAACGTCACGATGTTCGTGGCCGCGCTCATCCTCTACCTGTTCGGGTCGGGCGCGGTGCGCGGCTTTGCGGTCTCGCTCGGCCTCGGCATCATCACCTCGATCATCACCGCGGTCACGATGACGCGGATGATGATCGCGCTCTGGTATCGCCGCGTGCGGCCGACCAAGATTCCGATCTGATCGGCCGGTTCCGGGACCAACGCCATGAAACTCCTCCGTCTCGCGCCCGAGAACACGAAATTCGGCTTCATGCGGCTCCGCCGCGTGAGCTACCCGCTGTCGGCGACCCTCTCGATCGTCTCCGTGCTGATGTTCCTGTTCGTCGGCATGAATTTCGGCATCGACTTCGCCGGCGGCACGCAGGTCGACATTCGCGCCAAGACCGGCGAGGCGCATATCGCCGACATCCGCTCGAAGGCCGAGAGCCTGGGCCTCGGCCCGGTCGAGGTGCAGCAGATCGGCTCGGACGCCGACGTTCTGCTGCGCCTGAACTTGCAACCCGGCGGCGCGCAGGGCGAGCAGACCGCGATCGCCAAGCTGCGTGACGCCTTCTCCAACGATTACGAGTTCCGCAGCGTCGACTCGGTCGGGCCGAGCGTCTCGTCGGAGCTGGTGCAGAGCGGCACGCTCGGCGTGGTCGTCGCGATCCTGGCCGTGCTCACCTATCTCTGGTTCCGGTTCGAGTGGCAGTTCGCCGTCGGCGCCATCATCGGCACCATGCACGACCTCCTGCTGACGGTCGGGTTTTTCTGCGTGACGCAGATCGAGTTCAACCAGACCTCGATCGCCGCCATCCTGACCATTGTCGGCTATTCGCTGAACGAGACGGTGGTCGTGCTCGACCGCATCCGGGAAGTGATGCGCAAATACAAGCGCCTGTCGACGGCCGAGATCATCGACATGTCTGTCAACGCGGTCCTTCCGCGCACCATCATGACCGCGACGACGGTCTTCCTGGCGCTGCTGGCGTTGTTCTTCCTGGGCGGTCACGTCATCCGCTCGTTCTCGGCGGCGATGATCTGGGGCATCTTCGTCGCCACCTATTCGTCGGTCTTCATCTGCTCGCCGATGCTGATCTACATGGGCGTCCGTTCTGACGTGTTCGACAAGAAGGACAAGGAAGCCGAGGCGGCGGTCGCGGAAACGAAGGCGTGACGGCTCGCTCTCCCGCCGCGCCCTTCGCGCCGGGAAGCCACGCGATCGTCGCGCACGGCGGCGGCGGCTTCGCCTTCGCCGGCATGTCGTATCGCGGCTCCATTCTGGCGACGCCGCAGGGCGTCCGGCCGGTTCCGGCGGCGTCGCTCGACGAACTCGACCCGGTTGCGCTGGCGTCCTTGTTCGCCGAAATCGGCGAGCGTCCGGGCTCGATCGAGTTCCTTGTCATTGGCGCGGGAGAGCGCCTCGCGCCGGCCCCGAAGGGGTTGCGGGAGGCGTTGCGCGAGGCCGGTCTCCGCTTCGAGATCATGGCGACCGGCCCCGCGCTGCGGGTCTACAACGTCATGCAGTCCGAGGACCGCCGGGTGGCCGCGGTCCTGATCGCCGCGCCGTGACGGCGTCGTCCCCGCCCGGCGCCGAGACGCTGGCGGAGGCTTATCGGCACTGCGCCGCGTTGGCGCGGACAAACGCCCGCGACCAATGGCTCGGCGCGCTCTACGCGCCGGCTGCGAGCCGCAACGCGCTCTACGCCCTCGCCTGCTTCGATCACGAGATCCGGCAGGCGCGCGCGCGTGCGCGCGACCCCAATCTCGCGGCGATCCGGATCGCCTGGTGGCGCGAGACGGCGCTCGGCGGCCGCGAAGGCGAGGCCGCAGGCAGTCCGGTATTGCTCGCGCTGCGCGCCGCGATCGAGGCGTTTGCGCTGCCGCCCGCGCTGATCGAGGCGATGACGGAGGCGCGGCTGATCGAGATCGCGCCGCCGGACGCGTTCCCGCTCGCCGCGTTCGAGCGTTACGCCGCCGACAGCGAAGGGGCGCGCCTGCAACTCGCGTCGCGCATCGCGTCCGGCGGAGCCGATCTCGACGTGGCCGAGGCTCATGCGCCCGCAAGTTTGGCGCTGGCGCTGACGCGCACGCTTACCCGCCTGCCGTTCGAGGCTGGGACAGAGCCGCTGCTCTTTCCCGTCGACGCCCTGGCGCGTCACGGCGTCGCCCGCGCCGACCTCGACGCCCGGCGCGCGAGCCCGGGCATGGTCGCAGCCTGCGCCGAGCTTCGCGGCCTCGCCCGCGACAGTCTTCGCGAGGCCGAGCGACGGCTCGAGACCTCGTCCCCGCCGATCCTGCCGGCCTTCATTCCGCTTGGCGCTTTGCGGCTCGACCTCGATAGGATGGAGCGCAACGGCGGGCGGCCGCTCGACCCGGCCGACGAGCCTTCGGCGCTCCGCCGGCAATGGGCGATCTGGCGCTGGGCCCGGCGGTTCTGACTCGTCGGCGCGCTGCGCGTCCACTCTCAGGTGTTCGCGCGGACTTCCCCTTTTGCGACCGCGCCGATCGCCTCGTCGCGCTGCCGCAGGTACTCCCACACGTCGCCGATCGAGTCTCGCAGGAGCTCTTCCATCCGCTCGCGCGCCCGGTCCGGAGCGGCGTCGCGGATCGCCTCGAAGACTTCCCGGTGCTGCAACAGGCGGTTGTCCTGGATTCCCGCCGCGCCGCGCCAGCTCAGCTGGAAAGTGCATTCGAGTGCGGTCTGGATCAGCCCGCCGAGCGCCGCCAGAAAACGGTTTCCGGAAGCCTGGAGGATCGCCATGTGAAAGTCGAGGTCGGCGCCGATCAAGTCGCCTTCGCCGTTTTTGAACCGCTCCATCCGCTCGTAGGCGTCGGCGATCGCCTGAACGGTATTGCGCGACGGCGCCGCCGCCGCCAGCGCCGCCGCGGGCGGCTCGACCATCTGTCGCAAGGCGAACAGTTCGTCCACCAGATGTTCGCTCGGCGTCGCCGCGAGATGCCAGGCAAGCACTTCCGGATCGAGCAGGTTCCATTCCGACTTCGGACGGATGCGCGTGCCGATCTTCGGCCGGGCGAGGATCAGCGCCTTGGCGCTGAGGATACTGTAGGCCTCGCGGAGCGCCGTGCGCGAGACAGAGAACCGGGCGCACATGTCCTGGGCGTTCGGCAGCAGCGAACCCGCCGGATAGACCCCCGCGACGATCTCCTGCCCGAGCCGGCCTGCGAGCTGGCTGTAGATATTGCGCTCGAACGCCGGATCTTCGCGCCCTTGCCGCCCGGTTCGGGCCGCGCTGAGCTGGCCGGACGCCAGACGGCGGCGGCTGACGATCGAAGACGCTGGCTTTCCGTTGCGCGTCATGACTCTTTGCGCCTCAGGCTGCACCCCGCAAGCGGAGCGAACCGACCAGCGACCTCTGCATCACGATGAAGACGAACAGCAGAACGCCGCTGATGATCATGATCCACGCGCCGTTCAGCGACCCGTTGAAAACGATAAGAGTCGCGATCAGACCGAGGATCATCCCGCCAAACAGGGTGCCGGCGACCATGCCGATGCCGCCGGTCAGCATGGTTCCTCCGAGAACCACCGACGCGATCGCCGTGAGCTCGTTGCCGGTGCCGGCGAGCGGATAGCCCGACGAGGTGTAGAAAGCGTAGATCACGCCGCCGAGCGCGCTGAAGAAGCCGCCGAGCGCATAGATGCCGACCGTTGTGCGCCGCATCGGCACGCCCATAAGCGTCGCCGAAGTTTTGTCGCCGCCGATGGCGTAGACGTTGGCGCCGAAGCGGGTGAAGTGGGCGATCGCGATCGCGGCGACGAGCGCGATGAGCATGACGACCGCCGAACTTCGCAATTGGCCGTCCCCCAGCAGAGGAATGCTCAAGCCCGAATACCAGGCGACAAACGGGTGGTGAATCGGCACCGAATCGAGGTTGATCATGAAGCAGCCGCCGCGCAGCAGGAAAAGGCCCGCGAGCGTCACGATGAACGGCTGAATTTCGCAGAAGTCGATGATCAGCCCCTGCAGCGCGCCGAATCCGAGCCCGAACGCCAACATCATCGCGGCGGAGACGAGCGGATGCCATCCGGCGAGATCGAGATTGGCGATCACCACCCCGACGAAGCCGATCATCGAGCCGACCGAAAGGTCGATGCCGCCGGAGAGGATGACGAAGGTCGTGCCGATCGCGGCCGTGATGATGAAGGCGTTGTCAGCGAGAATGTCGCCGAGAACCTGTGTCGAGAGAAAATTATTGTAGAGAAAGCCGCCGATCAGGAAGAGCGCAACGAAAACCGAGATTGTGGCAAGAAGCGGAAGATACTTCTCGTTCATCGCCTCGTCCTCGCAAAAGCGTTGTACAGCGCGACCCGAAGGTTGGTCGATTGCAGGAGCAGAACGATGATGACCACGACCGCCTTGACCACCAGATTGTATTCCGGCGGCAGGCCGCTGGTCAGGATCGAGGTCGTCAGCGCCTGGATGACGAGCACGCCGAGCAGCGTCATGCCGAGATAGACTCGACCACCCGCCAACGAGCCGCCGCCAATCACCACGGCGAGAATCGCGTCGAGCTCGATATAGAGGCCGATGCTAACGGGGTCGGAGGTGTGGGTGTCCGCGGCGAGCACGACACCCGCCCAGCCGGCGCAGAGCCCGGAAATGAGGTAGGCCGCGTAGATGATCAACAGCGCGTTGATGCCGACAATTTTGGCCGCGGCCGGGTTTCCGCCGACCAACTCGAGGAAGAGCCCGAACGCCGTGCGTCGGATCACGAGCCACAGCACAGCGAAAATCGCGGCGAACAGGATGAGCCGGGTCGGAATGAGTCCGATGTGACCAACGCTCAGGCCCTGCAGCAATGGGCTGGTGAAGCTCGGATTTGTGCCGCCATAGAGGAGGTTGATCATCAGGCCGATGCCGCGTCCCGATGTCATCAGAATCAACGTCGCGATGATCGGCTGAATATCGAGGACGGCGACCAGGAAGCCGTTCCACATCCCACAAAGCAGCCCCGCGCCGAGCGCGATCAGGAGGACCAGCCAGTGCGGGTCGCCGGCGTGAATGCGCCAGGTAATGACCGCGCCGACAATGGCGATGATCGCGCCGACCGAAAGATCGATGCCCTTGGTGCCGATGACCACCGCCATGCCGAGCGCGACCAGCGCGGTAGGCACGGCGCGGTAGAGGATGTCGATCAGGTTGCCGAACAGCCGCCCCTCGACGACGCGAATATGGAAGAAGCCCGGCGAGATGATTCCGTCGACGACGAAGATCAGCGCCAATGCGACGATCGGCCACACGGCTCGGTGGCCGAAGACCGCGCGCAGCTTCGAAGCGGACGGCGCTTCCGCTTGGATCTCGGCCGAGTGTTTCACGTTCCGGCGCCCGCAATGGTGTCGATAATGGTCTGGCGGTTGATGTCCCGCTCCGCGATCTCGCCGATCTTGCGCCGGTCGCGCAACACGGCGATCCGGTCACTGACCGCGACGAGCTCATCAAGTTCGGACGAGGCGACGAGCAAGGCGAGCCCTTGGGCGCAGAGCCTGCGGATCAGCGCGACGATTTCCGCGTGCGCTCCAACGTCGATGCCTCGGGTCGGCTCGTCGAGAATGAGAATGCGCGGCTCGGCGGTGAGCGCACGCGCGAGCACCACCTTCTGCTGGTTGCCGCCCGACAATTGCCCGACCGGCTTGTCGGCGTCGGGCGTGGCGATCGCCAGCGCCTTGATCATCTCCTGCGCCAGCGCCTCCTGCTGGTCGTGAGAAAGCCGGCTGAGCCAGCCTCGCTTGGTTTGCAGGCCCAGAATGATGTTCTCGCGAACGGTCAGGTCGCCGAACACGCCCTCGGCCTTGCGGTCCTCGGGACAGAAGGCGACGCCCAGATGAAGCGAATGGCTAGGCGACGAGGATGTGATCTGTGCTCCGCCGACCCTCAGCTGTCCGGAATCAGGCTTGATTGCGCCGAACACCAGCTTGGCGACCTCGGTGCGGCCGGACCCGAGCAGTCCGGAGAGCCCGACGACCTCGCCTGCGTGCAAAGTGAGATCGAACGGCTCCATGATCCGCCGGCGTCCGAGGCCCTCGGCGACCAGAATCGGCTTGTCCTCGGCTGTCGAGGCGGCGCGTGCCGCATGCTCCTCGGTGCGTTCGAGCTCCCGCCCCAGCATCAGCGGAATCATTTTCGTCGGCGGAAGCTCGGCGACCGGTGCGCAGCCGACGAGGCGGCCGTTGCGCAGCACCGAGATGCGGTCCGCGATTTCGTAAACCTGATCGATGAAATGAGTGATGAAGACGATGGCGATGCCGTGCGCCTTGAGGTCGCGAACGATCTTGAACAGGAGCGCGACCTCATTGGCGTCGAGACTCGCCGTCGGCTCGTCGAGCACCAGCACCCGCGTGTCGTCCTCGAGCGCCCGGGCGATCGCGACGAGCTGCTGGATGGCGACCGAATACGAGCCGAGGGGCCGCTCGACGTCGATGTCGATATCGAGCCGTTTCAGGCGCTCGCGGGCGCGCTTTCGCGCCGCTCGCCAATCGATGAGCCCAAATCGGCGCGGTTGGCGCAGCAGCGTCAGATTCTTGGTCACCGACATGGTCGGGACGAGGTTGACCTCCTGATAAACCGTGCCAATCCCGAGCGCCTGCGCATCTCCGGTCTTGGCGATGTGGACCAGGCGGCCATCGAGCCGGATCTCGCCCTCGTCCCGCTGCAGGGCGCCGGTCAGGATTTTGATCAGGGTCGATTTGCCGGCCCCATTCTCGCCCATAAGCGCATGGACTTCGCCGGCCTCCACCTGAAAGTCGACGCTATCGAGCGCCCGGACGCCAGGAAAGGCCTTCGACACGCTGACCATTTCGATACGAGCAACCACGACTTACGCTCCGGCGGCATCGCTGCGTCCAGAATTTTGCCAGCGCCAGCCTGACACAATGCAGCGCCGCCGCAAAACCGCGCGCCCCGCCCGTTAGAGCGAAGCGCGCGCCTTTGGCCTCTATGAACCCGGCCTCAGCTCAGTTGCCGGCCGTCGCCGCCGCGTGCAGATCGGACGGAATCACGATCCACTTCGGCAATTCCTTGTGGTCCTTCAGGTACTGCGTCACCACTGGATAGATGTACTTGCCGATCGCCGAGCGGAGCTCGACGGACGCATTCGCGTCGCCCGCCGCCAGCGCTTCTTTCATCGCCGGCACGTAGTCGACCGAGACCATCAGGACGTCCTTGCCGGGCTTGAGGCCGGCTTCCTTCATCGCCTGGATCGCGCCGAGCTGCATGTTGTCGTTATGGGCGAATACGCCGCAGACGCCTTTCAGGTTGTCGGTCGCCTTGATGAAGGCTTCCATCACCTTCTTGCCGCCCTCGGTGGTGAAATCGCCGCTCTGGGACTTGATGATCTTCATGTTGGGGAAGTTCGAGATGATCGTCTCGAAGCCCTTCTTGCGTTCAATGGCGGGCGCAGAGCCCACGGTCCCCTGCAGTTCGACGATCTGGCAGTTGCCCTTGCTCGCCTGCGCGAGCCAGGCGCCCGCCAGCTTGCCTTCCAGATTGAAGTCCGCCGAAATGCGAGCGACGAACAGGCTCTTGTCGCCTTCGACGTCGCGGTCGGCGAGGAACACGGGGATGCCGGCCTTCTTAGCGTCTCCGAGTACCTGTTCCCACCCGGTTGTGACGACCGGCGCGATGATGATCGCGTCGACCTTCTGGGCGATGAAGGCCCTGACCGCCTTCAACTGGTCCTCTTGCTTGCCCTGTGCGTCAGCGAACTTGAGGTCGATTCCCTCTTTCTTTGCTTCTTCCTGCATGTCTTTGGAGAAAGCGGGCCTCCAGTCGCCTTCGTCACCGACCTGGGAGAACCCGATGGTGACGGCGAACGCCGACGATCCCGCAAAAATCAGCGTCGCGGCAAGCGCGGCGCCTCCCAGCCATTTCTTAAGCTGCATAGTCTTTACTCCTCCCGTGAGATGATCACCCTCTTGGCGCCTCGGCTGTCGGACGCGTTTTTGATTGGCGATTGCCAAATGCATCCGGCAAGCCCACCGCCAATTGTCATACGATAGGACTTATTGGCGCGGCTCGTCAATGCCGGTTGCGCTCGAAGTTGACATGCGATGCGGCCGCGCGCGGAAAGCAAAACAGCCGACCGGCACACGGGTCCGTGGGGTTCGACGTCGACCGTCGAATAGCGGCTCGCTCGGTCAGGCACGCAGGCGAATCAGCCTGACCGCAGAGGGTTTCACGGCCTTCGCCGTCGGGCGTGGAGGGTGAGCTGCGGCAATTCGCCGCTGAGGTCCGACGGGGGCCGACAAAAAGTCAGGCGCGCGCCCATCGGCAGCGCGCGCGACGCCGGCAAGGGTCGCGGACCGGAGTCTCTAATCGTAGTTGCAGCCGGGCATGGGCTGGGTGTTCGTGCTTACGGCGGCGGCGCGAGGCGCCGCTCCACCCCAATTTGATGACCGTCAAAGAGCGCGTTCAAGCGGAGGCCTAGTCCTCGCTTGCGGCCGGCCGCACATGGCCGCACGGCGTTCGCCAATCGGTCCCGGCAAGAGCGGGCTCGAATAATCGGCTAAGGAGGGGAGATGGACTTTGGCTTATTCAATCGCCTGCGTTGGCGCGGAGGCGTCGCGGGCCTCCTGATTGCGGCAGCCGCTTTCGCCGTAACATCGGCGACCACGGCGTCCGCAGCCGAGATGCGACCGAACGTCGTCCTGATCCTCGCCGACAATGTCGGCTACGGCGACCTCGGCCCCTACGGCGGCGGCGAATTACGCGGTTTCCCAACGCCGCGCATCGACGAACTGGCGCGCCAGGGCTTGCGACTGACCCAGTACCTCGTCGAGCCGGCCTGCACGCCCTCGCGGGCGGCGCTGATGACGGGCCAGTATTCGATCCGCAACGGGCTGTCGCTGGTGCTCGTGCCGGGCACGCCGAACACGCTCTCGGGCAACGCCTTCACGATGGGCGACATGTTCCACGCGGCCGGTTACGCCACCGCGATTTTCGGCAAATGGCACCTCGGCCGCGAGCCGCAGAGCCTACCGACCGCGCACGGCTTCGACGAGTTCTACGGCATCCCGCCCGACTGGTCGTGGGATTCGGCCACCTATCTCGACACGATCCGTCTCACCCATTCCTATGCGCCGTCGCACGAGGCGGCTGTCGCCGCCGAGACCATGATGGTCGAAGCGACGGCGGGTGGGCCGCTGCGCGATGTGAAACCCTACACGCCCGAGGTCCGCGCCGAGATCGACAATGAACTGACCGACAAGGCGATAGACTTCATGAAGCGGCAGCACGCCGCCGCCCGGCCCTTCTTCGTCTACCTGCCGTTCTCGATGGGCCATTACCCCAATCTTCCGTCCAAGGCGTTCGCCGGCAAATCGCGGATCGGCAACTACGGCGACAAGATGATGGAAGGCGACTTCCACGTCGGGCAGGTTCTCGACGCCTTGAAGGAACTTGGCGTCGAGAACGACACGATCGTCATCTTCGCTTCGGACAACGGGCCGCAGGGGATGACGGTGCGCGAACTCGGCAACAGCGGCACGCCGGACTCCGGCTTCAGCGGGCCGTTCCGGGGCGAGCTTGGCGACGCGAGCGAGGGGTCCGTCCGCACCTTCGCCTTCGTCCGCTGGCCAGGGCACGTGAATGCCGACACGACGTCCTACGCCATGGTCTCGGAGATGGACTTCCTGCCCACGCTGGCCGCAATCATCGGCGCGCGATTGCCCGCGGACAGGCCGATCGACGGGGTCGACCAGGGCGACGTGCTGTTCGGCAAGAGCGCGCTCGGACATCGCGAGTCGCTCTTGACCTTCATCGGGCCGGATCTGGTCGCGGCGCGCTGGAAGCAGTGGCGCATCTATTACCGCGACATCCATCCGACCGGCGAGGGAGCGCAGCGCCTAGGCGGCCTGGAATCCGCCAGCAGCGAGATGAACGGCTACCCAAAGATCTTCAACATCGAGATGGACCCGGGCGAGCAGCTGAACGTCACGTTCCTGTTCCCCTGGGTGCTCAATCCGGCGCTGACCGCCGTGCTGGACTACGAACGTTCGCTCAAGGAGCATCCGAACCCGCCCGCGCCGAACGTAACGCGGTTCCGCGGCGGCGGCTGAGCGTCGCCCTGCTGGCCGACGGTTTGATACGGCGCCGATTGGACGGCGAGCTCGGGTGCTTTTCCCCGTTCCCCCGCCATCCAGCGTTCGCTGGCCTGTTGCCGCTGCCCGGCTTGGCGCCGGTTGCGCGTCGGCGACCCCGCCGTACAGCGCTATTCGGTCTCGTAGGTCAGTCCGACGCGCTCGCGTTCGCCGTAGTTCTCGCCGACCGACATGGCGCAAATCCGGGAGAGATGGGTGTAGGGAAGCCCTGTCTCGGCGGCCCAGGCGTTGAACTGGGCCTGGATCTTTGTCATGTCCCCCTTCGACTTGGGCTCCGGCGCAATGTCGAGCCCGGCGTCGCTGAGGCACAGGACGACGTCCTGCGACAGGACGAACCCATCCCAATTCAGCGCACGCAGGAGCATCTGGCCGGTATTGCCGCCGAGCCGGCCGCCGCGCTTGACGAGAACAGCCAGAAGCCCGATCTCGTCCGACGACGGCCAGGCGGCGAGGAATTTGCCGAACCCGCCATGCTCGCGCGAAACGTCGCGGACGAAATTCGCGTTGGCGCGCACGGAGAGGATCTTCGCGCCGTTGCGAACGATGCGCTCGTCGCGGGTCAGCAAGTCCCAGAACTCGTCGGGTTGAAACGCAAGATTCGCCGGCTCGAAGCCGAGGAACGCCGCTTCGAACCCCGGCCATTTCGCCTTGATGACGCTCCAGGAAAAACCCGAACTGAACACGCGCCGCGCCATCTCGGCGAGAACCCTGTCGTCGCGAAGGGTGGCTAGCGCATCCTTAGGCGGGACAGGCGGCAAGAGCGCCTTCAACGCCTCGCCGCCGCCCTTGCGCCGCTCGGCGCGGGCGCGAATGACCTCGAAGGACGTCACGCAACCAAACCTCTCTCATGCCGCGACAAGGATTTTCGGCGAGAACCATCGGCGCCTGCGGACGCTCGGTCAAGGGCTCAAGGCGAACGAATCGCAAGCCGGGCAATCAGGGCGGCGAGTCCGCTCTGCCGATGCGCGCCGATCTTGGCGAACTGAGCGCTGAGCTGGTTGCGGGCGGTTCGTCAAAGGCGCCTGCCGATCCCTCAGGATCGCCGTCCGCCTGCGGCGACAGCGCGCGCCTGCGGGCGACGCTCGTGCAAGGGTCCGCGCGGTCGCTCGGCCGCCTCGTCGACGCGCGATTCGACGATCGGCGGGAACAGGCTGAAATTGTCGTTTATTTCCCTGCTCGGACGATTTTTTCCCTGTTCAAGCGATTCGAATTCGCTGTTCCTGAACCCGAGTTCCCTGTTCTCCCCTCCCGTGGGGCAGTCTTTGCTGCCGCCTCACCGCCGCCCGGCTTGGTCCCGGTTGCGCGCCGGCGCCCATTTCGCGCATCGCGGTCTTGGGCGCTTTGATGCGTGCAAGCCGCATGCGCGTCGTGAGGCCGAAGCTCAGAACAAATCATGTACATTAGCTGGAATCGCGCTATGATGATCATTGGCGTCGAACCGCGCTTGCCTGCCCGAGTCGCGATTTCAGCGGCGAGGGGCGGCGCTTCGAGCGGCATAGCGCAGTGGGGACGCTACTGTCGCGTGGTCGTGGGGCCGAAAGGAGGTTCATGACGACGAAGTCCGGCAGGGAGCCGGGCGCGAACGCGGCGAGTTATGCAAAATTGCGCCTTGCACCGCTCCAAGCCTTTGAAAAGGCTCAAAACGGCAATGGGCTACTCTTGTCAAAAGTTGGCGTAGACTTGCAAAAAGTTGGCGCGGATTTGGGTTCGGCGCCGCATCGGCCTTGCCGCAAAGGCTTGTCGCTCGCTTGTCAAACTGGGGCGCGTTCCACCCACGCCGACAGATCCGCCTCGGCCCGCGCCGACAGCGCCCGCTTGCGCGCGACGCCGCGTTCGGGCCCGCGCAGGCGTTTGCCGGTTTCGTCGGTGCGGGGCTCGAGGATCGGCGGGAACAGGCCGAAATTGACGTTCATCGGCTGGAAGGAGCGTGGGCCGGCATCGATCAACTCGATGTGGCCGCCGGTGATGTGGTTGAGGAGCGCGCCGATCGCGGTCGTTGCTGGGGGCGGCTCGAGCGTCAGACCAAGCCGTTCTGCGGCGGCGAGGCGCCCGGCGACCAGACCAACCGCGGCGCTCTCGACGTAGCCCTCGCAGCCAGTGATCTGGCCGGCGAAGCGCAGCCGCGGCTCGGCCTTGAGCCGGAGGCGGTCGTCGAGAAGCCGGGGCGAATTGAGGTAGGTGTTACGATGGATGCCGCCAAGACGGGCGAATTCGGCGCGCTCGAGCCCGGGGATCATGCGGAAGATGCGCGTCTGCTCGCCGTATTTCAGCTTGGTCTGGAAGCCGACGATGTTGAAGAGCGTGCCGAGCGCATTGTCCTGCCGAAGCTGGACGACGGCGTAGGGCTTGAGTGTGGGCTGGTGGGCGTTGGTCAGACCGACCGGCTTCATCGGTCCGTGCCGCAGCGTTTCGCGGCCGCGCTCGGCCATGACCTCGATCGGCAGGCAACCGTCGAAGTAGGGCGTGCCCTCGAATTCGCGGAACTCGGTCTTCTCGGCGCCGAGGACGGCCTCGACGAAGGCTTCGTACCGGTCGCGGTTCATCGGGCAGTTGACATAGGCCGCTGCGCCGCCGCTCGGGCCTTCCTTGTCGTAGCGCGACTGCATCCACGCGATGTTCATGTCGATCGAATCGCGGTGGACGATCGGGGCGATGGCGTCGAAGAAGGCAAGCGCGCCCTCGCCGGTGAGACGGCCGATCGCCTCGGCGAGTGCGGCCGAGGTCAGGGGACCGGTCGCGACGACGACATTGTCCCAGTCGGCCGGGGGAAGTCCGGCGATTTCGCCGCGTTCGAGAGTGACAAGCGGATGGGCCAGCACCGCTTCCTCGACGGCCGCCGAGAAACCCTCCCGGTCGACAGCAAGGGCGCCGCCGGCCGGCACCTGATGGGCGTCGGCGCAGCGCATGATGATCGAACCGAGCGCGCGCATCTCACGATGGAGGACGCCGACTGCATTGCTCGCGGCGTCGTCGGAGCGAAACGAGTTCGAGCAGACGAGCTCGGCCAGCCGGTTCGTCCGGTGAGCGGCGGTCGCCGTCAGCGGGCGCATCTCGTGCAGCACGACCGGTACGCCGGCTGTTGCCGCTTGCCACGCCGCTTCCGAACCAGCAAGGCCGCCGCCGATAACGTGGATGGAACGCATAGCGTGTCTTGGCCAAGCCTCCGGAGAACGTCAACTGGGGACGGGCAAACAAAAAGCGGCTCCCGAAGGAGCCGCTTTTTTTGGCCGGCCGCCGACCGGCGGCGCCGATGGGTTTGACCGCGTTACGCGGCAATTCGCTCCAGCGACTGGCGAACGATGGTCTCGATCTCGCCGCGACGAATGCCGATGTCGCTGAGCTCACGGTCGGTGAGCTGGCTGAGCTCGCGCACCGCGTCCCGATAACGCCGCCAGGAAGCGAGCTTCTCGGAGATGGTCTTGAAGGTGGTCATTGTGTTTTCCCTTTCTCACTCTTGTCGCATTGCAAAATAGGCCTCTTCGCGAATTTAGGTAGGTATGCGCTCGAAACGCAGCTATGCGACATTTGCATGCTTAGTGTAGCCAAATGTTCACACGCTCGGAGCTTTGGGGTCCCGTCTTGGCCCGCCCCAAAAAATGTCGAGCGGGGCATAGCGGGGCAGGATTTAGCCAAGCTGCACCGCACTTACGGAAGAACACAATAAAATCAAATGGTTGTAGTTACAGACACGGAAAGGCCATCGACTCGAACGGAATCCAAGCTGCCTCCTGTCATGCGGGACACAATTATTCTTTCGGCTGTAGTTATGTAAAATCATCATGGACGAAATTGGAGATCGCAAGCGACTTGGTGTCGCTCCCGTGAAGCGGCGCTTCGCCGCACCGCAGATCAATCGCTGAGTTGCGCCCCGTCTTCGCATCCCATGTCCTATCCAAAATGAGATGCGGGTTGAGTCCGACCGGATAAAAGCGGCGCGGGCAAGATTCCGCCGTGCGTCTCGCTGTCGCACTGCGCAAATTGGCGGAAGCTTTCCGTGGCGCCGTCACAGCCGACCGACTAGTGTAAAGGAGTTGCTTTTGAGCGGGCGGGCGTCGACGCGAGCAGGTGTGTTTGCTCAACCCAAGGAGCTGGAGATGGATAATATCATTGCCCGCGTCGCGAAGAAGGCGAACCTTTCTCCTGAGGTGGCTCGCAAAACCGTGGCTTTGATCGCGGACTTCATCCAGCGCGAGGCGTCCGAAGACGGCGTCAAGGACCTGTTCGAGAGGGCGCCCGAGCTCCGCGCCATCATCGCATCCGGCGCTTCGACCGGCGGCGAAGGCATGGGTCTTGGTTTGAAGGGGCTGATGGGAATCGCCGCGGGCGCGATGGGCGGCGGCGGTCTGATGTCGCTTGGCGGCGAACTGATGGGCCTTGGCTTGAGCATGGACCAGATCCAGACGGCGGGCCGGGAAGTGTTCGCCTATGCGCGGGAGGTCGCGGGCGACCAGACCGTCGGTGAGATCGCCGCTTCCATTCCGGGGCTGTCGCAGTTCATCTGACGGAGTTACGCCATTGGTTACGGAGGCGACGGAATTTCCGGCTTGGTCCGAGGCCGACTGGAGAAAGGCCGCCGAGACGGCGCTCAAAGGGGCGAGCCTCGACAAGCTCGTGACCCGCACCGCCGACGGTCTCCGTATCGAACCGGTCTATCAGCCGGGCGACGGACCCAGAGCCCTGCGCGCCGGCGGACCGTGGCGCGTCATGGCGCGGCTCGACAATCCCGATGCGCGCGAAGCCAATTCCCAGGCCCTCGAGGATCTCGCGGGCGGGGCGGACGGACTTCAGGTCGTGTTCGCAGGCGCTATCGGCGCCTACGGCTTTGGGCTCAAACGAAGCGATCCCGAGACTTTGAGCGCTGCGTTCGACGGCGTTCAGTTCGACGCCGGGACCCGCTTCGAGCTGGATCTCGGTCCGAACGGTCCCGACGAGGCGCTCGCTTTCGCCAATTACATTCGGGCGACCGGTGCGGAGCCGGCGATCAGCGCCGTCTCGTTCGGCCTCGATCCGTTTTCCGACGCGGCGCGCGGCCCATATCCATCCGTCTGGGCTCCTCGCGTCAAGCCATATGTCGACGCCGCCCTCGAACTGAAAGCCGGGCGTTTCAACGGACCATTTTTTGTGGTCGACGCGCGGAGCGTGAACGCCGCCGGCGGTTCGGCCAGTCAGGAGCTCGCTTTCGCGCTCGGCGCGGGGGTGAGCTTCATGCGCGCGCTTGGCGGCGCCAGGATCGCGCCCGACGAAGCCCGCAGCATGATCGCGTTCCGTCTTGCGGCCGACGCCGAGGAATTTATCGAACTCGCCAAGTTCCGGGCGCTCCGCATCGTCTGGGCGCGGGTCGAGGAAGCCTGTGGGCTCGTCCCCCGCGCGCCCTATGTCCAGGCGGAGAGCGCCTGGCGGATGATGACGCGGCGCCACCCGTACCTGAACGTGCTGCGCGGAACGATCGCCGCCTTTGCGGCGGGCCTCGGCGGCGCCGACAGCGTGAGCGTGCTGCCGCATCCCCTCGCTGTGGGTTTCCCGGGCAGCCTCGCGCGGCGGCTCGCGCGCAACGGCCAGCTCGTCCTCCTGCGCGAATCCCACCTCGGCTTCGTCGACGATCCGGCCGCCGGCGCGGGCGGCTTTGAAGCGCTGACCAAGGCGCTTTGCGACAAGGGCTGGGCGGCCTTCCAGGAGATCGAGGCGAAGGGCGGATTGCCGGCGGTCCTCGCGGATGGTTCGTTTCAACGCCAGGTCGCCGAGAATGCGGCCGCGCTGAAGCGTGACATTGCACGAATCAAGACGCCGATCACGGGCGTCAGCGCCCACCCGCAACTCGTCGAGGCTGCGACCGACATTGCTCCGGGCGCCCCGCCGCCCGCGGCGTTCGCAGCCGCGCCCGGCGCGCTCGCGCCGATGCGCCTCGCCGAGTCGTTCGAGACCCTGCGCGACCTTTCCGACGCGGCCCTCGAAAAGACAGGCCAGCGGCCGAAGGCCTATCTCGTGGCGATCGGGCCGGAGCCCGTGCATCGTCGGCGCGTCGCGTACATGCACGAATGGTTCGAGGCTGGCGGCATCGAGCCCGTCTATGATGGCGAGTCGGCTGCGCCCGAGGACGCGGTCGCCAAGCTGAAGACGAGCGGCGCCGCGTTGGCGTGCTTGTGCAGCGACGACGAAACTTACGCGGCGCAAGCCGCGGCGTTCGCAGCGGCGGTCAAGGCCGCCGGCGTCAAGTGCCTCGTTCTCGCAGGTCGTCCCGGTGACCTCGAGCCAAGATTGCGCAGCGCCGGAGTCGATGATTTCATATTCCTCGGCGGTGACGCGGTCGCTGCTTTACAGGGTCTCTTCAAACGAGTTGCGGCTTAGGGCTGCGCGGGACGGATGCTATGGGCGTGATCCCTGATTTCTCGAAAATTCCTTTCGGCGTCGCGGCCAACCTTCCAGGTCCGGAGGCAATGCAAACCTGGACGACGCCGGAAGGCGTCGAAGTCAAGTCGTTCTACGACGAGAAAGATCGGGCGGGGTTAGACTTCTCGCACGATTGGCCTGGCCTCGCGCCGTTCCTGCGTGGGCCGTACCCGACGATGTATGTCGCCCGGCCATGGACGGTGCGTCAATACGCGGGCTTCTCGACGGCCGAGAAGTCCAACGCCTTCTATCGCGCCAACCTGGCCGCTGGCCAGAAAGGTCTCTCGGTCGCCTTCGATCTCGCGACCCATCGCGGCTATGATTCCGATCATCCGCGCGTGGCTGGCGACGTAGGCATGGCGGGCGTCGCGATCGAACTCGATCTACGACATGCGGACCCTCTTCTCCGGCATTCCGCTCGATACGATGAGCGTATCGATGACGATGAACGGCGCGGTGCTGCCGGTGATGGCGCTCTACATCATCGCCGCCGAGGAGCAGGGCGTGCCGATGGCCAAGCTCACGGGGACGATTCAGAACGACATTCTGAAAGAGTTCATGGTCCGCAACACCTATATCTACCCGCCAGCGGCCTCGATGCGGATCGTCTCCGACATCTTAGCCTACACCGCGGCCAACATGCCGAAGTTCAACTCGATCTCGATCTCCGGCTATCACATGCAGGAGGCGGGGGCGACGCAGGACCTCGAACTCGCCTACACGCTCGCCGACGGCATCGAATATATTCGCGCCGGAATTTCCGCCGGCATGAGCGTCGACCAGTTCGCGCCGCGCCTGTCGTTCTTCTGGGCGATCGGCACGAATTTCTTCATGGAGGTCGCCAAGCTGCGCGCCGCGCGCAAGCTCTGGGCCGGCATCGTCCAGGGTTTCGGGGCGAAGTCCGACAAGTCGCTGCCGCTGCGTACGCACAGCCAGACGTCTGGCTGGTCGCTCACCGCCCAGGACCCGTTCAACAACATCGTCCGCACTCAGATCGAGGCGATGGCGGCGACGCAGGGCCACACCCAGTCGCTGCACACCAACGCGCTCGACGAGGCGCTCGCGCTGCCGACGCCGTTCTCGGCGCGCATCGCCCGCAACACCCAGCTGTTCCTGATCGAAGAGAGCGGCACCACCCGCATCATCGATCCGTGGGGCGGCTCGTACTACGTCGAGCGCCTGACCGCCGATCTCGCCGCACGGGTCCAGACGCACATCGACGAGGTCGAGGCGCTCGGCGGCATGGCCCGGGCGATCGAGCAGGGCCTGCCGAAGCGCCGTATCGAGGAAGCGGCGGCCCGCACGCAGGCGCGCATCGATTCCGGCCGCCAGACGGTGATCGGCGTGAACACCTTCCCGCCGAACGTCGAGCGTGAGATCAACGTGCTCAAGGTCGACGCCGCGGAAGTGCGCGCGATGCAGATCGAGAAGCTCAAGCGCCTGCGCGCGGAACGCGACGAGGCCAAGACCCAGGCGGCGCTCGAGGCCCTGACCAACGGCGCGCGCGGAAACGCCAACCTTCTGCAACTCTCGGTCGACGCGGCGCGCGCCAAGGCGACCGTCGGCGAAATCTCGCTGGCGATGGAGAAGGCGTTCGGGCGCCACGTCGCCGAGATTCGGGCGATCTCCGGCGTGTATCTCGCCGAGGCCGGGCCAGCCTCGGAAGCCAACGAGCGGGTCCTTGCGATGACCCGCGCCTTCGCCGAAAACGTGGGCCATCCGCCGCGCATCCTGGTCGCCAAGATGGGTCAGGACGGCCATGACCGCGGGCAGAAGATCATCGCGTCAGCATTCTCCGATCTCGGCTTCGACGTCACCATCGGGCCGCTGTTCGCCACGCCCGAAGAGGTCGCCGAGCTTGCCGAGAAGAGCAAGTCGGAGATCGTCGGCGTCTCGTCGCTGGCGGCCGGACACCTCGCGCTGACGCCGGCGCTGAAAAGCGCGCTCGGTAAGGTCAGTATGGGCCATGCGATGATCGTGGTCGGCGGGGTCATCCCGGAGCAGGATTTCGCGCCGCTGCGCGCGGCCGGGGCCGATGCGATTTTCCCGCCGGGAACCGTCATCCCCGAGGCCGCGCAGAGCCTCATCGAGCAACTGAACGAGCGGCTCGGCTTTACTCAGCGCGCGCCCGCCTGAAGCATCGCAGGGCGACAGGCGCTCCTTTCCCAAAATGGCGCCGTTCGTTTTTTGTGGGCGGCGCTTGCGAAGCTAATTCTGCGCCAGATCGGCACGAAGAGCGTTTCGCCTCGGTGGCGCCGGTTTTGCCATAGTCAATGGGGATGCGGCTGCGAAGGGGTATGAGACGCTTCATGAGCGCTCAGACGTCGGACATCGTTGACCGCGCCATCAGCCATGGCCGGAAGCTCTTGGCGAAAGGCTACCGTTGGCCCACGGCGCGGATCGCCTTGCGTCGGATTCTCGCCGACCTCGAAGCGCGCACGCCGGACGATCCAAGCCTTGATCGCCTGCGCCGCTTCATCGCCGAAGGCGATTTGGCGTCCAAAAGAAATCCCGGCCCCGGCTCCTCTTCCTGACCGAGAGAGGGGCGACGGGTCATTCGATCGCTGCCTGCCGCGTCCCGCTTGACTCGCTTTGACGAACGCAGAAGTATTTCCCGCGTCCCCGCGGACGTCATGGATTTCGCTGCAATTCCCAGAATTCGCGGGCGGCGTCGGCGCCGCGCCGTTGGGAGTGAGAAGGGAGAGAATCGCCACGTTTCCACGGCGTCCGACGACGCCGAGTATACGCAGTTTTGGCAACCCAGGGAGGGGCGGCTCGATGGCGGCCAGCGGCAATGCGCGAGGCGCGCGAACACGAAAGTTTGTGACGCGACTCGGCGCCGAATTGTGCTTCACCGAACTCGGGTTCGGAGGCGCGCCGCTTGGCAACCTGTATCGACCGATGACGGAAAAAGAAGCCCGTCTGCTCCTGGAGACGTCGTGGGCGGACGGCTGCCGTTACTTCGATACGGCGCCCCTTTATGGCCTTGGATTATCCGAGACGAGGCTCAACGGCTTTCTGCGCGAGAAGCCGCGCGACGCCTTCCTCATTTCCACAAAAGTCGGCCGGCTCCTTGACATCTGCTCGCCGAAGGAGCGCTCGCGCCCTCACGCCTTCTTCGAGACGCCTTCGCGCCGCGAACGCTTCGACTACTCCTATGACGGCGTGATGCGCTCGCTCGAGTTCTCACTCGAGCGTCTCGGCCTGGACAGAATCGACATCGTGTTCGCCCATGACGTCGACATCACGACCCACGGGCACAAGGACGCGGTCGACTGGCGCCTGGCCGATTTTATGGCCGGCGGCTACCGCGCGCTCGATCGGATGCGATCGGCCGGCGCGATCAAGGCCATCGGCGCCGGCGTCAACGAATGGGAGGCGGCGGAGGCCTTTGCGCGCGCCGGCGACTTCGACGTGTTCATGTTGGCGGGCCGCTATACGCTGCTCGAGCAGGACGCGCTGACGAGCTTCTTGCCCCTGTGCGAGGAGAAGCGGATCGGCGTCGTCGTCGGCAGCCCGTTCAACTCGGGCATCCTGGCGACTGGGCTGAAGGCCGACGCCCATTACAACTATCGCCCCGCGCCAGACGAGGTGAGGGGCCGGGTCCGGCGAATCCAGCAAATCTGCCGGGCGTTCAAGGTCAAACTGCCGGAGGCGGCGCTGCATTTTCCGCTCGGCCATCCGGCTGTCGTCTGCGTCGCTCCCGGCGTGAGTCGGGCCAGCGAGGCCAAACGCAACGCGGCGATGATGTGCGCAAAAATCCCGCCGGCCCTGTGGCGGACGCTGAAAGCCGAAAGGCTGATCCGCGAGGACGCGCCGACGCCGAAGTGAGGCGGCCAGTCCTGACGCTTGTCAAAAGCACGGTCAAAAGAGGCCTTCGATCTCGCCATCGACGACGCGAATGCGCTCCGCCGCAGGGCTGCGGGGCATTCCCGGCATGGTCCGGATGTCGCCCATCAGCGCAACGACGAACCCGGCGCCCGCACGCAGGCGCACATCTCTCACCGTCACGTCGAATCCGGTCGGAGCGCCAAACCGGGTCGGGTCGTCCGAGAAAGAGTACTGCGTCTTGGCGACACAAATCGGAAGCATCCCGTAGCCCGCAGCGTCAAGGGCGCGAAACTTCGCGCGCACGGAGGCGTCCGCCGCGACATCGTCGGCGCCGTAGATCTCGCGGGCGATCGTGCGGGTCTTGTCCCAGAGGCTGAGGTCGTCGGGATAGAGCAGCTGGAATTGCGACTCGCCAGCGGCGGCCACGTCCGTCACGGCGTGCGCGAGCTCTTCTGCGCCAGCGCCGCCGTGCGCCCAATGATCGCAGACGACGACCTTGAGGCCAAACCGGTCGCTGACCGCGCGCCTGACGAGATCGAGCTCAGCCCCGGTGTCCGCGCTGAACCGATTGATCGCGACCACGACCGGGACGCCGAATTTGTGGATGTTCGCAATGTGTCGGGCGAGGTTGGCCATGCCGGACTTGAGCGCGCCGAGATTCTCCATCCCGAGCGCGTCCTTGGGGACGCCGCCGTGCATTTTGAGGGCGCGCACCGTCGCCACGACGACGGCTGCGGCGGGTTTGAGCCCCGCCTTGCGGCACTTGATGTCGAAGAATTTCTCCGCGCCGAGATCGGCGCCGAACCCAGCCTCGGTGACGACGTAGTCGGCCAGCTTGAGCGCGGCTTTGGTCGCCACCACGGAATTGCAGCCGTGCGCGATATTGGCGAAGGGGCCGCCATGCACAAGCGCCGGCGACCCTTCGAGCGTCTGGACGAGATTGGGCTTGATCGCCTCCTTGAGCAGGGCCGACATCGCGCCTTCCGCCTTCAACTCGGCCACTGTCACCGGCGCCTTCGCGTAGGCGGCGCCGACCACCATCCGCCCTAGCCGGCCTTCAAGGTCGTCGATGTCGGAGGCGAGGCAGAACGCCGCCATGACCTCCGAGGCGACAGTGATGTCGAATCCGTCCTCCCGGACGAAGCCGTTCGACGGCCCGCCGAGCCCGACCACGACTTCCCGAAGCGCGCGATCGTTCATGTCGAGCACGCGCCGCCAGGCGATGCGACGTTGGTCGATTCCGAGACCGTTGCCCCAGTAGATATGGTTGTCGACCATCGCGGCGAGCAGATTGTGCGCCGACGTAATGGCGTGGAAATCGCCGGTGAAGTGCAGGTTGATCGCGTCCATCGGCACGACCTGGGCGTAGCCGCCGCCGGCGGCGCCGCCCTTCATGCCGAAGCATGGACCCAGCGAAGGCTCGCGCAGACAGACGATGGCCTTCTTGCCGGTCCGGGTGAGCGCGTCGCCGAGGCCGACCGTTGTCGTCGTCTTGCCTTCGCCGGCCGGCGTCGGACTGATCGCGGTGACGAGGATGAGCTTGCCGTCCTGCCGCTCCTCCGCCGCCTCGCGCAGGAAGTCTGGCTCGATCTTGGCGATCCAGCGACCATAGGGATACAACGCTTCCTCGGGAATGCCGAGCGCGCCGGCGATCTCCGCGATCGGCTTGAGCTTGGCGGCGCGGGCGATTTCGATGTCCGAACGCATGCCGTCCTCTGTCGTCATGACCTGCGACCAATCCTATCTCTCGTTTGCACATTCAAGCTAGGCCGCTCGCCTGTCGCTACGCTCTTTGCGTGATCCGCGCGCAGCCTTATCATTCCGCATGGCCACGCTCCGTCTCGCCCTGCTCACGGCTGTCAGTCTCACGCTTTTTCTTGGACTTGCGATCGTCGGCGAAGGCGGCCCGCCGCGATTCTTCTCGCATGCGCCGCTCGTCGCCCTTACAGTTTCGATGATCGCGCTCGGGATCGCGGCGCTGTTCACCGAGGGCCACATCGGGTCGGGTGTACGCGAGGATCGGTCGAACCGGTGGGTCCTCGCGGCCTTCACAATCCTCGGATTTGCGCTCGCCTATCTGCCGGCGCTCGCCGATCGCCATGACGTGCTGACCTTCGGCGGCGAGGGCGTGCGCTGGCTCGGCGTCGCCATCGGCGCCGGCGGCGGCGTGCTGCGTCTTGCCCCGGTTTTCGTGCTCGGGCGGAGGTTCAGCGGCCTGGTCGCGATCCAGCCCGATCACAAGCTCGTCACCAACGGGCTCTACGGCGTCATCCGGCATCCATCCTATCTCGGGCTTCTCGCCACGGCGGTCGGTTGGAGCCTGGCGTTCCGGTCTGGCGCCGGCCTCGTCATTGCGGCGCTCATGCTGATCGTGCTGGTCGCGCGCATGGACGCCGAAGAGCGTCTGCTGACCGAAACGTTCGGCGCCGAATACCACGCCTATCGCGCGCGCACATGGCGGCTCGTTCCCTATCTCTACTGATCCCGCGCCTTCGGTTGCCTCGCCGCGGCCCATCCCCTAAACCACCGCCCGCTGCTTTCCGGAGAACGCCGCAATGATCCGCTCCGCCCTGATGACCGTCATGACCAACGCCGCGATCAAGGCGGGGCGGGGCTTGAAGCGCGACTTCGGCGAAATCGAGCAGCTGCAGGTGTCGATGAAGGGGCCGGGCGATTTCGTCAGCCTAGCGGACAAGCGCTCGGAAAAGACGCTGTATGAGGAACTGGCCAAAGCGCGTCCGGGCTACGGCTTCGTGCTGGAGGAAAGCGGCCGGATCGAAGGGACGGACAAGAGCCACACCTGGCACATCGACCCGCTCGATGCGACGACCAACTTTCTCCACGCCATCCCGCTCTTCGCCATCTCGATCGCGCTCGAGCGCGAGGGCCAGATCGTTGCCGGCGTCATCTACAATCCGGCAGACGACGACATGTACGTGACGGAAAAGGGCCAAGGGGCCTGGGGCGCCAACCGGCGCCTCCGGGTCGCCCAGCGCACCGAGCTGTCCCAGGCGCTGTTCGGCTGTGGAATTCCCCATCTCGGCAAGGCGGCGGAGCATCCGCTGTTCAAGGCGGAGCTTGCCGTGGTGATGACCCGCGTGGTCAACGTCCGCCGAATGGGCTGCGCGGCGCTTGATCTCGCCTATGTCGCCGCCGGCCGCTTTGACGCCTTTTGGGAGCGCGGCCTCAATTCCTGGGACATTGCCGCGGGGTCGCTGCTGATCCGCGAGGCCGGCGGATTCGTCACCGACGCCGACGGCGGGGCGGAATTTCTGAAGACGAGGTCGATCTGCGGCGGCAACGAGATCATGCACCGCGAGCTCCTTGCGCTGCTGAAGAGCGCCGCTTAACGCGCGCCGGATTTCTGCTACTGTGTGCGGGGAAATAACGAACGATTTCGCGTAGGTTTTGGTGGGCGGTGAACAGGAATTTGATCTCTCGGCTTGACGGCCGATCGCAATGAGCGCCGAAGCGCTCTGCCTTGCGGGCGACGCTGCGCTCCTTTCTCTCGCGGTCGCGGGGGCGTTTCTGGCGAGAAGACCGTTCGCGGCAACGCTGGTCTACGGTGGTTCGCTCCTCCTCTCGGCGCTCCTGCTTTTCGTTGCGATCGACGCGCTCCACATTGGCGCGCGCAGCGAGCCGCTCGTCCTGCCGCTTGGCTTGCCCTGGATCGGTGCGCGTTTCCACATCGACGCGCTGTCGGCGTTCTTTCTCGTTGTCGTCAATCTCGGCGCCGCCGCGGCAAGCCTCTACGGCCTCGGCTACGGCCGGGCCGAAAGCTCGCCCGAACGGGTGCTGCCGTTCTTCCCGGCCTTTCTCGCAAGCATGAACCTCGTCCTCATCGCCGACGACGCCTATACGTTTCTTCTGTCCTGGGAGTTCATGTCGCTTTCCTCCTGGGCGCTGGTGATGGCGCATCATCGCGACCACGACAACGCGCGCGCGGGTTACGTCTATCTCGTGATGGCGAGCTTCGGCACGCTTGCGCTGTTGCTGGCCTTCGCCTTGCTGGCGGGACCCGCCGGCGGCTACGCTTTCGACGCCATGCGGACGGCGGGGTCGCCGGCCGGCGTCGCCGGCCTCGCCTTCATGTTGGCTCTGATCGGAGCGGGGTCAAAGGCCGGGATCGTGCCGTTGCATGTCTGGCTGCCGCTCGCCCATCCTGCCGCGCCAAGCCATGTGTCCGCGCTCATGAGCGGGGTCATGACGAAGGTCGCTGTCTACGGCTTCGCCCGAATCGTGTTTGACCTCGCAGGACCGGCGAGTTGGTGGTGGAGCGTTCCGGTTCTCACGGTCGGCGCCGGCTCCGCCCTGCTCGGTGTGATCTACGCCTTGATGCAGCACGACCTCAA
The DNA here is from genome assembly GCA_963770035.1 of uncultured Alphaproteobacteria bacterium. GTDB lineage: Bacteria > Pseudomonadota > Alphaproteobacteria > Rhizobiales > Beijerinckiaceae > Roseiarcus. The sequence continues at coordinate 117,214 of CAVYON010000004.1, read as the reverse complement.
GCGCCTGCTCGCCTACCACACGGTCGAGAACATCGGCATCATCTATATCGGACTTGGCCTCGCTTTGGGGTTCAAGGCTTTCGGCATGCCGGCCGCCGCCTCGCTCGCGCTGACGGCGGGGCTCTTGCACGTGTTCAATCATTCCCTCTTCAAGAGCCTCTTGTTCTTCGGCGCCGGCGCCGTGTTGTCCGCGACCGGCGAGCGCGACATGGAGCGCCTCGGCGGCCTCATTCACACCATGCCCAGAACGGCGTTCTTCTTCCTGGTCGGCTGCGCCGCCATTTCGGCGTTGCCGCCCTTCAACGGATTTGTTTCCGAATGGCTGACGTTTCAGGCCATATTGCTGAGTCCGGCGCTGCCGTCCTGGGTGCTGAAGATTTTGGCGCCCGCGGTCGGGGCCGTGCTGGCGCTGTCGGCCGCGCTCGCCGCCGCCTGCTTTTGCAAGGCGTTCGGCATAACGTTTCTTGGACGGCCTCGAACCGGGGCGGTGGGGGGCGCGCGCGAGGCCGATCGCCTTGCCCTTGCCGCGATGGCGATTCTGGCCACGCTCTGCCTTGTCGTCGGCGTCCTTCCGGGTCTGGCGATCGACGCCCTGAGCCACGCGACGCAAATCGCCGTCGGCGCGCACATGCCGACGCAGTCCTCGATCGCTTGGCTGTCGATCGCGCCGGTCGCCGAGAGCCGGAGCTCCTACAACGGGCTTCTCGTGTTCCTGTTCATCGTCCTGTCGGCCAGTCTGGCCGCAAGCTTCATCCACCGTTTCGCCTCCGCCGCCCTGCGGCGCGCTCCTGCCTGGGACTGCGGTTTTCCCGATCCGTCGCCCGCGACGCAATATTCAGCGGTAAGCTTCGCGCAGCCGATCCGGCGGGTATTCGGCCAGCTCGCCTTCGTGGTGGAGGAGCGGATCGACATGCCGCCGCCAGGCGATACCCGGGCCGCCCATCTCCATCTCCGGCTCGGCGACAGGATCTGGAACGTCCTCTACCTGCCTCTGATCCTGATCGTCGAGCGGGCGGCGGTGCAACTCAACCGCTTGCAGTTCCTCAGCATCCGGCAGTACCTGAGCGTCGTGTTCGGCGCGCTGGTCGTCCTGCTGGTCGTGCTTGCGTCATGGCCATGATCGTCGATCTCGTCTCCCAGCTCCTGCAGATGACGCTGGTCATCCTGGTCGCGCCGCTGCTGACCGGCGTGGTGCGCGCGACCAAGGCGCGCCTCACTCGGCGGCGCGGTCCGCCTCTCCTGCAGCCCTATCGTGATCTTGTGCGGCTTGCCCGCAAGGAGGCGATCGTCGCCGACAGCGCCTCGTGGCTCTTCCGCTTCGTGCCGTACCTTGTGTTTGCGGCGACGTGGGTCGCTGCCGCCCTGGTGCCGACCTTCGCTACGGGGCTCCTGTTCTCGTGGTCGGCCGACCTCATCGTCATTATCGCGCTGCTCGGCGCCGGCCGCTTCTTTCTGGCGCTGGCCGGGCTCGACGTCGGAACGAGCTTCGGCGGGCTGGGATCGAGCCGCGAGTTGCTGTTTGGGGCGCTCGCCGAGCCGGCGATGATCGTCATCGTCTTCTCGCTTGCGCTCGTCGCGGGCTCCACCCAGTTGTCGACCGTGGCCGCCTACATGACATCGGGCGGCGAGGGCCTGCGCGTCACGCTCGGCATGGCGCTGGTCGCCCTGATCATCGTGGCGCTTGCGGAGAACGGCCGCATCCCGGTCGACAATCCCGCGACCCACCTCGAGCTCACCATGGTGCACGAGGCGATGATCCTCGAATATTCGGGCCGGCATCTCGCCGTGATCGAACTCGCCGCGATGCTGAAGCTCGCGCTGTACGTCTCGCTCATCATCTGCGTCTTCGTTCCCTGGGGCGCGGCGATCGCCGACGCGAGCGTGGCTGACCGCGTCCTCGGCGCGATCGCCTATGTCGTGAAGCTTTTGGCCGCCGGCGTGGCGCTCGGCGTGTTCGAGACCAGCATCGCCAAGATGCGCGTCTTCCGCGTGCCCGATTTCGTTGGCGTGGCGCTGATGCTCGGCTTCCTCGGCGCGCTTCTCCTGTTCGTATCGAGGACGCTGAAATGAGGGGCCTCGCCTTCGACGTCTCGCACCTGCTCGCCGGCGGCCTTGTGCTGGTGAGCTTCCTGCTGCTCTACCAGGACCGCCTCTACGCGCTGCTCAACGTGTTCGCCTTGCAGGCGGTCGTGCTCTCGCTCTCAGTCGTCTGGCAGGCCTATGTGCAGGATGCGAACCATCTCTACGTCACCGCCGTCATCGCCTTCGCCTTCAAGGCGATCATCATCCCGATCGCGCTGCACCGGATCATCGCGGAACTCGGCATCCAGCGCGACGTCGAGAACGTCGTCGGCGTCGGGCCGACCATGCTGGCCGGCCTGGCGCTGGTCGCCCTCTCTGAGGTCGTCATGCTGCGCATCGCCAGCGACGCCGACGTGCTCGCCCGCGAGGACCTCGCCTTCGCCCTGTCGGTGGTGCTGCTCGGCCTGTTGATGATGGTGGTGCGACGCAACGCGGTGTCGATGGTGGTCGGCTTCATGTCGCTCGAGAACGGGCTCATTCTCGCCGCCGCGGGCGCGAAGGGCATGCCGCTGGTGGTCGAGGTCTCGGTCGCTTTTTCCGTGCTGGTGGCGCTGGTGGTGATCGGCGTGTTCCTCTTCCGCATCAGCGAGCGGTTCGAGACGGTCGACGCGCACGCGCTCGACAGTTTCCGCGGAGACCAGCGATGACGGGCGCGCTGAACGCGACCTTCGTCATTCTGGCGCTGCCGATTGCGACCGCGGCGCTGCTGGCGGCGCTGCCGTCGTACCGGCTCTCCGCGGCGCTGAACGTCGCCTCCTCTTTCGTCACGTTTTTCGCCTCGGCGTCGCTGCTCGCCGTCGCCCCGCCGCCAAACGCCTACATTCAGATCGACGATTTGAATATCGTCTTCGTCGTGCTCAACACCTTCGTCGGCTTCACGGCGAGCGTGTTCAGCGCCACCTACATCGCGCACGAGATCGAGACCGGCCGGCTCACGGCGACGCATCTGCGCTTCTATCATGCGATGTATCAGTTCCTGCTATTCTCGATGAATTTGGCGCTGATCGCCAACAATATCGGCCTGATGTGGGTGGCGATCGAACTGGCGACGCTGACGACCGTGCTGATGGTCGGAATTTACCGCACGCCGGCGGCGATCGAGGCGGCGTGGAAATATTTCATTCTCGGCAGCGTCGGCATCGCGCTCGCCCTGTTCGGGACGATCCTCGTCTACATGGCCGCCCAGCCGGTCGTCGGCGAAGGCGTTCCGGCGATGCTGTGGACCAGCTTGATCAACAGTGCCCCGCTGTTCGACCCGACGCTGCTCGACCTCGCCTTCGTCTTTCTGCTGCTTGGCTACGGCACCAAGGTCGGCCTTGCGCCGCTGCACGCCTGGCTGCCCGATGCGCACGCCGAAGGGCCGACGCCGATCTCCGCGGTCCTGTCCGGCCTGCTGCTCAACGTCGCGCTTTACGCCGTGCTGCGCTTCAAGCTGCTGCTCGACGCCAACGCGCGCGCGCTCGCGCCCGGACCCCTGATGGCGACGCTCGGCCTCGTCTCGGTCGTGTTCGCCGCCTTCATGCTTTACCGCCGTCGCGACGTGAAGCGTATGTTCGCCTATTCGTCGATCGAGCATATGGGGATCATCGTCTTCGCCTTCGGCGTCGGCGGTCCGCTCGCCAACTTCGCCGCGCTCCTGCACATGGCGATGCACAGCCTGACCAAGTCGGCGATCTTCTACACCGTCGGCCAGATCGCGCAGGTCAAGGGCACCCAGCAGATCGCCGAGATCCGCGGCCTGACCGTCACCCACCCGCTGCTCGGCTGGAGCCTCGTGTTCGGCGTGTTCGCGATCGTCGGCCTGCCGCCGATGGGCGTGTTCATGAGCGAGTTCCTGATCGTAAGCTCGACCTTCGCGCGCGCGCCGTGGCTCGCGCTGGCGCTGGCCTTTGGCCTCCTTCTGGCGCTCGGCGCGCTCGTCCTCAGGCTTCAGAGCATGGCCTTCGGCGCGCCGGCCGGCTCGACCGCGCCGGCCAAGTCCTCGGCCCTGCCGATCCTGGCGCATTTCGCGCTGGTCCTGGTGGCCGGCGTCTATCTTCCGCCTTCGGTGGTGACGTGGTTCCAGCACGTCGCCGTGCTTCTGCGTTAGAGGAGGTGGAGATGGATCGTTTCATTCACCGGCGCAGACTACGGGGACAACCCGCCTTCCCCCGTTGCCATCACATCCACACATCGCCAAGGCCGGGCGCTATCCTTCCCCAGCGCAGCTCTAAGGGATGCACACATCTTTTAGCGATCGGGCGCCACTCAACGGCGGCTAGCGTCGCCGCCCCCCACAGTCCGTCGACAGACGGGCGTCCTTCCGGACGCCCTATGGTGGGGGCGGGACAGGGTGGGGGGTCGCGCCGACCTCTCATTTGGATGGCGAACGGCGCCAAACTTTTCGAAGTTCAGCGCGACCCCTCTCCTCCCCCCGGGTCAAGCCCGGGGGCTTCCCCCACAAGGGGGGAGGAACCCGCCCTCCGAGCGTCGTGCACGGCGGCAGCGAGCCGCGAGAGATGTGTGCATCCCGTAGAGCGCAGCTGGGGAAGGTGGCCCGGAGGGCCATATGGGGTGCGGTCCGCCGCCGCAACTTTGGGCTGGATCGCACGACCGTCACAGCGAGACTCAATCGGCCGCTCCCCTGCTTTCCGCACCCCATCCGGCCCTCCGGGCCACCTTCCCCGCTCTGCGGAGAAGGAGGCGCGCGCTGAAAGTCTCGCAATCTTTGAGGCGGGCGCGACTGGCCATCCTGTCCGGCCCCGACAGGGAAAGCGGGGACGCCAGCCGACCGCGTTGAGCGCTCCAAACGCCGAAGGCATCCGAGGTTGGCCATGACCGCGGCGGGCGCCCTTTCCGGCGAAGCCCACTGGTTCGAGGCCGGCCGGCGCATGGCGGCCGGGGAAGCGACCCTCATCAGCCTGTGGGGCGACGAGGGGCGGATGCGTCTCGCCCTGCGCGAGGACGACGGGACGCTCGCCTTCGCCGAAGTTGCTTGCGATCGCGGCGCGTTTTCCTCCCTCGCGGCGCTGCATCCGCCGGCCGGGCGGCTCGAACGGGCGGCTTGCGACCTCTACGGCTTTTTCGCGCTCGGCGCGCCGGACGGCCGCCGCTGGCTCGATCACGGCCGCTGGCCGTTGCGCCATCCGCTCGGCGATCGCGCGCCCCGTGACGGCGCGTCCGACGCCTACGCCTTCCTCGAAGCCACGGGGCCGGGCCTGCATCAGATCCCGGTCGGTCCGGTCCATGCCGGGATCATCGAGCCCGGCCATTTCCGCTTCCACGCAGGCGGCGAGGCGGTCGTCCGGCTCGAAGAGCGGCTCGGCTACACCCACAAAGGCGTCGACACGCTGATGCGCGGGGCGAGCCTCGAGCGCGCGGCCAAACTCGCGGGCCGGGTCAGCGGCGATTCCACCGTCGCCTATGCGATTGCGTTCGCCCGCGCGGTCGAGGGGGCGCTCGGCGTCGAAGCGCCGCCGCGCGCGCACGCGTTGCGCGGCGTGATGGCCGAGCTCGAGCGGGTCGCCAATCATTTCGGCGACATCGGCGCCATCTGCAACGACGCCGCCTTCGCCCTGATGCTCGCCCATTGCGGCATCCTGCGCGAGCGAACGCTGCGCGCGGCCAAGGCCGCCTTCGGCCATCGGCTGATGATGGACGGGGTTGTTCCGGGCGGCGTCGCCGTCGACCTTCAGCCGGAAGCCGTCGCGGCGATCCGGGCGCTCATCGCCGAGGCCCGCGCGACGTTCCCGAAGCTCGTGCGGCTCTATGACAACACGGCCTCGCTGCAAGACCGCACAGTCGGGACCGGCATTCTGAAGGCCGATCTCGCGCGCCAGTTCGGCGCAGGGGGGGTGATCGGCCGCGCGTCCGCGCGCGATTTCGACGCGCGGCGCGACCATCCCTATCCGCCGTACGACGCGCTGTCCTTCAAAGTTCCGACGCGCAAGGCGGGCGACGTCAACGCCCGCATCTGGGTCCGCATCGCCGAGGTCGGCGAAAGCCTGGACCTGATCGAGGCAATGCTGGCTGGCCTCGCCTCCGGCCCGATTCGCATTGAGCTTCCCGCATCGGAGGCGCCGTGCGAAGGGTTCGCGCTCGTCGAGGCCTTTCGCGGCGACGTCTTCGCGCATGTGCGCCTGGCCGGCGACGGCGCGGTCGCGCGTTGCCACCTGCGCGACGCGTCGTGGTTTCAGTGGCCTCTGCTGGAGGCGGCGATCGAGAAAAACATCGTCGCCGACTTCCCCTTGTGCAACAAGTCCTTCAACGGCTCCTATTCTGGGTGCGATCTCTAAAATGCGCTCCACGCTGCTGCAGGGCCTTCTGCCGCCTCTGACCGAAGCCGCGCCGGGGGCCGACGATCCGGAACTCGCCGGCCTCGCGGCGGCGGTGAAGGAGGCGACCGAACGGACGCTCGGGCGCAGCCTCGCGATCCGGCACGTCGACGCCGGCTCGTGCAACGGCTGCGAACTCGAAATTCACGCCTTGGGCAACGCCTTCTACGACATCGAGCGGTTCGGCTTCCGCTTCGTCGCCTCGCCACGCCACGCCGACGTTCTCTTGGTGACCGGTCCGGTGACGCTCAACATGCGGGAAGCGCTGGAGCGAACCTACGCGGCGACGCCAGCGCCCAAATGGGTGGTGGCCTGCGGCGCCTGCGCCGCCGACGGCGGCGTGTTCGCCGGCAGCTATGCCGTGGCGAACGGCGTCGCGGCCGTCCTGCCGGTCGACCTCGTCATCCCCGGCTGCCCGCCGAGCCCGGCCGCGCTGGTGAAGGGGCTTTTGGCGTTGATGAAGGGCGGGGCGGCGTAGCCTATTAAAGCGGTCACACTCCCGTTGGCGCCGGTTGTCGTCGGCCGACAAGGACGCCGGCGCCCGGAAATCGGCTCCGGCTGCGGTATCTCCGCGTAACCCCTTGATATCATTAGACTCTGGTGCGTAGAATCGGGCAAAATGCCTGGTAAGCTATTGAAAAGACTTGTGTCTGGTCCGAAAATCGCGGTCGCGCAATTGCCCACGCCCGAGGCGCGTTCGACGGTCGGGGCGGAAATTGACAGGCAAGGCGTTGATCCATAACCGTCTTGGACGCAACGTCGCAGACCTGACGGTCCGCAACGCGACCGAGGGATTCGAACCCGCATGTCCTACGCCCGCTATCCGTCGCTGATCGACAAGGTCGTCTTCATCACCGGCGGCGGGTCGGGGATCGGGGCGGCGATGGTCGAGGCCTTCGTGCAGCAGAGGGCCAACGTCGCCTTTGTCGACGTCCAGGCCGAGGCGTCGAAGGCGCTCGCGGCCAAGCTTGCCGGGGCCGGACAGGCGCCGCTGTTCGTCGAATGCGACCTCAGCGACATCAACACGCTCGAGGCGGCGATGGAGGAGGTTCGCCAGCGGCTCGGGCCGATCGGCGTCCTAATCAACAACGCCGCCAGCGATCGGCGCCAGGACGCCGACGAGGTCAGCGAGGACGATTGGGACCGGGCGATGGCGGTCAATCTCAAGCACCAGTTCTTCGCCGCCCAGGTCGCGCGCCGGTCGATGCGCGAACTCGGCGGCGGGGCGATCGTCAACTTCTCCTCGACCGCCTGGATGATCGGCGTCAACCGGCTGTCGGTCTATTCGACCGCCAAAGCCGCCGTGGTCGGATTGACGAAGAGCCTGGCGCGCGAGTTCGGACCGGACAACATCCGGGTCAACGCGATCGCCCCGGGCGCCGTCATTACCGACCGCCAGCGCCGCCTGTGGATGAGCGAAAAGGACATCGCCGCCTATCGGGCGCGCCAGTGCCTCGACCGCACCCTCCTCGCAGACGACGTGGCTCGGCTGGCGCTGTTTCTGTCTTCGGACGACAGCGCAATGATCACCAAACAGTGTTTCCTGGTCGACGGAGGGTTGCGCTGACCCCTCGCCCCTAAAATCGAGTTGAAATTGCGCTTGATCGGCCAGCGCGGCCGGCGCATCCTTCCCCGAGCGACGCGGCCGGACACAAGGCCGCTCAAAAGGAGGGATGGATGACCGTTTCGCGCATTATCGCCGAAAAGGGGCGCGAGGTTTTCACTACGCAACCTTATCGCACGCTCAAGGAAGTCGTCGACATGCTCGCCGAAAAAGGCGTCGGCGCCGTCGTCGTCGCCGATGCATCGATGAACGTTCTCGGCATCCTGTCCGAGCGGGACGTCGTCCGCGTCCTCGCCCAGCACGGGGCCGCCGCGCTCGATGATCAGGTATCGCGGCACATGACGCCGAAAGTCGTCACGGTCACGCGCGACGCCACGATCGATCAGCTGATGGAGACGATGACCGAAGGGCGCTTCCGGCATTTGCCGGTCGTCGAGGACGGACGGCTGATCGGCATCGTCTCGATCGGCGACGTCGTCAAGCGCCATGTGAGCGCGATCGACAGAGAAAGGCAGGCTTTGCGGGAATACATCGCCACCGCCTAACGCCGACGCCCGCCGGCGGCGCTCAGCCGCTGGAGGTCTCGATCCTCGGCGCTTCGATGTTTTCTGCGATTTCGGCGGCCGCCTTGCGGACCGCGTCGCGGCCGATTGCGATCAGTTCCTCGGCGCGGTTGAACTCGAACATGCCGATCTTGCCGACTTTGAGCTGGATCAGGGCGTCGGGCGGATCGCCGGCGAGCCGCGAGCGCATAATGCGGTCCTGCAGGATGTCGAAGGCGTTGACCATGACGGTCATCAGTCCGGGCGGGGCGGGGTCCGGATCGCCCGACACGCGCGGCGTCCCGCGCCACCAGCGCGTCCAGGGACCGCCCGGGTCGTTGGCCGGTTCGTCGAGCGGCGCCGGCTCCATCGGACCGAATGGGTTCTGGATCGCCGTGCCGCGTCCCACGCTGTCGCTCGAAATGTTGAACGCGATCACCCGCTCGGCCCCCAAGGCCCGGGCGACGCTGACCGGCACCGGATTGACGATGGCGCCGTCGAACATCCAGCGGCCCTCGACCCGGACCGGTTCGAACACGCCGGGCAACGCATAGGACGCCCGGATCGCCTCGACCAGCAAGCCGCGCTGCAGCCAGATTTCGTGCCCCCCGCCGATTTCGGTCGCCACCCCCGCAAAGCGGATCGGCAGGTCCTCGATCCGCAGGCCGCCGAGTTCGGCCTCGAGCCGGGAGCGCAGGCGCTCGCCGCCGATCAGCCCGCTGCCGGCAAAGGAGAAATCAATCAGACCGAACATCCGCCGCCGGGTCAGCGAACGGGCGAAGGTCTCCAGCATCTCGAGCTTGCCCGCAGCGTAGCAGCCGCCGACCAGGGTTCCGATCGACGAGCCGACCACGACATCGGGCCGGATGCCCAGCGCATTGAGTTCTTGCAGCGCCCCGATATGCGCCCAGCCTCGCGCAGCTCCCGCGCCGAGCACGACCCCGAGCTTAGCCGGACGATGGCGTCCAGTCGCGATTTCCGTCTCGCCTTTCCAATAGGGCGCCCAAAACATTGACGTCTTCGAACCCGATGTCCCCGGTGATGCGCGGAAATCTAGTCTCGTCCCGATCGCCGCGCCAGACAATTGAACGTCAAAGACCTAGCGGCGTTCCCAAGGAGCGACATGGCTCAGCCGCTGGCGCTCGCCTCCTTGATGAACGCGAGGCGGAGCCCGGTCGCATCGATATCGACGCGGCGATAGAAGCAGGAGCGACGACCGGTATGGCAGGCGCCGCCGTCGCCGCCCACCTGGACGAAGGCGACGAAGGCGTCCTGATCGCAATCGACCCGCATTTCGATGAGTCTCTGGGTCTGGCCGGACGTGTCGCCTTTGCGCCAGAGCGTCTCGCGCGAGCGCGACCAGTAATGGACCACGCCAGTCCTGAGCGTCGCGTCGAGCGCCTCGGCGTTCATATGCGCGACCATCAGCACGTCGCCGCGCGCGGCATCGACCGTTACGCAGGTCGCGAGGCCGTCCGCGCCGAATTTCGGCTGAAAGGTCAGGCCTTCCTCGCGGTCCGGGTCTCGACTCATGGCCGGGGCGCGCCGCGCAGCAGAGTGACGAACCGAGTTCTGCTCGTTGGGGTCGTCGCGGAAAACGCCGCTGAACTGCGTCGTGACGGTGGAGACGCCGTGCTTGCGCACGCCGCGCATCGCAATGCAGCTGTGCTCGGCCTCGATCGCGACCGCCACCCCGCGCGTCTCGAGGGCCTTCTCGATGGCCTCGATGATCTGGGCCGACAGCGCTTCCTGGGTCTGCAGGCGGCGGGCGAACGTATCGACGATACGCGCAAGTTTCGAAAGGCCGACGACCCCGCGTCGCGGATAATAGCCGATATGGGCCCTGCCGAAAATCGGCGCGATATGGTGCTCGCAATGCGACACGAACGCGATGTCGCGAACCATGACAAGGTCCTTGTAGCCGGACAACTCATGAAACACACGCCTGAGTGGTTTTGCGGCGTCCTCGCGATAGCCGGCGAACAACTCCTCATACGCCCTGGCCACCCGACGCGGCGTCTCGACAAGCCCTTCGCGATCCGGATCGTCGCCTGCCCAAGCAATCAATGTGCGCACAGCCGCTTCGGCCTCTTCGCGAGTCGGCCGTCGCCCTGGCTGCGCCGGAAAGGCAGCCGCGGTAGGCTTCAGCTTGACAATCTCGTCCATAAATATCCCTCGTCGGCGCGCCCAGCGCCGCGCGCTTGAACGCGGCTCGATTCCGGCCGCCCGCCTCCCTATATAGGATCCAAAGGGACCCGCGCCATCCAGTTCATCCTGTCAGACGGTCGCATGTTGGACGACATTTACAATCGGCGCGTTCTCGAACTGGCCGCAAACATTCCGCGGCTCGGCCGACTGTCTGCGCCGGACGCGAGCGCCAAGGCGCATTCTCGGCTTTGCGGCTCGACGGTGATTGTCGACCTGGTTGTGCGGGACGGCCGGGTCGTCGAGTTTGGCCATGACGTCAAGGCCTGCGCGCTCGGGCAGGCGTCCTCCTCGCTGATGGCGCGCCATGTCATCGGCGCAAGGCCGGACGAACTGCTGGAGCTTCGCGAGACCATAATCCGGATGCTGAAGGAGGGCGGCCCGCCGCCCAACGGCAAATGGGCGGATTTCGCCGTGCTCGAGCCCATCCGCGCCTACCGGGCCCGTCATGCTTCGACGCTGCTTACGTTCGACGCGGTCGCCGACGCGCTCGACCAGATCGCACGCAAGGCCGCAGAGACGGCCGAAACCTCGTGACCACGCTCGCGCCCCGCTGGGCTGCGCGTGCGCTGATTCGGATCTACCAGCTTACTCTATCGAGCCTGATCGGCCGGCAGTGTCGGTATCTGCCGACCTGCTCGGCATACGCGGACGAAGCGATCGCTCGCCATGGCCTCTGGGCCGGCGCATGGATGGGAACGGCGCGCGCTTGCCGCTGCCACCCGTGGGGCGGCTCGGGATTCGATCCGCCTCCTCAAACCATTCCGGCCGGCGCTTCCTGGTTGCGGCCGTGGCGCTACGGCCGCTGGCGTTTCCGCTGCGATTGAGCGCCTTGCCACCGCCGCCCCCGCCCTTTATGGACGGGCGGCATTCCGTCAGAACCCCAGAGATTTTCGAGCATGGCCGAGTCGAGCCGCGCAACTCCCGCGTCCGCTCCCCGCATAGACGGCGGGCGTTTTCTCATCGTTGAGGCCCGCTTCTACGACGCGATCGGCGCGCATCTCCTGGCGGGGGCGGCTCGCGCCTTCGATGCCGCCGGCGCGACCTACGAAGTCGTCGGCGTCGCAGGAGCGCTCGAGATTCCCGCCGGTCTGGCGATTGCGCTCGACGCCGCGGCGGAGGCCGGACGGCCCTACGATGGAGCAGTGGCGCTCGGCTGCGTGGTGCGGGGCGAGACCTATCATTTCGAGATCGTCGCCGGGGAGTCGGCGCGGGCGCTGATGGATATGTCGGTGCAGCATCGGCTGGCGCTCGGCAACGGCGTCCTGACAACTGAGACCCTGGTCCAGGCGGAGGAGCGCGCGGATCCCGCGCGCGGCGATAAGGGTGGCGACGCCGCTCGGGCTGCTGTCGGACTCGCCCTCCTCAAGCGCAAGGTGGTTGGACGATGAAGCCGAAGAAATCCGACTTGCGCTCCGCCGCGCGCCTCGCCGCCTCCCAAGCGCTCTACCAGATGGAGGTCACCGAGAAAGGCCTCAACGACATTCTGGCGGAGTTCGAAGCCCACTGGATCGGGCAGGAGATCGAGGGCGACGCCTACAATCCGGCCGAGATCGCCTTTTTTCGCGACGTCGTCTCGGGCGTGCTGCACGATCAGGCGCCGATTGATCGCGGCCTCGACGCAATGCTCGCGAACGGCTGGCCGCTTCGCCGGGTCGAGGCCCTGATGCGGGCGATCCTGCGCGCCGCCTTCTACGAACTGCGCAGCCGCCCGGATGTGCCAGCGCGCGTCGTTCTGACGGAATATGTCGATATCGCCGCGGCGTTTTTCGGGCCGGACGAGTGCGGCATGATTAACGCGGTGCTCGACACGCTCGCGCGCGAGACGCGGCCAGCGGAATTCGCTTTGAACCGCTAGACGACTCGAACGGCACGGGAAGAGCGCCCGTGCAGTCAAGGCCCTGGGGAATTTTGTTGCGCGTTCGCACCGAAATTTCCGCTCCGTCGGTTTACAACGCATTAAGATTCTTAAAATAGTATCGAAATCGATTCGTATTTCAAATCAGCCGCATACATCTCATGTGACGGCCGAGCCGGGATCGTGACCATGCCGTTGACCGATTCGTCCGAGGGTTTCTCGGGGTTGCAGCAGTGGGCGGAGCCGCTCATCTTCGACCGGCTGTTTGCGGCCTATTGCAAGCTGTTGCGCGATCAGGCTCTGGCGCGCGGAATGTCCCGCCTTCACGCGCGCGTCTGGCGAGCGTTGATCGGCGGCGACGTGGAGGGCTTCGAGGCCCTGCGCGAAGCGCTCGTTTCCGCCCTCGGTCACGCCAGCCTGACGCTCAACCACCTCGCCGAGGTCGATGGGGAGATCATGGTCGAACTCCTCGAGGTCGTCGTCTCGCGCTACAACCGTTCGCAGCGCACGGCAGTCCCCTATCACCTTGCGTTGATGGAACTCGCCAGCCGCCTACGGCCGGCGACACGCGCGGCGGCGTGAGACCGCTCAAAGCTCCTCCCTAAGCCGCTTGCCCCGCAACTCTCGGTAGAAAGGCCGCGGGCGGCTCCGGTCGAGCCCGCATTCCAGCGCTGCGACCAGATCCGCCAAGGCGAGGCGGGTGATGTTCGGCAGGTCGAGCGCGAGCGCATCGCCGAGGGGCGTCCACACCAGTTCCACCAGTTCCGCCTCCGGATGGACCGCTCCCTCCACGCGCTTAGCGATCGCCCGCGCGTCGACGACGAGAAAGCGCGCGTCGAACCGCTTGACCCGTCCGGGCGGCGTGATCGCCCGCGCGACGAAGTCGATCCCGTCGAGCGCGGGATAGACGCCCGCCGCCGCAAAGCTCGCCCAGGCCCCGGGCGGCGGGTCCTCCGGAGCACCGTAGTCGGCGACGCCAATTGCGAGGCCTGTCTCTTCGAAGGTCTCGCGAATGGCGGCGAGCGCGATCGCGCGCGCGAACGCTGGCGATGGCCGCGAGACGCGGCTATTGAGTTTCTCCTCGACGACCAAGTCGAGCGCGCCCGCGGTGGCCATCCGCCGGTCCGCCGGTTCGATCCGTCCGCCGGGAAAAACGAACTTCCCAGGCATGAACGCGTGGCCGTGGTGCCGCCTCCCCATCAAAACTCTTGGCTCGGCTCCATCGCGATCGACGATGATGAGTGTCGCCGCGTCGCGCGGACGCAGCGCCGGGGCCGAACCCTTTTCGCCGCTCACGCCTCGTCCCCTCCAAAGCCGTGCATGCAGAGCGCCCATTGTTGGCCGACCACCGCCCCTTTCATCCGCGGCAAGATGAGAAGGCTCACGATCACGGCCACCGTCAGCCAGATTAGCGCGGTCGTCGCCAACGACGATCTTGGCCAAGCGTCTTCGGACATCAGCACCCCGGCGCCTGCCATATGGCAGACGACGAGCATCGTCAGATACGCCGGCGCGTCGTCGGCGCGAGCGTGGCTCAGGTCCTCGCCGCAGACCTTGCAAGTCGTGTCCAGTTTCAGGTAGCCACGGAAGAGCCGGCCGCGCCCGCAGGCGGGACAACGGCCGCACAGGCCGCGGCAAATCGCCTCGCACAGCGGTCGCTCGCGGCGTGGGGGACGCCAGCCTCGGAAGCTGGACAAGTCGTTCATTGTCGTCCCCGACGGCGCGATGTGCGCTCCCGCCAATCGCTCCTCGCGCGGCGCGCGCCCCGTCGCGGCGCCCCCTCCGCCTCATCCGCCACGATCTCGAAGCGAAGCGCGCCAGCGAAGGGCGCCGCCTCGACGAGGCGCGCACGCACCGGGTCGCCGAGCCGGTAGGTCACGCCGCTTCGGGTTCCGACCAGCGCGCGGATCCCTTCCTCGAACCGGAAGTAATCGTCGCCCAGCGTTCCAGCCGGCACGAAGCCGTCGGCTCCGGTCTCGGCAAGCTTCACGAACAGGCCGACACGCGTGACCCCGGCGACGCGCGCTTCGAAGTCGGCGCCGATGCGATCGGCGAGATGGGCGGCCACAAGCCGGTCGACGGTCTCGCGCTCGGCCGCCATGGCGCGTCGCTCGGCTGCGGAGATATGCTCGGCGACCTGCGCCAGTTCGCCGGCGCGAAGGTCTTCGAGTCCGCCATCGCCAAGACCGAGCGCGCGGATCAGCGCCCGGTGGACGACGAGGTCGGCATAGCGGCGGATCGGAGAGGTAAAGTGGGCGTAGCGGCGCAGATTGAGTTCGAAGTGGCCATAGTTCTCGTGGCTGTATTCGGCCTGGGCCTGAGCGCGCAGGACGACCTCGTTGACCAGCGCCTCGACCCCCTGTCCCTTCACCCGGCTGAGAACCCCGTTGAAGTGGGAGGGGCGAACGCGGTCGCCTCGCGCCAGCTTGACGCCGATCGTGCCGAGGAACTCGATCAGATCGTTGAGCTTCTCGACGCTCGGCGCGTCGTGCGCGCGATAGAGGAGCGGCGAGTGCTGCGCCTCCAGCGACTCTGCGGCCGCGACGTTGGCGAGGATCATGAACTCCTCGATCAGGCGATGCGCGTCGAGCCGCTCCGGCCAGCGCACGCCGGCAAGGCGACCCTCCTTGTCGAGAACGAGCTTGCGCTCGGGCAGGTCGAGAGCGAGCGGATCGCGCCGCGCGCGCTCAAGATTGATGGCGGCGTGGGCTGCGTAGAGCGGCTTCAGCACGGTCTCGAAGAGGGGCGCTGTCGTCTCGTCCGGCCGGCCATCGACGGCCGCCTGCGCCTGCTCATAGGCCAGCTTTGCCGCAGAGCGCATCATGATCCGATGAAATCGGTGCGAACGCTTGCGCCCGTCGGCGCCGAGGATCATCCGCACTGCCAGCGCCGGCCGATCCTCGGCGGCCCTGAGCGAGCAGAGATCGTTGGAAATCCGCTCGGGCAGCATCGGCACGACGCGGTCGGGGAAATAGACCGAATTGCCGCGCTCGAGCGCCTCGCGGTCAAGGGCGGAGCCGGGGCGAACGTAAGCCGCGACGTCGGCGATCGCGACGGTAACCACAAAGCCGCCGGGATTGACCGGGTCGAGATCGGCCGCAGCGTGGACCGCGTCGTCGTGGTCCTTGGCGTCCGGCGGATCGATCGTGACGAGCGGCAGGCTTCTCCAGTCCTCGCGAGGACCCACGAGGCGGACTAGGCGAGCGGTTTCGGCCTCCTTCAGCGCGGCTGGCGAAAAAACGTATGGAATGTGGTGCTGCGCGAGCGCAATCAGGCTGACTGCCTTTTCGGACTTGACCGAGCCGATCGATTCCACAATGCGCGCGCTCGGGGCGCCGAGACGCGTCGAGCGCAGCGGTTCGATCGCCACGAGATCGCCGTCCTCCGCTTTCTCGGCGAAGGCGGTAGGGATGAAGAACTCGCGCGTCGCGGACCGCTTTTCCACCGACACGGCGCGGCCCGAACCATCCTCCGCCCTTCGAAAGACCGCGAACAGGCGCGCGCGGAGCTTTTCCAGAACCTTGATCACCCGTCCGGAATAGGCGGGCGCTTTGCCCGTCGCGTCCGGGTTGAACTCGACCCGCATCAGCACGCGTGCGCCCAAGCCCGGCGCCGGCGCGCTGTCGCGTTTCGTGCGGGGGCGCCGGATGAGGATGCGCGGCGGCGGGCCCTCCTCGTCCCACTCGACCGGTTTTGCGACGAGTTCGCCGTCGCGGTCGCGCTCGGCGACATCGGCCACCACGATGGCGGGCAAGCGCCCCTGCACTTGCAGCGCCTTGCGGCCACGGGCAATCGCGCCCTCGCTCTGCAGATCCCTGATGAGCAGCTTCAACTCCGCCTTGGCCTCGCCCTTGACGCCGAAGGCGCGCGCTATGTCGCGTTTGGTCACCCGCGCCGGCGGCTTTTCGCCGTTCGGCGCTGGGGCCCCGGCGATGAAGGCGATCAGCTGCTCCCGCGACGGTAGGGCCGCGTCGCTCAGCGCGGCCGGCGATGCGACGCGTCGGGAAGAGAAAGGCTTCGGCAAAGGTTTCGGGCTCGCTTCGGTCTAGCAAAGCTAGTGGTCGGGCGTCCCGGTTACAAGCGAACTGCCGGCGGCACACCTTTCGTGACGCGCTGGCGCGCATGGCTATCGAGCCGCTGATTTCTCGATCCTGAGCAGCGTGAACAGCTTGAAAGGCGACAGTTCGCATCGTTCCGCCACGCGCGCATCGGGCCGCGAGGCGATCCAGTCGCCGATCGCCGAATAGGGAAAATTCGGATGCCAGCCGAGCCATGCGGCGGCGGTCTCCATCCTGCGTTCGATCGCCTTGCGCAGGCCGCGGGCGGCGGCGAAATGGTTCATCACGACCAGCGTTCCGCCCGGCCGCAGCACCCGCCACGCCTCATCGAGCGCGAGTTCAGGATTGGGAACGACGCTCATCACGTAGGGCGCGAGCGCCACGTCGAAGCCGGCGTCGGGGAATTCCAGCGCGGCCGCGTCCATGACGTGGAGGCCCTTGACCTGGGCGAGTCCCTGACGGGCGACCCGGGCCCGAGCGGCGCGCAGCATCGGCGCGCTGATGTCGATGCCGGTGGCGTGCACGTTGGCCGGCAACAGCGGCAGTTCGAGCCCGGTGCCGACCCCGATCACCAGGATCTCGCCGCCGGGGCCGGCCGCTCTCGCCGCCGCCTGGCTGGCCGCGAGCCGGCCAGCGTGAAAGGGCAGGTCGAAAATGAGGTCATAGACAGGCGCCCAGCGGCTATAGGCCGCCTGCGCCTGATGTCCCGCGTAACCCCGGGTCGCGTCGATCGGATTTACTGGGTCAGCCCTCACGCCTGCGTCCGGATGCGCGCGACGTCTGTCTTTAGCGGAAGAATCGTGCAGAACCATGTCATTTGCAACAAACCTGTGACAATTGCGCTCTTCACTCTTGGTCGCGACGCATCGTCGCAGCAGCGCGGCAAACTCTTGCTTCCGTCCGCGCCGGCTCCGATGGTCGCCATGCGACGGCTCCCCGTCATGGCGCAGAGCCGTCCGCGGCATCGACATCGTGTGCACCGGGACGGCGGACGCCGCCGACCCCGGTGGTCACCAGCACATCGTGAGGAGTGAAAACCCGTGGGGCTCAAAGGTTCGAAAACCGAGCAGCATCTCAAGGACGCCTTCGCCGGCGAGTCGCAAGCCAACCGGCGCTATCTCTATTTCGCCAACAAGGCGGACGTCGAAGGCTATCCTGACGTCTCAGCGCTCTTCCGCTCGACGGCGGAAGGCGAAACCGGGCACGCGCATGGCCATCTCGAATACCTCGAGGCGGTCGGCGATCCGGCCACCGGCCTGCCGATCGGCCCGACCAAGGCCAATCTCGCCAGCGCCGTGGCGGGCGAAACGCACGAATACACCGATATGTATCCGGGCATGGCCAAGGACGCGCGCGCCGAAGGCTTCGACGAGATCGCCGACTGGTTCGAAACGCTCGCCAAGGCCGAGCGTTCGCACGCCAACCGCTATCAGAAGGCCCTGAACGAGCTGGGCTGAGCCGAAGGCTCGAAATCCCGCTCTTCCCCTGTTCCGAAACCGAACGGGGGACGGGCCTGTGACGCGCGGGCCATCCGCGCCCGCCGTCGCTGGATTGCCTTGGAGGGCACTGAATCTATGGCCAATCCCGTCAGCGAAGGCAACTTGAAGGCGCCGATCCGCCATCCGCTCGATTGGCAGAACCCCGAATTCTACGACGAGGCGGCGCTCCTGAAGGAAATGGAGCGGGTGTTCGAAATCTGCCACGGCTGCCGCCGCTGCGTCAGCCTGTGCCAGTCGTTCCCGACGCTGTTCGATCTGGTCGACTCGTCGGAATCGATGGAGGTCGATGGGGTCCGCAAGGAGGACTACGACAGGATCGTCGAGCACTGCTTTTTGTGCGACCTCTGTTACATGACGAAGTGCCCGTACGTGCCGCCGCACGACTGGACGCTCGACTTCCCCCATCTGATGCTGCGCGCCAAGGCGGTCCGCTTCCGGGCGAAGGGCGCCGGGTTGCGCGACCGGACGCTGACCGACACGGACGTCATGGGGGCGCCGCTGGCCAATCCGGTCATGGCCCCGGTCGTCAACCTGATCAATTCCATCCGCCCCGCGCGCCGGGCGCTCCAGGCCGTCGCCGGGATCGACGCCAACGCGTGGCTGCCCAGGTACGCCTCGCGCCCGCTGCGCAAGCGGCTCGACATTCTGTTTCCGGAGACGCCCGGCGAACCAGCTGGCCGCACGACCGGCAAAGTCGCGCTCTTCGCCACCTGCTACATGAACCGCAATGAACCAGGCCCGGGCGAGGACCTCGTCGCCGTCTATGCGCACAACGGAATTCCGGTGACCCTGACGCCGCGCGAAAAATGCTGCGGGATGCCGCGTCTGGAGCTCGGCGATCTCGAAAGCGTGCGCCAGCACAAGGAGATCAACATTCCGATCCTGGCGAAGCTGGTTGACCAGGGCTGGGACCTGACGGCGCTGATTCCTTCCTGCGTGCTGATGTTCAAGCAGGAGTTGCCGCTGATGTTCCCCGACGACGCCGAGGTAATGAAGGTCAAGGCGGCGTTCTACGACCCGTTCGAATACCTCATGCTGCGCGCCCGGGAAGGCAAGCTCAGGACGGACTTCAAGACGCCGCTCGGCAAGGTCGCGCTGCATGCCGCCTGCCACCAGCGGGTGCAGAATATCGGCCCGAAGACGAAGGAAGCCCTGTCGCTGGTGCCCGGCACGGAGGTCGACCTCATCGAGCGCTGCTCCGGCCACGACGGCACCTATGCGGTGAAGGCGGAGTTCGCCAAGTTCGCCATGAAGATCGTGAAGCCGGTGGTCGCCCGGGTCGACGCCGCCAAACCCGACCATTTCGGTTCCGATTGCGCCATGGCCGGCCACCATATTGCGCACGCCCGTACGGTCGGCGGCGAGCCCGAGCATCCGATCTCGCTCTTGCGCCAGGCCTACGGAGTGTGACCCATGCTCACGCCTGAAAGCCTTTACAGTCTCGAGACCTACGCCCGGGTGCGCAAGGAGTTCCGCGCCAGGGTGATGGCGCACAAGACCGTCCGGCTGGTCGAACTCGGACCGCACGCCACGATCCATTTCGAAGACGCGCTCACCATGCAGTATCAGGTGCAGGAGATGCTGCGGCTCGAGCGGATCTTCGAGCCCGAGGCGATCCAGGAGGAGCTCGACGTCTACAATCCGCTGATTCCCGACGGGTCGAACTGGAAAGCGACCCTGATGTTCGAATATCCGGACCCCGATGAGCGGAAGGTCGAGCTTGCCCGGCTCATCGGCGTGGAGACCTGCGTCTACGTTCAGGTCGCAGACTTCGCCCGCGTGACGCCGTTCGCCAACGAGGATCTCGACCGGACGACGGCGGAGAAGACGTCGGCCGTCCATTTCCTGCGCTTCGAACTGACGCCCGAGATGGTCGCCGCCGCCAAGTCCGGCGCGCCGATCCGGGTCGGCGTCGACCATCCGCACTACAAGGTCGAGATTACCGTCCCGACGGCGACGCGGGAGTCGCTGGCGGCGGATTTGTCGTAGAGGCCGCAGGGGCTGCCTTCAAGCCATCGCCCCGATTGCGGAGCCAATCGACAGGCGGGCGTGCTCACCGAACAGCAGCGCGCCCAAATGGCGCAATCGGCCGCGTCAGGGCGTCCCTTTTATCCAAAAGCCATGGCGACATAGCCGGCGCGCAGACATTTGGATTTCCTCAGGTTTCCGCGGAGGTGCATCAGGGCTCCGCAAAATCCCGGCTTTCGACGTTTGAATTCATTTGGATTTCCTTGGATTCTCTCGACCGAAATAAGCCTTTACAATGGGTTGCGCCGGCGTTGGGGCGATTTTTATTTTCTGTGCGACCTCTCCCGCCGCACGCGTCGCCGCGCCCTTTCCCCGATGGACAAGGAGCCCGACCCGATGCGCGCCCAGCGTCTCGCCAGTACGAAATGGTCGGATGGAGACGGGGACCAGGTACGACATCAAGGGGTCCGATCGAGGCAACAGGATCAGAGTACCGCAGCCTTCGCTTTTTTGCAACATATTGTCACACGGATTCCGGTTTTCTTGCCCTGTCCGCTTTGCCACGGGCGAAAGGGCGTCGCACAGCGAGAAACTTTCCGAGCCGGTTGCCGGCTTTCGGCCGCGGCGCCATGCTGGGATGCGCTGGCGGACCGTCCTATGGCGGGGCGTCCGGTAGATCCGGGCGACAGGAGTGGAAAATGGCTGCCAGCGATCGGATCGTGGTGACGAGGAGCGGCGGCGAGCACACCGGGACAAGTCAGTCGGGCGGCCTGGCGATCGTAACGGGCGTGGGGCCCCGCCATACGCCAGCAACCAGACTTTGGTTCGGCAAGGCGAGCAACAAGCCCGGCTTCCGCTCCTTGCCCCATCATCACGGCGAGGCCGAAACCGGCGCTTACGTCTTGTCGGGTCGCGCTCGCATCTATTTCGGCGAGGGCTATCAGGAATTCCTCGACCTCACAGAGGGCGACTTCATGTTCGTTCCGCCGTTCCTGCCGCACCTTGAAGCCAACATGAGCACGACGGACGAACTCTGGTGGATTGCCTGCCGGTCACCGGAAAACATCGTCGTCAATCTGGCCGACGTCGCGGACTCGTCGCTTCCCGGCTACCGGAGGGCCTAAGTCCCCTCCTGTCGGGCGGAAATGAAGGAGCCCAGCCCATGTTTGACCACATCGGAATTTCGGTCGCCGACTTTGCGCGCTCAAGGGCGTTCTACCAGGCCGCGCTGAGGCCGCTTGGGCTTTCGCTGGTGATGGAGATCAGCGCGGAAGAGACGGGGGCCGACGCCCATGCCGGCTTCGGCGTCGCCGACAAGCCGTTCTTCTGGATCGGAACCGGGGCCAAGCCGAAAGGCGGCGCGCATATCGCCTTCGCCGCGGAAACGCGGGCCCAGGTCGACTCCTTTTATAAGGCCGCGATCGCGGCCGGGGGCAAGGACAACGGCGCGCCTGGCCTGAGGCCGCACTATCATCCGAATTACTACGGCGCCTTCGTCCTTGATCCCGACGGCAACAACGTCGAGGCCGTCTGTCACAAGCCGGCGTGACGCCAAGACAGCGCATCACGCCTCTTCGGTCAGCGTTTCAGCCAGCGTACAAGGCGCCGGGTCGCCTCTTCCATCTGCGCCGGGTCGCGGGCGAAGCAGACCCTGAGGTGGCCCTCGCCGCCGGGGCCGAAGGCCGAGCCCGGCGCCGCGCCGATCCCCGCCTCGTCGATCAGCCGCAGCGCCAGCGCCCGCGAATCGGGAAAGCCGTCGACCTCGAAGAACAGGTAGAACGCGGCTTCCGGCTCGAAGAAGCGCACCCGGCCGGTGGCCTTCAGCCCCTCGCACAGGATGTCGCGCGACCGCTGGCAACGCTCGATCTGGGCGGCGAGAAACGCCTCGCCCTGGTCGAGCGCGGCGATCGCGGCGCGCTGGGTGAACACCGGCACACCCGACGTCGTGAACTGGACGAGGTTCTCGATCACCGGCCCGAGCGCCGGCGGCGCCTCGAGCCAGCCGACGCGAAACCCGGTCATCGCCCAGTTCTTCGACAGGGTCTGGACAAACAAAATCTTGTCGTCGGGCCCCATCACGTCATGGAACGACGGCGCGCGGGCGCCGTCGTAGGTGAGACGGCCGTAGATCTCGTCGGCGACGATCCAGAGGTCATGCGCGCGGGCGATGGCGAGCGTCACGGCCAATTCCTCGCGCGTGGCGACGAAACCGGTCGGGTTGGCTGGCGAATTCAGGAAAATGACCTTCGTCGCCGGCGTCACCGCCGCCGCGAGCCTTTGCGGATCGAGGCTCCACCGTCCCTCGCGGCCGAGCCGGACGGGGACGGCGCGCGCTCCCGACGTCTCGATCGCGCCAACGAAATTCGGCCACGCGGGCGAGGGGATCAGCGCTTCGTCGCCGGGACCGAGCGTGAGGCGCGTCGCGATCTCGATCGCATGCATGCCGCCGATGGTGACGAAGAAGTTTTCAGGCCGGAACGGCAGCCCTCCCGGCGCCCAGCCATAAACGCGGGTCATGTAGCCGGCGATCGCCTCGCGCAACGCCGGAATCCCGGCCTGGGCGGTGTAGAAGGTTTCGCCCCCGTCGATCGACGCCTTGGCGGCCTCGACCGCCACGGACGGCGGCGGCAGGTCGCCCTCGCCGATCCACAGAGGGATCAGGCCTTGGCGGCCGCGGCCGTAGTCGAACACCTCGACGATCCCGCTCGGCGCGGCGTCGCGGACCGTCGGGTGGATGACGTCAAGCCAGTTGCGTTCGGGAACGGTCGCGATGGTCATGGGGCCGCTTCTTGGCGCCGGGCGGTGGCGCGAGCAAGGGGATGGAGCGCTATATCGAGGCGTGTCTTGTCAGACCCGAAGGTCAAGGACAGCGAGGCCCTCCAATCGGCCGCTCGGCCCGCTGGCGAAAGGTCGTTTTCGGACGTGATCGCCGACAAGCGATAGAATCGTCGCAACACGGCAAGTATGACATCCAACATGCTCGACTTCGCCACCCTTTACCAGGGTTTGCAGCGCCGCGATCCTGCCCTTGACGGCGTCGCGTTCGTGGCCGTCAAATCGACCGGCATATACTGTCGCCCGGTTTGTCGCGTTCGAACACCGCTCGCGCGGAACGTCAGCTTCTACCCAAGCGCCGCTGCCGCTGAGCGTGCCGGCTTTCGTCCCTGCCTTCGCTGCCGGCCTGAAACTTCGCCATTCTGTCCTGCGTGGAAAGGCACCCGGACCACCGTCGAGCGGGCGCTCGCCATGATCCAGGCGGGCGATCTGGACAAATGCTCCGTTGAGTTCAATCGCTCGAGCGACTCGGGATCGGCCCACGACACCTATCGCGCCTGTTTGCTGAGCAGTTGCGGGCTTCGCCGCTACAAGTCGCTCAAACCCTACGCGTACAACGCGCCAAGCGGCTTCTTGATGAATTGGATCTACCAGTCGCGGCGATTGCCGAGCGTGCGGGCTTCTCAAGCCGCAGAACAATGAACGCCGCGTTCGCGCGCCTTTACGGTCGGCCGCCTTCATCGTTTCGCAGGGGAGGCTACGTGGCCGGCGAGCGAAACGCGACAACACGACAATTCCGTCAGGGAGGAAATGTTGATGGCGAAGACGTTTGGCACAGTGAGCGCGGATAGGCAGAAGGAAATGAGCGGCCTGGAATTCGTCCAGGGTCTCGCCAACGGCGACTTGCCGCTCAACACGGTCGCCCAGACTCTGGGTTACGATATCGTGGAAGCCGCGAAGGGAAGGGTGGTGGTGAGTGCGACGCCGAACAATGGCCACCTCAATCCGGCCGGGACCGTGCACGGCGGTCTGGCTGCGACGCTCCTCGATAGTTGCATGGGACTCGCCATACAATCGACGCTCGAAAAGGGCGTCGCACAAACGACCCTCGAGTTCAAAATCTCGCTGCTGCGACCTATAACGCCAGAAACAGGTGTGATTAAGGCGGAAGGCGTTGTCCTGAATTGTGGTCGCAGAGTCGGCGCCGCCGAGGGGAAAGTCCGGGACAACAAAGGGCGGCTACTTGCCCATGGCACGACAACCTGCCTGATTTTCCAGAGCTAGTTTTACCTATGCTCCCCGTGGATCGAGCGATGCGCCGGCGAAGGAACCGGGCGGCTCTTCAGCACGGACGCCGAGATCATTGCCCCGCGCCAGGTCGTCGAGGATCGGGCGGTCGGGACGGTCGTCGCCGCAGCAGGCCTCGACCAGCGCGGCGAGCGTCTTGGTCATCGCCTGCATCTCGGCGATGCGCGCTTCGAGTTCGGCGACGTGACGTTCGGCGATGCGCCTGACCTCGCGGCTTGGACGCCCGCGGTCGCGCCAAAGCGCCAGGAGCGCAGCGATCTCCCCGGTCGAAAAGCCGAGCCGGCGCGACCGTTTGATGAACCTCGGCTCATGCACCTCCCGCTCGCCGTAGTCGCGATAGGCGTTGGGCCGCCGCTCGGCGGGCGGCAACAGGCCGATCGACTCATAGTGGCGGATCATCTTGGCGGTGACGCCGCTCGCTGAAGCCGCCGCGCCGATGTTCATGCGACAATCTATCGCTTGACCTTCCCATAGTGGGAAGGTCTATGCCTCTTCTCCGACATCTTCAAGGGCGCGCATGAGGCGCAAGGGCGAAAAACATGAGCCTCGTCGAGACGGAAAAAGTCATAGCCAAGGACCCGGTCTGCGGCATGTCCGTCGATCCGGCGACGGCCGAGCATAGCTTCGCGCGCGACGGCAAGGTCTATTATTTCTGCTGCGCAGGCTGCCGGACCAAGTTCGCCGCGGACCCGGGCCGGTATCTCGCGGCCGAGCCTTCGCCCCCCGACAAGGGCTCCGCTAAGACGCCGGACAGCGTCACAGCCAAGGACCCGGTCTGCGGCATGTCCGTCGATCCGGCGCCCGCAAAGCATAGCTTCACGCACGACGGAACAGCCTATTACTTCTGCTCCGCCGGATGCCGGACCAAATTCGCCGCCGACCCGAGCCGGTATCTCGCGCCTGGGCCCTCGCTCAACGCGCATCGTCACGACCACGCAGGCTCCGCTATGGCGCCCGCTGGCGGCGCGGCCAAGGACCCCGTCTGCGGCATGTCGGTCGATCCGGCGACGGCAGCGCACCGTTTCGAGCACGACGGAACGACCTCCTATTTCTGCTGCGCCGGCTGCCGCACCAAGTTCGCCGCCGACCCTGCCCGCTACCTCGGCGCCGTGGGCGCGGTCGCTGACCGCGCTCAGCGAGCGCGACTACAGGAGCCGGCCCCTGGCGCGATCTTCACCTGTCCGATGCATCCGGAAATCCGGCAGGAAGGCCCGGGCTCGTGCCCGATCTGCGGCATGGCGCTCGAACCCGAGACGCCGTCGGCCGAGGTCGGCCCGAACGAAGAGCTGATCGACATGAAGCGCCGGCTCTGGTTGGCGCTGGCGCTGGCGGTCCCGCTGGTCGTCCTCGACATGGGCAGTCATCTTTGGCGGCCGGAGTGGCTGACGCCGCAGCTCTCGAACTGGATCGAGCTTCTGCTCGCGACCCCGGTCGCGCTCGGCGCGGGCTGGCCGTTCTTCGTGCGCGCCTGGGCGTCGATCAAGACCCGCAACCTCAACATGTTCACCCTGATCGCGCTCGGCGTCGGCGTCGCCTGGACCTACAGCGTCGTGGCGACCCTCGCTCCCTGGCTCTTTCCCGACGCGCTTGGCCATCACGGTGGGCCGCCCGTCTATTTCGAGGCTTCGGCCGTCATCACGGTCTTGGTGATCGTGGGACAGGTGCTCGAACTCGTGGCGCGGGACAAGACCGGCGATGCGATCCGCGCCCTGCTCGACCTCGCGCCGAAGCGCGCCTTGCGCGTCGACGCCGACGGTCACGACCACGAAGTCGCGCTCGCGGACGTAACGGTCGGCGACAAACTGCGGGTGCGCCCCGGCGAGAAAATCCCGGTCGACGGCGAAGTCGTCGACGGAGCGAGCGCCGTCGACGAGTCGATGATGACCGGCGAGTCGATGCCGGTGATGAAGTCAATCGGCGCGAAGCTGATTGGCGGCGCGGTCAACGGCTCGGGTGGCCTCGTCATGCGGGCCGAGAAGGTCGGGCGCGACACGGCGCTGGCGCGCATGGTCGATCTCGTCGCCAAGGCGCAACGCAGCCGGGCGCCGGCCCAGCGGCTCGCCGATCGGGTGAGCCTCTGGTTCGTGCCCCTGGTCGGCGCGGCGGCGGTTCTCGCCTTCTTGGCGTGGTTCATGTTCGGGCCCGAGCCGCGCTTTGCTTTCGCGCTCGTCGCCGGCGTTTCGGTCCTCATCATCGCCTGCCCCTGCGCGCTGGGATTGGCGACGCCGATGGCGATCATGGTCGGGGTCGGCGCGGGGGCCCGCGCCGGCGTGCTGATCCGCGACGCCGAGGCGCTCGAACGGTTCGAGGCCGTCGATACCCTGGTCGTGGACAAGACGGGGACCCTGACCGAGGGCAAGCCGCGTCTCTCCGCCATCGATGCGGCGCCGGGATTTTCGGCCGATGACGCCTTGCGACTGGCCGCCAGCCTCGAGCGGTCGAGCGAGCATCCGATCGCCGCCGCCGTGGTCGCCGCGGCGCGTCGTAAACGCCTCAAGCTCGCCGAGGCCGCCGATTTCCACGCCTCGACGGGCGGCGGCGTTGCAGGGCTCGTCGAGGGACGCGCCGTCGCGGTCGGCTCGGACGTGTTCGTCGCCGAGCGTGGCGCCGATGCGGCGCCGCTCGCCGCGAGGGCCGAGGCTTTGCGGAGCGAGGGCGCGACGGTCGTCTTTGTCGCCGTGGACGGACAGGCAGCGGCGCTGATCGCCGTGTCCGATCCGGTGAAGGCGGGCGCCGCCGAGGCGCTGGCCGCGCTCAAGGCGCAGGGCCTGAACGTCGTCATGCTGACCGGCGACAACCGCGCGACCGCTGCGGCCGTCGCCGCCAGGCTCGGACTCGAGGCCTATGAGGCGGAGGTCTTGCCGGAGGGCAAGGCAGCGGCGGTCGCCCGCCTGAAAAGCGAAGGCCGGGTGGTGGCGATGGCGGGGGACGGCGTCAACGACGCGCCGGCGCTCGCCGCGGCCGACGTCGGCATCGCGATGGGCACGGGGACGGATGCGGCGATCGAGAGCGCCGGGATGACGCTGCTCAAGGGCGATCTCGCCGGCCTCGTCCGCGCTCGCAGGCTGTCGAAGGCGACCATGCGCAACGTCCGGCAGAATCTTGCTTTTGCCTTCCTCTACAACGCCGCCGGCGTGCCGATCGCCGCGGGCGTGCTTTATCCGGCGTTCGGCATCCTGTTGTCGCCGATCGTGGCGGCCGCAGCGATGTCGCTCTCATCCGTCAGCGTTATCACCAACGCACTGAGGCTGCGCCGGGTGCGGCTTTAGGCGACCGCAAGGAGGCGCCCGCTCGAACCTCAAGCCGTCAACACTGGTCATTCGTCGTCCGGCTGCTCTGCCGGCGTCGCTCAAAGGAAGGACCATCGTCATGTCAAAGCTCAATCGTTTCGCAGTTCCCGCTTTCGCACTGGTCGCGGCACTGGCTGTCGGGTCGGCCGTCGGCTTGGCCCAGACGAAGGCGACCCCCGCGCAATCGAACCCGACCGCTCAGGGCCAAACCCCTGCCGCGCCTGGATATGGCGCGATGATGGGGGACTGGTGGCAGGGCATGATGGGCGGCGGCGGCATGGGCCCCGGCATGATGTCTCGGGGCGGAATGGGGCCGTGGATGATGGGCTCCGGCCGGTTTGGCCCGGGGATGTGCGCCGCCATGGGTAGTCACATGGATGGGCGGCTCGCCTATCTGAAGGCCGAGTTGAAGATCACCGAAGCCCAGGAGCCGCTGTGGAAAGCCTATGCGACGGCCGCGCGCGACAATGCTAACGGCATGCAAGCGCGTTGCGCGACGATGATGGACCCCAAGGGCGCGGCGGCCCTCAACCTGCCCGATCGTCTGGACCTTCATGAGCAGTTCATGGCGGCGCAGCTCGACTCCTTGCGGGAGATGAACAAGGCTCTCAAGCCGCTCTATGCCGCGCTCAGCGAAGACCAGAAGAAGACCGCGGACCAGATGTCCTGGGGACCGATGGGGATGATGTGAGGGGCGCCGACGACCGACGGCGCCGTCGGTCGTCGTCCCAAAACGCCCGGCTGGCGCCTGCGCTGCGCCCTTGCTTACGAGATCGGCGCAACGTGGGCTCCGGGAGGCAAAGGTCAAGGAGACGATCATGTACGGATACGGGGGAATGATGGGCGGCTTCGGATTGTTCGGAGGCGGGCTCGTCGGGCTCCTCGTTCTGATCGTGCTCATCCTGAGCGTTGCAGCGCTCGTCAAATATCTCCGCAGCTGAGGCGCGCCTAGCGCCCTGCTCGCGCCGGCGACGGTCAGGACGCGGCCTCGTAACGGCACAGACAAGGGATGAAGACGATGGAAACTGGACGTTCCCTAAGAATATCGTCCCGATTGCGTCGGCGGCGCTCGCGCCAGGCGCATTCCTGACGCTTGCAATGGCGCTGCCCGTGCGGACCGTCCAAGCGCTGCCGGTCTTGGCGCAGGACACCGGGATCCCGTGCGGACGATGCCATGTCAATCCACATGGCGGCGGACTGCGCGCCGCCTTGGGCCGGGCCTTTGCGGCGAACGGCAATCGGCTGCCCGGCGGGGGCCCTCAGCGCTACAGCCGCCATTCTGCGCCCCACGATCGCTACCCCGGCGGCATGATGGGCGGATACGGGCCCGGACCGGGAATGATGGGGCCGGGAATGATGGGCCAGTAGCCGGAATGCGCGGAGGCGGTGATGTCGCTCTCGTCGGTCAATGTGACCGCCAACGCCCCCGCGGCTGAGGTGGGTCGCTCTGTGAGCGGGCCGGCGAGACGGCGCCATTCGGGCCAACTTTGACCTCACGCGCCCCGTAGCCTTCGCGGGCGCGGCGGGCGGCCGGCGCTACGAGGAGGTTCGAAAGCATGTCCGAATCCTACGACTTCGAGGTCGTGAAGGACAATCAGATCGTCGCCGCCAAACGCCGCGTTCGGCTGCCGCGCCTGCATGCCGCCTGGCCGATTGTGGCGGAACTCGCCGCCGTCCACGTCAAGGGTTGCCTGATCCGGGTGCGCAACGCGCGCGGCGAAATCGAGATCCTGATCGGCGTCGTCGCTGCGAGACGCACATTCGCGGCAAAGGCGTACGCCGCTCTGACGGGTCTATTCCTCGCCGGCGCCGCACTCGACGGTCTGCCGATCTGACGCCAGGAGGCGTCCCGCCTCGAGCCGGGTTCAGAGGCTGCGCCGGGCGAGTTGGTCGCGGATCTCGGTCAAGAGCACGACTTCCGGACTTGGCGGCGGCGGCGGTGCGGCCGGCTTGTTCTTGTCCGGGCGGGTCAGAATGTTGATCCCCTTGATCAAGAGGAACAGCGCGACCGCGACGATGGCGAAATTGATCGCCACGCTGATGAAGTCGCCGTAGGCGAGCACGCCGCCCTGCTTGCGCGCGTCCCCGAGATTGGTCGCGGTCACGGCGCTCGACAGGGGGATGTAGTAATTGGAGAAGTCCGCCTTTCCGGCGATGCCGACGACCGGCATGATGAGGTCGTTGACCAGGGCGTCGACGATCTTGCCGAAGGCCGCGCCGATGATCACGCCGACGGCAAGGGCGAGCGCGTTGCCCTTAAGCGCGAATTCCTTGAACTCCTCCCACATCCCCATGGTCAACCCCTCGTCGTCGCGCGCCCAATGTCGGCCGCTTCGTCTCCGGACGGAAGCTAGCCGACGGCGACGGCAAAATAAAGCGGGCTTCGGACAGTTCAGAATTCAGCATTTCGTTCGTCGGCCGGGCCGCTCCCTCTATCGGAGGCGCCGGCTACTGCGGCTTGTCGGCCTCGACGCCCTCCGGCGGTTTGGGCCTCTTGTGCTTGGCTTGCTTGTCCGCCTTCGGCGCTCTTATCCGCCTTCGCGCTCTTGTCGGATTTCACGCTCTTGCCCCCGGAGCCCGAGAAAGCCGCGAGCCGAGCCTCGAGCAGCGCCGCCCGCGCGGCGGTCACGCTCGCGGCGCAGAATCCATGCTCCGATTCCTGCACGTAGTCGCGGCAGATATCATCGCGTTCTCCTGCGAAGCCGCTCTGGTCGCGCACCAGAGCCGCCGCATCGGCATTGTTTTTAGCGCGATCCTCGAGCCCGTGCAGCGCGCTTGCCATGGCGTTTTCGGCTTCGGTGCGCCGTTTTCCGATGGCCGCGGCGTCGGCCGCGAGCGTTGTCCCGTCCGGACCCCATAGGCCGCTCGGGCTCGTCTGGCAGTCGGCGGACTTGAAGACGCAGGCGGTGATCTGCGCCGGAACGAGGACGGCGCCGTCCAGGACATCGAAGGCGAACGGGCAAGCCGGCACTTCGGCGTGATAGCGTTCGAGACCGTCCGGCCGCCCGTCGCTGACCGCCACGATCGGCTTCTCGCCGACGATGTTGAGGATGCAGCGTTGGGTCGGGTCCGAAACGCCTTCTCCGGCGAGGCTGAGCTTATCGATCTGCAGGGTTTCGCCGCGGCCGGAGATCTGCAGGAGCCCCGCCTTGCCGTTCAGCATCAGCGGGCGGCCGTCGATCGATTCGGCGCCGGGCGCGGACTTGAGGGCGGCCCTGGCCGCCTTGCCGCTCTTATCCGCGTTGCCGCTCTTGTCCGCCTTGGCCGCGCTTCCGGACCTCTTTGACTTCGGCGCAACGGCCGCCGCTCCGTCCTGCTGAGAAGCAGCCGCCCCCGGCAGGGCGAGTTGCGCGCCGACCGGCGCCGCAGCCAGCGTCAAGCCGCCGATCAGGAGGAATAGGCGGCAAATCGTCGAAGACATCATCGCGGCTATCTAGAAGGCCGCGGACGAAAGGGAAAGCCGTTTGTTGAGACGGCGCTCCGGCCGGCGGGGCGAGAGAAATCCGGCGATTCCGCGCCTTGCGCCTCGAAAAGGCCGAACCTATATACGCCGCGACTGACGGGTTCGGCGTCGCAAGCGCGTTGAGTCCGCCGCGAATTTACGTTGAATTTAGGGGATCAGAACAGGCGACGCCGGCCGCTTCGGGCCGAGGGAGTCCTTCTCATGGTCCGGCCGCTGCGGGGCCGGGCGGTCCCGCGAAAGGAGCAGGGAGACTATGGCGAAAGTGATCGGTATCGACCTCGGCACGACGAACTCGTGCGTGGCGGTCATGGAGGGAGCGACCCCCAAGGTCATCGAGAATTCCGAGGGCGCCCGGACGACGCCTTCGATCGTGGCGTTCACCGACGACGGCGAGCGCCTGGTTGGCCAGCCGGCCAAGCGTCAGGCGGTCACCAACCCCGAGCGGACGATCTTCGCGATCAAGCGCCTCATCGGCCGGTCGTTCGAAGACCCCATGACCAAGAAGGACATGGGCCTTGTCCCCTACAAGATTGTGCGGGCGCCCAACGGCGACGCCTGGGTTTCGGCCGACGGCAAGCAGTATTCCCCGTCGCAGATCTCGGCCTTCACCCTGCAGAAGATGAAGGAGACGGCGGAGGCGCACCTCGGCGGTCCCGTAACGCAGGCGGTCATCACCGTCCCCGCGTACTTCAATGACGCTCAGCGTCAGGCGACCAAGGACGCCGGAAAGATCGCCGGCCTCGAAGTGCTGCGCATCATCAACGAGCCGACCGCAGCGGCGCTCGCCTACGGCCTCGACAAGAAGAAGGCCGGCACGATCGCCGTCTATGACCTCGGCGGCGGCACGTTCGACATCTCGATCCTCGAGATTGGCGACGGCGTGTTCGAGGTGAAGTCGACCAACGGCGACACCTTCCTCGGCGGCGAGGACTTCGACATGCGGCTCGTCGAGTATCTGGCCGGCGAGTTCAAGAAGGAGCAGGGCATTGACCTGACCAAGGACAAGCTCGCGCTTCAGCGTTTGAAGGAGGCGGCGGAGAAGGCCAAGATCGAGCTGAGCTCGGCCACCCAGACCGACATCAACCTGCCCTATATCACCGCCGATGCGACCGGCCCCAAGCACCTCGCGCTGAAGCTCACGCGTTCGAAGTTCGAGGCGCTGGTCGACGACCTCATCCAGCGGACGGTCGAGCCGTGCCGCAAGGCGCTGAAGGACGCCGGCCTGGCTGCCGCCCAGATCGACGAGGTCGTGCTGGTCGGCGGCATGACGCGCATGCCCAAGGTGCAGGAAGTCGTCAAACAGTTCTTCGGCAAGGAGCCCCATAAGGGCGTCAACCCCGACGAGGTGGTGGCGATCGGCGCGGCGATCCAGGCGGGCGTCCTGCAGGGCGACGTCAAGGACGTGCTGCTGCTCGACGTGACGCCGCTGTCGCTCGGCATCGAGACGCTGGGCGGCGTGTTCACCCGCCTGATCGAGCGCAACACCACGATCCCGACCAAGAAGAGCCAGGTGTTCTCGACCGCCGAGGACAACCAGACGGCGGTGACGATCCGGGTCTTCCAGGGCGAGCGTGAAATGGCGGCGGACAACAAGCTGCTCGGCCAGTTCGATCTCGTCGGCATTCCCCCGGCGCCGCGCGGCATGCCGCAGATCGAGGTGACCTTCGACATCGACGCCAACGGCATCGTCAACGTCACCGCCAAGGACAAGGCGACCAACAAGGAGCAGCAGATCCGCATCCAGGCCTCCGGCGGATTGAGCGAGTCCGACATCAACCGGATGGTCAAGGACGCCGAGGCCCACGCCGCCGAGGACAAGAAGCGGCGCGAGCTGGTCGACGTCAAGAATCACGCCGAGTCGGCCTCCCATGACGCCGAGAAGGCGCTCAAGGAGTACGGCGACAAGGCCGCCCAGTCCGACAGGAGCGCGATCGAGGCGGCGATCGCCGCCGTCCGCACCGCGCTGCAGGGCGAGGATGTCGAGGCCATCAAGGCCCGCACCAACGACCTCATGCAGGCGCAGATGAAGCTCGGCGAGGCGATGTACAAGGCCCAGCAGGCCGGCGCTGCCGGTGGAGACGCAGCAGCCGGCGCCGGCGCCGAGGCCAAGGACGACGTGATCGACGCGGAGTTCCGCGAGGTCGACGACGACAAGAAGAAGTCCTGATCGAACGCCGCCGGCCGCTGTTACGCGGCCGGCGCCTTCTTGGGGGACTCCGGATCGCTGGCGCACCCCAAAGGGACTTGCAACAAGCGCCCGCGAAGCGGCAGGTCTCGACGGACCCGCCCCGAAGCGGGCGCTGTGATGTTGGTAAAGAGCGAGACTGCAGTTGGCGTTCGCCGGACGAACCATAGTGACGACGGCTCGACTCACGCGCGAAGGGGCGCGCTGAAATGGCGAAACGGGACTTCTACGAAGTTTTGGGCGTATCCAAGACGGCGACCGAGGTCGATTTGAAATCCGCCTTCCGGAAGGCGGCGATGAGTTGCCACCCGGACCGTCACCCGGGCGACAAGCAGGCCGAGTCGCGCTTCAAGGAAGTCAACGAGGCCTACCAGACCCTGTCGGACTCGCAGAAGCGGGCGGCGTACGACCGCTATGGCCACGCGGCTTTCGAACAGGGCGGCGTCGGCGGCATGGGCGACGGCTTCGCCGCGTCGATGTCGGACATTTTCGACGACCTGTTCGGCGATATGATGGGCGGTCGGCGCGGCGGCCGTCAGGGTTCGGGACGCGAGCGCGGCGCGGACCTTCGCTACAATCTCGAGATCACGCTCGAGGAAGCCTTCAACGGCAAAAATGCGACGATCAAGTTGCCGACCTCGGTGACCTGCGAGGCCTGCGCGGGATCCGGCGCGCGCACCGGGTCAAAACCCGTCACCTGCCGGACCTGCGGCGGCCACGGGCGCGTGCGCGCCCAGCAGGGGTTTTTCGCCATCGAGCGGACCTGCCCGTCATGCCAGGGGCGGGGCCAGACGATCGACAACCCTTGCGACAAATGCGCCGGCTCCGGACGCGTGACGCGCGAGCGGACGCTCTCCGTCAATGTGCCGGCCGGCGTCGAGGATGGCACGCGAATCCGCCTGACCGGCGAAGGCGAGGCCGGCATGCGCGGCGGTCCGACGGGCGATCTGTATATCTTCCTCTCGGTCAAGCCGCATCCGGTGTTCCAGCGCGACGGCGCGGACCTCTATTGCCGGGTGCCGATCTCAATGGTGCAGGCCGCGCTTGGAGGCGAGTTCACCGTCCATACACTCGACGGGACCGAATCGCGGGTCAGCATTCCCGAGGGCGCGCAAACGGGGCGGCAGCTCAGGTTGCGCGGCAAGGGCATGCCGATCTTGCGCTCGCGCGAGGCCGGCGATCTCTTCGTTCAGCTCAATGTCGAGACGCCGCAAAGCCTGACGCGGAGGCAGCGCGAACTTCTCATGGAGTTCGCCCAAGAGTCCTCGCACAAAACCCATCCCGAAAGCGCCGGCTTCTTTGCCAAAATGAAGGAGTTCTTCGAGGGGCGAAGCTGACCGCCTCGTCTCGTCGGGAGGCCTGATGAACCGCCCGCGCGATGAGCGGACGCCTTGACGTGGAGGGGGCATGCACGACCAGAAGCGAAACCTCAAGCGCCCCGGGGGACTCGGCGACGGCGCCCATTTCCTGATGTCGCTGATGTCGACGCCGCGCCTGACCGGCGCCGTCGCGCCGTCGGGGCGGGCGCTCGCGCGCGCCATGGCCGCCGCCTCGGGGCCGCCGGCGCAGGGACTGGTCGTCGAGCTTGGTCCGGGCACGGGGCCCGTCACGCGGGCGCTGATCGACCGCGGCCTCGACCGCCGCCGACTGGTCATGGTCGAGTACAATCCGCAGTTTTGCCGCATGCTGAGGGACCGCCACCCCGGAACGCGAGTGATCGAGGGCGACGCCTATGACCTGCCGCGGACTCTCTCCGACCTCGCGGGCGAGCGGATCTCCGCCTTCGTTTCCAGTTTGCCGCTTCTCACCCGCCCGCCGGGCGACCGCGAGAGGTTGCTTGGCGACGCGTTTCAGCTGATGGGCGCGGACGGAGTGTTCGTGCAGTTTACCTACGGGCCGGTGTCGCCCATCCCGCGCGAGGTCTGCGAGGGCCGTTACGCCGCCGAGCGCGGGAGGGCGATCTGGGCCAACCTGCCGCCCGCCAGGGTCTGGACCTACCGGCTCGATCCGCCGGCCCGGTCAGGCGCCCCGCGGACGCGCCGCCTCGAGCCAAGCGCATGAAACCGACGACGCCGCGCGAGCGGCTAATCGTCGCGCTCGACGTCGCCGACGGGGCCGCGGCCGAAAGGCTGGTCGCGGCGATCGGCGACGCGGTGGTGTTCTACAAGATCGGCATGGAGCTGGCCTACAGCGGCGATGGGCTGTCGCTCGTCGGTCGTCTTGCCGCGGCCGGCAAGCGGGTCTTTCTCGATCTCAAGCTGCACGACATTCCCAATACGGTCGAACGCGCGACCGCACAGGCGGCGCGGCTTGGCGCAACCTTTCTCACGGTGCACGGCTATCCGCAGACGATGCGCGCGGCGGTCGCGGGCGCCGCCGGCTCCGGCCTCGCCATCCTCGCCGTAACGGTGCTGACCTCCTCGGACGACGAGGACCTGATCGAGGCCGGCTACCGCTTCGGCGTCGCTGAATTGGTGCGGCGTCGGGCCGGGCAGGCCGAGGCGCTTGGCGTTCATGGTC
Source organism: uncultured Alphaproteobacteria bacterium (assembly GCA_963770035.1). Lineage (GTDB taxonomy): Bacteria > Pseudomonadota > Alphaproteobacteria > Rhizobiales > Beijerinckiaceae > Roseiarcus. The sequence goes on along the minus strand of CAVYON010000004.1, from coordinate 81,584 downwards.
TCGTCGCCAGCGCCGCCGAAGCCAAAGGCGTCCTAGAGGTTGTCGGGCCGCGGATGCTCCTGGTCACCCCTGGCATACGTACCGCCGGGGCCGCGGTCGGCGACCAGAAGCGCGTCGCGACGCCGGAGAGCGCGATTCGCGATGGGGCGGACTACCTCGTCGTCGGCCGCCCGATCACGACCGCGCCCGACCCGCGGAAGGCGGCGGCGGCGATCGTCGAGGAGATTGCCCGCGTCGCGCCTTGATCGGACACGGAACGCCGCTATCTTGGATGACGCAGTTTTTAAGTGGGAAACGCCTCATGCCCAAGGGCTATGTGATCGCGCGCGTCGACATTCTCGATCCAGAGGCCTATGCGCGCTATGCGGCGGCGGCGACCAAGGCGATCGCCGCGTATGGCGGCAGGGCGCTCGCGCGGGGCGGCCGTCATGAGGCGCTCGAAGGCAAGGCGAGGGCGCGCAACGTCGTGCTGGAGTTCGACAGCTACGACGCCGCGCGAGCCTATTTTCACTCGGCCGAATACCAGGCGGCGCGCGCCCTGCGCGAGGGCGCGGCGGAGATCGAAATGGTGCTGGTCGAAGGCGCCTGACGTCTTCGACGCGACGAGGAGTTTCCTGACATGGCCGAATTGCGCATCGTCGTCGCGGGAGCGGCCGGCCGCATGGGCCGCATGATCGTGCGAGCGATTCACGAGGCCGATGGGCTGACGCTCAACGGCGCGCTCGAGCGCGAAAACTCGCCCTGGATCGGCCATGATCCCGGCCCCCTGGCCGGCTGCCCGGCGACCGGGCTGACCATTGGGGCCGACCCGCTGCCGCTCATGCTGAACGCCGATGCGATCATCGACTTCTCCTCCCCCGCCGCCACGATCGAATTGGCGGCGCTCGCGGCGCAGGCGCGCATTGCCGACGTGATCGGCACCACCGAACTCGGGGAGGAGGACCTGGACCGGATCGAAGCCGCCGCGCGCCATGCGCCGATCGTGCGCTCGGGCAACATGAGCCTCGGCGTGAACCTGCTTGCGGCGCTGACGCGCCGCGTCGCCGCGGCGCTGGGCGACGAATACGACATCGAGATCTTCGAAATGCATCACCGCATGAAAGTCGACGCGCCCTCCGGCACCGCGCTGATGCTCGGCGAGGCGGCGGCGGCCGGACGCGGGATTGCTCTCAAGACCCATTCGGCGCGCGGCCGCGACGGCGCGACCGGCCAGCGGCGCAAGGGCGACATCGGCTTCGCCAGCTTGCGCGGCGGCACGGTCGTCGGCGATCACGAAGTCACGTTCGCCGGGGAAGCTGAGCGGCTGACGCTGACGCACCATGCGGAGGATCGCATGCTGTTCGCCTATGGCGCGCTCAAGGCGGCGCGCTGGGCCCACGGCCGCAAGCCCGGCCTCTATGCGATGGCCGACGTGCTGGGGCTTAAGGAGGGATGATGGGGTGCGATTCAAAGCGATGCAGGGTAGGTTCGGTTTGATTGATTTGGCGGGAGGCGACGGATGGCGGTCGGGGAGTTGAGCGATGAGGCGCTGATGGCGGCGTTGCGGGCGCATCCGGAGCTTCGGCAGCGGGTGTGGTCGATTGTGCTGGCGGTCGAAGGCGACGAGGGGGCATTGAAGGAAGCCGACGCGGCGGAAGAGCGGATGGTCGAGGAGACGCGTCTTCTGGGACGGGAGGCGCTGCGCAGTTGGGCCGAGCGGCGGGTCGAGGCGACGGAGCGGGAGATTCGCCAACGCCCGCAGATGCATCGCCAAGGCGAAAAAAACTCCGCTGGCATACGAAATTCGGTGAGATAGAGGTCCGAGAGCCGCAATCTCGGTTCGGGACGCAGCGGGTGCGTCCATTCGTGCTCGGGGCGAAGGTGAGCCCGCTCGGGTGTTCGCGGCCGCTGCAGCGCGCCATCCCCGGGTCGAAGAGCCCGGGGACCGGACTTCGCCGCCGATCGGCCCTTCGCGCAGGCGCGCGCCAAGCTTGAGGAGCACTACGGCTTCGCGATCGGCGAGAGCACGATCCAGCGGATCCCGTTCGCCCACGCCCAGGCAATGCATGAAAGCCGTCGTCGGGATTTGGAGTTTCCGGAAGCGCCGGGCCTTCGCAAGCCGATCGTCGTCGAGACGGACGGCGGCATGGTTCCGATCGTCGAGCCGAACAGCGAGGAGAAGGACAAGCGCAAGGGCAAGACGCTGTCCTGGCGGGAGGCGAAGCTGTCGCTGGCGCACGCGCAAGGGAACTGCACGCCGGTTTATGCGGGCTCGATCGAGGGCGGGGTCGAAGAGGCCGGGCGCCAGCTGCTTTGCCTCACGCGGTTCGCGCCGGCTTCGGGGCGAACTCCCAGGTTCACGCGGTCGGCGACGGCGCGCCCTGGATCGTCGGCCACCCCCGGGTCGAAGAGCCGGGGGGGAGCAGCAAGTCGGCGACCAGGGCCGCTATTTGATTGATTTCTATCACGTCTGCGAATACCTGGGCGTCGCCTCGGCGGCGATCGCGCCCGACCCGGCTGCGCGCAGCGCCTGGATGGAGACGCAGAAGGAGGCGCTCAAAGGCGGCCGTCTCGACGCCGTCCTGCGGGCGCTCGCCGGACATTGCGAGCCCCCCGAAGTCGACGACGAGCATGCGCCCGTGCGAACCTGCCATCGTTATCTCGGCGCTCGCGCCGACCAGTTGAACGATCGCCAGGCCCTGGCCGAAGGGCTGCCAATCGGCTCCGGCGAGATCGAAAGCGCTCATCGCTACGTCGCCCAGCAACGCCTGAAGCGGCCCGGCGCCTGGCGGCGCGTCGAGCATGCCGAACATATGCTCGCCTTGCGAATAAACCAAATCAACGGCGACTGGGACGCTTACTGGAAAGCCCTCGCCCGGCAACGTGCCGCTGCAGCCAATGACAATAGAGGCATTTGCAAAATGTTTGGGAGCACTGGGTTGTGTTTCCGCAAGAGCGCAAACTTGGATTGATTTCCGAGCTGTGCCGATTTTGGCGGCGGCGGCCTGGGTCGATTTGTGCCGAGAGCGGCGTTTCTGAGCGCGCGCGGGCAATAGCTCGCCGAGCTGCCGATATTTTGGGAGGCTACGGGCTCTCTATGTTGCGTACGATCGCGATCGCTATGCGATGAGACGGATGATTTGGGTCACCGTGACGACCAGAATGCCGAACATCAGATGACACATCACTTTCGTGGGGCCGCGCACCTGGACGGTTCGACCGCCGTGATTGTCTTTGAGGTTGGCGTTGACCCGTTCGGCGCTGCTGCGTTCGTTGTAACGGATGTCCTCGGCCATGCGATGGCCCGCCAGCGCCTGACGCCTCTGCTCTCGCGCCAATTCTTGTTTGAGGGCGGCGTCACGGCGCGGATTGGCATCGATGATCGGCACGTGGCCGAGCGCGCGGCTGTGCGCCTCGATCTCGGCCGCGTCGTAGGCGCTGTCCATGAGATCGTAGAGATTGACCAGGCGTTCCGCCGTCATCGTAGCCAGCGGGATGGCGACCTGACTGTCATGGACGGAAGCCGAGGTGAGAACGCAACTGACGGGAATGTCGCCGTCGGCCGTATCCACGTGCAGCTTATAGCCGATCCATGTCTCTTGATGTCCTTTGGCGTTGCGCTTGACGCCGACGTCACAAGGCCGGGGCAGATCGGCGAGCATTTGGCTCAGGGTCATGCCGGCTTGGCGTTCCAGGCGCGTGGGCGGTTTGGGCGGGGGTTCCTCGCCCTTGCGCGGACGCCCGCGTTTGCGGGGCGCCGGCTTCGGCGCGGTCGGTTCGGGCTGTTCGGCGCGTCGCGGCTTTTCATGGCCTTCGATCGCGGTACAAAAACGAAAAATCGCATCAAAAGAGAGGGGAACATCCGATACACGGCGCGCCGAAACCGCGTCGTTTAAACTGGCAACGCGGCGTCGAAGTGCATTTTGGTCTGGCGGCGACGTTGCACGCCGCAGATGTCGGATAATCCTGGCGCGCAGCTACCCACTCGGAATAGCGAGGACCCCATTCGACCGCCGCGTCGAACATGGGTGCGATCCAAAGTGGTGCGATCAGGCGGTGCGGCGTAGGGATTTGTTCGGGCTATTGAGGCAGTTGCAAAATTGGGAGTTCGGCCAGAGTTTTCGAATTTTCGGGTGATTTTTCGACGGTTGCGGGCCAGTCTACCTGCGCGACGAGGACCGCACGCGCGGCCACGCCCTCGTGGTCATGCTGGCCTATCTCCTGGTGCAGGCGCTGCGCCGGCGATGGCGCGACATCGACCTGACCGTGCAGGAGGCTCTCGACCGGCTCGCTAGCCTCTGCCTCATCGAGGTGAGCGTCGGCGGTCGGCCTTCCTACAATCAGGTCCCTACGCCGCGCGACGACGTGCGCCGCCTGTTCGAAGCAGCCGACGTCGCCATCCCCACGGCGCTCCCCCTGGCCTCGGCCCGCGTAGCCACTAGCCCGACTTTCTCAACCGGAGCAGGCTGGGAACGAATTTTGGGGCTGGGAAGGAGCAAAAGACGAGTCGGATCAATGGCCGGGTTTTGAAATAGCCGTGTAGTGGAGACCTAGTATCTTTTCAGATTGCGCGTTTGGCGTAGACTGGGGTCGCCATGTATTTGCGACCGAATCGCCGTCTCAAGGACGGCAAGGAGCACTGCTACTGGAGCATTGTCGAGAGCAAGCGCTGCGCCGGCGGCAAGGTGGTGCAGCGCCAGGTGCTTTATCTTGGCGAGATCAACGACAGCCAGGAGGAGGCGTGGTGCCGGGTGATCGAAGCTTTCGACGAGGAGGCGCGACAGCCGACCCAATTGGCCCTGTTCCCCGCCGATCGGCCGCTGCCCGAACACGCCGAGGACCACGGCGTGCAGATCCGGCTCGGGGCCATGCAACTACACCGGCCGCGGCAATGGGGCGCGTGCTGGCTCGCCTGCCAGCTCTACGAGCAACTGGAACTCGACCGCTTCTGGGCGGCCCGTCTGCCCGATTCCCGCGAAGGAACCTGCTGGCGGCACATTCTCCAGACGCTGGCGTGTTACCGGCTCATCGATCCGGGCAGCGAATGGCGTTTACACCGGCTGTGGTTCGAGCAAAGCGCCATGGGCGATCTGCTCGGCGAAGATTTCGCGCTGGTCGAGAAGAACGCGCTCTATCGTTGCCTCGACAAGCTCGTCGAGCACAAGCCGGCGCTGTTCACGCACCTGCGCCGGCGGTGGCAGGATCTGTTCGGCGCCCGCTTCGACGTCCTTCTCTATGATCTGACCAGCACGTACTTCGAATCCGACCCGCCGGACGACGACAGCGACAAACGCCGCTACGGCTACAGCCGCGACAAGCGTCCGGACTGCGTGCAGGTGGTCATTGCGCTCGTGGTGACACCCGACGGCTTTCCGCTCGCCTACGAGGTTCTCCCCGGCAATACTTCCGACAAGACGACGCTGCGCGCCTTCCTTTCGAAGATCGAGGCGCAGTACGGCAAGGCGGAGCGCATCTGGGTGATGGACCGCGGCATCCCCACCGAGGACGTGCTCGCCGAAATGCGGCAATCCGATCCGCCGGTCGCCTATCTGGTGGGGACCCCGAAGGGACGCCTCGGCAAGCTGGAGAAGTCTCTCGTCGGCCTGCCGTGGCATGAGGTGCGGCCGGGCGTCGAAGTGAAGCTCTTGGCCGAGGACGACGAGCTTTACGTGTTCGCCCAGAGCCGGGCGCGCATCGACAAGGAGCGCGCCATGCGGAAGCGGCGGTTGAAATGGCTGTGGGCGCGCCTGGCGAAGCTGGCGCTGATGGACCTCACCCGCGAGAGCCTACTGATGAAGCTCGGCGCCGCCAAAGCCAAGGCGCCCGCGGCGTGGCGCCTCCTCGACATCAAGGTCGATCCCCACACCGCCGCCTTCACTTACGCGCTCAACCGCAAGAAGCTGCGCCAGGCGCGCCGGCGCGAAGGCCGCTACCTTTTGCGCACCAACATGTCTGGGCGCGATCCCGCCGACCTGTGGCGGTTCTACATTCAACTCGTCGAAGTCGAGGCGGCCTTCAAGAACCTCAAGGACGATCTGCAACTCCGGCCGATCTACCACCAGCTCGAGAGCCGCGTCGAGGCGCACATCTTCGTGGCCTTCCTCGCCTATTGCCTGCACGTCACGCTGCGCGCCCGGCTCCGGCCGATGGCCGCCGGCCTCACCCCGCGCGCCGTGCTCGACAAGCTCGCCGGCATACAAATGCTCGACGTCCACTTCCCCACCACCGACGGCCGAACGCTGATCATGTGCCGACACACCGAGCCGAATGTCGACCAGAAGCTTCTCCTGCAACGACTCGGCCTCGCCCTGCCGCCGCAGCCGCCGCCGCGAATCGCCGTTCCCGGTCCGGCGGCGCAGCTCCCGTTGCGCCCCATGTAGTGGAGACCTTCGGCAGCCTACCCTTGATTCCACGCGCCTTTCCGCTCGCGCGCTACCTCGGTTGAGAAAGTCGGGCTAGGCAAAACCTCCCACAGCGCCGGAAAGCAAAATAAGTTCAGCCTCTTATCGGGAGCACGCCTCGCATCAGACGGGGGAACATCCGTCAGACGGGGGAACATCCGTTCCAGAACAAGCAGCCGGTCTACGGCCTGCTCATGCGCGCGGCGGCCGAGGCGCTCATGACGCTCGCCGCCAAGCGCCTCGGCGCCAAACTCGGCCTGATCGCCGTCTTGCACACCTGGGGACAGACGCTGACCCATCACCCCCATGTCCATTGTCTCGTCCCCGGCGGCGGCCTCGCCCTCGACGGCCGGCGATGGGTCGCCTGCAAACCCAACTTCCTGCTCTCCGTCCGCGCTCTGTCGAAGACATTCCGCCGGCTCTTCCTGGACCGGCTGGCGGCAACCTTTCGCCGCGGCGAGCTCGGCTTCTTCGGCGAACTCGCCCCGCTCGCTGAACCCGGCGCCTTCGCCGAGCGCGTGTGCGCGTTGCGCCAGAGCCCCTTCGTCGTCTACGCCAAGCCGCCGTTCGGCGGACCCGAGCGCGTGCTGGCCTATCTCGCCCGCTACACGCATCGCACCGCGATCGCCAATTCCAGGATCGTCGCCGTCGACGACGATCACGTGACGTTCTCCTACAAGGATTATCGCTGCGGCGGCCGCAGCGGCGTCATGCGCCTCGCCCCGCACGAGTTCATCCGACGGTTCCTGCCGCACGTCCTGCCCGACGGCTTTCACCGCATTCGTCACTATCCCGACTTCACCAACTGGGGGTATGCGGCGAGGCGAACACATTGGAATCGCTGAGGGGCGAGTCCAAAGGTCGGCACTACAGGGGGTGAGAGTTCAGGCGGCTTTGGCGTCGGTCGCGGCGGCGATTTTCGGCGGCGGCTGCGCGGGGAGCTCGAGTTTGAGGCGTTGCAGCAGAAGCAGGTGATCGGTCTCCGGCTCGGTATGGCGGGACAGGAGGACGGTTCGGCCGTCGGTCGTGGGTAGTTCGACGTCGATCATCTGGATCGCGGCGAGCTTTTCGAGCACGGCTTTGGGCGTCAGTCCCGGCGCCAGCGCCTTCAACCGTTGTTTGAGCGTGACCATCAGGCAGTAAGCCAGAAACGCCACGAAAATATGGGCTTCGATGCGGGTTTCGAGTTGGTGATGGATGGGGCGGACCGAGAGGTCGTTCTTCAGTTCCTTGAAGGCCTGCTCGATTTCGACCAGTTGCAGATAGAGCCGCCAGAGATGGCCGGGATCGTCGCCGTTGATGTTGGTGCGCAGGAGATAGCCGCCCTCGCGGCGCCGCGCCGCCCGAAGCTTCTTGCGATTGATCGCGAAATGGAAGGTTTGCGGCGTGACCGGCTGGTCCTTCGTCGGCGTGTGGATCGTCATCAGGCCATAGGCCTTGCCGGCTTCTTTCTTGGCCGCGCCGAGTTTGAGCAATAGCTCGTCGCGCGTCAGGTCTTGCGCCTGGAGTTCGCGGAGACGCTTGATCAGCTTGCGTAGGCGGCGACGGCGCATCGCCTGTTCCTTCTCGCGCCGGGCTTCGCTCCGGGCGAACACGTAGGTCTCTACCCCGTCTTCGATCAATTTGACCCGCACGCTCTCGCGCACGTTTTCCCACGGCTTGACCGCGAGCGCCTTTTCCAACTTGGTCAGCCGCCCGCGCGGCGTGCCCACGAGATAATGGATCGGCGTCGACGAGCCCCGCATCTCGGCCAGGACCTCCTCGGTCGGAACGCCGCGATCCATCACCCAGGTGCGTTTGGCGGCGCCGTATTGCGCCTCGATCTTGGCTAAAAACGCCTTCAGCGTCGTCTTGTCCGAGGTGTTGCCGTCCATGACCTCGTAGGCCAACGGAAAGCCGTCCGGTGTGACGATCAGCGCGATCACCACCTGCACGCAATCGGAACGCTTGTCGCGGCTGTAGCCAAACTTCCGCTTGCCCTCTTCTGGCGGATCGCATTCGAAATAGGGGCTCGTCAGATCATACAGCAGCACCTCGAAATCGGCCTGAAACAGGTCCTTCCAGCGCTCGCGCAGAAACGTGAACAGCGCTTTCTTGTGCTCCGCCAGCTTGTCCAGGCAACGATAGAGAGTGTTGGGCAGTGCGAGGGCGGCATCCTCGCCGAGCAGATCGCCCATCGCGCTCTCATCGAACCATTGCCGATGCAGCCGCCACTCGCTGCCCGGCGAGATCAGCTGATAGCTCGCCAGCGTCTTCAGAATGTTCAACCAGCTCGTTCCCTCGCGCGAGGGCGGCAGCGCTGGCCGCCAGAAATCGTCCAGTCGCAATTGCTCCCAAAGCTCCATCGCCAGCCAGCACGCGCCCCATTGGCGCGGCCGGCGCAACCGCATCTCGCTCAACCGGATCGAAACCACGTCGCAGTCGAGGGCCGGCGCGACGCGGTCCTCGGGGAAAAGCGCGATCTCGGTCGAGCGTCCGCCTTCGTCGAACGCCTCGATCGCCCGGCTCCAACCCGCGCGCTGGCTGTCGTTGATCTCTCCGAGATAGAGCACCTGCCGTTGAACGACCCGCCCACCCTCGACGCGCCGATTCTCCACCACCGACCAGGCCCGATGCTCCTTGCCGTCCTTGCGGCGAATCTTGTGGCGCAAAAACATGCCCGAGACTCGCGCCGCCCCGAACGCCGCGCAAGGGCCTTGGTCGGCACTACAGACGATTCTCGGACACTCGGCCCAATACAATCAATGACTTGGCGCGCTCGCATACCCCGAAAATCGCAAAAATCGGCGCGAGTTGGTGAAGTCGGGCTAGCGCGCGCTCGCCGCTCGCCCCAGCGCGCGGCGGCCTGATCAAAATCACCTTCAACATCGCGTCCGCCGGACATAAACGCTCTCGCATAGTACGCATGTTCATCATGTCGCATGCCGGAGGGCGTGAATTCAGATGTTTTATCACTTCCCGCCGCGACAGAAGCCCGATAGTTTCTCGGCGGGCGACGCTGGCGAAGCTGAAGCCGCCGAACGCGGCCGCAACTGAACGCTCGGGCGATTCGGCCGGTCCGGCTGACTGGCGGCAGACCCTGCGTGCGACGACAACGGACCGCGCCGGCGTGTGTAGGTTGGCGGCCCAAGGAAGCAAGGGGCGAATCGCGCCCGGGAGGTTGGCCACGCCCGCCCGGTCGCCTCACGCTCTGAAAGGGGTCGAAACGTGACAGCGCCTCGGGAGCCTCAGCCGCGTAAGCTCAAAATCGCGGAATCGGACCCGAAGCTCGAGGCGGCTCGCAAGGTCGCCGCAGCACTGCTCGGCCAACAGGGGCTCGTCAAGGCGATCAAGCTGGCGCGGTCCGAGCTTCGCCACGCGCGCCGGGCGCGCTCGCGCAAGCTCTACGGCTTCTGGGCGGCGGTCGAAGCCGAACTGGAAGCCGCGCGCCTAGACGCGGAGCGGGCGGCGGCGCCCCTCGGCGCCGACCCGCCGCGAGCGACCGCTCCGTCGCCTGCGTTCGCCTCGGCCGTGGAGCCCGGCACGGGGGCGAAGGGTACGTCGGGCCGACGAACGGCCGCGGGCGAAGTCTGGACGTCGACCTTGCGCTCATCCTAGGGCGAGATGAATATCGGTTCGACCGACCGCTGTCATTATGAGGAGCGTAGCAACGAAGTCATCCAGAGATCATAGAGCGCCTTAAGATCCCGTGAATTGCTTCCCGCCGGGCTCTTCGACCCGGGGGTCGCACGCAAGGACGGGAACAAATCAACTTGAATGCAGCTTGCTCTAAGTCTTGACGCCTGAGCGTTTTTGACGCTGATGCGTTTGTTTTCCTGCGGCTGGCCGGCGAGCCGGGTCGCCGTGAACCTTGGGGGCTTCCATAATGATTGCGCTTATCGCGGTCCTGATCTTCGCTCTGACGCTCGGGGCGGGGCTCCTCGGGCTCTGGGTCCACAAAATGCTGCCCGCCGAGCAAAAAAGCGACAGCGCCCGCGCTGTGGTTGGGCAGGTCGCCGGTCTCGTCACCCTGTTGCTAGCGCTCGTCCTTGGCACGGTGATCGGGACGAGCTACGCCTTCTTCGGTTCCCAGAAGACCGAACTCGAGACCCTGTCGTCGCAGATCCTGCTGCTCGATCAGGCGCTCGCTCAGTACGGGCCCGAGACCCAGCCGGTGCGTGAGAAACTGAAGGCCTCGGTGCAGGAGGCCTACGACACCTTCTGGGGCGACAAGGAACCGGACGCGAAGCTTTTGTCGGTGGCAAATCCGCTCGCCTCCGGACAGGCGACCAAGGCGTTTCTCGCCACGCTGAAGCCGCAGAGCGACGCGCAGAAGCAGGCCGTCGCGTCGGCCAACGCGCTCGCCGGCCAGATCGAACAGGGTCGCGTTCTCATGGATCTTCAGGTCGCGAGCCACCCGGTGAGTTCGGCGCTCTTGATCGTCCTTGCGATCTGGTCGATCGTCCTGTTCTTCGGCATGGGCCTGTTTGTGCAGTCGAACGCGCTGGTGCTGTCGGCGCTCACCTTCGGATCGCTCTGCGTCGCCTTCGCGATCTTCCTCATCCTCGAACTCGGGCTCCCCTACACCGGCCTCTTCCAAGTCTCCGGCGTTGCGCTGCACGAGGCGCTGGTGAACCTCGGCGGGTAGTGGGCCCGAGCCGGCGCGCCCCTCGTTATCCAGGAAGGCGAGGAAGGTGACGAAAGGCCGGATGAGGGAGAGACGTCCCCCAGGGATCTCGGCGACGCGGTCAGGAAACCGGGCTAAATCGTCGTGAGCATGACGACCGGCAGAAAGGGCATATTTCGCTTTCGGGACCTGAGCGGGCGGCCTGTAGATCGCCGCAAATTCATCGGGGCGCGTCTTGCGCATTTCCAAGGCGGGCCGTCGCCTGTTAAGGAGGATACGGAATCAAGGAGGGATCGACATGTGGAACACCGCCATCACCCGCCGCCGCGTCGCCCTCGCAGGCTTCGCCGCCGTCGCCGCGGCGGCGCTCTCGGGCTGCAACACAACCCAGACGGGCTTCGTCGCAGGGCAAGCCGCGTCGCCGGCTGTCTCAGGCTACCGGATCTCGAACATCGTCGTCGACACCACGCCGCTCATCGCTCAGAGCGGCAATCCGACCGCCGAATGGGTGCAGCAGGCGCTGCCCGGCGCTCTGGCGCAGGCCTTCGCCGCGCATATGGCGCCCGGCGATCCGAACGGCGAGACGCTGAGCGTGCGGATCGATTCGGTCTATCTCGGCAATGGCTACGCCGCCGACGCCGATCGGATGCGCGGCGAAGCGATGCTCGGCGGCTGGCAAACGACCATCCACGCGACGTCGACCTGGTGGCCAACCCCGGTCGACCAGGCCTTGTGGGAACAGTCGTTTCACAGCCGCGTCCAGGCGCTGGCGCAATCCTACGCGAGCTGGCTCGCAAGGAAGTGGCGTCACTGAGCCAGTGCGAGCCATCGACCGAGCGAAGGGCGACGCCTCGAAACCGGCGCGGAAATGGCGAGGCTGTTGGCCGTCGGTCACCCTCCTGCCTACCGGCTCGGGTACCAGTACGACGCCTGCGGCTTCGCGCGGTCAACGACGACGAACTGGTTGGCGAACACCCGATAGGTCGGGCTCCACTCGCCGTCCGGCCATTGCACCCGGATTTCCGCGCGCTCGGCCGTGCCCAAACCCACGTGCACCCAGCCGGCGTGGCCCGAGGCGTCGCCGCCGCCGACCTGGATCGTGCGGGTTTGCACCCGGACGCCGGTCTTCACCGAGATCTTCGCGCCGACCGCGTCGCGGTTGGGGTTCGGCTCGATGAGCCGGACCTCGGTCCAGTTGCCCGAGGGCAGCGGCGGCCCGCCGTCGGCTTTGTCCCCGAGGTTGCGGAACAGGGCGACGTTCGAGCTGCGGTCGATCTGCAAAATGTCGAGCTTGCCGTCGAGGTTGAAGTCGGCCACTAGCGCGCCCCGGCCGGTGCGCTGGCCGGCGATGCCGGCGAGATCGCCGGCTTCCGCGAACTTTCCGGTCCACTGGCCGATCAAAAGGTTGCTCGGGTCGTAGGCGGCGAAGTCGGGCATCTGCGACAGGTTGCCCTTGGACACGAAGATGTCGAGCAGCCCGACGTTGGTGAAATCGGCGAATTCCGCCTGCCAGGCGGTCGAAGGGCGTTTGTCGCCGCCGGTATAGGGGATGTGGGCGGTCGCGCCGACTTCGCCGGCAATGTCGCGATAGACCGGCAGTTCTCCCCGGCCCGCCTCGTCCGGGTCGAGCTTCTGCAGCTTCTCGTCGCCCATCGAGGTCAGGAAATATTCGGGGTAGCCCGAGCCGTCGATGTCGCCTTCGGCGATCCCCATGCCGAAGATCGACACGTGGCGCCAACCGTCGGCGCGGGTGTAGGGGCGGGGCGTTTTGCCTGGCTCGACCCGCCAGAGCTGCTCCTCGCCGCCGCGGTAATACTGTCGGTCATTGGAGATCCGGAGCGACGGGACGCCCGACTTGTTCCAGTCGGTGAAAAGCATCGAGAGCGCGCAAAACCCCGGCGTCAGCGTCGTGCGGACCGAATAGTCCGGGCTGTCGCCCGGCTGCGGCCGGAAGAGCGAATTGTCCTGGCAGGTGCCCCAGGGCGACCCCGGCGCGTCGCGGTCGACGTAGTGGCCGAGGGCGAGAGTCGGAAACTTCTGACCCGGCTCCCATTCCCCGGCGAAGGACGTCGTCCAGCCGTCGTCGCCGTCAAAGTTCCATTCCTTGTTGGCGAGACTGAACGTGCAGTCCGGACCGCCCTTCAGCATCAGGTTGGTCCCGACCCTGAGGACGAACAGGTCCATCCGCCCGTCGCCGTCAATGTCAATCGGATAAGCGCCAATGACATTGGTCAGGAGCTTCGGGTCGATGTCGAGCGGTTTCTCGACGAACTTCAGCGGTCCGCCCGACTTCGAGATGTTGAGGTAGAGTTTCGCCGGATTCTTTCCGCCAGCCAGGAACACCGAGGGAAAACCGGAGCCGTCGCAGTCGAACGCCGCGCCGCCCCCGCCGACGAAGAATTCCCACGGGCCGTCGTAGACGCTGTGGAGGCCGGCCGCCTCCGCCTCCTCGTGCATGACCGGGACATCGCCGGCCAGCGGGAAGCGGCCGTCCGCGGCATCGGCGCCGGAGGCGGCGAGGCCGAAGGCGGCCGCCAGGATGAGCGCTGTAGGGCGGGGTCGACGACCCCGCCGGCGGTCTGCGCTGCAAGGCGGGGTCGCCGACCCCGCCCTACAATGCGCACCGCGTCGGCGCGCATTTCTCATTGCGGCGCCTCGATCACCAGCGAGCGCAGATAGGCGACAATGTCGTCGCGCTTGTCGGGATCGAGCGCGAGGTACTCGTCGCGCGCCGGCCGGGCGTCGCCGCCGTGCGCGGCGATGATCTCATCGAGCATGCGGAAGCCGCCGTTGTGACCGTAGGGCGCGGTCGAGCCGACGCCCCACAGGCGCGGTGTCAGGAACACGTCGCGCTCCACAAACCGCTGCGCCTGCAGTTCGTTGCCGAGCGCATTGACCTGCTCATCGACGATGAGATGCCGTTTCAGGTCGCTCATGAGCGGGATCAGCCACTCCCCCGTGTCGTTCTTCTGAAGCGTCTTGGCGAAGGGCAAGGTCGAAAGGTCGATGACGATCGGCTTCCTGACCTCGCCGGTTCGCAGGGTTCCGGCCATGTCGTAGGGGGCGGGATCGGTGAAGATCATCGACTTCAAGGGCAGCGTCTTCACGTGACAGGACGGGCAGCCGATCGCGTCGAACCGCCTCGCGCCTTCCGACGCCGCGGCGCGCCAGTCGTCGGGCAGGTCGGGTTTGACGGTCGGCGGCGGCAGGGTCGCCTGGAAGGCGACCAACGCCGAGACGTCCCCCGGCGTGATCGCGTCGGGCACGCCGCTCTCGTCGAAGTCATGGGTCCCTGTCCAGCGCACGCCGTAGCGCTCGGAGGCCTCCATGCCGTGATGAATGTTGAGCGCGTTGATGGTGAACTGGCGCAGCGAGGCGAACACGCCCTTGCGGCTGAACGGGCGCACGATGAGGTCCGAAATCAACGCCGTCGACGAAGTCGAGGTCCACGATCCCATCGGGATGAGCGACGATCCAGCCGAACCGCACGCCCTTGCTGACGAGGTCGGCGCGCACCTGCTGACCGGATGCGCAGGCATGCTTGACCGCAGCGGCGCGGATCGCCTGCAGATCCGCGGTCATCTCGCGCGCCAGCAGTTCGACCAGGCCCGCGCCGGTCAGCGCAATGGTGTGGCGCTCGCTCGAGAACGAAGGGTCGACATTGTCGAACTGGGCGCTCTCGAAACCCTCGGAGACGAAGACGTTCGCGACGTCGTCGCCCGAGCCGCCCTCGATCGGGTCGTTGTGGCAGCCGAAGCAGGAGTTCGAATCCGGCCCGCTCGTGCGCGTGAACGGCGGATTGACGCCGGTCTTGCTCTTGGTCGGGATGATCGCCTGAGTAGCCTTCGGCCGCCCGGCGCCGTCGGCGGTGGTGAACTTGGCCTTGAACAGCTCGCGCCCGCGCTCGATCAAGGAGGGCAGCGCAGCGGAGCCCTGAGCAGCGACCGCGTCGAAATCGACGTGCGAGCCCAGGGTGGTGAACACACGCTCATCCCAGCTCCCGCCGAGAGCAGCCCCGCCCGCCAACATGCAGGCGACCGCGCTCGCTGCGGCCATGGCGCCAAGATTTCGTTTCATGTCCCTTCGCCTCACCGCTGAAGCGGCGGATCCTTGGGCCTCGTTTCTACCCTTCCGTCCGGCCGTCGCAAGCCCAATCGATGGCCAGCCCTCAAGATTTTGAGTTGCGTACCTCAGCGCTGATTGCTATGCAGGCGGCAAAGAGCAGGGTTATGGCGCCAAGCCATCTTACACTGAAGGACATTGCTCGGGAGGCTGGAGTGAGCGTGGCGACGCTCGACCGCGTTCTGCATGGTCGCGCAGGCGTTCGAGAAGACACCGCGCGACGCGTTCGGGAGACGGTCGCCCGGTACGGCTTTCGCCCGTCATCGGCGGCTGCCGATCTGGCGCGGCGACGTTCGAGCCGGTTCGCCTTCGTCATGCCGGAGGGGGGCAACGTCTTCATGCAGGCGATCGTCGGCGCGGTCGAGGAAATGACCGCTTGGCTCAACGCCCGGCGCGCGAGCGCCGAGACGATCAACGTCGACGTCTTCAACCCTGTTGCGCTCGCGGGCGCCCTCGAGTCGTTGGGTGGGCGCTACGATGGCGTCGCGGTGGTGGCGCTCGACCATCAGAGCGTACGGGCGGCGATCGACGATCTCGTCGCTGGAGGAACTCATGTCGTGACGCTCGTCTCCGACGTGCCGGGCTCGCGGCGCCACCACTACGTCGGCATCGACAACGTCGCCGCCGGACGCACGGCGGGCTCGCTGGTCGGCCGCTTCGCCTGCGGGCGCAAGGGAAAGGTCGGGGTCGTCGCCGGTTCGCAGTCGTTGCGCGACCACGCCGAGCGCGTGTTCGGCTTCAACCAGGTGATCAGCCTGGAATACCCGCAGCTTGCGACCTTGAGTCCGGTGGAGGGCGGCGATCAGGACGAGGCGAACGAGGCGCTCACGGCGAAGCTGATCGCCGATCATCCCGATCTGGTCGGCCTCTACAATGTCGGCGCTGGGACGCCGGGCGTCCTCAAGGCGCTCGCCGACGTCGGCCGCGAGACGGATGTCGTCTTCGTCGCCCATGACCTGACGCTGGTTACGCGGCGCGGCCTGCTGCGGGGCGCACTCGACGCGGTCATCGTCCAGGATCCCGGACATGAGGCGCGCTCGGCGATCCGCGTGCTGCTCTCGCTCGCCCGCCGCGAGCCCATTCTTGCCGAACAAGAGAAGATTCGCGTCGAAATCGTTATGAGGGACAATTTGCCGTGACGACGTCTGGCTTGCCAAGGGATGAAAGCCCGGCGCCGCTGGTTGCGCTCGCAAGCGGCGGGGGATTAGTGTCATCATCCCGCACGGTCGCCCGGTGAGATTGCGATCCAAGAGCTTTTAACCGGCCCTCGAGAGGACATTCAGGTCCTCGACGGGGCCTCTAGTGGAGGAAAAAGATGAAAGTTGCATTCAAGTTGGCGATGGGGGCAGCGTTGCTGGCTTCCGCGAGCGTAATGTCCTTCGCCGCGACAGCGAAGGATCTGACAGTAGGCGTTTCCTGGTCGAACTTCCAGGAAGAGCGCTGGAAGACGGACGAGGCGGCGATCAAGAAGGCGCTCGACGCCGGAGGGGCGAAGTACGTATCCGCCGACGCCCAGGGCTCCCCCGCCAAGCAGCTCACCGACGTCGAGAGCCTTATCGCCAAGGGCGCGAACGTCCTCATCGTCCTGGCGATGGATAACGAGGCGATCCTGCCCGCCGTCAAGAAGGCCACCGATGAAGGCATTCCGGTCATCGCCTATGACCGCCTGATCGAGAGCCCGAACGTGCTCTATGTCACGTTCGACAATGTTGGGGTCGGGCGTATGATGGCTAAGGTGATCGAGGCAGCGAAGCCCGCCGGTAACTACGCCTTCATCAAGGGCGACAAGGGCGACCCGAACGCCGACTTCCTGTTCTCGGGCATCAAGGAAGTCCTTGGGCCGGCAATGGCGGCCGGTAAGATCAAGAACGTGGGCGAGTCCTACACCGACGGCTGGAAGCCCGACAACGCCCAGAAGAACATGGAGCAGATCCTGACCAAGACCAACAACAAGGTCGACGCGGTCGTTGCCGAGAACGATGGCATGGCGGGCGGCGTCGTCGCGGCACTGGCCGCGCAGGGCATGGCCGGCTCCGTCCCGGTCTCCGGCCAGGACGGCGACCACGCGGCGATCAATCGCGTCGCACTCGGCACCCAGACCGTCTCGATCTGGAAGGATGCACGCGACCTCGGTAAGGTGGCGGGCGACGCTGCTGTCGCGCTTGGTCAGGGCAAGAAGAAGACCGACATTGCGGGCGTGAAGCCCTTCTCGGGCGGTCCGAAGCATATGAAGGTCGATGGCATCCTGTTGACGCCGCTCGCGGTCACCAGGGACAACCTCAACGTGATCGTCGACAAGGGCTGGATCACCAAGGCGGAGGTCTGCAACGGCGTGAAGCCCGGAACTGTGAAGTTCTGCGACTGAGCCAAGTCCGGGCCCTTTCGATGGCTCAAAGCAGGGGCCGCGCCGTTTTGTCACGCGGCGCGACCCCTCTCAAAACGAAGGCGCGCGTGTCGCGCTCTGCGGCGTCGACAGATAACGAAGAGAGGGAGAGCCCATGACCTCCGCTGCGCCCGGCGCCGCCAGCGCCGCCCCTAACGAACCGGCGATTCGCCGTCTGCTTCGAGCAACCGAGGTCGACACGCGCATGCTCGGCATGATCTTCGCGCTGTTGTTGATCTGGGTCGGATTCAACGTCTACACGCAGATCCAGACCGGTGAGGGCCTGTTCCTGACGCCACGCAATCTCTGGAATCTCAGCGTCCAGACATCATCGATCGCGATCATGGGCACCGGCATGGTGCTCGTCATCGTGATGCGCCACATCGATCTCTCGGTCGGCTCCATCATCGGCTTCGTCTCGACGATCATCGGCGTCGCGCAGGTTCGCGTCTTTCCGGTTTATCTCGGTTTCGACAACCCGATGATCTGGATTCTCGCCGTCCTCGTGGCGCTCGTCATCGGCGCCGCGATCGGCGCCCTGCATGGATCGCTGGTCGCCTATGTCGGAATCCCGGCCTTCATCGTGACCCTTGGCGGGCAGTTGTTCTGGCGTGGCGCGGCATGGCTGGTGACGACCGGCCAGACGATCGCGCCGCTCGACGGGCGCTTCGCGCTGATGGGTGGCGGACCGCACGGCTCCGTCGGCGCCACCGCGAGCTGGGCGATCGCCGTACTGGCCTGCGCAGGCATCGTTTTCAGCCTCTACTCGGGACGACAGCGGCGGGCGCGGTTCCGCTTCCCGCAGCGGCCAATGTGGGCGGAATATCTTATCGCCGTCGTCGGTTGTCTGGTCGTTGTCGGCGCGACGATGATCGTCAACGCCTATCCCTGGCCGGAGCGGGTGGCCGCGACCTGGGCCGAAGCCCATCATATCCCCGTGCCGGAAGGCGGCCTCTTCATTTCGACGGGCTGGGCGATCCCCGTCCTGATTGCTCTTGTCATCGGGTTCGTGATGACGTTCATCGCGCGGCGCACCCGGTTTGGCCGCTACGTCTATGCGACCGGCGGCAATCCAGAGGCGGCGGAGCTCGCAGGCATCAACACCAAGCGCATCACCGTTATGGTGTTCGCGCTGATGGGCACGCTGGCCGCAGTCGCGGCCTGCATCGATTCGGCGCGCCTCGAACTCGGCGACCAACGTGCTTGGTCAGCTCGACGAACTCTATACGATCGCCGCGGCGGTGATCGGCGGAACCTCGCTCGCCGGCGGCGTTGGCACGATTTACGGCGCGCTGATCGGCGCGCTCGTCATCCAGTCGCTGCAGTCGGGCATGGTGTTGCTCGGCTTCGATTCCGCCTTCCAGCAGATGGTCGTCGGCCTCGTGCTCGTGGGCGCGGTTGGCATCGACACTTTCTATCGCCGCCGAACCGCGAAGGGCTAGACCCATGGACGCTCAAGTCCGCACCCCGCTCGTCGACATGAAGGACATTTCGATCGCCTTCGGCGGCGTCAAGGCCGTCGATCATGCCTATATCGATCTTTATCCCGGAGAAGTCGTCGGCCTGCTCGGCCATAACGGAGCCGGCAAGTCTTGCCTGATCAAGATCTTATCGGGCGCCTACAGGCGCGACGCCGGGCAGATCTTCATCAACGGCGAAGAGGCCCACATCAACAATCCGCGCGACGCCAAGGGCTACGGCATCGAGACAGTCTATCAGGCGTTGGCGCTCGCCGACAACGTCGACGCGGCGTCCAACCTCTACCTCGGCCGCGAGCTCCGCACCCGATGGGGAACGCTCGACGACGCCTCTATGGAGGCCGAGGCGCGCAAGGTGATGGGGCGGCTGAACCCCAACTTTCGTCGCTTCAAGGAACCGGTGATCGCGCTCTCCGGTGGACAGCGCCAGTCGGTCGCCATCGCCCGCGCGATCCACTTCAACGCCAGGATACTCATCCTCGACGAGCCGACCGCGGCGCTCGGCCCGGCCGAAACGGCGCAGGTCGGGGAGCTCGTCAAGCAGCTCAAAGCCGACGGAATCGGCATTTTCCTCATCAGCCACGACATCCATGACGTGTTCGACCTTGCCGACCGGGTGACGGTGATGAAGAACGGTCAGGTCGTCGGCTCGGGCCGGGTGACGGACATGACCAAAGACGAGTGTCTTGGCATGATCATCCTCGGGAAATGCCCGCCGGGCGCAATCCCCGGCCCGGGCGCCATGCAGAGCTGACTCGGCTCTGGCCGCCGTGCGACGGGCTTCGGTGGAGGGCTGTTAATCGCCCCACGTCGCGAACATGCCAATCGCGGCGATCGCCATCGCGGCGGTGGCGAGCCACCCGAAAATCTTGAGAAGCGGCCGCAGCGCGAACGCGCCCATGACGGTCTTTCGCGAGGCCATCAACATAATCATGACCATGATCGGAACCGCCGCCACCCCATTGATAACGGCGCTCCAGAACAAGGCCTTGATGGGGTCGAGCGGGCTGACATTGAGGGTCGCGCCGACCAGGGTGGCCAGCGCGATCACGCCGTAGAACGCGGGCGCTCGGCCCGGGCGCTTCGCCAGGCCTACCCGCCACCCCAAGGCCTCGCCGACGGCGTAGGCCGCGCTCGCGGCGAGCACCGGGACAGCAAGCAGCCCGGTTCCAATGATGCCGATCGCGAAGACCGTGAAGGCGAAGGGCCCAGCGATCGGCCGCAGCGCCTCGGCGGCCTGAGACGATGTTTGAATGTTGGTGATTCCATGCGCGTTCAGCGTCGCGGCGGTCGTGAGCATGATGAATAGCGCGATGACGTTCGAGAATCCCATTCCCACCAGCGTATCGAGCTGCATGCGAGCCATTTGGACTGGCGCTTGATCCGGCGCTCTGATCAACGGCTTGGCGGTCGGATCCTCCTTTTCGTTCTCGACCTCCTCGCCGGCCTGCCAGAAGAAGAGATAGGGGCTGATGGTCGTGCCGAACACGGCGACAATCACGGTCAGGTAGCCGCCATCCCAGCTGAGATGCGGCAGGACGAGGTTCTTCGCCACAATCCCCCAGGGGACACCGACTACGAAGACCGTGCCGACGTAGGCGAACAGCGAGAGTGTGAGCCAGCGCAACACCGACGCGTATCGCGCGTATGTCATGAACACTTCGGCGACCACGGTCACGATCGCGAAAACGGCGATGTACGCGACGACCGGGCCGGCAATCAGCAGATGGAGCGCCGCCGCCATTGCGCCAAGATCGGCGCCGAGATTGATCGTGTTGGCGATGAAGAGCAGGCCGATCAGCGGATAGAGCAGCCAAACCGGATAGTGACGGCGCAGATTTCCCGCGAGCCCCCGGCCAGTGACCCGGCCCACTTGCGCGCTGATCAATTGAATCGCGCACATGAGCGGGTATGTCAGCAGCAGCGTCCATCCGACGCCGTAACCGAATTGTGCGCCGGCCTGGGAATAAGTGGCGATGCCGCTGGGGTCGTCGTCCGACGCCCCGGTGATCAGCCCCGGACCCATCAGATCGCGCAAACGGGGCCCCGTCGCTCGCTTGGCGACGTCGGTCGCGGGCGCGGTCATGGTGAGAGCGGTGTAGACATGGCGCCCATCAAGCGCCACGAGCGGGTTTCGGTTCCAACAAAGGTCGAGAATCATTCCGCAATCGCGACCGCAATGCGACGGGTGAGGGCGGATGGCGGCGCCGGTCGGTCTTGGCGGGTTTCCAAAAGACCGAGCGTGGGACAAGATCGAATCGCTTTCAGCCCAACAGATCCAACCGGAACCCGTAGACCGGCATGGATCCCTGGACAAAGTCCAGGTCTCGAGCGCGCTGAAATCCGCGGGCGGCGTAGAGGGCCCGGGCGGCTTTCATGGCGTCGGTCGAATGGATGACGACGCGGCGTCGGCCGGCCGCCCTCGCGGTTTCGACGCAGGTTTCGATCAGCGCTTTCGCGACGCCGCGGCCGCGCGCGGCCGGATCGGCGGCGAGAAAGCGGAAGCCGGCGACGTCCTTCTCCGCAGTCGCCGTTCCAACTGAGCCGTACTGGGCCATGTCGGCATAAAAGACCACCGCGCCGACGATCCCTTCCCTTTCGCGCGCGACCAGGAGCCGCGTGCCGGGCTTTGCGGTCTGATCGCCAATATGCGCCAGCAACCGGTAATAGTCGGGCTGCGACTCGGGTCTCGGGAAGCCCTCGAGTCCCGAATAGA
This sequence comes from uncultured Alphaproteobacteria bacterium, assembly GCA_963770035.1. Taxonomy (GTDB): domain Bacteria; phylum Pseudomonadota; class Alphaproteobacteria; order Rhizobiales; family Beijerinckiaceae; genus Roseiarcus. Next base: position 59,899 of record CAVYON010000004.1, on the reverse strand, counting down.
CGGCGACCATCATCTGCGCTACCGCGGCGAGCTCGTCTGCACGGGCGTCGCGGATAACGAGCGGCGCGGCGCCGCCGGCGAGCGCCATCGCGCGCGCATCGAGCACCGCCCTGGCGAAATCCTGCGGCCGCTCCTGGGGAAGGTTGTGCCCCGCGTCCGCGAGCATGCGATGCTCATGCGCGCCGAGGAATCTTCGCGCGTGATGACCCGTGCCGAAATTCACCCCATCCCTTTCGCCGTCGAGGGTGATGGCTGGAATTCGGATCGGGGGCTGAGTGGCGAGACGGCGCTCGATGTCCGCATAGGCAGGATCGCCGGCCACGAGCCCAAAGCGATGCCGATACGAATGAATGACGACATCGACGAAGTCGGGCGCATATAAGGCCTGCGCCGTGCGCTCGAAGGTCGCCTCGTCGAAGGTCCAGGTCGGCGACCACATTCGCCACAGAAGCCGCGCGATTCCGCGCCGGTCCTTGGCGAGGCCGATCCTTCCGCGCTCGCTGTGGAAGTAATACTGGTACCAGAGCGCGGCCTCCTCGGACGGCGGCGCCGGCTGCATCGCCCCGGCGATGTTCTGGATGTTGTAGGAATTGCCCGAAACGAGCGCGACGGCGCGGCCGGGCCATAGCGCCGAGACGACGCAGGCCGCCCGTCCGCCCCAGTCGTAGCCGCCGAGCACGGCGTTTTCGATCCCGAGCGCGTCCATCAGCGCCAGACAATCGGCGCCGAGCGCGGCCTGCTCGCCCGAGCGCGGCGCGTCGGACGACAGGAACCGGGTCGATCCGAAGCCGCGCAGCCACGGAACGATCACGCGCGCGCCGGCCTCGGCGAGAAGCGGGGCGACTTCGGCATAGGCGTGGACGCCATAAGGGAAGCCGTGGCCCAGAATGCAGGGCCAGCCGTCGACGGCGCCATGCTCTTCGTAGGCGACGCGAAGGACGCCGGCGTCGATCGTCTTCAGGGTCATCGGCGATCTATAGCATGCGCGACGCCTCGGAGCCTCGACGTCGCATGGACGCGCACGCGCTAGCGCTCGACCATAGCAAAACGGCCTCCGCGAGGAGGCCGCTTCGTCGAGGCCGTCGTCTTGGCGATCTTAGATGGCGTAGCGGGCGGTCTTGCGACGGGATACGCCGGCGGCGCTGACCGCGGCGAATCCGAGGCCGAACATCACCCAGGTCGAGGTTTCCGGCACCGCCGCCGAGAAGCCGGCGGTAAACCCGGCGTTCTTGCCGCTGAAGGTCTTCTGGTTGAACAGGACGTTGACGAAGTACTCGGCGCCGTTCGTCAGAGATACGCCGGCCGGAGCATAAAACGTAATGTTCTTGCCCCCATCATACACCGGCGTCCAAGCGACGAATTGCCCGCCCGTGTACGATTCGAAACGGGTATACTCGGTGTAGTCGCTCGGCAAACCCGGCGAAAGCGTCTGGTTGATCGAGAGACCGAAGCCGACGAACGAGATCTGGAAATCGGTCGCCGGCGTATCGCTCACCATGTTGTCATAGGTCGCGTTGCCGTCGCCCAGGCCGGGCGTGCCCCAAACCGAATAGCCCGCGCCGGGGCTGGAGCCGCTGCCGGTCGTCTTGCTCCACAACCACGGATTTCCAAACGCATCGGTTCCGCTGTTCCCACCACCGGAACTGGCGCTATAGCCCGATCCGTCGATGTAAGTCTCTGGGACGAACGCGTACGCGGTTGTCGCCCCTGCGAGAGAGGCCGCGAAAGCGGCCGCCGCCACAATTCCAAATCCCGCCTTCATCTTACTGAATCCCCTTAGAAAAAGCCCCGTGTGGCATATCGCCGCACATTGGCATCGTAAACTTATGGTAATCATTGTCAACAGCGGGGCTAAATTTTTTTTAAGAAATGAGATCGCCCGGAACATCAGCACGTTGTCGTTATCCGACGGTCTGCAAATCCGTCTCGCTTCGGATCTGCCCGGCCTCTCCTGCGCGGTGTTGGCAAGCTGGTCAGGCTCGGGTCAGGCCGCTTCGCAAAGCGGCGATCTTCCCTGGCGCGCGTTCAAATTCCTGCCTTCGACACAATTCCCTGAAAGTGACGAATCGCCGCCAAGCGGCGGAATATTTCGCCCGGACGCGGACCGCCCTAGCCGTCCTCAGGCGATGATGTCGGGCGTCAGTTGGTCTTCGAGCAGGACGAGCTTGTCGCGCAGCAGCAGCTTTCGCTTCTTGAGGCGCTGCAATTGCAGCCGGTCGGCGGCCCCGCCGGCGTCGCTGAGCGCCTCGATCGCCGCGTCGAGATCTCTGTGTTCCTGGCGCAGCCGTTCGATCTGGGCGACAATCGCGGCGCGCTCCTCTGGCGTCAACTCCCTTTCCATCGTCTCACCACGCGACCAACCCGATGACGCTCTGCGCCTCTGGCGCGTGATTGACTATGGGCGCGAGGACCGGCGGAGGCAAGGCTTTCGGCGCCCCGAAACGGGCGCCTTTTCGCGGCCGCTGGAAGGTTGTCCCGGCGACCGGAATGGCCAAGCGTCCAGCGATCAAGAACCTCTGTGGGATCACGACTTTTCGGACCCGAATTTCGCGGTCAATGCGCCATTTTGCCGCTTGCGCATGGCGTCCGATGTGTCACACTTTCGTCGTTTAGGATGATACGGAGCAGTTCCATGTCGATCGATTCGCATCTCAACGAGCTGGTGCGCCGTCATCAGGCGATTGAAGAAGCGATTATGGCCGAAGAGAGTCATCCGGCGGCTGACGACGTCAAGGTCCACGAACTGAAAGTCAAAAAACTGCATCTCAAGGATCAGATCGAACGGTTGAGGCACGAGGCCGAGGCGACCGCCACACACTGAGGCGGCGGCGGGCTCGAGGGCCGATCGAGGGGAGAGGGGCGATCACGGGTCGGGCGCGCGGACGGCGGCACGCCACTCCGCAGCGACCTGCGGGTCGGTCTCTTTCTCCGCCCATGCGGCGGCAAGCGCGGCGAAGTCTTTTTCCGCAAGCGTGCGCGCAAGCGCCCAGACGGCGGCGCCGCGAATAAGCGGCTCGTCGTCGGCGAGCAGGTTGAGCACGGCGTCGACGAGCGCCGGGTCGGCCGCGTTGCCGATCGCGACCAGCACGTTGCGCAGGAATCGGGCGCGCCCGATCCGCTTGATCGGCGAGCCGGAGAAGCGGGCCCGAAACCCCGCATCGTCGAGCCGCGCCAACTCGCCGAGCGAGGGGGTGTTCAAGTCCTCGCGGGCCGCGAGCTTCGCCTCGCGCCCGATGGCCGCGAATTTGTTCCATGGGCAGACGGCGAGGCAATCGTCACAGCCGTAAATCCGGTTGCCGATCGCCGGCCGCAAGGCCGGCGGGATCGGCCCCTTGTGCTCGATCGTGAGGTAGGAGACGCAGCGCCGCGCGTCGAGCCGGTAGGGCGCCGGAAAGGCGCCGGTCGGGCAGGCGTCTAGGCAGGCGCGGCAGGTTCCGCAATGATCGGCTTCCGGCGCGTCGGGCTCGAGGTCGAGGTCGGTCAGGATCGCGCCGAGGAACAGCCACGAGCCGAAATCGCGCGACACCAAATTCGTGTGCTTGCCTTGCCAGCCGATCCCGGCGCGCGCCGCAAACGGCTTCTCCATCAACGGCGCCGTGTCGACGAACACCTTGACATCCGCCTTTTCGGGCCGCGCGGCCGCGACCAGCCAGGCCGCAAGTTCCTTCAGCTTGCCCTTGACGACGTCGTGGTAGTCGCGATGGCGGGCGTAGACCGAGATCGCGCCGCAGGTCTTGCGCTCAATTGCGTCGAGCGGGTTCTCCGTCGGGCCGTAGTTGAGCCCGAGCATCACGAGGCTTTTGGCGTTTTGCATCAGCGCCCGCGGGTCGGCCCGCCGCTGAAAGGTGTCCGCCATCCACCCCATGTCGCCGTGCGCTCCATCGGCGAGCCAGGCGGCGAGCCGCTCGCGCATTTCTGGCGAGGGCTCCGCGGACGTCACCCCGCAGGCCTCGAAGCCGAGCGCGCGGGCCTTGGCTTTCAGCGCTGCGACGATCGCCGGCCGGCTGGGCGCGCCGGTCATGGGCGCGCCCGATCCGGGGAACGCACGCCGAATTCCGGCCGGCCGCAGGGCGAGCGAGGGCGTTACGGCTCCAACTCCCAGCGCGGCTTTCTGATCTTCTCCAGGACAAGCACGATCTCGTAACAGCCCACTGGATGAAGGTCGAGCGGGCCGCTCATAATCGTAGCCCAGGTCATTCTCCTCGAGGTGCCGCACCCGGTAGCTGTTATCCTCCAGCGAAGTCTGAACTTCCATCAGCAAGCTTGCAGGCGTGTAGAAGCGTTTGTGGTCTTCGTTGTGTTTCGAGGGCAGTGCCCGCTTTCGCTCGTAAAGTAACTGGGACGGCACAACGCAGACAATAAACCCGCCAATCTTGAGAACTCGGTACCAGTCGCGTAGAGTGTCTTGATATGCACTAATGTGCTCAAGGCAATGACTCGAATAAACGGCGTCGACCGACTCGTCGGCAAACGGCAGCCTCGCGCCGTCATATCCGGGATAATCCAGGTCCACTCCGATGGCGTGCGGAACGACCGTTATGCCCTTCGGGTTGGCATACCCTTTGTACCCGACGTCGAGGACAACATCGCCGGCCATGTAGCGCCGAAAGAACCCATTTGCGCAGTAGCGAGCATAGGTCTTCCCGGCCTCGGTCGGAGGCCGATTGTAGTCGACGGGAAAGCGCTGTCGAAGGGGATCGTCAGGCTCGTAAACTCCAAGCCGGGCCAGGACACGCTTCTGCGCTTCCGGTCCGGTCGAAAACGTCCGCAGGATAGTCGCAAGCGGCGCTCCCCCTTGAAGGGAACTGACATAGTGTGCGTATCCTCCCGGATCCGGTTCTCTTCCAAGCAAAACGCGATAGAGCGAGGTCACCACGTCTTCAGGCGAATATCCGCTCATGTAACTCTCTTTTGCGAGCTATCATATTTTGGACAATATGACGATTGTGCTAGGCCGGCAAGCAACCGGATGCAAAGTCTACAGCTGCGCAACGAGGCCAATCGTTTCCGTTGCGGACGGAGGTAGGTGTCTCTCCCGAGGGGTCCCCTGCCTGCCGCGGGTATCGCGGGCGGGCGAGCGATCCCTCACGAAAAAATCCGCCTCGCGATCCGTGAACGCAACGATGCTCGTGAGGGTCGCCCCAGCAATCGAGTCGAGACCAATGCGGGGAAAGTCGGCCAAGCCCGCGGGGCGAACTTGCCAGCCAGCTTCCCCGTCGATGATCCTCCTCACTCAGAAGCCCGCGCACTTCCATACGACAAGATCGTCCGCCGTCACCTTGCCCGGTGAAGTGACGGCGGTTGCCCTGCAGGCCGCAATTTCAATGCGCCGTCCAATTCGAGCCGTTGCACATGGCAAGCGTGCGGGTCGATGAACCGCCCGTCAGAGTAGCGTTGTAGGTCGGGGACGAAGCGTCCGTGACATAGGCGAGTGCGCCCGCCGTTCCCGATGCGCAGGGAACGACGGTGGCGAGCGACGAGACCGTGTAGGAGGTAAGCTGGACGACGCCATTGACAGTCAGAATGTTTGTGTTCAACTCGCCGAGCGTCAGATTGCCCCCCGTCTTGGCTGTGATGATGGCTAGGCTGCTATTAGCACTGTCCCACAACCTCCAGACGTCGCCGGACCCTCCGTCATTCCCCATTTGCCACTTCGACACTCCGTTGTCGTTAAACATAAACGACGCCACAGAGTGAAGCGGGACGTCAAATATCACTGACTCGTTGCCAAGGGGGGAGGAGAACTTAAGCCCTTGACCACCGCCGAAGTTTGCAAGATTTAACACTTGGGTCATACCGCTCGCACGATTGAAAGGGCCAGCGGTATTGGTGTATAAGACCGGGAATCCCGTGACCGTGTTCATGTTTGAGGCTGCTTCGACGCCGTAACCGTGGCCGGGATTAGCTGTTTGCCAAGCTACACAACCCGCATTGCCTCCAAGGGTAGTTCCGTTGTTATTGATAACCGAAGCCCCGCTGAACCCGACGTGCGTGGTCGCATCTGCGACATACACGCCAGACCCACAGTTGTTATAGACCTTGTTCCCTCGAACCTCGACGTCACCACTTGGCCAACTCGTAATCACAACACCATGACCCGCTAGGGTAGATGCCTCCCATCCGCCCATGTCGACCGTACCGCCAGACGCCAGTGTATCATTCACGAGAAGGCCCGCGTTCTGATTTGTGTCCAGAGCGCAGGTGGACCCGACGCCAACCTCTCGGTTCGCCGACGACGCAATCGCGTTATCGACGAGGAAGCCGACCAGGTTATTGTGAATGTCGGTCGAGTCGCAGCGGAGGCCGCCAAAGCCGCCAGCCTGATGAAATCCGTTTAAGAACCCGAGAACAGAGCCTCCGCTCACGACGCCGCCGACGTCGCCGCCAAACACCCGGACCTCTGCTCCGGCGCCTTGGGCAGAATTGGCCACAAGGCCATCGCCGCAGTTCTGCTTCGAAAACGCATGCGGCCCGAACACATCGATATTGCTCGCCCCATCGAGCCAGAAGCCTCCGCATAAGTCTCCAGCGCCCGAGCTAGTCGAATTCACATCATCAGCAGCGACGTCTCGGATCACGCTGTCGAACAGCGCGTGCAGATGCAGCGCATATCCTGCTGTCATAACGGTCCCCGAGACGACGCTAAATCCCTGAAATGTTACGCGGTTTTTGCCCCCACTCGATCCCGTGCCAAAGGTCAGCAGGTCCGACGTTGTGTTCGACCCGGTGTATTGAAACACCGTGACGCCTGACCCGGCGCCGGAGAGCATCAGCTTGTTGGTCGCGGCAATCGTCAGCGGCGTCGAGAAATTGCATGTGCCCGCCGGCGCCGTGAGATGCACGCCGGCCGCCGCCTTGTTCAGCCAGTTCTGGATCGCTGTCGTGTCATCGGCCGCGCCATTACAAGCAGCGCCGAAATCGGTCTTTAGGTTGAAGGTCACGCCAAAGTCAGTGGCCCGGTTGGAAAGGCTTGTGGCGACCGGCGCGCCCATGCCGGTGACATAGTTCGTGGCGCACGCGGAGCCCGCATCCTGAATGCCGTTCGCCCCCCATGTAAGACAGTTCCCAGGCACCACGACTTCACCCAGTAGAGGGATGCCTCCATTCGTGTTGGCCGGACTGGCGAGGGCCGTCGGCACTCCGGAGCCCAGCGAAACCGCGGGTGCGGAAGGCGTCATCGGCCCCCCGAAAAGTTGAGCCTGCGCGGGGGCCAGGAGTTCCTGCGGCTGCGATAAAAAGGAGAAAGCGCTTCACGATAATCCTCCGGCCCCCGAGATCTCAAACGAGACGACGGATGGCGAGTTGCGGATTGAGGGATCGAGCGGGGAAAGTTCGAAGAGCCGACGAGAAATCTTCCGGCGACAACGCGGGTTATCGCGATCGGATCCTGTCGGCGCTGATGAGGAGCGCCAGAGCGCGCGCAAAAAGCGCCGCTCGGGGCGAACCAGCCCACTCTATGATGTTTTCTCACGAGCCGCGTAAACAGTCAAGAAATTGTTCTTGCTTTGTTCGGAACCGACTGCCGCGTCATAGCGGGTCGTCCGCCCGGGCTATTGATAGGGCGACATCGCGACGCGTGATTGCGGGCCGCGCGCCGCCATTCTATGCATCGAACAACCGGTGTCGGCCGAAAAGCGGAGCAGCAGGGAAACCATGAGAACGATGATTTTGCTTCTGACCGCGGCTCCCCTGCTGCTCGCCGTCCCGCGCGCGGTTCCCGCTGAGGAACAGAGGCCGGAGGTCCGCCAGAGGACGACCTTCGATCTGAACGATCTTGGCGCCCTCTGCGACGGCCATCGCGACGACACGCGGGCCATCCAATCGTGGCTCGATAGACTGGAGAACACGTGCGGCTGACGGCGCCTGCGGGGGTGTGTGTCTTTTCCGCGCCCCTCCACGCGCCGCACGCCAGAGGATACGACATCGGCGGGGCCGGACCCTATGCAACGGTGTTCCTTTACGTCGGTCCCGCGACCACCGCTGACCTGCTGACGATCAACGACACCAGCCACGGCGGCGAGGCTGGTGTCTCCATCCACGATTTCCGGATCGCGTCGGAGACGAAGATGACGGCGGGCTACGCCTTTCACGCGCACGGACTGTTCGATTGGTCGTGTCGAACGTCGTGCTCGACGGAGTTAACGAGGGAAATGGCGCCTTGTGCGGCGGGTACTGGTTCGACGGAGCGGGCGGGGTCGACTTGCAAAACCCCAACGCCTTTTCGAAGCAAGGATGCGGCGACGGCGTCTTGGTCAATGCAGCGCAGGGAGGGACTGCCGAGTTGAGGATTGTCGGCGGGAACATCGGCGGCGGTTTTTCCAGCGGCATTCACATGGCTGGAGGTTTTGGCGGAGTGCGCTGCGACGGGACGGATATCCATCAAAACAAGTACAATTTGCTGATCGACAACGAGGTTACGAAAAGCGCAAATCGTGAATTTGACCAGGGCAGCACCTGTGCATTCGACGCTGCTATGATTGACGGCGTTCTTGTCGACGATCCGCTCGCTAACGGCGGTACGGTCGACCTCGCCGGCGGGAAGCGTCGGCGCAAACGGGTAGCGGCATCCACATCAAAGCTTGGCGAAACGGAGATGTCGAGATTCTCGAGGCGACAAGGTCTACAACAATTGTCTCGACGGGGTGTACATCGAAGACGCTACCGCCATGGTCTTCATAGCCGACTTCGGTTGCGATCAATCACAATGGAAATGCTCGCATCGGCGGCGAAAATCGGTGCCTAATTCTTCCGAATAGGGGTTGGGGAGTGAATGCAGCGGCGCCGACCGACAGGATAGTGGGTAAGACCGCACCTGGAATAACGCGGCTGGCCCCTTTGCGCCGAACGTGAAAGCCGCCGCGCAGCCTAGGTAGTATCGACGATGTTCGGCCTCCTGACGCTGGTCCGCATCAAGATCTGGGACGCTCGGATTTTCACCACGACTGGATCGCTGCCAAACTGCGCGCCGCTTGCCTGGGGAAGGCTGGCCGGGGCGAGTTGACATCCGTCGTTAAATCGTCCGGAAATGATGATTATGAGGTGGCCCTATCGGCCCCTCCGTGCCCAACGAACTAAAATCCATATTGAGAAAAGAATGGCAGCTAGGCCGCCTGCAGACGTGCGTGAATTGTTCGACGCCATATCGGCTTCAGCCCCCGGCTACCTCAGTCGAACGCTTTGTCGAGAGGTTCGATTGGTCGGAAAAACACTTGTATCCGACATATACTACGCCGATCTCTAAATCATATTGCAAAATCGGCGGAAATTGTCGTTAAGTCTGCCAAGGTTGATCGAGCGCATCTCGCTCGCGTGGCGCTTCGAGAGACCAGAATTTCAGGACCGGATCGTTGAACTACTGTTTAAGGCTTTTCCGGAGAAGCGGCGCGTCATTCATGTTCATGTCCCGAAGACGGCCGGCACGCACTTACGCGACATGCTCGTCAGTGAATATCCTTATATCCTTGACATTCATAGGGTGCCCGGTGCGACCTCGCCCGACCAGCTATTCGCGCATTTGGTTACGACCGTGAGACGCCTTCAGCTCCGATCAAATCGTCGCAACAGGGCATTTCCCATTATCTTGGTACGTGAACAGGGCCTTATTACGGCCACACGACCGACTTTTTGCAGTAATTCGTGAACCGCGTCAAAGTCTTTTATCCATGCTGAACTACTATATCCGGCGTTTCCGGGAGGACCCCGACTGCCGTGCTCACGACGCACCAAATCTGGAAGCAATATCTAACCTTCGAACCCGTAGAGCAAAAATGCAAGTCTAGCAACCGTCCGTGAATTCGGTAAGTCGTTTTTGCCGCTTGAAGCGTTCACTCGTCATACGTTCGCTACGAGTGTTCTGGGGCTGGGAGTTATGCCTCCGCGTTCGATCTGATAATTCGCTCCAACATCGAATTGGTGCCGCTCGACGCCTATAGTGCTTGGCTTTCTCAGGAATGGGGCATCCACTCAACGACGAAGATAAACACCTCCCCGCAAATCCTTCGCCTCGATGATTTCAATAAGTCCCAATTGCGCTACATGGAGAGCCTGAAGGACGACTACAAGCTTTATGAAGATGTTCTGGATGCGTGGCGGAAGAATGGAGGGACGCGCATATTCGGTTTGGACCTCCTACGCGATTGAAGCGTGCTGATTTCGCGGCGCCACACCCACAAGAGGGGAATAGCGGGCGCAACGACCTCGAACGAGGGCCCCCGTTGGACCGCTAAGGGCGCTCACGGCTTCGGTCGAACATCTAGCGGTCACAACCTTGATCCGTGCCTATCCGGTTGAGGCAGACACCCACTACATGTAGTACTCCCAAACAATTTATGGTTTTAAGGAATTGTAGAACTGAAGCGCCGGATTATTCACGAATGATTCTGAGAATTGAAGTTCAAGGTAGCTCAATACGTCATATGGAGCGCGAGGATTGCTAATCGCACTCTTTCGTGTCGCTTCGGCCTCACTTCAACTCAGATCGCGCAACAGACCGATGGGCGTGGACGGGTTCTTCGCAACTATTCGCGCCAGTGCATGGCTCTTTTCTGCGAGTGCTGTCAGTCGCTCAGGCGATGTCAATTTATCAGCTGCTTCCCGTCTAGGAGTGAGTTTCTTTTGCTTTTTGCTGGGTCGTCATCGGTATGTCCCATGATGCTCTGTATGTGGGGTGAATTGTACCGCGTCTCGATCCTCAGCATAAATCAGAAATCAGTCAGTGCGGAACCAAAAATTGCTTGCGGGTGCTCTGATGAGGCGTCCTATATCTAGTGGGTATCTGCGTTAACCGGATAGGCACGTCTTGATCGACCGAAAGGCCGATCGCCCCGGTCGCTTCGTCTCCTCTTTAGGAACGAAGACAACGTTTGTGACCTCTCCGATTGTCTCCGTATCGATCGGTGCGCCTATTTCTCCCGTGTTGTCAAGCTTATTGCACGCATAACCCAACGAGTTCATTAAATTCACGTAGTCATCAGCGGTTTGATCCGAAACGGTTTTCAAAAGCGGCACGTGAATTTCTGACAACACAATCGGCTTATGCTTGGCCAAAACATTCATGCTTCCACGAATAACTTGCGGCTCGGCACCTTCGACGTCAAGCTTAACGAAATCTAGGCGTTTAGGTACGCCGAAATCGCTAAGAGGGCCGACCGTCACCTTGACTAATTCATGTCCCGGAGGAGCTCGCGATCAGCGAGAAAACTATTTTCGCCCCAATTGCGCGAGCCTGGAGCGTGGAACATTTCGACTTTGCCCGGCCTGTCGGACAAGGCGGCATTGAAGGGGATTACGCGGTCGGAAAGCCCGTTCCGCTGGATCGACTTTACCAAGGAGTCATACAGATGAGGCATCGGCTCGAAGCTGTATACCATTCCTTGATCTCCTACAATTGATGCAAATAAAATCGTATAATAACCTAGATTAGCTCCAATATCTATGGCGAAATCGCCAGCTTTTAGTACAGAGTGAACGAATTTTGTTTCGACACGATCGAATTGTTTCTCGATGACAGGCCATGATATAAATAAGTCCATAAGATTAACTCGAAGCAGAAGGTTCTCTACTTCCGCCCAGCACCAAGAATTCGACGTTTTCGTTTCAACTCGATACCGTTTACCAAATTCCTCACAGGTCAGAACGTTCCTGATATACTCGGCTGGCGCAATGTTTCTTGCGAGAATGCTTTCAACAACTTCTACGCTTTCCGGGTCCCGGCCCAAAAGAATTCGATATGCCCAGGTTACAAACTCCGCGTCGAACTTCATTGTATTCTCCGAAGATTCTAACTTCTCTGCAGCCACTAGGCGTGCTCACCGTTCGGTAAACGCCGAGTTCGGTCCCAATCGTCCGCGCTTGCAATCTGGACCTTTTCTTGCCGACTGACCACATAACAGTCAAGCCATGGCCCCGGGGGCGCTTGCGGGCAACGCCGGTGCCGATGCCCTTGACGCGAATATTGGCTTACGGAACCACGCCGATGCGGTGACGAAAGGCAGGCCGCTTGAGATCGTCATCAGGAGAATGCTCGCGTCGAAAGAATTTTCCAGTAAATTCCTTGAAACTGCGGCGCGTGGTCCAGGATAAACATCATATAACATATTAATATTGTTAAGGTCGCTGAGCCGGTCGATAAGACGGGGGGCCAACCCGTTGATTTCGCTAGGCCCGGTCGATAAACGGCGGTAACGTTGTCCCGCCTGTCGGTGGGGGCGACGATGGCGCGACGGACCGCGGCCGATCTCCGCCACCTACCCCAGGCGCTCGATCGTTGTCCTCCGCGTCCCGTCGCCCGCCGCGGGGCCTACTTGGATGCGAGCGCGGCGATGCGTTCCCGGGCGCCGCCGACGCCGGCGGCGAGCGCGCGCGAATAGTAGCTGCGCGCGACGCCCTCGTCGCCCTTCATGCCGAGCGCCCCGAGGTGGGCGAGCGTGGTCGGGTCGTAGGTGTCGCCGAGCGCCATCAGGGCGCGGGCGTCGCCCCCTTCCGCCGCCCGCTTGAGGAAGGCGCGGGCGGAGGCGATGTCGCCCTTGGCGAAGGCGATCAGGCCCTCGGCGCACAGGCGCCGCGCGTCGTCGATCGGGATGGCGAGCGAGGCGATCGGCGTCATGTCGAGGCTTTGTCCGCGGAGCGCGTGCGCGAGTTTGTCGATCGCCTCCTTGGCGATGGCGTGAGTGGCGACGGTCGGCGCCTTCGGCGCAGCCGGGGCTGCGATCGTCTGGCTCACAAACACCGGTTGCTCCACCTCCGCCTTGAGCGAGGCGCTCGACGGCTCGATGCGCGGCCAGAACGCGATCACGAGCAGCGCGACGCAGCACCCCGCGATCAGGCCCGCGCCGAATTTCCATGCGTAGGGCAGGGTGGTCCTCCTTTATTGCATCAGGCTTCGCCAGCGCGTCAGGCTGTCGTAGAGCCGGTCGGAATCGTCGGGCTTCGGACCGCCGCCAACCTCGGCCGTTTTCGCGGCGGCGCGAAAGGCGTCGAGCGAGGCGTCGTCCAAAGCCTTGTGATCGTCGATCCATCCTTGCGCCGCAGCAAGCCTCGGCCAGTCGGCGTTCGCCACCGTGAGGCGCGCGGCGAGATTGACCTCGCGCCAGCGCCGGTCGCGGCCGTCGGCCAGGATCGAGTCGTAATTGTCGAAAAAGAGCCGCGCTACGCGGCCAAGCGCCTCGGCGCGCTGCGAACCCGACGGCGCGTCGAGCGCAACGAGCGCCATGGGCTCGGCCACCGTCTCCACCGAATTGTTGGCCGCGATCAGATTGGGCCGGTCCGAGGCGGCCACGCGCGCCGGCGCGTAGGCCTGCTCGAGCTGCTTCGACCACGGGATTGCGACGAGATGATAGCGCCCGTCGTCGCCAAAGCCGTCGAGCGCATGCGCCTCCCGGCCGCCCAGCACCACGACGGCGTCGCGCTTACCGGCCGCCAGCGCCGCGAGCGCGTCCGTCAGCGGCTCGTAGATTGGATTGACCGTCACGCCGAGGCGCTGAAACAGGAGCTTTGCGGTGATCCCGGTCGTGCCGTCCGGGTCGCCAAAACTGACCGACTTGCCGTCGAGGTCGTTCAGCGACTTGACCTCCTTCGACGCAATGATCTCGACGGTTTCAGGCGCGAGCGGCGCGACGAGCGGCACGCGCTTCCCCCAATCGGGCTGGTATTTGACGCTGACTTCGAGCAAATCGAGGGTGACGATGGCGAAGTCCGCCATGTCCGCCCGCATGACTTTGAGCACGCCGGTCGGCGCGGTCGAGCCGACGATCGCGCGGCCTTGCGCCCCCTGATCGCCGACAACCTGGACGATATCATGCGCCATGTGGCTGGCGACGAGGTCGCCCGGATCGGCGAGGATGGAGAAAGGCTTCAGCGCCGCCTTCGCGGGGACCGACGGTTCCGCCGCGGTCGCGGCGCCGTCTGCAGGGGGCGGAGCCGGCGTCCCTGCTTTTGCCGAGGGCGCGGACGATCGGGCATAAGAACGGCCTCTTGCGCCGCCGCGCCACACGCCATGCCACAGGACCCGCTTTCCGTTGTGATAGACCGGATGGTCGTATCGCACCATCGCGCCGGCGATCGCCGAGGAGGCGATCGCGACTACGGCCGCGGACAGCGCGAGCGCTGCGCTAGACGCACATGCCCACTGGCGCAGGCGCTTCGCCAGACGCACGCGTTTCAAGACCCAGCCCTCATATTTCGGGCGTCCGCGTTAACGTTCCGCTCGTCATCGGGCGCGGAACCTGCCGCCGAATTGCGACCTCATCAAGGCGCGCCATAATCTCGCTTGACTGTGGCGCTCAGGGCGCGAATCGGAGCATCATAGTTATCAAAGGGTTACGATTTCGTTGAGCGCAGCGTCCAGGTCCGTATCCGACACTCGGATTATCTCCGGACCGTCGAGATAAACCAGCGCCGCCTCGATTCGGCGCGACGGATAGCTTGGCTCGAGTGCGGCGCGGTAGACGGCCAATTGGGCGACATGCGACGCCTTCGGTCGGGACGGGGCCGGTCCCAGTTTGAAATCGGCGATGATCACCGATTCGTCGGTCACCACGAGGCGATCGAGGCGGCCCAGGACTGGCAAATCCGACCAACTCATCCGCCTCAGGGCGCCGGCGAATGGGACCTCGGCGCGCGATCCGGGACCGAACAGCAGTTGAAGCTCGGGCGAACCGAGCGCCGCGAGGACCTTGTCCGCCAATATCGTGCGTCGTTCGTTTGCCAGCGCCACGCCATGGGCGCGCAGGTACGCTTGCGCCGCGTCCGCACGCTTGACCGGCTCGACCGCAGGCAAGAGTTGCAACAGGGCGTGCGCCAGAATGCCTTCGAGCTGACGCCCGGCGGCCTGGTGGAGAGCGACCGCCTCGGAGGGGCGCAGCCAGGCGACCGCCGATTCCGGCGCGGCCCGGGCGGTCAGCCAACCCGGCAGAGGCGCGCTCGCGGCGGGCGCCGCGTCCCCGCCACCGTCGGCGACGAGCGGCTCGCCAAAACGCCGGACGACGGCGCGTTCGTCCCAGAAGGCCGGCGCGTCGTCTGCGACGTTCGCCAGCCCCTCGGCGACGAGGTCGTACCAGCAGCCCTCCGGTCGGCGCTTCAGGGTCTCGTAGCCGGCGACGATGAGGCGCTCCGCCACGCGGGTCATCGCGACATAGAGTAATCTGCGGTGCTCGCCCGCCTCGGCTCGCCGCCGCGCCTCGCGCGCCTCGGCGACTGCGGCGCAGTCCTCGGATGGCTTTCGGCCCCAGGCGAACAGCGGCGGTTCATCGGGATGCTGCGACGAAAGGGGCATGAGTTTAGGGTCGTGCTGGCCGCCGGGCGCCACGGCCGTGTCGGGCAGGAACACGATCGGCGCCTCCAGGCCCTTGCTTGCGTGCACCGTCAGCACCCGCACGCCTTCGCTTTCCGCCTCGAGGTCGCGCTTGATCTCCGCTTGGTCCTCCTCGACCTCGGCGAGAAAGCGGGTCAGCGACGGCGCTTCGCTCCGCTCGTGGGCCAGCGCCAGCGCGAGGAACTCGTCGATCGGTTCGGCGGCGTCATCGCCGAGCCGGGCGATCAGCGCCTTGCGGCCGCCGTCCTCGCCGACGATGCGGGCGTAGAAGGCGTGGGGCCCGAACCGAGCGGCCCGGTCGCGCCAGACCTCGAGGTGACGCTGGGCGGCCTGCGCCCACGGGACCTCCGAGGCGGCGAGCGCGGCGGCGAGCGAAGCCCGGCGGTCTGCCGCCAGCGCATAGAGCGCGTTCTCGTCGAGGCCGATCAGGGGCGACTTGAGGACGCAGGCCAGCGTCAGGTCGTCGTCCCGGGTCAACGCCGCATGGCCCACGGCGATCAGGTCCATGACCGCGATATGGTCCCTGAGCTTCAGCCGGTCGGCGCCCGCGACCTTGACGCCGCGCATCTTCAGCGCCCGGATCATCGCCTCGAAGAAGGCGTTGCGCCGTCTGACAAGGATCATGACGTCGCCGGCGCGGATCGGGCGAGGGCCGTCCTTTCCCGCGCCCACGACCCGGTCGCGCGAACCGGGCGCGGTCCAGCGCGCGATCTGCTCGGCGATCCGGCCAGCAAGGATCACCGGCGGCGCATGGGCCGCCGGTTCGTCAAGCGGCATCCGCCAGTCGTCGGGGTCGGCCGGCTTCTCGGCTGCGACCGTCGGCCAGATTTCGACCACGCCCTTGAGGGTCTTCCGGATCGCCTCGTGCACGGGCGGCGGTTCGCCCTCGTCGAGAAGGCCGGTCCGCGCCGCCTCGCTGGCGAACGTCATGTCGACCGCCGCGAGGATGGCGGGCGCCGAGCGGAAGGAGAAATTGAGGGGCACCCGCTGGAAAGGCTTTTGCGCATCGCGGCATCGCCGCTCGAAAGAGCGCCGCATTTCGCCGAAAAGCTTAGGCGCTGCGCCCTGGAAGGAGAAAATCGACTGTTTCTCGTCGCCGACCGCGAATACGGTGCGGTTCCCCGGCCGCGCGCCCTCGCCGGCGAAGAACTCCTCGGTCAGCGCCTCGACGATGCGCCACTGCTCGGCCGAATTGTCTTGCGCCTCGTCGACCAGCACATGGTCGAGGCCATAATCGAGCTTCTGCATCACCCAGGCAGCGCTCGACTGCGTCACCAGCGCCAGCGCGCGGGCGATCTGGTCGGTAAAGTCCAGCGCGCCACGCGAGGCCTTGGTCGCGGCGAAAACCTTGAGGATCGCGCCCGCGACCGCGAACAGGGCGACGCTGCGCTCCAGCGTCTGGGCGGCGCGGCGCTTCTCGCGCAAGCCTTCGAGACGCGCCTGCTCGCCCTTGAGCTCCTCTTCCAGTCGCGGGAGCTTGTCGCGCAATTGCTTGCACGTGAGATGACCTTTTTCCCCGCCACGGGGATCGCCCTCGCCGTCTTTGATGAAGAAGGCGGCCAGCAGCGCCTGGACCCTCTCCGGCCGTTCCATGTCGACGTCGGCCGCGTGAAGCGCGGCCGCGAGTTGCCTGTCCCTGTCCTTGCCGACGGCGAGGCCTTGCGCCCACGCTAATCGGCGTCTGCGGCCGATATCGCCGCCCAGCATCTCGCCCTCGACGCCGGCGGCTGTTTCGTCTTCGGCGAGGCCGAGCCGGCCGCGCAGCGCCTTGCCGTAGGCTGCGGCGTCGCCGAAGGCCTTGAACGTTTCCGCGAAATCCAAGAACTCCTCGAGCAGCTTGCCAAATCCGAATGCGCCGGCCTCGCGCGCAACGAAATCCAGCGCCGGCTTGCCCCCGGGCGCAGCGTTGAGCTCCGCGATGGCCTGGTCGCGCGCCTCGACCATCAGCGCCGCGGACTCGCGCTCGTCGACTACTTGGAAATGCGCCGGGACGTTGGCCTCGAACGGGAACAACTGCAATAGCCGCTCGCAAAAGGCGTGCAGGGTCTGAATCTTGAGGCCGCCCGGGGTTTCGATAGCCCGCGCGAACAATTGCCGGGCGAAGGCGAGCGCCGGAATCCCGGGCCGGGCGGCCCCGGTCTCGATGATCTTCGCGGTCAGCGCCTCGTCGTCGAGGCTCGTCCACTCGGCGAGCGTCGTGAAGATCCGGCCGGCCATGTTGGCCGCGGCGGCCTTGGTGAAGGTCAGGCCGAGGATCTGCGCCGGCCTGACGCCGTCGAGCATGAGGCGCAGCACACGCTGGGTCAGCACATGCGTCTTGCCGCTTCCGGCGTTGGCGGAAACCCAGATCGAGGCAGTCGGGTCCGAGGCGAGCGCCTGGTTGCGCCTGAGCGACTCCGGGATGTCGAGACGGCGGCTCATGTCGCGTCCCCCGCCAGGGCTTCGCCCGCGCCGCCGGCGAGCGACCACTCCTTGACCCGCGCCAGATGGTCATAGTCGGCGAAGCGGCTGGCGAATTTCGGCATCGGCCGCGACAGGTAGGGCGTGTCGGGGTCAGCGAACTGGTTGAGCAAGACCTTGAGGTCCGCGAGATGGCGGGCGGCGAGCTTGGCGAGCGGCTCGTCCCTTTCGGCCGCATCGCGCGCCTTCCCGCCGTCGGGCCCGCCAAGCTTGAGATAGAGCGCCTGCTGCGGCAGCATCGGTCCGAGATCGGCGAAACCGCCTTCGGCCAGAATCGCGGCCTCGAGCGTCAGTTGCGGGGCAAGGCCGATCGTCACCTCTCTTTTGCTCGGCGGCGTTCCGCTCTTGTAGTCGATGAGCCGCGCCTCGCCGTCGGCGAGCCGATCGATCCGGTCGGCGCGGGCTCTCAGCGTGAAGACCGCGCCGTCGCGGAGCGCGAATTCGAGCGCGCCCTGGCTTTCGACGAAGATCCGCTCGATCGCGCCGCGGCTTTCGTGCTCGAACCGGATGACGAAGTCGATCGCCTTCTCGATATTCGGCCAGTCGAGACCCGAGAAGGCCGGGTCCTTGAGGAGCGCGGCGAAGCGGCTGCGCGCGAAGCCGATCAGCGCCGCGCGCGCTTCCGCCGGCAACGCGCCGGCCGGGAAGGCTTTGGCGAAATCCTCGAGCGTCCCGTGCCAGGCGTCGCCCGCCTCGCGTGGCCCGAGTTCGCGCGCGACCGGCGGTAGGACGCTAAGGTTCAGGATCCGTTCGGCATAGATCGCATAGGGGTCGCGGCGCAGGGTCTCAATCCGGGTGACACTGAGCGAGCGCGGCCGTTTCTCGATCGGCGGCTTCGGCGCCGGCGGCTCGACCGGCACAACTCTTTCCGGCCGGTCGAGCGCGCGCGCCCAGCCGAGGTAAGTTTCGCCGCGCCGCTCCGCAGCCGCAGACGCTGGGGCGCCGGCGGCGGCCGCGAGACGCAGCAGAAAACGGGAGGCGACGGTCGGCTCGCCGCCGCGTTTCCTGGCGCGGCTCAGAATCGCCTCGCGCGCGCCGAGCGCCGCGGCGAAGTCGTGCGCCGTCTGGCCGATCCGGCGCTCGGGCGGCGAAAGGCCGAGGTCAGCGCGCATCGGCCGGTTGAGGAACGCGTCGGTGTCGACCGACGGCGGCCACACCTTTTCATCGAGGCCGGCGATCAGCACGCGGTCAAAGGCGAGCAGACGGGCTTCGAGCAGGCCGAGGATCGCAAGCCGCGGATGACCGCCCGGCGTGGGTGGGGCGCGCACGCCGGCAAGCGCGTCGTCGACAAGCCGCACGTACTGGCCGAGCGCGCAGGGAAAGCCTTCACCGGCCGCCGCGCGCCACTCCTCGAGCAGGGCCTCGATCGCAGCGAGTCCGTGCGGCGCCGCGCCCTCGCGGCCGGGCGCCGCGAGCACCGCCTCGAGCGCCGCGCGGTGGGCGTCGAGCCAGTCCCCGAGCGGAGTTCGAGGGCTTGAGCGCGCGCAATGGCCCGAGCGCCGCCGCGCAGTCGCGCACGAGGCGCTCCGCCGCCGCGCGCCTCGCCTCGCCGATCGCACGCACCGCGGGATGGGCGTGGCCGTCTCCGGCTGCGGCCCGAGCCGCCTCAAGCGCGGCGTCGAGATCGTCGAGCGTAGGGATCGGCGCGGCGCGGAAGACGCCGATCTCGAGCGCCCGCGCCGCTGCGTCCTTTTCGGCGCGGCTGCGGCCGAAGCGCGCCGCCGGGTGGGCGATCAGCGCCTGCACTGGGAGCGGCCGGAATTCGAGGGCTGCCTGTAAGATGAGCCGGCCCAGCGCGCCGGCCTCGGTTTCGCCGAGCGCGCGTCCGGCCGAATCCTCGACCTCGACGTCCCACCGCGCAAGCTCGGCCGACACCCGGCGGGCGATCGACGGATCGGGCGTGACGAGCGCCGCAGTCTTGCCGGGGGTCTCCAGGACTTCGCGCATGGCGATCGCGAGCGCCAGCGCCTCCTCGGTCTCATGGTCGGCCACGATCACCGCCACGTCTTGGAGGGCCTCGTCGACGGCGGCGGCGGCGAGCGCGTCCTTGCGGTTGCGCCAGGCCTCGGTCGATTCGGCGGGGCGGAGCGCCTCGCTCACGAACGCGGCGCGCGCCGCCAGCGTCTTCGTCGGCGTCCCGAGCGAAAGCACCTCGTTGCGCGTGACCCCGATGAGACCGATCAGCCGGTGAAGGAGGGCCTGGGGGTGGCCGGCCAGTCCCTGCGCGTCGCCGTCGCCCGCGCCAATCATCGCCCAGGCGCGCTCGTCGAGATGGGCGTCGAGGCCGGGCAGCACGACAGCGCCCTGATCAGACCCGGCGACGGCGGCAATGAGCCGCGCGGTGGCCCGGTTGGCCCCAGTCGAGCCGGCGACGATGGTCGGCCCATGACGATCGGTTGAGGAGAGTCCCGCGATCTCCGCTTCGACCAAGGCGGCGACGCGAGCGGCCCGATCGATAAGCCCCTGCTCCGCGAGCCACTCCGGCCAGGTGGCGAAGGCGATCTTCAGGAAGTCGAGGGTGATCCCCCAGTAGCGGTCGTAGGCCTCAGGCGCGAGGGTTTCGAGCGCCTTCGGATCGACCTTGTTGATGATCATGTCGTCGATCAGCGCAGCAAGGTCGCCGGCGAGCGCATAGGCTTCCGCCGGAGTTGCGGCGACCAAGGCCGGCTCGGTCTCGCGGAATTTGAGGCCGTTCGCGTCCGCGCTGCGGATCGCGCCGCGCAAAGCCTGGCCCCATTGGCGCACGAGGGTGGCGAGCACGTGCCGGCGGGTGAGGGCGCCGACCGCGGCCGGCGGCCCGGGACGCGGCGTCTGGGCCGCCGTGAGATCGGCGAAGCCCGCCGGCTCGTCCGGCTCGAACGCGCCGAGCGGGGCGATGCGAGGCAGAATGACGCCAGTGAGCCCGCTCGCCTCGACCAGCGCCTCGGCCAGCGCTGCGGCGGCGCGCTGGGTCGGAACGTAGATCGTCGCGCCGGCCAGCGCCAGGGGGCCGCCTGCTCCGGGAAAGCCCTCGATCAGCGCGCCATCGAGGAGGGCGCGGCTCAGGGTGGGCAGGAACGCGACGCCAGAAGGAATTGTGAAGACGCGTGGGGCGCGAATTGGCATGCGCCGTTGTCCCGCCGCCTCAGGGCGAAAACAAGATTCGCGGATATCTGCGCGTGCGATATCCCCGACTTACGGCTCCGAGAAGAAGCTGTATCTCGTCAACCTCCGAGCGCAGCCGCCAGCCGGCGCCAGTGCGCCTCCTCCGCCGGGACGCCGAATTGCAGCCAGTCGGGGTGACCGGCGAAGGGACGGGTCAGGATGCCCGCGGCCATCAGGCGCTTGAAGGCGTGACTTGCTCCGGGGCGGGCGGCGAGGCGGAAAAGACGAGTCCCGCCGACGACCCGCCAGCCGCCGGCGGCGAGTAGAGCGTCGAGCCGAGCGGCGTCCTCGGCGAGGCGCGCGGCCGTCGACGCGAGCCAGGGGGAATCGGCGAGGGCCCTGGCGCCGATGACGATCGCCGGGCCGCTGACCGGCCAGGGTCCGAGGGCCGCGCGCAGCCGCGCCCCGACATCGGCCGAGGCAATCGCGAAGCCAAGCCTGAGGCCCGCGAGCCCGAAGGTCTTGCCGAACGAGCGCAGAATAACTGTCCCGCTCACCGGGAGGACCGGCGCGAGGCTCAGCCCGGGCTCGAAGTCGGCGAAGGCCTCGTCGACGATCAGGAGGCCGTCGCGCTCGACGAGCCGCGCATGAAGGGCAAGGAGGTCACGGCGGCTGACGACTTTGCCGTCCGGATTGTTCGGATTGGCGACGACAGCGGTCGCGACGCCCGCGAGCCCGTCGAGCGAACGGGCCTCGATCAGGCGGGCGCCCGCGGCCCCGAACGCCTCTGCATAGCCGCCGTAGGTCGGCGCGAGGGCGGAAGCCTCGCCGTGGGGCGCGAGTTGCGCCAGGACGTGCAGGAGGGCTTGCGAGCCGGGTCCCGCGACGACTGAGCCGGCCGGCGCGCCGTAGCGCTCGGCGGCGGCCTGTTCGAGCTCGCCGAGCGCAGCCCGGTCCGGCAGCCGCGCCCAGACCTTGGGATCGAGCTCGGTCAGGGGATAGGCGTGCGGGTTGATCCCGGTCGAGAGGTCGATCCACGGCCTTGGCGCGTCAGGCGTGAGTTGTTCGGCGACGTCGAGCGCGCCGCCGTGATAGGTCAGGCCGTCGACGCTCGCCTCACAGGTCCGCCCCGCCATCATGTCCCTTTCGCATTCGCTGCCGCTGGCGCTCGCCGCCCTGATGATCGAGGCGCTCATCGGCTATCCGGCGCCTCTCTATCGCGCGGTCGGCCACCCCGTCACCTGGATGGGCTCCTGGCTTGCCTGGCTCGAGCGGCGCATGAACCGGCCGGACTTGGGCTTTGAGGCGCGGCGCGCGGTCGGCGCCCTGGCGCTGCTCGCTTATCTCGTCCCCGTCGCGCTGATCGCACTCGCGCTGACGGCGGGGCTGTCCGGCCGCGGCATTCCGGGCTTCCTTGCGCTGGCGGCGCTGGCGGCGAGCCTGCCGGCGCAGCGAAGCCTTTACAGCCATGTCTGCGCGGTGGCCGACGGGCTCGACCGCAGCCTGGACGAGGGGCGGCGGGCGGTGGCGATGATCGTCGGCCGCAATCCGGACGTGCTGGACGCCGCGGGAGTGGCGCGCGCGGCGATCGAGAGCCTGGCCGAGAATTTTTCGGACGGGGTGGTTGCGCCGATCCTTTGGACTGCGCTTGGCGGCTTTCCCGGCGGGACGGTCTTGAAGGCGATCAACACCGCCGACAGCATGATCGGCCACAAGACCGAGCGCTACGCCGCCTTCGGATGGGCGGCGGCACGGCTCGATGACCTCGTCAACCTGCCGGCCTCCCGCCTTGCGGCCCTGTGGATCGTGCTGGCCGCGCGTATCGCGCCGGGCGCGTCCGCCTGCGCTGCCGCGCGGGCCGCCCGTCGCGACGCGCCCAGCCACCGCTCGCCAAACGCCGGCTGGCCCGAAGCCGCCATAGCCGGCGCGCTGGGCCTAAGGCTCGCCGGCCCGCGGGTCTATGGCGAGACGCTGATAGAGGACGCATTCATGGGCGACGGCCGGCGCGAGGCGACCGCAGCCGACATCCACCGCGCGCTGACCGTCTATCGGCTCGCGTGCCTGATCGAGGGGCTCGTGCTGGCGATCGCGTCGGCGGGCGTCCTGATGGCAAGTCATGGGTGACCGGAGGGCGGACCAAGGCCGTGGCTCGTCAATCCGTGTGCAGACGCCGCACCGAGCCCATCATCGCCTGCGCGCCGCGAACGATCCCGTCGACCCGTCATTGATCCAGCCGCCGATCCCGGCAACTTCACCCGTGATCCCTCGGCCTCTGAGCCCACCTGCGCCCCGGTAGCAGGCTATGGCATTCTCATATCTTTAGCGGGCGGGCGCCGCTCAACGGCGGATTGGCGTCTCCGCCCGCCACCGCCCGTCGACAGACGGGCGTCCTTTCGGACGCCCTATGGCGGGGGCGGGGCAGGGTGGGTGGTCGCGCTCACCTCTCATCTGGGATTGGAAGGGCTCCAAACTTTCGGGGTTCGGTGCGACCCCCCTCCTCGATCCCCCCAGAAAGGGGGCGAGGAAGCCTCGCGCCGAGACACGCTCGGGAACAGGCAGCCACGAAAGATGTGTGAATTCCTTGGGGTAGCAGGAAAGGATTCCGGCTACGCTCCAAACACCCGCTCGAATATCGTGTCGACGCGCTTCAGGTGATAGCCGAGGTCGAACAGGGCCTCGAGCTCGGCATTGGTCAGCGCCTTCGTCACGTCCTTGTCCGCCTTGAGTAGCGTCAGGAAATCGCCCTCGCCGCGCCAGACCGGCATGGCGCTGCGCTGAACGAGCGCATAGGCGTCCTCGCGCGACACACCCTTCTGGGTCAGCGCCAGCAGCACCCGCTGCGAGTGGATGAGGCCGCCGAGCCGGTTGAGATTCTTCTGCATGGTCTCTGGATAGACGATGAGCTTGTCGACGACGCCGGCGAGACGGGCGAGCGCGAAGTCGAGGGTGATCGTGGCGTCCGGCCCGATCATTCGCTCGACCGAAGAATGTGAGATGTCGCGCTCATGCCACAGCGCGACGTTCTCGAGCGCCGGCGTCACCGCCGATCGCACGATACGGGCGAGACCGGTCAGATTCTCGGTCAGCACGGGGTTGCGCTTGTGCGGCATAGCCGATGAGCCCTTCTGCCCCTCGGAGAAATATTCCTCGACCTCAAGCACTTCAGTGCGCTGCAAATGGCGGATCTCGGTCGCGAGACGCTCGACCGAAGAAGCGACGACCCCGAGCGTGGCGAAAAACGCCGCATGCCGGTCGCGCGGAATGACCTGCGTCGAGACCGGCTCGGGTCTCAGCCGTAGTTTTTTCGCCACATGCTCTTCGACCCGCGGATCGATGTTGGCGAAGGTGCCGACCGCGCCCGATATCGCGCAAGTCGAAATCTCGGCGCGCGCCGCGACAAGCCGGGCTCGGGCGCGCGAAAACTCCGCGTAGGCCAGGGCGAGCTTGACGCCGAAAGTGGTCGGCTCGGCGTGGATGCCGTGCGAGCGGCCGATAGTCGGCGTCAGCTTGTGCTCGAGGGCGCGGCGCTTGATGGCGGCGAGCAGCGCGTCCACGTCGGCGATCAGGATGTCGGAGGCGCGCTGAAGCTGCACCGCGAGGCAGGTGTCGAGCACATCCGAACTCGTCATGCCCTGATGGACGAAGCGCGCGTCCTCGCCGATGAATTCGGCGAGGTGGGTCAGAAAGGCGATGACGTCGTGCTTGGTGACCCGCTCGATCTCGTCGATGCGTTCGATACTGAACTCGGCGCGGCTCCCGTTCTCCCAGATCGCCTTTGCCGAATTTTTCGGGATTACGCCGATCTCGGCCATCGCCTCGCAGGCGTAGGCCTCGATCTCGAACCAGATGCGGAAGCGCGTCTCCGGCGACCAGACGGCGACCATTTCGGGACGGGAATAGCGGGGGATCATGGGGCTGTCGGTCGGTGGGAGGTCTGCCGCGGTCTACAGGAGAGCGGAAGACGGGTCGAGGGGCTTCGTCCGACCGCGCGAGGTACGCGTGCCCGGCGTACCGTCTTCCCGGCGAACCACGTCGGTCCGACGAGGCCCACGGGCGCCTGCAGCGCCTCTCCGGGGACTGGCAGCAGAGCCTTCACTGGGCTGTTTGTGTGCGGGCGGATTGTGGCCCACCTATAAAACCGACCGGTTGGTATGTCGACAAGTCTCGCCGAAGCAGAAGCGTCGAGAGTTGCATATTTTGGCGCCTAAGCATTTGATTTCGGCTTCGCACACGAATCCGTGCGGCCCAGGCTCGCCGCCACTCGTCGCTGCGGCGGGCGGCCGGGAAAGGCGCCGCCATCGGGTCGCAAGGCGCGCGCCCCTACGCTATAGGAGGCGCGCCGGGAATCGAGGCGCAAATCGACCGTGCCTGTCTCTTGAGGTCCGCCCATGCCGTCTCGCAGCGTCGATGTGGTGGTTCTGGGCGCCGGCATGGTCGGCGTGTCGGCGGCGCTCGCCCTGCAGGCGCGCGGGCGTACGGTGACGCTCGTCGACCGCCACGGAGAGGCGGGGGACGAGACGAGCTACGGCAACGCCGGACTGGTGCAGAGCGAGGCGGTGATCCCCTACACCTTTCCCCGCGACCCGGCGGAAATCGCCAACGCGGCGCTGAACCGTGACCCGCGCGCCCATATCCGTTACGGCGCGCTGCCCGCCAACGCCCAGGCGCTCTGGCAGTATTTCCAGTTTTCCAACTCGTCGCGGGTGGGCGAGACCGCCGCCGCGATGAAGCCGCTCGTTTTCGGTGCGGCGGACGAGCACCTCAAGCTCGCTCAAGCCGCCGGCGCCGGCGATCTCCTGCGGCCGACCGGATGGATCAAGGTCTGGCGCACCGCAGAAGGGGAAGACACGGCGCGTCGCGACGTCGAGGCGCTCAGACAATACGGGGTCATGGCGCATTTTCTCGATCGCGAGGCTTTGACCGCGCTCGAGCCCCATATCGGCGAGGCCGGACGCGGCGGCGCGCATTTCCCCGATCCGCTGAGCACGCCCGATCCGCAGGGGCTGGCGCGCGCCTATGCGGCGCTGTTCGTTCAGCGCGGCGGCCGGTTCGAAAAAGGCGACGCCATGACGCTCGAGGCCGCACCGGGAGGCTGGATGGTCACGACCGACAAGGGTCGCATTGCCGCGCCCGAGGCCGTGATTGCGCTCGGTCCCTGGTCGAACGATCTCGTCCGGGCGTTTGGCCTCAAGCTGCCATTCTTCGTCAAGCGCGGCTACCACCGGCATTACGAGGCGCGGGGGAACGCGAGTCTCGGCCGACCGGTGCTCGACATCGAGAAGGGCTACCTGGTCGCGCCCATGACGCGCGGCCTCCGTCTCACCACCGGGGCCGAATTCGCTAGGCCCGACGATCCGCCGTCGACCGCCCATATCGACCGGCTCGAGCCGTTCGCCCGCGAACTGTTTCCGATCGGCGCGGCGAAGGAGGCCGAGCCCTGGCTTGGCCGACGCCCCTGCCTGCCCGACATGCGGCCGATCGTCGGACCCTTTCCCGCAAAGCCCGGCCTGTGGCTCGACTTCGGCCATCACCACCTCGGGCTGACGCTTGGGCCAATCACCGGGCGGCTGCTGGCCGAAATGATGACGGGCGAGACGCCGTTCGTCGACCCGGCGCCGTTCCGCGCCGAACGATTCGGCTGAGGCCCGCCCCTTCCCGGTTCGGCGTAAGTCGCCTATTTGGAGTAGGCGGCGTAGCGTCGAGTCCGCGGACGCCAATTCCCTTCTCCTCGCTTGCGGGGAGATGGGACCGCGCCTCGGCCCACGAGCAATGGGCTCCAGGGCGGAGGCCTCACATAGGACGATCCGCCTGCCGAAATGTCGGCACGGCGAACGGTAAGGATAGTGCGGTATGGCGTCTCGCGAGGAGGTGATGGCGGCGCTTGCAAAAGTCGCCGGCCCGGACGGCAGGACGCCCTTGCCCGATTCGGGCGCGATTTCCGGCCTCACCATCCGCGACGGCAAGGCGTTCCTGGCGATCGCAGTCGATCCGAACCAGGCCAAGGCCCTGGAGCCGATGCGCGCCCGGGCCGAAGCCGCGATCAAATCGGTTTCTGGCGTCGCCGGCGCTGTCGTCACCCTGACCGCAGAATCGCCGCGTGCGGTCTCGGGCGGCGGACCAACTCCAGCCGGCAACGCCCACGGCGGCGGACAGCCGCAGCCGCGCGGAGGACGGGCGGCGCAGCCCATTCCCGGCGTCAAGCACATCATTGCGGTCGCCTCGGGCAAGGGCGGCGTCGGCAAATCCACCGTCGCCTGCAATCTCGCCGTCGGTCTCGCCAAGATCGGCCTGAAAGTGGGCGTCCTCGACGCCGACCTGTTTGGCCCCTCGATGCCGAAACTGTTCGGCCTTTCTGCCAAGCCCAACGTTTCCGCCGACGGCAAGAAACTCGTCCCGCTCGAGGCCTATGGCGTGAAAGTCATCTCCATCGGCTTTCTAATCGAGGAGGAGGCGCCGGTCGTGTGGCGCGGACCGATGGTGATCTCGGCGCTGACCCAACTCCTGCGCGAGGTCGCGTGGGGAAACCTCGACACGCTTGTCGTCGACATGCCGCCCGGCACCGGCGACACGCAACTCACCATGGCCCAAAACGTGCCGCTCAGCGGCGCGGTGATCGTCTCGACGCCGCAGGATCTGGCGCTGATCGACGCCCGGCGCGGCATCGCCATGTTCAAGCAGGTGCAAGTGCCGCTTCTCGGCGTCGTCGAGAACATGAGCTACTTCCTTTGCCCGCATTGCGGAGGGCGCACCGACATCTTCTCGCATGCGGGCGCGCGGCGGGAGG
The DNA here is from genome assembly GCA_963770035.1 of uncultured Alphaproteobacteria bacterium. Classification (GTDB taxonomy): domain Bacteria; phylum Pseudomonadota; class Alphaproteobacteria; order Rhizobiales; family Beijerinckiaceae; genus Roseiarcus. The sequence continues at coordinate 32,261 of CAVYON010000004.1, read as the reverse complement.
CCGAGAGGCTCGGCGTCCCCTTCCTCGGCGAGGTCCCGCTCGACATCGCCATCCGGGTGAATTCGGACGAGGGCCGGCCGATTGTGGCGAGCCTCGGCGACAGCGCGCACGCGGGCGCCTTTCTGGAAATCGCGCGCCGCGTGGCCGAGACGCTCGAGAAAGGCGCCCCAGGCGCCAAGCCCGCGCCCCGCATCCGGTTCGAGTAGGGACGGCGCGCATTTTGACGGAGGCGATCGTGGCGTGGCCGACCGACATCGTGGTCAAGGATCGAGGGCGGGCGCTCGAGATCGCCTTCGACGATGGCGCAAACATCCTTCTCGCCGCGGAGCGCCTCAGGGTCGAGAGCCCGAGCGCCGAGGTTCGGGGCCATTCTCCGGGCGAGAAGCGCATCGTAACGGGCAAAGAGAACGTACGAATTGTCGATATCGAGCCGATCGGCAACTACGCCATCCGGATCGTATTCGACGACGGCCACAATACCGGGCTTTACGCCTGGGACTATCTGCGCAAGCTGGCGTCCGGCGCGAACTGACGGGCCCGAGCGGCCCCGCAAGCGCTAGAACCGGGCGAAGACCGTGCCGGCGATTTCGCACTGGAATCCCTCCAGCGCCTGGGAGACCGTCTTGATGTCCGCCACCTTGGTCCGGTTTCGTCGCGCAAGGAGGATCGCGGAGCCCACACGCGAGGCCACGACATAGGCGTCCGCGTTCTCCAGCGCCGCTGGCGTATCATAGATCACCACGCCGTAATTGCGCTGGGCATTCTGGGACAGGTTCAAGAATTCCTTCGAGCTCAGGAGTTCCTGCGGATGCGGCGCCGTGGAGCCGGCGACCAGCAGCGACAGGCCCGGCACGATGTCGACGGCGACCGGCGGCGCGTGGGCATCGCTGTGGGTCAGTGCTTCGACCAGACCCTCCGTTTTCGCATCCACTCCAAATAGCGATGCAAGCCTGGGTTTTCTGAGGTTCGCGTCGACCAGCAGGGTCGGCACCGCCATCTGCGCGAAGGATAGGGCGAGGTTCGCCGCGAAATAGGTCGCGCCGACGCCCGTATGCGCCCCGATGACAGCGAAAGCATTCTTGCCCTGCGAAAGCGGACCTGTCGCCAGTCCGGACCGGACCGTACGGAAGGCTTCGGCTCCAGCGCTAAAAGGCTGGAAGCCGACCACCAGCTCCCGTGAAAAGCGTTCTTCGTCCCCGCCGAAACTCAGGACCGGGTAATTGTACCGCTTCGACAGCGCAAGGAACAGGCTATCGCGACGGACCAACCCCAAGGTGATCGCCGCCTCGCCGAACGTCAGCCCTTTGCGGCGCTGGAAACCCCGGATCGCCTCCACCTGCGCGTCGCTGAGGTTGCCGGCGGCCAGGATCTGCTGCTCGATCGGATCGTTGCTGACGTGGACGGCGACCATGTCGGACTCCAGCCGGCGATTCGAGTTCAAGGTCATCTGCTCACACTTCCAGTGGGGTCCGCATCGCCAAGCCGAGTAAAGGGCGAAACGGCTGACGTCGCAAGTCTGCCCATTCAGACTTGCGCGAAGGTGTTCCGCCGGCTGTCCGCCGACTAGAACAGACGCTCGTTGACAACGATCGTGTCGTTGGGTTGCACTTGGTCGTCGAGCGAAGCCGGCATTTCCATCGTCTGCCCGTCCGCCGCCTTGCGCTTGACCTTCAGACGCCAGTCCGTGCCCAAGGGCGTCAATCCGCCTGCGATCGCGATCGCCTGCTGCACCGTGAGCGGGCGCGTCAGCGGAAACTCGCCCGTTCTCCCGACATAGCCATAGACGTAATAGAACGGCACCAGCTCCACATAAATCTCGTCATTGTTTTGGACGAAAATGCGGTCACCATTGACTTTCCCCGAGACGATATCCGGTCCAGCGTAACGTCGGACCGTTTTTCCGTTTGGCCCCGACCGCTGCAACACGACCGTGGCGCCGGTGTCTTTCAGGCCGCCGGCGCGCGCCAGAATTTCGGTCAGGGTCGTAGGCCGATCGACCGTATAAAGGCCCGGCGCGCCGACTTGCCCCTGGACGCTCACCTCGGAGCCGAAATTGGAGATTTCGACCAGCACATGCGGGTCGTTGACGATCTGGCGCGCGGCAAGACGCTTCTCGATCGCGCGCGCCAGGCCGTCCTCCGTCAGCCCCGCCGCCTTGATCCGGCCGACATAGGGAAACTGGACTGTGCCATCCAGCTCGACACGCGAGGTCGTGTCCATGTCCGGCTGGCTAACCACCTTGATCGTGACAACATCTGATTTGGTCAAGACGCGGCCGCCCTCCGCGAAGGCCGGAACGCCGGCCAGAACGGCGCCAACCACAACAGCAAGGGCCAGAGCGACGAGCCCCGGCATTCTGAACCGAACCATCTGCACTATCGTTCGCATTGTCGCGCTCCAAGTCCGGAGTCTTAATAGGGATTGAAGTTGAGGGCCAGCAGGATCAAACTGTCATTCGTCGTCAGGTTGGAATAGGCGCTTTTCGTGTACTGGTAGCTGAGATTGGCCGCGAGGAACGGCGTGATCGAATAGGCTATTTTTGCGTTGACGCTATAGATGTGCTGCGCGGTCGAAAACGTATTCAGCAACGGGTTCGAGACGAAGATCGAGGTCGCTCCCGTGTCGTAGCTGGTTAGAACGTTCGCGGAGAACGAGAGCTTCGGCGAGAAGGCGTAACTGGCGCCGGCGGACGCGGCCTCTGTAATCTGCAGGTTGCTGATAACCGCCGTCGGCGCCGAGGCAAGACGGGACGCTGCGGCGTTCAGAGCCAGCTTGGGCGTGACGTTCCATTGGGCGCTGAATGCGTATTGCGGCAGGATCGTGTGAGGAACCCCAAGGTCCCAATTGGTGTTACTAAAGCCGAGCAGTCCAAGTTGCGCATTCAATGCGATGGTCGGACCAAAGTTCTTTGTATAAGTGGCCATGAGTTGGTCCGTCGTCAGACTGTTCGACAGGCTATTCTGATTGATCTGATTAAGCAAAAGTTGCCTATTGTTAAAATTTGTTCCTGTTATTGTAGCAAGAACTTGAAGGCTGTTGGTCTCGGAGACTGTATAGGCCATTCCTGCGGCAACAAAGGCGGATCTACTATCGTTAAATTTATCCAAACTGGCGCTATTCGTCAAAGTATTTGTTCCGGTGTTAAATATTCCGGTGTAGTTTCCGGTTAAAATGCATCTCGCGTTCTCCGTAGCTCCGATCGTCGTCAAGGTATTAATAACGTTGACTCCGATCTGCTGACCTGGGAGCGAGGGCGAGGATGTTTCGTACGCTTTGACTGTCCCCGAGCATTTTGAATAGGTGAAGTTATCGCCGATATCGACCGAACTGTGCGCGCTGTTGAAAAAGTCGTGGTTCAGATACTTGTACATACCCCATGAACCGTCGGCGAAAAGTTGGTGAGCACCGATCTCTTCCTTGAATGACGCTCCATAGGTGGAGATCGATTGCCACGTGCCGATCGGGCGGCCGAAAAGGCTGGTAGTCACCCCGGCACCCGTCGGAGTGTTGGCGATGTTGCTGTTGTAGCCGGCCTGCTCGGATATGTGGAGTTGCAGCGGCAGGTCGCCCCAGTTCTCCGGTCCCCGCGGGAATATTTCCGTTGTCGCCGAAAGGAACGACCAGAGCGACGGCAGATACACCTCATCGGCCCGCGAAGCGCCCAGGCCCGCAAGCGTCACGATCGCTCCGAGCGTCAGAACGGCGCTCCGATTCATCGGTCTCCATCGCTCCGCCGCGCAAGCACCCACTGAGACTCCCACACGGCGCACCACCATGCGCTAAACGTCAGGGCGTTCTCAGAACTGCGCCGCGCGATCGCCAATTAGTCCTCTGAAAGCTAACAGGTCTTTTCAGCAACCGACCCGTCCCCCCAACTTGGCTTCGGACTTTCCAGTCAGCAGCAGTTCTCCATGCGCGCGCCCACCAACCCCGATACCTAAGGCCCGAAGCGGCCTCCGCCTTCCTCAGCCGAACCGGCGGGAGTTCCCGCGTCGGGTTCGAATCCAAACCGGCGTCGAATGTCCCTTCCTTAGCCGTAATCGTTGCCACGCCACAAGGTTCCAAAAGCCACACCTCGCCGAAATTGCGACCATCCCAGGGCCCTGTACATGGGTGTCTAGACAGACCGCCGTGCGTTGGCTAGCCTTCGCTTTCGGCCAGTTTTCAGGGGAGCGCGCATGAAGTCGCATTACCGCGCCGTGGTGATTGGAGGCGGCGTCGTCGGCGCGTCCGTCATTTACCATCTTGCAAAGTTCGGCTGGACAGACGTCGCGCTGGTCGAGCGCTCCGTCCTCACCGCCGGCTCGTCCTGGCACGCCGCGGGCGGATTTCATGCGCTCAACGCCAACCCGAACATGGCCGTCCTTCAGGCCTATACGATCGATCTCCTCAAAGAGATCGAGGCCGAGTCCCGGCAGGCGATCGGCATGCACATGACAGGCGGGATCCATGTCGCCTCCGCGCCCCAGCGTTGGGAATGGCTGCAGGCGAATTATCGACGCTTCCAGGCGATTGGCATCGACGACGTGCGCCTTGTGACGCCCGTGGAGATCAAGGCCGCGTGCCCTGTGATCGACATCAACGGCGTGCTCGGCGGCATGTGGGCCGACCGAGAAGGTTATGTCGACACGACCGGGACGGTATGGGCTTACGCCAGCGCCGCCAAAAAGCGGGGCGCGGAAGTGATCGAGCAAAACCGCGTGCTGGAACTGAGGCGCCGTTCGGATCACTCCTGGGATGTCATCACCGAAAAGGGCGCGATCAATGCCGAGCACGTCGTCAACGCGGCAGGACTATGGGCCAAGCAGGTGGGCCGCATGGTGGGCCTCGAACTGCCCGTCTCGCCACTCGAACACCATTACCTTATCACGGAGTCGATTCCTGAGGTCGTGGCGTTGAAGGTCGAAATGCCTATGATCGTCGATCTCGAAGGCTACACCTATATGCGCCAGGATCAGAAAGGCATGCTGGTCGGCATCTATGAGACCCAGCCGCAACATTGGTCCATGGACGGCGCGCCGTGGGACTATGGCGTCGAGCTTCTGCCGGAAAACACCGACCGCATCGCGGGCGAACTCGAGTGTATCCACCGCCGCTATCCGGTGCTCGAGCGGGCAGGAATCCGCAAATGGGTCAACGGCGCGTTCACGTTCTCGCCGGACGGCAACCCGCTTGTCGGCCCGGTCGCCGGGATGCGCGGCTACTGGCTCGCCTGCGGCGTTATGGCGGGGTTCCTGCAGGGTGGCGGCGTCGGCAAAGCGTTGGCGGAATGGATGATTCACGGCGAGCCGGCCGAGGACGCGTTCGCCCTCGACATCGCCCGCTATGGACCGCACACGTCCAATCGCGAATATATCAGGCAGACGACCGGCGAATTCTACGCCCGCCGCTTCGTCATGACCTATCCGAACGAACAATTGTCCGCCGGCCGGCCGCTGAAGATCACGCCCGCCCACGACGCCATGACGGCCGCAGGCTGCCAGTGGGGCGCCTCTTGGGGACTGGAGATCCCGCTTTACTTCGCGCCGCCCGGCTTCATGGAGAAGCCGACGCTTAGACGCTCCAACGCCTTCGATCTTGTCGGGGCCGAATGCCGCGCCGTGCGCGAGGGCGTCGGCCTGCTCGATATCGCGCCGTTCTCGCGCTACGAGGTCAGCGGACCGGAGGCCGAGCGCTGGCTCGATTTCATGACCGTTGCGCGCCTGCCCAAGCCCGGTCGCGCCAAGCTCGCCCCGATGCTGTCGGAGACCGGCAAGTTGAAGGGCGATCTCACGCTCATCAACTGGGGCGATGGGACCTTCTGGATTGAAGGCTCCTACTCTCTGCGCGCTTGGCACATGCGCTGGTTCGCTGACCATACGCGCGAGGGTGTGACGGTTAGGGACATTTCCGACAATGTCATCGGTTTTTCGATCTCGGGACCCAAGGCGCGCGCGCTCATCCAGCGCGTCACCCACCAGGACGTCTCGAACGCCGCCATGCCCTTCATGGCCGCTGCTGTCGTCGACGTCGGATTGATTCGGGCTCGGGTCACACGCATCTCGGTGGCCGGCGAACTCGGTTATGAGATCAACTGCCGCGCGCTCGAGCACGGGACGCTACGGCGCACGCTGATCGCCGCAGGAGGGGACCTCGGCCTTCGCGAATACGGCTACAACGCCCTTCTCTCGCTCAGGCTCGAAAAAAGCTTCGGCGTCTGGTCGGCCGAGTTCACCCAGGCCTATACGCCACGGATGACGGGCATGGACCGCTCGATTGCCTGGGACAAGGGCGAGTTCGTCGGCAGGACGGCGGCGCTCGCCGAACGCGATGGCCCGCCGCCCGCTCGGCAGCTCGCGACGCTGGAGATTGACGCGCTCGACGCGGACGCCTCGGGCTTCGAGCCGGTCTGGCGAAATGGCGACAAAGTTGGCTTCGTCACCTCGGGTGGCTACGGCCATACGGTTCGCAAGAGCCTCGCCATGGCGCTCGTCGCGTCCGAGTGCGCTGGAGTCGGAACGGAGCTTTCGGTCCACGTCGTTGGGGCCGAGCGCAAGGCGCGCGTCATCGCGCCCTCCCCCTACGACCCCGCCGGCAAGGCGATGCGACTATGACCGCGCCGCGGGCTCACGGCGGCGGCGCTCGGGCGACGCGTGACGACTGGCTCGACCTCGCCCTCGCGCTGCTCGCGCGCCGGGGCGTCGGAGCCGTCACCGTGCTCGATCTCAGCCAGCGGCTTGGCGTCTCCCGGTCGAGCTTCTACTGGCATTTCCACGGCCGGGACGGCCTCATCGAGGCGCTGCTGCAACGTTGGGACGACCTCAACACCCGCTCGATCGTTCAGCAGGCCGAAGCGCCAGCCGCAACGATCGTCGAAGCCGTGCTCAACGTTTTTCGCTGTTGGGTCGACCCGGCGCTGTTCAGCCCACGACTCGACCTTGCGGTGCGTGAATGGGCGCGTCGCACCGAGCCCGTGCGCCTGCGGCTCGACCGGTCGGACAATGCGCGCATGACGGCGATCGAAGCGATGTTCCGCAGGCATGGCTACCCACCGGATGATGCGCTGGTCAGGGCGCGCGTCCTCTATACGATGCAGATCGGCTACTACGCCCTCGACATCCGCGAACCGATGGAGGCGCGCCTTGCGCTTGCGCCGCATTACCTCGAGTCCTTTGCCGGCGTAGCCCCGAGCGCTGGCGAACTCGCCGCCTTTCGCGCCTATGCCCTGCGCCACGCCGGCGCCAAGGATTTTGACGTCCAGCCATGACCTCCCGCTATTCCGCCCTGACCATCTTGCGCGAAGGCCTTTCCGGCCATAAGGGCTGGCCGCAGGCTTGGCGCAAGGCCAAGCCGCAGCCAGCCTACGACACCCTCATCGTCGGCGGGGGCGGGCACGGTCTGGCCACCGCCTACTACTTGGCCAAGACTCACGGGCGCCGACGCGTCGCCGTGATCGAGAAAGGCTGGATCGGCGGCGGCAACACCGGTCGCAACACCACGGTTGTCCGCTCGAACTATTTCTACCCCGAATCGGTCGCGCTCTACGATCTTGCCCTCAGGCTCTACGAGGGGCTGTCGCGCGAGCTCAACTTCAACGTCATGCTGAGCCAGCGCGGCATCCTCAACGTTGCGCACACCCCGGCGCAGATGGAAATCGCTGCCCGCCTCGTCAACGCCATGCAGCTCAACGGCGTCGACGCCGAGCTCTGGGGTCCCGACCAGGTCCGCAAGCGCCTGCCGCTGATGACCCAGTCGCTGAAGGCGCGCTATCTGCCGAACGGCGGGGTCTGGCATCCGCGCGGCGGCACGGCGCGCCATGACGCGGTCGCCTGGGGCTACGCGCGCGCCGCCGACAGACTCGGAGTCGACATCATCGAGAATTGCGAAGTCACCGGTTTCGTCATGCAAAACGGCGTCAGCGTTGGGGTCGAGACCACGCAAGGCGAAATCCGCGCCGAGGCGGTCGGTGTCGCGGTCGCCGGCCACTCGTCCGATCTCATGGCCAAGGCGGGGGTCGAGCTGCCGATTCATTCGTACGCGCTTCAGGCGATGGTGAGCGAGCCGGTAAAGCCCTGTCTCGACATCGTGCTCCTGCATATCGGCACCGGTACCTATGTGAGCCAGTCGGACAAGGGCGAACTCGTATTCGGCGGCGGGCTCGACCGCGTTCCATCGTACGGCCAGCGCGGCAACCCGCCGACGCAGGAGATTGTCGTCGCCGGCCTCACCGAGATGTTCCCCGCCTTCGGCCAGCTGAAGCTGATGCGGCAATGGGCGGGCATTGTCGACGTCGTCCCGGATTCATCGCCGATCATCGGGCCGGCGCCGATTCCGGGGATTGTTCTCAACTGCGGCTGGGGCACCGGGGGTTTCAAGGCCATTCCGGCCGGCGGAACGCTGCTCGCCCACCTGATCGCGATCGGGACGCATCACCCGATCAGCCGCCCGTTCGACCTCGACCGCTTTCGGACCGGGCGCCTGATCGACGAGGCCGCCGGCTCCGGCATCGCGCATTGAACGAACATGGCCGCGTCCGGGCCCCGCTCCCTCCGGACTTGATCTCGTTCCAGGGTCCACGACCGCCGATTTCTGACCGGACCTCAATAAAATCAAGAGGATAGGACCCGAATCGGCCTCCAATCCGACGAGCGATTCAACGATTTCAACGGGTTGCGGCGAGATTGCCTCTCAAGCGGAGCGCTTGCCACGGTCGTCGCGAGGCCTCCCCGGGCTTCGATGCCTGGGTCGCGGCGATCCAGAGGAACGAGGCCGTCCGACGCCGCTTTCAATCGAGGGCGCCAGCCGGACGCCCCAGATCTTCCTTTATTCGTCGCGGTATCCGTTATCCGGATCAAATACATTCTTGGGACCGCCGTTATAGGTGATATTCGTTGCGGTCACGGGATCGACGCCGTTGGCCAAGCTAAGGATCTGCTCATAGCCGCCCGCTCCACACAAGCCTCGGGCGCGGGCGAGTTGGCAGGGTCACTCTGCGGAGGAATGCGGAGTGGCGCGCAGGCGCAGCTCCGATGGCGAGCCCTTGTCACAAGCGATCTCTGTGCGAGGCAGCCGTCTGCGAAATGCTTTCACCATTTCCCTGGCCGAACGAGAAAATGTTCCTGCGAGGACAACGCTACGCGTCGCCCAGCTTGGTCGCTGCACTGGAAATGTCGTCGCGTCGCAATCCCACCAAAATCGTCGGTCGTGATGGCTGCGCACTTTCCGGTCGAGGATCGCTTGGAACAAATGACCATGAGCAGCCGCATCCTTGCGGGGCGGTGTTATTGCGGCGCCGTTGACTACGCGGTGGCGGACGAATTCCTCTATGCCGCAAACTGCCATTGCTCGAACTGCCGCCGCGCGACCGGCGCCGCCTTCAAGCCGTTCGCCGGAATCGAGCGTGAGAAGCTGACTGTCACCGCCGGCGCCGACGACGTTTTGAGATACGGCGATGACGCCGCGCATGACGCGCACTGCAAAGTTTGTGGCTCCCTTCTCTTTTCGGTGGTCCGCGACGGCGCATTTGTCCATGTCGCCATGGGAACGCTGGTTGACGGTCCCACCATTCGACCGACCCATCACATCTTCGTCGGCTCGAAGGCGCCGTGGTTCACGATCACGGACGACCTGCCGCAATACGAGGAGCACGTCTTCGCGTCGTGACTGCTGAGTGATCGGCGCCGGGAAGTTCGCGGAGACCTTCCTGGCGGCGCGCTGACAGCGCGCCGTGGCGGCGGAACGGCTGGACTCGACATTGACGAGGATTATGCCTGGGACGGCAGGATCCATGCGCAACGCGGCCGGCGCGATCTCCCGGCTTGTCAAAGTCCGCTTTTCAGCGTACCAATTCGCCTGGGAAAAGCTTTTCCCAATCAAAAACGCACAACGAGAAAAGCTTTTCCTGAGGGAACGCGAAAGTCAGCTTCTTCAAGGAGGAAACGCATGCTCAATCGGAAATCCTGGGTCGCGCTCACCTGCGCCCTGATCGGATCGACGGCGCTGGCCGGCGTCGCGTCGGCCGACACCATGACCATGTGGGTGAGGGCCAGCGGGACCAATGCAGCCGCCCATCTGGTCGATCTTTGGAACGCCACCCACCCCGACAAGATCGAGCTCACCACCATTCCCGACAACCAGATGGTGACCAAGCTCGCCACCGGCGTGCAGGCCGGCGAGGTCCCCGATCTCGTCTCGTTCGACCTCATCTACATGCCGGACTTTATGAAGGCGGGCTTCCTCGTCGACCTGACCGCGGACCTCAAGGCCGACCCGAACTACGCCTCGGTCGCCCAAGCCTACAAGGACATCGCGACTTACGAAGGCAAGCTCTACGGCGCGGGCTTTACCCCGGACGTATCGATCCTCGTCTGGAACAAGGACCTGTTCAAGAAGGCCGGGCTCGACCCGGAAAAGCCGCCGCGCACGATCGGCGAGATTCATGCCGACGCCAAGAAGATCCGCGCGCTCGGCGGCGACACGTACGGCTTCTATTTCTCCGGCGCCTGCCCCGGCTGCAACATCTTCACCTCCTCGCCGATGATGGTGGCTGCCGGGTCGAAGATCCTGCCCGCCAACGCCAAAGACGACGCCCTAACCGGCGAGGGCGTCAAGGATGTGCTGGAAGCGTTCAAGGAGATGTGGAACGAGGGCCTCATCCCGAAGAGCGCCCAGGCCGACAACGGCGCGAACTTCACCAGCGAGTTCATGACCGGCAAGATCGGCGTTCAGGGCACCGGCGGTTTCCTGCTCTCCGAGCTCAAGAAGAATGCGCCGAACCTCGACTTCGGCGTCACTTTCCTGCCCGGCGCGGAAGAAGGCCAGGCTTCATCCTTCGTCGGCGGCGACGTGGTCGCCATTCCGATGGGCTCGAAGCACGTCCCGCTCGCCAAAAAATTCATCGCCTGGGAGTTGACCGACGAAGCTCAACTCGAGGGCCTGGCCAAGAACAACATTCTCCCCTCGCGACCCGCGCTGGCCGACAACAAATACTTCGCCACGGACCCCCGCGTGGTCGTCACAGCCAAGGCGCTCGGCATCGGCTACGTGCCTTGGGTCTACCATTTCGCCGACATGGTGAACTCGGATTCGAGCCCCTGGATCAACATGTTCCAGCGCGCGATCTTCGATGGCGACGTCGACGGGGCGATCGTCGAGGCGCGCCAGAAAATGAAAGAGATCGCCGGCGAATAGAGGTTTTGCGGGAGCCTCGGCATGACGCAGGCGCGACGAAGAGGACAAGGACAGGGCTGGCTCTTTCTCGCGCCGGCGCTCATGTTCGTCGCCCTATTCGTGCTGGCGCCGCTCGGGCAGCTGGCGGCGATGTCGTTGACGGACCGCTCGCTGCTCGGCGGCGGCCGGTTCGTCGGCTTCGCCAATTACGCCAGGATCTGGAACGATTTCGGCTTCTGGCGCGCGCTCCTCTTCACCGTCAAGTACACCGTCGTCCTGACGCCGATCCTGATGGGCCTCGGCTTCGCGCTGGCGCTGCTCGTCGTCGACAACACGCCGCTCAAGCGCGTCACGCGCACGATCGTCTTCCTGCCCGTCGTGATCGGCCTGGCGAGTTCGAGTCTCTTGTGGTTCTGGCTGTTCGACGAGCAGGTCGGCCTGTTCAACAGGCTGCTGGTTGATCTGCACGTCCTGCACGAGCCGATCGTCTGGTTTGTCAGCGCCGACCTCGCTTTCTGGGCGGTGGTGATCGCCATCACCTGGAAGGTCGTCGGCTTCGGCATGGTGTTGTTCGTCTCGGGAATCCAGGCGATCAACTCGGACATTCTGGAGGCCGCCGTCGTCGACGGCGCCGGCTATTGGGCGCGGGTGCGGCTGATCGTCCTGCCGCTGTGCCGGCGGATCATCCTCCTGGCCACGCTCGTCAGCGCCATCGGCTCGATGCTCGCCTTCGACCAGTTCTACATTATGACGTCCGGCGGTCCGCGCGGGCAGACCTTCACCGCCGTCTACTGGATCTACCAGAACTCGTTCATCTCATTCCGGCTCGGCTACGGGGCGGCGCTGTCGATCGTGCTGATGCTGATCATCCTCACCCTATCGACGCTGCAGATCGCGCTTACGGCCCGCGGAGAGGTCGAATGACCGGGACCGTCGCCCTCGCGGCGCCTCTTTCCGCGCGGCGTAAGCGCGTCGCCCCGTCGTCGCAGCTCGCGGCCGTCGCCTGCGTCGTGACGATCGTGCTGATGGGCGCGCCGCTTGCGCTGTCGTTTCTGGCGTCGATCAAGACGCCGGCCGACGCCTCCGCCGTTCCGCCCCACTATTGGCCGCACGCTCTCAGCTTCGAAAACTACCTGAAGGTGTTCAATTACGAGGCGGGGCTTGCGACCTATGTCGCCAATTCCGGCGCCGTCGCCCTCCTCACCATCGTCGCCTGCATCACGCTCGCCGCGCCGGCGGGCTACGGACTTGCGCGTTTCACCATGCGCGGCAAGGAGATCGCGTTCCTCGTCCTGCTCGCGCCGATCATGATCCCGTACCAGGCCCTGCTCACGCCGCTCTATCTCGACTTCGCCAAGGTTGGGCTGGTCAACACCCGCGTCGGTCTGGCGATCGTCCACACCATCCTGCAGCTGCCGTTCTCGATCTACCTCATGCGCAACAGTTTCGAGGCCATTCCGCGCGAGATCGAGGAAGCCGCGATGCTCGATGGCTGCTCCGCCTTTCGACGGCTCACCCATATCTTCCTGCCGCTGGCGCTGCCGGCGATCGTCACGGTGGCTCTCTTCGCCTTCATCGCCTCCTGGAACGAGTTTCTCGCTGCGCTCATTTTCATAAATCGCAAATCCTCCTTCACCGTGCCGATCCTTCTGGTCAGCGTGCAGATCGGCCACCATGGCGCGGTCGACTGGGGCGCGCTGCAGGCGAGCATCATGATCGCCATCGTGCCGTGCCTGGCGGTCTATCTCGCGCTGCAGCGCTATTACATCTCCGGGCTGCTTTCGGGCGGCGTGAAATGAACGACCGCGCCGGCGACGACCGTCCTGGGACCGACGAGGCCCCTCCGGCGCCCGCCGCGCGCACGATCCGCGATGTCGCGCGCCTCGCCGGCGTGTCGATCGGCACGGTGTCGAAGGCGCTCAACGCCAACGGCCGGCTGAAGGAGGAGACGCGGGCCAAGGTGCTGCGGATCGCAGCAGAGATCGACTACCGGCCCAACAACCTGGCCCAGAGCCTGCATCGCGCCCGTTCGATGACGGTCGGCATCCTGTCGAACGACCCTTATGGCCGTTTCACCTTTCCGATCGTCGCGGCGCTCGAACGGCGCCTGTTCGACGACGGGATCGCCGTCTTCATGTGCAACGCCACCGACGACCCGGCGCGCGAGCGGCGCCACATCGATCAACTGCTGCGCAAGCGCGTCGACGGCCTCGTCGTCACAGCGCGCCGCGCCGACCGCCGCGAGCCGATCGAGCCCGCGGCGCGCGGACTGCCGGTGGTCTACGCCTTCTCCCGGGTCGAGAGCCCGGACGCGCTTTGCCTTCTCCCCGATGACGAAGGCGGGGCGAGGCTTGCGGTCGAGCATCTCGTCCGGGTCGGCCGCAAGCGCATCGCTCATATCACCGGCCCCGAACGTTTCGAGGCGGTGCGGCTGCGCGAGAAAGGCTTTCGCGCGGGGTTGGCGTCCGCCGGCCTCGCCCCGCCGGACGGCGCCTATCGACCCGGTTTCTGGTCGGAGGACTGGGGGCGCGAGGCGGTTCGCGATCTCTTCGCAAAAGGCGACGCGGCGCCAGACGCGCTGTTTTGCGGCAGTGACCAGATCGCGCGTGGGGCGCTCGACGCGCTGCGCGAGATCGGGCTCTCGGTTCCCGCGGAGGTGGCGGTGGTCGGCTTCGACAACTGGGAAGTTATGACGTCAGGCGCGCGGCCGCCGCTGACTAGCGTCGACATGAACCTCGATGCGCTCGGGACAGAGGCGGGCGATTCGCTGCTTCAGATGATGGCTGGCCGCAAGCTCGGCGGCGTCAAGCGGCTGCCCTGCTCGCTGGTCGTGCGGGAAACCTGCGGCGCGGCACTGTAGGGCCGGGTCGCTGACCCGGCCGGGGCGCGGTCAGCGACCGCGCCCTACAGGGCCGGAGCCCGGCTCGGGAGTGACAAAGGAGAACGAATATGAGCCGATCGAGCTATGCGCCCATTCCTTTCGCCGACGTGACGATCGCCGGCCCGTTCTGGCGCGAACGGCTCGAAACGGTGCTGACCCGCACGATCCCGAGCCAGCACGCTAAGCTCGAGGAAGCCGGCATTCTCGAGTCGCTGAAGCTGCCGAAGCCGGTTCCCCCGCTCAAGATTCCTCGCAACGGCCACAACTTCACCATGCAGGTGTTCTGGGACTCGGATGTCGGCAAATGGATCGAAGCCGCGAGCTACGCGCTCGGGCACCGGCGTGTCGCCGACATCGAGGCGAAGGTAGACGCCATCGTCGACGATCTCGAAAAGGCGCAAGCGCCCGACGGCTACCTCAACTGCTGGTACAGCGAGCGCGAGCCCGAAAATCGCTGGACCAACCTGCGCGACAACCACGAGCTCTACAACGCCGGCCACCTGCTCGAAGGCGCGGTCGCCTATTTTCGCGCGACCGGCAAGCGCAGGCTGCTCGACGTGATGGAGCGCTATATGGACCATATCGCGGCGACCTTCGGGACGGGAGCAGGCCAGAAGCGCGGCTATCCCGGGCATCAGGAGATCGAGCTCGCGCTGGTCAAGCTCTACCGCCTGACCGGCGACAAGCGGCGGCTCGAACTCTCCTCTTACTTCATCGACGAGCGGGGACGCGAGCCGCACTATTTCACCCTGGAGGCGCTGGCGCGCGGCGACGATCCGGCCAACTACTGGGCCAAGACCTACGAGTACAACCAGTCGCACGTCCCCGTGCGCCAGCAGACCCGGATGGTCGGCCACGCGGTCCGCGGCATGTACATGGCCTCGGCGATGGCGGACCTCGCCTTCGAGCGGAGCGACGAGAGCCTGAAGCAGGCTTGCGAGGCGCTGTGGCGCGACGTCACGACGGCCCAGATGTATGTGACGGGCGGGCTGGGGCCCGACGCGTCGAACGAGGGTTTCACCGAGCCTTACGACCTGCCGAATGAGACGGCTTACGCCGAGACCTGCGCCTCGGTCGCGCTCGTCTTCTGGGCTCAGCGCATGCTGCACCTCGACCTCGACGGCCGCTACGCCGACGTGATGGAGCTCGCGCTCTATAACGGCGCGCTGACCGGCCTCTCGCGCGAAGGAACCCACTATTTCTACGCCAACCCGCTCGAGAGCCGCGGCCAGCACCGGCGCTGGGCCTGGCACGTCTGTCCGTGCTGCACGATGAACGTTGCGCGCCTCGTCGCCTCGGTAGCGGGCTACGCGCTGTCGAAGGGCGACACGGGCGTCGCCTTTCACCTCTACGGCGGCTTCGAGACGAAAGCGACCATCGGCGGCGTCGATATCGCGGTGCGCGAGAGAAGCGACTACCCTTGGGCCGGAGACATCGCCATCGAGATCGACCCGGAGACGCCGGTCGCCTTTGATCTGAAGCTGCGCGTCCCGGGCTGGAGCGAGGGCGCGACGGCGACGGTTAACGGCCAGCCGGCCGCGCTTCTCGTCGAGCGCGGCTACGCCACGATCCATCGCGCCTGGACGAAGGGGGACGCCGTCGCGCTCCACTTGCCTATGCCGGCCGAGCGGCTCCATGCGCACCCGCGCGTCCGCATGGACGTCGGACGCGTGGCGCTGAGGCGCGGCCCGCTGATCTATTGCGTGGAAGAGGCCGACAATCCGGGCGCCCCGGTCCAGAGCCTGACCCTGCCGCGCACGGCGCGCCATCGATGCGGCCTGGCGGGGCGACCTCTTCGGCGGGACGATGACCCTGACGGCCGAGGCCAAGCGCCTCGTTCCCGGCGACGACGAAGGCCGGCTCTATTCCCCGGCGCCGCCGGCCGCCCGCGACGCGCCGCTAACCGCCCTTCCCTATTTCCTGTGGGCCAACCGCGAGCCGGGCTCGATGCAGGTCTGGCTCGCGGAGGCGGTCGAATGAGCCTCGACGCGCCATGGTCGGCGCCCGGGCCTGCCGGCGCATTGGAGGAGCGGACGGTGACGGACGCCCTTTGCGCCAATCTGCGGCTGGCGTAAAGCACCGGTCTGGGTTTTGACCATTGGGCTCCCCATGCTGTTTCCTTGCCCCTTCTGCGGTCCGCGCGACGAGACCGAGTTCAGTTACGTCGGCGAGCCGAAGGCGCGCCCCGAGCCGGCCGAGACGGTCGGCGACGCCGCCTGGGCCGACTACCTCTATGTCAACGCCAACCCCAAGGGCGAAGCCCGTGAGATCTGGCTGCACCTGACCTGCATGGACATGTTCGCCATGACCCGCGACACGGCGACCAACGCGGTTCTCTCGAGCGAGCCGCTGAGACGGACGCCGTGAGCGGTTTTCGTCTCCCGGACGGTGGGCAAGTCGATCGCGGCCGGCCGCTCGCCTTCAGTTTCGACGGCAAGCCCTACCTGGGCTTGGCCGGCGACAGCATCGCGTCGGCGCTTCTCGCCAACGGCGTGCGGATCGTCGGCCGCAGCTTCAAGTATCACCGGCCGCGCGGCGTCTGGGGCGCCTGGACCGAGGAGCCGAACGCCATCGTCGACGTGACGCGGGCGGGGCTGACGACGCCGAACCTGCGCGCGACCGTCGAGCCGCTCGAGAACGATCTTGCGGTCCGATCGGTCAACGCCGCGCCGACTGCGGCCGAGGATCGCTCAGCCCTCATCGACGCCGCCTCGCGCTTCATGCCTTCGGGCTTCTACTACAAGACCTTCCTCTGGCCGCGCTGGGAGACGTTCGAGCCGATCGTCCGCGCCATGGCCGGTCTCGGCGTGGTCGACCCGCGCAATTGTCCGCCTGCCGAAAGCCAGCAGTTCAACGCCCATTGCGACTGCCTGATCGTCGGCGCCGGCCCAGCGGGACTGGCGGCGGCGGCGGCCGCGGCGCGCGCAGGCGAGGCCGTCGTCCTGATCGACGACCACGCTGACCTCGGCGGCCAACTCGTCCACCGCGGCGGGACGATCGAGGGCGGCGACGGACGCGCGTGGGCCGAGAGCGTCCGAGCGTTGCTTGCGGCGAACGGCGGCCGGGTGATGACGAGGACCACGGCCTTCGGCGTCTACGATCACAATCTCGTCTGCGCCTGGGAGCGGCGCGCGCCCCTGCCGGACGCCCTCTGGCGCATCCGCCCGAAACGGATTGTTGTCGCCGCGGGCGCGATCGAGCGGCCGCTCATCGTGCCCGACAACGACCGGCCGGGCGTGATGTCGGCCGACGCAGCGCTCGCCTACCTTCGCCGCTTCGCCGTGCTGGTCGGCCGACGGATCGCGGTGGCGACCAACAACGACAGCGCCTATCCCGCAGCGGAAGCGCTGGCGGAGGCTGGCGCCATGGTCGAGATCCTCGACACACGGGTCGATGGGCCCAAGTCGACGCTCAGAAGTCCTCTACGGCGTCGAGGTCGAGGCCATTGCCGGCCGCTCGGGCGTCACGGGCGTTAAGGCTGGCGGCGCGACGCTTCCGTTCGACGCGCTGCTCCTCTCCGGCGGCTGGACGCCGACCGTGCACCTCTACCAGCAGGCGCGCGGCAAGCTCCGCTACGACGAACGCCTCGCCGCGCTCGTGCCCGCGGCCGAGGTCGAGGGGGTGACGGTCGCCGGCGCCGCCAACGGCGCGTTCACGCTCGACGAGGCGTTACGGCAAGGCCACGCTGCGGGCGGCGGCCAAGGCCCCGCGCCCAATGCGCCACCCGGGGTCTATCGCATCGCGCCCGCCTGGCCGAAGCCCGACGCGCCGGGGCGGCGCTGGATCGACTTCCAGAGCGACATGACGCTGAAAGACGTGGTCCTGGCCGGCCGCGAGGGTTACGTCTCGGTCGAGCATCTGAAGCGCTACACCACGCTCGGCATGGCGACCGACCAGGGCAAGACGTCGAACGTCAACGGCCTGGCGGCCATGGCCGCCCTCACCGGCCGCACGATCGACGAGACCGGAACGACCACGTACCGCCCGCCCTTCGTACCTGTGCCGATGACCGTGATCGGCGGACGGCGGCGCGGCGAGCTGATGAACCCGCTGAAGCGGCTCCCGCTCGAAGCCGAGCACCGCGCCGACGGCGCCCAGATGCGCGAATACGGCGGCTGGCTCCGGCCCGCCTGGTACGGCGCGGACGATCCCGATCGCACGATCCAGCGCGAGGCCAGGCGCGCCCGCGAGACGGTCGCCCTGTTTGACGGCTCCTCGCTCGGCAAGATCGAGGTGATCGGTCCGGACGCGGCGAAGCTGGTCGACTTCCACAGCTACAACCGGCTCTCGACCCTAAAGCCCGGGCGAATCCGCTACGGCTTCATCCTGTCCGAGACCGGGATCGTATTCGACGACGGCGTGACCCTGCGGCTCGCCGACGACCGGTTCCTCGTCTCGTGCTCCTCCGGCCACACCGACGCGGTCGTCATGCGGCTCGAACTCTGGCGGCAGGACCGGTTCGATCCGCGCCGCGTCGTGGTCCACGATACCACCGCCCAGTGGGCGACGCTGACACTGACCGGCCCGCTCGCTCGCGACTGCGTCGCCGCGCTGGGCCTCGGGCTCGCGCTCGACGACGAGGGCCTGCCGCACATGGGATTCGCCGCGGGCGCCTTCGAAGGGGCGCCGCTCAGGATCGCGCGCGTGAGCTTCACCGGCGACCGCTCTTACGAGCTCTCGATCCCGGTTTCCAAGGCGGGCGCCCTGCGGGCGAGGATCGTCGCGGCGCTGCCGGCCCTTGGCGGCGGCTTTCTGGGCTCGGAGGCGCTGATGATCCTCAGGGCGGAGAAGGGTTACGTCATTGTCGGCAAGGACACCGATGGGACGACCATGCCGCACGACCTGGGCGCCAGCGGCCCCGCGCGCCCAGCGCAAGGACGAGTACGTCGGCAAGCGCTCGCTGGTCATGGCGGTCGCCGAGGACCGGGGCCGCAAGCAGCTCGTCGGGCTCGAGGTCGAACGCGGCGAGCCGCCGCTGCCGACCGGCGCGCATGTGATCGAGGGGACGGGCAAGGGCGCCGCTCGCTCGGCTACGTCACGTCGAGCTACTGGAGCCCGACGCTCGAGCGCCCGATCGCGCTTGGCCTGGTCGCCGACGGCGTTGCGCGGATGGGCCAGTCGCTCGGCGTCTATCACCTTGGGGCCGAGCGACGCCTCCGCATCGCCCCGGTCGCCGCGCTCGACCCGGAGGGGAAGCGGCTTCATGCGTGAGACGGACTGGACGCCGGCGCGCGGCGCCAAGGGCGCGCTGATCGCCAGGCCCGGCCTCACGGCGCGGGCGCGCAGCCGGATCGGCCAGACGCTGATCTCGGGCGACCTCGCCGCGGCGCTCGCCGAGCTTGCGCCGGGAGCGCCCTTCGTCGGCCTCTACGGGCCCGCGCCCGGATGGGCCTATGCGCTGCGCATCGCGCCAGACAAGGCGCTGTTGGTGACGCCGGCCCCGATCCGCGCCGCCGAGGGCTGGCGCGAGGGCTGGGCGGCGACCCCGGTCGACGACGGTTGGGTCGCGCTCGACGTCAAGGGAGCGCAGGCGCCGCTCGTCCTGATGCAGGCGACGGCTGCCGACCTTTGGGCGGGCTCGCCGTCGGCGGCCCTCCTGTTCGCCGGCCTGCGCTGCCTGCTGGCCCGCACCCAAGCGGGTTTCCGCCTGCATGTCGAGCGGCCGTGGCTCGAGGCGCTGCTGACCTGGCTCGACGGGGCGTCATAGCCCGTCGACAGACGGACGTCCTGGCGGACGCCCTTTTTGGGGGAACGCGCCCGGCTGGGCGATTTCAGTTTCCTTCCGAAGACTTCCAAAAGCTTCAATTTCTTTCCGCAAGGGCTTCAAAGAATTTCCATTTCTTTCCAAAAGTTGCAAAAAATTTCCGCAAATCGGGGCTTATCAATGGGTTACGGGCGAGTGAAACGGAAAAATCCTGCAGGCGAACCCCTGTCCGTCGCGGCCCTGTCCCGCGCGGCTGAATGGCGCCGTCCCGCCTTTCCTCGTCCATGCCGTCCTCACTTGCCGGCCTGACGCAGCCTCATTGCCCGACAGAATAACCATAGCACAGAATTTGAGTTTAAAAAAGCATTTGTCACCGGGAGAGCGCCGAGCCTCGAGGGCCAGGGTGAGCGGACTTGGCGATTGGCCGCGGACGCTCGCCTCGCCCCTCGTCCTAACCTCTCCCTGCCCTGCGACACGAGTGGGAGAAGGGACGCGCGCTTCCAACGGCAATCGCCTCATCGGCGAAGCGCCGCCTCGCGTTCGGACAGCGCCACGCCCTCACAGATGCTCGGTGCGACGGGCCCAGACGTTGTCCCAGAGCGTGTCGCGGTCCGCATCGAACACTAAGGTCGGATCAGCCTCCGCGGTCGCCCAGGCCCCGGCTTCGATCTCCTTGTCGAGTTGCTGCGGTCCCCAGCCGGCGTAGCCGAAGGCCACCAGGGTCTTGGCGGGTCCGCTCTTTGCGGCGATGTCGCGCAAGATCGTGACGTTCGACGTCACCGACAGGCGATCGTTGACGGCGATTGTGTGCGTTCGCTTATACTCAGCGCTGTGGACGACGAAGCCGACTTCCGGCTGGACTGGCCCGCCTGCAAAAACGCGCACGCTGCCCCCGACGCCGGCGCTCTTTTCCCCGACTGCGTCGAGAAGGCTCGCGAGGGGTTGCTCGCCGACCGGCCGGTTGACGACAATTCCGAGGGCGCCGGTCGCATCGTCCTCGACGATCAGGATGACCGTCTGCTCGAAGCGCGGATCGCTCATTTCGGGCGCGGCGACCAGGAACTGGCCGGCGAGCGAGGCGCGGGCGGGCGCGTCTTCCGGCGCGGTCGGCAACGCCGCTTTGAGGAATGCGGTCTGCAGGACGAAGGCTGCAACGACGAGGCCCAGACGAGCAATCGCGGACATGGCTCACCCGAAGCGTCTTGCGGGGACGGGGCCGAGCCTAGCACGGGGGCGACGGTTGCCAAAGGAGGGCGCGTGGCGGACGTTCCCGCGGCGCGCCGCCCTACGTTCCTCGCCCGCTCGACGGAACGGCAGGAGTACGCAAGCAGCGGCCATTCCGCGATGGCCCGGCGAACGCGCCATATCCGGCCCCTTGCTGATTGGGTGGACGGGCCCCAACGGCATCAAGCGTGCCAAGATGGTCGTCGTTGCAAGCGCCATCTGGAAGGGAGCCGTTCCCCGTCCGTCTCGGTACGGGAAAGGAGCGCCAAAGGAGATGTTCCGGTCTCACGCACAGGGCTGAACATGGCTGTGAGGCCGCGACCCTCGCCGCATCCTCGAATTTTCCCCCTCGGCGCGAGCGGCTACGACAGGCTTTTGGCCCTGATCACGCGTCTTCGTGACGATCTCGTCGAACGAGAAGCGCCATCAACGTCGCTTTATGATGACCAATGCGCCGGCAAATTGATCATGCAGTGCTTGCTTCTTTTCAGTGAAGGCAACCATCAGAAAGCCGATACCCAAGATTAATGATGAAACAAGTTTCCCCCAATATCGCACGTTTGCCTGTCCAAACCCAATCCTCTTGAATTCATAGTTCGTAACAATCATTTTCAAAACCATTTTCCCCGGTGTCGCTTGCATTGAAGAAGCTTCCAATGCGGTAAAATATAGATAATCGGCTGCAATACCCCATAAAAAACCAAATACACCAGCCACAACACCAATCGAGTCAGAACTAATATCGCCTCCAGTCGTGGCCGCCGCTGAAAATCCGTACATCAAACCAATAAAGCTACCTCCAATACATCCAATAATTACTACTATCATCGAGTTGATCAAAAATGCCACGAATCTTCGCCAAAATCCAGCGTAATTTGCCGTGTCCTGATTTTCCTCAAAATGTTGTGCTGCATTCAGCGCATCAGGGCGGGATCTACTTCAGTATGAAAGCGAAAATATTGTTGATAAAACTCGTCGGCGCTCAACGCTCCGGAGCTCTTTAACTTCTGCGGTCTTTCAAGAGCCTCGATACAATCAACCACAGCAGGGCCCTATACCAGTTACAGCCCCAACTTCCGAGTGCGGCCTCTCCCACTTGGCCGAAAAGCTTGCCGTCGTCGTCAAGGCGACCCTCTTGCGTGAGGCGCGATAACCCGCAAACCCAAGGCTTGCGAAGCCCGCCAGCATCATCACCCAGGTCGTTGGTTCGGGGACCCCACCGATCGGCTGAGGCGCGACCCAGAGCAAAGGCGACGGGGCGCTGTGGGAAAAGTCGATGAGCGGTTCAGCTACGGGCAACGCGTCGATTGGCCCAAAAGCGCTCAGCGGGTTGCGGCCGAACTGATCGGCTAAAGGCGGCGACGGCGCGATGCTTTCGAGTGTGAAGCTTGAGCTGTTCGAGGAGGCCTGAACGTCTTCCGTCTGAGACATATTCTCGTCTGAAGCTCCTGTCGGGTGATGAGGCCGTTTACGTTTAATAGCGCTTTGGACGACCAGCTCGAAAGCGAATCGGAAAAATGAATTGCCGCCCAGCGTGTATTGGTCCTCGCTGTCCCCGCCCAACAGGATCGGCGGGAAGGTCGGCGCGGATCCGAGGATTTGTAGGCGGACGTCAGACCCGCCCAAACCCGACCCACAGCGCTGGGAGTCGCCGGCGCTCAGACAGGCCGGCGACCCGCTATCGCCGTCGGAATCCACGAAGGATCCAAAAAAGCCTTCCGACGCATTTGACACCACTGCGAACTCAGCATGCCCCTGGCTAGGCGCGCCTCCGCCTCCTGCGGCCAAAGTGTGGACAGGTTGCGGCTGGAAAATCCTGTAGAAAACGGTAGCCGTTGTAGCGGAAGCAGTCGAAGCCGCCAATGCCACAACTACGATAAAGGCTTTTCCACTCAAGGCGGCTGCCCCATTATGAGCAATTTTCAACGTCGTTAACAATTAAACGATAACATGTAAACGCCGAAGTGCAAGTAAACACCAGTCACGTGTGCCCGTATTTCGACGTAATGGTTCGCTGAGGTCTCTGACCTGTCCCGCGCTGGTCTCCTTCTACCGGCAATTTCTCCGGCGGGTTTCTAAAGCGGATCGGTTTTGAAAGCCTCTGCGGCGCTTTGAATTCTTGGATTAAGGCCGGAAATCGACCGCCTTCCCACCGTCGCGGTTCGGAGCGCCCGCTTTACGTCAACTCCGGTCGCTCGGCGCGGCAGCGCAATCGCAGATCTCGACCCGCACGCGTTCAGCTTTCGCCCTCCCCGTCCCAGAGCCGCGCGATCGCCTTTTGGGGCGCGGCCCGGCTGCGGTAGGTTTCGAGGCCGATCGCGTCGATGATCGTCTGCTCGTGGCGGTCGGAGAGGGCGTGCAACTCGGTCATCAGGCTTTTGCCCTTTTCGGTCAGCATCAGCGCATAGCTGCGGCGATCGCCCGGGGTTGGGTCGCGGCGCACCAGCTTTCGTCTCTCGAGCAGGTCGATCATGGCGACGAAATTGGCGCGCTTGATGCCGAGCGCGGCGCTGACCTCGCCCTGCTTCAGGCCAGGATTGCATTCGATCACCGTCAGGATCGAATATTGCCCGGGGCGGATGTGGACCGGGCTTCAAAGGCGGCGAAGAGAAATCCCTGAACACCGCCTTTGAAGCCCACGACATTAGAACAAGGCGATGTTCGATCCTGACGGTGATCGAATGCAATCCTGGCCTGAAGCAGGGCGAGGTCAGCGCCGCGCTCGGCCGTCAAGCACACCACGTTCATCGCCATGATCGACCTGCTCGAGAGACGAAAGCTGGTGCGCCGCGACCGACCCCGGGCGATCGCCGCAGCTATGCGCTGATGCTGACCGAAAAGGGCAAAAGCCTGATGACCGAGTTGCACGCCCTCTCCGACCGCCACGAGCAGACGATCATGGACAGGAATCGGCCTCGAAACCTACCGCAGTCTCGCCGCGCCCCTGAAGGCGATCGCGCGGCTCTGGGACGGGGAGGGCGAAAGCGAACGCGTGCGGGTCGAGATCTGCGATTGCGCTGCCGCGCCGAGCGACCGGAATCAACGTAAAGCGGCGCTCCGAACCGCGAGGTGGGAAGGCGGTCGATTTCCGGCCTTAATCCAACAATTCAAAGCGCCGCAGAGGCTTTCGAAACCGATCCCTTTAGAAACCGCCTGAGAAATTGCCGGTACAAGGAGACCAGCGCGGGACAGGTCAGAGACCTCAGCGAACCATTACGTCGAAATACGGGCACACGTGACTGGTGTTTACTTGCACTTCGGCGTTTACATGTTATCGTTTAATTGTTAACGACGTTGAAAATTGCTCATAATGGGGCAGCCGCCTTGAGTGGAAAAGCCTTTATGGTAGTTGTGGCATTGGCGGTTTCGACTGCTTCCGCTACAACGGCTACCGTTTTCTACAGGATTTTCCAGCCGCAACCTGTCCACACTTTGGCCGCAGGAGGCGGAGGCGCGCCTAGCCAGGGGCATGCTGAGTTCGCAGTGGTGTCAAATGCGTCGGAAGGCTTTTTTGGATCGTTGTGGATTCCGACGGCGATAGCGGTCGCCGGCTGTCTGAGCGCCGGCAACTCGCAGCGCTGTGGGTCGGGTTTGGGCGGGTCTGACGTCCGCCTACAAATCCTCGGATCCGCGCCGACCTTCCCGCCGATCCTGTTGGGCGGGGACAGCGAGGACCAATACACGCTGGGCGGCAATTCATTTTTCCGATTCGCTTTCGAGCTGGTCGTCCAAAGCGCTATTAAACGTAAACGGCCTCATCACCCGACAGGAGCTTCAGACGAGAATATGTCTCAGACGGAAGACGTTCAGGCCTCCTCGAACAGCTCAAGCTTCACACTCGAAAGCATCGCGCCGTCGCCGCCTTTAGCCGATCAGTTCGGCCGCAACCCGCTGAGCGCTTTTGGGCCAATCGACGCGTTGCCCGTAGCTGAACCGCTCATCGACTTTTCCCACAGCGCCCCGTCGCCTTTGCTCTGGGTCGCGCCTCAGCCGATCGGTGGGGTCCCCGAACCAACGACCTGGGTGATGATGCTGGCGGGCTTCGCAAGCCTTGGGTTTGCGGGTTATCGCGCCTCACGCAAGAGGGTCGCCTTGACGACGACGGCAAGCTTTTCGGCCAAGTGGGAGAGGCCGCACTCGGAAGTTGGGGCTGTAACTGGTATAGGGCCCTGCTGTGGTTGATTGTATCGAGGCTCTTGAAAGACCGCAGAAGTTAAAGAGCTCCGGAGCGTTGAGCGCCGACGAGTTTTATCAACAATATTTTCGCTTTCATACTGAAGTAGATGCCCGCCCTGATGCGCTGAATGCAGCACAACATTTTGAGGAAAATCAGGACACGGCAAATTACGCTGGATTTTGGCGAAGATTCGTGGCATTTTTGATCAACTCGATGATAGTAGTAATTATTGGATGTATTGGAGGTAGCTTTATTGGTTTGATGTACGGATTTTCAGCGGCGGCCACGACTGGAGGCGATATCATTC
Source organism: uncultured Alphaproteobacteria bacterium (assembly GCA_963770035.1). GTDB lineage: Bacteria > Pseudomonadota > Alphaproteobacteria > Rhizobiales > Beijerinckiaceae > Roseiarcus. Next base: position 6,820 of record CAVYON010000004.1, on the reverse strand, counting down.
TGACTCGATTGGTGTTGTGGCTGGTGTATTTGGTTTTTTATGGGGTATTGCAGCCGATTATCTATATTTTACCGCATTGGAAGCTTCTTCAATGCAAGCGACACCGGGGAAAATGGTTTTGAAAATGATTGTTACGAACTATGAATTCAAGAGGATTGGGTTTGGACAGGCAAACGTGCGATATTGGGGGAAACTTGTTTCATCATTAATCTTGGGTATCGGCTTTCTGATGGTTGCCTTCACTGAAAAGAAGCAAGCACTGCATGATCAATTTGCCGGCGCATTGGTCATCATAAAGCGACGTTGATGGCGCTTCTCGTTCGACGAGATCGTCACGAAGACGCGTGATCAGGGCCAAAAGCCTGTCGTAGCCGCTCGCGCCGAGGGGGAAAATTCGAGGATGCGGCGAGGGTCGCGGCCTCACAGCCATGTTCAGCCCTGTGCGTGAGACCGGAACATCTCCTTTGGCGCTCCTTTCCCGTACCGAGACGGACGGGGAACGGCTCCCTTCCAGATGGCGCTTGCAACGACGACCATCTTGGCACGCTTGATGCCGTTCGGGGCGCCGTCCACCCAATCAGCAAGGGGCCGGATATGGCGCGTTCGCCGGGCCATCGCGGAATGGCCGCTGCTTGCGTACTCCTGCCGTTCCGTCGAGCGGGCGAGGAACGTAGGGCGGCGCGCCGCGGGAACGTCCGCCACGCGCCCTCCTTTGGCAACCGTCGCCCCCGTGCTAGGCTCGGCCCCGTCCCCGCAAGACGCTTCGGGTGAGCCATGTCCGCGATTGCTCGTCTGGGCCTCGTCGTTGCAGCCTTCGTCCTGCAGACCGCATTCCTCAAAGCGGCGTTGCCGACCGCGCCGGAAGACGCGCCCGCCCGCGCCTCGCTCGCCGGCCAGTTCCTGGTCGCCGCGCCGAAATGAGCGATCCGCGCTTCGAGCAGACGGTCATCCTGATCGTCGAGGACGATGCGACCGGCGCCCTCGGAATTGTCGTCAACCGGCCGGTCGGCGAGCAACCCCTCGCGAGCCTTCTCGACGCAGTCGGGGAAAAGAGCGCCGGCGTCGGGGGCAGCGTGCGCGTTTTTGCAGGCGGGCCAGTCCAGCCGGAAGTCGGCTTCGTCGTCCACAGCGCTGAGTATAAGCGAACGCACACAATCGCCGTCAACGATCGCCTGTCGGTGACGTCGAACGTCACGATCTTGCGCGACATCGCCGCAAAGAGCGGACCCGCCAAGACCCTGGTGGCCTTCGGCTACGCCGGCTGGGGACCGCAGCAACTCGACAAGGAGATCGAAGCCGGGGCCTGGGCGACCGCGGAGGCTGATCCGACCTTAGTGTTCGATGCGGACCGCGACACGCTCTGGGACAACGTCTGGGCCCGTCGCACCGAGCATCTGTGAGGGCGTGGCGCTGTCCGAACGCGAGGCGGCGCTTCGCCGATGAGGCGATTGCCGTTGGAAGCGCGCGTCCCTTCTCCCACTCGTGTCGCAGGGCAGGGAGAGGTTAGGACGAGGGGCGAGGCGAGCGTCCGCGGCCAATCGCCAAGTCCGCTCACCCTGGCCCTCGAGGCTCGGCGCTCTCCCGGTGACAAATGCTTTTTTGAACTCAAATTCTGTGCTATGGTTATTCTTCCGGACAATGAGGCTGCGTCAGGCCGGCGAGCGAGGACGGCATGGACGAGGAAAGGCGGGACGGCGCCATTCAGCCGCGCGGGACAGGGCCGCGACGGACAGGGGTTCGCCTGCAGGATTTTTCCGTTTCACTCGCCCGTAACCCATTGATAAGCCCCGATTCGCGGAAATTTTTTGCAACTTTTGGAAAGAAATGGAAATTCTTTGAAGCCCTTGCGGAAAGAAATTGAAGCTTTTGGAAGACTTCTGAAGGAAACTGAAATCGCCCCGCCGGGCGCGTTCCCCCAAAAAGGGCGTCCGCCAGGACGTCCGTCTGTCGACGGGCTATGACGCCCCGTCGAGCCAGGTCAGCAGCGCCTCGAGCCACGGCCGCTCGACATGCAGGCGGAAACCCGCTTGGGTGCGGGCCAGCAGGCAGCGCAGGCCGGCGAACAGGAGGGCCGCCGACGGCGAGCCCGCCCAAGGTCGGCGGCGGTCGCCTGCATCAGGACGAGCGGCGCCTGCGCTCCCTTGACGTCGAGCGCGACCCAACCGTCGTCGACCGGGGTCGCCGCCCAGCCCTCGCGCCAGCCCTCGGCGGCGCGGATCGGGGCCGGCGTCACCAACAGCGCCTTGTCTGGCGCGATGCGCAGCGCATAGGCCCATCCGGGCGCGGGCCCGTAGAGGCCGACGAAGGGCGCTCCCGGCGCAAGCTCGGCGAGCGCCGCGGCGAGGTCGCCCGAGATCAGCGTCTGGCCGATCCGGCTGCGCGCCCGCGCCGTGAGGCCGGGCCTGGCGATCAGCGCGCCCTTGGCGCCGCGCGCCGGCGTCCAGTCCGTCTCACGCATGAAGCCGCTTCCCCTCCGGGTCGAGCGCGGCGACCGGGGCGATGCGGAGGCGTCGCTCGGCCCCAAGGTGATAGACGCCGAGCGACTGGCCCATCCGCGCAACGCCGTCGGCGACCAGGCCGAGCGCTACCGGGCGCTGGAGCGTCGGGCTCCAGTAGCTCGACGTGACGTAGCCGAGCGAGCGGCGCCCCTGCCCCGTCCCTTCGATCACATGCGCGCCGGTCGGCAGCGGCGTCTCGCCCTGTCCGACCTCGAGCCCGACAAGCTGCTTGCGGCCCCGGTCCTCAGCGACCGCCATGACCAGCGAGCGCTTGCCGACATACTCGTCCTTGCGCTGATCGCGCGGCCCCGCGGCGCCCAGGTCGTGCGGCATGGTCGTCCCATCGGTGTCCTTGCCGACGATGACATAGCCCTTCTCCGCCCTGAGGATCATCAGCGCCTCCGAGCCCAGAAAGCCGCCGCCAAGGGCCGGCAGCGCCGCGACGATCCTCGCCCGCAGGGCGCCGGCCTTGGAAACCGGGATCGAGAGCTCGTAAGAGCGGTCGCCGGTGAAGCTCACGCGCGCGATCCTGAGCGGCGCCCCTTCGAAGGCGCCCGCGGCGAATCCCATGTGCGGCAGGCCCTCGTCGTCGAGCGCGAGCCCGAGGCCCAGCGCGGCGACGCAGTCGCGAGCGAGCGGGCCGGTCAGTGTCAGCGTCGCCCACTGGGCGGTGGTATCGTGGATCACGACGCGGCGCGGATCGAACCGGTCCTGCCGCCAGAGTTCGAGCCGCATGACGACCGCCTCGGTGTGGCCGGAGGAGCACGAGACGAGGAACCGGTCGTCGGCGAGCCGCAGGGTCACGCCGTCGTCGAATACGATCCCGGTCTCGGACAGGATGAAGCCGTAGCGGATTCGCCCGGGCCTTAGGGTCGAGAGCCGGTTGTAGCTGTGGAAGTCGACCAGCTTCGCCGCGTCCGGACCGATCACCTCGATCTTGCCGAGCGAGGAGCCGTCGAACAGGGCGACCGTCTCGCGGGCGCGCCTGGCCTCGCGCTGGATCGTGCGATCGGGATCGTCCGCGCCGTACCAGGCGGGCCGGAGCCAGCCGCCGTATTCGCGCATCTGCGCGCCGTCGGCGCGGTGCTCGGCTTCGAGCGGGAGCCGCTTCAGCGGGTTCATCAGCTCGCCGCGCCGCCGTCCGCCGATCACGGTCATCGGCACAGGTACGAAGGGCGGGCGGTACGTGGTCGTTCCGGTCTCGTCGATCGTGCGGCCGGTGAGGGCGGCCATGGCCGCCAGGCCGTTGACGTTCGACGTCTTGCCCTGGTCGGTCGCCATGCCGAGCGTGGTGTAGCGTTTCAGATGCTCGACCGAGACGTAACCCTCGCGGCCGGCCAGGACCACGTCTTTCAGCGTCATGTCGCTCTGGAAGTCGATCCAGCGCCGCCCCGGCGCGTCGGGCTTCGGCCAGGCGGGCGCGATGCGATAGACCCCGGGTGGCGCATTGGGCGCGGGGCCTTGGCCGCCGCCCGCAGCGTGGCCTTGCCGTAACGCCTCGTCGAGCGTGAACGCGCCGTTCGCGGCGCCGGCGACCGTCACCCCCTCGACCTCGGCCGCGGGCACGAGCGCGGCGAGGCGTTCGTCGTAGCGGAGCTTGCCGCGCGCCTGCTGGTAGAGGTGCACGGTCGGCGTCCAGCCGCCGGAGAGGAGCAGCGCGTCGAACGGAAGCGTGCGCGCCGCCAGCCTTAACGCCCGTGACGCCGGAGCGGCCGGCAATGGCCTCGACCTCGACGCCGTAGAGGACTCTGAGCGTCGACTTGGGCCCATCGACCCGTGTGTCGAGGATCTCGACCATGGCGCCAGCCTCTGCCAGCGCTTCCGCTGCGGGATAGGCGCTGTCGTTGTTGGTCGCCACCGCGATCCGTCGGCCGACCAGCACGGCGAAGCGGCGAAGGTAGGCGAGCGCTGCGTCGGCCGACATCACGCCCGGCCGGTCGTTGTCGGGCACGATGAGCGGCCGCTCGATCGCGCCCGCGGCGACAACGATCCGTTTCGGGTGGATGCGCCAGAGGGCGTCCGGCAGGGGCGCACGCCGCTCCCAGGCGCAGACGAGATTGTGATCGTAGACGCCGAAGGCCGTGGTCCTCGTCATCACCCGGCCGCCGTTCGCCGCAAGCAGCGCTCGGACGCTCTCGGCCCACGCGCGTCCGTCGCCGCCCTCGATCGTCCCGCCGCGGTGGACGAGTTGGCCGCCGAGGTCAGCGTGGTCGTCGATCAGGACGACGGCCTCGCCTGCGCGCGCCGCGGCCGCCGCCGCCGCCAGTCCCGCTGGGCCGGCGCCGACGATCAGGCAGTCGCAATGGGCGTTGAACTGCTGGCTTTCGGCAGGCGGACAATTGCGCGGGTCGACCACGCCGAGACCGGCCATGGCGCGGACGATCGGCTCGAACGTCTCCCAGCGCGGCCAGAGGAAGGTCTTGTAGTCGAAGCCCGAAGGCATGAAGCGCGAGGCGGCGTCGATGAGGGCTCAGCGATCCTCGGCCGCAGTCGGCGCGGCGTTGACCGATCGGACCGCAGAGATCGTTCTCGAGCGGCTCGACGGTCGCGCGCAGGTTCGGCGTCGTCAGCCCCGCCCGCGTCACGTCGACGATGGCGTTCGGCTCCTCGGTCCAGGCGCCCCAGACGCCGCGCGGCCGGTGATACTTGAAGCTGCGGCCGACGATCCGCACGCCGTTGGCGAGAAGCGCCGACGCGATGCTGTCGCCGGCCAAGCCCAGGTGGGCTTGCCGTCGAAACTGAAGGCGAGTGGCCGGCCGCGATGAACTGGCCACCGTCCGGGAGACGAAAACCGCTCACGGCGTCCGTCTTGCGGCTCGCTCGAGAAACGCGTTGGTCGCTGTCGCGGTCATGGCGAACTGTCCATGCAGGTCAGGTGCAGCCAGATCTCAGGGGCTTCGCCCTTGGGGTTGGCGTTGACATAGAGGTAGTCGGCCCAGGCGGCGTCGCCGACCGTCTTGGCCGGCTCGGGGCGCGCCTTCGGCTCGCCGACGTAACTGAACTCGGTCTCGTCGCGCGGACCGCAGAAGGGGCAAGGAAACAGCATGGGGAGCCCAATGGTCAAAACCCAGGCCGGTGCTTTCGCCAGCCGCAGTGGGCGCAAAGGGCGGCCGTCGCCGTCCGCTCCTCCAATCGCCGGCCGGCCCGGGCGCCGACCATGGCGCGTCGAGGCTCATTCGACCGCCTCCGCGAGCCAGACCTGCATCGAGCCCGGCTCGCGGTTGGCCCACAGGAAATAGGGACGGGCGTAGAGGCGCGTCGCGGGCGGCCGGCGGCAACAGGGGAATAGACCGGCCTTCGTCGTCGCCGGGAACGAGGCGCTTGGCCTCGGCCGCAGGTCATGGTCCCGCCGAAGAGGTCGCCCCGCCAGGCCGCCTCGATCGGCGCCGTGCGCGGCAGGGTCAGGCTCTGGACCGGGCGCCCGGATTGTCGGCCTCTTCCACGCAATAGATCAGCGGGCCGCGCCTCAGCGCCACGCGTCCGACGTCCATGCGGACGCGCGGGTGCGCATGGAGCCGCTCGGCCGGCATGGGCAAGTGGAGCGCGACGGCGTCCCCCTTCGTCCGGCGCGATGGATCGTGGCGTAGCCGCGCTCGACGAGAAGCGCGGCCGGCTGGCCGTTAACCGTCGCCGTCCCGCCCTCGCTCCAGCCCGGGACGCGCAGCTTCCCATCAAAGGCGACCGGCGTCTCCGGGGTCGATCTCGATGGCGATGTCTCCGGCCCAGGGTAGTCGCTTCTCTCAGCGAGCCGGCGCGATATCGACGCCGCCGATGGTCGCTTTCGTTCTCGAAGCCGCCGTAGAGGGTGAAAGGCGACGCCCGTGTCACCCCGTCGACAGCGCGTAGCCGGCTACCGAGCGCGCAACCTTCATCAGTGCAGCACGGACAGACGTGCCAGGCCCAGCGCCGGTGCTGGCCGCGGCTCTCGAGCGGGTTGGCGTAGAAAATAGTGGGTTCCTTCGCGCGAGAGGCCGGTCAGCGCGCCGTTATAGAGCGCGAGCTCCATCACGTCGGCGTAGCGGCCGTCGAGGTCTTTTTGCAGCATGCGCTGAGCCCAGAAGACGAGCGCGACCGAGGCGCAGGTCTCAGGCATAACCATCTCATTCGGCAGGTCGTAAGGCTCGGTGGAAACCCTCGCTCGACGCGTCGGCGCCCCCCCCCGCCGGTAAGGTGTAGCTGGGCCGTCGTGACGTCGCGCCACAGCGCCTCGCAGGCCTGCTTCAGGCTCTCGTCGCTCCGCTCGAAGGCGAGGTCCGCCCCTTAAGAGGGCCGTGTTTATACCGCGGACCGCGTGGCCGACCATCCGGGTCTGCTGGCGCACG
>CAVYON010000003.1:0-18039 GCA_963770035.1 uncultured Alphaproteobacteria bacterium | reverse complement strand
GGACTGCCTGGAGATTGGGGGTGTCAGGCCGCAACCGCTGCTTGCGGGAGCGGATCGTTGGCGGGCTGGAATCTCTGTCCGAAGCCGGAGCCGAGCGTGCCATTGTAGACGGCGCTGCGAACCTGAAGCAGAAGATCCGCCCCTCGCCGCGACCAGCGCATCTGCTGCGATTTGTTCATCCGGCGGTTCACCAGAAAATTGGCCGTCCCTTCGGTGATCGCGGTGCCGACCCGCAATCCGGCACGGTGCCGCTCGGCGTAGTTGACCAACCAGTCGCTCTGTCCGGTGAGATAACCATCCAGTGCGTGCAAGGCGGTCCACAGCTTTCTCGAAGGCGCAATGGACCTCCGCTGCCCTTGTTCCCCCTGAAAATGATGCATCACTGCGCGGATACGACCGATGCTGATTTGAGCATCCTTGGCTTTGCCATTCCACAGCCTCCAGTGCAGGCGCTCGACCTCCGCGACAATCACCGCCTTCGCCGCCACCCGTGCCGGGTCATCCGCCGACAGACCGCCGGCTGTTTGCTTCAGGTGCTGCAGCCGCATGGCGATGTGGAACCAGTCGAGCATCGGCGCCTCGGTGACACCGGCATCAGCCAAAATGCGCCGCAAGCCGGAGCACCCGTCGGTGAACGCGGTCAGCGCCGTGTCCTCGGTTCGCCCGACGGCGTCGAGGCTGCGGCGGATCAGCACTTTGATGTCCGTATCGGCTTTGGCGACGGCGCCGAAAACCTGCCGCCCGCCAGTCTCCGTTTCAACATTGCCGACCCGCACCTCCAGATGCCGCTCGCCGTCCTCGCAGCTGCGGATGAAGGTCGAATCCAAGGTCACGGTGATCGACGGAGCCGCCCGATCAGGCCGCACCGCGGCCTGATCCCGAAGCTCCGCACCAATTTTCAGAGTGTGCAAACGCAAAGTTTCCGGGTCGTTTCCGGCGTCGACCGGGAACATTTGCCGCAGCACGTCAGCAGCCACCCGGTAAGTCATCAGGGCAGACAGATGCGCCTGAAGCTGATCCAACTCCGGCGTCGAGCGGCAATACGATGGCCAACCATGGCCGGCTTCGTTGCCGCCGCACCCGGCACAGCGAAAGCGGGGAAGCCGCACCGTGACCTGGCCGAAAAGCGTCGCGACCGCATGGTCCCGGTAATCCTTCACTCGGCACACCTCGCCACAGCTTCGGCAGTCCGGCCGCCGAACGGCGTGGCCCTTGGCCTGCGCCGCGACGATCTCCTGTTGGAGGCCGGCCAGCAACAGCTTCCCTTCGGCCAGGGTCAACCCTAAGTTGGCGATATCATCGAGTTCATCAGGCCGGTTGATCTTCAAGACGTCGGCGCACTGTCTCTCACCGTCAGCCCCGGTCTTCACCAACCTCACAATCCAAGCCACGCGCCTACCCCCGATCAGAGATCAGACGCGAAACTACCGCTTCGGCGCCCGCACCCCCAATCTCCAGGCAGTCCCTTTAGGCTTGGCGTAGGTGACCATGACGCTGATGTTTTCATCGCCCTTGCTGCAGCACACCGGCAAAACATGCCAGGGCGTCATCGGGCGCGCTGTGCCGGGCGCGTGCACCAAGAGTGAAGCAGACCCGCATTAGGTGCAGCGTGACACCCGACCTGCGCGCGCGACACGCCGGCGCGCGCAGCGGCGGTCAAGGATGGCCCGTCTTCGGGCCACCGCGCCAGCGGCGCGAAGCGTCCTTGAGGGTCGCGAGCACGACGGCAGGCTCCATCGCGTCGGGGCTGCGATCTCCCGTCCAACAATCAAACCATCAAAAAGCGTCCGTGAAAGACCCTCAAACAGCGAAATGACGCTTACTGGATCAGCCGCGACCGCTTCGACATACAGTGGCATCGTCACACCGGCGAATGGTTTCGCCTCCATCGCGGCCTTACCCTCGAGCAAGCCATCGAAACCCTCAGGTCCCACGGCATCCTGCATCCCGTTTAGCCAAGTCTTGTCGTCTCTCGCCGAACCTCGCTCGCCGGCTTGTCGTCTCGCAGTCCGACCGACGCCGACGAATTGCCACAAGACCGACGACGATTCGCGCTTCTCTACATCCCGTGGAGCCTCATCAGCCAAGCCGCCATCGAGACCGCCAAGCGACACAGGCTCCGGTAGCACCCGCACCCCGACCCCAGATGTCTTTAGCGTAGGATTTCGGGAAGAATCCACGATGACCCCCGACTGGGAGTGCCTCAACCAGAAAGCGCTCGCCTTCCTCCACCTCGCCTCCATCCGCCTTATGTTGCGAAAACTATGCAATCCCACATGAAGCTTCCGGACAAACTCTTAATCAAAACCGACACCGGTCGCCCCGATGTGAGCCATCGTTAACTATGGGTTAATTTGGCCTTGGAACGAGTGTGTTAACGGGTGTAAACGTCGTTTCGTCAGCACTCGTACGAGGACCTCCACCATGCGCGTTTCGCCGCTAGCCGTGCCGAAGATTAATCCGCGCTCTCCGAAATCTCCTGAGCGCGCCAAGATTCACAACCATAGGATTGCGGAATCCTTTACGTTGTGTTATATGACGTAACGCCAATCAAGGTTGGCGGGGGGTCCACCATGAAAAACTTAGCGGTTGCAGCTCCCTCGCAAGAGGGTGCGACGGATAATTGTGGGCGAGGGCTAGGCATGCCCGCAAACGTGAACTGGCATCGCGTCACTTTGGGGCCGGCGGTTGCCTTACAGCAGACAGTAGGTGCTATTTTCGATCCAGTAGCGATTACGCCTATGAATAGGGAAGTGTTTGAGCATGACTTGCTGAATGTTTCAGGGGCGAAATCGCCCTCTTTAACAGCTTACAGCGGCCTGTACAGGAACCCGCTTAAATTAATTTTAGACACACTAATTGCCACAATCCTTCTTTTGCTCTTGTTACCGACATTTGCGGTTATCACGATATGCATTGTCCTATTCGGCGGATCTGGTAGTCCCATATTTTGGCATCGGCGGATTGGTAAGGACGGACGGCCGTTCGCCTGTCTCAAATTCAGGACTATGCGCACGAATGCGGATGCGGTCCTGAATGATCGACTTTCCCGCGACCCTGAGGCCCTCGCAGAATGGACCGCGACCCAAAAGCTTCGTGAAGACCCCCGGGTCTATCGCTTTGGCCGGGTTTTGCGGGCGACATCGCTCGACGAGTTGCCTCAGCTTTGGAATGTCTTGCGAGGAGACATGGCGCTCGTTGGACCTCGGCCTGTGACAGAAGACGAGATGCAGCGCTGGTATGAGCCGCACGGCGCGGCCCACGCCTACCGATCCGTCCGCCCCGGCATCACCGGGCTTTGGCAGGTCAGCGGTCGCAGTGACACCACTTACAACGAGAGGCTGATGTTGGATTGTCGCTATGTCGGTACCTTGTCCCTCCGGCAGGACGTTCTGATCCTGTGCCGTACGTTCACAGCGGTGATCCGAGGAGACGGCGCCCGCTAGCGGACGTTTAGGCGCTGTCGAGATGACGGGCACGCATAAGTCGCAAAGGGTGGCGCAACCGTTGATTGCCGGGCGCAGTCGTCCTCGGCTCGCTGGCCGCTGAATGGCAAGGAACGGAGTAACCAAATGATCAAGTGGTTGTGGTTGCCGGTTCTCGCTGTCGCCCTGCCGCCCGCGACAGCGCTGGCGGACGATAACTACGTGATTGGCAAGGGCGACGTCGTCGAGATCAATGTCGTTAATCTGCCTGCACTGCATCGCCGTTTGACGGTCGGTCCCGATGGCAAGATCGCCGTGCCGCCACTTGGCGCGCTCGCCGCCGCCGGGCTCACGACAGACCAGTTGCAGAGCGTAATTCAGAAGCAGTTGGTCGAGAAGAACGTCGCGCGCGATCCCGGTGTGGTGGTCGATATCGCCGAGTATCGTCCCGTCTTCCTCAATGGCGACGTGGCGAAGCCGGGTGAATACGGCTACCGCGCGGACCTGACGGTCCGCAAGGCGGTCGCCATGGCCGGCGGGTACGGACCGCTGGCGGAACTGCACGGTCTCGCTCCGCTCATGGAGGCCGCGAAGGCTAAGGGCGACATCGGATCGCTGGCGATCGAGATCGCCCGGCAGCGGCTCAAGGTACTGCGCCTGAATGCCGAGTTGGCCGACGAACCAGAGCTTGCCATTGCTCGTTCAACCGACGGTGTGGTGGATCCGCAACTATTCGCCAACTTGGCCAAGACCGAGGTCGCGCAATTTGTTGCCGACAAGGCCGATCGGGAGACACAACGAGCGTACCTCCAGCGCATGCTTCAGACCGCGCAGAGCGAGCTCGAGTTTCTCAGCAGCGCTGGTCGGGAACAAAAGCAGGCGCTGAGTCATCAGATGGACAACGCCGACCGCGCGCGCGGGCTGCTGCAGCGCGGTATTGGCACGATGACACACACCGAGGACGAAGAACGGGCAATCGGAATGCTTCAGTGGCAGAACCTTGATGTACAGGCGAGGTGGCAGCAGGCCAATGGAAAGATCGCCGACGTCAACCGGCAACTGCAAGGCTATGATGACCAGCGCAAGATCCGACTTCTGAACGAGTTGCGCGAATCCTCAGCCGAGGTGGGGAAGCTGAGCCAGCAGCTTGCCGCGGCTCGCGACAGGCTGAAATATGCGGGTGGGGCGGGCCTGACTACGGAATCGCTCGTGCAGATAGTGATCTATCGCACTGTCAACGGCGCCGAGCGACGGCTGGACGCTGAGCCGGCTACCACGCTGACGCCGGGCGACATGGTCCAGATCACCATTCCGCCGACACAACCAGTTTACTAGCAGATCTCATGACCCGTCACCCTGTCGGAAGCTTCCCCATGTCCTTTCTCAGTCCTTCGGCGCCCCGGTCGCCACAACCTTCGGCAACGAGGTTCAGCGCCCCCGACCAAAGCGCCGGGCAGTCGAATTTCGCTATTCGCGTTCTCCATGTGACCGAAGCGCCCAAGGGTGGCGTATTGACCTATTTGGTAAATCTGATCGGGACCCAGGTTCTCTCTCCCGGCATCGAACGCGTTCACGTCCTCGGCCCGTCCGTGAACGAACCAGCTCTCCGTGAGTGCCGCAGCCCCAAATTGAGTCTCGCCAGCATTCCGTACCGGCGTCGTTCGTTCTGGACCTTGCTCCGATTGGGCATGGCCACGCTGCGCGCCCTTCAACAGGTGCGCCCTGACATTGTGCACATCCATTCGAGCCTCGCAGGTGTGGTGGTCCGTCTCTGTCTGCTCCCGCTGCGCAGGCGTCCGAAGCTCGTCTACACTCCTCACGCGTGGTCATTCAGTCCAGGCGCCACGCGCCAAGTGTTTTTTCGAAGACTGTGCGAACGGATTCTCGCGCTCTGGACGGACCGTGTCATTTGCGTCTCGAAACACGAACTTAAGCTGGCGATTGAGGCTAGGATCTCCGGGCGACGGTGTACGGTCGTGTTAACGGGCCTTCCAGAGCCTGCTGCTACAACAGTGCCTGTAACGAGGCCGGCGCCTGAGCACGGTCGCAAGCGACGCGTATTGTTCGTTGGCCGTTTCGACCATCAGAAGGGGTTCGATATCTATCTGGATGTGATGCGTCGGCTCGAAGGGCAGGCTGAGGGGATCGCGGCCGGAAGTGCGATCATCGGCAAGAAGCTGGATTTTGTCATTCCGCCCAATGTCCGCGCCCTTGGATGGTGCTCTCCTGACCAAGTCTCGGCCTTGTACCACGATGTGGACCTCATACTCATGCCGTCGCGCTTCGAAGGGCTACCCATGGTGGCGCTGGAAGCGATGCAGTCGGGTGCCCCCATCTTCGCGTCCGATGCGGGTCCGATGCGCGAGGTCGTGCAGGACCGAGTGTCGGGCAGACTCTTCCCTGGAGCATTGCCAGAACAGATGGCAGCGGAGATCGCGTGCATTACCGACGCGGAGCTAAGGCGCTTCGGTGAAGCTGGGCGGCGCATCTTCCGAGAGCGCTTTACCGCGGAGCGCATGGGCCGGGACATGCTGGATGCATATGAGTCCGTACTCGGCAAGATCGCCGCGAGCGGACCAGAGCCGACACCAGCGCCGTCACACGCATGCGATATTGTCTGCCCGCAAGGCGTCTTCCTTGTTGCGGATGCCGATTTGCCAAAACCGTTCACGTCTTAATATTCACACACCATCTGTGCTTTACAGGCTCCAAATGACAAGTCTGCACACTGAACTAGTTCGGCGCGATAGTCGAGCCATAGGGGTAGACAAAAATGAAGTGCGCCTGTTTGCCGTAATGCGTGACGAAATGCTTCGCTTGCCATTTTTCCTTGCCTATTATCGCCAGCTTGGCGTATCCAGGTTCTTCGTAATCGACAATGGGTCGCGAGATGGGCTAGGGGAATACCTTCTCAAACAACCAGATTGCCACCTGTTCTTCACCAATGGATCCTATGCCAAGAGTTGGGCTGGGGTACTCTGGCTGAACTCCCTCCTGGACCTTTATGGGGAGTCTCATTGGATCGTTCTCGCGGACGCTGACGAACTGCTGGTCTATCCGGGCTGCGAGGACGCGGATCTTCCGCGCTTCTGCGGCTGGCTAAATCAGTCCGGGTACAAGGCGCTTTACGCTCTGCTGCTGGACATGTACAGCGCGCGACCGATACGAGACGTCAGCTACCAGCAAGGAGACGACTTCCTCACGGCGTGCTCTTACCATGACGGCAGTTATTTGACGGTACGCCGATTTGGTCTTCCCGCCTTTCCGCCGTTCGAGCATATCGGGGGACCGCGGTTGCGGCTCTGCTTCAACGAACAGAACACGGCTGCAGTGTGGCCACGCCTAAAGGTGAAGTTGGCTCAGCGCGCCTTGTCAGCGGCGCATAGAGCGGGACTTCTGAAGCGGCATCCCGCTCCGACGGTTGCGACGCAGGCGTTCAAGGTGCCGCTGGTGAAATGGACAACGGGAAACGCGTTCATTAACAGCCATCGCCTCAACCCGGTAAGACTTGCGCCCGTAACTGGCGCGTTGCTGCACTTCAAATACTTCCAAGATTTCAGCAACAGGGTTGATGACGCGCTTCGGCACGGCGAGCATTATTCCTGGTCGGCCGAATACAGCCGCTACGCTGAACTGCTGAAAAGGGACCCGGATCTGTCTCTCGCCGATGCTGGGAGCGTACCGTACGGGTCCAGTCAGAGGTTAATCGAGCGTGGTTTGATGCGCACGGATTGTGAGTGGGCGTCCGATCGGTCCGTTGCAATGAGATGAGGGGTCGACCTACATGTTCAAACCGGTGGGGCCAACTTTCCAGTTGCTTGCCCACGTGTTGCAGCCTTGGCTCCATGCCTCTGGCGCCGGTTTCGCGTCACGGAGCGTTGCAGGGGCGCGTAGCACGAAGCCAAAAGCTGCGCGTGCGGCGGGTGACTCCTTCGCCGAGCGTGGCGGCGCGATGAGCCCAGTCGTCCTCATTGCGCACAGCCTTGGCTGGCCGAGCGCGTCACGGCTTTCGATCGCCTGCAAGAACGCCGGCTTCTCGGTCGCGGCCATTGCGCCCCGCAACCATCCGCTCCACACGATGCGGTCACCTGACCGCACCTTCGTCTATTCGCCTTACAACACGCGCGGGTCCCTGCGCAGCGCCATCGAGCGCTCTCGGCCCAAACTGATCATCCCGTGCGACGAGCGCGTTGTACGGCATCTTCACGCGCTCCATTCTGCCTGCGCGCGAGATGGCGATCCACTCGCAAAGCTTATCGAGACTTCGCTTGGACGTCCAGAGTCCTACGAACCGCTGACGAGGCGAAGTCTTCTCATCGAACTCGCGTCGCTGCCGGGCGTTCGGGTCCCGCCGATGCGCGCCATTGGCGATCTGGGGGTGCTCAAGGCGTGGATTGCGACCCAGGGGCTTCCGGTGGTTCTCAAACTGGACGGACGCTCTTCAGGCCACGATGTAATGCGGATCGCGGCTCCCGCGGACATCGGACGGGTCTACGCGAGCATGAAGTTGCGGCAGAACGGGCTTCGTGCGCTGTGGGACGCGGTCATGCTCCAGGATGTCGAGCAAATGCTGAGCGAATTGCGCGACGGATGTCGTTCGGCCATGACCGCGCAATCGTACGTGGACGGCCGGCCGGCGAATTGCGCGGTCGCCTGTTGGCGCGGCGAAATTCTCGGTTTCGTCGCCGTCGAAGCCGTTTGCACCTCGTGGGCATTTGGCCCGGCGAGTGTGGTGCGGCGCGTCGAGGGACGCGAGATGAGAGCCGCCGCGGAGTTGATCGTCCGTCATCTCGGTATTTCCGGAATGTGTGGGTTCGACTTCATGATCGACAATTGTTCGGGCGAGGCGATGCTGATCGAGATCAATCCTCGGGCGACTTAAATCAATCACTTTCCTCTTAGCTCTGAAGCGGATTTGCCGACTAGCTTGCTTTGCGCGCTGGAGGGGCGGCCCGTCGCCCCTCGACCCGTTGGGACCGTGCCCGAGGGTGATATTGCGCTCTTTCCGGTCGAATGGCAGCGCGATTCCAAGAGCCCGTACCTCCGCAGCGCTTTTCACGACATTCCATACGAAGAGCCGGAGTTGCTCAAACATTTCGGCTATCAGCCTTCCGCCGGAGAGGCCGCCGCGAGGATGCTCGCCACTAAGGCCTCCTCCCGTACCGCCACACGGGACACGGCATCCGAGGGCGCGTCCGCCGTGAATTATTGGGACGAGACTGTATGAAGCACGCGCTCGGCCATGGTCAAACATCGTCTGCACAAATGAAGCTGTCCTCTCACCTGTTGGCGCTTGGGGCTGTCGTTGTGCCCCGCCCGCTGAAGTCGTTTTTCGAAATGGTCGCGCAAGACGCTAAGGCTTATGGCCGGGACCATCTGACTATAACGTTCTGCATTGCCGCGTTATTGGGGTTTAGCCGCTTCTCTGCCGTGCTTCTATACAGAATTGATCATGCGTTAGTTGACAGGGGTCTTCCTTGGTCTGCGTTGGCCGCGCTGGCGCGCAGGTGGAATTATTTGTGGAATAGCTGCGATATCCTACCACGAGCAAGAATTGGTTCCGGCCTGCATTTACCTCATCCGACCGGAGTCGTGGTTTCGGCAATAAGTGCTGGGAGCAATTTGAGAATACAACAGAATGTGACCATCGGCATCAAGAATGATGACTATCACAAACATCCCTCTTTAGGCGATAATATTACTATTGGCGCAGGTGCAACAGTGCTGGGAGGCGTTTTGATTGGCGATGACGTCGTGATCGGCGCCAATGCCGTTGTCCTCAGGGATGTCCCTGCCGGATGTCGCGCGGTCGGTAATCCTGCGCGCGTCCTGCCCCCTCGAACCACGGCAATGCGTCGCGTGCCAAGTCTGCAGGCCTGAACGTCATGGATGCTCCGTCCGATTACCCGCGCGCTCAAGAGGCTCCGACGATGGCCGACTTCGGCCTGGCTGGACGAGGCCGCTCGGTTGCCACCGGATCCGCGGGCAAGTCTCGATCGCGCGTTCCGAATCCTGCTTTTATCGCAAGTGGCGCTTCATTCTGGTCTGCGCGACGATTCTTGTGGCCGGGCTAGGCTACCTACTAACCGTTCCGGACCAATACACCGCACACGGGACGTTGATGGTTGGGTTCCGGCAGCCGGAATTGCTGACGGCCGAGCAGGCGCGCGATCCGATACGGGGCGAGCCCGACACAGACGGCGCCATAGCGCTCATGCGGGCATACCCGGTACTGCGGCATGTGGTGGAAGAACTCGATCTCCTCGCCCTGCCTGAATTCCGCGACGCCGCCCGCCAGAGCACGCCGCCGATGACTCTGGTTTCGGCGACTGGGCGCGTCGCTCCTCGGTCGGACGATCCAAACGTCGGGGGAAGTCGCTCATGCCGATCCCGTGGAGACCGTTGCCGGCAAGCTTCGAAACGCGCTCAAGATCGAACGCATCGGACGCTCGGCGTTGCTGGACGTCTCCTATTCGTCGCCCAACCCCGCTCTCGCCGTCCGGATCGTGAATGCGGTGGGCCGGGTTTCCTCGGAAGACGAGAGCTTCCTGTCGCGAATGACTCCTGCTGAGCGCGCCGGCTTTCAGATCGTCAAGACGTCGATGGTCGCGGAAGCCGTGGCTGCGCCGGAGCCGTCTTCGCCCAATACGAACCTGATCTTGGGGGTGAACGTCTTCTGTGCGCTGGCTGCGGGGTTCACCGCCGTGTTGCTCAAGGAATTACAGACACGTCAAACTGTGGTCAGCATGGAGGAAGCAAATCGACGGAATCTGCGCGTTCTCGCGCTGATACCGGAGGATCGCACCGTCGAGCGTCGTCGCGATGCGGGCGTCGCGTTGGTTGCCCGCGATTCAACCCATGCCTTTTCCGCCTCGATGACATCGCTGCAAGCCGCCATCTCCACCTTGCCGCTGTCACGCCCGGAAGGTGCCAGAACATTGCTGCTGACGTCTGCGCTCGCTGCCGAAGGCAAGTCGACGACGGCGGCCGCGCTGGCGACGTCGATGGCGGCGTCTGGCGATCGGGTGCTCCTGCTCGATGCCGATCTCCGCAACTCGACCCCTAACCGTTGTCTCGGCCTCGGACATGCGCCAGGATTGACGGCATGCGTCGGCTCGCAGGCTTCTCCCGAGCGCGCAATCCTCCAGGACCCGACTACCGGAGTCCACTTCCTGGTTGCGGGAGAAGCCCACTTCCGCCCGCTCGGCGTGCTCGGCCTGGCCCAACTGCGGTCGCAGCTGGATCTCTGGCGCAGTCAATTCGACGCCATCCTGATCGACTCCCCGCCGCTGTTAACCGCTGGGGATGCGCGAATACTGGCGCAGCTGTCCGACTATGTGATCGTGATTGTTCGCTTTGGTCTGACGAGTTGGGGCGCGTTGGACGGAGCGCTTCGGATCTTGCGGGAAAGCGGCGCGCGGCTGGCTGGGATTGTTGTTTCGCGCGTCAATGTGAGGCAGCTATGCGCCTACGACTTTCCGGACCCTCGGATCTACGGTCTGGACCAAAGCGCAGGTGATTCCGCGCCGCGGCCTAAGGGGGATGTCAAGATCGCGGCCGGGCCGTCATCATTGGAAGTGGTTCCAATGCGGGCGCCGCAGGGGATTGGGCTCAGATCAGCCAAGTCCAGGCTCGCAGGTTTTCTGTTCCTGACGTCTGTCCTGCTGTTCCTTACGATTGCCGCGGGCCAGGTCGAGAAGGCCGACGCCGCCAGCCTTCCTTTCGGCCTGGGTGTCCATGTTCAGGGATGGCAAATGGAGCTTGGCGAGTTGGAACGCATAAAAAGCGCTGGCTTCAACTTCGTCCGTTGGGGCGTGTCGTGGGAAGCGATTGAGAAGAGCCCTGGCGTTTTCGACTGGACCACGGCGGACGCGATTTTTGAAAACCTCAGACGCGTGGGGCTCTCGTCCATTGTCGTAATCGGGACGGGCAATTACCTCTACACCCGCGGGCTGGAATTACCGCGTGTACCCGGCGTGCGGGAGACAAGCGTCCCGGCGCCGCCAGAAAGCGACGGCGCAAGGATCGCGTGGCAGCGCTTCGTGGCCGCGGCCGCGAAGCGCTACGCCGACGATTCCGTAACATGGGAAATCTGGAACGAGCCGGATTCATCAATCTTCTGGCCGCCCCAGCCTAACCCGGATGCTTATGCTCAACTCGTGAGTGCGACTTGCGGCGCGATGAAGGCGGCCGCGCCTGATGCCAAAGTCGTTGCGCCGGCCACGGCGGCGCTGCCAACGCGAGTCCCCAAATTCTATACAGCGCTCGCGGATGCGGACGTTTCGGGGTGCCTCGATGGTCTGAGCATGCACAGCTATCGCATTGAATATGGACGGCAACCGGATCCGGAGAGTGTGGAACGTGAAAACCTGGCCAGCCGCGAGCTGCTCGGGCGCATTTCCGACCGATGGCGCACCCTTCCCGTGCTATGTACCGAATGGGGCTATCCCAGTTCGGCGGTGGGCGCTGAAACGCAATCAGCCTATCTCGTGCGCACGTATCTCGCAAATCTGGCAAGCGGCATAGGAACAACCATTTGGTACGAATGGAAGGACTTAAGGAACGGGGTCCTCAATCCGGAGTCCCATTTCGGTCTCGAGACGGCGCAAGGCGTCTTCAAGACGACGCCAAACTTCGTACTCATTAAGCGGCTGCTTCACATGAGGTTCCTCCGCCGCTTGGAATTAGAAGACCCAGAGATTGAAGCTCTCCTCTTTGACGAGGGGAAGACCGATCAGGTTGTTGCCTGGGTCAGATCGAGCGACCCCAGCCGGACGGTTGGCGTGTCCATAGGCGGCAGGCCGGTGCTCCTGGGCGGCTTGCCAACGATCGCGCCCGGCGACGGGATCCATGCAAGCATTCAGACCGATGCTCGATAAACTGATCGCATTTCTGTTTGCGATCGGCATGATCGTAATTCCCTTCGACGCGATCGCCGGGGTGAAAGCGCTCGGCGAACTGAGCAACGAGATGTCATTCTATTTCTTTGCTCTCGCCATGAGTTTTTACGGCTTTAGGGCGGCGGTGGGGAGTTTGGTTAACTCCAGTCACGCCTCGCTGGGCGCGGCTTTTGTCAGGCGGACTGGCGCTGTCGTGATCGCCGTGATCTTCGTTTCCGCAATCTGGAATGTCGCCGACATCAGCGTGGCTAAGTTTCATGATCGTGCCGGGCTCCCCAAACTGCTGACCTCGGCGGCCGTCGTGCTCTACGGCCTAGTTCTCGCCCTGCTGACGTGCGCAACCGCTCCCGGCCGATGGTATCGCTGTCTTGTCTTGCCCATCTGCATCAGCGCTGGCCTTTGCATTGGTTTCGGAGCGCTGGAAGCTCTGGATAGAGCAGGCGTCAGTGTTCCGATGTACAGCAATCTGAACTCTGAGGTTCACGCAGGCTCGGACCATGAGGTCCAACCGTGGGATAGCGTCTTGAATTTGAAATTGGTCGACGGATGGGATAAACGCCTTCGGACTGTATCGTTCGAGCCGCCAGCGTTCGGTAATTTTGCCGGGTTGGCATGGCCTTGGCTTTTCTCCGCTGTATTGATGACACGCAAGTCGCGAAGAGCGCTTCATATCATACTGCTCTCAGCCTTCACGATCCTGATTGTTGGCTCGCAAGCTCGAACAGGTTGGCTGCTCCTTGGCGCAAACCTGATGACTTTTGGCCTTCTGTGGTTTCTGTTTCTTCCTCGCGAAGGTCGAGTAAACAAACCTGCGGCGCTGATTACTGGCTCTGCTCTTATCCTTGTGGGTGCATCTGTTCTTGTTACATACGCCGCGAATTTCGATAGAATCATTGCCGGCGTCGTAGATGGAACTTCGGTGTCCGATCTCTCACGGTTGGCTTATCAGGTTACTGCACTCAAGATCTTCGCTGCCAACCCGATCGTCGGGGTGGGTTTCGGTCAGTTTGCTTACAATGCCGCCCTATCTATGCCGTCTTGGGGCTTTCTCAGTCCGGAAATCGGACCTTCCTTTATTTACCCGGACGCTCCTTGGCCGAACACCTACTCGCTGTACGCCAGGCTTGCGGCGGAGCTTGGCGTGATTGGTCTGCTTGGCTGGGTGGCGATCTGGTTGACACTCATAATTTCGGTATCCCGTGCGGCCCGGAGTTACGTCGGCTTTGGTCGCTCCGTCCCAGTCATCGCCTACGCGATCATAATGAGTTGTATCGCTATTCTGGTCACTGGCGTGACCACAGATACATTCCGAACACCCATGATCGGGATCACCTTGGGCGCCGGCGCCTGTTTCACCGCACGTTCGAAGCAACTCGCTCGCGATTGCGTCCGAAATCGCGGGCTGACGGGCAGTGAGCCCCAGGTGAGGTACAATGTCTGAACGATCGAAGGTCAACCAGGGCTTGCCGGAATTGGCGGGCGCGGCGTCAGTATCTCCGCCGTCACGTGATGCAGGGTTCATAGATAAGCTCGCGTTGAGGAGGGTGAAGCTTGAATGGAAGCTGGTACGCAGTCTAGCCGGGTTCCGATCGTCCGGTCTGAGCTTCCTGCTCCGATTGGCAAGCTTGGGCGGGAAGTTTGGGTTGGCCATCTACATGGCGCGATATCTGTCGATGGATGACCTTGGCCTTTACGGCATTATTTTCTCTCTAACGATGGTTGCAGTCGTGTTCTACGGCGGGCGCATAGACTATGATTTAGCTAGACAGATTGTGAAAGTGGACAAGCAGGAAAGCTATGGCTTGCTTCGAGACCAGTCTATATTTTTCGCCCTGAATTACGTTGTCACAGCACCTCTTCTTTTATTTGGACAGCACCTCTTTCGCGAATTGTGGGCGCTAGTTTCGCTCGTATCCTTGCTATGCTGGTTAGAGAGCTATTCAAATCTTCTGTTCGTGAATACCACTTTCCTTGGCAAGCCGATACTGGCGAACATTGCGTTCTTTGTACGTTCCGGACTATGGTCGACAATGGTCATTGTCGCCGGGCTGGCGTATCCGCCGGCGCGTAACCTGTGGTTTGTTCTGGCTGCGTGGGCCATGGGAACGGGGCTGAGTATTGCGCTCAATCTTTGGCTGCTCGAGGTTCAGCATTGGCCTGATCTCCGATCCGTCGCCGTTGATTGGGCTCGAATCCAAAAGGCATTGGAACGAAGCTTTCCCATCTGGATCGGCTCTGTCGGTCTGGTCGGAGGATTATACCTTGATCGCTTCGTCGTCGGCGCCTTTCTCGATTTGAAGGCGGTTGGATTGACGACCTTCTACACTTCCTTTACCGGCGCAGTCGTAACGCTGGTAAGCACCAGCATTTTGAGCGTGGTGGGTCCGAAACTCGTCGACAACGCAGCGAAGCGGCGCGCAACGGAATACAATCAGGAACTTCGCCGCGCCGGGGTCAATGTGGCTACCTTGGGCGCGGTTCTGTGCGTCGCAACTTCGATCTGCGTCCCCCATTTGGCAAGCGCAATGCATAAACCAGAAATAGCCGAAAACGTGCTGGCGTTTTGGCTCATGATGGCGGCAACCTTGGTTCGTCTGTTAGCGGAAACAGCCTACTGTGGACTCTATGCTCAGCATAAGGACAGAGAAATCTGGATCGGAAACGGCATTTTTCTTTTCGTTTCGCTTCTACTCAATCTCGTGCTGGTGCCACTGCTTGGCCTAACGGGCCTGGGCCTTTCCGGCATAGTGGCCAGTGGGATTCTTCTCGCGCTTCGACGGGACGGGCTGCGCTTTTTGCGGGCCTAATCCTAGACCGAATTTCCGCGAGCTTTTGAGGGGGAGGCGAGCGGCAGGATCGATTTCCCGAGGGGGGTGCACCCACGTTCGCCCCGCATCGAAGTCATCGAGTCCCGGAATGGTTGCTCCCAGCGCTGTGTGCCCATCAATGGACCGCAAGCCAAACAGCTAGCGCGAACAGAGTCCAGAGAACGGCGGCGACCACGCAGCCGACGAGGACCCCCTTTGCGGGGCCGAGCTTCCCGACCAACCGGATTTCCTTTCGCCGTTTTTCCATCCCGGAAGCGCCTTCGCCCTTCGATCTTACAGTCCACCCCGCCCTCGGCAAACGGCGACTGCGCTCCAGTGCTGCCGCGGTTCATCGGGCAAACCACCTAGATGTAGCGAATTGGATTCAAGCCTCGGACATGTGGATAGCTTGGTACTGCGTCGAATGGCACGTCCGGCGCAAGTGCGGCTAGAACGTAAGCGGTACGAGCATACACCAGGCTGCCCGGGCTGCTCCGGCGACTATTTAACCCGGGCGAACCGGCTCGGCATCCAGAACTGGCGCATGGCCTCAACGACGGCCGGAATGTCGCGCCACGACTTGTGAGCGAAGGACGGAGCATCCAGACGGCGCCGGTGGGGGTCGAGAACTGGGCGACCGGGTTAAATAGTCGCCGGAGCAGCCCGGGCAGCCCGGGCTGCCTGGGCAGCCTGGCAGACAGGTGTGTATGCTCGTACCGCTTACGCTGCGGCGTCGGCGCGATTGGAGCGATGAGGAGAAGGCGCGGATCCTGGCTGAGAGCTCCGATCCCGGGGTAAACATTTGCGAGGTGGCGCGGCGCAACGGGGTCAACCGGGGATTGCTCAACGTTTGGCGGCGCAAGGCGCGGCTCGCATCGAGCGAAGGCCCAGTTCGTTCAACTCAAGCTCGAGGACTTCGGGGCGCGACCGGACGCGATCGACCCGCCCCACGTCCTGGCGGGAGAGCATCAGGATCTCTGGGGTGTCTGGCGACGGAGAGGCTGAGAGGCAGTAATCTGGCAGCATGAAGCGACGGCCGAAGCCTCTCGTTCCGACAGAGAACCTCGTGGCGGACGCCGACGCGATCCTCCAGGTCAAATTCTGGCTGACCGGGATCAGTCCGATGGTGTGGCGGCGCGTTCTGGTACCGTCGAGTTTTACGCTCTGCGAGCTTCATGGCGTGATCCAGGTCGCCATGGGCTGGGAAGGTATCCACCTCTACGATTTCCAATTGCGCGCCGCGCGTTACGGCTCTTGGATCGCGGCGTCCCGCTCCGAACAGGTCCAGGACATGTTTGCCGAGCTCAAGATCCAGACGACGGCGGAAACGGTCTCGGCCGTGTTCGAGCGCTATATCTACGATGCGATCCGCAAATATCCGACGCTGAACCAGCCGACGAAGCTCGATTTCGGGTCGGCGCGGATCATCGTCCTCAACCTTCAGGAAGTCGCCCCGACCGGCTCCGCCGCGTCCAATCGCCAGACCGAGATGATGTATCTGCTCGGGCGGCACATTCTGGCGCGCAACTTCTTCCTGCGACCGGACTACGTGCATCACGTCCCCGAAGCGGTCCGGCCCTATCACGCGAAGCGCTTCCGGGAGGCCTACGAGACGGTCAAACGGCTCGACTATGACGAATGGCATCGCACCCAGGGAAGCCCGCAGGTGCGCGCTCAAGCCGAGCTCGATTCGCGCGAAGGCCGCAAGCACAACATCCAGCTCGGCTTCGCAAGCCAGCGTCTCTCCGACATGGGCGATGCGCTGATCAGCCAGTCGACCGGCCGGTTCGTGCTGCGCGCCGGCGACGAGCGCGAGGCCGAGGAAGTCATCGAACGGTTCAACCTGACGCCGGCCTCGGCCGCCGTGGTGCGCCACGGCTTGCATGGACCAGGCCCCAAAGGCGCGCCGTTTCTTGCGATCATGCAGATCGACAATTCCAAATACGAGCAACTGCTCGTCAATAATCTCGGGCCGATCGAGCTCTGGGCGCTCTCGACCACGCCCGACGACGCCGCGTTGCGCAATCGTCTCTATGAGGCGGTCGGATTCCGGGAGGCGTTGCGGCGCCTCGCCAAAGTGTTTCCGACAGGCTCGGCGCAGAAGGAAGTCGAGCGGCGGCGCTCCGAGCGCCTGCGGGGCGGCGAGATGGAGGCGCACGCCACGCAAAGCGTGGTCGAGGGGCTGACCGCGGAACTCATCGACGGTCGCGGCGTCGCCCTTATGTTGCGGCCGCACGAGAACCTCGCGGCCGAATACGCCGTCGCGGCGCAATGAGGGCCAAGGCGTCAAGTCGCTTGCGAGATCGGAGGTCACGCGCATGTCGTGTCGCTGTTGTCAAATGGCAGCGCGATAGGATCGACCGCTGTGCGCACATAGCGGGCGGTCGCGGGCGGCCTCACGTACGTGACCGATCGGGGCTATTGCTGCCGTTCACGCAGGCTCCGGTACGAGCGGAGTGCGCCAGAGCACGAAGTCGCTCCGCTCGGCCCGCTGCGCGGGGGGCGTGAGCCGGGAGGGCGGGTAGCGAGCCGATAGGAAAGCGATGGCGCGACGGGCAGCCCCGTCCTGAGAATTGAGGGTCGTTCAACCTCACTCAGGAAGGAGCGCCCGATGAGCGAAACCAACACTGTCAGTCCGCTGCGTCAGCGTATGATCGAAGACATGGCCGCGCGCAAGCCGAACCCGCACACGCAGCGCAGTCACATCTCTAGCTGCAAGCGGTTCACCGCCTGGCTCAAACGTTCGCCCGACACGGCGACGGCCGACGAGGTCCGTCGCTTCCAACTGCACCTCGTCGAGGGCGACGCCAGCATCTGCAACCGCAACCGGATCATGACCGGGGTATGCTTCCTGTTCCGCGTCACCCTGCGTCGCTGTCAATCGGCACCGAAAAGTAGGCCATGATC
>CAVYON010000002.1:0-265135 GCA_963770035.1 uncultured Alphaproteobacteria bacterium | reverse complement strand
AGGTCATCTTTCGTGAGAACATGCCAGAGACATAAGCGAGACGACTTGTACTTTCAGGCCAGACGGACGCACGACGGTCACTCGCCGACATACGTCTCTATGAACTCTCAATGCAAGCCGCCGGTCCGGCGGGATCTCGGCGGGAATAGACGGCGCTCGAGTACGGTGCGGCAGACGGGGCGCTCTTCCGCTCCCGTCTCCGGCAACGAAAAAAGACGAGATTTATTCGCTCTCCGTCGGTTGGTAAAGCAGACCATATAGTGGATCCGGGGATATAAAATGTCCTTGAGAACACAAAACTAGAGAAGGCTAGAGGATGACGCTCTCGCAGAAGCTGTTCGACGCGATTGTCGACGGGAAGGCTCAGCTTGCTCAGTCCCTGGTCGGGGAGGAGCTCAAAGCGGGCGCCGATCCAGTGGCGCTCATTTCGCAAACAATGATCCCCGCAATGGACGAGGTTGGTCGGCTCTTTCAGGAGGAAGAGTTTTTCGTTCCCGAGCTGATGTTGGCCGGGCGCGCGATGAAGGCCGCAATGGAGCCGCTTCGGCCATTGCTGGCGGCCGCGGGGGCCAAGCCTGTCGGAACTCGTTATCGCCGGAACCGTCAAGGGCGATCTGCACGACATCGGCAAGAACCTCGTCATATCCATGCTGGAGGGCGCGGGTTTCCGGGTGCTCGACCTCGGCACCGACGTGACGCCGGACAAGTTCGTCGAGGCGATCCGCGAGCACGATCCACAGATCGTGTGCCTGTCGGCTCTCCTGACGGTGACCATGA
Organism: uncultured Alphaproteobacteria bacterium; assembly: GCA_963770035.1. Classification (GTDB taxonomy): domain Bacteria; phylum Pseudomonadota; class Alphaproteobacteria; order Rhizobiales; family Beijerinckiaceae; genus Roseiarcus. The sequence continues at coordinate 264,358 of CAVYON010000002.1, read as the reverse complement.
CGGCGATGAAGACGACGATCGACGCGATCAAGGACGCTGGCCTGCGCGAGAGAGTGAAAATTCTGGTCGGCGGCGCGCCGCTTAGCGAGAAATATGCAAAGGACATCGGCGCTGATGGCTATGGCGTCACCGCGACTGACGCCGTCGCGCTGGCGCGCAGGCAATTAGAACCTTCGAACTGACATGAGCACAACCTTTGAACCTCAAGTCTTTACCGATCTCGCGATCGGCAACGTCGACGATCTCGTCTTCGGTGTCGCGCCGAGGCCGTTGCGCTGCGGCTTCGACCTGACGATCGGCGGTGGCGCGGTCTACCCGGAAGTTAATTTCACTTTGCCCACCATGGAGATGACGGACGCGACTTGGCCCGAAGTCCGCGCCCATTACGAGGAGATAGGCCGTCAGGTCGTAGGAAGGGCCCTTCGGCTGAAAGCGCCGGGGCTCGTCCTCGAGTTCGAACTCCTCCCGCCGATGACCGAACGACCCGAGTGGGGCGCTGAGCTGACACGTATCCTCAAGAGACATCTGTTCGAGGCGCACGAAAAGCACGGCTTGCCGTGTGCATTGCGGGTGACCCCGACGGATATCCGGGAAAAACGCAAGCCGCCGCTGATGCGCAGCGGCGAACCGTGCGAAACTCTGTTTCACTCGTTCGAATGCACTGCCGACGCCGGCGCCGACATTCTCTCGATCGAGTTGGTCGGGGGCAAGGAGGTGCATGACAAGGCGCTGGTGGTCGCCGACATCCCTGCGATCGCTTTCGCCCTGGGCGTCCTCAGTCCACGCGACATGGCGTTTCTTTGGGCTCGTATCCGGGAGGTCTGCTGGCGCCATCCCGGCATCGTTCCGGGCGGCGACTCCGCGTGCGGCTTCGCCAACACCGCGATGCAACTCGCCGGACAGAAGATGCTGCCCGAAGTGCTCGCCTCCGTCGTGCGAGCGATGAGCGCGGTGCGCGCGTTGGTGGCCTACGAGCAGGGCGCGGTCGGCCCGTCGAAAGATTGCGCCTATGAAGGCCCGGTGTTGAAGGCGATCGCCGGCGTGCCGATCTCGATGGAGGGAAAGTCAGCCGCCTGCGCGCATTTCAGCGCCATCGGCAATATCGCGAGCTGCATGTGCGACCTGTGGAGCAACGAGTTCGTGCAGAACGTGCGTCTGCTCTCCGGCAACGCGCCGGAGGCTTTCACTGAACTGCTCGAATATGACTGCCGGCTCATGAACGCCGCGTCGGCGAGCGGGCAGGCGAAGTCGCTCCGTGATCTGCTCACTTTATCCGACGAGTGGTTGAGCCCACAGGCGGCGGTCTTGTCGCCAGCGGCGACGATCGAGATCGCCCGCGCAATCGTGTCGAGGACCGATCCCTACGAGCGGACGGTCGCCGCCGGCAAGGCAGCGGTCGAGATTCTGGACCGCGGCGCCCGTGAGGGCCGGTTGGCGCTCGCCCGCAAGGAGCGGCAGTGGCTGGATCGAATTGGCGAGGCGCTCGCGGGGCTGCCGACCGACTGGCGTGAGCTTCAGGCTCAGGTAGAGCCTCAATACGGACATCTCTACGACAAGGAAAGCTACGGGCTCGCCTGACGGGCCCTGGGTATCAAGAAGACAGGAGTTGGGAGATGAGCGCCGAGAAAGTAATCGGGCCGAAGCGCAAGCGGGTGCTCGACGCGATCAATCACCGGACGCCGGATCGCGTTCCGATGGATTTCGGCGGATCGGCCACGACCGGCGTGCACGTAAGCTGCGTTGCGAAGCTCAGGGACCATTACGGACTCGAGAAGCGCCTGGTAAAAGTCCACGAGCCCTTTCAAATGCTGGGCCTTATTGAGGACGACCTCAAGGAAGCGATCGGCATCGACGTGACGCCGCTCGCGGGTCGCACCAATATGTTCGGCTTCGAGAACCGCGATTGGAGACCGTGGACTTTCAACGGGCTGGAAGTTTTGGTGCCCGAGGGTTTCCGAACAACGGCGGAACCGGAGAAGGGCGGCATACTGATCTATCCGAAAGGCGACACGGACGCGTTGCCGAGCGGACACATGCCAAAGGACGGATTCTTCTTCGATTGCATCATTCGGCAGAAGCCGATCGACCTCAACAATTTGAACCCGGAGGACAACACCGAGCAGTACCAGCCGCTGACGGATGCGGATCTCGACGCCATCGAAGAGGACGCGAAGTCGGTCAACACCGGTGAGTATGCCGTATTCGCTTCTCTCGTAAACACCGCGCTCGGGGACATCGCCTTCGTCCCCGGCCCGGACCTCACCGATCCGAAGGGAGTACGCGACGTCGCCGAGTGGTACATGCTGACGGCGAGCCACCCGGAAGTCGTTCACAAGATCTTCGAACGCCAAGTCGAGGTCGGAATAGAGAACCTCGCCAAGATCCACGCCCGGGTCGGCGACGCCGTCGACCTGATTTTTCTCTGCGGCACGGACTTTGGCACCCAGACCTCGACTTTCTGCTCGGTGAGGACGTTCGATTCCCTGTGGAAGCCGCATTACTCCGATGTTTGCGACTGGATTCACAAGAACACGACCTGGAAAACCTTCAAGCACACATGCGGCGCGTCGGAGCGCTTCTTCGAATTGATGATCGACGCGGGCATCGACATCATCAATCCAGTCCAGTGCTCCGCAAAGGGGATGGACCCGCGCATGCTGAAGGAGAAGTACAAGGATCGTCTCGTTTTCTGGGGCGGCGGCGTCGACACGCAGAGGACCCTACCGTTCGGCACGCCGGCCGAAGTGCGCGCCGAGGTCATCGAGCGCTGCGAGATCTTCTCGGAGGGCGGCGGCTTCGTATTCAATACGATCCACAACGTCCAGGCCGGCACACCGGTTCAGAACATGGTCGCGATGATCGACGCGGTGAAGGAATTCAATGGAATGCGATGAGCGGTCGCGAATTCAGGCTTGGCTCGGGACGCCTGCTTTGTGGAACAAGGCCAGAGGGCGCTTCCCTTGCGCCCCTGGGGCCTGACGCGCAGAGCATCGCTCCATTCGCCATACCGGACCGTGTTTGGGGCTCGGCCTCGAGGGTTCCCGTCCCCTGAGCGCGTGTCAGATCTCGCGGTTTCGCCGCCGAACGCTCGTCCGGCGCGCTGGCAACTGTACCTGCCTCGCAAGGTTTGGGAAGGCGTCGCTGGCATGCGGAAACGCCATCGCCGCGACGAACTCGCTCTCGAAGTTCGGCTCCGACGCCGTCTCGATCTTCTCGATTTGCTCTGTCAGACTTTCGATTTCCGCCCGCGCGGAGCGATTGAGCAGCGCAATGCGCGCCCCAGTTCCCGCGGCGTTGCCGCCGGAGGCGACTCGCGCAAGATCGCAATCAGGAACAAGGCCGATCGTCATCGCGTGCAACGGGTCGATCTGGCTGCCGAATGCGCCGACCAGAGTTATCCGGCGGGGCGGTCCAACGCCAAGCTTGGTTGTCAGCAGTTTCGCCCCGGCGTAGAGCGCGGCCTTGGCGAGCTGAATCGCGCGTACGTCCGCCTGCGTAATGGAGATCCGCGGCGGGCCTTGGTGCAGGACGTAAGCGAAGGAGCGGCCCAAAGGTTCGATGCGTGTGCTCCGCTCCCTCAGCGCACCGTCGAGCGTTCCGTCCGACAGGAGTATTCCAGCGAGAAACATCTCGGCCACCACTTCAATGAGGCCTGAGCCGCACACGCCCGCGACGCTGAGTGCGTTGGTCGCCACTCCAAATCCCGCCTCGTCCGACCACAGATCGCAGCCAATGACCTTGAAGCGCGGTTCAAGCGTCACGTGGTCGATGCGCACACGTTCGATGGCGCCGGAAGCAGCGCGTTGGCCGCAGGAGATCTGAGCGCCCTCGAACGCTGGCCCGGTCGGCGATGACGCCGCAAGCAGCCGCCTGCGGTCACCGAACAGGATTTCCGCATTGGTCCCGACATCGACGATCAGCACCGGTTCATCGGATCGATGCGGCGCCTCGGCGAGGGCGACCGCAGCGGTATCCGCTCCGACGTAGCCGGCGATGCACGGCAGGACGTAGACGCGCGCGCCGATCGCGAGGTTGAGGCCAAGTTCGCGCGAAGGCGCTTCGAAGGCTCCGTTGAACGCAAGTGGAAACGGCGCTTGACCGATCTCGCGCGGGTCGATTCCGAGAAACAGATGATGCATGATCGGATTGCCGGCCACGGTCGCCTCGACGATGCAACTGGCGTCGACACTCGCCTGACGCGCGGCGTCGGCAATCAGGGCATCGAGCGCGACCCGCACCGCCTGCGTCATTTCCTCCCGGCCTCCTGAATTTTGAATCGCATAGGAGAGGCGACTCATGAGATCCTCGCCGAAGCGTATCTGCGGATTCATGGCGCCGACGGCCGCGACGACCTCGCCGGTCGCAAGGTCGCACAAATGCGCGGCAAGCGTCGTCGAACCGATGTCGATCGCAACACCAAAGACCCGCTCAAGGAGGCCTGGATAGAGCGCGACGATCTCGCCATCTCGGCGAACCGCGGCGGTCGCTGTCCAGCCGGCCTCTCTCAAGATCGGTTGTAGCGTCGAGAGCAAGGCCAGTCCCGCGCGCGTCTCGCTGAGCCCCCATTGCTCGCAGAGCGCCGCTTGCAGCCGCGCGAAGTCGCTCAAAGGGTCGCCGAGGGTGGGCTTGGCGACTTCGACATAGTGCAATGTGACGATCGGATCGATCTTTATGTCAATTGCGCGCGCGTCCTTGCGAACGACCTGCCGATGCAACTGGCTCGTCGGCGGCACATCGACGACAAGATCGCCGATGACATGCGCCTGGCAGCCGAGGCGCCTTCCTGACGGAAGCCCCCTCCTTTCGGCGTAGCGCGCCTCGACAGCTCCGCCCGGCGTGACGTGGTCCCTCGACGATGTCAGAGCGAGTTTGGCGAACTCGCCCTCGGCGACGTCGACCTGGCAGCGCCCGCAAAGTCCCCGTCCGCCGCAGACCGAGTTCGAGATCGACGCCGAACCGGCGCGCGGCCTGCAATATGGTTTCGTCGGGCGCGGCTTCGCCGCGTTTCCCGGAGGGGATGAAGACGACACGGGGGGCGGTCACGCAGCAGATTTCCCGGTGCACCATCCAAGGATCAACGAACTCAAGACACGTTCACTCAGACCCGCTAAAGTTCCTCGTCGCAATGAGGTTGGCTCGCTGGACGTGCGCTTGGGCGTTACTATTGGATTCGAATGCGGAGCGGTCATCGCGGAAGCTTGATGCCCATGCGCCAAATCGTCGCTGTGGCAACTCGTCTCGTTTTGCGCCCCCGCCAGGTAGACGAACGTGCATCGGGCCATCCGGAACTTAACGAACATGAATAGCCTCAAATCAGGTTCGCTCAAGCGCCTGCTGATGATTGGGTGCGAGATCTTTTGCCGTGAAGCCGCGGCCGCGATGGCGCAGAGCCCTTGCATTGTCGACGTCGAGTACATGCCGAAGAGCTTGCACGACATTGGCGAAGAGGCAATGTCGTCGCGCCTGCAAGCCAGGATTGACGCGTCGCTCGCGTCGCGGGCGCGCGACGCTTGGCCAGACGCCATCGTCTTGCTCTACGGCTTGTGCAACTATGGCATTCGCGGCCTGCATGCGCCAGTCCCGATCGTCATCCCCCGCGCGCACGACTGCATCACGCTCCTCCTCGGGTCCAGGAGGCGCTACGAGGAGCACTTCCACGCCAACCCGGGCACCTTTTATCGATCGCCTGGGTGGATCGAGCGCGACGGCGATCCCGACGCCAACCCGGCGAGTGTGACCCGTCGGCTCGGCATCATCCATGACTATGCCGCACTGGTGGAGAAGTACGGGAAGGATAATGCCGACTACCTTATGGAGACAATGGGCGATTGGTTCAAAAATTACCGCCACGTGAGCCTGATCAACACCGGCGTCGGTCCATCCGAAGAGTACCGGAGGATCTGTCGAGACGAGGCCGGGGAGAAGAACTGGACCTACGAGGAACTCGCGGGCGACACCGTCCTGATTACGAAGCTTCTGAACGGCGATTGGGACGAGCAGGATTTTTTGGTCCTGCAGCCGGGACAGAAGATTGCTTCAAGCAATGACGCGAGTGTGATCTGCGCGGCTATGGCGACGGCGACGTGAGCGCATATGGCGCGGCAAAAGGAAGGCGCGATCCTCCAGCGGGCCAGCCAGTGCGGCGAGGATTTCGCGATTGGGTGAAAATGCGTCCGAACGAGCGACCACTGTGAGAAGATCTGCAGCCACTGGGTGAAGCGCGTTTCGTTCTCGCCGTCGGTCGTCGTCGTCGCCGCCTCAGCGTGCGGACGGCCGACCGCCGAGTCGAATTCGCCTTGCCGCCTTGTCGCCTTGTCCCTCCTCCGTCGATATGCCACTATTTTCGGCGCGGCCTTCAGCCGCTAAAGTAGTTCGCTATGCAGGGAGGGAATTCTATGCTCAGAAAGCTTACGCGATACGTTGCCTTGGTGCTTTTTGCGCTCGCTTTGCCGCTGGCGGCGCAGGCCAAGACTTTCTACTGGATCTCGCACGGCTCGCCCGCCGATCCCGTCTGGACCTATTTCCTGGCCGGCGCGAACATGTGGGCGAAGGACACCGGTCAAACGGTCAAGACCTCGTTCCATAACGGCGACGTCGCCGCGCAGCAGGAGGCGATCCGCACCGCCATCGCCGCCAAGGCGGACGGGATCGTCACAACGAGCCCCGATCCGGGCAGCCTCACCGAAGTCGTCAAGGAAGCTCGCGCAGCGGGCATTCCCGTCATCAACTTCAACACGCCGGATTCAAAGGTCGATTTCAACGCTTATGTCGGCGTCGACCTGGCAAGCGTCGGCAAGGGTTGGGCGCAGTATCTCGTTGATCACAAGCTGGTGAAGGCGGGCGACTTCGTCTGGATGCCGGTCGAGGTTCCCGGCGCGAGCTACGGCGTCGTCGAGGAGCAGGCGATCGCGAGCGTCTTCAAGCCGCTCAACATCACCTGGGAAGTGACCGACGCGACGCTCGACCAGGCGAACGTCATCTCGCGAATGAGTGACTATCTCACCGCCAACCGCACAAAGATCAAAGCGATCATCGGCCTCGGCGACCTGGTCACCGGCTCGATCAAGCGCGTCTTCGACCAGGTCGGCGTGAAGCCCGGCGAAATCCCGGTGGTCGGCTGGGGCAATTCGAAGGACACGACGAGCGAGGTCCTCACAGGCTACGTCAATGCCGGCGAGTGGCAGGACCCGCAGGCGACGAGCTATCTGGCGCTCTCCTTCGCCAACCTCGCGACGAACGGCATTCCGCCCGGTTTCGACATCCACGTCGGCGCGCTCTACACAAAGGACACGGCGTCCATCTATGACAAGATCCTGTCCGGCAAGTAGGCCGACGCTTGGCGCCGTCGACCGCCCTCGACAACGAGGCGCAAGGTCGGCGGCCACGACTTCACCTTTGACCTCTAAGAAGCGGGCTCCGCCGCCCGCGGGATGCAGGACAGTTGGCTGACGCGACGCCTTCCCCGAACGAACTCGACCTGCCGCACGCGCGACGAACCTCGCTCCTGCGCAACGCGATCGCCGCCCCCGAGTTCGGCCCGTTCGTGCTGTTCGTGCTCGAGCTGGCGATCTTCACCGCGATCAATCCCGCGTTCCTGTCCGTCCTCAACATATCCAACACGCTAACCTTCACGGTCGAGCTCGGGCTCATCGCGCTCGCGATGACGCTTCTGATGACGGCTGGGGAATTCGATCTCTCGGTCGGCTCGCTGTTCGGCTTCGCGCCCGTTCTCATGTGGACGCTTTACAACGCCGGGCTGACGTCCCTCAGCCTCGCATTCGTCGTCAGCCTCGTCGTGGCGGCCCTGATTGGCCTGGTAAACGGCCTCTTCGTGACGCGGCTCAAGATCCCGTCGTTCCTCGTCACCCTCGGCATGCTGCTGGTCGTTCGCGGGACGGCCTTGTTCGTCACCGATGGCTTCCCGCAACGCACCTGGAGCGCCGGCGGACAATGGCTGGCGAATATCCTGGTCGGCGATTTCTATGTCGGCTCGTTCCGGGTCTACGCCTCGCTCTTCTGGTTCGCGGCGGCTGCGATCGTGCTCGGCTACGTGCTGACGCAGTCGAAATACGGCAACTGGATCCAGGCGACCGGCGGCAACCCCGTGGCGGCGCGGGCGCGCGGCGTCGACGTCGACCGAAGTCAAGGTGATCCTTTTCGTGCTGACCGCGGTGATGTCGGCTTTTGCGGGCGTCATCAGCTCGATCCGCACCTCGGCCGCAAATCCGAACAGCGGCTCGGGGTACGAGCTCGAAGTGATCGCCATGGTCGTCATCGGCGGCACGGCGCTGACGGGAGGGCGCGGAACCATTGTCGGCACCGTGCTCGGCATCTTCATCCTGCGGGTAATGCGCAACGGCATCGTGCTGATCGGCGTGCCGGGCCTCGCCTACAACATCTTCATCGGCGCGATCATCCTCGGCATGATGGCGCTGCATTCCTGGCTCGAACGGCGCCATCAGACGGGGACTTGAGCGATGGCCGAAGCCCTTGTTCGCATGGAGCGCATCAGCAAGTTTTTCGGTCGGGTGCAGGCGCTCGACGACGTCAATTTCACCGTCGCCCGGCAGGAGATCGTGGGTCTCCTCGGCGACAACGGGGCGGGCAAGTCGACGCTGATCAAGGTGCTGTCGGGCGCGCTGCACGCGACGAGCGGCGACATTTTCATGCGCGGTCAGAAGGTCGACATGCGCAGCACCTCAGACGCGATCGCTCTCGGCATCGAGACGATCTACCAGGACTCGGCGCTGGTCACGCAGTTGTCGATCGCGCGCAACCTGTTCCTCGGCCGCGAGCCGATCAAGGGCCCGCGCGTGTTCGCCCGGATGGACACCGAGCTGATGGAGCGCGTGGCCGGCGACCTCTTGAAGCGGGTCGGCATCGGCAAGACGATCCCGGCCTCGACGCCGATCAGCTCGCTCTCCGGCGGCGAGCGTCAGGCCGTAGCGATCGCGCGTGCGATGCACTTCGATAGCGATCTGATTATCCTCGACGAGCCGACCAACAATCTGGGGGTCGCCGAGACGCACGGGGTGTTGCAATTCGTGCGGAATGCGCGGGATTCCGGCCACTCGTGCATCCTGATCGCCCACAACATTCATCACGTGTTTCAGGTGGTGGACCGCATTGTGGTTATGCGGCGAGGGCGGATCGTCGCCGACGACATCGACCCGAAAGGGACATCCGTGGCGGAGGTCGAGAACGTGATCACGGGCGAAATCGCCGCCGTCGCGCGATGAGGCACGCGTTTCTTTTCTTGCACACGCGGGAGGAACGCCGCTTTTTTCCGCTCTCAGCCGATAACGACCGGTCAGAACGAGATGGAACCCCATAGGAACTGTCCAGTATTGGCGCGTTCCCTCCGTCGGGCCAGCGAGAGATTTCCTCACGACACCGCCTCTTATACCAGGACTCATACGACCGGTAGGCCCAATCGCGCAGGCCGAGCGACATGATCCTCCATGGCTGATCGATCAGTTTATTCCACGCATCGCAGCAATGGTCGACGATGTCGTTGAAGGTTTTGAAGATCCGGTTTGAGAGCCAGTTGTCGCGCATGAACTGCCAGACGTTTTCCTGCGGGGCGAGTTCCGGGCATTTCGACGGCAACGGGATCAGGGGGATGTTGGGCGGAACGACGAGCCGGCCAGACAGACGCCAGGCGGCCTGATCGACGAGCAGCGCGGCCTGCGCGCCCGGCGCGATCTGGGTGGCGATTTCGGCCAGGTGCAGGGTCATCGCCTCGATGTCGCCTTTGGGCATGACGAGGGCTGCGCCTTTGCCGACCTTGGGGCAGATCGCGCCGAAGATATAGGCGGAGGCGGTGCGCTGATCTTTGGGAGCGCTTGGACGCGTGCCGCGCTTGGCCCAGCGGCGGGCGATCTTGTTCTTCTGGCCCACGCGCGCCTCATCGGCGAACCAGACCTCTATGGCCTCGGCAGCGACGCCGTTCTCGCGCGCGATCTCATCCAGGCGAGCGGCGAGACTTTTTTAGAATTCTCTATCGCATCGGCAGCCTGCGTGTGATGACGCGGCCGCGCCGACAGCTTGCGATAACCCATGGCGCGCAATTCCCGGATCGGCGTCTGGCGGGAGACGATGACGCAGAATCCCTCGAAAATCCATTGGCGGAGATCGTCGATCCGCCACCGGACGACCCCATGAACAGCCGGGATCGGACCGCTCTCGACGATCGCAGCCAGGGCGGCGCGGTGCGCGTCGTTGAGACGTGGCGGCTGTCCCGGAGCCTTGCGGTCGATCAGGCCCGCCGGACCATCGGCGTTGAACTTGAGCACCCAATCGCCAACGATCTGAAGCGTCACCCCGCCGATCTTGACCGCCGCGGCCCGGCCCGCCCCCCCCATAAATCTCCGCGAGCGCCAGAAGCCGCCGCACTTGCGGTCCATTCTTGCTCTTCTTCGCCCAAGAACGAACCGCAGCAGCATCAAAATCGGCCCGGAGCGGGATAGCCATGGCCAACCTCCTTCGTTCGCCACCTTCAAGCAGACTTAAGCCGATTCGTGAATCCCCAACCCAAGTCGCGCTTTCCGGGCGTTGGCATTAAAGGTCGGCCCGTGGACCCCAGTCCCCGGCATATGAAAAGGTACAATGTTGAAACTGCTAAAGGAATACGCCAAGCTGCCGCGTGCCAAGGCGCCGCACCGGCTGAGGGTGGGTCGAAGCAAGAAGCCAATTTCGCATTGCTGTTCCCCCGTGTGTGCCAACAAGGGGCCAACCTGCGACGACCGAGCATCCCGTCGAACCCTGCGCCAACGTAGCGTAAATCGCGTAGCCAAGTGTGACCCGGATCACGGGTCGGGATTGAGACTACGAAAACAGTGAGCCGGGAGGCCGACGAGGAGGAGGCGGCTCGGGTTCACCGCGACAAAGGAATAATAACCGCATCGGCCCCGAGCCGTCCGCCGTCGGCCGTGCGGCTAGCTAGGGACGAAGTGTCGGCAGGCCGTGGGTATGGGCCAGCCATTAAGCGTATATCATCTTTGCAAGAGTCGTCAGGGTGAGCCGGACTCCCTGCGGGACGCCCGGTCAGTCGCCCTAAGCGCCCGCTCTATGCGGCTCGGGCTTCGTGGCTTTGCGACATCGGCCCGACCGAATGTCGTCCCGAAGATTTCTCCGCATGGTTGGAGCGCGCCGTGGTGAACTGGCCGATCAGATTCGACAGCCCTTCACTCTCGCGCGCAAGCGAAAGGCTCGCGGCGGTGGCTTCCTCCGCCATCGAAGCGTTATGTTGGGTCATCTTGTCCATCTCGTTGATCGCGATGCTGACTTCCGCAAGCGCACTGGCCTGGCTCTGCGCGCCATCGGCGATCTCTTTGACAATCTTTTCGATCTCTACAACGCGGCTTTCGATCGAATTCAACGCGTCTCCTGTTTTTGCGACAAGCGCCACGCCCTCCTTCACTTCGGACCCGGCGCCAGCGATGAGAGCCTTGATGTCTTTGGCTGATTCCGCCGAGCGTTGGGCGAGCGCGCGCACTTCGGAAGCAACGACGGCGAAACCTCGGCCGGCGTCGCCCGCCCGCGCCGCCTCGACCCCGGCGTTGAGCGCGAGCAAGTTGGTCTGGAAGGCGATCTCGTCGATGACCCCGATGATTTCTCCGATCTTGCGCGACGATTGGTCGATTCGCGACATCGCGTCCGCGGCCTGGCGGACCACCTGCCCGCTGCTGAGCGCGTCTTCGCGCGCGAGGGCCATCGCCTGATTGGCGTCCTGCGCCTTGGCGGCGGTTTGCTTGACCGTCCCGGCGACCTCGCTGAGCGCCGACGTGGATTCTTCCAGATTGGCGGCTTGGTGTTCCGTGCGCTTCGAAAGGTCGTTTCCGGCGGCTGCTATCTCGTCGGTTCCGGTCCTGACGGCGACCGCGGATTTGGCGACCAGCGAAAACGCCTGCGAGAGTTGCTCGACCGAAGCATTGAACGTCGAGCGCAGCGGCTCGTAGGCTTCAGGAAGCCGCGCATGAATTCGATGGGAAAGATCCTTGGCGGCGAGGCGCGTTATGCCCTCGTCGATTGCCCGTATCGCGGTCGCCTGCTGTTGCGCAACGACCTCGCGCTCCGCAGCCGCCCTTTCTCGCTCGATCCGGGCGGCCTCACGCTGAGCCTCCGCGTCGGTCTCCGCGCGCGCGCGTTCGATCGCATTCACGCGAAAGACCTCCACCGCAGCGGCCATTCGGCCGATGTCGTCGCCGCGCCCGACGCCCTCGATCGCCACGCCGAGATCGCCATTCGAAATCTTCGTCATCGTGGCGCACAACCGATCGAGCGGCGCGAAAAGCCGGCGGGAGAAGACGAGCACGGCGGCGGCGACACAAAGGGAAATCACGACTGCGATGGAAAGCGCCCAGACCTGAATGCTCGCGATTTCGGCGTGCGTTTGAGATTCTAATTGGCCGACGAACAGCACGCCGATCGTCGCCCCGCTCTGGTCGCGGATCGGGTCGTAGGCGACAGCGTAGCTCTGCCCCAAAATGTCAGCTTTGCCGCGATAGGACTGCCCGCGCGAAAACAGCGCGTCGTGAACCGGCCCCGGCGCGAGCGCCGTCCCGATTGCGCGCGAACCATCCGCCTTCTTGATATTGGTGGCGATTCGTACGTCGCCCATGAATATCGTTGCAACCCCGCCGTACAGGTCGTGCAGATGATCCATGAGGTCGGAACGCCCGTTCAATTCAATGCCGTCTGCCTTCAGGGCGTTGTCCGAAACACTAAAATCGTCGCCCTGGCGGTGCAGAAGATCCCAAGCGCCATTGAGCGTCATGGCGATTCGCTCCTCGGCCTGGCGGTCCGCGTAGCTCGACAAGGTGTGCTGGTAGAGCGCGAGCAGGAGCGCCGCCAGCACAGCCAACCCGATCACGATCGCGGCCGACATCTTCTGGGCGAGAGAAGCGTTATGAATGATACGCATTACCTGAACCATTTTCATGACGGTGAATTGTAGGGGATACGGCATTCAGCCTTCCATCCCGTTAATCCCATCGCAGCGGAGCTTTCCGCGCCCCCGGCACAATTTGAGTGCGGCCGAATTGATCTTTTGGCCCAATGTCTTTCACACATCTCAAATTTCAGCGCGGACCCCTTCTCCAGCTTTGCTGGGGAAGGTGGCGCGAAGCGCCGGATGGGGTGTGGGCGGCTGCCGCAACTGTGGATTGGATAGCGCGACCGTTAGCCCGAGCCTTTGTGGAACGATCCCCTGCTTTCCGCACCCCATCCGGCCCTCCGGGCCATCTTCCCCACTTCGTGGAGAAGGAGGCGCGCGACGCGCAGAAATGTGTGAATGCCATAGATGGGAGAGCGGTTGGGTGGCGCCATGGACAGTAGGCGCCCACTCCGTCGCCAGGCGATCAAACTTCCATAGGTCCCCCTACCCCTTCCTCCGCTCGAACCGCCCCGCTTCTACGAGCCAGCCCGCGACCACGGCGCCGAGCAGCAGCGCGAGGCCGAAGAAGCCGGAGGCGAGCGAGGTGGAGCGGGCGCCGATCAGCTCGCTCGAACCGGTGCGCTTGACGCCGATATAGTCGCCTCCGGCGTAGCTCGGCGCCGGGTTGAGGCCGACGATGCGCGGGACGTTCGCGTCGTCGGCCTTGCCGGTGGAGAGACGGCGCACCGATCCTCCGGTCGCCTCGGCGAGCGGGCCGAGCTTTTCCGCGGTCGAGACGACGTCGCGCATTTCCAGCGGGTTCTCGGGGCCGACATTGACGAGCGCGACATGGGCGCCGTCGTCGGCGCGATAGAGACCGAATTTCTCCACCGTCGTCTGCGCCCGGGAGAGGCCGGGCGCGACGGGCTTGAGGTCGAGCTTCGTCTTCACGCCGCCCGGGCCGGTCAAAGTCGTGTCGCGGGGCTCGCCGCTGACGCTCTGCCGCTCGACCGTGATCGTGCGTCCCCTCGCGCTGGCGCGCAACGCCTCCTCCTCGAGTTCCGGCTCTTTCATCAGCCAGTGCGCCAGACGGCGCAAGAGATCGAGATAGGGGCCGCCGCCGTCGTAGCCGCGCGCCCACAGCCACATCTGGTCGGTGAGCAGCAACCCGATCCGCCCCTTGTCGACACGCGACAGAATCAGCAGCGGCTTGCCGTCGGGACCGGTCATCACGGTCTGACCTGCGGTCGCCGTCGCGCCGACGAGCCGGAACCAGCGACCCCAGGCGGCCTCCTCTTTGCCGGCGTCGGGTCCGACAAGGGCCCGCGTCACCGGATGGCGCAGACCAAGCTCGGGGATCTGCGCCCGGAACGGGGTCTCGGCGTCCTCCCCGGTCGGCGACGCGGGCGCAATCGCGCCGAGCGGAGAATAGAACAAGCCGTCCGGGGCCGAGTATTCCGGGCCCTCGGCCATCAAGAGCGCGCCGCCGTTGCGGACGTAATTCACGATATTGTCGAGGTAGGTGTAGGGCAGGATCGACTGCTGCGCGTAGCGGTCGAAGATGATCAGGTCGAAATCCTTGATCTTCCGGCCGAACAGGTCGGCGACCGGGAAGGCGATCAGCGATAGCTCGTTGATCGGCACCGCATCGCCGCTTTTCTCCGGCGGACGCAGAATGGTGAAATGGACGAGGTCGACGTTGGCGTCCGACTTCAGGAGATTGCGCCACATCCGCTCGCCGGGATGGGGCTTGCCGGAGACGAGCAGCACCCGCAGCTTGTCGCGCACGCCGTCGATGTTGACCACGGCGCGGTCGCCGTCGGTCGCGAGTTCGCCCTCGACCGGGGCGATCTCGAGCTCGATGACGTTGACGCCGGCATGTTCGATCGGCGCCTTGACCTCGATCCGCTGGCCGACCTCGGTCGCCATCGTGGCGATCGTTTCGCCGTCGCGGCGCACGGCGAGGCTGACCGGCGCGCCCGGACCGGCGCTGTCGTCGATGCGCGCGACGATGGTCTGGTCCTTGCCGACGATGCCATAGCGGGGCGCCTCGATCAGCTCGATCCGCCGCTGGCGCTCGCCCGCGTGGCCGGTGATCAGGGCGTGCAGCGGCGCGTCGAACCCGAGCGCGGCGGCGGCGCCGGGTATGTCGTGGACGTCTCCATCGGTGATCATGATCGCGCCGCCGATCCGCTCGGGCGGCGCGTCGGCGAGCGCGTCGCGCAACGCGGCGAAGAGGCGGGTGCCTTCGACGTCGGAATTGGCCCGCGAGGTTTCGACGACCCGCGTGTCCACGTCGCCGAGCGCCTTCAGCCGCGCCTCGACCTCGTCGCGCGCCTTGTCGGTCTGGGCCGGCCGGCCGCCGATGTCCTGGCTTTCCGAACGGTCGACCACGACCGCCACGATGTCCTTGAGCGGTCGCCGGTTCTCCTGCACGAGATTCGGATCGCACAAGGCCAGCAGCGCCAAGCCGAAGGCGAGCGTCCTCAGTCCGGCGCCGCGGGTCCGGCGCCAGATGAGCGCGACCGAGATCGCCAGCGCCGCGGCGGCCAGCCCATAGAGGAGCGGGGCCGGGATCAGCGGCGCGAAGTCGACCGACCAGGACGTCACCGCGTCAGCCTTTCGATGATATCCTTGGCGTGGACTTGATCCGCCTTGTAGTTCCCGGTCAGCGCGTACATCACGATATTGACGCCGCTGCGCATCGCGAGCTCGCGTTGCCGCGCCCCGCCGGGGATCAGCGGGTAGAGCGGGCGCCCCGAGTCATCGGTCGCCCAGCCTCCGGCGAGATCGTCGGAAACGATGATGATCGGAGACACGCTGTCGCCGGCGCGGACCGGCCGCTGCACACGGTCGTTCGGGTCGGGCGTCGGCAGCGCCTCGACCCAGGTCTGTCCGATGGCGGTCCGGCCGACGATGCGGTCGAGCAGGTAGAAGGTCTTGGTCAGCACATGGTCGCGGGGCGCCGGCTCGAGCGCCGGCACGTCGACGCCGGCGAGCAGTGCGCGCAGCCACAGCGCTTCCGGCGTCGGCGGCGCGCCGGGGGCGGCGGTCAGCGCGTCGCGGGTGTCGAACAGGACGGTGCCGCCGTTCTTCATGTAGGCGGCGAGCCGGGATCGCTCTGCGGGCGAGGGCTGGGCCTGCTGCGCCACGATCGGCCAGTAGAGGAGCGGGTAGAAGGCCAGTTCGTCGCGCGCCGGGTCGACGCCGATCGGTTCGGCGAGCTCCGCCGAGGTCCGGTTCGACAGGACGCGGGTCAGCGCCGAGAGCCCGAGGCGGGAGGTCTCGTCGACCGTGGCGTCGCCGGTCATCACATAGGCGAGCCGGGTGGAGAGGGCCGAATCCATATCGCGGGCGCTGACCGGCATGTCGCCGGCCAGGGCCGGGCGCGGGACGGACGCAGCGCCGAGCGCCACGGCGACGGCGACGACCGCGATCGCGCCGCCGCGGCGCCATCCCGAGGCGCCGGCGAGCCAAAGCGAGACGAGCGCGTCGATCATCAGCCCGAGGAGCGCGATCGGCAGCAGCCAGGCGCGCAAATCGACCGGCGGGGCAGCGTCGAGCACGCCGAGACGGACCTTGAGCGGGCCGTAGTCGGCGCGGGCGATCGACTGTCCCGGCGCCAGCGCGTTGACGGCGGTGAGCGACTCCGCGACGCCGTACAGGCCCGGCGGATGCGTGGCGTCGCCGACGCCGACGAAGCCGTCGCCGATCGGCTGGGCTTGCGCCGGCGGGACGCCGAGCGCGCCGAAGCCGTTCAGCGTCCGCCAGGGCGGCTGGGTCGCGCCGCCTTCGCGAGCGGTTTTGGCGTCGGCGGTGGCGGGCGAGCCGGCTTCAGCAATCACCCGGCGCAGCATGTCGACGAACAGCCCCGACAGCGGCAAGTTCGACCAGGTCGTGTCGGCAGTGACGTGGAAGAGAACGATGAGGCCCTTGCCGCGCCGCGCGGCGGTGACGAGCGGCGTGCCGTCGGCGAGGCGCGCCCAGGTCTTTTCGACGAGACCCTCCTCGGGCTCGGCCAGCACCTGCCGGCTGACGGTCACTTCGTCCGGGACGGCGAGACCGAAAAACGGGCTGCGCTTCTCGAATGGCGCAACGTGCTTCGGGGTCTCCCACGACAGCGCGCCCCCGAGCGTCCGGCCGCCCCTTCTCAGCGCCGTGGGCGTGAGGTCGTCGTCGCCGGCGGCGAGGCGCGCGCCGGCGAATCGGACGAGCACGCCGCCGTCGTCGAGGAAGCTCGCGATCGCGTCGCGCTCCGGCCCCGGCGCGACGCTCATGTCCGCCAGCACGAGGACCGAGGGCTTCTCGGCCAACAGCGAAACGATCGGATCGCTGGCCGAATTGCGCCATTCGCTGACGTCCGCGTAGGGCGCGAGCGCGCGCCTGATATAATAGCTGGGCGCAATCAGCGGCTCAGCGGTGTCGGCTGTGGCGCCGGAGGCGATCGCCACCCGGCGCCGTCGGGCGCTGTCGTCGAGGAGCCAGACCGCGCCGGCCGAACGGTCGCCGTCGATCGCCAGACTCTGGACTTCGTTGCGCAACTCGACCGGCAGGTCGAAGCGGACGTCAGCCGCCAGTTTTGCGCCGAAGTCGAACGGCGCGCGCCCGATCTCGCGACCCTGGGCGTCGAGCGCGCGGACGACGCCGGACGCCGGCGCGGCCGTGTCGGAGCGGATGAGGCGCGCCTTCAGCGATCCGGCCTCGTTGTCGGCGCCCGCGACCGCGCGAACCCCGCTCCCGTCGGCGACCACATCGACCGGTCGGGCGAGCCTCGACAGCCGCGCGGCGAAATCATGGGCGCCGCCGAGTTCGACCCCGTCGGCGATCCACAGCACGTCCGCTCCCGGCGTCGCCGCAAGATAGCGCTCGACCGACGCCGCCGCTGCGTCGCGCGGCGGAGCAAAAGGCGCCGGGGCGAGCGACCGCAGCCGTCCCTCGATCTCGCCGGCGTTCATCGCAACGATGTCGCGACCGGCCTCCGAGAAGGGTTTGATCGCGACCGGCCGCCCGGCGCGGGCCGCCGCCAGCATCTGCTCCCGGGCGTATTGGACACGCTTCTCGAACGTCCCGGCCGCCGGCCAGCCGTCGTCGAAGAGGACAAGCAGCGGGCCCGATCCCTCGAGCGCGACGAGGTTGCGCCACAGCGGCTCCGCCATCGCCACGATGATCAGCGCCGCAACCGCGAGGCGCAGGGCCAGGATCGGCCACGGCGTCCTTGCGGGCTCGGTCTCCCTCGCCGCGAGCCCCATGAGGAGCCGAAGCGGCGGAAACGGCACGCGGCGCGGCGGCGGCGGGGTGACGCGCAAGAGGTAGTAGAGGGCGCCGAGGCCCGCCAGGGCGACGAGCACGGCCGGCGCGGCAAAAGCGAGCGGAAGGCCGAACATAGCTCAGGCGCTCCGGTATGCGCCGATCTCGGGCGCAGAAAGACGCATCCTGAGCGCCAGCAGCGCCTCCGCCGGGGAGGCGTCGGTCCGGTGCAGGCTCAAACCCCAGCCGAGGCGCGAGCAGATCTGCCGCAAGGCGTCGCGGTGCGCGGCAAGCCGTTCGAGGTAGCCGTCGCGCAAATTTTGCGCCCTCGGCGTCAGCAGCCGCGTCGATCCCGCCGGATGCAGAAACTCGACATTGCCGGCGAACGGATACGTCTCCTCGATCGGATCGACGACGACGAGCAACTCGCCGACCGCGCCCTCCGCGGCGATGACGCGCAGCGCCTGCTCGGTCTCGGCCGGCTCGCCGAGAAAATCGCCGACCAGCAAAACGAGCGAACGGGCGCGCGCGGGCGCGGCTGGCGGCAGAGGCGCGTCCGAGGGACCCTGACGGCGCTCGTCGGTCGCGATCGCCTCGGCGAGACTTTCGATCACCCCGTGGGTCGCGGTCGGCCGCGTCAGGCCGAGAAGGCCGGCGCGTTCGCCGCTTTCGACGCAGAGGTCGGCGAAGGCGAGCGCGATCACCGCGGCGCGATCGATCTTGGCCGTCGGCGCCAGGCTCGAGCCGAACCGCATCGACGGCGACCGATCGAACCAGATCCACACGGTGTGCGCCGATTCCCATTCGCGTTCGCGGACGAACGCGTGCTCCTCGCGCGCGGAGCGGCGCCAGTCGACCCGGGACGAAGGCTCACCCGAGACAAACGGACGGAATTGCCAGAAGGTCTCGCCCGAGCCGGCCTTGCGACGGCCGTGCACGCCGTGACGAACGGTCTGCGCGACGTTGCGCGCCGCGACGATCAGATCCGGCAGGCGCGCCGAAAGTTCCGCGGCTTCCAGTCGGATGGAAGGAGAGACGGTCATTGCGTCCGTGGTCGGCGGGATATTCCCGGCCGTCTGGTCATCGGAGCGCCTTTTCGACAAGGCGTTCGATCACGGCAGGAATGGTCTCGCCGTCGGCGCGGGCGGCGAAGGTGAGCGCCATGCGATGTTTGAGGGCCGGCTCGGCCAGCGCCTCGACGTCATCGAGCGACGGCGATAGCCTCCCGTCGACCAGCGCCCGGGCGCGCGCGGCCAGCATCAGCGCCTGTGCGGCCCGAGGCCCCGGACCCCACCCGATCCCCTTCGCCAGTTCGCCATCGTCTTCGCCCGGCCGCGCCGCGCGAACGAGATCGAGGATCGCCTCGACGATCCGCTCGCCGATCGGGGAGCGGCGAACAACGCGCTGCGCCTGAAGGAGTTCGTCCGCGGTCATGATCGGCCTCGGCTGCTTCTCCCGCTCGCCGGTCGTCTCGATGAGAATCCGTCGTTCCGCGTCGCGGTCCGGATAGCCGACGTCGATCTGCAACAGGAACCGGTCGAGTTGCGCCTCGGGCAGCGGATAGGCGCCCTCCTGCTCCAGCGGGTTCTGGGTCGCCAGCACATGGAACGGACGAGGCAGGTCGTGCCGCACGCCAGCCACCGTCACATGATGTTCCTGCATCGCCTGCAGGAGCGCCGACTGGGTGCGGGGGCTGGCGCGGTTGATCTCGTCCGCCATCAACAATTGGGCGAAGATCGGCCCGCGGATGAAGCGGAACGCTCGCTTGCCGTCGAGCCCTTCCTCCATGACCTCGGACCCGAGGATGTCGGAGGGCATCAGGTCCGGGGTGAATTGCACGCGCCGGGCGTCCAGGCCGACAACGACGCCGAGCGTCTCGACGAGCTTCGTCTTGGCGAGACCGGGAACGCCGATCAAAAGTCCGTGACCGCCCGCAAGCAGCACCGTCAGGCTCAGATCGACGACGCGAGACTGACCCATGATGATCGACCCGATCTCGGTCCGCGCCGCCGCAACCCGTTCGAGAACGACATCGAGGTCGCGAGTCCAGATCTCCGTGTCCGGTGCGCCCGCCGCGCTCATTTTCCTTGCCTTTTCGTCACAAAGCCCCTTGTCGTCACAAAACGCCTCACTGGTTTCGCTCGCGCGCTGTTCGCTCTACATTAAGCGGGTCCTTGTCCGCCGACGTGTAGCATGCCTCTGTCAAACTCGCCCACAAACGAGCGCCAGAATATGGCGAAGCCGTCGAAATCTCCCGAAGGGGCGGTTGGGGGGCTCAGCAAGGTTGAAGAGCGCCGCAAGGACGGCCCGGCGCCCGTTCATCTCTGGAACCCGCCGGACTGCGGCGACATCGACATGCGTATCGCCGCCGACGGCGTGTGGCATTACTGCGGCTCGCCGATCGGGCGGGCGCCGCTGGTTCGGTTGTTCGCCTCAATTTTGCGCAAGGACGGCGATCGCTACGTTTTGGTCACGCCGATCGAGAAGGTCGGAATCCAGGTCGACGACGCGCCGTTCCTGGCGGTCGCGATGCAGGTCGAGACGAAGGACGGCGAGACCGTCCTGACGTTCCGCACCAATGTCGAGGACGTGGCGACAGCGGGGGCGGAGCATCCCCTGAGGTTCGAGCGCGGCGCGGCGGAGGGGTTGAAACCCTATATCCGCATTCGCGGCGATCTTTGGGCGCTGGTGAAGCGGGCGCTGTTCTACGATCTCGTCGAGATGGGAACCGCGGAGCGCGTGGGAGACGATGTCTGGTTCGGCGTGCGCTCGAGCGGCGCCTTCTTTCCCATGTGTCCGGCGAGCGAGATCGAGGGGCTTTGACCATCATCGACGTGACACGGCTGGACAGCGAGTCGTTTCGGGCGCTCGCTCGCGGAAAGTTGAGGCCGACGCTCGCAGTCGCGGACTTGACCGGACCGGAGGCGCCGAAGTCCAGCGATTTTCTCTTGAGCGGCCTCGTGCCTGACGCCGAGTTGCTGGCGAGCGCACGACCGGCTGCTGTGCTCGCGCCGATCGTCGGACGGCCAGAAGGGCTAAGCGTGCTGCTCACCATGCGCGCCTCGCACCTGCGCGCCCATTCCGGCCAGGTCGCTTTCCCAGGCGGCAAGATCGATCCGGGAGAAGCCCCGCTGGCGGCCGCCCTGCGGGAAGCCTGGGAAGAGGTCGGACTTGACGCCGGCCTGGTCGAGCCGCTCGGCTGGCTCGACCCCTACCTGACGGGAACGGGTTTTCGAATTGCCCCGCTCGTGGCCCTGGTCGATCCCGGCTTCGCCCTTTCGATCAACGCGCGCGAGGTCGATGAAACGTTCGAGACGCCGTTGGCCTTTCTGATGGACGCCGCCAATCATCGGGTGGACGAGCGCGAATGGCAGGGTCGCGTACGAAGATTTTATGCAATGCCGCATGAAGGTCGTTATATCTGGGGCGCGACCGCCGGGATCCTGCGGAACATGTACGAGAAGCTTTTTGCGCCATGAGCCGTGCCGTCCTTGAGCCGCTGGCGTTTTTTTTCGCGCCGTTCGCGCTCTACGCGATCTTCCTCGCCGTTCGCGCCCGCTATCCCTTGGAAGTGGAGCATTGGACCGGCGCGAGGGTGTCGATCCTCACGCTCGCCGGGCTTGCGGCCGCGGTGCTCTCGCTTCTTGCGATCAATCTGCTTTCTCCCCGCGGCCACGGCGTCTACGTGCCGGCGCATGAGGAGAACGGCGTGCTCGTGCCGGGGCGTTTCGAATGAGCGAGCTTCCCGGCCTGCGGGATGGCAGGCTCGGGAATTGCAATCCCCTCCGGCACGGGCCGCTCGCGCGCGCGCTCGCGGCGCTGAACGGCGCAGATGTCGAGACGCGGGTCGTCGGCGGCGCCGTCCGCGACCTCGCGCTCGGCCTCGAGCCCGGGGATTTCGACCTCGCCACGACCGCTTCGCCGCGCGAGACGATGCGACGCGCCGCGGCGGCCGGATTCAGGGTCGCGCCGACCGGCCTCGCCCACGGCACGGTCACGCTGGTCATGGACGGCCGCGCGATCGAGACCACGACCCTGCGGCAGGACGTCGAAACGGACGGCCGTCACGCCAAGGTCGTGTTCGGGCGCGATTTTCTTGCCGACGCGCGCCGGCGCGACTTCACCATCAACGCCTTGTCGCTCGATGCGGACGGCCGCATTTATGATCCGCTTGGCGGCCTCATCGACCTCGCCGCAGGTCGCGTGCGCTTCATCGGCGACGCCGACCAGCGCATTCGCGAAGACTATCTCCGCATCCTGCGTTTCTTCCGGTTTTCGGCGCGATTCGGAGGCGGAGCGCTCGATCGGGACGGATTGGACGCGACGGTCCGCCATCGTTTCGAGCTCTCCCGGCTTTCGCGCGAGCGGGTGCGCGCCGAAGTTCTGAAGCTCCTTGTCGCGCCGCAGGCCGGCGAGGTCGTTCGCGTCATGGGCGAGCGCGGGATTTTCGCGGCGTTTTTCGGCTTCGCCGATCCGGGGCGGCTTGAACGCGCCATCGCGATCGAAACGGCCGACGGGTCGAAGCCGGACGCCCTTTTGCGACTGGCCGCGCTCGGCGTTTTCGTTCAGGATGACGCGGAGCGGCTTGCGGAACGCTTTCGATTGTCAAACGCCGAGAGAGACCGCTTGCTCGGCGCAGCCGCGGCGCTGACACGGCTTCACGGCGCGACCGCCGCTCCCGAGACTTACGCGCTACGCCGCGTCATGTTCGCATTTGGCCGCCGCGCCGCTAGCGACGCCCTGATGCTCGCGCAGGCTGATGCGCCGGTGAGCTCGCGCGACCCCGACTTCGCCCGAGCCCGCCGATTCCTGATGGAATCCAACGCGTTGACATCGCCGATCGGCGGCAAGGACATCGTCGCGCTCGGCGTAGCAGAGGGTCCGCGCGTCGGAAAAATCCTCCGGGCCTTCGACGCGCTTTGGGAAGACGCCGGGTTTCCGTCTGACGCGGAATCGATCGAGCGCCTGGCGCGGTCGGCCGCGCAGCAAACACCGCCCAGAGTCGACTGAAGTAGGTTTACCCGGACAGCATTGCGACCTTCTGCCCCATTGCGAAAGGTTCTGTTTACGATTGAGTCTATGACCGCTTATTGCGGCGCCTTTCAGAGTAGACAGTTCGCGTATCCCGATGCAGCCCAGCTCTCGAAAGTCGCCTCGGCCGGTCGGTCCGATCCGCAAGTCGGCTGTGTCCGCTGTTGCAGAGCGGCATCGACCGCGGAGCGACGTCCCCGGGCGAAAAGCCCGCGCGCTATTGCCTTTGGAACTGCAGATCGTAGCGGACGACGGCGTTCCAGCGGAAAGTCTGTTTCGCGCCATCGACGATGCGCCCGCCGACGTCAGTCCGCTCGAGGCTGGGCTCGGCGCCGGACTGATCGGCGAAGAGGCGTATTACCGCTTGTTGGCTGCACGGCTGGGTTGCGGCTACTACAACGGGACGCCGCCGTTCGGCGAGGGTTTCGACGCGGGCAAGGCGCTGCTGTCCGGAGTCGCTCCGCTTGAGGCGCCATACGGCGCCGCACGGGCCGTGATCGCGCCGCGGGGGGCGTTGGCGTCCGGACTGATCGAGATGACGCTGTCCGGCCGTTTGCGCCCCGAGAGCTTCGTCGTCACGTCGCCGCAGCGGTTCGCTGCTCTCGTGCGCGCGCGCTACCCGGCCGAGGTGCTGAAAAATGCGCTCGAACGGCTGCCGGATCCGCTCTCCGCGAAGAGCCGGCTAAGCCGCCTGCAGATCGCAGGCTTCGCTCTCCTCGCCACGCTGGCCGTCGCGATTGCCGCCGCGAGCGCTTGTCTTCTCTCGGAGATCGCGTCGGCGGCGCTTTGGCTCCTGTTTCTGGCGTCGATCACGGTGCGCGGATTGGCGTCGCTTGCGAACCCGGACGAAAAGCGGCCGCGCATGCTGTCCGACGACGAGCTGCCGACCTATACAGTCGTCGCCGCCCTCCATCGCGAGGAGGACGTCGTCCGGCAGCTCGTCCACGCACTTGGCGCGCTCGACTACCCGAAAGCCAAGTTGGACATCAAACTGGTGGTGGAGCAGCGGGATAACGCGACCTTGTCGCGCCTTCTGGCGCTGCGCCTGCCCGCCCATTACGAGATCATCGTCGCGCCGCCGGGAGCGCCCTCGACCAAGCCACGCGCCCTCAATGTGGCGCTGGCCGAGGCGCGCGGCGCCTTGCTGGTTGTTTATGACGCCGAGGACATCCCCGCTCGTGGGCAGCTTCGGCTTGCGGCGTCGCGGTTCGCGGCGGATCGTACGCTCGATTGCCTTCAGGCGCGCTTGACGATCCGCAATCCCAACGAGTCCGTTCTGTCGCGATTGTTTTCGCTGGAATACGCGGTGCTGTTCGACCTGATCAACCCCGGCCTTTGCGCCCTCGGACTGCCGATTGCGCTGGGCGGAACGTCGAACCATTTCCGGCTGTCGTCGCTCGTCAACGTCGGCGGATGGGACGAGTGGAACGTCGCGGAGGATGCGGACCTGGGGATCCAACTCGGCCGCTACGGCTACAGGATCGGCACGCTCGACTCGGACACCTCCGAGGAAGCGCCGCACGAGTTTGGAAACTGGTTCCGGCAGCGTGTGCGCTGGCAGAAGGGCTGGATGCAGACCTGCATCGTCCATTCCCGTCAACCCGTCAGTTTCTGTCGGGACTTCGGCGTGCTCCGCGCGTGCGCGGCGGCGACGCTGATTGTGGGTGCGGTGGTCGGCGCGCTGTTGTGGCCCCCGTTCGCGTTCGACACGCTCTGGCGCGCGTTCGGCCCGGGCGCCGCATTCCTGCCGCGCTCGCGCGAAGCCGTCGACCTGTTCGTCTATTTGCTCGCCTGCGCGGGGATTTGCTCCGTGGTCGGCCCAGCGGTCGTGGCCGCGAGGCAGCGGCCCCTGCGCATTGGCGTCGGGAGCTTCGCCCTCCTTCCGATTTATTATGGGCTGGTGACGCTCGCGGCTTGGACGGCCATTGCGGACCTCATCGTCCGGCCCCACTTCTGGGCCAAGACGGAACACGGGCGCGTCCGCCGAAAGCCCATTCCCGCCAGCGCACTGCGGCGTAGCCCGGTCTGAGCCCGGTCCCGAAAGGTCGTTGACACGGCGCCCTGGCCGAATAGGGTGCGCGGCTTTCGAACCCGCGGCGCCTACACGCGACGGTTCCAACCAAACAGGACATCGATGTCTTTGCAGTCGCAGCGGGAGGCCGCCGAGGTCTCCAAGGCGTGGCCCTTCGAGGAGGCGCGCAAGCTGATCGCGCGGCTCGAGCGCTCGCCGAAGTCCGAGGTCGTGTTCGAGACCGGCTACGGACCCTCCGGACTGCCGCACATCGGGACGTTCGGCGAGGTCGCGCGCACGACCATGGTGCGACACGCCTTCCGTGTGCTGACCGGGGATTCGGTCAAGACGCGTCTCATCGCGTTCTCCGACGACATGGATGGCCTCCGCAAGACGCCCGACAACATTCCGAACCGCGAGATGGTGTCGCGGCACCTCGGCAAGCCGCTGACCCAGGTGCCGGACCCGTTCGGCGAGTATCCGAGCTTCGCCGCCCATAACAATGCGCGCCTGCGCAGCTTTCTCGACCGCTTCGGCTTCGACTACGAGTTCATGTCGTCGACCGAGGCCTATACGTCCGGACGCTTCGACGCCGCGCTGATCCGGGCCCTCGAAGCCTTCGACGAGATCCAGGCGATCATGCTGCCGTCGCTCCGGGAGGAGCGCGCCGCGACCTATTCGCCGTTCCTGCCGATCCACCCGGTGACCGGCGTCGTCATACAGGCGCCCGTGATCGCGCATGACGCGAAGGCGGGCGTGATCCGCTGGCGCGACCCCAATACGAACCAGGAGTTCGAAACCCTAGTGACCGGCGGTCGCTGCAAGCTGCAATGGAAGCCCGACTGGGCGATGCGCTGGCATGCGCTCGGCGTCGACTACGAAATGGCGGGCAAGGACCTGATCGATTCGGTGAAGCTTTCCTCGCGCATCGCGCGCGCGCTCGGCGCCGAGCCGCCGGCCGGGTTCAACTACGAGCTTTTTCTCGACGAGAACGGCCAGAAGATCTCGAAGTCCAAGGGCAACGGCCTGACGATCGAGGAATGGCTGACCTACGCCAGCCCCGAGAGCTTGTCGCTCTTCATGTTCCAGAAGCCGTCGGCGGCGAAGCGCCTCTATTTCGACGTCATCCCGCGAACGGTCGACGACTATCTCGGGTTCCTCGAATCCTACCCCGACCAGCCGTGGAAGGAGCGGCTCGGCAACCCGGTCTGGCACATTCATTCGGGTCAGCCGCCGGCGGCGGAGACGCTCGCCCATGGCGACGGGCAGACGACCGTGTCGTTCGCCATGCTGCTCAATCTGGCGGCCGTCGCCAACAGCGACAACCCCATGGTGCTATGGGGCTTTTTGCGTCGCTACGCGCCGTCGGCCTCGCCTGGGAACCATCCGCGCCTCGACCGTCTGGTGCGCTACGCGGTCGCCTACTTTCGCGACTTCGTCGCGCCGAAGAAGCGCTACCGGCTCGCGGACGAGGTCGAGCGCCAGGCGCTCCTGGCGGTGTCGGCGAAGCTTCAGGAAATGCCGGCCGGCGCCAGCGCCGAGGCGATCCAGCATGCGCTCTACGACATCGCCCGGCCGATCCCGCGCTACCAGGATCTTAGGGCCAAGGGGGCGACGGCGGAACGTCCCGGCGTCTCGAACGACTTCTTCAACATGGTCTACGCCGTGCTGCTCGGCGAGGAGCGCGGTCCCCGCCTCGGCTCGTTCATCGCCCTTTATGGCCTTGCCGAGACGCAGGCGCTGATCGAGCGGGCGCTGGCGGGAGAGTTGATCGCGGCGGCGGAGTGACCGGGGCCGGGCGCGCGTCGGCGCACGAATTGACGCACGCGGCCGAACTCAACGGGTTAGGCGCCAAAATCTGCAACTTTCTCGCTCTCTTGAAAATAATCCTGGGATTGGATCTGGGGCGGGTGCTCATGGCGAGCCCTGTACGGCGTTGGTCCCGAGGGTCGTAGATCGCCGATTTGCTCTCTCATATATACAATTGAGATATGTATTATTTGTCGCGGCGGATCGCATCGGGTCATGAGTGGAGCGCTTCAGTATTTCTGATAAAGAGAGATACAATCCGCGTGGTTTTCCGTCAGCCGGTCATGGCAGCCGCAAGGACTCCTTCGCGCCGACCTTCGGCCCAGCTGTGGACACTCCGACCCTCACGCGGCCTCAGGCCGCGGCTGACGCGTGAGGAGGCTGCACAGGCGGGCCAGCATCGCCCGCTGTTGGGTCCGCGGAACGACCATGTCGATCATGCCGTGATGCTTGAGGTACTCGGCGCGCTGGAACCCTTCCGGCAGGCGCTCGCGGATCGTCTGCTCGATCACCCGTGCCCCGGCAAAGCCGATCACTGCGCCGGGCTCGGCGATATGGACGTCGCCGAGCATGGCGTAGGAGGCGGTCACGCCGCCGGTGGTCGGATTGGTGAAGACGACGATGTAGGGCAGGCGCGCGGCGCGAAGCCGGCGTACCGCCACCGTCGTCCGGGGCATCTGCATCAGCGCGAACATGCCCTCCTGCATCCGCGCCCCGCCCGAGGCGGTGAAAATGACGAACGGCGTGCGGCGCTCGATCGCCGCGGTCATGCCGGCGATGATCGCCTCGCCCGCCGCCATGCCGAGGCTGCCGCCCTGGAAGGCGAAATCCTGCACGCCGACAGTGACCTCGCGGCCATCGAGGAGGCCGCGAGCCAGAACCACCGCGTCATAGGCGCCCGTCTTGGCGCGATTTTCCTTGAGGCGGTCGGTGTAGCGCTTGATGTCGCGAAACTTCAGCGGGTCGGGGGCCACTTCCGGGGCCGGCAGCTCCTCATAGACCCCGTCGTCGAACAGGGCGGCGAGCCTCGCCTTGGCGTCGATCGCCATGTGGTAACCCGAGCCGGGCACCACCATCAGATTGCCTTCGAGGTCCTTGTGGAAGACGAGTTGCCCGCTCTCCGGGCACTTGACCCACAGGTTTTCCGGCGTGTCGCGCCGTAACAGCGACCGGATCTTGGGCGGAACAACGTTATCGAGCCAGTTCATGCTTCAGCTAACTCCGAAGGGGGCCGCATCGGACGACGCGCTGTAGGGCGGGGTCGCCGACCCCGCCGCGGCGCGCTCAGCGAGCGCGCCCTACAAGGCCGTCGCGCAGGCGCGCGCCAGCGTCCGCACCAGCGCGCTGACCGCCCCGACGGCAGCGGCACTGGCCTTGCCGTCGGCGAGCGAGGTTCTCACCGCCTCGACGATGGCCGACCCGACCGCGACGCCGTCGGCGGTCGCGCCGATTGCGGCGGCGCTCGCCGCGTCCCTGACGCCGAAGCCGACTACGACCGGCAAAGGCGTATGCCGCTTGATCCGCTTGACCGCCTTGGCGACCGCGGCGGGGTCCGGCTTCGCCGCGCCGGTGACGCCGGTGATCCACACGTAATAGACGAATCCCGCGGTGTTCGTGAGGACGGCGGGCAGCCGGGCGTCGTCGGTCGTCGGCGTCGCGAGCCGTATAAATGCAAGGCCCGCGCGCATCGCCGGCAGGCACAGTTCGTCGTCCTCCTCCGGCGGCAGGTCGACCACGATCAGGCCGTCGACGCCGGCGGCCTTGGCGTCGCGGAGGAACGGCTCGACCCCATAAGAGTAGATCGGGTTGAAGTAGCCCATCAGGATGACCGGCGTGTCGGCGTTCTCCTCGCGGAACGCTCCGACCATGGCGAGGGTGGCGCGCAGCGTCTGCCCGCCCTTCAGCGCCCTCAGCCCCGCGGCCTGGACGGCGGGGCCGTCCGCCATCGGGTCGGTGAACGGCATGCCGAGCTCGATCACATCGGCTCCCGCGCCCGGCAGGGCCTTGAGGATGGCGAGGCCCGTCTCGGCGTCCGGGTCGCCCGCCATGACGTAGGCGACGAGGCCGGGCCTGCGCTCCGCCGCCAGGCGCTGAAATCGATGATCGATGCGTTCACTCATGCGCGGCTGGTTAGCATGAGCCGCGGACGGGGGGAACCGGGAGGCGCGCGTCACCTTGATTGTGGTATACTGTTTTGTCTCCAGAGCCTGCACATTCTGCGGTTGCCGCGGCGCCACGTCAGGACGCCCTGCAGGCGGCGCCACATCGCCTATCGACATCCAGCCGTGAGCGGCCGCCTGTGCGCGATGCCTTCAATCGATGTCTTATGTCTTTCGCGGATTTTGGATCACCTTCCACCCGTTGCCGGCTGGATCGCGGAAGCCGGCGTCGACGGCGCCGTAGCGTTCGACAGGCTCCTGCGTGATCTCCACGCCCTGCTCGCGCATCCGTTCGCAGGCGGCGCGGCAGTCGTCGACGTGGAGGACGAGCGGAGGCATAGCCCCCTTCGCCACGATCTCGCGCAGGTTGCGCGCGGTCGCGGCGTCGAGCATCGGCGACTCGGGTGCGAATAGGCCGAGCTGGAACGACGGCTGCTCGGGATGTTGCACCGTCAGCCAGCGGTAATTGCCATTGCGCGCATCGGTATGCACACGGAAACCGAGCTTCTCGACATAAAACTTCAGGGCTTCGTCCTGATCGCGGACATACAGTCCGACCAACCCGACACCTTGGCTCATGGGACCTCCGACTTGCTGAGTTCCGGCTCATTACCCTCCACAGCACGGCGCCGCTTCTCCGAAACTGCGATTTTGAGGTTGGGCCGAAGGGTCCCGCGCAAAATGCAGGCCGGGACCTGGTCGAGCGGACGCGTGGCGCGCTTCTCGTCAGCGCGCAATTCGCTCGGGCTTTTGCCGGTGACGTCGCGAACCGTGCGCCCGAATGTCCCCAGACTGCTCCACCCGGTGAGGAAGGCGATCTCGGTAATCGACATCTCCGTGTCTCGAAGCAGGGCGGTCACCCGCTCGAGCCGGCGCGTGAGCAGGTATCGGTGGGGAGGAACCCCAAAAGCCTGCTTGAAAGAGCGCGCAAAGTGGGCGGCGGAGACGCCGCTGACGAATGCGAGGCGCGTCACGGGCCACTCTTCGTGCGAAGCCGCGTCCATGCGGTCCCTGGCGCGCAAGAGACGGCGTAGAAGCGCGGGATCTTGGGCTGCAGGTTTTGCTCCGCCCGACCCCGGCCGGGGCGTGTCGTCGATCATGATCTTCAGGGCTCACGGATGCAGAATGTCAATTTGGATCCATGTCCGTCAATCCGGCCGCGCAACAAGCGTAACCACAGCCGACTGCGAATCAGGCCAGACCGAGAAACAGGGCGAGGGATCGGGTCACGGTCAGCAGAGTTTCATCATCCAGGCAACCGATGGTCGCGCCGATCTTGTCCCGCTTCACGGACATGGCCTTGTCGATCTGGACCTGCGACGGTCGGTGGAGACCGTTCTGCGGCGTCGGCTGCACGGTCGGACGGATCAGGGGCGCGTCCACCAGCGTTCCCGAGAGGAGCAGCACGGTCACCGTTCCGGTCTGCGCGAAAGCGTCGGACTGGATCACCAGCGCCGGGCGCGGCTTGCCGAAGTCGCCGGACAAGGCGACGGTGACGAGATCGCCGCGCCTCACACCGCGCCGTCGTCATCGAGGTCGGCGAGCGCGGCCTCCAGGAAGACGTCGAGATCGGGATCGGCCGCGTCGGCCGCAGCAACTACAAGCGACTGCCGGCGGCATTCGTCCGCGAACCCGGGCTGGCGCGTGTCCGGAACCCAGATTTGCACCGGCCTGAGGCCGGCGGTGCGCAACGCGTCCCGGCGCTTCCGGACCCTCTGGCTGACAGGCGTGGCCATCTGGCTCTCCCGCTATCTGTTACATGTAACAGATAGGCGAACCAGGCGCCCTCGTCAAGGCGTCGCGAAGCGCAAGCGTCACGGATTACGGCTGGAACTCGGCGTCCACGATCGCGCGAAGGGGGCGGCAAGGCGAACTTCACCGTATCCCAAACGTAGTTGGCCGCGACGTCCTCGTAGTCGTGGCGGTACACGTTGCCAGCGCCGGCCATGCGCTTCCAGGGGATTGATGGATGCCGGTCTTTCAAGGAGAGCGGTAGGCGGCGCGTAGCTTCGGAGATGATCTCAAGGCAGCGTGTAACCGCATAGACCGTGCGAAGATCGTTGCAGAACGCCGCCGCGTCCAGTCTCGCCACAAAGGCCTCGGCAAGATCAATGTGATAATGAATATCGCGAAGCGCGGTTTTGGCGGGGTCAGAAGGCATAGACGGCGTCAGCCGTCGCGGCGGGACGGACATAAGGCTTCAGACTGTCGCGGCTCACAACCTCAACCGGGCCTTCGAATAAGCTCGCAATATACTCTTTCAGCCCGACATAATCGTAGACCGTGATATGAGCGGCCGGATCGACCTCAATCATGATGTCGGTGTCGCCGTCAGCTCGATTGTCCCCGCGTGCCCGCGAACCGAACAGGGCGACGTGAATCACGCCGCGCTCGCGCAGGGCGCGCTTGTTTTCGCGAAGCCGGTCAAGGATTTCCTGCCTGTTCATGCCCGTGCTTACAGCAGAAAATCGCCTTGGCGCGACGGCCGAAGCGGCTTCCACCCCCTACCTTGGCCGCGCCACGTAAATCCCGACGAGGATCGCCAAGCCTCCGAGCGCCTGGACGGCGCTGACCGGCTCGCCGAGGATGAGCCAGGCGAAGCCGGCCGCCGCGATCGCCTCGAGGAAGATGACGAGCGAGGAGAAGGCGGCCGGCAGCCGCCCAAGCGCGATCGACAGCAGCCCCTGGCCGCCCGTATGGCTGATCCAGGCCATGGCGAGCAGCGCCGCGAGGCCGCGAAACGTGTGCGGCAGCATCGACCGCTCGGCGACCAGCGCCACCACGAACAGGATCGCCGCCGTCACCACCGTCGCTTCGAAGGTGAGCCGCGCGGCGGATGTCGTCTGGCGCGCGGCCTTTACGGCCAGGAAGTAGAGGCCGAAGAACACGCCGGTCGCGACGCCGAAGAGATCGCCCAGCGCGCCGGCGGGTTTCAGCTCGAAACTCTGGGCGAGCAGCGCGGCGCCGCCCGCGAGGCAGAGGCCGAGCCCGACGAGCACGTTGGCCTTGACCCGCTCGCTGAACAGGAGCCAGCCGAACAGCACCACCCAGATCGGCGCGCAGGTGGCGAAGAAGGTGGCGTTGGCGACGCTGGTGTGGACGATCGCCAGATGCCAAAAGAAGAGGTCGCCGGCAAAGGCGAGGCCCGACAGGATCGCCGGCTTGGCGAAGCGCTTGCCGGTCGGCGCCGGGCCGTCCGCCGCACGCGTCCAGGCGTAGAGCAGCGGCAAGGCGAGGGCGACGCGCCAGAAGGCGCTGGTGAACGGCCCCACGTCAGCCAGGCGGACGAAGATGGGAGACGCGCCCATCGCGAAGGCGCCGGCGACGAGCGCGGCGACGGGGGCGAGGACGCCGCCGCGCGCCGCGGCCGCTTTGGAGGGTATCGGCAAAACGAAATCCGTCCGCGGGCGATGGGGAGGGCCGGAATCGGGCGCCTCGTCCATAGTCTTGCCCAAACCGGACGGCAAGCATCGGCCATGGATCGAACCCAGCGAATTGCACCCGCAGTGGACGCAACGGACTTTCAGCCGGTCGAAACGATTCCCGGAGCGCTCGACGCTGGGGTCCTCATTATCTGCGACCACGCCTCGAACGCCCTGCCGCCCGGCTACGGGACGCTCGGCCTGCTCCCGGCCGCGCTCGAGCGCCACATCGCCTACGACATCGGCGCAGCGGCGCTGACGCGGGCGCTGGCGGAGCGGCTCGGCGCGCCGGCGGTCCTCTCGACCTTCTCGCGCCTGCTGATCGATCCCAACCGCGACGCCGACGACCCAACCCTGGTCATGCGCTATTCCGACGGCGCGATCGTGCCGGGCAACGCCCGCGCCGACAGCTCAGAAATCGCGCTCCGGCGCGCCCGCTACTGGGCGCCCTACCGCGAGACGGTCAGCGCCACGATCGAGGCGATGCTGCCGACCGGCGAGCCGCCGGCCCTCATCTCGATCCACTCCTTCACGCCGATCTGGCGGGGAACGCCGCGATGCTGGAAAATCGGGGTGTTGTGGGACCTTGATGACCGCATTCCGACCCCGCTCCTCGCGGCGCTCAGCGCCGAGGACGACCTGCGCGAGAGCGGGATCGGCGACAACGAGCCCTATGACGGCGCCCTCGCTGGCGACACGGTCGACGCCGTCGCGACCGCGCGCGGCCTCGCCAACGCGCTGATCGAGGTCCGGCAGGACCTGATCGCGGGGGCGGCCGGCGTCGAGGCCTGGGCCGACCGGCTCGCCCGGCTCTTGAGGCCGATCCTCGCCGATCCGTCGGTCCGCGAGCCCAAGGACCTCGGCAGCCGCGCGGGCGTCTGTAGCCGCGCTCGCTGAGCGCGGCGGCGCGATCAACGATCGTGCCACCAAGGGCGTCACGCCGCTTCGAGCGCGAGCGCGATGCCCTGGCCGCCGCCGATGCAGAGCGTGACGATGCCCTTTTTGAGTCCGTCGCGCTTCATCGCATGGAGAAGCCGCGTGACGAGGACCGCGCCGGTCGCGCCGATCGGGTGACCGTGGGCGATGGCTCCGCCTTCGACATTGACGATGTCCTGCGGCAGGCCGAGCTGCTTCATCACCGCGAGCGGCACGGCGGCGAAGGCCTCGTTGATCTCGATCCGCTCGATGTCGCCGAGCCTCCAGCCGGCCCGCTCCAGGGCCTTGTGCACGGCGGGGACGGGCCCCAGGCCGAACATGCCCGGCTCGACCGCAGCGACCCCGTAGCCCGCGAGCCGCCCGAACGGCGCCATCCCCTTGGCCTCGGCAAAGCCGCGCTCGGCGACGATCATGGCGGCGGCGGCGCTGTTGAGGCCCGGCGCGTTGCCGGCGGTGATCGTCCCGTCCTTGCGGAAGGCGGGCTTCAGCTTGGCGAGGATTTCGACGGTGGTGTCGGGCCGCGGCGCCTCGTCGCGATCGAACAGTTCCGGCCCCTTGCGGCCCTTGATCTCGACGCCGACGATCTCGGCGGCGAAGCGGCCGGCCTTTTCGGCCGCGGCGAAACGCTGCTGCGAGCGCGCCGCGAAGGCGTCCTGCTCGGCCCGGGTGATCTGCAGCTTGGCGACCAGATCCTCGGTGTGCCAGCCGGAATGTTCGCCCGAGAAGGCGTCGTTGAGCCCGTCGGTCAGCATCGCGTCGAGGATCTCGGCCGGACCCATGCGGTAGCCCCAGCGCCCGCCATCCATGAGGTAGGGCGCGCGGTCCATGTTCTCCATGCCGCCGGCGACCGCCGCCTCGATCTCGCCGGCCCCGATTTGCTGCGCGGCCGAGACGATCGCCTGGGCGCCCGAGCCGCAGACGCGGTTGACGGTGAGGGCGGGAACCTCGACCGGCGCGCCGCCGCCGATCGCGGCCTGGCGGGCCGGGTTCATCTTGTTGCCGGCCTGGACCACGTTGCCCATCACGACCGAGCCGAGGGCGGCCGCGGCGAGGCCGGCGCGATTCAGCGTCTCGCGCACGACGACGGCGCCGAGCGCGGGCGCCGGCACGGTCTTCAGCGATCCGTTATAGGCGCCGATCGCAGTGCGCACGGGTTGGCAAAGCACGATGTCACGCGAACTCATGGGAAACCTCCTTAAGGGTCAGCGACTTCGGACAAAAATGGGGACGCCGGCAGGCGACCGTGGGGCGCCTCCCGAAAACGTGAATGTCCTCCGCCTCCTCACGGCGGCGCGCCATCCGCCAGGACCGCGATGCGAGCCGCGGCCAAAATCTCGTCGGCGAGGCTTTGATCCGCGACCGCGCGGGCGATCGTCACTGCGCCGACCATGGTGGCGATTTTCGCCAGCGCCGCCTCGCGCCGCCGCGCCTCGGACACAAGCGGGAGGAAGCGAGCGAGATGGCCGACCCAGCGCTCGAGCCCGGCGGCGAAGACTGCGCGCGCCGCCGGCCCGCGCCGGCCGGCGTCGGCGGCGAGCGCCGCCATGACGCAGCCGTCGCCCGGCGCGTCACAATGGCGGCGCGACAGGTACCAGCCCACAGCGGCCTTGAGACCCTTGCCCGGGCGGCCGGCGTAGCCGCCCCAGAAGGCGTCGATGCGGCGGAAGCCCTGCGCGCAGGCCTCGGCGACGAGCGCGTCCTTGGAGGCAAAGCTGCGGTAGAAGCCGCCGTGCGTCAGCCCGGCCTCCGCCATCACCGCGTCGACGCCGACGCCGTCGATCCCGCGCTCGCGGAAGAGCTTTGCCGCGGCATCGAGCACGGCCTCGCGGTTCTCGGCGGCCTGCGCCTTCGACACTTTCATCTCGCGCCTCCAGAACTCGGCTCTTATATGACGATCATCATCAAAAAGCAATCGGTGCACTCTTGGAGGCGCCCCTTCGCCCGCCCCGGCGGGGCGAAGGGTCTCGCCACGCTCCCGTCCGGTTTCGTCCACAGGCGCGGCACGCACGGCCTTGACGCGCGGAGCCGTTTGGCGCCACCTCCGCGGCTTCCAAAGAGGACGAGAGACCCGCAATGGCCGAGCCGGCGAAAAAGGACGAGATCGCGACCGGGACCGAAGAGGTCAACGCCGGCCATCTGCGCGCCTTCATCGAGCGCATCGAGCGGCTCGAGGAGGAGAAGAAGGCGCTTTCCGACGACATCAAGGACGTCTACGGCGAGGCCAAGGCCAATGGCTTCGACGTCCGGATCATGCGCAAGATCGTGTCGATCCGGAAACAGGACCGCGACAAGCGGATCGAGGAGGAGACGATCCTGGATCTCTACCTGGCGGCGCTGGGGATGAACTGAATGCGAGGAAGCGCCGCGAAAGCGCATGGCGCTGGTTGATGGCGAGCGGCGCCGCCGCGGGCGACGGCAAAAGCAATCAGAAGACTTTCCACTGACGGAAGAAAAGCTTGTGGGGGCCATTCGATGTCAACCTGCCGACCATCTGCACGAAGGCTCTAAAAGCGACAGGCAGCATCGTGGGTCGTACGATGTCGACGAAGAGGCAGTAGCGTGGCTGGTCTGATTTGTTGATGGATTGATGAAACAATGTATCGTCGAAGATGAATAATTTTTCTGACCGCCAGTAATGCTTGTTACGGCCGACGATGATGTAAGCCGAATCGTCCGCCATATCGTTGATGTTGTAAAGAACGCGAAAAGTTGCGCGCAACGGTCCGAAATGTTTCGAGACGGATTGTCGCCTGTTAAAGACCGAAACACCGATCGTGACGATCCATTTGTAATCTTTATGGAATTCGGAAAAATTTCCTGCCTGCTCGACATTCGTCCGATAATATTTGAAGAAGAACATGCTGCGTTTCTCCGCCGACGCGGCGACCTGCAACTGTTCGATCAGTTCGTGGGAACGCGTCGAGCGAATCAACCTGCCGATTTCGTCCTGATGTTCCCCGGGGAGGTCATCGAGCGTGAAGACGCCCTTATTGAGATACGGCAGGGAGAGCAGGTCCAGCAGCGTGTTGAGCGGAGACAGCAGCCAAACCGGCGACGGCAGCCAGAATGGCAGACCCTCGCCGAGAAAGTATTTTTCGTAGAGTTCTGGGGTTCTTTCCGTGTTGCGCAGGACGTCGTAAAGTCCGCAAGCGATGTAGATCAGGGCGATCTTCGGGAACACATAGGCCAACGCGGCGAATATCACTACGACCTTCGCCGTCGGCCCAGCCAAACGCGGCATCTGTCAACCCTTGCAGGAACGCGCAGGCTGGACCGGGCTCGTCCCGGTTCGGCTAAAGCCAGCGCGTGCGGTCGACAGGCTGCCCGGCCTTCGGGATTTCGGCAAGGAGAATGGCGGCCCGCTCGCGCCGGTTCCGCGCCGCGGCCCGTTCGCGCTATGATCGGCGCCGAAGATCTCGCGATCAAGGAGCAGGTCCATGAGCTGGAATCCCGCGCTCAATCCCGGATGGCCCGACACGGCCGGCCCGGACGCCATCGAGACCATGATCGTGCCGCGGGCGCGCGACATCGGTGGCTTCGAGGTGAGGCGCGCCCTGCCCGCCCCCGGGCGCCGCATGGTCGGGCCGTTCATCTTCTTCGATCAGATGGGGCCGGCCGAATTCGTCACCGGCCAGGGGATCGACGTCAGGCCGCACCCGCATATCGGCCTCGCCACCGTGACCTATCTCTACCGCGGCGAGCTCCAGCACCGCGACAGCCTCGGCTCGAACCAGAGGATCCATCCTGGCGCCGTCAACTGGATGGTGGCCGGAAAGGGCATCACCCATTCCGAGCGCACCGGCGCCGAAACGCGCGCCGCGCCCCACGAACTGTTTGGGGTCCAGACCTGGGTCGCCCTGCCGGAGGCGAACGAGGACGACGCGCCGAGTTTCGCCCACCACGCCCGCCACGACCTGCCCGAACTCGTGGACGGCGGCGTCAGCCTGCGCCTGATCCTCGGCCGGGCCTTTGGGGCGACCGCGCCCGCAAAGGTCTTTTCCGACACGTTTTACGCCGACGTCGCGCTCGAGCCCGGCGCGCGGGCGCCCGTGCCCGACGATCACGAGGACCGCGGCCTCTACGTCGTCGAAGGCTCGATCGCCGTCGCCGGCCAGACCTTCGAGGCGGGGCAAATGATGGTGTTCCGGCCCGGCGACCGGATCGCGGTCGCCGGCGGCGACCATGGCGCGCGGCTCCTGATGCTCGGCGGCGCGACCCTTGGGAAGCGTTACATCTGGTGGAACTTCGTCGCGTCCAGCCAGGAACGGATCGAGGCGGCCAAGGCGGAATGGCGCAAGGCCGACTGGGGCCACGGACGCTTCGAGCTGCCGCCCGACGACCGCGACGAGTTCATTCCCGCGCCGGAGACGTGATTGCCTTCGCCCCACGACCACCAGCAGGAAGGCGGCGATCACGATCTGCGGACTGGTCGTGCGGAGCGAACCCTACGAAGCCTGGACTGACTTAAAGTCAATCTTACAGCCTCGCAGGATTCGTCCCGCCGTTAGCGCAGGCTATTGTGCAATGGCAGCAATGACTGCCTTGTGCTGGGCGGCAGGCAGGTGGGCTGCAGCGGCCCGAAATCAAGCCGGTAGCCGCTTTCGCAGCTTCCGCCTCTGAAACTATCTCCGGCGCTGGATCGCCGCCGTGAATTGCCAGCCACAACGAGATGATCCACTCGATGTCCTTAATATGCGTCGCGCGAATTTGCTTGGGCATGGTTTCCTCGCTTTCGGTCAGGATTCGCCCTTTTGTTTTTCTATACCGGGTGCCTAACGACGAATGTTATCAGCTTATTGTGAATAAGCAAGTATACAGACACCGTTCGCTTATAGTCGCGGCGGCGAACTTGGTCAGGTCAACAGCCTCTTCAGCGCGTAGAGCGCGGCATGCGCGTCGCGGGGACTCAGTTCGTCCGGATCGAGGGCGGCGACGGCTTCGCGCAATACATCGCGTGGCGGCGGCGCGGGCTCATGCGGCTCGAAGGAAAAAAGCGGCAGGGAATCGAGCGTGCCGCTCGGCCGCGAAGCTTCGAGGTCGGCGAGAACTTTACGCGCCCGCCGCAACACCGGGGCCGGAAGGCCCGCGAGTTTGGCGACCTGGATGCCGTAGGAGCGGTCGGCCGCGCCCGGCGCCACCTCGTGCAGGAACACCAGATTGCCCTTGAACTCGCTGATCCGCATGGTGAGGTTGACGAGCCTCGGCAGCGTTTCGGCCAGCCGGGTGAGCTCGTGGAAATGGGTGGCGAACAGCGCCCGCGAGCGGTTCGCGCCGTTCAGGTGCTCGACGCAGGCATAGGCGATTGAGAGCCCGTCGAAGGTCGCCGTGCCGCGCCCGATCTCGTCGAGGATGACGAGCGAGCGCGCCGTCGCCTGATTGAGGATCGCCGCCGTCTCGACCATCTCGACCATGAAGGTCGAGCGGCCGCGGGCGAGATCGTCGGCGGCGCCGACTCGGGAAAAGAGCCGATCGACGACGCCGATATGCGCCCGGCGCGCCGGGACGTAGGATCCCATCTGGGCAATCAGGGCGATCAGCGCATTCTGGCGCAGGTAGGTCGATTTGCCGGCCATGTTGGGGCCGGTCACAACTGCGATCCGGCCGCCGTCGGCAATATCTCCGGTGAGGTCGCAGTCGTTGGCGACGAACGGCTCGCCGGCGGCCTTCAGCGCCGCCTCGACCACCGGATGTCGACCGCCCTCGATCCGGAAGGCGAGCGAGGAATCGACGCGCGGTCGGGTCCAGTCGCGCTTGGCCGCGAGTTCCGCCAGCGCGGCGGCGACGTCGATCGCCGCGAGCGCAGCGGCGAAGGCGCGCAAGGCCTCGCCCGCGGAGAGACAGGCCTGACGCAGGCGCTCGAAGGCGTCGAGCTCGAGATTCAGCGCCCCGTCCGCGGCGGACGCGATCTTCGCCTCGAGTTCGATGAGGGCGTTGGTGGCGAAGCGCAACGCCCCAGCCATGGTCTGGCGATGGATGAAGGTCGCATTCAGAGGCGGCTTGAGCAAAGGCTCGCCCTGCGCCTGAGGCGTCTCGATATAATAGCCCAACATGTTGTTGTGACGGATCTTGAGCTGGCGGACGCCAGTCTCCTCGACGTAGTCGGCCTGCATGTCGGCGATGACCCTTCGGCTCTCATCACGCAAGGCGCGCGCCTCATCGAGCGGCGGCAGGGC
This sequence comes from uncultured Alphaproteobacteria bacterium, assembly GCA_963770035.1. Classification (GTDB taxonomy): domain Bacteria; phylum Pseudomonadota; class Alphaproteobacteria; order Rhizobiales; family Beijerinckiaceae; genus Roseiarcus. Next base: position 224,693 of record CAVYON010000002.1, on the reverse strand, counting down.
GCCCGCCCGAACGAAGCCGCCGTCGCGTTTGACGAGCGGCAGGTCGTCCGCCAGCGTCATTTGAAGCTCGGCCTCAAGGGCCCCGCACTCCGTCCGCAAGGCGGCGTACGCACGCGCGAGCTCGGGCGGCAGGTCTCCAGCCGATTCCAGAATGCGCGCGACCGCACATGCCGCGGCGAGGCCGTCACGGATCGCGGCCAGGTCGCGCGGGCCGGCGCGGTCGAGGCTGAGGCGCGAAAGCGAGCGCAGGAAGTCCGGCGCGCCGGCGAGCTCGCGGCGCAGCGCGTCGCGAGTTCGACGCGGCCTCCATCAGGAACGCGAGCGCGTCCAGCCGTTCGTGGATAGCGGCCGGATCGGTCAGCGGGCTCGCCAGGCGCTCGGCCATGAGGCGGGCGCCGGCCGGCGTGACGGTGAGGTCGATCGCCGCCAGCAGCGATCCCTCGCGCGCGCCGCTGAGCGTCCGCGTAAGCTCGAGGTTAACGCGGGTCGCCGGGTCGATCTCGAGGCTCGCGCCGCGCGCCCGCCGGGCCGGCGGCGACAAGGCCGGACGGGCCTCGAACTGGGTGCGCTTGACGTAGGCCAGCGCCAACGCCGCCGCGGCGATCTCGGCGCGGGTAAAGGCGCCGAAGCCGTCGAGGGTCTCGACGCCGTAGAATTCGCACACGCGCATCGCGGCCGCAGCCCCGTCGCCGGCCTCGCGGGCGAACGGCGTCGCGGGAACGCCGAGGTCGGCGACGAGGCGCCCGAACGCCGACTCCTCGAACACCGCCTGCGAAGCAACAAGCTCGGAGGGTTCGAGCCGCGCGATTTCGGCGGCAAGCCCTGTTTCGTCCGCCTCCGACAAGGCGAAGGCCCCGGTCGACAGATCGAGCGCGGCGAGCCCGAAGGACGAGCGCGCGTCGCTCGCGCGGACTTTCTGGACGGCGACCAGGAGCCGCGTCCGGCCGGGCTCGAGCAGGCGCTCCTCGGTGATGGTGCCGGGCGTGACCAGGCGCACCACGTCGCGTTTGACGACCGATTTCGCCCCGCGCCGCTTTGCCTCGGCCGGATCCTCGAGCTGTTCGCAGACCGCGACGCGATGGCCGAGCGCGATCAGCCGGTTGAGGTAATCGTCGGCGCGCTCGATCGGAACGCCGCACATGCGGATGTCCTCGCCGTCGTGCTTGCCGCGCTTGGTGAGCACGATGCCGAGCGCCCGGCTCGCGACTTCCGCGTCTTCGAAGAAGAGCTCGTAGAAGTCGCCCATGCGGTAGAACAGCAGAGAGCCCGGATTGGCCGCCTTGATCTCTAAGTACTGCGCCATCATCGGCGTCAGCCGCAGAGGTCCGGCTTCGAGGCTGGGATTGTCGGGAACGGCGTTTAGGGTCGTGGCGTCCATGGAGCCGCGACCCTAGCAAATCGAAGCCCCGCGCGTGAGGGCGCAAGTCGCGATATCCACGGGACCCGCGCTATGCCGGCTGCCCCGCCTTCAAAAGCCGCCGCGCCTTCATCGCGCTCGCAGCCATGGCGTAGCCGCCGCCTGCGCCGTCGACGAAATGCAGATGCCCGCGGTCCGAATAGGACGGCGCAAAGCAGGTGACCTGCGCCCCGGACTGGCGGTACATGCCATAGTCTGCATAGGCCGCCGCCGCAGCAAGCCTAGCCTCGAGCGCATCGGCGAAAGCTTCGGAGCAGTCGAGCGTCATGCGCAGACCGTCGTCGAACTTGCGGAAGTCGGCGTTGGCGGCGAGGTCTTCGACATAGGTTCGCATATCGAACGAACCGGCTTTCAGCATGAAGCGATGGAAGACCGCAGAAACCACAAAACTCTTTGCGGCGCGCCAGAACGCCCGCAGCCACCCCGCGCCCGACGCCCGCAGGGCCGAGGTCTCGAGGCCGACCGCCGGTCCGGGATCGGAAAAACTGAGGCTTTCCACAGTGATTGGCGGTCCGCCGCCGTCGGCTTTCTGCGCCATCGCGACCACCTCGTCGAGCAGCGCGGCGAAGCGGGGATCGTCACCGCGCGGCGCGACGATCAGCGAAAGGACAATCCCGCGCTTGGCCGGCGAAACGGTCCAGCGACAGGAGAGGCCCGACAGATCCGGACGCGCGTCGGGGTCGACCGGCAGCGCGTAATCTCCGCGTTTGGCGCGCTCCTCGAACCAGGAAAGGCCGCCGCCGGCGAACATTGCGTAGGCGGCATGGGGCGAAGCCCCATAGCGAGCGACCCGAACATCGCGGCCGGCGGCCCGGATGCCGCCGGCATCGATCATCGCGACCCTGAGATCGATGTCGAATTCCGCGTGCGAGAAGGCCGCCATCGCAGTCAGCGCCTTGGCCGCCGCGGACGCGTGCTGCGGACCGACGGCGAAACTTGCTCCGTCGCCACCGAAGACGAACGGAAAAGGGCGCCCGCCGAGCGCATTGAAGACCGCGGCGATCACCCCCGCCCCGATCATGTTGACCGCCTTGTAGCGCCCCTCGGCGATCGCCTTGGTCGAGCCGACGATGTCAGAAAAGCCGACGGACCAGTGGTCAGGCAGCGGACGATAGTTCTCGGCCCGAACCGCGGCTGCGAAGTCGCTCAGAATTGGCAAGGATTGGTAGAAATCGCGTTCGTCGTCCGCCATCGGCAGCCCCCCTCCCAGCTTACGTAAGGCAACGCCGCCGATCGGCAAGCCTCCCCCGAAGGTGAGATGTTTTATGGACCGAACACGACGGCGTGCATGATCCGCCCGGGCCACAGGGTGAAGAGTCCGGTGACCACGGGCGCCAGAGCATAGAGCCAGATCATCGACGCGCGATGGCTCTCGACACGTTCGCGTCGCGCCGCGAGGACCGCAAGCGGAACCATCGTCAGGGTCAAGAGCGACAGGATGTGGATGGGGCTCCAGAATCCCCAGGTCCGAATGGTGTGGATGAAGAGCGACACGCCGGCCACGCCCATCATCGCCAGCGCCCAAAACCAACCCAGTGCACGGTGCAGCCGCACGCCCTTCGGCAGGGCGAATTGCGTCGCCCCGAGGGCGATGGCGACGAAGGCCAGATACGCGTGGACCTGGATCGTCGGAGACACGTCGAGAAGCGGCGCGAGCGTCATGGCCGACGATCTTGTGCGACATCTGCCGTTGGCCCAACGAGCGGCGCCTGAAGCAGAGGCCCCGGCCCGGCGCCGAGCCGCGCCGCGGCGCCCCGTTCGATTGCCGCGTGCACGAACGCCTTGGCGGCGGCGACCGCGTCCGGCAGCGGCCGCCCCAGCACGATCTCGGCGGCGATCGCGCTCGACAAGGTGCAGCCGGTCCCGTGGGTGTTCGGCGAGGCGATCTTCGGCGCGGCGAAGCGATGCAGGCCGTGCGCCGTGACCAGCAGGTCAACCGCGTCGTCGCCCTCGAGATGGCCGCCCTTCATCAGCACGGCGCGCGGACCGAGCGCCAGGAGGGCGCGCCCCTGGTGGATCATGTCGTCTTCGCTCGCGGCCTGCGCCTCGCCGAGAAGCGCCGCAGCCTCGGGCAGGTTGGGCGTCAGGCAGTCGACGAGGGGCAGAAGCTTCGTCTTCAGGGCTCGGACAACGCCCCCACCCGCGAGCGCGTCGCCGGACGACGCGGCCAGGACCGGGTCGCAGACGACGAAAGCGCGGGTTGCCCTTCCGGTGAGGTCAGAACCCCTTGTCCCGAACGCCTCTCCCCGCCAGCAAGAGGAGAGTCGCTCCGCCACCGCCTCCACGATCTCCCCGTTCGCCAGCATGCCGATCTTGATCGCGGCGACGTCGAAATCCTCCAGGACTGCGTCGATCTGGGCGCGCACGAACTCGGGCGGCGCGGCGTGGACGGCGCCGACGCCAAGGGTGTTCTGGGCGGTCAGCGCCGTGATCGCGCTCGCGCCGTAGACGCCGAGCGCCACGAAGGTCTTCAGGTCCGCCTGGATCCCGGCGCCGCCGCTCGAAGTCGGAGCCGGCGATGGTGAGCGCGATCGGGGTCCGCTCGCCCGGAGCGTTTGCGCTCACTTCGGCCGGGTCGCGGCGATCCATTGCTTCGCGCGCGCCTCCGGGTCGAGGTTGAGCGTGATGTCGGAGATGACCGACACGAAGTCGGCCCCGGCGTCGAGGCAGAGCTTCGCCCGCTCGAGGTCGATGCCGCCGATGGCGCAGAGCGGCAGGGCGCCGATCCGCCGCTTCCACTCCGCCAGTCGGTCGAGCCCATGCGCCGCGACCGACAGCACCTTGGAGCGCGTCGGATAGATCGGCCCGAGCGCGACATAGTCGGGATCGATCGCGAGCGCGCGCTCGAGTTCGGCCTCGTCGTAGGTCGAGACGCCCAATTTCAGGCCGGCCCCGCGAATCTCCGCCAGATCGGCCGTGTCGAGGTCCTCCTGCCCGAGGTGGACCCAGTCCGCCCCCTCGGCGATGGCGACCCGCCAGTCGTCGTTGACGACCAGCGTCGCGCCGGCCTTGCGGCATAGCGCCAGCGCCTCGCGCGTCTCGCGCGTCATTGTCGGCTCGTCCGCGTCCTTGATGCGGAGCTGAATCAGCCGCGCGCCAACGCCGACGAGCCGCGTGACCCAAGCCGCGCTGTCGACGATGGGGTAGAAGGGGTCGAGCGCCGCCCCTTTCCCGTCGGGAAAGGGGTTAGGGGTGAGCGCCACGGGAGGGTCCTCGGCTAAGCGCCTACTCCGCCGCGTCCACGTAAAGCGCGCCGCCGCCCTCGAGAAACTCGCGCGATTTCTCCGCCATACCCGCCATCGCCTCGGCTTCGGCCCTGAGGTCCTTGGTGATCCTCATCGAGCAGAACTTCGGCCCGCACATCGAGCAGAAATGCGCGACTTTGTGGGAATCCTTTGGCAGGGTTTCGTCGTGAAACTTGCACGCGGTGTCGGGGTCGAGCGACAGGTTGAACTGGTCGGACCAGCGGAAGTCGAAGCGCGCGCGCGACAGCGCGTCGTCGCGGATCCGCGCCGCCGGATGGCCTTTGGCGAGGTCGGCGGCATGCGCCGCGATGCGATAGGTGATGACGCCGGTCTTGACGTCCTCGCGGTCGGGCAGACCGAGGTGCTCTTTCGGCGTGACGTAGCAGAGCATCGCCGTGCCGAACCAGCCGATCATCGCCGCGCCGATACCCGAGGTGATGTGGTCGTAGCCAGGCGCGATGTCGGTGACCAGCGGCCCGAGGGTATAGAACGGCGCCTCGCCGCATTCGCGCAGCTGCTTGTCCATGTTGACCTTGATCTTGTGCATCGGCACATGGCCAGGGCCCTCGATCATCACTTGGCAACCCTTGTCCCAGGCGACCTTGGTCAATTCACCCAGCGTTTCAAGCTCGGCGAATTGCGCCCTGTCGTTGGCGTCTGCGTTCGAGCCGGGCCTGAGCCCGTCGCCGAGCGAGAACGACACGTCGTACTTGCGCATGATGTCGCAGATGTCGCCGAACCGCTCGTAGAGGAAGCTCTCACGGTGCCCGGCGAGGCACCAGCGCGCCATGATCGAGCCGCCGCGCGACACGATGCCGGTGACGCGCTTGGCCGTCAGCGGCACGTAGGCGAGGCGCACGCCGGCATGAATGGTAAAGTAGTCGACGCCCTGCTCGGCCTGCTCGATCAACGTGTCCTTGAACACTTCCCAGTCGAGCTTGAGCGGATCGCCGCCGACCTTCTCCAGCGCCTGGTAGATCGGCACCGTGCCGATCGGCACGGGCGAATTGCGCACGATCCAGGAGCGGATGTTGTGGATGTTGCGTCCGGTCGATAGGTCCATCACGGTGTCGGCGCCCCAACGGATCGCCCAAACCATCTTCTCGACCTCCTCGGCGACGCCGGAGCTGACCGCAGAATTGCCGATGTTGGCGTTGACCTTGACCAGGAAATTGCGACCGATCGCCATCGGCTCGAGTTCGACATGGTTGATGTTGGCCGGAATGATGGTGCGGCCGCGCGCAACCTCGCTGCGCACGAATTCCGGCGTGACGAATTCGGGAATCTCAGCCCCAAAGCTCTCGCCGTCGGCGAGGCGCGAGGCGGCGTCCTCGACCGCCGCCTCGCGCGCGAGATTCTCGCGGTGAGCGACGTAGATCATCTCTTCGGTGACGATCCCGGCGCGGGCGAATTCGAACTGGGTGACGAGCTGGCCGGCGGCGCCCGCGCGAAGCGCACGGGCCGCGGGGCAGAGCGGCGCGAGCCGGTCGTCGCCGACGTTGCCGTTGTCCTCCGGCTTGATCGCCCTGCCCTCGGCGGCAGGGTAGGCACGCGCCGCGACCCACGCCTCGCGCACTGGTTTCAGACCCTCATTCAAATTGATCCGCGGCTCGGACTCGGTGTACGGGCCGGACGGGTCGTAGACGCGCACCGGGGTCTCGCTCGGGTCCGACAGCCCGATCTCGCGGAAGGGAATGCGGAGGTCCGGGCGCCCTTCAGGCGAGGCGTAGACCTTGCGCGATCCCTGGATCGGCCCGGTGGTGACGACTTGCGGCGCGGCGAATTTAGCGGAGGTCGGAATCTCGTTCATGGCCGTCTCCTCAACGCCGGGCCACGGCGACGATAAGACGGCCGATTGTCGAGCGTCGGCTACGTCCCTTCGCCGGCATGACCCGGATCAGGTTCAAAGGGTTCGGCTTTCCGCCGTCTCAGCCCCGTTCGGGACACCCCTCGAGCAAAAGCGATATCTGAGGCCGGCGGCGGCCGATGTCAAGAAACCGTTGCGCGACGGCTCATACGAGCGCGAGCGACCCGCGAATTGTGACGTAGACGCCGACGGCGACCACGACCGTCGCGAAAACCAGCCGGAGCGCGCTCTTCTGCTTCGACAGCCGTTGCGCCAGGGCCACCCCGCCTGTCCCCCCGGCGATCCCGCCGACAATGAAAAGGAGGGCGATGCGCCAGTCGACAAGACCGGAAATCGCATAGTTTGCGGCTGTCGTGGCGCCGAAGGCGGCGACCGAGACGAGCGAGGTTCCAACCGCCATGATCATCGGCATCGCGGTGGCGGCCATCAGGCCGGGCACGATCAGGACGCCGCCGCCAATACCAAAGAAGCCCGACAGCGCGCCGACACCGAAACCCGCGCCGACCAGGCGCGGCGCCAGCTCGGGCGCCGTCTCCCGCGACAACCGGACATCGTGCCGGTCTACGCGACGCGGCGATCTGAGCGCCGAGGCGCCGACCGCGATCATCATCAGGCCGAACAGCAGCAGCAGCTTTTGGCCGTCGACCCACTTAGCCGCGCTCGAGCCGATCGCTGCGCCGACGACGCCGGCGACCGAGAACACTGCGGCGCAGGGCCATTTGACGCGGCCGGCGCGGGCGTGCTGGGCGAGGCTGATGAGGGCGTTGACGCAGACAGCGACCGCGCTCGTGCCGATGGCGACGTGGGGCGAGGCCACGCCGACCCCGTAGACGAGCAGCGGCACGGCCAGCACCGAGCCGCCGCCGCCAACAAGGCCGAGAATGCCGCCCACCAGCGCGCCTGCGACCAGACTGGCAAAGTCCCCGCCCTGGAGCACCTCACTCGCCCGGCGACGCCGATGCGCGATTGTTGATCGATCGGCGGCGGGCGGCGAGGCGCGCCGCGCGCTGAGCGGCCCCCGGCGTCTGTCGCCGCAGCAGCGCCGCCGCCCTCCCGCGCCAGCCGGCGACGACCATGGAAGCGGCGTGCTTGTAGGGCGCGACGATCTGGTGGGCGTAGTCATGAAAGGCCATGACCTTGGCGAAAGCGCGGACGAACCAGGGCATGGTCATCAGCCTGTGCCGGGTCATGTCGAAGATCGCGGGAAGGACCGCGATCGCCAACGCCTTGAGCACGATCCAGCAAACCGCGCCCCAGAAGACGTAGCCCATGGCAATGGCGACGGTCGCCACCACGAGGAGCGGCTCGACGATCAGGAACGGCACGAGAAAGACCAAGAGAACCAGCGGCGCCGGCAGACGGTCGATCACGGCGGCGAACGCCGCCTTCAACCGCTTCAACGGAATAAGGGCCGCGACCCGTTGGCCGAGATCGGCGAGCCCGTCCCAGATCCAGGCGGCGACGAGGAAGGCCATCGCCAGCGCCACAAGCGCCGTCCGCCTGACCTTGTGTTGCTTCATGGAAACAGAACCCGACAGAAATGCCAGCGAGACCGGTCATCGCGTCGCTCGACCATGCCCACGAAACTGCGTCTGACGCAAGGCGTCGAGCGCCCCAATATGGCCACGAAAGAACTGTTAACGCTCCCCGCGTCCAAGGATCGACGCTCTTGCGGCTGGGGGCCGGCAGAGGCGGTGAAACCTTGCGTTAACGTTCCGGCGTCTAGGCGAGTGGGGGCGCGGACGGTCAGGAGCATGGCATGGCTGCGGTTGGTTCGAAGGTTTCGTTGGCGCTGGTCGGCGCCCTGGCGCTCAGCCTGAGCGTGAGCGCCTGCGCCCGCCATAGCGCCGACAGCGATCTGGCCGCCGGCGCTGGCGGGGCTGGCTACGGCGCGGCGGGACCGGGCAGCGTTCAGGAGTTCAACCAGCGCGTCGGCGACCGGGTGTTCTTCGACACCGACCAAACCGACCTCTCTCCGGCCGCTCAGGCGACGCTCGATAAGCAGGCGGCCTGGCTCAATCAGTACAATCGCTATAGCTTCACGATCGAGGGCCACGCCGACGAGCGTGGCACGCGCGAATATAATTTCGCCCTCGGCGCCCGCCGCGCCGAGGCGGCGCACGACTACCTCGCCGCCAAGGGCGTCTCGGCCTCGCGCATGCGGACGATCAGCTACGGCAAGGAGCGGCCGGTCGCGGTGTGCGACGACATCTCCTGCTGGTCGCAAAACCGACGCGCTGTGACGGTGCTGAATGGCGCGCCGGGGAGTTGACGGCGGATCGCAAGTGACCGTCAATCGATCCAATCAGCGCGCGCGCCGCGACCTGCCGATCATTCCGCGACGCGGATCCTCAACGTCGCGATGTCAGCCGAGGCTTCACGTGAGTTCATCTTTGCTGCGTTTGGCGGCGATCCTATTGGCCGCGACCGCCGCCGCCTCGCTCCGCCGGCGCGCAGGGTTTCGACTTTTTCCACCACAGCGCGCCGCAGTCCGCACAGATGGCGCCGCCGTCCGACGTCCCCGACGGGACCGTGCAGCAGGAGGAGAACCAGGCCGCGGCGCTGGTCGTTCGCGTCAACCGGCTCGAGGAGCAGTTGCGGCAGGCGAACGGGCGCATCGAGGAGCTTGAAAACGCCCAGCGCCGCCTGGAGGATGAGCTGCAGAAGTTTCGACGGGATGTCGAGTTCCGCTTCGGCGACCGCTCGGGCGGAGCGCCGCTCGCGACCGCTGGCCCTCCGACCGCCGCAGCGTCTCCCTCGGCCATGGCGGTCGCCCCGCCGGTCGTGATCGACGGCTCGGCGCCGCCGAAGCCGCGCCGTTCCGACGCTTTCGACCCGAACGCTGATCCCAACGCCCCCGGCGCGCCTCGGCCGCTCGGCACGGCGCCGCCGAGCGCCCCTCTGGCCAGCGCGCCTCTGGCGACCGGGGCTCCCGTCCGTTCGGCCAGCGCGGCGCCCGGCGCGCCGCTCGACCTCGGCGCCGGTCCGCCGCCGGTGACGCCGTCCGCGACCGGCCCGACCATCGTCAATTCGGGCGTGGCGATCCTGGACGGCCCGCGCGATCAGTACAACGCCGCCCTCCAGGCCTTCCAGGGCGGGCAATATCAGCAGGCCGAGGACGGGTTCAAGGCCTTTATCTCCGCCAATCCCGGGCACAGGCTGACGCCCGATGCGGACTTCTACATCGGGGAGACCTACTTCCAGCGCTCGCGTCCGCGCGAGGCCGCCGAGCAATATCTCAAGGTCACGACCGATTTCGCCAGGTCGAACCGCGCCCCCGAAAGCATGGTCCGACTCGGCCAGACCCTCGCCGCGCTCGGCAACAAGGATCAGGCCTGTGCGACGTTCGCCGAATTCGGCAAGCGCTACCCGGCCGCGACGGCCTCGGTAAAGCGTCTCGCCGAGCGTGAAATGGCGAAGAACCACTGTTGAGCGCCGCCGGCGCCGAGCCTCTTTCCGATGCGCGTATCGACGCGCTCCTCGCGCCGCTCGCGGCGGCGAAGGCGACCCTGATCGCCGTTTCCGGCGGACCCGACTCGACCGCGCTCCTCCTGATGGCCGGCGAATGGGCGTCAAGGCGCGGCGCTCGGGTGTCCGCCGCGACCGTCGACCATCGCCTGAGGCCGGAAAGCACGGCCGAGGCCGCCGCGGTCGCGGTCTTATGCGAGCGCCTCGGCGTCCCGCACGCGACCCTCGTCTGGACCGGCCCGAAGCCCACGACCCGCCTGCAGGAGCGGGCGCGGGAGGCGCGCTACCGGCTGCTCGCCGCTCACGCGCTGGCGATCGGCGCCGATGCGCTCGCAACCGCCCATCACGCCGACGATCAGGCCGAGACGGTGCTCTTCCGGCTTCTGCGCGGCTCGGGCGTGGCCGGCCTCGCCGGCATGGCGCCGGCGACCCAGCGCGGCGGCGTCACGCTGCTTCGGCCCCTGCTCGGCGTGGCGAAAGCCGACCTCGTCGCTTTCTGCCGGGCGCGGCGGGTTCCGTTCGTCGACGACCCGTCCAACGCTGACCCGGCCTATGCGCGCACACGGCTGCGCGCGCTGATGGGGAGCCTCGCCGACGAAGGGCTGGACGCGAACGGTCTCGCCCGCCTCGCCCGCCGCGCCGCGGAAGCGGACGAGGCGCTTGCCCGCATGACCGCCGAGGTCGAGGCGCGGCTCGGCGACGGCCCGATCGACGCCCGCGTTCTCGCCGCCGAACCGATCGCGATCGTTGAGCGCGTGCTCGCCCGACGGATCGCCGCCGTTGGCGGCCGGGACGAGGCCCGAATCGGCCTCGAGAAGATCGAAGCGCTGGCGGCCCTGTTGCGCGACGCCATTGCCGAAGGGCGCGCGCTCGCCGCCAACGTCGGCGGGGCGCTCGTGCGGCTGACCGCGAAGGGAAGGCTCGATTTCATCAATGAGCCGCCGAGACGACGCGGGACGCGGCAGAAGACCCCCGACACTGTCCTTCGGTCTGCACAACCGGATTGAGGAACGCGAAGCGTGGCGGAGGCTGACAGCGCCGCCGTTATGGATTGCCCGTCCCGCCCGCGCCGGATAAGCTTCGCCTGGAAAACACGCCGGGGAGGCAAGCATGCTTTGGGGAATCGATCCGCTGCTGGACGCGGACCTGCTTTACGCGTTGCGCCGCATGGGCCATGGCGACGAGATCGCCGTCGTCGACGCCAATTTCCCGGCCGCCTCGACCGCGTCGCAGACCGTCACCGGCCAGCCGATCATCATGGCCGGCGTATCGGCCGCGCGCGCCGTAGAGGCGGTGCTGTCGGTGATGCCGCTCGAACTCGTTCGTGCCCGATCCGGCGCTCAGGATGGAGGTGACTGGGGATCCGCTCGCCGTGCCGCCGGTGCAGCAGGAGGTGCAGGCGGCGATCGACCGCGCCGTCGGCCGGCGCCAGCCGCTCACCGGCATCGAGCGCTTCGCCTTTTACGACCGCGCAGCGGAAGCCTTCGCCATTCTCGTCACCGGCGAGCGCCGCCACTACGGCTGCTTCCTCTTCAAGAAGGGCGTTCTGCCGGAAGAGTGAGCGGGCGCGCATTGACCCCAGACCGCAGCCGGTCGCCAAGGTCGCACCGATGACGACGGCCTACAACCGCATCGCCGGAGGCGACGTCGGTCGGATCGCGGCGCTGAGCGACGGCGTGTTCGCCTTCGCTGTGACCGTGCTGGTGCTCGACTTTCACACGCCCGAGGCCGGGGACATTCATTCGGAGGCCGGGCTTCTCGCCGGGCTCTGGCTGTCTGCGCCGCGGCTCCTGCCCTGGCTCTTAAGCCTCCTGACGCTCGGCATCTTTTGGCTCGGCCAGCAGACGCAATTGAGCCAGCTCGAACGGTCGAACCGCGATCTCGCCTGGCTCCACTTCCTGTTCCTGGCGCTCGTCACCGTGCTGCCGTTCTCGACCCGGCTGCTCGCCGATTTCCTGACCTACCGGACCGCGTTCGTCATCTACTGGGCGAACATTCTGCTGCTCGGCCTGGCGCTTTACGCCGCCTGGGCCTACGCCGAGCGCGGCCGCCTCATTCGCGACGACGCGCGCGGCGAGGTGTCGCGCGCTGTGCTGAGGCGGATCGTCATCGCGCAATCCTTCTATTTGGCGGGCTTGATAGTCGGCCTGGTCTTCTTCGTCCCGGCGGGGATCGGCCTCATCATCCTCGTTCAGCTCAATTACGCCGTCGCGCCCCGGCTGCCGGTCTTGTGGCGGCTGTGAGCCGAGGCTCCGATCTCGCCGTCGCGTTCCCGCCGCGCGAAATTTGGATTTCCTCAGGCCTCCGCGGGGATGCATCGTCGCTCCGCGAATTCCGCGTTGCGGACGGCTGGGTTGTCTTGGATTTCCTTGGATTCTCTCGTGCGAAATAAGCCTTTTCAATGGGTTACGCGCGCCCCGCAGGCCATTTTTTATTTGCTCCGGTCCGTTTGCCGCGGAAAGGGCGGCAAAGACCGGCCGCCTTCCATCCGAAGGTCGACCGCGTCAAACCTTCGCGCCGGCGGGAACGGCGCGCGCGAGCCTGGGATCAACGCAGACAACGTCTTGGGGTCCGATCTGGCACTGGGATCAGACTAACACCGCCTTCCCTTTTTTGCAAGCTATTGTCGATCAGATTCCATTTTATGATAGTTGGCGCCCCAGGAGGCAACGCCCCGCCGAGCAAATTGGAGTCGAGCGTCATTCGTTCGAGAAACGCTCCACCATGCTCAGCAATCTATCGCGCACCTCGGGCTTTCGGATTCTGATGAACGCGCGGACGAGGCGATGGGTCTCTTCGATCGGTGGAAAGGGCGCGCTGGATAGACCTCCGTCCCAAAGGCCGGGCGCTTCGTCGTCAATTTCCCCTTGATCCTCGGCGAATTCGCTCTCCCGCATTGGACTCTCCTTTTCGTCGGCGCCTGATTGAGATGCAGACCACGTCGCAACAAAATTCGCGCTTCACCGGCGCCAAAATTGCAAGCGCCCCGGACATCGTTCGCGACTCGAAGTCCGGCCGGCTCAGTGCAGGCCAACGCGCACGCTCCAACTTTAGGGATCTCCTCTCGCCTGGCAATTGGCGATAGCGGCCAGGAGCATCCCCTAAAGGTCTGATATAAGTCGCCGGCCGACGAAGTCTGTCAAGCCGGATTGAACTCCGCCAATCCCGACCCAATCCCAGCCATGATGATCGGCTCAGCGCGCGCCGGCAGCGTCAAGGCGACCGAGCCGCAGCTGACATTCCCTGTTCGCGAACACCGCTCGGTGGTTTGTCCGGATCTCTGCCCGACGCCTAACCCGTCGGAATTTGCCGTCCTCGAAGGATGTCGCTCAAGCGCCAGCCAATGGCTTGCCAAAACCGGCCGGTTTTGTCGCGGCCCCGCGCGCCCTAGCGACACCGCGCCGCATTGCTGGAATTGGCAAAACGGCCGACGGTATTTGCAAGTCCAATGCCCGGGCGGCGGACGGGGAAGGAGCAGCTTATCGATTGCCGAGACGCTCGAGACGCAGGCGTCGCCCGTCCTGACCCTTGCGGGAGACGACCCGTTCGCGCCAACATGCACGCGGACTGTCAGACGTTTTCCCGCGGTCTTCCAGTCAACGTCGTAGCGGAGATGATCCTCACGTTCATTCGAGGGGGAAAGCAGGAGAACATCATGAAGCGTCTGAGCGTCGCCCTCGCCAGTGTCGTTGCCGGCGGGCTCGCACTCGCCTGGGGCGCCGGGCTGGTTCCCGTCGCGCATGTCTGCGCCGCGCAAGCGCAGATGAGTTATGGCGAAGACATCGCGCCCATCTTCAGAGGCTGGTGCGTGTCCTGCCATCAGCCAGACGGCGAAGGCTACCAAAAGAGCGGGCTCGATCTCAGGACCTATGAGGGCCTGATGAAGGGGACCACTTACGGGCCCATGGTGATCGCGGGCAAGCCCGACGAGAGCAACATCATGCGGCTGGTCAACGGCCAGACAAAGCTGCAAATGCCGTTCAACCACAAGCCGCTGCCCAACTGCGTCCGCCAGAACCTCTGGTCGTGGATCTTCGAGGGCGCGAAGAACAACTGAGGGCCGGATCGGGACGCGCCATCTTACCCTCACCCTGCCGCTTCGCGGCTTCCCTCTCCCCGAGGGACAGGGGCGTCCCCTTCCCCCTCGGGCTACGGGATGCACACATCTCTCGCGGCTCGCTGCCGGCGTGCCCGACCCGCGGAGGGCGGCTTCCTCACCCCTTGTGGGGGAGGATTGAGGAGGGGGGTCGCGCCGAACTTCGAAAACTTGGCGCCATTTCCCCCGAATGAGAGGTCGGCGCGACCCCCCACCCTGTCCCGCCCCCACAAGGGGGGCGGGGACGCTAGCCGCCATTGAGCGGCGCACGCCTGCTAAAAGATGTGTGCATCCCGTAGCTTCCCCCTCGGGGGAAGGTGGCCGTGTGAGCGGCCGGATGAGCAACTGTGAAGGTTCGCGTAGCCCGGTGCTCGGCCGGGCTCAAGGCTGGCGCTTCGCGCCCCCGCCTCCGGCGGCTTCGGCCTTGACCCCGTCCGCCCACCGGTCTTTTTGGCCAGCAAGCGGTCGGCGCGATGCGCCGACCGTCGGCCTTGCGACGTGCTCATGGGGCGGCGCATGCTGGCGGGTTCCAGGTCTGATCGCGCGCGAGCATGGTGTTGAGGATCACGATCAGCTTGCGCATGCAGGCGATGATGGCGACTTTGGGTTCCTTACCCTTGGCGATCAGGCGCTGATAGTAGGCCTTGAGCACTGGGTTGTGTTGGGTGGCGGCGCCCATGACCGGCATGTAGAGCAGATTGCGAAGCTTGCGGCGCCCGCCCTTGATGCAGCGGACGCCTTTGCGGTCGCCGCTGTCGTCGTCGTAGGGCGCGGCCCCGACGAGCGCCGCGGCGGCCTCGTTGCTGATATGTCCGAGCTCGGGCATCCAGGCGATCACGCCGGCGACCGTCTGATCGGCAAGGCCGGGCACGCTCGTGATGAGCTCGGCGCGGCGGGCGAAGCCCGGGTTGGCCTTGATCTTGGCGGCGATCGCGGCGTCGAGCTTGCGCCGCTCGGCCCGCATGACCTTGGCGACCGCGCGCAGCGCGTTGACGACAAGGGACGGGGGCTGATGCTCGCCCTGCTGCTTGGTCCAATCTTCCATGTCTTTGAAGGCGGTTCGCGCCTGAACCAGCCGATCGACCTCCTCGCGCGCCCGGTCATGCGGCTGAGCATGGGCGACGGGAAACGTCTCTCCGAACCAGGCGATCGTCTCGGCGTCGATCCGATCGTTCTTGGCAACCCGTCCGGCCGCTTTGGCGAAATGCCGGATCCGCTTCGGATCGACAACGACGACTTCGATCCCGGCCGTGCGCAGGATGTCCGCCCAGCTTCGCTCGTAGCCCCCGCTCGCCTCCATCACCGCGCGGCCAACCCCGTTCGCTCGAACCCACAAAACCAACTCGGCCTCGCCTTCCGGCGTTCTCGGCGCCGTAAAGCGCAGCCCAAGGCATCGAATGCAGGCGTCGACCTTGTTCTTTGCGACATCGAGGCCGACAATGCGTGTCTGCTGTGGCATACTTCCGATCCCTTCCTTGCTCGTACGGGCTCTCACGCCCATGCAACTGTTCGGGTTGAAGGAAGACGCCGGACCTGTCCCTCGCTCATCCTCAGGGTTCGCCTTAGGGTTTCACGGGCTCAGATCCAGCGACGGGCGGCTGCTCCAACAGCCGCCCGTTCGCCCAATATCTCACATTTGGCGGACACAAGGGGATGCCGGGCGATTTGTCCAAAAGGGCATGCCACTTCTAGCGATCGCGGGCGTAGGCGAGGCAGGCGCGGATGTCATCGCCCTGCAATCCGGGGTAATTGTCGAGGATGTCCCGTTCGCTCCAGCCATCGGCGAGCAGGCCGACGACGAACTCGACGGAAAGGCGCGTGCCGCGCACGACCGGCTTGCCGGCGAGAACTTGCGGGTCGAGAACGATGCGGGCGGGTTCGGTCATGGTCGTTCCAGCTCGAGAAGTGCGACGCATAATCGGCTTGAGGTATGCGCCCTACGGCAGGCCCTTGGCAATCGCCACGACATAGCCCTCACCGCTCCAGCCCCACCGCCTTCAGCGCCTTGGCCTGGCGCTGGCCGACGACGTCGGCGTCGAAGCCGGCGATCGCCTCCTCGTACATGCGGTGGAAGTTGAGCCGCGCGCCGAGCCTGAGGAAGGCGCCGCCGAGGCCGATGGTGGCGCGCTCCAGAAAGACGAACTCGCGCGGAATCAAGAGCCCGCCGCCTTCGGCGCGCAGCGCGCGCATCGCCTGGCCGATCTCCTTGCGCCCGTATTCGGCTGGGCTCACCCCGTCGGCGGCGGTGCGCACGCGGTCGTCGAGGATCGGCCCGCAAATGAAGCGCGCCCAGATCGTCATCGCCTCGAACGTGCCGCGCGTCAGCTTCGGGAACCCCCAGAGCGCATAGGCCTCGGCGACATGCGCCTCATCGTTGGCCCTCAGGCCGCGATAGAGCTCGACCACGCCGCTGACGAAGCGCGACGGAAAGATACGGACGCAGCCGTAGTCGAACAGATTGACCCCCTCCACCCTCAAAGCTGCGCCCTCGCCCGAGGCGACGACGGCGTAATTGCCGAGATGCGGGTCGCCGTGGATGATCCCGTAGCGCAGGAACGGCCGCCACCAGGCGTCGAACAGGCCGACCGCGATCGCGTCGCGCGCCTCCTGCGGCGCGCTTTCGAACGCCATCAAGCTTTCGCCCTCGAGCCACTGCAGAGTGAGCAGCCGGCGGGTGCTCAATTCCTCGTGGACGCGCGGCACGCGCACGAACGGCCGGTCGGCGAGCATCACGGCGTAGAGGCGCGCGATCTTCGCCTCGCGCACATAGTCGAGCTCCTCGCGCACCCGTTCGCGGATCTCGCGCGCAATCTCGCGCGTATCGATCGCCCCGCCGATCCGCTTGTGCAGCGAGAACAGAAGGTCGAGCTGCGACAGGTCCGTTTCGACCGCCGAGGCCATCTCCGGATACTGCAACTTGCAGGCGACCTCTTCGCCGTCGAGCGTCCGCCCCTTGTGCACCTGGCCGAGCGAAGCCGCCGCGGCGGGCTTTAAGTCGAACTCGGCGAAGCGCTCGCTCCAATTTGCTCCAAGCTCGGCGCTCATGCGCCGGCGCACGAAGCCCGCGCCCATCGGCGGCGCCTGCGATTGCAGGCGGATCAGCTCGTTGGCGTAGTCGGTCGGCAGCGCGTCGGGGATGGTGGTGAGGAGCTGCGCGACCTTCATCATCGGCCCCTTCATCGAGCCGAGCGCGCTCGCTAGCGCGCGCGCGTCCGTGTCGCGCCCGCCCCCGGTCAGCCGGTTGACGCCGACGCGGGCGGCGAACGCGCCGGCGTTGACGCCGAGGCGGGCGTAGCGCTGGGCGCGGGCGGAGAGGCGGTTGGCTTCGTCGTCACGGGGCAAGACGTCTCCTCGGGTTCGCTTATCACGGTACCGGGCGCTGACGGCCGATCTGGGGCGGCGCGCCGGTCGGCTGCCGACGCGGCGGTTCTCGGCAAAAGCGCCTCGCCCGGGCGCCGGCTCCCGATCGCCGCACGCCTTCTGACACGAACCGGCGGACGACGGAACGGAGAACCAAGGGCTTGCGACTCATCGGGGCAAGCGGCGGTGGCGCCTCGCCGCAGCGTCCGCCTCGGAGGGGTTGGACGCTCGCACGCGGCGCCTGCTCCGGTGGGGAGGGATGACCGCAATCCACGCTGCTCGTCGCGGAACCCAATACAATTGGAGCCCGTGACCAACCTCTCGAATCAAACGATGATGAGTTGGGCCTTAGCCCGAGGTCAGCTCGAATGCGGTCGCTACGGCTCTTTGCAGGCTCGAAAGGAGAAACCGACATGGCCAATTCACATGGCCGTTTCGTCTGGTACGAGCTGATGACGACAGACATAGAAGCCGCCAAGGCCTTTTACGCCGGTGTCGTGGGATGGGGCGCGCGGGACGCCACAGTGCGCGGCTCGACCCTTTGCGTATTTACCGTTGGCGGGTCCCCCGTCGCCGCACTGATGAATGTGCCGGAGGACGCGAGGAGAATGGGTGCGACCCCGCAATGGATCGGATATGTCGGAGTGGACGACGTGGACGCCGCGGTCGACCACGTCAAGCAAAGTGGCGGAAGGGTGTACGTCCCGCCGACGGACGTCCCCGAAATCAGCCGCTTTTCGGTTGTCGCGGACCCGCAAATGGCGACGATCGCTGTGGTCAAGGGTCTGGAATCCAGCCACGCGGGATCCGCAGAACTGGGCGCCCCAGGACGCTTCGGCTGGCATGAGTTGCTTGCCGCCGATTGGGAGACGGCGTTCGCTTTCTACAGCGAGCTATTCGGTTGGCGGAAAGCCAACAGCCATACCGGCGACATGGGCACGTATCAGGCGTTCTGCGTCGGAGAGGAAACGATTGGCGGCATGTTCAGCAAGCCGCAGACGTTGCCGATTCCCTTCTGGCTCTATTATTTCAACGTCGACGACATCGAGGCGGCGGCCAGCCGCGTCGAAGCCGGCGGCGGCCAAATCGTTTATGGTCCGACGGCCGTGCCGGGCGGCGCCTTGATCGTCCATTGCCTGGACCCTCAGGGCGCCATATTCGCGCTGCTCGACAGGCGAAGGGGCAAAGCGATGGGATACGTTTATTTCAAGCGGGTCGCCCCGCGCGACCAGGCGGATCGCTGAGCCGCCGACGGTCCTGACGACCCTGGATCTGCCGGAACCATTGCAATCGCCCCGCCGACCTTGGCCACGCCATGGTCGTTTGCTTGCGCGGCTGCCCGGACACACCGAGGCCCGTGTCAATCGTCAGTCGGAAGCGTCCGATTTCGCGCCGCGACCGATCGCAAATTGACCGACTGGTCCCTCGACGTGGAATTCGACTCCCGTCATTTTTGCAAACAGATCGATATCCGCGATCCCGATCGCACATCCGCCGAGCGCCATGTCGGTCGCCATCAAGTACAACGTTTGCATCAACACGCCGACGTCCTTCAAAATGAGCGCGTAGGCGGTCGAGCTGTACTTCCATGAAATCCGGCCGAAGCGTGCAGCGATCGTGATCAGGATCTGTGGGGCGGCGGGGGCGCCCATCGCGGTTCCGGCTCTCGCCAACACCGCTTCGAGCTCATTCGCGCGGGCGCCGATCGGCGCCAGCGCGTGAGCGTCGGCGTCGTAATGATAGAAGCCGCGTGCAAGCCCTTCGCATGAGTTTACGGCCAGATAGAGCTCGAGTTCGTAGGCAGCGCCCGCCGACGGATACGGCCTGACGGTGTGACCGCCGTCGTCGAGGTCGGGTCTGGCGTTCGATCTCGACAGGATGCGAGCGGTCCGGTCAAGAAACTGCGCAAGCTCGGTCAGCGTGATCGGCCGCTGGTCATCGAAGCTGCGCGTCGAATGGCGTTCACGCAGCAGCTTCGCGACCGGCGAGATGGCCTGCGGATGAGCTGCCGAGACCTTGCTGAGATCGATTGCCTTTCCAGGCCAGCTCGGCCGCACGGCTGGCGGCGCAGCAATAATCCCCACACATGGATACACTCCGCCCAGCGGATTGGCATGCCGTCCTTCCGTACTGCGCGTGTGGAAAAGGAGATCATGAAAGTCCCAAAGAGCGAGGCCGTCGTCGCCCTCCGCCAGGCGCAGCCGGCTTTCGCCAGTGGCGCCGACCCTGAAAAGGATCTGGCAATCGAGGAGCAGGCCGAGAAGCTCGGTCCCCGGGAAACCCTCCTGCCGGCGCAGCTGTCCGACTTGCTGCGGGGCAGAGAGCATGGCGATTGCGCTGGCAATCTTCGGATCGCAAATTTTGAACAATGCGCGCGCGAGCGGCGATTCCAGCACCATCTCGGTCGCCGCGCCGTCGCATGTACGCAAACCGCGACAGGACGAGCGCGTCGATTTTGTCAATCTGCGGCGCTTGGGGCCAATAATCCGGGACCTGCGGTTCGATGACGATCAGGTCCTCGCCGTTGCGCGAGCGCCCGAGGCGGTACTCCAAGAGACCGCGCGTAGCCAATCGCCGGACCAACAGATCCAACTCTTTGTGCATGGCCCGGCTGTCGGACGCAAACGAACTGAGCGGCAGACCTATACGCAGTTTCTGTGCGCGCTCCGCCGCCTTCGCGCTGAACGTTCCTAAGCCGACCGAATGGCCATCGAAGACAGCTATGACTTCCCCACTCGCCTGCGCTTCAAGCCTGACCCGACCGCGGAGCCGGGCGCAAAGAGCTGCCGACGCAGCCGGTCGGGCTCTCTTTGATCCGGGAGCGCGCAAGCCAAACCCCCTTCAGGTATGGGGGTGAATTGGGTTGAGTTCGTCTTCCGTCAGGGGCCGGTCACGCAAGCCGAGCTTGACCGGCACATCGTAGAGCCGTCCGGGCGCGAAGCGGGGATAGAAATGCCGCAATCCCGGAACCATCACCCGGACGACCGGCGCTTCGATGTCGGGACGCGTCTGATCGAGAACGAGGAAATCGAGGCCCGCTCGCTCCGCCAGGGAGACGCAGGCTGTCACCTGCTCGCGCGTGTCGAGATGGCCAAACTTCGAGCCGAACTCCCTTTGGACGATTCGATTTCCGCTCGCCGTCAAATAGGGATGATCCTCGAGGCGCAACGGAGAGACGCCGTCGAGGCTCGATTTGTCGCCTGTCCCCCCGCCCATGAGACCCAGGGACAGAAATTGATTGAGCTCGGTCAGCGCCCGCAGCAGGGCGATTCGCGCATCGAAATGCGCGCCGGAACCGAATTCAATATTTTCCCGCCCGTCTCGAATCCAGTGGGTGATCGCCACAAACGTCGGGATCCCGAGATCGCTGGTGACGTCGAGCACCCACAGCCGGCGGCCGGTCTCGCCGAGCTGCTTTTGCAGGTCGTGGACATAGGAATCTTCGAACACGCCCAGGTCCAATTCGGGCCGCTGCAGTCGATTGTACCACCAGATCGCGTAGGCATCCCTTTCCACCAGCTCGAGGAATCCCTGGACGATCGCCTCCTCGCGCGTGTTGCCGGCCGCGCAGCCATTGGAATCCGCGGCGAAGGCGGCAGAACCCCCCCGGTAAAAAAAATACAACAGGCTGGTCGGAAGATATTTGAAGCGCGCGTCGCGCAGAGACCAGACCGGCGACCATTCCAGCTTTGCCGCTCGATCGAACAGTGGCGGGGGTCGGCCTTGACGCGGCGCCTCGAACGGCCGCTGCGCCTGGCTTGGCCGCAATTGCGCATCGCTGAATAGCAGAACCTCGTTTGGCGGAATGGCCTCGCCTGTCGGGAAGTCGGCGAACCGCCGCTTGGCTCGGATCTCATCGCCCTGAAAAATCCCGGAATAACGTTCGATCGCCTCCATGAGCGCGCTGGCTTCACCCTGTTCGGCCGTACTGCCCTTGCCGAAGCTGCCGCCGCTCAGGCCTTTCCTGAGTTCATGGACCGTCTCCGCCGGCCCTGAAAAATTGTGCGTGGCGTAGTAGTTGGTGTTCAAGGGCAAATCGGCTTCAATCCGCTCGAGACGAGACACGACGCCGGTGAGCGGGCTCACGTGTTTGCGGAAACGGGCGACCGTCGCCGACGACGAAACGCTACGATACCCGCCGCTCGTCATGACGACCTTGCCGCCTGCGCCAAGCTCGACCGGCTCCGGCGCGCGGCGGGGATCGCGCAGTTTCTTGCGGCCGCAACTCGGACATTGCGGCCGGAACGCCACATGGTGCTTCACGATGGTCGAGCCCAAGAGGTCGAGGCTGACGATGTGATCGCTGAGCGGCGTGCGAAAATCGGTGGCGATCGCTTTTGCGATCTCGACGGCGCCAAGTTGGATGGCGCTCTGTCCGAAGGTTTGTCGGGCCAGAGGCGAACGGGCGACACAGCGGGCGTCTCTACGGTCGAGCAGCGCCCTCACCTCCCGGTTTCTTTTCATCCGATCGGCAAGACACATCCAGCAGGCGCTCTGCCCCGGTCTGAACACCGGCCCTACCAAGGGAAAAATGCCGGAGGGTTGAACGAGCGCCCAAGCGGAGCCGTCCGACAAATGCTGCGCGTTCAATTCAGCCAGGCGCGCATCGAGGTAGTCGTTCACCAACGTCACCGTCAGTTCGGGGGAGCGCTTGACGACCCGAACGCCCAGATCGGCCAAGGCCGCGTTGAGTTCTGTTTCCCCATGCACATCGAGGGATCGAATGGACACACGGCATTTCTGGAGATTATGCTCCGCCGTCTTGGACGCCAGGCCGAGGCTCGCCCAATAGGCGGCGCCGACGCCATTGGAAGAGTTGGATGCGGGAAGGACGTAGCGGCGGTCGAGGAGTTGCTTCAGGGCTTCATGGATTTTGGCAGACGGAAAATCCCGCTCCAGGTCGCCAACCAGCTCCCGAAAGCTCTTTCCACCCTCTCCTATTGCGGAGGCGAGTGCACAATAGAGCTCGCCGTGAAGCAAAAACTTCCGGTCCTCGGAATAGAGGCATACGATATCGGGCGGGAGCACGTAGACGGTGAAATTCGGCGCAAATTGCGGAACGTCTTTGTCGTTATGCTTTGGAAGCTTCTTTCCGAATTCGCCTGTCATGGTCGAGTAAGCACGCCTTTCCCTCACCTGCCCCGTCACTTCGGCCGCTCTTCGCGTGCGGGAAGAGCGCAACCCAAGCCAGCGCCGCCAACGAGATCCTTGGCCGGATCGAACCCGGTCAAATTCGGGCATTCCAAAACGCGTCCGTCAAGGGCATTCGCAAGGCCCTCGAGTCTAGCACCAGATGTTGCAACCTCCCCAAGACAGGCAGTAACCGCCCCAGCCAAGCCCAACAAAGCCGCAGCCGCCGCAGCCGCCCCAGCCTCCTCCCCAGCCGCAGCCGCCAATGCCGCAACCTCTGCAGCCGCCAACGCCGCAGCCTCTGCAGCCGTGTCCACAGCCTCGACAGCCGCCGCCGTGTCCGCAGCCGCCGCAGCCTCTACACCCGCCGCCATGCCCGCAACCGCCTCCGTGTCCGCAGCCGCAGCCTCCCCCTCGGAAAGCAGCAAGCTGTATGCCTGACGGGGAGTTTCCGAGGTTTTCGTTGTCGAAGAGATGGAACGTCGCCAAGCTGACGTCGGAGATTTCCTCCTCATCGAGAGTGGGGACCTGAAACCCGGCTGCATTCTGCCAGAGCGCTTCGACCGCGGATCCGGCGCTCGGCGCCGCCAAAGAGGCCGAGGGCATCTCCGCCGGCGATCCGCCGGTCGACGCCGCTAAAGACACTCCGGCTATGCCGAGCACGGAAACAGCCTTGCCTGGACGCTTCCCCTTCGAAGCCCGCTTCGCTGGCCGCATCGCACTGTTCCTCCCCTGCTCCGATCACATCCTCAACGAGGCTATTGCATGCATAGCGCTTTTTTGTGACGCGGCGGTTTGCGGTTGTCCATTCTCTTGACGTCGGTCGAAGATTCACGCGCGCGCTTGCGCCAAAGGGATGTGGACACAGTGCCGGACGCCTGTCCCTCCCTTAACCAGTATTGGAGACAAGCGATTGCGCAAAGCGGAATTGTGTTTAGCGCGTTCCATTGGACGATAAGGCGCTTGACGGCTAACGACCAGCCCCTACCCCATCGCCTCGAGCTCGCCGATCATCCGCTCGATCACCGAAAGCCCGATGCTCCAGAAGGCCGGGTCCCTGGCGTCGAGGCCGAAGGGCTCGAGCAGCTCGTTGTAGGACTTCGAGCCGCCGGCCGCGAGCATGGCGAAGTAGCGTTCCACGAACCCTTCGCGCGCATTCTCGTAGACGCCGTAGAGGGAGTTCACCAGGCAGTCGCCGAACGCATAGGCGTAGACGTAGAACGGCGCATGAATGAAGTGGCCGATGTAGCCCCAGTAGGTTTCGTAACCGGCCGTCAATTCGATCGCCGGGCCGAGGCTCTCGCTCTGCACCTGCATCCAAAAGGCGTTGATCTTGTCTGCCGTCAGTTCGCCGTTGCGGCGTTCGAGATGGACCAAGCGCTCGAACTTGTAGAAGGCGATCTGGCGCACGACGGTGTTGAGCATGTCCTCGACCTTGCCGGCCAGCATCGCCTTGCGCTCGGCCGGATCGGCAACCGCCGCGAGCATCGCGCGAAAGGTCAGCATCTCGCCGAACACCGAGGCCGTCTCGGCCAGCGTCAGCGGGGTCGGCGCCATCAAGGCGCCGTTGGGGGCGGCGAGCACCTGATGCACGCCGTGACCGAGCTCGTGGGCGAGCGTCGTCACGTCGCGCGACTTGCCGAGGAAGTTGACCAGCACGTAAGGGTGGGCCGACGGCGTCGTCGGATGGGCGAAGGCGCCGGGCGCCTTGCCGGGCCTGACCGGCGCGTCGATCCAGCCCTCGTCGAAGAACCGCCGCGCGATGTCGGCCATGCGCGGCGAGAAGCCGGCATAGGCCGAGAGCACCGTGTCGCGCGCGTTCTCCCAGGAATAGACGCGGGGCGCGAGACCGGGCAGCGGCGCGTTGCGGTCCCAGTGCGCCAGCTTCGTCTTGCCGAACCAGCGCGCCTTCAGCGCATAATAGCGGTGCGACAGGCGCGGATAGGCGTCGGTGACCGCGGCGACCAGCGCCTCCACCACCTCGGGCTCGACCCGATTGGCGAGATGGCGCGAATCGGCCGGGTCGGCGAACTTGCGCCAGCGGTCCGAGACCTCCTTGTCCTTGGCGAGCGTGTTGGTGATCAGCGTGAACAGGCGCTGGTTGGCCCCGAGCGTGGCGGCCAGCGCTTTCGCCGCCGTCTCGCGCTTTGTCTCGTCGGGGTCCTGGAGCTTGGCGAGCAGCGGTTCGAGCGTCAGGCTCTCGCCCTCGAAATCGAAGCGCAGCGCCGACATCGTCTCGTCGAACAGGCGATTCCACGCGGCGGCGCCGGAGACCGACTTCTCGAGGAACAATCGCTCGATCTCGTCGGCGAGCTGATGCGGCTTCTCCTTGCGGATGTCCTCGAGCCATGGGCGATAGCGGCCGAGCGCCGGCGTCGCCATCGCGGCTTCGAGCGCCTTATCGTCGAGCCGGTTGAGTTCGAGCTCGAAAAAGAGAAGATCGCCCGCAAGCGCCGTCACCCTCTCCTGCGCGTCGCCATAGAACTTGGCGCGACTGGCGTCGCTTGTGTCGGACGCATAGAGGAGCGAGGCGTAGGACATGACGCGGCCGGTGAGGTCCTGCAGCGCCTCATAATGGGTCACCGCCTCGGCCAGCGTCTCGCCCGCCCCCGGGCTGGCAGCGATCGCGGCGAGCCGGCTGCGCCAGCGTTCGGCGAACCCCCTGGCTTGGCGCCCGGCGCGCTCGAGATCAGCCGCAAACCGCGGAGAGTCCATGCCTTCGTAAAGGTCGTCGAGCCGCCACTGCGGCAATGCGCCGAGGCCCTCCGCGACGGAAGGCTGGGCGGCAATGGCGTAGACGGGGTCCGAATATCTTCTCATTGTCGAGACCTATGCAACGGAGCGTTCATCATGGCCTATCCTTCTCTGGGACAAAGCGGCCCTTTTGAGGACAGGCATCGCCAAACTGGGACGCCATTAACATGGCGTTTACCCTGATGCCCGAGGCTCACCGCTGCGCGACGCGACAAGCGCCGCAGTGCTGGAATTCCCATGGCCGCCCTCATCCTTGTCGCCGACGACGATCCGATTCAGCGCCGCCTCCTGGAGGCGATGACGAAGCGGTTCGGCTACGACGTGGAAACCGTGGAGTCGGGCGAGGCGGCGCTGGCGCGGATCCAGGCGCCCGACCGTCCGCCGGTCAACCTCGTCATTCTCGACCTCGTCATGCCCGATCTCGACGGCATGGGCGTCCTTGATCGCCTGCGACAACGCGACATCGCCGTGCCGGCGATCGTACAGACGGCGCACGGCTCGATCGAGGCCGTCATCTCGGCGATGCGCGCCGGCGCGATCGACTTCGTCGTCAAGCCGGTCGGGGCCGAGAGGCTGCAGTTTTCGATCAAGAACGCGCTTCGGGTCGATGCGCTGGAAGACGAGCTTCGCCGCGCCACCCGGCGCAACGCAGGGGTGCTCATGTTTCGCGACATCGTCAGCCGCGCGGAGTTGATGGCTCGCACGGTGCGGCTCGCCGAGCGCGCCGCCAAGTCGAATATCCCGGTGCTGATCGAAGGCGAATCCGGCGTCGGCAAGGAACTCCTGGCGCGGGCGATCCAAGGAACCTCGGAGCGCCGCGGCAAGCCGTTCGTGACCGTCAACTGCGGCGCGCTTCCGGAGACGCTGGTGGAGTCGATCCTGTTCGGCCACGAGAAGGGCTCGTTCACCGGCGCGACCGAAAAGCACATCGGCAAATTCGCCGAGGCCAACACCGGCACTCTCTTTCTCGACGAGATCGGCGAGCTGTCGCTCGAGGCTCAGGTCAAGCTGCTGCGCGCGCTGCAGGACGGCGAGATCGATCCCGTAGGCGCGCGACGCTCGATCAAGGTCGACGTGCGCGTCATCTCGGCGACCAACCAGAACCTGATCGAGCTGGTGAAGGCCGGCGAATTCCGCGAGGACCTGTTCTATCGCCTCAACGTGTTTCCGATCGCGATCCCGCCGCTGCGCGCCCGCGCCTGCGACGTGCCCGACCTGGCGCGCCGTTTCCTCGCCCGCTTTTGCGCCGAGGAGGGCAAGCGAGTTCGCGGCATATCGGCCGAGGCGCTGGCGCTGCTCTCGGCCTATGACTGGCCCGGCAACGTGCGCCAGCTCGAGAACGCCGTATTTCGGGCTGTGGTGCTGGCCGACGGAGACGAACTGACGATCGCCGAGTTTCCGCAGATCGCCGCACAGGTCGATGGCTTCGACGTACGCATACCCCCCGCTCCCCCGCCGGTAGCGGCCGACCCCGAGGCGCAGGCGCCCCGGCTCACCACGATCATCGCCGCCCCGGATCCGCATACGCTGCGCCTTCTCAACGACCGCGGCGAGGTGCGTACGCTGGAGGAGATCGAGGCCGAGTCGATCCGCTTCGCGCTTGGCCATTATCGCGGGCAGATGTCCCAGGTGGCGCGGAAGCTCGGGATCGGACGCTCGACCCTTTACCGCAAGATGAAGGACTGCGGTCTCGGCGACGACCTGATCGGAGACGCGGCGTGACGGTGGCGGGTCGGCGCAACGCCTCGGACTCCGGCCTGTCCCTATGTCGCAGAATCGCGTACGAAACGGCGCCTGATTGCGTCGGGGAAGGGGCATGACTGTCGGCTATCGGAAGCGGACCTGTGGGCCATTCCGTCTCGGCGTCGCGCTGGCGGCGATTGCGGCCGCGGCGGGCTCCGCGTTTGCTGGCGACTTCCGCGACGCCCCGCCGACCGATCCGCCGGCCCGCTTCGGCGCAATCTTGGCGAGCCCGCTGGTCGAGACGCGCGAGGCGCCTCGGCCGGCTGAGCCTGCGCCGGATCTCGGCGCCTTCGACCGCCTCGACCGGCTGCGCGCCGAGGTTGTCGAAGCCGCGCGGCCCGCAACGTCGGAGTGGGCGCCGCCGCCAGCCGTCGCCAAAGCTGCCGCGAGCGCCCCGCCCGATCCTGTCGCGACGGCGCTCGCCCTCGCGCTCGACCGTTTCATTCTGAGCGACGACCGCGTCAATCCGCTCGGGTTCGGCGACTGGCGCGCGGCCAAGGCCGCAATCGGGGCCTACTACGCCGACCACGGCTTCCGTCCCGTCTGGGTCGACGCCGAAGGGCTGACCGCCGCAGGCCGCGCCGCGACGGCGAGGATCGCTCGCGCCCCGGAGGACGGGCTCGGTCGGGGCCCCCTGCCCCTTCCCGGCAAACTCGTCGCCCCGCTCGACCCGGAAGCGATCGCGGCCGCGGAGGTCGCGGTCGCCGCGGACGTCGTCGGTTACGCGGAGCAAGCAAGCGGATCTCGCCTCTCGCCCCTGCGCGTGTCGCGGGTCTTTTCCACCGCGCCCGAGGTCGCCGATCCCGGCAGGGCGCTGGCGGAGACGGCCGCCGCGCCCGATCCGGGGGCGCGGCTCGCCGACTTCAATCCGCCGCAGAAGGGCTATCGTGCGCTGCGCGAGGCGCTCATGACTATGGAAGCGTCGGCGAAAGACGGCGCCTGGACGGACGCGGTCGAACTCGGGCGCCGCCGTCTCGGACGCATCCGCCATGGGCGACGATCCGCTGTTCGGGGCAGCCGCCAGGCCCCGCCATGCAAAGGGCCGCGCCGATCTCGCCTCGGCCACGCCAGGGCCGCGCAACCCGGCCGCTCGGGAACGCGCCGTCCTGCTCGCCAACATGGAGATGTGGCGCTGGGAGCCGCGCGACATGGGCGAACAGCGGATCGAGGTCAACATTCCGGACTTTTCCGTTTCCGTCATGGACGGCGATACCGTCCTGATGAGCAGCCGCGTAGTGGTGGGCAAACCGGATACGCCGACCCCGGTGTTTTCCAGCCAGATGCGCTACGTGCTGATCAATCCATCGTGGGAGGTTCCCGATTCGATCGTCAAGAAGGAGATCCTGCCGCGCCTCGATCACTTTGAGCGCATCGGCTACGAGGTGAAGACCGTCGGCGGGCGGGTCGTCGTGCGTCAGCCCCCCGGCGAAGGCAACGCGCTCGGGCGCCTGGCCTTCATGTTCCCGAACGATCACGCCGTGTACCTGCACGACACGCCCTCGCGCCAACTGTTCGACGAGGACATGCGGGCGTTCAGCCATGGCTGCGTGCGGGTCGAGGACCCCGAGCGGCTGGCCGAAATCGTGCTGGGATGGCCCGAAGCCCGCGTCGAGGCGGCGATCGGCGGGCGGGAGCGGACGGTCTTCCTGCCGCGACCCCTGCCGGTTCATATCGAATATTTCACGGCCTTCGTCGACGCCGACGGCTCGCTCGAGGAGCGGCCCGACGTGTACGGCCTCGCGCAACGAATCGCCCGCATTTTGTCGTCGGAAAGTCAAGATTGAAACAGGCGTTCGATGGGTCTATACGCCGAATCGGTCGATAAATCCGCCTCTGTGCCGAATTGGTCACAGAGGAGCGAAGCGTGTGCCGGATCTGCGCGCATGAGACGCGCTCCGGACGGGGCCGGGGGGACGTGCGGACGAGAGGCCGCATGGGGTCCGAGGCCACGGCGGCGCCGATCCGGCGCGCCGCATATCGGAAGGATGATCTATTGGGGTATTGGACAATGAATGGAGGCTGGCGCAGCGCGACCTCGAGCGCCGCCCTCGCGACGGCGGTCATCGCAGCCGCAATCGCTCCGAATTCGACCGAGTTTGCGGTCGCCAACGGCGACACTCGCACCGTCACCTTCTCCAACCAGCACACCAACGAAGAAGGCTCGTTCACTTACATGGTGAACGGCGTATACGACCAGACGGTTCTCGACAAACTCAACTGGTTCATGCGCGACTGGCGGCTCAACGAGCCGACCAAGATGGACCCGAAGCTCTTCGACATCATCTGGGAGGTCGATCGCGAGTCCGGCTCGCACCAGCCGATCGACGTGCTCTCCGGCTACCGCTCGCCCCAGACCAACGCAATGCTTCGCAGGCGCTCGCGGCAGGTCGCCGAGCATTCGCAGCACATGCAGGGCAAGGCGATCGACGCGCATTTCCTGGACGTCAGCACCGCCCGCATCCGCGACGTCGCGATGCGGATGCAGGAGGGCGGCGTCGGCTTCTACCCGACCGGCATCACCCCTTGGGTGCACATCGACAGTGGCGACATCCGCTATTGGCCGCGAATGAGCCGCGACGCGCTGACGCGACTCTTTCCGGACGGCAAGACGGTGTTCATTCCCGCAGACGGCCAGCCGATGCCCGGCTACGATCTGGCGAAAGCGGAGATCGAGCAGCGTGGCGGCGAGGTCCAGACAGCCAGCGGCGGCGGACTGTTCGCATGGCTGTTCGGCGCGCGCGGCGGCGGGGCCGACGACGCCGAGGAGGCTGGCGGTCAGGAGGCGGTCGTGGCCACCAACGGCGGCGGACGCGGCGGACGCGGCGGCGGGACCGGCGGGGTTGTGCCGACGGCCGCTCCGGTCGAAATCGCCGACGCCGGACCCGCGGCGGTGGCGAAGGCGAAGCGCGGCCTGCCGACGGGTCCGGCCTCCGTCGAACCCGTGGCGCCGGCGGCGGCGCCCGAGCCGACTCCCGCGCCCGAGCCTGTCGCCAACGAGCAGGTTGTCGCGGCGCTGGAACAGCCGGCGGTCGCGAGCGATGCCGAAACCGACGCTCCGGTCAAGCTCACCGGGCCGATCGCCGCGCTCGATCTCGCGCCCCTGCCGCCGCGGCGGCCGCCCAACCTCGAGCAGCAACTGGCGCTGCTGGCCGACATTCCCCTGCCCCCGCTCCGCCCTGCCGATCTTTCCGCCTCGCAAACGACGCCCGCTCCCTTGCCGCCGGCGCGGCCCGCGCACCTCGCGTTGGGGCCGGAGCTGATCGGATCGCCGGAGATCACCGCATCGATCGACGCGCCGGGCGGCGACGCGAAACCCTTGCCGAGCGTCATTACACGCGGCGTGATCACGCCCCCGACCGGCGCCGCGCTGGCCTTCGTCGAAGTCCCGAGATACCCCGCCGAGGACAGCGGCGCGCTGCTCTCCCGCGCGGCCGAGTTGACCGCTCCGCTGCCGCCGATGCCGATTCCCGACGCCGCTCCGGCTCCGGCCGCCGCCCCTCAGCCGAGCGCGCAGGAAGCGCCGCCGGCCCGAGCCGACGGACGCAAGACTGGATTTTTGGGGCAGATGGCGCGGCTGTTCGGTTTTGGCGGCGAGCACGATCCGGACGGTCTGCGCGGGTCGCAGCAGTAGCCGAGCCTGGGTTGCCGCGGCCAAGAAGCGAAAACCAGCGCGAGGTCGCCCCCGCGCCGGTGTGAGTTAGACGTTTTCTCGGCCGAACGGCCGCCCTTTGTCAGCTTCGGTCGAGCGACCACGGTCCGGGCCCGGCTGCGGCCAGGTAGAGGAAGACGAAGCAGAACAACACCGCCGGCTCGCCGAAGTTGATGGCCGGGAAGAAGCTCATCGGGAAATGGGCCATGAAATAGGCGGCGGCCATGAAGCCCGACAGCACGAAGGCGACCGGCCGGGTGAACAGGCCGAGCACGATCAAGGCGCCGCCGACGAGTTCCATCGTTCCTGTGAAATGGAGCATCCCCGTCGGCATCTTGTCGATGTAGGGCAGGCCCACGGGAAAGCCGATCAGCTTGCCCGTGCCGTGCTCAAGGAACAGCAGTCCCGCGACGATGCGCAGAACCGAGTGCAGGGCCGGCGCCCAGCTTTGCGGAAGGATGGCGACTTTCGCCGTGGGTAAGCCCAACGGCGCCGAGGATACACTCATTTCGAAGGTCCTTTCGTTTGCCGCCGCGGCGCGGCGATCGTGGAAGTCGCCCTGGCGGTAGCCGGGCGCAAAGGTCTGGTTTGGATTTCAGCCCGCGAGCTTCGCCGCGGTCTTGGCG
This sequence comes from uncultured Alphaproteobacteria bacterium, assembly GCA_963770035.1. GTDB lineage: Bacteria > Pseudomonadota > Alphaproteobacteria > Rhizobiales > Beijerinckiaceae > Roseiarcus. The sequence continues at coordinate 193,338 of CAVYON010000002.1, read as the reverse complement.
ATCAGCTCGCCCTGATGGCGGGCGCCGTCGAGCTCGATTGCGCTCGGCTGCCGCTGGCCCTGTCCGCCGGCGATCGTCGTCGCGCCATAGGGCGCGCCGCCCACGATCTCGTCGAGCGACATCTGGCCGGCGTGGCTGTAGGGGAGGCCGACGATCACCATGCCGAAGTGCAGCAGGTTGGCGATGATGGAGAACAGCGTCGTCTCGTTGCCGCCGTGCTGGGTTGCGCTCGAGGTGAACGCGCCGCCGACCTTGCCGAGCAGCGCCCCGCTCATCCACAGCGCGCCGGCCTGCTCCCAGAAATTCCCCATGGCGGAGGGCATGCGGCCGAAGCGGGTCGGCGCGCCCACCACAATCGCGTCGTAATTCGCCAGATCCTCGACCTTGGCGATCGGCGCGGCCTGATCGAGCTTGAAGTGCGACGCCTTGGCGACCGCCTCCGGGACGATTTCCGGGACGCGCTTGATGTCGACGGTCGCGCCCGCGGCCCTCGCGCCTTCGGCCATCGCGCCGGCCATCGTCTCGATGTGGCCGTAGCTCGAATAATAGAGAACAAGCACTTTGGTCATGGATTCGTCTCCGGATCGCGGTCGAGGTCAGAGCACCTTCGCCATCTGGTCGAAAGCGAAGCGCGGGCTGCGGGGAAAGAGCTGCGTGTTGTCCCCGTAACCGATGTTGATCAGGACGTTGGACTTGACCTTGCCCTCGGGGAAAAACTCGGCGTCGACCTTGTCGTTGTCGAAGCCGGCCATCGGGCCGGTGTCGAGCCCAACGGCGCGCAAGGCGAGCAGCAAATAGGCGACCTGCAAAGTCCCGCTCTGAAAGGCGGTGCGATCGGCGAAGGCCCGGTTGCCGACGAACCAGCTCCTGGCGTCGGCGTGCGGGAAGAGGAACGGCAGGTGCTCGTAGAAGTCGAGGTCGTAGGCGGCGATGGCGACCACCGGAGCCTTCATCGTCTTGTCGAGATTGCCGGGCGCAAGCGCCGGCCGCAACCGCTCCTTAGCCTCCTGGGAACGGAGAAAGAGCACGCGTAGCGGCTGCGTATTGGCTGCAGTCGGCCCCATCTTGGCGAGTTCCATCGCTTCGACGAGCAGCGAGTCAGGCACGGGCTTGCCAAGGAAAGCGTTGTGGGTGCGCGCTTCGGTGAAGAGTTGCGCCAGAGCGGCGGCGCCGATCGAGGCGCCCGGGTCGTTCTTAAGCTCGGTCATCGGAATCTCCTTGCGCTGCAACATGGGAGAACGAGTCCATCAGCACAACGCACGAAATTGTGATGCATTCCATCGCCTGGAATGATAGATCGAGGGAGATGATCGACGCCCTCACTCTCGACCAGATGCGGATCTTCGTCGCCGCCGTCGATGCGGGAAGCTTTTCCGCTGCAGCGCGAAAGCTCGGCCGGGTGCAGTCGGCGATCAGCCAGTCGGTCGCGACGCTCGAGTCGAATCTTGGCGTGGCGCTGTTCGACCGGTCGGCGAAGTCGCCGCGGCTCACGCCCGCGGGCGCCGCGCTGGTGAAAGACGCGCGCAGGCTCATCGAACGGGCGGAAGAATTGAAAGCCCGGGCGGCGAGCATCGCCGACAACGTCGAGCCCGAGCTGTCGTTCGCCGTCGACCCGATCTTTCCGCACGAGCCGCTGATCGGCAGCCTCAAGGCGCTGAGCCACGCTTTTCCCAATCTGCCGGTCACGATCTTTACCGAGAACCTTGGCGGCTCGGAGCAGCGGTTGCGCGACGGCGTGGCGCAATTCGCCATCGCGCCGATGAATTTGGCCGGCGCCGGCGATCTGGTCGCCGAATTCCTTGCCGCCTTCGACGTGGCGGCCGTCGTCTCGATGGACCATCCGCTGGCGCGCGAGCCGGAGCCGATCGCGCGCGCGACGCTCGAGCCCTATGTGCAGCTCGTCCTCACTGACCGCACGCCGCTCACCCAGAATTTCAGCGGCGGAATCGTCGGCCATCATATCTGGCGTTTCGCCGACCTCTCGACCCGTCTGGAATTTCTGCTCGCCGGCTTCGGCTGGTGCAACATGCCCTTCCACATGGTGCGCGAGCATATCGCCGCGGGTCGGCTCAAGGCGCTCGAGCTCGCCGAGCGCGACGCGTTCCAGTTCCGCGTTCATGTCATGCGTATGCGGGGCGCCGAGATCGGCCGCGCCGCGCGCTGGCTGATCAACGACTTGAGGCGGCTGTTGACCGCCTGCCCCGAAGCCTACCGTGCCGCCGAGGCGCTTGGGGAAAGGGGCTGAGCTTGAAGCAGCGTTCGAGGGGCGAAGGCCTTACGCTTGCCGCCCACCGGCGCTCGGCCGGTTAGGACGGATTGCGGACTTAGCAATCTTGCGACGCCTGCGGCCGTTTAGCGCCTAAACCGGTCATTGCGGCCGATTTCAGCAATTCCTCAAAAGCGGACATTGTAGAGGCCAAGTCTAAGACACGCGGCTTTTCGGAGCATACTTGCTGTTCGACGTACACACCAGTATCGCTACTCACTCTATGGGCCTTTTCCTTACCTGGAGCCCAAAACTGCGAATCGGTGTCACGGGACCCTTTTCCAGGCCTATCCATACCAGACAATCAGTTTTATGTTCTGGTGACAGTTATACAGGAGATTGCGAGTGGTTGATGTCGAAGCCGAATTACTCGTGAGAAAAGGGCTGCTCCCCGAAAATCTTCCGCCCGTCTTTACCACGGACAAGCTGTGGTCGGCCCTATCGCCTAAATCGAGCGCTTACCAAATATCTTCGAAGGCTGTTGGTGAAGGCGCTCAGTATAATTCGAGTAAACGAGGCGGACAGCGCCGAGTTTTTCATATTCCCCACCCCATTTACATCAAAGAACAAGGCCTCTTCTACAAGACGCATTGGGCAGACATTCAAAAGCTTTTCGATAGCGCGCCAGGATCTCTTTCCAAGCCGAGTTTTGAAGAAAACGAAGTGCGACACGTACGCATTACACCTCATTCTCAATTACCTAAAGAGCGTTTGAAAGCCTTCTCGCGCTTCAAATACGTCTTGGTGGCCGACGTTTCTCGCTTCTATGAGTCTGTCTATACGCACACCCTTCCATGGGCCATTAACGGCAAGGACGCTGCAAAGGCTGACAACGACTGGAAGTCGAAAACAGTCTTCGGAAACAGGCTGGATTTCCTGATCCGCCAAGCCCAGTCGCGCCAGACCCAGGGAATCCCGGTTGGGCCAGATAGCTCCGACATTGCTGGCGAGATAGTGCTTTCGGCGGTGGATAAGGAGTTCATCCAAAGGTCAAAGCCAACCGATGTTGTCTATCGCCGGCATGTCGATGATTACTGGATCGGGGGTCATACCATTGAAGAATGCGAGCGCCATCTGGCACTTCTTAGGCTTACCCTGCGCCAGTATCAGCTCGACATCAACGAGGCAAAGACCAGGATCGTCCTGACCCGCACCGTCCTAGGCGACACTTGGCCGAAAGAATTTGAGAAAGAGATTGCAAAAACCCTTGGCTACGGCACCTCTGATTCTGACGTGCTCGCTGTTCTGGCGAAGATCGTAGATTTCGCTGCGACCAACAACGACGACGGTATTATCCGGCATATTATACGCGTTATCGACCGTGAGGGATTATGGGCTCCAAATTGGAGCTTGCTGCAGCACTTCATCGCCCAATGCTCCGTCCAATTCCCTCACTCCTTCGATTACGCCGCGCGTGTTGTCGCCTGGCGCTTAAGAGTAAATCGATCCCAGGTTGACACCGAGCTTTGGTGGGATATCGCGAAAAGCACGATTAAGCTGAACACACCGTTGGGTCGGGATGCTGAAGTTTGTTGGGGTCTCTATCTCGCCGAAGAGCTGAACAAGAATATCACTAAGGCGATTTCAGACCCCATCATCGATTCCTGTAATGGGCTCGTTCTGGCTTTTCTAGCCCATTTCAAACAGCACAGGTTGGCGACCGACCCAAGGATATACGACAGGCTTAGAAGGGCTGTTGATGGAGAGCCTTTTGCCGGAAGGTTTTGGCCGCTGGCGCTTGAACTTGCTTACTTAAAACAAGCCGATACCCTTTGGGCGTCAAACGAGACCTTAGAGGTCTTACGCAGTTTACACAGGAACAGGGTCTCGATCATCGACTGGGGTGCATCTCCAAAAGTCTTTGTCGAGACAGATCTTGAAGGCGACTATCCCGATTATGCTATTGAGGATTACGGCCTCGACTACGACAATGACGACGAAGACGAGGATGAGGATGAGGATGAGGACGATCTTGATGGCGAGGATAAGCCCGACAACGCCTCAATCGCTGGGCACCGGCCGCTTAAGGGCACCAATCCCTTCGACCGACCAAAGCCCCCGGCGCAGCAGGAACTGCCTAGCGAAACCGATATAAACAAGTTGCTGGATGACATCTGGGATGACTCGAAGGGCATATGAAAAGAAGCCCGGTATGCGTCGGAATGAGCACGAGACGATTGGTGCAAAGCCACGCCGCCATAAGTCAGCTGACGTGCACCCTGCGGGAAGCTACTGCACACACATCTGCTGCGACATCCGCTCCGTCGTTAAGCCCATCCAAAGCCGCCGGCCTGCTTCCGCGCACTGTCGGACCTCGTGCTGCGGGCCGCGTAGGACCGCTTAGGGTCGAGTGCGGCCATTGGCGAACAACTCTAATATAACGGGCGGTTTAGCCGGCGTTCAAGCCCGAGCCTGTATCTGCATTCTCTCCGCCCGGAGCGGAAAATTTCGGGTGCTTCCAGCCTAGCGGTTAGCAGCGCCACGACCCATGAGCTTGTAACGTCGCACCATCAGCTTGGTAACGTCTGTGTTACCCTTCACTAGAGCGGTTCCCTGTTACGCAACTCCATATCCGCAGTGTAGGAAGAAATTCTCGCATTCCTTGCGCGTCAGCGTTGCGCAGCATGCGACGATGGCGACGTCCAAGTCGGATTTGGTCCGCGCCTGCACCTTGCGCAGATAGGCCTTGAGCTTGGAGAAGAAATTCTCGATCGGGTTGAAATCCGGCGAATAAGGCGGAGTGAAGAGAATCGAAGCGCCGGCTGCGCGGACTGCCGTCGCCACAGCCGGTTGCTTGTGGGCACGGAGATTATCCATCAGCAGGACATCGCCGGGCCGCAGGCACGGCACAACTATCTGCTCAATGTAGGCCAGGAACGATGGACCGTCGATCGGCCGGTCGAAGACGACCGGAGCGACGATTCCGTCCAGGCTCAGGCCAGCCACGAAAGTCGTCGTCTTCCAATGGCCGTGCGGCACGGAGGCGACCAGTCGCTCGCCGCCGGGAGCGCGGCCATAAAGTCGCGTCATGTTGGTCTTCGCCGCCGTCTCGTCGAAGAATATGAAGCGCGTGGAATCCATGAAGCGTTGGGCGATGCGGCGGAAGAACCCGCGTTTCAGGGCGACGTCCGTCCGCGTCTGCTCGTCGGCGATCAGGCTTTTTTTTTGAATCTCAGATCGAGGCGCGCCAACGTCCTGTCGACGGTGGATTTGCCGACCTTCGGTCCGCCACGCGCGACGATCTCGTCGGCGATCTGCGCCAGCGTCAAATCCGGCGTTTCATCGACGATGGCGCGGACCATGTCGTAGCATTTGACGAGAGCCGGCTTCCTCGATCCGCCGACCTTTTGCGGGTCGATAGCGTCCGTCTCGACGAACTGTCGGACGATCTTTATCACCGCCGAATGGGAGACCGCGAAACGCTCCCCCGCCGCACGGCATGTCATGCCCTCAATCAGGACGGCATGGACGAATCTTTCGCGAAGATCGTTCGACAGCGGTTTCATTTCGCTCCCCGTGCTTAGGGGAATCTTGCTGTAGAATCATGAATCTATGCAAGTGGGAATTGATCTATCCTCGAATTGCGTTCCTACCTCGCCAGTGACGGGGGGAGCCCGTTCGACGAATGGTTCACCGGCCTCGCTGCGCCGGCGGCGGCAAAGGCGGTCGTCGAACTGGCTCGGCTCGAACGGGGCGCCCTGTCGAACGCCACGGCAATCGGTGACGGCGTCCTCGAGTACCGGATCGATGGGGGACCGGGATACTGGGTGTATTTTGGACGCGATGGCGATGTGCTGATCATCCTGCCGACTGGCGGGACCAAGGAGCGGCAGCAACGCGATATCGAGGCGGCCAAGACCAGCTGGGCGGACTACAAGCGGCGGCGGCCGCGGCCGAAATGACCGAGGCGGATATGGTCCTGACCAAAAGCTTCAAGGATCTCGTGCAACGGCGCATCGTCGGCGACGCCGCCTTCGCGGAGAACCTGCTGCGCGAAGGGATCGATATGATGCTGGCCGGCGACGTGGATACCGGCAAGGCGATCCTGCGCGACACCATCAAGGCGACGGTTGGCTTCGAAAAGCTCGGCGAGGCGACCGAGAAGACGGGAGAGGAGCGCCTGCATTTAACCGTATTTCTGGAAAACACAACATTTTCTTGCCTGCCGGACCTCAATTTTCTATCTTTGTGACAGGCGCGCTCTTGAAGGAGTCCTCCCTTGTCCGATTTTTCCGGAACCTACCCGCCGGCCGCCGGCAATCCGCCGGCCCCCACCCGCGCCGCGCGGCTCGCCAAGTTCAAACGCGAACAGTTGATCGTCGATTTCCTCAACCGCGGCGTGCCGTCGCCGAGATCGCGGCTGAGATCGGCGTCGGCGAGAAGCGCATGCGGGCCGTCATCCGGGAGATCCTCGCCCGGCGCATGCCGCATCCGCCCGAGGAGTTCGTCGCCATCCAGGTGAGCCGGCTCAACGAGGCGCTGCTCATCGCCTTCAGCGCCATGTCGCCCTCAAACCTCAAGGCGGTCGACCAGGTGGTGAAGATCGTGCGCGAACTCGACCGCTACGGCGGCGCCTTCGCCGCTGAAGGGCGCCGCCCCGAGGCGTCCCGGCTCGACGCGCCCACCGACGAGGACGCGGCGTTCGCGAGCGCTTGGCTCCATGGCGCCGAGCCTGAGCCGCAGGACTTAGAAGCGGCCGCCCCTTTTGGCCTCGCCGCTGCCGCCGACCTGACGAAGGACGCCGCCTTGGCCTCGGACCCTGCCCCGGCGGGCGACGATCGCTCGGGAAATCCTGTGCAACACCCTGAAAAGATTGATTCCGCGCCCGGAATTGCCTCGGCCGCGATGGTGAGTGCGGACCCGGGCGCCTCAATCACGAACGTCGCCGCCCGCTGGAGCAGGCTTCGCGAGGCGGGGCATGGCGTTGCGCCTCTGCATGAGGGGCCGGGCTTTCCAGCCACCGCTTCGGCCGGCGGCCATCGCCCGGAAAATTCGACGCAACATCTTGAAAAGATTGAATCCGCGCCCAGCGTTGGATCAGCTCCGACAGCGGAAGGGAGGCGACGCGGGCGGAGATCCGCGCCGTCGCGCGCCCCGGTCGCGAACCGTCCTCGATCGGCCCGACGCCGGACGCCCGCCCGCAAAACCCGCTGCAAGAGCTTGAAAAGGTTTAATCCGCGCCTGGGCGGCGCCGCGTCCCGCCCCTTATGAGCCGGCGCGCTCGCGTCCATAGATGAGCAGCATCGCCACGATCACCGCGCCGTAGATGATCTGCCGTCCGGCGTCGGGCATCTGGACGACCGACAGGATCGACTGCAGCAGCGTGATCAGAATCACCCCCGCCACCGTCCCGAAATAATTGCCGCGTCCGCCGAGGATCGAGGCGCCGCCGAGCACGACAGAGGCGATCGCCGGCAGAAGATAGGCGTCGCCCATGCCTTGCGCGGCTTTGCTGGCGTAGCCGGCGAGCAGAACGCCGCCAAACGCCGAAAGGCCGCCCGCCAGAGCGAAAACAGCGAGAACGACTTTCTGCGTGTCGACGCCCGACAGATAGGCCGCCCGCTCCCGGTTCCCAACTCCGTAGATCGCGCGGCCGAAAGTGGTGCGCGTCAGCAGGAAGACCGTCGCTGCGCCGACGACCGCCCAGACGATCAGCGCGTGGGGAACGCCATAGAGCGACGTCCCGGTGGCGAGCGCGCGCATCGCCGGCGACGAGGCGTCCTGCGGCGAGAAGCCGCCGGTGTGAACGACCATGAGCCCCTGCGCGACCGCGTTGACCGCCAGCGTCACGATCATCGACGGGATGCGCAGATAGGCGACGCCGTAGCCGTTGACGAGCCCGACCGCGACGCCGCAGGCGACGCCGAAGGGGATGGCGAGCGTCTCTCCGGCCGGCCCCCACCCGGTCGCCGCCGTCGACATCATGCCGCCGACGGCGACCGCCCACGGGACGCTGAGGTCGATCTGTCCGATCAGAATGACGATCATCGCCCCGGTCGCGATGACGCCAAGAAAGGAGGCGACTTTCAACTGCTGCAGAAGGTATTCGGGCGACAGGAAGCTGCGCGAGTAGAGCGAGCCCACAAGCAGAAGCGCGACGATGCAGGCGAAAGCGACCAGGACCGGGCGATCGACCCGCGCGAGGCGCCGGTCGCCGAGCCGGGGCTTCGTCAGCCCGCTCATAGGAAAAGCTCCAGCCTGTTTCGCACCCGAAAGAGCCGCGCCGCGCCAAGCGACACTGCCGCCAGCAGGACCAGGCCCTGAAACAGCGGTTGCCACAGCGGGTCGAGGTTGAACACGAACAGGAGGTCGCCGATGGTGCGGAACATCAGGGCGCCGAAGATCGCCCCGACCGCGCTGCCGGAGCCGCCATAGAGCGAGACGCCGCCGAGCACCACCGCGGCGATCGAATAGAGCGTGTAGGAGCCGGCGGTCGCCGCGGACGCCTCGCCCGAATAGGTGACGAAGGTGATGAACAGGCCGCCGATGGACGCCAGCAGGCCCGCCAGCACATAGGCGAGGAATTTCGCCCGCGCGACCGGAACCCCCGACATATAGGCCGCCGGCTCGGACGAGCCGATGGCGTAGGCCGCGCGGCCGATCGGCGAGCGTGCGTAAGGAACCCAGACGACGAGAACGACTGCGGCGAGCGCAACGAGGCTTGCCGGCAGAACGCCGAAGACGCGTCCGGTCAGGGCGTCGGCGAGCGGCTCGTAGACGTCGCCTCCGGGTGTTGGCCGGAGGATCAGGGCGAGGCCGGAGAACACTGCGCCGGTCGCGATGGTCGTGACGATCGGCTGCAGGCGGCCGACGATGACGATCAGGCCGTTCAGCGCGCCGCAGGCCGCTCCGGCGAGGAGCACCCCCGCCACGCCGGCGGCGGCGGAGGACGCGGTCCCGACGACGATTGCAGAGGCGAGGCAATTGCTGAGCACGAACACCGCCCCGACCGACAAGTCGATCCCGGCGGTGATGACGGCGCAGGTCTGAGCCATCGCCACCAGGGCGAGCAGCACGCCCTTGTTGGCCGCGGTCTGCACGACATTGGCGCTGAAGCCGGCCGGGTGGTTCGACGCATAGAGCGCGAACATCGCGACAAAGAAGGCGAAAGCGATCAGCGTCGGGCGATTGCGGGCAAGGACGTAGCGCCAGTCGTTCATGCCGCCCCCGCGCCAATCTCTGGCCCTTCGGCCGGTTCGCCAATGGCGAGCGCGCTCGCGACCAGGGCCCGCTCGGTGATGGCGTCGCCGACGAGCTCGCGCCGGATAGCGCCGTCGTACAAGACGAGCGCGCGGTCGCAGCAGCCGATGAGCTCGCTGTAGTCGGTGGTGTAGAAGACGATCGCCGCGCCCGCGTCGGCGAGGCGCCTGAGGAGCTGATAGATTTCCTGCTTCGTGCCGACATCGATGCCGCGCGTGGGGTCGTTGAGCAGGATGATGCGCGGATTCGACATCAGCCACTTGGCGATGACGACCTTCTGCTGGTTGCCGCCCGAAAGGGCGCCCGCGGGCATATCGGGCGAAGCGGCGCGGATGGCGAGAAGCGCGACCATCTCGTCGACCAGGCTCGCCTCGCGGCGGCGGTCGACGACGCCGAACCGGCTGATGCGGTCGAACGCGGCGAAGCTCAGGTTTTCGCGCACCGACATCGGCAACATCAGGCCCTCTGTCTTGCGGTCCTCCGGGATCAGCGCCATGCCGCCCGCGGATTTCGCAGCATTGGGGCTTTTCGGGGCGAACGGCTCGCCCGCGATGCGGATCTCGCCGGAGACTCCGCGCAGCACGCCGAACAGCGCAAGCAGGAGTTCGCGCTGGCCCTGCCCGTCGAGTCCGCCGAGCCCGACCACCTCGCCGGACCGGACGCTGAACGAGACGCCGCGCAGCCGGTCGGCCCAGTTCAGGCGCCTGACCTCGAGCAGCGGCGGCTCTTCGTTTTCGCTGATCCGCTGTTTTGCTGGAAAGACGTGGCTATACTCGCGGCCGATCATCATCTCGACGATTTCGTCGTCGGTTTTGGAGCCTGCCGGGTAGGTCGCGACGTTGGATCCGTTGCGAAACACTGTGCAGTCGTCGGCCAGTTCCTCGATCTCGCCCATCCGATGGGAGATGAAGATCAGCGCCAACCCCTCCTCCCTGAGGCGCTTCAACACCACGAAAACCTTGCCGACGTCGGCGGCCGTCAATGCCGACGTCGCCTCATCGAGGATGAGAATGCGGGGATTGCGAGCGAGCGCCTTGGCGATCTCGACCATCTGCCGGCGCGACAGCGGCAGATCCTTGACCAGCGCGAGCGGGTGAATGTCGGGCGCCCCCGCGCGCGCAAGCGCCTCCTCGGCGAACCGGCGCTGGGCTCGCCGATCGATCAGGCCGAAGCGCAGCGGCGGGTTCACGATGGCGATGTTGTCGGCGACCGAAAGGTCCGGAACGAGCGAAAGCTCCTGGAAAATGCAAACGACGCCCGCGCGCGCCGCGGCGGCGGGCGAATCGAAGACGACCTCTTCGCCGTCGAGTTCGATGCGGCCGGCGTCTGGCCGGACGACGCCGGCCAGGATCTTGATCAGCGTCGACTTACCGGCGCCGTTCTCACCGAGAACGGCGTGAATGCGGCCGGCGGCGATGGAGAGGCTCGCATTGTGGAGCGCGCGCACCCCGCCATAGCTCTTTGAGACGCCCTCCATCCTGAGAAGCGGGCCGATCGACTGCATCCGCGTAATCTGCCTCGCTCCTCACGAATCCGTTTACGGCCGCGACGGCGAGCGCGGCCGAGGCCCTTGAAGCCTGTCGGCTTATTTGTTCTCCTTGCTCTGTCCCATGATCTCGGCCGCGTTGAAGTTTATGCCGCAGGTCGGGAAGGAATTGCCGACGAAGAAATTGTCGGAGAGCTCGGGGTAGTAGTTCACGCCAGCCTTGAAGTTCGGATATTCGACGGTCGCGAGCGGCAGCTTGATCTCCTGCGGCACGACCTGTCCCGCGAGAGCGGCGAGCGCCGTCTTGATCGCGACCGCGACTTGGGCCGGGCCGGTGCCGCCGGAGGCGCACTTGAGGCCCTGCTCGCCGTATTTCGCGCAGAACTTGCGGAAGCCGTTCTCGGTCTCGCCGCCAAACGGAACGAACGGCTGCTTGGCGTCGATCATGGCCTGGACCACGCCGGTGTCGCCGCCCTGAGCGGTGAAACCGTCAAACTTCTTTTGCACGGCGATGGCGTCGGCGGTGACCTTCTGTGCCGTCGGGTCGTCCCATTTGCCGTAGACTTCGATCACGTTCCATTTCTTGCCGCTCTTGTCGAGGGTCTCGTGGATGCCATCGTGCCGGTCACGGTCGACGGAGGTGCCGGCGACGCCGCGGACTTCAAGGATCTTGCCGCCATTGGGCAGATTGTCGATCAGCCATTTCGCCCAATAGACGCCGAGCCCCTTCTGGTCGACGTTGACGTTGATCGCATCGTGAGAGTCGAAGGTGTTGTCGAACGCCACCAGCACCACGCCGGCGTCGTTCGCCCGCTTGATCACCGGCCTGAACGCGTCCGGATTTTGCACGTCGACGACGATCGCGTCGTAGCCGGAATCGATGAAGTTGTCGACGGCGGCGATCTGCGCGGCGACATCCTCGCCGGTGGAGACGACCTTGAACTCCTTGAGCTTGGCCGCGACATCAGGCTGGGCGGCATAGGCCTTCGCCGTCTGGATCATCTGGATGCGCCAGGTGTTGGCAATGTAGCCGTTCGCGAGCGCGACCCGGAACGGTCCCTTCTTCACCGGATACTTGAAGAATTTGGTGTCGCTCGTCCACGGAACGAAGCAGTCCGGCTCGGCGGACGGGCCCGGCACGACCTGCGGACCGGCGGCGTAGGCGGGCACTGAAACGGCGAGAGCCGCTCCGGCAAAGGCGCAAATTCCCAGACGGCGAACAAGCTGCATGATCTTCCTCCCAGAATTTTGTTGTTGAGCGCGCCCGTTCGAAGCGGGCGCGAAGGCTGACGGCTTCAGAAAAAACAACGACGGACGTGTGCTCGACGCGGCGCAAAAAATGAGGCGCGTCGGCCGCCGTTGCGGATTGGACGCGCCCGCCGCCTCGAGGCCTGACTTTGAGCTGGCATGTCACTATAACCCGGCGCGGATCGAGCGCAAGGCCATCGGCCGGCGCTTTGGAGCGGGTTGTTGCTGCGTCGACTCGTTGAGCGGTTGGCCCTCCTCGCGGCATGCTCTGCGGCGCTGATCTGATCGACGCACGCATGAATGTCTGGCGCGAACTGCTGACGCGGGCGCAGATGTGCGACGCTCGCAGCGACGCCGCCATGTCCAAAGCGAAGGACTTTTGCGAATTCCGGCCATCGCCGAGGCCGCGGCGAATGGGTCCAATCGGACTTTGACCAGACGTTGCCGCCGGTCCGAAAATCAAGGACTCGGAACGTGCAGTTTCGGGCCCCCGTCATATTCGGCGCCGCTGACGAACCGACGCCGGCGGTGTGAGCACAAGAGTCAAACCGCCGATGTCGAGTGTGGATTCCGTTGCGCCGACTCTTGCACCGGCCCGCCCTTTACGGCACGGCGCCCGAACTCGACGGTACCGGGCGCCGCTGCGGGTCGCCTTGGCATAGGCCGCGTCTACCAGAGCGGGGAGGGAAACGTGGATCGCGAACACGCTCGTCGCTGCCCAAATTCGCGGATGAGGTGTCGCCGAATGGCTCTGGCGCGCCGGCATTGCGACCCCTAAAGCCGCCGTCCGACGACGCACGGCAACGGTACAGCCAGTGACCGCAGAGAACGCGCGAACCCTAGCGCCTTTGTGTCAATAGCAGGCGTCTTTCGTGTAAATGGGATGTAAACCTGCTTACGCAGGCTTCGGTTCGAATGCGGGTGTCATCATCAGGCGCCAACGCTTGGCCGGTGGTCGCCCGCTCGGGAAGACTGCTCGTTCGGGCCAACAAGACGTCCCCTCCCAAGTCCGTCCCGGGAGGAACCAGCCGAGCGCTTCCTTATTCTAGAGCGGTATCCGCACGGAATAAATCGCGCGGGAGGGCATAATCGTCATACATTCCAATGGCTTATATGTTCCGCTTTGATTCATCCGGATCGGATACTGCTCTAGTAGGCTCGGGAGGAGGAACCGCTCGCCGGCAACCCAACACCGGCCAAGGGTGCGCGCAGACTTTGCGCCTCCGCGATTTCCGGCATTTCCGAGGATGACGGCCAGCCTTCGAGCGCGGGGCGAAGGATCCGGCGAGTGTCGCCCGGACGGCCAGCGGATTGGTGAAGTTTGGCGAGCGAGAGCGCCGCGCGCAGGTGAAAGCTGCGCGCGCTCTGTTGCGAAGCTATGGAGATGGCGGCTTGGAACGCGTCTTCGGCGGCAGCCCGAGGCGTCGGATTGTGCATGAGCAGGATCTCGCCGCGCACTCGGTGAAGTTCTGCATCGAAAACGCGGTAACCCACTCGTTCTGACGTCGCCAGCGCCGTATCCAGGGTTGCGATGGCCGCTCCGAGATCGCTGGCCTGGGCTTCCGCGCGGCCGAGCGCCAAGGTCAGCAACCCACCCAGACTGAAGTTGTTCTGCTTGCGCCAGTGTTCAAGGCCTCTGCGCATGCCCTCGAGCCCCTCCGCCAGCAGCTTATTGCGTTGTCCCAGGTTTATCCACATTTGGTGTCGTCGGCACGGTAGCCGCTTGATTTTGGCCGCCATTTTCCGCGCCGCCGATGCTGTCCTGACGCATTCCGGTCGCGGTCTTTCTGCGTCTCGGCGCTCGGCGGGGCGTCGCGGTTCCCTTGCGCGGATTGGCGCGGCCGATGATGTCCCAATAGCTCGCGGGCGCGTGATGCGCCGTGAGGCCGAGCACGGTTTCGAACGAAGCGTGGCGATAGAAGCGGCGGTTGTAGCGGAACACGAACTCGTTGAGATAAGTATCGGCGTGCTTGCGGCGCAGTCCGTGATAGGTGCCCAATCCCCACCGCTTCACCAGGGCGAAGACCCTATGAATCCAGGGCAGCACGATGTGCGCGGCCATCTTGCCGACGATGCGCGGATCGTGGCGGTAGTCGGTCAATCCTGGATACGAGGCGTGGCCGTCCGTCAGCAACGTCGCGCCGGGCTTTACATTGGCTCGCACGAAAGCCTCGATCGAGGCCGCCGTGTTGTCGGCGATCACCGCGAGGCGGACGCGGCCTGAACGGGTATCGAGATATTTTGCGTGTTTGCGGCGCGGTTTGGACAGGTGGGTGTCGCGTTCGATCACCTCGACAGCGCCGATGATGAGGATTTTGCCCGCGTCGCCGGGCTCGAAAAACATATCGCCTTCACGGAAAGGGATTTCGGCCTGATCGACTTCGACGACGCCTTCGAGAAGTTCGCGATCCGGATCGACCATCGAGCGCCGCAGTTTCTGCGCCAGCAGCCAAGCTGTTCTGTAGGTGAGGCCGAGTTGATCCTCCAACTGCCGCGCCGACATGCCGTTGGAATGTGTCGCCATCAAATGGCCGGCCCAGAACCACGCCGTCAGCGGCAGCCGCGTGCGGTGCATCGCTGTGCCCGCCGTGATCGAAGTCTGACGACGGCAGCCATAGCACTCGAAGGTGTATGCCCGGCTCTTCAGCGCGGCGGCGCGATTGCCGCCGCAGGAAGGACACACGAAGCCGCTTGGCCAGCGACGGTTGAACAAGAAAGCCGCACAGCTCGCCTCGTCGGGAAACTCCTTCTGGAATTCGGTGAGTGATCGCCCCCTTGCCACAGGCTGTCCCTTCGGAGCCCCGAAGCGCGGCTCAACCAGGACTGGATACCACATTTAGGCGAACCTGGGACAACGCAAGAAGCTGCCTCCGCCAGGCGGCCGCACTCCGACTGCACCCAGCCGTCGAAGAATTCGGCTAGCGGACGCCAAAATGCCAGATCGTAATCTTGGACCACCCTTGCGAACCCGGATGCGTGCGAAACCGCTTGCGAGAACCTGCCTCGCATCAACTCAAACATGGCCGCGTGCACTCTTGCGTATGCGCGCGTCCGCGCGTCCGGGAGAGCTTCGGTCCGCTCAAGCGCATTGTTCACCAGCAAAACTGCTCGTTCGAGTTCGCCAAGCGGCCACAACGCCATTGCGAGGCAGAGCATCGCCGCGACGCCGGCGTCGTGCCCGAAGCGAAACGCAAATTCATCGTCCCGCCCCGGCTGGAAGAGCATCAGCGCCAACTCCTACCGGCAAATGCATGAATTCATTCGTATTCATTTGCAGCGGCTGAACGAAGCGTTCGGCCTGCGGCTCCGCTGCTCGCCTTCCTACACCGGGTTGCGGTTGATCATTCAAGGCGTCGATCCGACCGCTTTGGAGGCCGCATTTCGCCAGCACTCATTGTCGATTTCGACGCCGCTTCCTTCGGACGGCCTGACTGCGATCGCGGTTGACGGCAAGGCCCTTCGCGGCAGTTTCGACGCCTTCAGTGACCGCAAGGCGACGCACATGATGTCGGCGTTGCGGCAAGCCGATCAGATCGTGCTCGGCCATGTGATGGTCGACGAGAAGAGCAACGAGATTCCGGCCGCGCCGGAACTGATCGAGGCGCTTGGCTTGAAGGGGTGTGTGTTCACGCTCGACGCCGAACATGCCCAAAAAAAACGTTCGAGCGCGTGATCGCCTCGGGCAATCATCTGCTCACTCAGGTCAAGGACAACCAACCAAGCCTGCGCCGAAAGCTTGAACTGGGAACCGCAGGACGAAAGCCAACCGGCTCGGACAAGAGCGAGACCGCGGGCCGCAACCGCTGGGAAACCCGCGAATTGACGGTGTTTCCGGCCAAGGCATGGTTCCGCGGCTCGCCTTGGGACGGCCTCATCCAAACCGTGCTCCGCCTGAAGCGAACGGTCTGGAAGCGCGATCCCAAGACCGGACTTTGCAAGCAAACGGACGAGACCGTCTTCTGGGTTTCCTCGGCTTCCAACCAGACGCCCAAGCGCTGGAACGAACGGATACGCGCCCATTGGCGCGTTGAGAACGGCAGCCACTACGTGCGCGACACCGCCTTTGCCGAGGACGCTTCCCGCATCCGCAAGAACCCGGACATCGTCGCGCGCCTGCGCTCCTTCGCCTACAATCTGATCAGGGCTTCCGGATGTGACAACATCCGAAATGCCCGCTGGCGAGCCGCTCTCGACATCAATCTCGTGCTCGAAATGCCCGCATTAGCGTAGAACTAAACAGCCCTGAAATCTAATCGGGCCATATTGCCGACACGCAAGCGAGATATCCGAGGTCTGTTCCGCAAAACCCAAGGCCCGGATAGACCACCTTTTTCTGGCGTCGTGTAATAACATACGACTCCTTCCACGAGAGGATCGTCGATTCCATACATCGCGAGCTTGTCGTTCGGGGTTAAGAGCTTGAACGTCGTTGACTTGCGAAAAATTAGATCCGGGTCGAGCGAATCCGCCGAACCGGCGCCAGCACCAGCACCAGCACCAGCACCAGCACCAGCAGGATGGCGAGAGCGCAACCCGCGCTAATGATCAAGTTGAACAAGATGACTCCTCAGTGTTCATAATAAGCACCAGCATAGATGGCTACAGGCAAAGCTCAAACGGGCCAAGCGCCTGCATTATTTTGTCCCAATTACACATATCAATTGTGTTCATTGCTTCTAGTAAACATTACGAAGCGTACGCTTGCCGCTGGCGCGAACGCACATTGGCGGGCATAGTACGCGTTGAGCCGCTGCGGGGTGCGGCTTATGCAACTTCACTCACGAACGACGGGTCTCGCGTGTTAGGACGATTCACGACGGCAATCGCCTCGGACGACCGCGGCACGAAAAGGCTTGAAGCCTGGGCGCGACGTTATACCCCACTTCCCGGAATTCCAGACGAGTTCGTCGACTCTGAGGGTCACAGCCGCCCCTACTGGCGTCGCATGTTGGCTGCTTTTGCCGCCTACGATCCGAAGGAGATGCGGCAACGATTCGCCGCGGCGGACCGCCGCATTCGCAACCGCGGGCTTTCCTACCGCGTTGCCGGAGAAAAGGACGAGCGCGACTGGCCCATCGGTCGTATGCCGTTGCTGATCACCGAGGCCGGCTGGAGGCAGATTGCCGAAGGCGTAACTCAACGCGCGGAACTTCTTGAACGCGTGCTTGCCGATGTCTACGGAGCCGGCAGACTGAATGAGAGCGGCGCGTTACCCGTCGCGGCGATTACAGGCTCGATGGACTATGTCGGGGCCATGCGGAACGTAAGACCGCCTGGCGGCCGCTGGCTTAGACTGTTCGCCGTCGACATCGGGCGCGGCCCCGACGGAGCTTGGTGGGTGTTGGGCGATCGGACGCAGGCGCCCTCGGGCGCTGGCTATGCGTTGGAAAACCGTCTGGTGTTGTCCCAGGCGTTTTCTGACCTCTACTCTCAACTGAAGGTTCGGCGGCTTGCACCCTTCTTCCGCGATCTCAGCGCCGGCCTCAAGTCGGCCGGTCAGCGGACGGATCCTCGAATAGCGATCCTGAGCCCAGGCCCTCTCAGTCTCACCTATTCCGAGCAGGCCTACCTTGCCCGATATCTCGGCTTTCTCCTGGTCGAGGGCGACGACCTTGTCATGCGCGAGGGCCGGGTTTTCGTTCGCACCATCGCGGGGCTAAAGCGCTGCGACGTCATCTGGCGCCACATCGACGCCGATTGGTGCGATCCACTGGAGTTGAACGCGTCTTCACGCATCGGCGTGCCAGGAATGTTGGAAGCGATCCGCGAGCACGGGGTGGCGGTGGAAAACATGCCGGGAACGGGCTTCCTCGAATCGCGCGCCATGCTCGCTTTCCTGCCGGCGCTCGCCCAAGGAGTTCTGGGTCAGGATCTGCGCATGCCGAACACGGCGACCTGGTGGTGCGGGCAGCCAAAGGAGAGGGAACGGGTGTTGGACGAGTTCCACTCGATCTCGATCGCGCCAGCGTTTTCGCCGTTCTTCCGTGACGACTTTCCTGGCGTGAGAGGTCGCTCTAGTGTCATCGGCGAAGAGCTATCGGCGCGCGAGAGGGATCGGCTTCGCGACGCGATTGCAACCCGCGGTATGGACTACGTCGGGCAGGAGGTTGTTCGTCTATCGACCACGCCGCGATGGGTCGAAGACGGCCTGGAGCCGCGTCCTTTCGTGTTACGTGTATATTGCGCCGCCACGCCTAAAGGTTGGCGCGTAATGCCTGGCGGCTTTTGCCGAATATCCGATCGGCCGGACGCGCGCGCTGTTTCGATGGGCGACGGCGTCGAGTCCGCCGACGTCTGGGTGCTCGCCGAAGGGCCGGTCGAGATCTCGACCTTGTTGCCAAGCCCGGACGGCGTGCGCATCACCCGACTGCTCGGGAATCTGCCGAGCCGCGCTGCCGACAACCTTTTCTGGTTCGGACGCTATCTCGAACGAACCGAGGCGACGCTGCGGGTGGTACGATGCCTCGCGGCCCGCTCAGTGGATCCGGATGCGCCAATGCGCGTCGGCCGTCAGGGTCTTGACCGGCTGATGGGCTTCCTGGTCGGCTGGGGCGCCGTCGACGCGATGACCCTCAAAGAGGGCGCCGACGCGGCTGCCGCGCAAGGCCTACGGGATCCGAACCAATACGGCTCTGCGCTCGCCCTTGCGCGCGCGGCGCGTAGGGCCGCGTCGGTCATCCGCGAACGATTGACGTACAAGACCTGGGAGTTGATTGGCCGCCTGGAAAGCGCGATTGACCCTGATCCAGGACGCCGGTTGTCCGCCGGAGAAATAGTCGACATCACGGACGAGGGGCTGACGGTGATCGCCGCCTTATCGGGATTGTTCGACGAGAATTTCAATCGCGGCGCGGGTTGGGTTTTCTATGTCATGGGACGCTGCCTCGAGCGCGGCGCAAACACTTGCCGTCTGCTGCGCCAGTTCGGCGGAAGCGACGCGACGGAGCACACCCTCGGCGTCATGCTCGATCTGATCGACTCGCAGATTACCTATAGTTCTCGTTACCTGGTCGGCGTTGCTCTTGCGCCTGTGCGGGACATGGCGTTGCTGGACCCCTTCAACCCACGATCAGTCGTCTTTCAGATCAAACGCATCGACGAAGGCATCACAACGCTGCCGGAACTGCGCCGCGATGGGATCCTCGAGGAGCCGCGGAGGCTCACGACGCAGCTCCACGCCGAATTGACCACGGAAAGGGCGGAGACCCTTGACGATTCGAGAATTCTGGCGATCGAACAGCGGTTGTTGATGCTGGCGAACGCAATCGCCGAGCGATATTTCCTGCAGGGCGCCGCCCAAGGACGCGCAGAAAAGATCACGGGACTCGCGTGAACTTCGACATCACTCACATCACCCGATACACTTACGGTTCGACCGTTGAGTTGACGACTGGCGTCCTCCGCCTGAAGCCCGTTTCTCGCGATGGCCAAGTTCTCGAGCGGTTCAGCCTCGAGACCGATCCCCCGTGCCTGCCGCCCGTCGAGCGGATTGACGCCTACGGCAATGCGGTCTTGAGCCTCAGGATCGAGAAGCCACACCGAGAGCTCACCGTAGAGGCTGCGTCGCGCGTGCGCGTTGATCGACCCGACGTGCTCGAACTGTCGCCGCGCTGGGAGACTGTCGCTGCGGAAGCGCTTGTCGTCCCGTCGCTCGCCTTCGACAGCCCTGCGATCGGAATCTATCCCTCCCGCGCCCTGTCGCTCTTCAGCGAGGCAACCGACTACGCCCGCCTAAGCTTCGCTCCGAGTTGTCCCATCTATGAAGCTGCGATAGATCTCGCTCGGCGGATCCGCGCCGATTTCGTCTACGACCCCGAGGCGACGGAAGTGTCCACCCCCGCGCATGTGGCCTTCCACCACCGTCATGGCGTCTGTCAGGACTTCGCTCACATCATGATTGCCGCTCTGCGCGGTCTCGGGCTGCCTGCCCTTTACGTAAGCGGCTACATTCGCACTGTTCCGCCGCCGGGCAAGGAACGACTAACCGGCGCCGACGCTTCGCATGCGTGGGTATCGCTGTGGTGCGGGCGGTCGATGGGTTGGATCGACTTCGATCCGACAAATGCGCTCGCCATCCACAATGACCACGTCGAGGTGGCAAGGGGGCGCGACTATACCGACGCATCGCCAATCGAAAGCATGGTCCTCTCCTCCGGCAGTCATGAACTCAAGGTCGAAGTGGACGTCGTGCCAGTTTGAGCGGTCTCGGGCTGGCGGCGCTTGTGCGAACGTGCTTAATGGCCAAGGCGCCAAGATGGACCTGGACGATGGCTGAACATTCCATCCCTCATTTCCACAATGAACCAGGGATTCCAACGATCAAGGTCCGGGTGAAGGAGTTCATGTGCACCGGCGCGAAGCCGCCGTTCGACCATCCGCACATTTTTATCGACATGGGCTCGGACAGCGAGGCGATCTGCTCTTATTGCTCGACGCGCTTCGTTTATGACGAGACGTTGAGCACAATCTGCGCGCCCTTGGAGTGCGAGCTGCACGTTGCGAGGTAACGAGGTTTGCGTGCGCGCCATCATAGCCGGCGCTGGCATTGGCGGTCTGACGACGGCACTCGCTCTGTCTCGGGCGGGCTTCGACGCTACTGTCTACGAGCGGGCCGCGGCGCTCGAGGAATATGGCGCGGGGTTGCAACTCACCCCGAACGCCACGCGAGTTCTGGCCCGTCTTGATGCGCTCGATGAGCTGCGGGAAGCAGCTATGGTGCCCGACTTTGTCGTCGCGTTGAGAGGATCGGACGACTCGACTCTCATGCGCCTTTCGCTCAAGGACGCCGAGCGGCGTTGGGGAGCGCCTTATCTGGTCCTTCACCGGGCCGACCTGCAGCAGGCTCTGGCGCAAGTCGCAAGGCGCCACGACAGGATCCGCATTAATCTGGGATCCACCATCGCGAGAGTCACAACCCGAGGCGCCGAGGCCGTCGTCGAACGGACGCAGGGCGATGTTGCGACAGAACACGTCGCCCACCTCGTGGTCGGCGCGGACGGTCTCCGTTCGCGGGTCCGCCCAATGTTCGCCCCGGAAGCGACCGACGGTCCCGCCTTTACGGGACGCGTCGCGTTTCGCGCCACCATTCCAGCCGCGCTTCTCGATCCAGATTGGACGAAGGCCCACGTCGTGCTGCGCCTCGGACCAAACGCCCATCTCGTGCATTACCCGCTCCGCAAAGGCTCGATCGTCAACGTGGTCGCGGTGGTTGAGGACAATTGGCGGGGCGGTGAAACGGAGCGCCCATGGGACGGTGTCGCCGACCGCCCTGCCTTGGAACGCGCCTTCGCCGGCTGGTCAGCCTCGACGCGCAGACTACTTGCCGCTGCGACCAACTGGCGCGCTTGGCCGCTCTACGGTCGTCCGGCGCTCGGCTCGTTCGCGCTGGGCCGTGTCGCGCTGGTCGGCGACGCCGCCCATCCGATGGTCCCTTTCCTCGCGCAAGGCGCGGCGCAGGCAATCGAGGACGCGGGCGCGCTGGGATCGGCTTTGGCCCAAACAGACGACGTCCCTCAGGCGCTTGCAGCGTATTCCCGGGCTCGAGTCCCGCGCGCTACGCGCGTTCAGACCGAAGCGTTGCGGCAGGGCCGGATCTATCACCTCAGAGGTCCGATGGCGGTTGCGCGCGACGCTGCAATGCGTCTCCTAGGCCCACGGCGCCTCAGCGCCCACTACGACTGGCTTTACGGCGCCTGACGGTTGGACGACGCGCCGGCCCGGGTGAGCGCCATCACCGCGCCGCCCGCCACGAGCCCCCAGAAGGCGCCGCCGATCCCGTAGATCGTCACGCCCGAAGCGGTGACGAGAAACGCCACCAGGGCGGCCTCGCGTCCCTTGGTGTCGGCGAGCGCGTTGTGGAGCGCCGAACCGAACGGATTGAGCAAGGCGAGGCCGGCGACGGCTTCGACGAGGATCGGCGCGCCGGACGCAAAGGCGGTCACCGCGCCGGCGAAGAGCCCGAATACGATCGAGGCGGCTCCCGCTGTCGCGGCGGCGATCCAACGTTTGCCGGGGTCCGGCGAAGCGTCGGGGGACGCGCACAAAGCCGCAACGATAGAGCTCAGGTTGACTGCATGGCCGCCGAACGGCGCGGAGGCCAAGCTAAACGCGCCGGTCGTCCAGACGAGCTGTCCGGGATCAGGGCGGAAGCCGTAGGCGCCAAGGACGGCCAGGCCCGGAAGGTTCTGCGACGCCATCGTGACGATGAACAGCGGCAGGGCGATCCCCATGATCGCCTGGAGCGAAAAGGTCGGCGCGACGAATTCCGGGCGCGGCGTGATCGTCTGCAGATCGAAGCCCGCGGCCCGACCGCTCGCGGCAATCACCAGCCCAGCGACAAGCGCCGCGCCCGGCGTCGCATAGACACGCTTCCATCGCGAGACAGCCAGCCAGGAGAGCACGATCAGCGTCGCCCCGATCGGCGCCTCGATCAGCGCAGCGATCGGTTTCAGGCAAAGACCGAACAGCACCCCAGCCAGCATGGCGTTGGCGAGCGGATCAGGAATGGCTGCGATGAGACGCCCGAACGGCCGGATGAGCCCTGCCGCGATTAGAAGGATCCCGACCACGACAAAGGCGCCGACGGCAGCGGGGAACCCTCCCGGCGCAGGCCCTGTCGCCGCCAGCAGCGCTGCGCCGGGCGTCGACCAGGCGACAAAGACTGGCATGCGCAGGCCGATGCTGAGCACAACCCCTGCGATCCCCATCGCGACCGACAGCGCCATCAGCCCGGACGCGGCCTGAACGTCCGTCGCGCCCACCGCTGTGAGGCCCTTGAGAACCACCGCAAAAGATGAGGCAAACCCGACAAAGGCGGCGACGAGGCCTGCCGTGATCGGCTGCGCAGCGGTTCGTGAAGGCATGGGCGTGAGCTCGGTCAGGTCGAATCGACTTATCTTACGGAAACGAGACCGGGCAGGAAACGCGGGCCGATCGGAGCGATGACCGAGCGCCGCGCGTCAGCGCAGAATTCTGCCGCAGGAAGAGCTTTGTGCGCTCATGCTGTGGACCATCGAAGAAGGGTTGCGGCGCGTTGATCTCGACGATTTCGCCGTTGTCCATGAACACGACTCGATCCGCGATCTGGCGCGCAAATCCCATCTCATGGGTGACGACGATCATGGTCATACCGTCCTCGGCGAGCGCGGTCATAGTTTCGAGCACCTCTTTGACCATCTCGGGGTCAAGCGCGGAAGTCGGTTCGTCAAACAGCATGATTTTCGGATTCATGCAGAGCGCGCGCGCAATCGCAACTCGCTGCTGCTGGCCACCGGAAAGCTGACCCGGATATTTCTTCGCCTGCTCGGGGATCTTGACCCGGGCGAGCAGCGTCATCGCAAGCGCTTCGGCGTCCCGCTTCGGCATATGGCGAACCCAGATCGGCGCGAGCGTGCAATTCTCAACAACCGTCAGGTGCGGAAAAAGGTTGAAGCTCTGAAACACCATGCCGACCTCGCGGCGCACCTCATCGATGCGCTTGACGTCCGGCGTCAGTTCCACGCCGTCGACCACGATCGACCCGCGCTGATGCTCCTCGAGCCGATTGACGCAGCGAATGAACGTGGACTTGCCCGATCCGGAGGGGCCGCAAACGACAATGCGCTCCCCGCGCCGCACAGTCAGATTGATATTGCGCAACGCGTGGAAGGCGCCATACCACTTGTGGACGCCGATGAACTCGACAGCAGGACCGCCGATTTCCGCCGGGGACCGAGTCACGGAGCGCGTCCCTTCGCGAGCATGCGCTCAACATAGGCGCCATAGCGCGCCATCCCGTAGCAGAAGACGAAGTAGAACAACGCGGCGAAGGCGTAGCCGGTCGCCATGATGGACGGCCCGCTCCAGACCGGATCCTTGAAGGCGTTGTTCATTGCTTCCAAAAAGTCTGTGACGCCGACGATCGACACCAGCGTCGTGTCCATGAACAGCCCGACGAAATTGTTGAGGATCCCGGGAATAACCATCGTCAGCGCCTGCGGCAGGATCACCAGCGCCATCATCCCCGAGTAGTTCAGCCCGAGCGCCATCGCTCCTTCATATTGGCCACGACCGAGCAGTTGCAGGCCGCCGCGGACTTCCTCCGCCATGTAGGCGGCGGAGAACAGAGCCATGCCGATCAGCGGCCGCAGGAACCGGTCCGGCGTCCAGGCCGCGGGAACGAAGAGCGGCAGCATCGTGTTCGCCATGAACAGAACGGTGATGAAAGGCACGCCGCGAACGAACTCGATGAATAGGACGCTCGCCAGCCGCACGACAGGCAATTGCGAACGCCGGCCGAGCGCAAGCAGAACGCCCAGGGGCAGCGAAAAGACAATACCGACCACCGCGGTCAGCAGAGAAACAAGGATGCCGCCCCAGAGCAGCGTGTCGACGACCGGCAAACCGAACGTCGGCGATCCACGCAACAGGATGAAGGCTGCAACCGGATATGCGACGAAGAACAGAAGCGCGCCCAACGCCCGCTTGGGCGCGGAAGGCCAGAGAAGCCAAGCGATCAGCACCGCACCCAGCGCCTCCACGGCGTCCGCCCGCCAGCGCTGCTGGATCGGATACGAGCCGAAGCGGAGGTAGTCCAACTTCGCGCCGATGAACGCCCAGCAAGCCCCGTCCTGATGCTTACGACAGAGCGCGCCGTCCGGCGCGCTCCAGACCGCGTCCACCGTCCCCCAGCGGACGAGCGGCGGCAGCAACCACAGCGCAAGCGCAATGAAGGCCAGGGTCGTCAGGCTGGAGGCGACCGACGAGAAGAGATTCGTCCGCGCCCAGGCAACCGCCCCGGCGCCGAAAGTCGGCGGCGGATCGACGGGCTCCGACCTATCGCGTACGAAGGCGATCGCGTCTGTCACGCTCAGCGCTCCTTCAAGGCGAAATGCGCATTGTAGGCGTTCAGCGCGACAGCCCCCGCAATCGAGATCGTCAGATAGACAGCCATGGTGATCGCCATCACCTGGACGGCCGCCTGAGTCTGGTTCAGCACCGTGCCGGCAAAAATCTGAACCAGGTCCGGATAGCCAACGAATACCGCGAGCGAAGAGTTCTTGACGAGATTGAGATATTGCGAAGTGAGCGGCGGAACGATGAGCCGCATCGCCTGCGGGATGACGACCAGTTCGTTCGCCAGCGCCCGATGCAGGCCGAGCGCCGCCGCCGCCTCGACCTGTCCTCGTGCGACGGCCTGAACCCCCGCCCGGACAACCTCGGCGATGAAAGCGGCTGTGAAGGTGACGAGACCAAACACCAAGGCGGCGAATTCCGGAATCACCGGAATTCCGCCCTTCAGGTTGAAGCCGGAGAGCCTGGCCACATCAAGCGCGAACGGGGGCCCAAAAACCGCAACCGCAATCGCCGGAAGTCCAATGACGAGGCCCGCCGCAACCGGGCCGACAGGCGCCTGCGCGCCGGTCAACTCCTGTCGACGCCGCGCCCAATATCGAAACACAATCGCCATGACGACGGCTGCGACCACCGCCGCGACAAATCCCGACGCGCCGGCGAGCGGAACCGGCGCCGGGAGGAACAACCCTCGATTGTTGAGAAAGATCCAGCCGCCGAGAGCCAGCGACTGGCGCGGTCCGGGCAGCGATCTCAGGACGGCGTTATACCAAAACAGCAATTGCAACAGCAGAGGCGTGTTGCGCAAAATCGTGGTGTAAAGCAGCGCGGCGCGCGACAGGAGCCAGTTCGGCGACAGGCGGGCCACGCCGACGGCGAAGCCAAGCAGCGTCGCCAACGGAATGCTAACCGCCGCGACAAGCAGCGTGTTCACCAGACCAACCCAAAAGGCCCGTCCGTAGGTCGACGTGGCCGAATACGGGATCAGGTGCAGGTTGATATCGAAGCCCGCGACCTCATTCCAGAAGCCGAAGCCCATCGGAATGCCGCGGGCCGTCATGTTCACATAGGCGTTGTAGGCGCCGCCGATCAGCAGTGCGCCGAGAGCGGCAACTAGCAGACCCTGATAGAACCGACCCCGCATCCGCGGGTCGTTGAGCAGCGTCGCGTTCACGGCGTCTCTCTGTCCGACAGCTCAAATCGCTTTCCGATGCTGACGAACCGGACGCCCGCAATCAAGCTGCATCATGCGCGCCGGCCGCGCGATTGTCGGCGCCTCAACGGAGGTCGCGCTTCTCCCGCGTCTTGACGGCGGCGAGACGGCCCTCCTCCGGTGCAGCGCGACCGTCCATCGGGCGTCTAACGGAACTCAGTCCAGGGCTGGCGGCGAGCAGCGCGCCTTTGCCCGCCCAGGATCACCACATGTCGAGGGCGACGCGCGCTTCCTCGGACATGCGACTCTGGTCCCACGGCGGGTCGAACACCATGTTCACCTTGACGCCAGCCACGCCCGGCACGACGCCGACGGCATTTTCCACCCAGGTCGGCATCTCGCCCGCGACCGGACAGGCCGGCGCGGTCAGCGTCATGTCGATCGCGACGAATTGGCTCTCGTCGATATCGACATTATAGATGAGCCCGAGTTCGTAGATGTCGGCCGGAATCTCCGGATCGTAGACTGTCTTGAGCGCCGAGACGATCGAATTGGTCAGCGCCTGCAGTTCCTCGGCCGCCATTTGCGATGGTGGCTTCAGAACC
Organism: uncultured Alphaproteobacteria bacterium; assembly: GCA_963770035.1. Taxonomy (GTDB): domain Bacteria; phylum Pseudomonadota; class Alphaproteobacteria; order Rhizobiales; family Beijerinckiaceae; genus Roseiarcus. The sequence continues at coordinate 166,549 of CAVYON010000002.1, read as the reverse complement.
GCCGGCGGCTGCGCGGCGGTGGTGGAGGGCGCATCGGTCATGCAGCGTTCTCCCTACATGAAAAGCTTCTGGGCCCGATCCAGAGCGTCAGCGAGCGCGTCGACTTCATCGAAGGTATTGTAGAGGGCGAATGAAGCGCGGCAAGTCGACGTCACGCCGAACCTCTGCAGCAGCGGCATGGCGCAATGCGTCCCGGCGCGCACCGCCACGCCCGACCGGTCGATCAGCGTCGCGATGTCGTGCGCGTGCGCGCCCTGCATCGTGAACGACAGGATCGGCCCTTTGCCCGCCGCCGTGCCGATGATCTTCAGCGAGTTGATCCTGGACAGCCTCTCGTGTGCGTAGGCGCTCAGCGCCTCCTCGTGAGCGCGAATCCGGGCCCGCCCGATCCCCTCCATATAATCGAGCGCGGCGCCAAGGCCGATCGCCTGCACGATCGGCGGCGTCCCAGCCTCGAATTGGTATGGCGGGTGGTTATAGGTCACCATGTCGCGCGTCACCTCCTCGATCATCTCGCCGCCGCCGAGGAACGGCGGCAGGGATTCGAGCAGCTCACGCTTGCCGTACAGGACGCCGATGCCGGTTGGCCCGTAAAGCTTGTGACCGGTGACGACATAGAAATCCGCGTCGAGGTCGCGGACGTCGACGTCGAGATGGACGGCGCCCTGCGAGCCGTCGACCAGCACCTTGACCCCGCGCGCATGCGCGATCCTGACGATCTCCTTGATCGGGGGCGCCGTTCCGACGACGTTCGACATCTGCGTGATCGCGACAATCTTCGTCCGGTCGCTCAGCGCCTTTTCGAACGCTTCGATCGAGAACGACCCGTCGTCGCGAATCTCGATCCAGCTCAAGACGGCGCCCTTCCGTTCGCGATGGAAGTGCCAGGGAACGATGTTGGAGTGATGCTCCATCACGCTGAGCACGATCTCGTCGCCGGCTCCGATGTGTTTCAGGCAGAAGCTTGCGGCGGCGAGGTTGATCGCCTCGGTCGCGGAACGGGTGAAGACGATCTCGTCGGTCGAAGCGGCGTTCAGGAAGCGGCGCACCGTTTCGCGCGCCGCCTCGTAGGCCTCCGTCGCGGCATTGGCGAGATAGTGAAGGCCGCGATGGACGTTGGCGTACTCATGCTCGTAGGCGTGGGTCAGCCGGTCGAGCACGGACTTCGGCTTCTGGGCCGAGGCGGCGTTGTCGAGATAGACGAGCGGCTTGCCGTACGGGCGCTCGGCGAGAATCGGGAAATCCTCTCGAATCTTCGCGACGTCATAGGGTTCGACGGGGCGGACCATGTCGTTCATCCGATCGTCTCCGTCGTCCCGGCGGCGCTGCGGCCGGCGAGCCAGACAGCGAGCCGCGCCTGCAACCTTTGCGCCAGCGCCTCGTCGTCGACGCGGGCGATCGCCTCGGCGCCGAAGGCCTCGAGCAGCATCGCCTCGGCCTCGGCCTTCGGAATGCCGCGCGTCTGCAGATAGAAAATCTGCTCCGGGTCGATCGAGGCGACGGTCGCGCCGTGACCGCAGACCACGTCGTCGGCGAAAATCTCAAGCTCCGGCTTCGCGTTCATCTGCGCATGCGGCGACAGGAGCACGGCCTGCGATTTCATCGCCCCATCGGTCTTCTGCGCGCCGGGCGTCACGACGACCTTGCCCTGGAAGACGCCCGCCGCATCGTCGGCGACAATCGCCCGGTAGAACTCGCGGCTCACCCCGCGCGGCGCGGCGTGCACGACCTTGAGCGTCGTATCGGCTCGTCGGGCGCCGTCGAGCAGCGCCAATCCGGCGAGCGTGATCTTCGCCTCCGCGCCCACAATATCCGCAAAAATCTGGCGGCGGCTGAGCGCGCCGCCGGAAACGAGGCCAAAAGCGTTCAGTTCGGCGCCGGCCTCGAGCGCGACGAGCTGGCTTTCGAGATGCAGTTCGGGATCGTCGCCGACCACGGCGACATGCCTCAGCTTTGCGCCCGAGGCGAGCCTCAACGTCGTCGCGGCGTGTCGCTGAACACCGGCCCGGGCGCCAAGGAAGCTCTCGACAATGGTGGCGCTGGCGCCGGCGCCGAGCGCGATCTCGGTCCAGGAATAAAACGAATAGGCGCCGTCGCCGGCCGCCAGATGCACGATCTCGATCAGGCCGCCGAGAGCCGCCCCGGCCGAAATCTCGACGGTCACGCCCTCGGGCGACATCGCTTCGACCAGCGACGTCATCGGATCCTCGGCGTCGAACGCGCGCTCGCGGGCGCTGACGATGGCCGCGCCAGCCGGCAGCGCGTCGCTGAGTTCGGGCGCGAATTTGCCGTTCACCATGACGAGTTGCGCGGCGCCGACTTTATCGCTGCCTGCGAGAAGCGCGCGCGCCGCCCCGATCGCCGCGCGATCGGGCGCAGGCGCAAGCGGCGCCGCGTCCAACAAGGCCGCGCGCAGGTCGGTGTAGTGCCAGGACTCGACCCGCCGCGTCGGCAGGCCCGCGGCGGCAAAACGGTCGAACGCGGCCGCCCGGCGCGGCGAAAGCGCCAACGCCTTCAGCGCCTCGAACTGCCGGGCGATCGTGGCTTCCGCAGCCGTACGGGGAGATGCGTGAACGGTCATCGGCGCCTCACGCGGCCTGAACGGCGTAGTCGCGGTAACCGTTCTTCTCGAGTTCGAGCGCGAGCTCCGGGCCGCCGGTGGCGACGATGCGGCCCTTCGCCATGACATGAACGACATCCGGCTTTATGTGATCGAGAAGCCGCTGATAGTGGGTGATCACCAGGAAGCCGCGGTTTGCATTGCGCAGCGCGTTGACGCCTTCCGACACGACCCGCAGGGCGTCAATGTCGAGCCCGGAATCCGTCTCGTCGAGCACGCCGTAGCGCGGCTCGAGCAGGGTCATCTGCAAAATCTCGATCCGCTTCTTCTCGCCGCCGGAGAAGCCGACGTTGAGCGGCCGGCGCAGGATCTCCTGTTCGACTTTCAGCCGCTGCGACGCCTCGCGGACCCGGCGCATGAACTCTGGCGTCGTCAGATCCGCTTCCCCGCGGGCGCGCCGCTGCGCGTTCAGCGACGCCTTCAGGAAAGTCATCGTCGCCACGCCCGGAATCTCGATCGGATACTGGAAGGCGAGAAATATGCCCTTGCGGGCGCGCTCGTCGGCCTCGAGGTCGAGCAAGTTCTCGCCGTCGAGGAAAATCTCGCCCGAGGTCACCTCGTAGTCCGGTTTGCCGGCGATGACATAGGCAAGGGTCGACTTGCCGGAGCCGTTCGGCCCCATGATCGCCGCCACCTCGCCCGGCCTCACCGTCAGCGTCAAGCCGTCGAGGATCGGCTGGCCGTGAACGGATACGTGAAGGTTCGTGATCTCGAGCATCGAAGATGGCCTTATGGTGTGCGCCGAAGAGTCGAAAGACAAAGCGGACAGCGTCACCCGACGCTTCCCTCGAGGCTGATGGCGATCAGCTTTTGCGCCTCGACCGCAAACTCCATCGGCAACTGCTGCAGAACGTCGCGAACGAATCCGTTGACGATCAGCGCGGTCGCCTCCTCGGACGACAGTCCTCTCTGCTGGCAGTAGAAAAGCTGCTCCTCAGAAACCTTCGACGTGGTCGCCTCGTGCTCGATGACGGCGGAGGCGTTCTTGGCCTCAATGTAGGGCACTGTGTGCGCGCCGCATTCGTGGCCGATCAGCAGCGAATCGCAGTTGGTATAGTTGCGCGCGCCGGTGGCGAGCCTATGCGCCGAGACCTGGCCGCGGTAGGTGTTCTGCGACCTTCCGGCCGAAACGCCCTTGGAGATGATGCGGCTCGTCGTGTTGCGACCGAGGTGAATCATCTTGGTGCCGCTGTCGACCTGCTGGCGCCCGTTCGAGATGGCGATCGAGTAGAACTCGCCGCGCGAGGACTCGCCGCGCAGGATGCAGGAGGGATACTTCCAGGTGATCGCCGAGCCGGTCTCGACCTGGGTCCACGAGATCTTCGAGCGCGCGCCGCGACAGTCGCCGCGTTTGGTGACGAAGTTGTAGATGCCGCCGCGCCCCTCGGAATCGCCCGGATACCAGTTCTGCACGGTCGAGTACTTGATCTCGGCGTCCTCGAGCGCAACGAGTTCGACCACGGCGGCGTGAAGCTGGTTCTCGTCGCGCTTGGGCGCGGTGCAGCCCTCGAGATAGCTGACGTAAGACCCCTTGTCGGCCATGATCAGCGTCCGCTCGAACTGGCCGGTGTTTTTCTCGTTGATGCGGAAGTAGGTCGACAGCTCCATCGGGCAGCGAACGCCCGGGGGCACGTAGACGAACGAGCCGTCCGAGAACACCGCCGAATTGAGCGTAGCGTAGAAATTGTCCGTCGAGGGAACGACCGTCCCGAGATAGCGCCGCACGAGGTCGGGATGATTGCGGACGGCCTCGGAGAACGAGCAGAAGATCACCCCGGCCTTGCCGAGCTCCGCCTTGAAGGTCGTGGCGACGGAGACCGAATTCGAACACGGCGTCGACGGCGACTCTCGGCTTCTCGACGCCGGCCAGGATCTCCTGCTCGACCAGCGGAATGCCGAGCTTTGCGTAAGTGCGCAAAAGCTCCGGATCGACCTCGTCAAGCGACTTCGGTCCCGCCGCCGTTTTGGGCGCGGCGAAATAGTGGAGGTCCTGGAAATCAATCGGCGGATAATCGACCCGGGCCCATTTCGGCTCGTCCATCGTCAACCATCGGCGATAGGCCTCGAGCCGCCACGCGAGCAGCCACTCGGGCTCTTCCTTCTTCGCCGATATGAACCGAACGATGTCTTCGTTGAGCCCCTTGGGCGCAACGTCGGATTCGATCGCGCTGACGAATCCGTATTTGTACGCGTCGACGTCGATCGAGCGGACCCGATCGACCGTCTCCTGGACAGCCGCCATAACCGACTACTCCTCGCCTTGGCGGTTTCAAGGACCGCCGGTGGGGGGTCTTGCAAGAATCCTGCCCGAATGGCGTCCGGGGTGGACAGTCGGAATATGGTCCCTCCCTCCGGCATTTGCAATTAAGCCCCAGCCCAGAAGACTCGAAATGCGCCCAAATTGTACACAATTAACATGTGTTATCATCCGCCAAGCGACGCTCGGATCTCCGGGTCGCCGCCGATCAGCCGCGCAAACTGCCGGATCCGCGACTGCAGCCGGTCGCCGCTGAGCGGCGCAAGCTCCGCCGGAAGCGTCAAGATAACCTGTCCTTTCCCGCACACCATGGGCGTGCGCGGCAGCACCCCGGGCATAGCGCCGGAGATATTGTAGGCGACCCGCATCGCCGCCCCCAGGATGCGCGCCCGGTCGAGCTGACGCGCGCTGACCAGCGAACGCGACTGCGGCGTGACGAAATCCTCGTTCGAAAGATGGCGATAGGCCGCCGCGAGCGCAAGAAAAGCACGCGAGGGATGATCGACACCGATGAACGCCGCGTTCGCCACCAGGTCGTACGCCTGGGTCCCCCGATAGTCGGGATGTGCGCGCCAGGAAATGTCGGAAAGAAGACAAGCGGCGTGACGTAGTCGCCGGTCGTCGTCGGTCTCGTCGAGATGCGACGAGGCGATGAGGCGCGAAGTCCAGTCGAACAGTTCCTCGCCATGGGCCGGCGCGCGCGAACGGAGGCGGTTGAACTCGCGGGCCGAGGCGATGAGCGGGTCCTCGGCCTGAACCTCCGGCGCGAGCTGGGAATAGAGCAGGCCCTCGCGGACGCCAAGCACGGAGACAACGATCTCCCTGGGCGCCGCGACCCGAAGAATCTCCTCGAGCACCGCCGCGCCATAGGCGAGGAGCGGACGGCGCGCCGCTGAAACCGATTCGATCGCCATCAGTGCGTCCACCTCGATCCGCTCGACGAGCCGGGCGAATTCCAGCGCATCGCCAGTTGGGATGACGTAGTTGTGCATCACGTTCATGGGATACTGTCGCTGGCGCATGTGCAGCCGGGCGAGTGCACGCCATGTCCCCCCGACGGCGTAAAACGTGCGGCCGGCCAGGCTCCGCAGCATCTTCACGCCGGCGAGCGCGTCGCGCACGATCCTCGCCGCCTTCTTCGGGGAACGTTCCGAAAGATCCATCAGCGACAGGCCGCCAAGCGGAAGGGTCAGGCCGGAATTGGCGGCCCCGTCCCTGACGTCGGTCAGTTCGAGCGAGCCCCCGCCGAGATCGCCCACAATTCCGTCGGCCGCGTGGATCGAGCTGACGACGCCCAGGGCCGAGAGCTTCGCCTCCTGCTGGCCGCTGAGCAGGTCAATTCGGCAGCCGATGGCGCGTTCGGCCATGGCGAGGAACCTGGGACCGTTCGCCGCGTCGCGCACCGCGGCAGTGGCTAAACCCCGCACATCTGTGATTCGCATCGTGTCGCACAGCACCCGGAACCTCTGCAGCGCCGCGAGCGCCTTGGCGACCGCGTCCTCCGGCAAGAGGCCGGTGGTGGCGACGCCGCGTCCCAGGCCGCAAAGCGCCTTCTCGTTGAACGTCGGGGTCGGCGCCCGCGATTGCGATTCGTAAGCGACCAGTCGGACCGAGTTCGAACCGATGTCCACGATCGCGACCGGCGTCCCGGGCAACCGGCCCTGCGCTACATTGTCCGGCATGGATGTGACCCCGGTGGGGCGCGGCCCCGAAAACGACGCGGTCGTTTATCAGGCGCGTCCGCGCGGCGCCACCGGGAAGGAACTCGTTCAACGCCTGCCCGCGCCCGGAAAGGCTGGGGTTCGTCTGGAAAAACTTGTGGGCGTTGAACGGCTCCTCGCCTTCCGCCCGGATGACGCGGACGCTCGAGCCGTCGGGCAAAATCCGGAAGCTCTGCTCGTTGTCCCTCAGATTGGCTTCCATGATCTGATTGAGAACCTGCTCGTGCACCGTCGGATTGAGCAGGGGAACCAGGGCTTCGACGCGCCGGTCGAGGTTGCGCGGCATGAGGTCGGCCGACGAGATGAACACCCGCGCTTTCGGATGCGGCAGCCCGTAGCCCGCGCCGAAGGCGTAGATGCGGGAATGCTCGAGAAACCGTCCGACGATCGACTTGGCATTGATGGTCTCCGACAGGCCGGGCACGCCGGGCCGCAGGCAGCAGATGCCGCGCGCCACAATGTCGATCTGCACGCCGGCCTGGCTTGCGACATAGAGCGCGTCGATGATCTCGGGATCGACCAGCGCATTGCACTTGAGCCAGATCCGCGCCGGCTTGCCGAGCGCGGCGTGGTCCACCTCGTCGGCGATGCAGCGCAACAGCGTCTTCTTGAGCGAGATCGGCGAGATCGCCATCTGCTCGAGCCCGTCCGGCTCGGCATAGCCCGTGATGAAATTGAAGATCCGCGCGACGTCCCGGCCGATCGCCGGCTCGGCGGTGAAGAGCGAGATGTCCGTATAGATCTTGGCGGTGACCGGGTGATAATTCCCGGTCCCGAGGTGGCAGTAGTTGACCAGCGCGCCGCCCTCCCGGCGCACCACCATTGAGAGCTTCGCGTGGGTCTTGAGCTCGATGAAGCCGTAGACGATCTGTGCCCCGGCGCGCTCGAGATCGCGCGCCAGGCGAATGTTGGCCTCCTCGTCGAAGCGCGCCTTGAGCTCGACCAGCGCCGTCACCGACTTGCCCGCTTCGGCCGCCTCGACCAGCGCGCGGACGATCGGGCTGTCGGCCGAAGTGCGATAAAGCGTCTGCTTGATCGCCACGACATTGGGATCGCGCGCCGCCTGGTTGAGGAACTGAACCACCACGTCGAACGATTCGTATGGGTGATGGACCACCAGGTCCTTCTGCCGGATGGCGGCGAAACAGTCGCCGCCATGCTCCTTCACCCGCTCGGGAAAGCGCGGCTTGTACGGCGGAAACTTCAATTCGGGCCGGTCGATGGCGACGAGCTGCGACAGTTCGTTGAGCGCGAGCATGCCATCGATCAGAACGATGCCGGACGGCACGACGTCGACGTCGCCGGCGACGAAGGCGCGCAAGGATTCCGGCATGCTCGCCTCGATCTCCAGCCGGATCACCGAGCCGCGACGACGGCGCTTCAGCGCGCTCTCGTAAAGCCGGACGAGGTCCTCGGCCTCCTCCTCGACCTCGATGTCGCTGTCGCGAATGACCCGGAACGCCCCTTCGCCGAGCACCTCGAAGCCCGGAAACAGCAGGCTGATGAAGGCCACGATCAGCCGGTCGAGCGAGACGAAGCGCGCCGTCACGCCGGTCGGACCGTCCGGCAGGCGGACGAAACGCTCGACGCTGCTCGGAATGCGCACGAGCGCGCTCATCGTCCGTCCGTCCTGCGGATTGAGCAGTTCGAGCGCCAGCGTGAACCCGAGATTGGGGATGAACGGGAACGGATGGGCCGGGTCGACGGCGAGCGGCGTCAGGATCGGGAAGACGTGCTGCAGGAAGTGATCCTGCAGCCAGTCGCGCTCCCGCCGGGTCAGATCGGCGACGTCGAGAAGGACGATGCCGCTCGTCGCGAGCTCTCTGCGCAACGTGCGCCACCGCTCCTGCTGGGAAGCCACCAGCGCCGCCACCCGTTCGCCGATCCGCTCGAGCTGCTCGGCCGGAGTGCGGCCGTCCGCCGAGATCTCGGCGACGCCGGAGAGCACCTGCCCGACCAGGCCCGCGACGCGGACCATGAAGAATTCGTCGAGATTGTTGGCGGAGATCGAGAGGAACCGCAGCCTTTCGAGCAGCGGATGGTTCGGGTTCGCCGATTCCTCCAGCACACGCCGGTTGAATTCGAGCCAGGACAGCTCGCGATTGATGAACCGGTCCGGGGAGGACATCAGCGGCGAGGGAGCCAATGATTCCGCCACGGCTTCCAAAGTGTCCGTTTCCACGTGTTTCATGGCAACGCTTTGCGCCACGTCAATCTCCAGCTTTCAAACCCCGGCGATTGTGACGGAAATCGTGAGCCGCGCCAAGGCGGCTCACCCGGTCGCGTGGCCGGCCGTGCGTACGGCGCGGGCGACCGCGTCGAGCGCCTGCGGATAGATGCGGTGCTCCTCGATGAGCACCCGGCCCGCGAGCCTCTCCGGGTCGTCGCCGGGCAGCACGGGGACGCGCGCCTGGGCGACGATCGGCCCCGCGTCGAGATCGGCGGTGACGAAATGGACCGTGCAGCCGTGCTCGGCGCGCGCTTCGGCGAGCGCGCGCTCGTGGGTGTGAAGGCCCCTGAGATCGGGTAGCAGCGACGGATGGATGTTGAGGATCCGGCCTCGCCATCGCTCGACAAAGGCGGCGCTGAGAATGCGCATGAAGCCCGCGAGGCAGATGAGTTCGACGCCCGCCCCTGCCAGCGCCGCCGTCACCGCCGCCTCGAACGCCGGCTTGGCGGCAAAGCCCCGGGCGTCTAGCGCCGTCGGCGGCCACGCCCGCCGCCTGCGCGGTTTTGAGCCCGGCGGCTTGCGGCTTGTCGGATAGCACAAGCGCGATTTCGGCCGGGAAATCGCGCCCGCGCGCGGCCTCGATCAGGGCGCTCATGTTGGAGCCGCGACCGGAGATTAGGACGCCCGTTCTCACCCGCCCCGTCATAGCTTCAACCGCCCCCGCGTGATCACCCGCGGCCCGTCCGACGGTTCGAGCTTGCCGATCAGGATCGGGCCAAGGCCCGCTCGCTCGAGCGCCTTTCGCGCCTCCTCCTGGCGCTCCGATGCGACGAATACGGCCATGCCGAAGCCGCAGTTGAACGTCCGCAGCATTTCGGCCTCAGATACCGCTCCGACCGCCGCGAGCCAAGAAAACACAGGCGGCGGCGCGAAAGCGTCGAGGTCGAGCGCGACCATGAGCCCTGCGGGAAGCACGCGCGGCAGATTGTCCGGGTAGCCACCGCCGGTGATATGGGCGAGCGCCAGCACGCCGGCCGCCTGCTTGAGGACATCGAGCAGCGGCCGCACGTAGAGTCGGGTCGGCGTGAGCAGCGCGGCGGCGAGCGATCGCGACGGCTCGAAGGGCGCCGGCTTCTCCCAGGCGACGCCGGAAATCGAGACGATCCGCCTCGCCAGGGAGAAGCCGTTCGAGTGAAGGCCCGAGGACGGCAGTCCGAAAACCAGATCTCCGGCCTTGAGCCCGTGGCGCGGCAGGAGCGTTCCGCGCTCGGCGGCGCCGACCGCAAACCCGGCGAGGTCGAAGTCGCCGTCGGCATAGAGGCCCGGCATCTCCGCGGTCTCGCCGCCGATCAGGGCGCAGCCGGATTCGGCGCAGCCGTCGGCGATCCCCTTGACAACCGCCGCGGCGACCCGCTCGTCGAGCTTGCCGGCGGCGAAATAGTCGAGGAACAGCAGCGGCTCCGCCCCCTGGACAACGATGTCGTTGACACACATCGCCACCAAGTCGACCCCGATCGTGTCGTAGATCCCGCTCTCGATCGCGATCTTCACCTTGGTCCCGACGCCGTCGTTGGCGGCGACCAGAATGGGGTCGGCAAATCCGGCCGCCCTCAGATCGAAAAGGCCGCCAAATCCGCCGAGCTCGGCGTCCGCCCCCGGCCGTCGGGTCGCGCGGGCGAACGGCTTGATCCGGTCCACGAGACGATTGCCGGCGTCGATGTCGACACCTGCGTCGGCGTAGGTGAGAGGTTTGCGAATTTCGGGCATCGCGGTTCCAGGACGAGGGACGTCGCGACGGCGTAGTCGCTCGGCCGGCCGGGAGCAAGCGCGACGAACCGAGGCGGTTTCCCAACTCGAGCCCTGTCATGATAGCGTCCTTCGCCGATAGGCGCCCGTATTCAGGAAGGTTTGCGCGCCCGGCGGCGGCATTGGGGGACGACCAGCCAGACAAGGTCCGCGCATCCGGGCTTCGGCCGCCGGCGCCGGAGACGGCAGGAGTGCATGGATTTTTCCCGGATCACCATCAACATTCCCAATCTCATCACGTTGGCGCGGATGCTGATGACGCCGGTCGCCGTGATGATGATCGTGTCCGACCGGTATCTCGCGGCGTTTCTGACCTTTCTGCTCGCCGGCGTTTCCGATGGGGTCGATGGTTTCATCGCGCGTCGCTTCCATTTGCGCACCGAGCTGGGCGCCTATCTCGATCCGCTGGCGGACAAGGCGCTCCTGATCTCGATTTATGTCACGCTGGCGATTTACGGCGAGTTGCCGGCCTGGGTGACGATCGCCGTCGTTTCCCGCGACGTTATGATTCTCGTCGCGGTGATCGTGTCCTGGCTGCTCGACAAGCCGGTGGAAATCCGCCCGGTCTGGGTGTCCAAGCTCAATACGGCCGCACAGATCGCGCTGGCCGGTTTCGCCCTCGGGGCGCGCGCCTATGGCGTGATCCCCTACCCTCTCCAGACCACGCTCGAATGGACAGTCGCAGTCACGACCGTGGCCTCGGGCGGGGTCTATGTCGCCCAGTGGCTTAATCACATGACGCGCCAATGATCCGGTCCGTCGACGCCTTCTCCCTTCTCGTTCCGAGCTATGAGGAGGGGCTGGCATTCTTCCGCGACGCGCTCGGCTTCGCCGTCGTCGAGGACACGCCCCTGGCCGGCGACAAACGCTGGGTGGTTGTCGCCCCGGCCGGCGAACTCGGGGCCAAAATCGTACTCGCCGTCCCGGCCGACGAACGGCAACGGGCGCGCGTCGGCGATCAGACCGGCGGACGGGTCGGATACTTCCTTCAGACCAGCGACTTCGATAGGGATTATCGCGTTCTGAGGGCGCGCGGCGTCCCGTTCCTGGAAACGCCCCGCCGCGAGCCCTATGGGATCGTCGCCGTCTTTTCCGACCCATGGGGAGGCAAATGGGACCTCATACAGCCGATCCTCGCCGCCGACGCTCCTAACGTGGGACGATCGCCTTGAGTATCGAGCGTCAGATTCTGTTCTGGGGCATCCTACTCGGGGCGCTCGGCTATGCCCTGAACCTGCTGGGTTCGACCGTCGCCCCTTTCGCCGCCGGAATCGCCCTCGGCTACCTCCTCGACCCGCTGGTCGGCAAGCTCGAGAAACTGGGACTCAATCGCCTCGGCGCGGCGCTGATCATTCTCGTGGCGTTCGCCGCCACGTTCGCGGTCGCCCTGATCGTGGTTGCGCCGATCCTCGGCAACCAGCTCATCAATTTCGCCCAAAAGCTGCCCGGCTACGCCATGGGCCTTCAGTCGCTGGCGCTCACCGAAGGGGTCACGCTGATCCAGAAATATCTGGGACGCTGGATCGACACGCTCGGCCTCGGCGAGCAGCTTTCCTCCGGCCAGATTCAGAAATCGATCGGCGACTTCGTCGCGCAGGGAGCGCAATGGCTCGTTAACGCTCTGCGCGGGCTGGTGTCCGGCGGCGCCGCGGTGTTCAATTTTTTCTCGGTGCTGATCATCACACCGGTCGTCGCTTTCTACATTCTGATCGACTGGGAGCGAATGATCGCCGAGATCGACAGCTGGTTGCCGCTCGACCACCGCGACTCCTTACGCAAGATCGCCCGCGAGATCGACGGCGCGCTGGCCGGATTCCTTCGCGGCCAGTCGCTGGTCTGTCTGTTTCTCGGGCTATGGTACGGGATCGGCCTGACGCTCGTCGGACTCGATTTCGGCTTCCTGATCGGCGTCATCGCCGGGGTTTTGAGTTTCGTTCCCTATGTCGGCTCGCTGATCGCGCTCGTCCTTTCGATCGCGGTCTCGCTCGTCCAGGGCTGGCCGAGTCTGAAGCTGTTTTTCATGGCGCTCGGCGTGGTCGTGGCGGGGCAGTTTCTCGAGGGCAACGTCATTTCGCCAAAGCTGGTCGGGGAATCGGTCGGGCTGCACCCGGTCTGGTTGATGTTCGCCCTGCTGGCTTTCGGCCAGCTCTTCGGCTTCGTCGGCCTCGTTATCGCGGTGCCAACCGCCGCCGCCATCGGGGTGGTCGTCCGTCATCTGATCGGGCTTTACCTCAAGAGCCCCTTCTATCTCGGCCGGGCGGCCAAGGAACCATGACAGAGCCGCGCCAGCTGACGCTCGACTGGCCGCATCAGCCGAGCTTTGCCGCCGAGGATTTCCTCCCCGCCGCGTCGAACCGCGACGCGCTCGCCGCAATCAACCGGTGGCCGGACTGGCCGAGCCGTATGCTGCTGCTCATCGGTCCGGAGGGGTCCGGGAAAAGCCACCTCGGCGCGCTGTGGGCGCTGAAAGCCACGGCGATCGCAGTTGCGGGGGACAGGCTCGGCGAAGCGGACATCGCGGCCTGCGCCGAACACCCGGCGATCCTGATCGAGGACGCCGACCGAATCGGGGCGGCTGAGGAGCGGCTCTTCCATATCGTCAACGCCGTCCTGCAGAGCGACCGCTGGATGCTGATGACCGGGCGCGCCGCGCCCGATCTCTGGAACCTCGGCACGCCGGACCTGCTGTCGCGTCTGCAACTCGCGCCGCTCGTGCGTGTCGGCGCGCCGGACCTCGAGCTGACCGAGGCGGTCCTGTTCAAGCTGTTCAGCGACCGCCAGTTGGCGATCGAACCGCGGGTTGTCGCCTATATCGCCCCCCGCATCGAGCGATCGCTGGCCGCGGCTCGCGCCACCGTCGCTGCGCTGGACGCAGAGGCGTTGTCGAGGGGACGGCGCGTGACCCGTGCGATGGCCGCCGAGCTTTTGCGGGAAGCCCCGCCGGAGGACGAGGCGCAGTAGCGGTCGAAATCCGACCGGACGACGGCGGGGGCAAGTCGCCGACGCCTTCGCGGATCAAGACGTCGCGCCTTCTATGCGCAAGCCGGTTTGGGCGTCGGCCATGATCGGGTCGCCTCTGGCCTTGCGCCGCCGCCAGCGCTCGGCCCACAGATCGAAAGTATAGGGGAAGAGGAGTAATCCCGGGACGTTCGGAACGCCCGACGCCGCGGCCACTCAGCGAGGTTTTCGGGACAAGTTGCGCCGCCACAGGATCTGCGCCTTAAGTCCCGGTCAACTTCGCCGATCGCCGGTTGCGCTGCGCGTGCCCTTGCGCCAATCTTACGCCGCCATTCGAGCCAGGGGCGGATCCATTCCGGCCGACTGCCACGGTTGCTGTGTCCGCCTGCACGCCTAGCGTCCAACCGCCGCCCAGTCTCCGTGACTTCGCCGAAACCGGACCTATGAGGGAGGACATTTTTTGCATGCGCTGCATTGTCGTCCAGCGCCCCGGTTTCAGGAACCGACCGCCGTCGTCCGAGGACTCCACTCCAGCCAGCCGAATGATCGCGCCGTCAGCAGACGCGCCGGCCCTCGAGATCCTATGCGCTCCTGTCCCCGCCGCTGTCTCAGGCGGTCGGACGTCCTGACCTCCAAGCCCGGACGAGTCTGCGGGGCAGGCCAATGACAGACCAGAGGAACGTCGCGGTCATCGTCGAAACGTCCAACAGCTACGCCCGTGGCGTCCTGCGTGGAATTCACGAGTATGCCCGGAGTTCGCCACGGTTGGGCCCTCTATCTCACTGAGCACGGTCGACACGAGTTCGACGAGTCCTTCGCCTGCAGCTGGAAGTTCGACGGGGTCATCGCGCGCATCGAGACCGATCAAATGGCGCGGGTCATCACGGACATGAACGTGCCGACGGTCGATGTGAGCGCGGCCCGCCTGATCCAGGGCATTCCCTGGGTCGAGACAGACGATGACGCGATCACACGCTTGGCCCTCGATCACCTTCGGGACTGCGGCCTGCAGAACTTCGCCTTCTTCGGCGACCCGTTCTACAACTGGTCGATCTGGCGGCAAGAGAGCTTCAAGCGCATCCTGGGACGTCCAGACATCATCCAATCGAGGATCTTCAACCTTCCGCCCCGCAAAGAACCGCGGGTCCGTTGGTGGATGCAGCGCGAAGAGATCCGCGACTGGCTGCAGAGCCTGCCGAAGCCTGTGGGCGTCATCGCCTGTTACGATGCATGCGGTCAGCAGCTGCTGGAGATCTGCCGGCACTTCGACTTCAAGGTTCCCGAAGACATCGCCGTCATCGGCGTGGACAACGACGAGCTTCTCTGCGAGCTCGCGACACCGAGCATGTCGAGCGTCATTCCCAATTCCCTGAGAGCCGGCGCCTACGCAGCCGAGATTCTGGGGCGCATGATGAGCGGGGAAAAGCTCACGGGGCGCAAGTACGCCATCGATCCCCTCGGCGTGCGGAAGCGCGTTTCAACCGACGTCCTGACCGTCAACGATCCTCACATCGCCAAAGCGATCGCCTTCATCCGGCAGAAAGCCCATGAGCACATCCGGGTCGAGGACGTCCTTGCCATCGTTCCCCTTTCGCGGCGCGTTTTCGAGGCCCGGTTCCGACGCGCGCTCAATCGCACGCCGCACCAGGAGATCCTGCGGGTGAGGACCGCCGCCGTGCGGGAGCTCCTCCTGGAAACGAACATGTCTCTGTCGCAAATCAGCGAAGCGCTCGGCATTGAACACCCCGAGTACCTGAGCGTGTTCTTCAAGAAGGAGACCGGACTGACGCCACGGGAATACCGAGACCAGGTCCGCGGTCGATTCTTTCTCCAGATCCCGGACTGAGGACCACAAGTCCGCCTGGCGTCGCCCCGCACGCCGAACGGAATCACGTTTCGCGGCTGGCGTGTGTCTCGATTGCTTCCGGACCACGGGAAAAAATCTCAATTATCTCGCGGGAATGCTCCTGTTCAATTGGCGTGGGCGCCGCAATACTGGCTGCCAAAATGAACCGGGGATGGACCCATGGAACGGGCGCGCGTAGGAACTCATCGGACTTGGTTTCGGTTCCGAGTTCATTCCAATCTATCAGGCCCATCCGAAAGCCGAGGTCGCGGCGATCTGCCAGCGAACGAAGAAGAGCTTGGATGAAGTGGGCGATCGTTTTGGCGTCGCCACACGCTATACTGATTTTCGCGAGGTGCTGACTGATCCGAACGTGGATTTCGTCCACATCAACAGCCCGATTCCCGATCACGCGCCGCAGACGATCGCGGCGCTGAAGGCCGGCAAGCATGTGATGTGCACCGTGCCGATGGCGACGAGCCTGGACGAGGCCAAGGAGATCGTTGGATTGGTGCGCGAGACCGGACTGAAGTACATGATGGCCGAAACCGTCGTGTACAGCCGGGAATACTTGTTCATCAAGGAGCTCTACGACAAGGGCGAGTTGGGGAAGATCCAGTATCTGCAGGCCTCTCATCCGCAGGACATGGAAGGTTGGCCGGACTACTGGAAAGACATGGTCCCGATGCACTATGCGACCCACGTCGTGAGCCCCCTCATGGCGATGGTCAACGGCATGGCGGAATACGTCAGCTGCTTCGGCTCCGGCACGATCAACGACGAGTGCGCGCGCCGGTCCGGCTCGAAGTTCGCGGTCGAATCGTGTCACATCAAGATCAGGAACTCTGACCTTGCGGCGCACATCTGGCGTTTCCTTTGGGACACGGCGCGACAGTATCGCGAGAGCATCGACGTCTACGGCTCGAAGAAGTCGTTCGAATGGCAACTCGTCACCGACGAGAATCCCGTCCTCCACACCGCAAAGAAGCCGGAGCCGGAGATCGCGGAACGCGTCGATGTCCCAGACTACGCGCACCTTCTGCCCGAGCCCATTCGCAAGTTCACGCGCGGCGTCGCCGATCAGGATCATCTCTCGTTCATCCAGGGCGGCGGTCACGGCGGTTCGCATCCCCATCTCGTCAACGCGTTCATCTCGGCTCTCATTGAAGACCGCGACCCGTTCCCGAACGTGGAACAGTCGGCGAACTGGACCTCCGTCGGCATCTGCGCGCATCAGTCGGCGCTCAAGGGCGGAGAGATTGTGCGTGTGCCCGACTTCTCGAAGCGGTGAGGCGTGGATCCGGAGTCCTCGATCCAGGCGAGCGGAAGCATGGATGAAATCCTGCGCTTGTCGCAAATATCGAAAACATTCCCCGGCGTGCGGGCGCTGCAGGACATTTCGTTCGACCTGAAGCGCGGCGAGGTGCATTGCCTTTGCGGGGAGAACGGCGCCGGGAAGTCGACGCTGATCAAGATTCTCTCCGGCGCGTATCAGCCCGATGAAGGCGGACAGATCTTCTTTTGCGGCAACGAGGTGTCGTTGACGCCGCGCTCGGCCCTGAAGATGGGAATCCATACGATCTATCAGGAGCACATCGTCTTCAACGCTCTGAACATTACCGAGAACATCTTTGCCGGCTCCGAAATCGGTCAAAGGGGACTGCTCCGGCGCAAGGAGATGCGCCGCCAGACCGAGAGCGTCTTGAGGTATCTGAAGAGCGATCTCTCGCCGGACGCGCGCATGAGCAGTCTGACGAGCGGTCAGCAGAAGATTGTGGAAATCGCCAAGGCGCTCGTGTCGAAGAGCAACGTGATCATTCTCGACGAGCCGACCGCGTCATTTTCTTCGAGGGAGATCGACACGGTTCTGGATATCGTGAAGACGGTCAGAGAGGACGGAATCGGGGTTATCTACATTTCGCATCACCTTGAAGAGGTGTTTGAGATCGGCGATCGCGCGACCGTTCTGCGCGATGGCCGAAAGGTGAGCATGTACCCGATTGCGGGATTGACCAGAACGACGCTGATCAAAGACATGGTCGGGCGAGACCCGTCGACCTTCTACAAGCGCGAGCGCGTTGAACGCGGCGAGGTCGTCCTGGCGGTGAGAAACGTCACCGGCAACGGCGTGCGGAACATCTCGTTCGATCTCCGCCGCGGTGAAGTCCTCGGGATCGCCGGCATGGTCGGGTCGGGACGATCCGAACTCATGGAGGTGCTGTTCGGCAGCGCCCCGCTGGTCTACGGCGAGGTCGCGCTCAACGGCAGGCGGGTCAAGCTCTCGAGCCCGAAGGCCGCGATCCGGAACAAGATGTGCTTCATCACCGAGGATCGGCAGGCCACCGGACTATTTTTGCCGAAGACGATCGCCGAAAACGTCGCCGTGGCGAACATGGTGAACACGCGTGACTTCGTCGCGCTTCCGTCGAATGACAACGTCGTCGGCGAGAAGTACGTCAAGCTTTTGAACATCAAAGCGCCAAGCGCACAAACGCGGGTCGTCAATCTCTCCGGCGGCAACCAGCAGAAGGTGGTGCTGGGCAAGTGGTTCAACACCGGCGGCGAGATCTACATCTTCGACGAGCCGTCGCGCGGAATCGACGTCGGCTCCAAACAGGAAATCTACAAGGTCATGGTCGACCTGCTCAAACAGGGCAAGGCGATCCTCATGGTCTCCTCGGACATGCCGGAGGTGATCTCGATGAGCGATCGCGTGATCGTCTTCAAGCAAGGCGAGGTCGCGGGCGAACTCGCAGGTGAGGAGATTACTGAAGAAAACATTCTCACCCTGTCGATAGGAGACCGGAAAGCGTGAGCAAGCCGGATACCGGGAACGCGCCATCGAAGGTCAAGGAGTCGCTATTCGAGCGATATGAAAATCTGACCGTGCTCTCGATCTTCGTCACTTTCGTCGCGATCGTCGTTGTCATTCAACTGATCATGACTGGAGGCACACGGTTTCCAACCTTCGTCAGCCCGGTCAATATCGTCAATATTCTTCAGCAGGTCGCTGTGCCGGGCATCGTCGCAGTCAGCATGACGATGGTCATGATCTCCGGCGGCATCGATCTTTCGGTCGGCATGCTCGCCTCGCTGGTTTCGATCATCGTTGCGCTCGGAATCTCCCAGTGGGGCCTCGGCGTGGCTTCCTCGGTCCTCCTCGGCGTCGTGTCGGCGATCGTGCTCGAGACCATGATGGGGTTCATCATTTCGCGAACCCGCATCGAACCGTTCATCATCACGCTTGGCGGAATGATCTCGTTCCAGGGCATCGCGTTGCTGCTGTGCAATTCGCGCGAGGTCGTGATGAAGGGGGAACTCGGATTTCTCACGACCAACCTCCTCGAAGGCGCCAGGGACCCGGTCACGGGTCTGATCCTCCGGGTGCCCCCCTACGTTCTCGCCTTCTTCGCGATCGCGCTGATCGGCGGATTGCTTCTGGCCTACACGAAGTACGGAAAACGAATATACGCCGTCGGCACCAATCCCCGCGCAGCATTCCTCGCCGGCATCGACGTCCGGAACATGCGTCTCTCCGTCTACATGATCCAGGGTCTGCTGGTCGGGCTCGGGGCGACGATGCTGCTCGCCCGCATCAACACCGGAATCATCACGCTCGGGCAGGGTCTGGAGATCGATACGATCGCCATGGTCGTGATCGGCGGGACGGCGCTCAGCGGCGGCAAGGGAAACATCGTCGGAACCGTGATCGGCGTCTTGTTTCTCGGCTCGATCGCCAACGCGATGAATTTGCTGCGGTTGCCGTCGGAAGTCCAATTCCTGGTCAAGGGGCTGGTCGTCATCGTGGCGGTGTCGGCGGGCGACGTGTCCTCGCAATTCTCCGAATACCGGGCTCTGAGGCGCGAGCAGGCGAGGGCGCGCAAGGCCGGGACGGCAGGAAAGAAAGGCGGTGAGCAAGGTCAAGGAAGCGTGCAGGCCGATATTCAGGATTCATCCGTGTGACGTCTCGAGACGGAGCACAAAAAAGAAACGAATGAACGGGAGTAGGAAATGAAAAGATTGGCGCTCAAACTCATGGCCGCGGCTGCGCTCGGCGCGTTGGCCTTTATCGGCGGTGGCCCGGCTTCGGCCGCGGCGGGAAAGGCCAAGGTCATCGGCTACTACATGGACGCCTCCGACGATTTCTACAAGGCAGGCTTTGAGGTCTTCAAGACGCTTGCCCAGCGCGAAGGCTGGACCGTGCTCGACGTCGTCGGACAGGGGACTGCACCAGAGCAGATCGCAGCGGTCGAGAACTTCATCACGCAGGGCGTGGACGCGCTGCTCGTCGTTCAGAACTCGCCGGAGACGACCTCGCAGACCCTGAAGCTCGCCAAGGCCGCAAACATTCCCGAGTTCCATCTGACGCACAACCCGCCGAACGAGCCGGGTCTCGCCGGTTTCGCCGGATATGATTGGGTCAGCATCGGCGAACTCGCCGGCAAATCCGCCATGGAGCATGGCGTAAAGCGGGTGATCATGATCGAGGGCAAGCTGGGCCAGGGCACCGCGGCGGGCCAGACCCAGGGCTTCCTGCAATCGTACAAGGACGCCGGCAAGGACATCGGCAATCTCGCCCAGAACGTCGGCGTCAAGGGCGCCGGAGGCAAGGACCTTCAGGTCGTGTTCTGGGGATCGGGCGGATGGTTCGCGGATCCAGCCAAGAAGGTCATGCAGGATGCGATCACCAGCCTCGGGCCGGACGGGTTCGATGGCGCCTATGTCGAAAACGACGAGATGATGGCCGGGGCCTTGCAGGCGATGCAGGAAGCCGGCCTCGATCCGAGCAAATATTGGCTCGGCTCGAGCAACGGCAAGGAAAAGTCGTGGGCGTGGGTGCAGAAGGGCGTCACCACGATGGACGTGAACGAGACCGCGACCCTGGAAGCGGACGCCGCCTCTCAGCAGATCAAGGCGCACTTCGAGGGCAAGCCCTACAAGAAGGCGATCTTCGTCCCTGTCATTCCCTTCAATAAGAGCAACATCAACGTCGACAAGCTGGTGCCGTTCTTCCACGACGACTACATGAAGAAGCGCGACGCAGGCGCCTTCGTCTACGATATCAACGACCCATCGTTCCGTGCGAACCCCGGTTATTGATTGACGCTCGACGGCGCCAGAGGAGGCTGCTTCGGCAGCCTCCTTTGCGTTTGGAGCCGAGAAATCTCCGCCTTGATACGGTATTCAGTCAAGTCGGTATGGCCGAAGAGCGGCGATCTTTCCGGCAGAGTTCGCCGGCGGGGGTCGGCGATGCTGGCTTTGGCGCTCTGGCGGTCAACAGCGGCTATGCACTTGCAAGGGCGGGAACGACCGCTTCGGCGGGCGCCCTCCGATCGTCCGGCCCGATGAACGAGACCGAGGCCCCTGGCGGTCAAAGGCGGACCGCGACCATTGTGCGATCAGCGGGACTACGGGCAAGCCGCCCGAACGGGTCGCCGCCTTCGAACTGGTGGCAGGACTTGTGGGAGCGTCTTGGTCGCTATGTGCTTCTGAATCGCCCGCCGCTTGGGACATCGCGGTCAATCGGCCGTTGTTGATCCCCCAAACTCGCCGCTATCCGGCGCGGCCAAGCTCCCGAGCGCCGCCCGCGCGCGAATTTGCAATGCGGCGAGGGTCGCTTCCGCGCCGCCGGGCTTGGCGCGAGTCGTGGCGACAAGACGGACAAAGGTCTCCAAAGCAGAGGCGCGCGCCACAGAATTTTCGGCGCGATCAAGCGCGGCGACCAAATGGTCCAACTCCACCAGGCGTGCGCGTCGGTCCTGACATATGCCAACGCACGGGCGCGAAGCCTCCACCCGCCCGCAACCTATGCAGCGCCAGCCCTCGATGACTTCGATGCCTTCGGCCCAGGTCGCAAGATCGTCCATCGCGGTTCACGCCGGGGGCGAGCGCCGATAGCGCTCGCCTTTCGCGAGAAGGACGCCGTTGAAACCGGCGATTCCAATCTCCAGACTTTCGGCGATGCGCCGCGCGCGCTCGATGAAATGATCGGCCGCCTTGGCCGGGCAGATTTCCCGTGCCGTCTCCTCGAACAGAGCGAGCCAGCGATCGAAGTGTTCGGCCCCGACCGGCAGCGGCAGATGTTTGGCCATCGGCGTCCCGTGATAGCGTCCCGTCATCAACGCCACTGAAGACCAGAAATCGCACATCTGTTTCAGATGCGGCTCCCAGTCGTGAATGCGTGTCTCGAAAATCGATCCGAGCAGCGCATCCGCCCGGACCTTCTCGTAGAAGCGCCGCACCAGGCCCTCGATCATGGGGTCGTCGATGCCGGTCTCCGCGGCCAAGCGCTCGGCAAGGGCCGTGCGGCGGGACTGATGCGAAACCTCAAACGACATGTCGTTCATGCTTCCCTTCCCTCACGCGACGCCGACTTACACGCGGGCTCTTGCCCGTTCGAAGCGCGGAAAGAGGACGTTATTTTCGAGATGGATATGTTCGGCGAGGTCGGCAGCGAACTTGTCGAGGCCTGAATAGAGGGCGCGCCAGGAATTGCAAGCATCCTCCGGCGCCACGAAGCCGTGCGCCAAAGCTTCGATGGCGCGCACCTCCTCGCCATGTTGGTTGTGCTCATGGCGCATGACGGCGATCGGGCCGAAGAGCGAACCGGCGAACCCGTCGCGGATCGCCGGAAACAGAATCCGCTCCTCCTTGGTCATGTGATCCCGCAAGGCTTCCAGGACGGCTTCCAGGGAGTCGGCGAGACCTTTTGGCGCCAGGGGATGATCCCGATGCGCCGCCTCGACCCTGCGGGCGAGCTTGCCAAGTTCGGGCAGCTCGCGTCGGTGGACGTCGTGATAACGCTCGACGATGTGGTCGCAAAGCGCGGCGCTTTCGGTCGGGGCGTCGGGCGACTTCCGATCGAGCGCGTCGAGGTCCCTGCGGACGACCTCAGGGTCGACGCCGCGCTTTAGCGCCGCTTCGTCGAGCGAGACCGCGCCGCCGCAACAGAAGTCGATTTTGTGCTTGCGAAACACAGCCGTGGCGCCGGCGAGCGCCGAGGCAATTTCCCCGACCGTTTGGGCCGCGGCTTGCGCGTGACGAGACATCCAAGCTTCCTCTTCTGTTCATCGGGCTGGCGGACGAGACCAACCTCGCAGCCGGCATAATTCAGCGAATAGGTATTTTCAATACCACTTTATGACGCATGCGATCCTGTTTAACGGCTCATGCCAGTGGCGTTATGCGGCCCCTCAGGTTCGAGCGACTTGTGCAGTCGAGGCCGATCCCCGGGTTTACGTCCGGAGCGAGGGGGGAAGCGGCCGTTGGCCAAAGTCGATCGTGCTTCGCCGGATAACCTGACCGGCGGCGTCGACGACAATCCGAAAGCGGCTGCCGCGCAGGAAGAAGGTCAGCCTCGTCAGACCCATGTCCTGGCCCTCGCCGACTTCGCAACGGCTCGTGATCTCACCCTGTCGCATCAGCGATTGGACGTCCGATGCAAGGATCCCAAGACCTTGAGCAATCGTCTCCGCGTCCACAACCGGGGAACCGAGCTCGAACCTCACCGATCTTGCCGCAGACGTCATCGCAAGCCTCCGATTGAAAATAGGCATTGAAGATACCAGTATAGCGTTACGTCTGCGATTGGAAGACGATCGTTGGGCGAATCCGCCCGTGTGGGCCAGCGCCCGCGTCTCTTCGGAGGTCTTGAGCGCGAACTCGTCCTGTCGCTCAATCGAGACTTGCTGTTGCGGACATCGATGGACTGTCAGCGTTGCGCCGGGCATTGTATCGCGATGTCACTTTGGGGATTGCGTATGCGACTTCTCGCTTCTACCGACTACGCTTTGCGCTTGCTGATGGCGCTTGGGGAGAGCCGCCCGGGGGAGAAAACCAACGTCGGGACGCTGGCGACGTCGCTCGGCGGACTGTCGCGCAACCATTTACACAAGATCGTCCAGGAGCTTGCGGCGATCGGGATCGTGAAGACGATCCGCGGGGCCGGCGGAGGCGTCGTTCTCGCGAAAGAGCCTCGGGAGGTCAGGGTCGGCGCGGTCGTTCGCGCCCTTGAAGAAGATCAAGCGATCGTCGAATGCTTCCGTGCCGACCACGGCTGCTGCACGCTCGAGCCCGGATGCCGGCTTCGTCCAATGTTGCGACAGGCAAGCGAGAGTTTCTATGAAGCGCTTGACGCCTACACCCTGGCGGATTGCCTTCGTCAGCCCCGAAAGGAAGTTTGACCGCTTGGCGTCGATTGAGGTTACGGGAGGTTACGGTGCATTCTATTCGCCCACCCCATCACCGTAACTGCGGCGGTGGCCTTGTCCTTGGCCGGGTGTTGGACTTCCGTTGCGCCGAAAGACCGCTAAATCCGTTTTCACCGAGGTAATTTACAAGCAACAGGACAATTTCTTCACGAAAGTCCGGCTCCAGCAGCCATTCCGGTCTCTCGCAGACCGCTTCGTGGACGACAGATCTGAGTGCGTGTCGTGTAATGAACATCGTCATATCAGGATGAACGGGAGCTCGGCTCTTGGGCGCCAAGATAGCCGTCAGCTTTGCAATTCTGTCTTGCTCGAAATGAGCGTTCGGATGACGGGTTTGGCGCGGCAGCGTCTCAAGAAAGAGTTTGTGCATCGCTGGCTCTCTGGCGTGCATGTCGAACGCAACGTCAACGATAACCCGTATGGCGGCTTCGAGCGGCAGATCGCGTAGCCGAGCCAGCAGTTGCCCATGCCCTCCTTCGGCGGGTGCGGCCATGTGGCGGGCCTGCAGCTCCTCCAAAATCGCGCTCTTGTTCGGGAAATATTGGTAGAGGGATGCGATGTTCACTCCCGCACGCTCTGCGACGCGATTGGTCGTGAAGCCTTCGATCCCCTCCTCGGACAGGATGTAAGCCGCGGCTTCGAGGATGAAATCGACGGTCTGCTGCGAACGCGCTTGACGTGGTATTCTTCGCAGTTTTTCGGGCGTTTGCATGGTCCTCGCCGAGCCCCCGCTTGGAGTTGGGAAACGTAAGTTGCTAAACTAAGCATTTACTTACATAATCTCCGGCACAAAATCAATGGCAAGAGGTCGATGTCGATGGCTCTGACGCTTGAACTGATGCTGTTTGGCTTGGCAACCATTCTCCGCCGGAACGCCGATAAACCCCTTGTCAAGGCCAAACTTGCAGACCGCGCTCGCGTCGTGCAGATCCGCACCCAGACTGGCGACGTCGGCAGATACTTTGTTTTCGGCGGAGGCGCGGTCTTTTCGCGGCGAGGAGTCGTTCCGACCCCTGATGTCTCGCTGGTCTGGAGAAATGCGGCTGTCGCCACGCGCGCGCTGCGAAACGCATCCCCGGACGCCATCCCGGAGGCGCTCGCCAACGGATCGCTGAGCATCATCGGCGACTCTTCGGTCGCCAATTGGTATGGCGAGCTTGTGCGCCTGGCGCGCGCGCCCTCATCAGCCGCACGTGCGGCGAGACCTCCGGTGGCCGTCATTGGTCTCGGTCGCATGGGCTCCGGCATCGCGCGGAGCCTGCTTAGAGCGGGCTTCCCGGTGACGGTGTACAACCGGAGCCAAGACAAGGCGCGCCCCCTTGTTGAAGCCGGGGCGACCGCGGCCGCGACCCCGGCCGCGGCGGCGCGCGCCGCCAAATTCGTCGTCACGTCATTGATGGGCGACGCCTCGGTGTCTGCGGTCGTCGAGGGACCGGAGGGGCTGCTCGCGGGGCTTGAGCGCGGCGGCGTTCACATCGGCGCATCGACGATTTCCGCAGAGATGACCAGCCGGCTCGTTGCGTTGCACGCTGCCCACGGCAGCGAATACCTGGCGGCGCCCGTCGTCGGGCGGCCCGACGCGGCTGCATCTGGAGAGCTCGCGACGTTCGTGTGCGGAAAGCAGTCAGTATTCGAGGCAAGCCGTGAGGTCATTCAAGACTACGCGCGACAAGTCCAATACCTCGGTGAAAAGCACGCGGTCGCCCCGGAGGCGAAGCTCGCGATCAATTACACAGCAGTCACGATCATCGACCTGATGGGCCAAGTCTACGCGTTCGGCGAAAAGACCGGAATCCCGCTGACCGCCCTGCATATGATTTTCCGAATGCTTTGGGCTCAGCCGGTCATGCAAGGTTACGCGACCCGTATTTGGAAGCGTGACTTCAACGACGTGGGCTTCGACGTCCAGGGCGGCCTCAAAGACGTGAATCTCATGCTCGATGCGGCGCACAAGGCGCATGTGCGCTGGGACTTCGCGGAGACAATCCAGCCCAAGATGGCCCGTGCAGTCGAAATGGGCCTGGGCTCGAAGGATTGGAGTTCGGTGTACGAAGTCACGCGAGCCGATGCTGGTCTTGTCGCGTAGGGAAAGGTGTTGTTGCGGCGGCTCGTCGTCCCTCCGGTGTAGGTCCGCTCCGGGCGGTCTCTGCGCCTACACGACTGGGCCCGTACGCCCGCCGCCAGCCCGTTCCCGCCTTTCGTCCGACGCTCGCTTCCGCGCTTTTGCGGTGCTCATCCCTATGCGCGAGCGGTCTGGACGACCTTCGGAACGTCCGGCAGCAACTCCTCGCCGCGCTCGCCTTCCGTAACGCCCTGTCAGACCAAGCCTTTTCGGCCGAGAGCGACAAATGCTTTGGAAAAGGCGATGTTCATGGTATGTTCTTTCCGTTTAGGCAAAGAGGGCCGCCGCGGGCGGCCGGCGAGGACGGCATGGACGAGACGACGAGGGGACACACCACCACCTTCACCCGGGCGGCGCGGACGCGGCGCATGCTCGACTGCCTGCGCGAGGGCTGGAGCTACCGCGACGTCGCCAGCGTGGAGAGCCCTTTCGGAGCGGCGGGTGCGGCAGATCGTCGGCGCGCATGTCAGGCGCTTCGAGCCGGTCGACGAGGACATCCACGCCGCCCTGCAGGTCGAGCGGCTGGAGTTCGCCGTCAAAATGGCGGGCGAGGCGCTGGCGAAGGGCGACATCCGGGCGATCGCGCCGTACATCAAGGCGATCGACCGGCTCGACGCCTACCAGACGCGCGCCCGCAAGGCCGCGCCGCAGCCGTCGCACGAGGGCGACGCGCTGGTGGTCAAGATGCTCGTCGACCGGATCGAGCGCGGCGTCAAAGCCAAGATGGCGGCGGCGGCGGCCGCATCGCCCGACCCGGTCGCCGCGCACGAACCCGTCATCGAGGCTGAGCCCACGCCGCCGCCGATCGAGCCGGAGAGCCCGGTCGCCGCCGAGGCGCCCGCAACCGCAGCCGCGCCTGTTCCGCCGCCGCCAGAGTCGGACACCAACCTCGACGTCGCGCCGCCGCCCGCCTGCTGGGCTCAGCCATCCCCGCGGCAAGCCGGGCTGGAGAGGCCGCTTCACGTGCCGTCATGGCTCGCCGTCGGGGCGCCGCTCGCCCCGCCGGCCCCGGCGCAGGTCGCCGCGCCTTTGGCGCAGCCGAACATGTCGAACTTCGCGATGACGAACTATAGCCCGATTATCTGGCCGTAACGCATTGATAAATCTCGATCCGCGGAAATTTTTTGCAATTTTTTGAAGCCCATGGAAATTTCTGGAACACCCCGGCGGAAAGAAAGTGAAGCTTTTGGCAGCCGTTTGAAGGAGATGGAAATCGCGCGGGAGGCCGCAACCCACAGGAGCGCCGTCCGGCATGTTCCGGCTCGGCCCGATCGCCCCAGTCGCTCGCTTCAACCAAATCGAAGGGGGGCGACTTTCCCTCCCCCCTTGTGGCTACGGGATGCACACATCTTTTAGCGGTCGGGCTCCGCTCAACGGCGGCTGGCGTCCCCGCCCCCCTTGTGGGGGCGGGACAGGGTGGGGGGTCGCGCTCACTTCTCATCTGGCGCTGGAAGGGCTCCAAACTGTCCGAGTTCGGCGCGACCCCCCTCCTCGATCCTCCCCCACAAGGGGGGAGGAAGCCGCCCTCCAAGCGTGGGGCATGGCGGCAGAGGGCTGCGGGAGATGTGTGCATCCCGTAGCCTTGTGGGGGAGGGGGAACGCCTTCGATTTGACTGACGCACATCAATAGAGTCCCGCCAGCACACCGGGCAGGGCCTCAGGCAGGTCTTCCGCAATCAGCCCCGGCCCAAAAGCCCGCGCCGCGGCGCCGTGCAGCCAAACCGCGGCCGCGGCGGCTTCGAAAACCGGCAGTCCTTGCGCGGCGAGGCCGGTGACGATGCCCGTCAGAACGTCGCCGGAGCCGGCCGTCGCCAGCGTCGGAGGCAGGTCCCAACCGATCGCGGCGCGGCCGTCCGGCGCCGCGACGACGGTGTCGGATCCCTTGAGCACGACGACTGCGCCGGTCAGCCGAGCCGCCGCGCGGGCGCGGGCGAGTTTGTCGTCGTCCACCCCGATCCCACCGGCGCCGGCGAACAGCCGGCCGAATTCGCCCTCGTGCGGCGTCATCGCCACGGCATGGCCGCCGCGCGCGATCAGGCCAGCCAGCGTCTCAGCCTCGCCCGCAAAGCTCGTCAGCGCATCGGCGTCGAGCACGACTGTCCGCCGGTCGCCCGGGCGGGTCAGCGCCGCCGTCACCAGCTTGCGCGTCTCGGCCCCCGCGCCGGCGCCCGGACCGAGCGCCACCGCCCGGCGGCGGGCGTCGGCGAGCAGCGCCTCGAACCCGCTGACGCTCGTGAAGGGCGCGACCATCACGGCGGTCGAATGAGCGGCGTTGACGGCGACGGCGTCCGGCGGGCTCGCCAGCGCCACGATCCCCGCCCCCGCCCGCAGCGCCGCCCGAGCCGCGAGCCGCGCCGCCCCAGTCTGGTGCGCCGGACCCGAGAGGACGAGCGCCGCGCCGCGGGCGTATTTGTGCGAGCGGAAATCGAGCCCCGGCAAGGCGCCGCGCCAGAGGGCCGGGCCGTTGACGAACGCGTTTGGGGCGATCGCCGGGAGAACGCTCCCGGGGATGCCGATGTCGGCGAGCCGGATCGCGCCGCAGAGCGACCGGCCGGGCTCGAGCAGGTGCCCGGGCTTCAGCCGGAAGAAGGTGACGCTGGCGGTCGCCTCGACCGCGACCCCGCGGACTTTACCGGTCGCCCCGTCCACGCCCGAGGGCGTGTCCACTGAAACGACGCAGCCTCCCGCTCGAGCGTAGGCGTTGATGCGCTCGACCAGCGCGCGCGCTTCGCCGTCGATGGCGCGGGCGAGCCCGGCGCCGAAGAGCGCGTCGATCACGCAGGCCGCCCCGTCGAGGTCGATCGCGGCGGGCGGCAGAATTGGTCCGGCAAACCGGGCCGCCGCGGCGGCGGCGTCGCCCTTCAGCGCCTCGCGCCGGCCGAGGAGGCCGAGGTCGACCGGATAGGAGCGCGCGCCGAGAAGCCGGGCCGCGACGAACCCGTCGCCGCCGTTGTTGCCGGGTCCGCAAAGGACGACGATCCGGCCGCGCGAGCGCGCGCGCCGGGCCGCCTCGTCCGCGACCGCGAGCCCCGCCGCTTCCATCAGGACGAGGCCGGGCGTTCCGCTGGCGATCGCCATCCGGTCGGCCTCGCCCATCTCGGCCGGAGTGAGGAGGTCCGGGCATTTCAGCGGATCGAGCATGCGGCCAGAGTGACGTCAGGCGGAAGCGGCGGCAAGTGCGAAAACAAGGGGCGCGGAACGACTGGCCCCGTTGTTGCATTGCACTTCTCGGCGGGCCGCCGGATAATGCCGGCCATGGGGGCGCACGGATGCGCAGGGAGACCGATGATGCCGGTCAAAGTCATGGGGCGGGACGGTTGCGGGGTCGTGATCCCGGACGGCGCTGTCGGCATGGAGGGCCGCGACGGGCGGATCGTCGCCATCCCGGCCGGCGCAACCGGTCTTCAGGGGCGCGACGGGCGCATGGTCGCCGTTCCGATCGGATCGATCGCGCTCGAAGGCGCCGACGGGCGCATGACCCCAATTCCCGCCGGCTCGACCGGAATGCAGGGCCGCGACGGGCGCATGGTCGACGTCCCCCCCGGGTCGGTCGGTCTTCCCGGGAGCGACGGGCGCATGGTGGCCATTCCGCCGGGCAAGGTTGGCGTGGTCGATCGGCGGGGCCGGATGCGCGCCGAGGAGCCGGGCGCGCCGCCTTCCGAGCGGCCGATCCGAATGGAGGCCGACGAATCGGTCGACGCTCTGCCCGACTGGACGCAGTTCTCGTTCTGACGGCTGCGCGCGTGTAGCGCCCCGGTCTCGACCGGCTCGAGGACGCCCGCCGCTGTTCAACTCTTGTGAACGTGGAAGCGCCTGCCCGCGCCCACCGACCGCCGAGTTGCGGCAGTGGGAAATCGAACCGCCTCAGTCAGCAGCGCGCCGTGTCCAACACCTCTCCGTCGGCGCCGACAAGGCTGATCTCCATCGGATAGAGACCGTCGGCGTGGGTCGAGCAGCTGAGGCAAGGATCGTAGGCGCGCACGACCGCCGACACCCGGTTCAGCACCCCCTCCTGAAGTTTGCGTTCGTGGATGAAGTGCCGGGCGACCTGGTCGACGCTGCGGTTGATCGCCAGGTTGTTGTGGCCGGTGGCGATGATCAGGTTGGCCCAGGTGATCGCGCCGGATTCGTTGACCTTGTAATGGTGGATGAGGATGCCGCGCGGCGCCTCGGCGATGCCGACGCCCTCGAGCGCGTTGACCCCGGCCCGGGCCCGCACGTGGGTATCAAGGATGGCCGGCAAATCCATCAGCGCCTCCAGCCGTTCCAGGGCGTAGACGATTTCGACGAGACGCGCGTAGTGGAAGTGGAAGGAGCTTTGCGCCACGGGGCCGAAACGCTGATGATATTCGGCGAACTCGATGTCGGCTTGCGGCGTTCCGCAATGGGTGGCGCAATTGAGCCTGGCCAGCGGGCCGACCCGGTAAATCCCCTCCGGATAGCCAAGCGGCTTGAAGTAGGGCGCCTTGAGGTAGGAATACGGAAGGGTCGCCTCGCCGATATAGCGCTGGTAGTCCTCGCTCGGCATGGCCGGGACAACGACCTTGCCGTCGGCGTCCACGAAGCGCACAGCGCCGTCATAGAGTTGCAGACCGCCGCCGGCGTCGACCAGCCCCGCGTACATCGTCGGGGTATTGCCGAAATTGGCGATCTCCTCGGGGAAGCGGTCGACCACGCCTTTGAAAAAGGCCAGCGTACGGGCGGCGATCGCCTTGGCTTCTGGCAAGCCGCGCAGGATCTGCTCGCGCACTTCGCGGTCGAGCGGCGCGTTGACGCCGCCCGGCACGATCCAGGACGGATGGATGCGCTCCCGCCCCAGCCCTTCGATCACCTGCTGACCGAACTTGCGCAGCGCAATGCCGTCGCGAGCCATGTCGGGATGGTCCTCCAGCACCCCGATGACGTTGCGCCGTTCAGGCGGACTGTCGAACCCGAGGAGCAGGTCGGGCGCGGAGAGGTGGAAGAAGCTCAGCGCGTGCGACTGGGCGATCTGGCCGCAATGCATCGCTTCGCGCAGCTTGACGGCCGCCGGCGGGATGCGCACGCTCATGATGGCGTCGCAGGCCTTGGCCGAGGCCAGAAGGTGGCTGATCGGGCAGATGCCACAGATGCGGGCGGTGATCGAGGGCATTTCGTAAAACGGCCGTCCCTCGCAGAACTTCTCGAAGCCGCGCACCTGGGTGACGTGGAAGTGGGTTTCTTCCACCTGGTCGTCGTCGTCGAGCTTGATGGTGATCTTGGCGTGGCCCTCGATGCGCGTGACCGGGTCAATGACGATGGTCTTCATGGGCGGCCTCCTCAGCCGAACCGGGCGCGGGATTTCAGGTCGGGGACGCGGCCCTCCAGCAATTCCTTGACGACGTAGAGGATCGTCCGCGCCGGCGGCGGGCAGCCCGGCACGTGCAGGTCCACCTTCACCACGTCGTGCAGCGGCGTGGACTGCTTGAGCAGGTGCGGCACGACTTCGGTGGGAACGCCCTTGCAGACGTCGGCCCCCTCCACATAGATCCGCTCCAGAATGCCTTTCACGGGCAGCGGGTTGCGCATCGCCGGGACGTTGCCGGTGACTGCGCAGTCGCCGAGCGCGACCAGGATCCGGGCGTTGCGCCGCATCTTGCGCAGCTTCTCGAGATCATCCTCGCTGCTGACCGCGCCCTCGACGATGGCGACGTCGATGTCGGGCGGGATTTCCTGGGCGTCGACCAACGGCCCGTACACGATGTCCGCCTGCTGGGCGACCGCGACAATCGCCTCATCGATGTCGAGCAACGACATGTGGCAGCCCGAGCAGCCATCGAGCCACATCGTCGCCAGTCTCGCCTTTTTCATCGCGCGGCCCCCTTCTTGATCGCGAGCCTGCCGACCGCGGCGTTGCTGCGGGTCATTTCTTCGACCGCATAGCCCTTCTCGACCAGGGCGCCTGTGGGGCAGACCTGGACGCATTTGCCGCAACTGGTGCAGGCGTGTAAGTCGCCCCAGGGCCAACTCAACTCTGCCACCACCCGCGAAGCGATGCCGCGGCCGCCGATGTCCCAGACATGAGCCCCCTCGATCTCGTCGCAGACCCGCACGCAGCGGGTACACAGGATGCAGCGGTTGTGGTCGAGGACGTAGCGCGGGTGCGAGACGTCGACCGACAGGCGGGGCGAGTTGTACGGGTAGCGGACGAAGGTGACGCCGAGGGAGACGGCCAGGGCCTGCAGCTCGCAATGGCCGTTGGACACGCAGATGGCGCAGAAATGGTTACGCTCGACGAACAAAAGCTCCAGCACAAGGCGCCGGTGCCGGTTCAGGCGCTCCGACACGGTGGTGACCGCCATGCCGCGTTGGGCCGGCGTGGTGCAGGCGGGCACGAGGCGGTCGGCTCCGCCGACCTCGACCAGGCACAGACGGCACGAGCCGGGCGAGCTCACCCCAACCAGACGGCACAGCGACGGGATGGACTTCCCGTTGGCCTCGGCGACCTCGAAGATGGTCTGACCCTCGGCGGCGGTGCACAATTCGCCATCAATTCGCACGGAGATCTGAGAAGGCACGACGGCTTCTCCCTAGAGATGGACGACGGTGTGGGCGCCGGCTTCGCGGATGTCGCAGCGCATGCAGCGAGCGGCCTCACGCGCGGCTTCCTCCGGCGTGAGGCTTTGCGTCGCCTCGTCGAAGGTCCGCCGCCGGACTGCGGCGGGCAGATCGCGCGCCCGGTGGCGCCGCCCAGGGTCGGGGTCCGGCGGCCGCTGATCGTAGGCGAACTTCGGCAGGATCTCGTCGAACCGCGACCGCCCGCTGAGGCGCGTGTCGATATGGCGCGCCGCATCCTTGCCGTATCCCATGGCGTTGGAAATGTTGGACGCCCCTGTGACCAGATCGCCGCCGGCAA
Source organism: uncultured Alphaproteobacteria bacterium (assembly GCA_963770035.1). Taxonomy (GTDB): domain Bacteria; phylum Pseudomonadota; class Alphaproteobacteria; order Rhizobiales; family Beijerinckiaceae; genus Roseiarcus. The sequence continues at coordinate 133,965 of CAVYON010000002.1, read as the reverse complement.
AGAACTTCTCGCGGCTGGTCTCCAGCGTGTAGCGATTGACGTCGAGTACGCCATTCTCCTTGACGCTGAGACCGGACGCCGCGCAGAAGTCGCGGTCCACCGCCTCGCCGACCGCGAGAATGACGCTGCTGCAGCGGATCATCCGAACCTCGTCGGTCAGGATGGGACGGCGGCGGCCGGACGAATCGAATTCGCCGAGACGAGTCTTGACCACCTCCACGCCCTTCACCTCGCCGCGTTCGCCGACGATGCGGTGGGGTGCGGCGAGAAACTGGAAGCGCACGCCCTCCTGCTCGGCCGCGTCCACCTCCTCCTCGATGGCGGGCATGTCCTTGCGTTCGCGCCGGTAGATGACGGTGGCGGAGGCGCCGAGGCGGACGGCGGTGCGAGCCGAATCGATGGCCGCGTTGCCGCCGCCGATCACCGCTACATGGTGACCGAGCGACATGGCCTCGCCGGTCGCCACCCCTTCGAGGAACGGCAGCGCGGGCCGCACGCCGGCGAGTTCCGTCCCGGGCAGATAAACCCAGGATTCCTTCCAGGTGCCGATCGACAGGAACACCGCATCGAATCCGGCGTCCAGTTCGTTGAGCGAGAGGTCCTCGCCGACCACGGTGTTGAAGACGAACTGCACGCCCAGGCGACGGATGATCTCGATCTCGCGATCGAGCACCGTTTTGGGAAGCCGGTATTCCGGCAGCGCATAACGGAGCATGCCTCCGGGCTCGGCGTGGGATTCGAACACGGTCACCGCATGCCCGAGCAGCGCCAGATAGAAGGCCGCGGCAAGCCCGGCCGGACCCGCACCGACCACTGCGACCTTGCGGCCGCTCAGCGGGAGCTTGCGGGCGACGATGTCCGCCGCCGCCGCCTCGAAAGCGTCGGTCATGAGGATATTGTCGGCGATCAGGCGATGCACCTCGCGCATATTGACCGACTCGTCCACGGTCTGACGGCGGCAGCGGTTGTCGCACGGATGCTGGCAAACCCGGCCAGTCGAGGCGGGCAGCGGATTGTCCATGATCACGGACAGGAAGGCGTCGTTGAGCCGCCCCTCCTTGTAGAGCTCGAGGAAGCGCGGGATGTTCATGTGCAGCGGGCAGCTGTTCTCACAGGGTGAGAGCACGAGGTCCTGGCAAACGCCGGCGCGGCAGCGCTTCGCCCGAATGTGGTCCTCGAACTCGTCGTGGAAATGCCGCAAGGTGGTCAGGAGCGAGTTGGGCGCCGTCTGCCCGAGCGCGCAGAGCGACGTCTCGCGGATCATCCGCCCGAGCTCGTCGAGGTCGGCGAGATCCTCCTCGCGCCCCTGGCCCTTGGTGATGCGGGTGAGGATGCGCAGCGCCTGGTCCAGCCCGACCCGGCAGGGCGTGCATTTGCCGCAGGATTCAGAGCGGGTGAACTGAATGAAGTAGCGGGCGACGTCGACCATGCAGTTGTCTTCGTCCATCACGACCATGCCGCCCGACCCCATGATGGCGCCGAGTTTGCCCAGGGATTCATAATCGACCGGGGTCTCGAACAGGTCGGGCGGGATGCAGCCGCCGGACGGCCCGCCGGTCTGCACCGCCTTGATCGGATGGCCGTAAAGGCCGCCGCCGCCCACCGCGTGGACGAAATTCCCGAGCGGCGTCCCGAGCGGCATTTCGACGAGCCCGGTGTTCCTGATCTTGCCGACAAGCGAGAAGACCTTGGTGCCAGAGCTGGCGCCGCCGCCGGTTTCCGAGAACCAGGCCGGCCCCAGAGCAATGATCGGGGCGATGTTGAACCAAGTCTCGACGTTGTTGATATTGGTAGGGTAACCCCAGACGCCCTTTTGCGCGGGAAACGGCGGGCGCGGGCGAGGCCGGCCGGCGCGCCCTTCGAGCGAGGCAATCAGCGCCGTCTCTTCGCCGCAAACGAAGGCGCCCGCGCCTTCGACCACGTCGATGTCGAATGCGAAATCCGCGTCCCAGGATATCCTTGCCCAGAAGGCCGTATTCCCGGGCCTGGCCTATCGCCACCTTCAGCTGGTGGACGGCGAGAGGATACTCGGCGCGGATATAGATGACGCCGTCCGTCGCCCCAGTGATGTAGGCGCCGATCGCCATGCCCTCGATCAAGGCGTGCGGATCGCTCTCGATTTCGTTCCGGTTCATGTAGGCGCCGGGATCGCCCTCATCAGCGTTGCAGATCAGGAACTTGCGCTCGGCGACGGCCTTGCGCAGGAATTCCCATTTCTGACCGGCCGAGTAGCCGGCGCCCCCCGCCCGCGCAGGCCGGATTCCTTGATTTGTTCGTTGGCCGCCTCGGGTTTGCCGTCGATCAACACCTTGTAGAGGGCCTGGTAGCCGCCGACGGCGATGTACTCCTCGATGTCGTCGGGATTGATCAATCCGGCGTTGCGCAGGACGATCTTCTTCTGGCCGCGAAAGAAAGGCACCTCGTTCCACAGAGGGATATCGCTGAAGCCGGCGCCATAGTGAACGTGCGAAGTGAGATGGTTCCATTCCTCGATCCGGCACAACGCCAGGTCGGCGGGAACAGTCTTGGCGGCCAGGTCGTCGAGGATTCGCTCCACGTGATTGACCTGCACGCGGTGCAGGATAACCAACGGCTGGCCGGGCAGGCGGACGTTGACCAGCGGCTCTTCGGCGCAGAAACCGAAACAGCCGGTACGCACCAGATCGATATCGAGGCCACGCTGATTGATGGCTTCGGCGAAGGCGTGCATCACCGCCTCCGCGCCATTGCCCGATCCGCAGGTGCCCATACCGACGGCGATGCGCGGCCGGGGCGGCAGCAGCTTGGCGAGGCCGGCGTCGTGGACCGCGTTGAAGCCAGCAAAATCGCGAATGGCGGTCATGACCGACGGCCTTCCTGGTCGAGAGCGTCAAGCTCCTTTTGCAGCGAGCGCTCGTTCATGTGTCCGAAGATGGTGTGGTTGACCTCGACCACGGGCGCGAGCGCGCACTGGCCGAAGCAGGCGACCGTCCGCAAGGTCGCGCCGCCGTCTGGCGTGGTGGCGGAAAGGCTTTCAACCTCGCCGTCCTCGGCGCTTTGCAGGCCCAGCCGCATCATCGCCGTCTCCAGGAGGTCGCGCGAACCGCGGGTGTGGCAGGCGGTGCCGCGGCAGATGCAGACGGTGTTGCGGCCCTGCGGCTCGAGGCTGAAAAGCGCATAGAAAGTCACGACGCTATAGACTTGGGAGAGCGGGGTCGCCGTCTTCGCCGCCACGTATTCCAGGACTTCCGCCGGCAGGTAGTGCGCGGGCTCGTGCTCCTGCACTCTTTCCAGGATTCCCAGGAGCGCGCCCGGGCGGCCAACCTGTTCCGCGACGACCGTATCGACGAACGCCTGATCGAAATTCGCGAATCGTTGCGTGGCGAGGCTCTGCATCACTCGTCTCCCTGCCCGGCGTGAGCGTTGTTCGGCGGCGTGCCACGTCCGTAAGATCGAACGGAAACTTGCCCGAGAAATCGCGGCCATTGACGCGGCCACACGGGCGCCGGGCTATCCCTTAAGTCGTCGACTACGAGTGTGAAGCCAGTCAAGGCGTCTTCGGCGCCGCGACGTGCGCTCCGGATGACCTCGCGTCCCTCTGGGACGCCCTTCCGCTTTCGGAGGTCACAACGCATTTACCCTACCCGTTGAACCTCTACGTCCTTCCGGCGTCGACCTGAACGCGGCGAACCTTCGGAAGTCCTATGTCTGAAGAATCGAGAACTCGTGTTGCGGCACTTAATCGCCCGCGAGAAGCTGCGCGCAAGGTGACCAAGTGTCGCGCGCCTATCTGCCTATCGCGTCAGCGCCGCAAACGGCCCGCGCGGATCTCTCGGTCTGAGCGGCGCGCGCTTGCGTTCGCCTAACGGACCGTGGTGGCGATCCAGTGGGACAATTCGGACTTCGTCTCGGCGCCGACCTTGGAACCGACGCTCTTTCCGTTCTTGAAGATCATCAAGGTCGGAATCGAATGGATCCCGTACCTACCGGTCACTTCGGGGTTTTCGTCGACGTTGAGCCTGGCAATCTTCACCTTGCCTTGCAGGTCAGACGCGATCTCGTCTAGGGCCGGTGCGATGTTCCGGCACGGGCCACACCATTCCGCCCAAAAATCAACTACGACGGGTTCGCTGGACTTCATCACTTCCGAATCGAAACTCAAGTCCGTGACATTCGCAATGCTTGACATATCGTCCGCCTTCTACATTGCTGGCGGTGGAACCGTCGTTTGGGAGCGCGGTCAATCACGCTGGCGACTTCTTGAATAGCAGGTCGGCGAGGGCGGCGCGTTGCGACAGATCAATTGGTGGACAAAGTCGCCACAGCTCGACGGAATTGGCTGGCCTTCAGGAAGCCTCCGTCAAGATTCAGGAACTGAAGAGGGACTGAAGGGAACACCGAAAGAGAGGACAGCGTGGTAGAGGCGGCCCTGGTCATCGGCTATGGAGACAGGTTCCGAAGCGATGACGGCGTCGGGGCGCGAGTCGCAGAACGCCTCGCGGCGACGGAAGGCGTCGCCGTGCAGATCTTGGGCCAGCTCGTCCCAGAACTGGCCGACGATTTCCGCGGCCGCGACGTGGTCGTGTTCGTCGACGCGACGGCAACGCTTGAGCCCGGCGCCGTTGCCGTACGCCGGCTTACGGCAGGCGCGGAGCCAGGCGCGACGACGCTGACCCATCATATCAGTCCTGAGGCGCTCCTGCTCCTGGCCGAACGCCTGTACGACGCACGACCTTGCGCCTTCCTCGTCGCGATCGGCGCCGCTTCCTTCGCGCTCGGTGAAGACTTGTCGCCGCCTGTCGTCGCGGCGCTGCCAGAGGCTGCGGCGCTCATTCGCCGTCTCGTCGCTGCGCCGCACGAGGCTTGGACAGCTGCGTCTCGTCACACGCTGATCGGACGTCCGTAAAGAACATCGGCAATCCGGCCGGACTGGTGGCGGCCAAACTTAAGATTGGCGGCGCTCGAAATGCTATGCGTGGCTCAGGGCGTCACGCTGAGCCCAAAACCCTGCTTGCGCCGCGAGGCGGTGCGCGCCGGGGCGGTCCGGGCACGCTTCGCCGGAGCGGCTTTCTCATCGAACAGTTCCGCGAGCTTCTCCGTCATCGCCCCGCCGAGCTCCTCGGCGTCGACGATCGTCACGGCGCGCCTGTAGTAGCGCGTCACGTCGTGGCCGATGCCGATGGCGATGAGCTCGACCGGCGAGCGGGTCTCGATCTCCTCGATGACGTACCTCAAGTGCCGCTCGAGGTAATTGCCGGGATTGACCGACAGCGTCGAATCGTCGACCGGCGCGCCGTCCGAGATCATCATCAGGATCTTGCGCTGTTCCGCCCGGCCGATGAGCCGCTCGTGCGCCCAGGCAAGCGCCTCGCCGTCGATGTTCTCCTTGAGCAGCCCCTCGCGCATCATCAGGCCGAGGTTCTTGCGCGACCGCCGCCAGGGCGCGTCGGCCGCCTTGTAGATGAGATGGCGCAGGTCGTTGAGCCGGCCGGGGTTCGGCGGCTTGCCGGCCTGCAGCCAGGCCTCGCGCGCCTGCCCGCCCTTCCAGGCGCGGGTGGTGAAGCCGAGGATCTCGACCTTGACGCCGCAGCGCTCGAGGGTGCGGGCGAGGATGTCGGCGCAGGTCGCCGCCACCGTGATCGGCCGGCCGCGCATCGAGCCCGAATTGTCGATCAGCAGCGTGACCGCCGTGTCGCGGAACTCCATGTCCTTCTCCTGCTTGAAGGACAACGGCTGCTGCGGGTCGATGATGATGCGCGTCAGGCGCGCGGAGTCGAGGACGCCCTCCTCGAGGTCGAACTCCCAGGAGCGGTTCTGCTGCGCCATCAGCCGCCGCTGCAGCCGGTTGGCGAGCCGCGCCACGACGGCGGACAGGTTCTGCAGCTGCTTGTCGAGATACTCGCGCAGGCGTTGCAATTCCTCGGGGTCGCAGAGCTCGTCGGCCGCGACTTCCTCGTCGAACCGGGTGGTGTAGGCCTTGTAATCGGTGGTGCGCCGGTCCTGCGACGGGGTCTGCGGCGGACGGTTCTCGGCGGCCTCCTCGGCGTCGCCGGCCTCGCCCTCGTCGTCGAGCTCGGACGACGGCGCCTCGACCGTGTCCATCGTGCCCTCGTCGGCGTCGTCGGTGGTGTCGTCGGCCGCCTCGCGCTGCATCGCGTCCTGGGACTGGCTCTCTTCGCCCTCGCCTTCGGCGTCCTCCGCCTCCTCCGGCGGCGGCTTCTCCTGATCGTCCGCCTGCTCGTCCGGGTCGGCCTCGGCGTCGTTGGCGAGGCCGAGCGAGGTCAAAAGCTTCTGGATGAGCCTGGCGTAGCCGCGCTGGTCGTGGATGGCGGCGCCGAGCTTGTCGAGTTCGACCCCGGCCTTCTCCTCGACAAAGCCGCGCCACAAGTCGGTCAGCCGCTCCGCGCCCGCCGGCGGCTTTAGGCCGGTCAGGCGCTCGCGCGCCAGCATCGCGACTGCCTCCTCGAGCGGCGCCTCCTCGCGCGAGCGGGCCTCGGCGAACGGGCTCTTGTGCCAACGGTCGTCGAGCATGGCGGCAAGATTGGCGGCCACCCCCTCCATGCGCCGCGAGCCGATCGCCTCGACGCGGGCCTGCTCGACGGCGTCGAACAGGGCGCGCGCGGCGGGGTTCTGCGGCGCGAGACGGCGATGGACCGCCTCGCTGTGGCAGGCGAGCCGGAGGGCGAAGGAATCCGCCACCCCGCGCAGGATCGCCGCCTCGCGCGGATTGGCCTTGCGCGGCGGCTCGGGCAGGCGCGCCTTGGCCCCCTCCGGTCCGGTCATCAGCGCCGGCTTGTCGGTGGAGAAGGTCACTTCGAGTTCGGGATTGCGGGCGAGCGCCCGCGTGCAGGAGGCGACCGCCAGCTTGAACGGATCGTTCGCCGCGTCGGACTTGCCGCCGGGCTTGCGGTTGCTGGTCGGCTTGACGTCGATGGTGGACATGATCGGCTTTATGCCTCCGGCTGCGGCGGGTCGCAAGGAAACGGCTCGGAATTCGAAAACGGCTCAGCCACGGCGTTCGAGACCGGTGTGTCATTGACGGGCTCAACCGTCGGCCTAGATTCGGGTTCAGGCGTCACTAGCCCGGCGCAGCGCTGGGGATCGACGCCCAAAGGCATAACCATGAACGCGCCCGCTTTTCACCCCGACGTCGCAATCCCGGCCGAATTCCAGACCTGCTTTGACGCCCAGCGCGCGGCCTACCTGAAAGCCCCCGAGCGGGCCCACGCCGAGCGGGTCGCCGATCTCAAGGCGCTTGCCCGCCTCGTCCGGGACAATGAGGCGGCGATTGTCGCTGCAATCAGCGCCGACTTCGGCAATCGCAGCGAATTCGAGACGAAATTCGCCGAGATCTTCTTCGTGATCGACGCGGCGCACGACGCAGCGAAACGTCTCAAATGGTGGATGCGACCGCAACGCCGGGCGGTCGACCTGATGACCTTCGCCGGCGCGCGAAACCGCCTCATCCCCCAGCCGCTCGGGGTGGTCGGGGTCATCGTCCCGTGGAACTATCCGCTGATGCTGAGCCTTGGACCGCTGGTCAGCATCTTCGCCGCCGGCAACCGGGCGATGGTCAAGATGTCTGAGAACTCGCGCCGCCTGGCGGAGCTCTTGATCGACGTCTCGCCCAAATACTTTCCCGAGGACAAGCTTGCCTTCTTCGACGACGGCGGCGGACGAGGACCCGCCTTCTCCTTGCTGCCGTTCGACCACCTGATCTTCACGGGCTCCGGCAAGACCGGGCGGGCGGTGATGGCCAACGCCGCCCTGAACCTCACGCCCGTGACACTGGAGCTCGGCGGCAAGTCCCCCGCGGTGGTCGCGCCGGACTTCCCGATCAAGACGGCGGCCGAGCGCATCCTGTGGGCGAAGATGCTAAACGCCGGCCAGACCTGCCTCGCCGTCGACTATCTGTTCCTGCCGAAGGGCAAGGAAACGGAGTTCGTCGACGCCTGCAAGCGACTCTTCGCGAAGCGCTATCCGGACATCAACGGCCCCGACTTCACCTCGATCATCGACCAGCGCGCCTACGACCGCCTGACGGCGGCGCTCGAGGACGCCCGGGCCAAGGGCGCGACGCTGGTCAATCTCGCCGAAGGGCAGACGCCGGACGCGTCGAAGCGCAAGTTCCCGCCCCACATCGTCCTCCATCCGACGCCCGACATGGAGGTGATGAAGCGCGAGATTTTCGGGCCGATCCTGCCCATCCGGGTCTATGACGAGCGGCAGGAGGTCGCCGACGCGATCAACGCCGGCGACCGGCCGCTCGCCCTCTACCCGTTCACCCATGACCGCGCGACGAGGGATTTCTACATTTCCCGCGTCCTCTCGGGCGGAGTCTCGGTCAACGACGCGATTTTGCACGTCGGTCAGCACGACCTGCCGTTCGGCGGCGTCGGCGCCAGTGGCATGGGGTGTTATCACGGCCGAGAGGGTTTCGAGACCTTCTCGAAAATGCGGCCCGTGTTCCAGCAGGGACCGGTTTCGTCCGTCCAGATGCTGATGCAGCCGCCCTACTCCGGGTTGGCGAGGCGGATGGTCGACTTTATGGTGCGGATGCGAAGCTAGGCGCGCCACGCGCCTCGGCGCACACCCCTTTGTGATCGAATACGACGCCCTCTTCGTGCGTTAATCGCCTAACGAATTCGGAGACGGACATGACTCGTGGTCGAGAATCCTCGTATTTGCCACTCGCCGCCGCGGCGATCGGCGCCATCGCGGCCATCGGCGCGCCTGTCTGTGCGCAGGCCGCGTCGCAATGGCGCATCGACCCCGCGCGCACGACCATCGCCTTCGCCATCGACGCCGTCGGCTATCCGCGCACCGAGGGGCGGTTCGACGCGTTCGACGGAAAGATCGCCATCGACCTCAACCGGCCAGAGAAGAGCCACGTCGCCTTCCACGTCCGCACCGCGTCGGTCGACGTCGGTTCTGCCTCGTTCGCCGACTATTTGCGCTCGCCCGCCTTTCTCGACGCCGCCAAGCACCCGTCGATCGATTTCGTCTCGACCTCGGTCGAAAAGCTTAGCGACCACATGGTCCGGGTGTCAGGCGACCTGACCCTTCTTGGCGTGACCAAGCCGCTGACGGTCGACGTCGACGTCGAGCGACCGGCGGGCGGCAAGGGACCGCTCGAATTCAAGGCCAGAACAAGGATAGACCGGCTGGAATTCGGAATGAACTCCGGCTTTCCGCTGGTGTCGCGCGACGTCGACCTGACGATCACGAGCGAGGCCGCCGGGCTTTGACTGATGCCCCGCCTCGCTGGAATCCGGCGGTCGTCGTCCTGCACTGGCTCAATGCGGCGCTGATTCTCGCGCTGCTCGCCCTCGGCTCCCTCATGACCCACTCGCCGTTCGGCGCTGGAACGACCTTTGATCTCTATCAGTTGCACAAGTCGCTGGGCTTTGCGGCGCTCGTGCTGACTGCGCTGCGTATTGTCGCGCGCATCGCGTCCGTGGCGCCGGTGCGCGTTGCCGGCTGGGAAGGTCTCGTGTCACGCGCGGTGCAGGCGGCGTTCTATGTCCTGACGCTGGCGGTGATCGGCGCAGGTTGGCTACTCGTCTCCGCGTCGCCCCTGCCGGTGCCGACCCAATTCTTCGGCCTCATTGTCATCCCGGACATCGCTCCGCCCGACGCGACGCTGTTCGCCCGCGGCGTTCTCGCCCACGCGATTGCGGCTTATGCCATAGCGGCCCTTGTCGCGCTGCATATCGCGGGCGCACTCAAGCACCACTGGATCGACCGGGACGGCGCGCTCCGGCGCATGCTGCCGGAAAGGCCGTAAGGCTGCCGGTGTGCCTCTTGGATTTCTTGCAGTCGGATGATCAAGGCCGACACGAGACCGTTCGAGGGATCGAGCACGCGCTTCGGCGGTACGCAAATACGCATTGATCCCGCGGATATTCGCGAGCCCTCGCTTTTGCGGCGCAGGACGCCATATGTTGCGCGTCATCATCGACGGTGTTCGAGCGAATGCAGGTGGAGCACGCGTAAAGATGCGGAGCGGGTTGCGATCCTCGACCCAGGTCGACGGCCGGCGCGGCTGCGCTGGCGAGCGAGCCTGCGCAGGCGGCGAAGGCCAATCCTGCGGACGAGGCTCGCGCTCGGACCGACCTCTTCCATCCCGCCGTGGCGGCCTGGTTTGCGCGCGCGTTTCCCGCCCCGAGCCCGGCCCAGGTGGATGCCTGGCCCGTTATCAAGGCTAGACGGCACACGTTGATCGCCGCTCCGACCGGCTCCGGCAAGACGTTGGCCGCCTTCCTTGCCGCGATCGACGACCTTCTCCGCCAGGGTCTCGACGAGACGCTTGAGAACGCTGTGCAGGTCGTCTACGTCTCGCCGCTGAAGGCGCTCAGTAACGACATCCATCGCAACCTCGAAGCGCCGCTCGAAGGCATAAGGCGGGAACTCGCGCGGAGCGGGCTTCCCGACGTCGCCATTCGCACGCTGGTTCGGACCGGCGACACCGCAGCCAACCGAGCGCGCCCGCATGCGGCGCAGCCCGCCGCACATCCTCGTGACGACGCCCGAGTCCCTTTACGTGCTGCTCGGCTCCGAATCCGGGCGCCAGATGCTGGCGACGACGAAGACAGTGATCCTCGACGAAATCCATGCGGTTGCGGGCAACAAGCGCGGCGCGCATCTCGTGCTTTCGCTCGAGCGCCTGTCCGCGCTCTGCGGCGATCGTCTTCAGCGCATCGGGCTCTCGGCCACTCAGAACCCGATCCGCGAGGTGGCGAACCTGCTGATCGGCGCCAACGATAACGGCAATCCGGCGGCGGAGGTCGCGATCGTCGATTCGGGCCATCACAGGCCGCGCGACCTGGCGATCGAGATGCCCGATTCGCCGCTCGAATCGGTGATGTCCAATGAAGTCTGGAGCCAGGTCTACGAACGGCTCGCCGCCCTCATCCGCGAGCACAGGACGACGCTCGTGTTCGTCAACACCCGCCGCATGAGCGAGCGGGTCGCGCGCGAACTGACCGACCGCCTCGGCGAGGATGCGGTCGCCACCCATCACGGCAGCATGGCCAAGGAGCGGCGTCTTGCGGCCGAGCAGCGGCTCAAGCGCGGCGACCTGAAAGCGATGATCGCCACCGCCTCGCTCGAGCTCGGGATCGACATCGGCGATGTCGACCTCGTCTGCCAGCTCGGCTCGCCGCGTTCGATCGCGACCTTTCTGCAGCGGGTCGGCCGCTCGGGCCACGCGATCGACGGCACGCCCAAGGGGCGGCTCTTTCCCCTTTCGCGCGACGATCTGATCGAATGCGCGGCGCTGCTCGATAGCGTCCGGCGCGGCGAGCTCGACCGGCTCGCCATTCCCGCGGGGCCGCTCGACGTCCTCGCCCAGCAGATCGTCGCCGAGGTCGCGGCGCAGGACTGGAAGGAGGCGGAGCTTCTCGACCGCCTTCGGCGCGCCTGGCCCTACCGGAATCTTGCGCGCGAGGACTTCGACGCCGTCGTCCGCACCCTTGCCGAGGGGTTCGCCACCCGGGTCGGCCGGCGCGGGACGCTGATCCACCGCGACGCGATCCACGGCGTCCTGCGCGGTCGGCGCGGCGCGCGGATGACCGCTCTGACCTCCGGCGGCGCGATCCCCGACACCGCCGATTATCAGGTGCTGCTCGAGCCGGAAAATCACGTCATCGGCAGCGTCAACGAGGACTTCGCCGTCGAGAGCCTGGCCGGCGACGTGTTCCAGCTCGGCAACGCCTCCTACCGCATTCTGCAGGGTCGAGCGCGGCACTGTCCGGGTCGAAGACGCCAAGGGACAGCCGCCGAACCTGCCGTTCTGGCTCGGCGAGGCGCCGGGCCGGACCGACGCGCTGTCGCACGCCGTCTCGCGGCTGCGCGGGGAAGCCGAGGTGCGCCTGCGCGCCGATCCGTCGGGCGGCGCGCTGAGACGCTGGCTCGAAGCCGAGGTCGGCGTCGGCGCGACGTCGGCCGAGGCCATCGCCGAATATCTCGCCGCCGCGCTCGCCGCGCTCGGCGTCCTGCCGACCCAGGAGGTCGTCGCGCTCGAGCGCTTCTTCGACGAGTTCGGACGGAATGCAGCTCGTCATCCATTCGCCCTTTGGCGGCCGTCTCAACCGGGCGTGGGGCCTGGCGCTGCGCAAGCGTTTCTGCCGCAAGTTCAATTTCGAGCTGCAGGCGGCCGCGACCGAGGACGCCATCGTCCTGTCGCTGACCGCGGCCCACAGTTTTCCGCTCGACGACGTGCCGCGCTATCTCAACGTGAAAACCGTTAGGCCGTTGCTCGTGCAGGCGATGCTCGACGCGCCGATGTTCGCAGCGCGCTGGCGCTGGGTGGCGGGCGTGTCGCTGGCGCTGCCGCGTTTCCGCGCGGGCAAGAAGGTGCCGCCGCAGATCCTGCGCATGCAGGCCGAGGATCTGATCGCCGCCGTCTTCCCCGACCAGATCGCCTGTTTTGAGAACCTGACCGGCGACCGGGAGGTCCCCGACCATCCGCTGGTCAACCAGGCCGTCTCCGACTGCCTGCACGAGGCGATGGACATCCAGGGGCTCGAACGGCTGCTCGCCCGCCTCGAAGCGGGCGAGGTCCGCGCCGTCTGCCGCGACCTGACGCAGCCCTCGCCGCTCGCGCTCGAAGCGCTCTCGGCCAAGCCCTACGCGTTCCTCGATGACGCGCCGCTCGAGGAGCGCCGGACGCAGGCCGTGATGGCGCGCCGATGGCAGGACCCGAGAGCGCGTCCGATCTCGGCCGGCTCGACCCGCAGGCCGTCGAGGCGGTGCGCGCCGAGGCCTGGCCCGATCCGGTCAATGCCGAGGAGATGCACGACGCGCTGCTGTGGCTGGGCTTCGTGACCGAAGCGGAAGCGCGGCTCGACCCGGCCTGGGCGAACTGGCTGGACGCGCTGGCGGCCGATCAGCGGGCGACGCGGATTGCCGCCCCTCACGCAACCCTTTGGGCGTCGGCCGAGCGGGCGAACGAATGCCGCGCGCTGTGGCCGGATGTGCGGCTCGAGCCCGAAATCGCTCCACAGTCGGACGGCGCCGGAAAGACCTGGACCGCTGAAGAGGCGCTGACCGCCCTCCTGCGCGGCCGGTTGAGGGCTCCGGCCCGGTCACGGCGACTGCGCTTGCCGCGTCGCTGGGCCTCGAGCCGGCGGCGATCGCCGCCGCGCTTGCCGCGCTCGAAGCGGATGGCGCAATCCTGCGCGGCCGCTTCGATCGGAAGCGTGAATGACGAGCAATGGTGCGACCGGCGCCTGGTCGCCCGCATGCACCGCCGCACCGTGAACCGTTTGCGAGCCGAGATCGAGCCGGTCGCGCCGCGCGATTTCCTCCGCTTTCTGTTCGACTGGCAGCATGTCGACGACGACGCGCGGCTCGAAGGACCGGACGCGCTGCCGCAGGCGCTGGCGATGCTGGAAGGGTTCGAAGCGCCGGCGCGGGCGTGGGAGACGGAGATCCTGTCGGCTCGGCTCAAGGGCTACCAGCCGTCGTGGCTCGACGCTGAGTGTCAGGCGGGCCGAGTCGCCTGGACCCGGCTGACGCCGGCTGCCGGCGCCGGCGACGGGGCGCGCTCCGTTTCGCCCGTGCCCGCGACGCCGATCGCCCTCATCGACCGTCGGCGCATCGGGCTCTGGACCTTGCTCGCGCCTCAGCCCGGAGCGCCGACGCTCGGCGGCCGGGCCGAGCACGTGCTGGACGCTTTGAGGAGCCACGGCGCGCTGTTCTTCGATGAGCTCGTCGATGCGACCCGGATGCTGCGCGCCGAGGTCGAGCAGGCGCTCGGCGAACTGGTCGCCCAGGGGCTCGTCGCGTCTGATGGGTTCGCGGGCCTGCGCGCCCTGCTGACGCCGTCGAGCCAGCGAAAGCCGCATTCCGGTCTGAAGCGCCGCGGCCGGGTGCTGCCTTTCGCCATCGAGAGCGGCGGCCGCTGGGGCGTCGTGCGCCGCGTCGCGCCGGCGGCCGGCGAGGAGGCGAAAGCCGCCGCCGTCGAGCACGTGGCGCGAACGCTGCTCGGCCGCTACGGCGTGGCGTTCTGGCGGCTCACGGCGCGCGAGGCGGCGTGGCTGCCGCCGTGGCGCGATCTGGCGCGCGTCTATCGGCGGCTCGAGAGCCGCGGCGAGATCCGCGGCGGCCGGTTCGTCGCCGGGGTCACCGGCGAGCAATTCGCCTTGCCCGAGGCGATCGCCGCCATGCGCGAGGTGCGGCGCCGGCCTCACGACGGCCGATGGGTGTCGCTGTCGGCCGCGGATCCGCTCAACCTCGTCGGCGTCCTCACGCCCGGCGCCCGGATCGCCGGGTTGACCGCCAACCGCGTCGTCTATCGCGACGGCGTGCCGGTCGCCTCCCTGGCGGGACGCGCGGTCCAGCTCGATTCCGATCTCGCCGGGTCGGATCGGTGGGAGGCCGAGCGCCGCCTCATGCGCTCGTCCGCCTCGGGGCTGATCGCCAGCCTCGCGTAAGGCGCCGGAAGGCCGGGAATCCGGTTCGAAGCCGCCATGAACGGGGACGGACGGACTGCGCAAATTGCGGCCGTTCCCGACGTCGTGGCAACAGGCTGACCCGACCAAAAGCGGTGAAGTCACTTTCCGGCAGCCAAGAATAGTCCAATCCCGGCTGCGCCTCGGTTTTTGATCTGAATCACCGTATCAGCTCTTGCCGCGTCGTATCCTTCCCCAGTCTCGAAAGCGAAGGCGAGGCTATCATGACCGGGGGCCGGAAAGTCGCGGCGATCTTGGTCGCCGACATCGCCGGCTACAGCCGGCTGACGGGGGCTGACGAAGAGCGGACGCTCGCGCGCCTGAGGAGCCTGCGCAGCGACCTAATCGACCCCGCCATCGCCGTCCACAACGGACGGCTCGTCAAGCGCACCGGCGACGGCGCTGTGGTCGAGTTCCGCAGCGTGGTCGAGGCGGTGCGAGCCGCCATCGACGTGCAGAGCGGGCTCGCCGACCGCAACGCCGGCCTCTCGGCCAACCAACGCATCGTGGTTCGCGTCGGCATTCACCTCGGCGACGTGGTCGAGGAAGCCGACGGCGACTTGATGGGCGACGGGGTCAACATCGCGGCGCGGCTCGAGGGCATTTGCGAGCCGGGCGGGATTTGCTTGTCCGCCGCCGCCTACGAGCAGGTACGCGACAGGCTGCACGAACCCTTTGCCGACCTCGGCGAGCAAAACCTCAAGAACATCGCCCGCCCGGTGCGCGTCTACGCCTTGAGGCCCGGCGGAACAGCCGGCGGCGGCAGGCCGACAGCCGGGCCCGCACCGAGGCCGGGCGCCAAAGTCCTGCGCCGGGGGATGATCGCCGCCACGCTCGTCGCGATCGTCATCGCGGCGGGATGGTTCGGCTGGGAGAGGTTCGTGCCGCCTCCTGCCCCCGCTCCGGCTCCCGCTTCGGCCGTCGCGGACGAAAAGCTCGCGCACGCGCCGCGCCTGTCGATCGTCGTCCTGCCGTTCGCCAATCTCAGCGGCGATCCCGAGCAGGACTATTTCACCGACGGCCTCACCGACGATCTCACCACCGATCTCTCGCACTTGCCCGACAGCTTCGTGATCGCTCGAAACACCGCGTTCACTTACAAGGGCAAAGCGGTCGACGTGAAGCAGATCGGCCGCGACCTCGGCGTGCGCTACGCCCTCGAAGGCAGCGTGCGGCGCACCGGCGACGCCGTTACGATCAACGCGCAGCTCGTCTCAACAGAGACGGGCGCGCATATCTGGGCGGATCGGCTCGAGGGCGAGCGGAGCAAACTGGGCGCCTTGCAGGTGGAGGCCGTCGCCCGCGTCGCCAATGCGCTTGGCGTGCAACTCGTTCAGGCCGAAAGCCTGCGCGCGATTTGGGAACGCCCGGCCAATCCGGACGCCCTCGATCTCACGATGCGGGGCCTGGCTGCTTTTTATCACGGTTTCACACCGGAAAATCTCAACAACGCTCTCGAGTATTATGACCGAGCGCTGCAGCTCGAACCGGATGACTGGCGGGCGCTGGAGGGTAAGGCCGAGGCGCAGATGGTCGGCCTCATGTCGCTCGGGCTCGGCAAGGAACATTGGCTTCAGATTCTGGACGACGCTGAAACGGCAGTCGATCGCGTCCTCGCCGCGCAACCCGACGACGCCCACGCGCATCTCACCAAGGGATTGGTCGCAAAAGTCAGAGCTCAATCCGATGTCTGGCTGGCGGAAGTGAGCGCGGCAATCGCTAGCGATCGAAACCTCGCCCCTGCCTATGCCGAAAAGAGCCACCACATGATCACCGACGGACGCTCGCCGGAGGCGTTCGACCTCGTCGAGCAGGCGTTGCGGCTCGATCCGCATGACCCGGGCCGGAACATCTGGGAATGGTACATGTGCAACGCGCACGCCCATCTGGCGCAATGGGAGCAGGCGATCGAGTGGTGCCAGAAGTCGGCCGCGACGAACCCTGCGTTCTTCTGGCCCTATTTCGAGCTTGCCGCCGCCTATGGCTCGCTCGGACGCTCGGCCGACGCCGCCAACGCCGTGGCCGAACTCCTTAAGCGCAAGCCCGACGCGACGGTGCAGACTTATCGCACGTTACAGGGTTTCCCCGACCCGAAGTTCGTCAGCGAGAGGGACCGCATCATGGAGGGGTTGCGTAAGGCGGGGCTGCCGGAGGGGTAGACGCTGTGTTTGCGGTGAGACGTCGAATGGGAGTGCAGGACTGGAGGCCGGCGCTCGCGCTGCGCCCTTCCGCCGGTTTTTGATCTGAATCACCGTATGGGCCCTTGCCGCGTCGTATCCTTTCCCAGTCTCGAAAGCGAAGGCGAGGCCTCATGACGGGGGGACGGAAGGTCGCGGCGATCTTGGTCGCTGGCCTCCTCGGGCAGCCCGGTACTGGCGGAGAGGACCAGAAAGCTGCCGTAGGCGCCACGGGTGAGGTGCACAAAAGGCCGTTGTTCCCGGCAGGTCCTGCTCGTTGTTCTTGCCAGGATTTGACTTACAATTGACGAGGATCAACACCAGCCGTCCCGGAATCGGATAGGTTTGCTCCGAAGGGAAGGCGCGCAACGCGCGCAAAACAGAAGAGCAGTGGAGCGCAAGCGCGCCGACGCCTTCATCGCCGCGCACATGAACTAAGGGGGGAACGAAAGGCAACAGAGAAAGAGGCTGACGATGAAACGTGACCGTCTGTTGAAAGTCGCCGCCGTCGCCGTTCTGGCGAGCGTGTTCGTGCCGGCGACCGTATCGAAGTCGATCGCCCAGCAATATGACGCGACGTGGACTTGCTACGACGTCGGCGCTAGCGCGCCCGAGCCGCTTGGCGCCCAGCCGGGCCCTGTGATGATAATCAGCGACTACGTCTGCGTCGCGACGTCGGGGCCCATGAAAGGCGGCGTGGACACCGGACGCGCCGTCTCCGTGTTCGACAAGTCCGGCGGGAAGCTCGCGACGGGAACGGGCGTCATTCGCAAGCCGGACGGGACCGCCGTGTACCTGATGACCGACCAGAAGCTGGAGCTCATGATGAGCGAGGGCAAAGTCGTCGGGGTCACGTCGAGCGGCCACGGCCGCTATGTCCTGGCCGAAGGCTCAGCGGCGTCGCTCTCGGGAAAGGCCTTCACGATCAACACCAAGACAACCGGACCGCATGAATTCACGATCAACGAAAAATATGAGTGAGCAAGGGGATCGTATAGTTACGGCGCCGTGCAACGCGGCGCCGTGGCAGGGCGGGACTCAGTTGAGCCCGCAGGCGGGTAGCAATCCGCGAGCGGCGTGTTGAAGCGCGCAAGCAAGGGGGGAAGAGAAGCGTGTCGCGCTTTGCAGAGCACGAGGAGGTGTTAATGAAAACTTGTCTTCTTGGCACCGTCACAGCAATCGCTGTGAGTGCGATCGTAGCGGCGCCAGTTATAACGTTTGGCGCTCCGACTCTTCCAACGATGGCAAAAAAGCTAAGCGGGAAGGAAATCGTGGCCATTTATGACGGATCGACATTCAAGTTTAAGGACTACAGGTCAGAAATACCCAACACGGGCACTGTTAGTTTCGATTTAAAGAATAACATCAGTTCAGGTACTTTAGACGGGTACGGTCATACACTTGGATCAATCAAGATCGACGGTGATAAATTTTGCAACCAAGGTGGGGGAGCTAAGGTCTGTTCAACAGTGTACATGAACGGGACAGATATATATGAAGTCAGCGCGGAAGGCGCTGTCGTGGTTATCCTCCAAAAGCAATAGGTAACGGCCAACAACCCGACGATTTGGTCGGGGCTGGCTTCCGAGCGACAGAGGCATGAGGCGTCAGATTCGACCCACTGCCAATGAAAACCGCTTCGGCGGAATGTCCGGTTGCCTTCCTGAGTTGCCTTCCTGATACGTCGATCTCGCGGCGTGCAAATGGGTCGCCACGAACTGCCGCTCAGGGTCGACCCCGGGCCTCGAAGCGTCAATCCGAGCGGACGCCGCATGCAAAAGCTTGCAACGGTCGCCGGCTTCTGATAAACAGTATCTATGCGACCCTGCTTTCATAAAGCTGACCAGGTTCTGGGGCAAGCCCCTCGTCGGCGCCGCTGCGCACGCGCGTCGGCTTGATTTCCGCCGAAGGGGCATTCGAAAATTATTTTCGCCGCCCTTGGCCGCGTAACGCATTGAAAACACTCATTTCGGACGAGAGAATCCAAGGAAATCCAAACAAATCCAAACGGTAAAAAGGCCCAATTCGCGGAGCCCCATAGCACAGCCGCGGAGCGCTGAGGAATTCCAAATTTGGCGTCCGGGCGGCCGCGTCCGAAGGCGCGTTGCTCGTTCGGCGCGTGCGACCGTCCCTTCTCCCCGTTCCACGGCTAATGCCGCGCGCCAGTCAATGGTGACTGGCGTCCCCGCCCCCCTTGTGGGGGCGGGACAGGGTGGGGGGTCGCGACGACCTCTCATTTGGGGGGAAATGGCGCGAAACTTTTCGAAGTTCGGCGCGACCCCCCTCCTCATTCCTCCCCACAAGGGGGGAGGAAGCCGCGTGGGAGGGGCGACTTGGCCATCGAGACGCCGCGTAGCGTCCCTCTCGTGCATCCCTTTCAGCCTGAAACCGCGAGGTGGCCGTGGAAACGCCGGCGCAGGTCGGTCTTCAGGAGCTTGCCGGTCGCCGTATGCGGCAGGCCGTCGACGAGGACGACATCGTCCGGCATCTGCCATTTCGGCAGCCGCTCCGCGAGGAACGACAGGATCGCCTCCTTGCTCGGCGCGTTCCCCTCGCGCGGATGGACGATCAGCAGCGGCCGCTCCTGCCAGACCGGATGTTCGACTGCGATCACCGCCGCCATGGCGCGGCTGTCGGGATCGGTCAGGGATATCTGGTCTTCGCCCGTGCGTTCGAGTTGCTTCAGCATGGCGTCGTATTGGCCGCGCTTCTTGCGCAGTCCCTCGATCTTCTCGGCGAGATTTTTCACCCGCGCCCCGCTCGTCGCCTTTTCCGCGGCGCCGCCCTCGTCGAGCCGCTGGAGGCAGTCCGCCAGCCGTTCGTCGGCCGCCTTGATGAATTTCTCCAGCGAATTGCGGGTAAAGTTTCGATCCTTGTTGTTGACCGCCTTGATGCGGGTCCCGTCCACCGCCAGCAGTTCGCGTCCGAACAGGTCGAGCCGCTTGCACAGCAGCGTGAATTGACGAAACACCGATTTGAACGCGGCGCGATTGTCGGCGCGGAAATCGGCGATGGTCTTGAAGTCTGGCTTCAGCGTCCGCAACAGCCAGATGACCTCGATGTTGCGATGGCATTCGGCCTCCAACCGGCGGCTCGAACGCACGCGATTGAGATAGCCGTAGATGTAGAGCTTCAAGAGATCGCCCGGTGCGTAGCCCAGCCGTCCCGTCGCCTTCGGCTGAACCCGCCCGAAGCCTGCCTCGACGAGATCGAGCCCATCGACGAAGGCGTCGATGAAGCGGACCGGATTGTCAGGGCCGACGTCATCGTCCACCGCTTCGGGCAGAAGCAGAAGTTGGTCGCGTTCGAAGCCGGGAATGTGCGCCATGCCCGATTTTAGTATGGCGCCGGGTGTTTGTGAATCCCATCAGGCCGAGTTTTCGCACGGTCTGCAAGACATCTGGAGCGGCAAAAGGCGGTTGATCTTGCAGCGATTTTTTGTTGCAGTAATCAGGCGCAGAAAGAGCCCGGTCACGCGGCGCTTGTCGGCGGCGCGTCAAGCCAAGGATTGAACACGGGGGCGCGCGCTTTCTGATAGTCGGTCACGTCGCGGGTGACGACGGTAAGGCCGTGATGAAGGGCGGTCGCGGCGATAATGAGATCGGGTTGCGAAAACGTATGGCCGACCTTGCGGCCGTCTTCGACGAGCAGCCGCCACTTGAACATGACGTCCTCGCTCACCGCGAGGACGCGCTGTTCGAACATCGGGCGCACCCTGTGCGCGAGCCAATCATTCAATTCTGCGCGGCGGGTGGCGTCGGCAACCAGCTCGATGCCGAATCTGTATTTCGGCGAGCGTTACGGCGCTCACATAGAGCAGGTCGAGCGGTTGCCTCCTGACGAATTCCAGCACCTTGCGTTCGGGCTTGGGGCGGCGCAGCTCTGAAAGGATGTTGGTGTCGAGAAGCCAACCCGTCACAAGACGACCTCGCGCGCCGGCATCGCGGCGCGCTGCGGTTCAATCTCGATATCGCGATGCGGCGACGCCTGCACGGCGGCGATCAGCGCTTGGCCGGTGAGGTCGCCCTTGAGGCGGCGGAATTCTTCCGCCGAGATAATCACCACTTCGTCGCGACCGTGCACGGTCACATGCTGCGGGCCTTCGCTGCGAACGCGGCGCACCAGCTCGCTGAATCGCGCCTTGGCGTCCTGCAACAGCCAGCGACCGGATTTCAGGTCGCGGGCGCGGCGGGCCTTGGGCGGCTTGGCGGAGGATTTCATAATTCTAGTCATGCTGACTAGATTATCATAGACGGCCACCACGTTTCAAGTTTGTTGTAATTTTCGACGCTCGTATATGATAATAACCTTCATCATATGGCGGATAAGCGACGGCCCAGTTCATGAAGGCCGGTTTCCCGCCCAAACAGAGGCGTCCAGGGCCGCCATCAGCTACGTCCGCTAAACGTCGTCTCGCGGCGTTCAGATGGGTCGCACGAACTGCCGCCAGGGCCGACTCCGGGCCTCCAAGCGTCAATCCGAGCGGATGCCGCATGCAAAAGCTTGCAACGGGCGCCAGCTTCTGATAAACCGTATCCATGCGACCCTGCTTTCATAAAGCTGCCAGGTTCCGGGGCAAGCCGCTCGTCGGCGCGGCTGCGCAGGCGCGTCGGCTTGATGTCCGCCGAAGGGGGCGTTCGAAAATTATTTTTGCCGCCCCTGGCCGCGTAACGCATTGAAAACACTCATTTCGGACGAGAGAATCCAAGGAAATCCAAACATATTCAACCGTTAAAAAGGCCGAATTCGCGGAGCCTGGAGGCGCCGCTGCGGAGCGTTGAGGAATTCCAAATTTGGCGTCCGGGCGGCCGCGTCCGAAGGCGCGTTGCTCGTTCGGCGCGTGCGATTGTCCCTTCTCCCCGTTCCACGGCTAATGCCGCGCGCCAGTCAATGGTGACTGGCGTCCCCGCCCCCTTGTGGGGGCGGGACAGGGTGGGGGGTCGCGACGACCTCTCATTTGGGGGGAAATGGCGCGAAACTTTTCGAAGTTCGGCGCGACCCCCCTCCTCATTCCTCCCCCACAAGGGGGGAGGAAGCCGCGTGGGAGGGGCGGCTTGGCCATCGCGACGCTGGGCAGCGTCCCTTGCGTCCATCCCTCTTAGCCTGAAACCGCGAGGTGGCCGTGGAAACGCCGGCGCAGGTCGGTCTTCAGGAGCTTGCCGGTCGCCGTATGCGGCAGGCTGTCGACGAACACGACGTCGTCCGGCGTCTGCCATTTCGGCAGCCGCTCCGCGAGGAACGACAGGATCGCCTCCTTGCTCGGCGCCTTCCCCTCGCGCGGATGGACGATCAGCAGCGGCCGCTCCTGCCAGACCGGATGTTCGACGGCGATCACCGCGGCCTCGAACACGTCCGGGTGAGACATGGCGAGGTTCTCGATCTCGATCGAGGAGATCCACTCGCCGCCGGACTTGATCACGTCCTTCAGCCGGTCGGTCAGCTGGACGTAACCGTCCGCATCGATCGTGGCGACGTCGCCGGTGCCGAACCAGCCGTCCTCGTCGAGCACGTTTCCGCCCTCGCCCTTGAAATAGCCCGACACGACCCAGTTGCCCCGCACCTTCAGTTCGCCGACCGAGACGCCGTCGTGCGGCAGCCCCGTCCCATCGCGCCCGGCGAGCTTCAGTTCGACGCCGCAGACCTGCCGTCCCTGCCGGACCTGCATGTCGACGAGCTCCTTTTGGCCCACGCCCTCGTGCTTATAGAGCGGGGCGCCTGTGGTCACGATCGGACTCGTCTCGGTCATGCCCCAAGCGTGCAGCAGGAACACGCCGAGCAGGTCGTGGAACTTCTCGACGATTGCGCGCGGCGGGGCGGAGCCGCCGCAGAGCACTGTCTTGAGCTTGAGCCGCGAGAGGTCGAGGCGGTCGCGGTTCGCCTCGATCCAGGTGAGGACATTCAGCCACACCGTCGGCACGCCGCCCGACTTGGTGCAGCCCTCCGCGGTCATCAGCGTGAACAGGCTTTCCGGGTCGAGCCGCGACCCCGGCAGCACGAGCTTCATGCCGCACATCGCCCCGGAGAACGGCACGCTCCAGGCGTTGGCGTGAAAGAGCGGCACCACCACGAGGAACGAATCGCGCCCTGACAGCCCAAGGCCGTCAACCGCGCAGGCTGCGAAGGCGTGCAGCACCGTCGAGCGGTGGCTGTAAAGCACGCCCTTCGGATTGCCGGTGGTGCCGGAGGTGTAGCAGAGGGTCGAGGCGGCGTTCTCGTCGAGGACCGGCCATTTGTACTCGGGCGAGGCGGCGGCGATGAGCTCCTCGTAGAGAAGGAGCTTGTCGACCTTCACCTGAGGCGCGCCGGCGCTGTCGCTTAGCGACACCCAGCCCAGCACATGCGGCAGGCGCGGCGCAAGTTCCTCGATGAGCGGCGCGAAGATGGGATCGAAGAACACATAGGCGTCCTCGGCGTGGTGGATGATGTACTGCAACTGCTCGGGGAACAGGCGGGGGTTGACCGTGTGCAGCACCCGCCCCGACGAGGCGACGCCATAGTAGAGCTCGAGGTGACGATAGGTGTTCCAGGCGAGCGTCGCGACCCGGTCGCCGGGCCTCAGGCCGAGCGCGTCGAGCGCGTTGGCCAGCCTTTTCGCCCGCATCGCGACCTCGGCGTAGGTCGACCGGTGGATCGCGCCGTCGGCGTCGCGCGAGACGATCTCGCGTTCGCCGTGCCAGCGGGCGGCATAGTCGACCAGGGTTGAAATCAGAAGTGGACGCTGCTGCATCAGTCCAAGCATAGGTTCCCTCCCTGCGGCTGTCGGCCGGTCGCGATGTTTGGGCTAGACAAGAGCCGTGCGCCGACGACCCCTACGCGGCGTCAGCGACGCCTAAGAGCGAACTTATCCGAACAATTTCCGTTGGCAATGTGGGTCTCCGGTCAGAGATGACGGCGCTGAACGGCGCTTCGCTCATCGGCGGCGCGTTTCCCAGGCCCAGAAGGTCTAGAGGCGCGGGCCAATGAGGCCCGAGTTTCCAATTCCCGTGACTCAGCTCGCGTCGATCCCCGGGATGGCAGTGGGTTCTCTCCAGGAGCGGCGCGGCGATCCAGAGCCTCGCCCCCTCCCCCTACAGCGCCCGCCCGATCACCAGCCGCTGGATATCGCTCGTGCCCTCGTAGATCTGGCAAACCCGCACGTCGCGATAGATGCGCTCGACGGGATAGTCGGCGAGATAGCCGTAGCCGCCGTGGATCTGGATCGCGTCCGAGCAGACGTTTTCCGCCATCTCGCTGGCGAACAGCTTCGCCATCGACGCCTCCTTGAGGCAGGGGCGCTTGGCGTCGCGTAAGGACGCCGCATGCAGCACGAGCTGCTCGGCCGCCTCGATTCTCGTCGCCATGTCGGCGAGCCGGAACGCCACCGCCTGATGCTCGAAGATCGGCTTGCCGAACTGGACGCGTTCCCTGGCGTAGGCGAGCGCCGCGTCATGGGCGGCGCGCGCCATGCCGACCGCCTGGGCCGCGATGCCGATCCGGCCGCCTTCCAGGTTGGCGAGCGCGATCTTGAGCCCCTGCCCTTCCTCGCCGAGGCGCTGGCTCGCCGGCACGCGCATCTCCTCGAAGGCGAGCGCGCAGGTGTCGGAAGCGTGCTGGCCGAGCTTCTCCTCGACCTTGGCGACGACGAATCCGGCCGTGTCGGTCGGCACGATGAAGGCCGAAATGCCCTTCTTGCCGGCTTCCGGGTCGGTCACGGCGAAGACAATCGCCACGTCGGCGTTCTTGCCCGAGGTGATGAACTGCTTGGCGCCCGAGAGGACGTAGGAGGAATTGCCGTCCCGTCGCGCCCGCGTCTTGATCGCGGCGGCGTCCGAGCCCGCGCCGGGCTCGGTCAGGCAGAAGCAGGCGATCTTTTCCCCGCGCGCCATGGGTTTCAGGAACCGCTCGCGCTGCTCGTCGTCGCCAAAGGTCAGGATCGGCATGCAGCCGACGCCGTTATGGACGCTCATGATGGTCGAGACGGCGCCGCAGCCGGCGGCGATCTCGATCACCGCCATGGCGTAGGCGACGTAATCCGTCTCGGCCCCGTCCCATTCGGAGGGAACCGTCATGCCCATGAAGCCGAGCGCGCCCATCTCTTTCAGGGCCCCGGCCGGAAAGGCGTGCTCGCGGTCCCATCGGGCGGCGTTCGGCGCGAGCTCGTCTTCAGCAAAGCGCCGCGCCATGTCGCGGATCGTCGCCTGCTCCTCGGTCGGGATCATGCCGCCTCCAGCGCGATTGCGGTTGCTTCGCCCCCGCCGATGCAGAGCGACGCCACGCCCCGCTTCCGCCCGTATCGCTTCAGCGCCCCGATCAGCGTCACCATGATGCGCGCGCCCGAGGCGCCGATCGGATGGCCGAGCGCGCAGGCCCCGCCGTGCACATTGATCGCGTCATGCGGAATGCCGATCTCGCGCATGGCGATCATGGCGACCACGGCGAAGGCCTCGTTGACCTCCCAGAGGTCGACGTCGGTCGCCTTCCAGCCGACCTTGTCGAGGAGCGCCCGGATCGCCCCGACCGGGGCGGAGGGAAACTTCGACGGCAGCCCAGCGAAGGTCGAATGGCCGAGGATGGTCGCCAGCGGCGCGAGGCCCCGCCGCTCCGCTTCCGAGCGCCGCATCATCACCAGCGCCGCCGCGCCGTCCGAGATCGACGAGGAATTGGCCGCCGTCACCGTGCCGCCCTTGCGGAATGCGGGTTTCAGCGTCGGGATCTTGTCCGGCTGGGCCTTGGCCGGCTGCTCGTCGATAGCGACGGTCACGTCGCCCTTGCGGCCCTTGACGGTCACCGGCGCGATCTCGGCGGCAAAGCTTCCGTCCTTGCCGGCCTTCACCGCCCGGGTGAGGGAGGCGAGCGCGTAAGAATCCTGCTCCTCGCGCGAGAACTGGTAGCTTTGAGCCGCGTCCTCAGCGAATGTCCCCATCAGCCGGCCGCGGTCGTAGGCGTCCTCGAGCCCGTCGAAGAACATCGAATCGATCACCCGGTCGTGGCCGAGGCGGTAGCCGCCGCGGGCCTTCGGCAAAAGGTAGGGCGCGTTGCTCATGCTCTCCATGCCGCCGGCGAGTATCACGCGATTTGTGCCGGCAAGCAGCATGTCGTGGGCGAACATCGCGGCCTTCATGCCCGAGCCGCACATCTTGTTGACCGTGGTGCAGCCGGCGGCGTCGGGCAGGCCCGCTGCGCGCGACGCCTGCCGGGCGGGCGCCTGCCCCTGCCCGGCCGGCAGCACGCAGCCCATCACCACCTCCTCGACGTCGCTCTTGGCGACGCCGGCGCGGTTGACCGCGGCTTCGATGGCGACCGAGCCGAGTTCAGGCGCGCTCACCGACGCGAAGTCCCCCATGAGGCCGCCCATCGGCGTTCGCGCCGCGCCGACGATGACGACGGGATCGGATGAAGTCATTCGCTTGTGCTCCTGTTGCTGCAAACGTCAAGCGGTCGTCGCCCGCTCAACGCGCGGGCTTCGCCGCGGCCTCCGACGCCGCCCTTTCCGCGTTGCGCAGGAGAAAGCGCTGGATCTTGCCGCTCGGCGTCTTGGGCAGCTCGGCGACGAAGGCGATTTCGCGCGGATAGGCGTGCGCCGAGAGCCGCTTGCGCACGTGCTGGCGCAGTTCCTCGGCCAGCGCCTCGCTCGCCGCATAGCCGGGCTTCAGCACCACGATCGCCTTGACGATCTCGGTGCGCTCCGCGTCGGGCCTGCCGATCACCGCCGTCTCCAGGATCGCCGGGTGCTCGATCAGCGCGCTCTCGACGTCGAACGGGCCGATGCGGTAGCCGGACGAGGTGATCACGTCGTCGTTGCGGCCGACGAAGCTGATGTGGCCGCTCTGCTCGAGCTCGACCGTGTCGCCGGTGCGGTAATAGCCGCCGCCGATCGCCGGGGTCGGCTGGTTCAGGTAGCCGGTGAACCAGAGCGCGGGCGAGTGGGCGATGTCGAGGGCGAGCGTGCCGGGCTCGTTCGGGCCGAGTTCCCGGTTGTCATCGCTCAGCACGACGACGCGGTAGCCCGGCATGGCGAAGCCGGCCGAGCCGACGCGAACGGGATGGTCGAGGCCGTGGTGGTTGTTGACCATCATGCCGTTTTCCGTCTGGCCGTAATGGTCGTGGATCGGCGCCGCAAGATGCTCGGCGAACCAGCGGATCACCTCCGGATTCAGGGGCTCGCCGGCCGAGCTCACCGCGCGCAGCTGGCCCTTCACGCCGGCAGCCGGCTCGGGGCCGGCTGCGATCAGCAGGCGAAAGGCGGTCGGCGCGCCGGCGAGATTGGTGATCCCGTGGCTCTTGATGATCCGGTAGGTGCTCTCGGCGGTGAAGGGCCCGTCGTAGAAGGTCGTTGCATGGCCTACGAGGAGTGGTCCGGTCAAGGCGTAGTAGAGCCCGTAGGCCCAGCCCGGATCGGCGATGTTCCAGAATATGTCGTCGGGCCTGAGATCGATGGCGGTGGTCATGTACGTGCGGAAGGCGATCAGCGCCTTGAGCGGAACCGGCACGCCCTTGGGCAGTCCCGTCGTTCCGGACGTCGACATGAGCAGGAAGAGATCGGTTCCCTTGCGCATGACGGGCTCGAAAATCGGCGAGGCGGCGGCGAGCTCGGCGGCGAAGTCGAAATCGCCGGAAGGCTTTGGCCCCTCGCCGGAGACCGGGGTCGTGACCGCGATCGGCGGGGCGTTCGGGATCTCGTCGAGCTTCGGCCGGTTGGCGGGATCGGTCACGATCAGCTTCGCGCCGGATGTCTGAAGCCGGTGCTCGACCGCCTTCGGGCCGAAGGCGGTGAACATCGGCTGATACACCGCGCCCGCCCGCCAGGTCCCGAGCGCCACCGTCAAAAGGTCGGGGATGCGCGGCAGCATGCAGGCGACCAC
Organism: uncultured Alphaproteobacteria bacterium; assembly: GCA_963770035.1. Lineage (GTDB taxonomy): Bacteria > Pseudomonadota > Alphaproteobacteria > Rhizobiales > Beijerinckiaceae > Roseiarcus. The sequence continues at coordinate 106,512 of CAVYON010000002.1, read as the reverse complement.
GTCGCCGGGGCCGACTCCGTGCGATTTGAGCACATTGGCGAAGCGCGCCGCGCGCTCGCGAAGCTCGACGAAGGTCACGCTCGCGCGATGGCTGTGCTGGTCCTCCCACCGAAGCGCCACCCTGCCGGGGACGGCCCAGCGGTCGCAGCATTCGACGCAGGCGTTGAGGCCTGCGGTCAGCGAGCCGCTGAGCTTCGCCTCCACATCCTCCAACCGGAAGCCGGCATGCGCCTCTTGATAGGGCGCAACGGTCTCGGCCATCGACGTTTCCTCCTCGTCTTCTCGTTGTCATGCCCGCGAACGCTGGCATCCGGCTCGGGGCGCTGAGCAGGTCGCCTGCGCCACTATAACAACCAACCGCACCCAAACTCTGGATCCCCGCTTTCGCGGGGATGGCACGGCTGACGGCGCTCGGACAGTTCCTTAGCCGATGCCCGCATGGGGTTCTACGGCGGGATTCCTAGACTTTTAGACGAAGATTTTGCGACGTTCGCGGCGCGCGGGGGAGTCGTCTCCTCAGCGCCCGCGCCGGGTCAGGACGAAGTCGTAATTCAGGGTGCGATAGGCGCTGGTCATCTCGCGCCCGTCGGGCGCCGCGCCGGGCGCGTGCTCGGCAAAATCCGTGATCAAGGCCGGGCGCACGCCGAAGGCTACGTCGCAATCGATATGGTCGCTGCCGCGGACGAAGATGTGGGTGACGAGCGGATCGGCGGTCTTGGTCTCGATCGCAAAATGCAGGTGCGCCGGTCGCCAGTACCGACCCGTCGTGTTGCGGATCAGATCGCCGAGCGCGGCGTCCATCGGCGCGGGATAGGCGGTCGGCATCACGCTCCAGAAACCGTAGTGGCCTTCTCTGTCGCATTGGAAGCGTCCGCGTCCCCACATTTTTGCCGGATTGAAGTTGTCCTGCACGTCGTAGAGGCCGCGATCATCCGACTGCCAGACGTTGAGGATCGCATCCACGACGGGCTGACCCTCCGTGTCGAGAATTCGGCCATAGGCATAGAGGGGCTGGCCGGAGGCGCCTCCAGAGATATCGGCGCCGAGCGGAAACGCTGGCGCGTCGTCGATGAAGAAGGGTCCGATCAACGTCGGAATGGTGGCGCCGGGCGGCTTCGGCTGCGACGCCGCGAGAACCTGCATGCTGATCCCGATCGAGTCGGAAAGGGCAATGAACTCGTTCCGGCCGTCTTTCGTCACGGCGGCGGCGCGGGCGAGGAAGCTCATAAAGTATTCCCACTCCGACCAAGTGACCTTCTGCTCGCCGACGAAGGCGTGCAGGTGATCGATGAGGCCCAAGATCAATTGCCGAAGCCTCGGGTTTTCGGTCGCCTCGAACCGAGCGCGGACGTCCGCCAGAATGGCTCGTTCCGTTTCGCTCGCCATCCCCGACTGGGCTTGAAGGTCATCCATGGCTACGCGCTCCCTGGGCAGGTTAGTCGATCTTTGAGCCGCTGCGATCGGCGAGCAAGTTTATCGGGAAGAGCACGACCTCGCGCAAATTCTTCTCGCTCCCGGGCGGGATCAGGATGACCGGCCGCTTGCAAGTCGGCCCGGATTTCCCGAAGCCTTCTCACTTCTCCGGCAGGTTCAGCCGGATGTGCAGTTCGCGCAATTGCTTCGGCGTGACCTCGGCCGGCGCGCCCATCATCAGGTCCTCGGCGCGCTGGTTCATCGGGAAGAGCACGACCTCGCGCAGGTTCTCCTCGCCCGCCAGCAGCATCACGATCCGGTCGACGCCGGGGGCGATGCCGCCGTGCGGCGGCGCGCCGTTCTGGAAGGCGCGATACATGCCGCCGAACTTCTCCAAGAGCACCTCCTCGCCGTAGCCGGCGATGTCGAACGCCTTCTTCATCACGTCCGGGCGATGGTTGCGGATCGCCCCCGACGACAGTTCGATGCCGTTGCAGACGATGTCGTACTGGAACGCCTTGATCGTCAGCGGGTCCTCGTTCTCGAGCGCCTCGAGGCCGCCCTGCGGCATGGAGAACGGATTGTGGGAGAAGTCGATCCTCTTCTCCTCCTCGTTCCACTCGTACATCGGGAAGTCGACGATCCAGCAGAGCTCGAAGACGTCGGTCTTGGAGACGCCGAGGTCGGCGCCGATCCGGATGCGCGCCGCGCCCGCGAGCTTGGCGGCCCTGTCCGCCTTGTCGCAGGCGAAGAACACCGCGTCGCCGGCCGTAAGGCCAGCAATTCTAGCCAATTCCTGCTGGCGGATCGGAGGAATTTTGCAATTGGGCCGCGCCCGAAGACCAGCGTCCCATCCGGATTGTGCTGCCTCTTCGCTCGGCAACGTGATCTTCGGGAGTTGCCGCTGGGGTCCCACGCGCCTCGCCCGTCGCTGGTCCTCGAAGATGATGTAGCCGAAACCGGGCGCGCCCTCGCCTCTCGCCCAGTCGTTGAGCTTGTCGAAGAACGAGCGCGGCTGCCTGGCCGCGCCCGGCGCCGGGATCGCCCGCACCACGCCGCCCGCCTTGATCACTTCCTTGAACGCCCGGAAGGCGACGTCGTCGCGCGCAAACACCTCGGTCACGTCGGCGATCTTGATCGGATTCCTGAGGTCCGGCTTGTCGACGCCGTAGTCCAGCATCGCCTGGGCGTAGGGGATCATCGGGAAGTTTTGCGTCACCGCCTTGCCCCCGCCGAACTCCTCGAACACGCCGCGCAGCACCGGCTCGACCGCGCCGAACACGTCCTCCTGGGTGACGAAGCTCATCTCGATGTCGAGTTGGTAGAACTCGCCGGGCGAGCGGTCGGCGCGCGCGTCCTCGTCGCGGAAGCACGGCGCGATCTGGAAATAGCGGTCGAAGCCCGCCACCATGATCAGCTGCTTGAACTGCTGCGGCGCCTGCGGCAGCGCGTAGAACTTGCCCGGATGAAGCCGCGCCGGCACCAGAAAGTCGCGCGCGCCCTCGGGGCTCGAGGCGGTGAGGATCGGCGTCTGGAACTCGAAGAACCCTTGCGCCTTCATCCGCGCCCGGAGCGAGTCGATGATCCGCCCGCGCAGCATGATGTTCTGATGCAGCTTCTCGCGCCTCAGGTCGAGGAAGCGGTAGCGCAAGCGGGTGTCCTCCGGGTACGGCTGGTCGCCGAACACCGGCATCGGCAGGTCGCCGGCCGGTCCTAGCACCTCGATCTCGCGGACATAGACCTCGACCAGGCCAGTTGGCATCTCGGGATTCTCGGTGCCCGCCGGGCGCCTGCGGACGGCGCCGTCGACGCGGATCACGAATTCCGAGCGCAGCGTCTCCGCCTCGCGGAAGGCCGGCGAATCCGGATCGACCACGCACTGGGTGAGCCCGTAATGGTCGCGCAGGTCGATGAACAGCAGGCCGCCGTGGTCGCGGATGCGGTGGCACCAGCCCGAGAGGCGCACGGTCTCCCCGACCAGGGGAAGCCCGACGGCTCCACAGGTGTGCGTGCGGTAGCGATGCATGGAACAGTTTGCCCTGTCGGTCTGGTTCAGCGAGAGGCGCCCTGACTAGCGGGAAAAGCGCTGAGGGGAAAGCGGGAAAGCGAGCGGTCCGGGCCTCGCGCGGCCCTAGCGCAACAGCGCCTCCGTGATCGCCGCCCACTCCTCGTCGAGCGACGTTCGGCAGACCGGCTTGCCGGCGCGGCGATACCAGTAGGCGGCGTTGCCGGGATCGCCTTCCTTGCGGTGCAGATAGGCGTGGACCCAGTCGCCGTCGCGGCCCTCGTCCGCCTGGGCCGCCTCGTGCGCGCCGTCCCAGTCGCCGCGCGCGTCGAGCCAGAGCGCCTTGAGGGCGAGGCTCAGGTCCGACGGCGGGGCGGGCGCGGCGAGCGAGGCGCGGAAGGCGGCGAGGTCCATGCCTCCAGCGTGTCGCCGGGCGGGCGCGCGGTCAAGCGCGGTCCAAGGCCCGGGAGAGTCGGGCCGGCGAGAGGCGTGACCGCGATTTTCTGACAGGAGTCCAATAAAATCAATGGGTTAAGGGTCAGATTCGGCGATTTTCGAGCGAGCAACTCAATGATTTCAAGGGGTTACGGGGATGTTGCCGCGCCGCCGACGCTGTTCCGCGCGTCGCCGCGACGCCGCCGGCGCCGCTCGACTAGCGACTGGCCTCCCCGCACCCGATCGCCGGTCGGCAGACGGGCGTCCTTCAGGACGCCCTACCGACCGCGGCTACGCGCGAATCTGTAGGCGCGGCCGCTGGCCGCGCTGCCGCGGTCCAAAGCCCGTCGAGAGACGGGCGTCCTTCAGGACGCCCTATCGACCGCGGCTCCACGCCAGCCGGAGCGCGAAGGCGCTCATCAACGCGGCGAAGCCGTAGTCGAACAGGCGAAGCGCGCGCGGGTTGGCCCTGGCCGCGGCGACGAAGCGGCCGGCGACGAGGATGACGGCCGCATTGACGAGGGTGGTGATCGCGATGAAGCCGAAACCGAGCGCGAACAGCTTTTCGCTCGCATGCGGGTCGCGCGCGTCGATGAACTGCGGCAAAAAGGTCACGAAGAACAGCACGATCTTCGGATTGGCGAGGTTGATCAGCAGGCCGTTGAGGAAGGCGCCTCGCAATCCTCCTCCGCCGGCCCCGGCCTTGAGCTTCAGCGCCGTCCCATGGCGCAGCGCGCGATAGGCAAGCCACAGCAGGTAAAATGCGCCCGCGACCTTCACCGCCTGATAGGCCGTCGCCGAGGCGGCGAGCAGCGCCGAAAGCCCGAGCGCAGCCGCGAAGGTGTGAACGACGAGCCCGGCGTTCGCGCCCGCTTGCGCCGCAAACCCCTGCCCCCTGCCCCCTGCCAGCGTGCGCGACAGAAAGAGCGCCATGTCGGCGCCCGGCGTCGCGGCGAGCAGCACGCAGGCGACGAGATAGCCGGCGGCAAGCGAAGGACTGGCGAAGATCGGGAACATGCGCGAATACGGTGGCGCCGGAAGCGCCCGAGGTCAAAGGCCATTGCACCGTCGCAAACTGAGCACACGCGGGGGCATCGGGTGAGGAACCGTGCGATGCGCGGAGGCGATTTCCTTTCCCACAAGGCTAAAGGGATTCACACATCTTTTGGCGATCGGGCGCCACTCGACGGCGCCTGGCGTTCCCGCCCCCCTTGTGGGGGCGGGACAGGGTGGGGGGTCGCGCGACCTCTCATTTGGAGGGCAAACAGCGCAAAACTTTTCGAATTTCGGCGCGACCCCCCTCCTCGATCCTCCCCCACAAGGGGGGAGGAAGCCGCCCTTCGAGCGTCGGGCGCGGCGGTAGCGAGCCGCGAGAGATGTGTGAATACCGTAGCACAAGGGGGGCGGGGGAGGCGCGTCACTTCCTGCAAGGGGGTTTGACCCGATTGCCGTACGCGGACACTTTCCGGCGTTCGACACGGGCCCGCGCGGCTTTGCTATAAGAGGCGCGATGGCCAGGATCAAAATCGTCCATACGACCGAGTACCGCTACCGCAACCCGGTCGGCCTCACCCGCCACCGCCTGATGTTGCGGCCCGACGACAGCCATGATCTGAGGATCCACAAGGCCGTTCTCGAGGTCGATCCGAAGCCGTGGCTGATCCATTGGGCGCATGACGCCTACGACAATTCGGTGTGCTTGCTCGAATGGCCGGAGACCCTGCGCACCGACCGCCTGCGGATCGTCTCGACCCTCGATCTGACGCATCACCCCGACGGGCCGCCCGCCCCGGTCTATAGCCTCGACCCGAGCGCCGAGGCCTTTCCCTTTTCCTACGATCTCGAGGACATGCCCGACATCGCCCGGCTCGCCGAGCGGCAATTGCCGGATCCCGGCCGGACCGTTCACGCCTGGGCGCGCCGCTTCGTCGCCGACGTGCGCAACGCCCGCACGCTCGACGTGCTCGAAGCGATGACGCACGCGATCAAGGCCGAATTCCGCTACGGCGCGCGGCACGAAGAGGGCACGCAGACGGCGGCCGAGACGCTGGCGCTCGGCGCCGGCACCTGCCGCGACTTCGCGGTCTTGATGATGGAGGCCCTGCGCAGCTTCGGCGTCGCGACGCGGTTCGTCACCGGCTATCTCTACGACGACCTCAGCGGGACGACGCGCGGCGGCGGCGCCACGCATGCCTGGTGCGGCGTCTATCTGCCGGGCGCGGGCTGGGTCGAATACGATCCGACCAATGGATTGATCGCCGGCGCCAACCTCATCCGCGTCGGCATGACCCGGAGCGCCGCGCAGGCGATCCCGATCGCCGGCGGCTTCGTCGGCGCGCGCGGACGACGGCGCCGGCCTCAGCGTCGACGTGACGGTCACGGGGGCGGCGGAGTAAAAGGCCTCAAAAACCTCGATTGCGCGCGTTCATCCGACTCCAGCAGGTGGTCGTGCCGGGCGGAGAGCGGCTGTCGTTCGGCGGGCGGGAATGGAGCAACACCAGGCTTTTCATCTCGCGCCTCTACAAGTGCGCGGTTTCAGATGATCCCGCCAAACGGGCCCCTTCGCCACCCGCTTCGGCGCTCCGGCCGACTTACGGCCAAGGCGCCGACAGCCGGCGGGCGATGGAGGCGGCGGCAATTATGGGCGCAAGACATGCGGAGCGCGAAGTTTACGCGCCGATCGTGCAGGCGACGTCGATGTCGCGTCCGTGGGGTCTCCGTGGGCAAAGAGGACCACGCCGCCATTGGCCCTCATCTGATTTTCGAGAGGCGGGAACCAAGTTGCGTTGTCGCGATCGTGGGCGCCGGAAACAAGGAGTTGCCGGAATAATTTTTGCGCGACGACCGAATAGAGCGCCGCTTCGCGTGTTTTGACTCGGACAACAGAATAGACGTTCGAACACCCCGGCACGCGCGCGCGTCGAGCTCGGCCGGTCGTCGATGTATACACCATAAATTATGTATAATTTTTTGCCGAATAGAATAAATTGCATGCGTGTTTCAAGAACACAATGCAGCCAGGCCGCGCGCTTTACTGCGACCCGCGCAGCCTGACGCGCGTTCTCTTATGACTGAATTGCAACGTGGAGACGATCGCATGCAGGATCTTCGTAAGCCGTTCAAGCCCAGTCGACGCAGCGTCCTCATTTCCGCCGTAAGTTCGACCGCGGTCCTCATGGGAGCCGCACGCCGGGCGAACGCCGGGACCAAGGCGCCGCAGAGCGCCGTCCACTATCAGTCCACGCCGAAGGACGGTCAGAACTGCGGGCATTGCAACCAATTCGTCGCGCCGAACGGCTGCAAGTTTGTCGATGGCGAGATCTCCCCCACCGGGTGGTGCCGTTTGTTTGTGAAAAGGACCGCCTAACGACCGGAGAGGCCAATGGGCACGTCACGCAGCGCCGTCACGGCGCTCGTCGCCGCCGCTGCGGCGTTTCTCGTCCTTCGCGCCGGACCGGCGGCGGCCTTGCCGGCTTACGCGCGTCAGACCGGCTTGGTTTGCGCGACCTGTCACACCGCCTTTCCGGAACTGACGCCGTACGGCCGCCGCTTCAAGATCGGCGGCTATACGGCGCGCGGCGGCGACTGGCAGGGTCCGCCGCTCGCCGCGCTCTACATGACGGGCTTTACGCATACGAAGGCGGCGCAAGACGCGCCTCCCGCGCCGGGACTGCATACCAACGACAATCTTGTCTCCCAGCAGGTGTCAGGCTTCATCGCGGGTCAGCTCTACGGCAACGTCGGATCGTTCATCCAGATCACCGGCGACCCTGTCTTCGGGACGGCCGGAGTGGACTCCTCCGACGTCCGATACGCCGATACGCTCAAACTCTTCGGCCGGAACTCGATCTGGGGCATCGACGTCAACAACTCCCCGTCTGTCGAAGATCCCTGGAACACCACGCCGGCCTGGGGCTGGCCGCAGATTTCCTCGACCGTCGCTCCAGCCTTTGCTCCGCCGCTCACTCATATCGAAGGGAGCTACACCGCGACCGTCGGCGGCGCTGGGCCCTATTTCTTCTGGAACGACATGCTTTATGGGGCGCTCATTGCCTATAAAGGGCTTTCCGTTCCGGAGTTGCAGGCCCTCAACGTCGGCAATTCGACGACGGACGCCGTCACCAACGTCGCCCCATATTGGCGCCTGGCGGTGGAACCCCACTGGGGCAGCCACTATTTGATGGCGGGCACATTCGGGATGTATGGGCAGATCGCGCCGGGCCGCCAGTATGGCATCGGCACGGACAACTTCCTGGATATCGGATTCGACTCTCAATACCAGTACGACGGCGATCCCTACAGCGTCACTGTCAAGCTTACAGACATCATCGAACATCAGAGCCTGAACGCGAGCGTCTTCCTGCAGAACGCCTCTAACACGACCAATTGGCTGAACAGCTTCAAGGCCAATGTGTCGTTCGTGTGGGATCACACCTACAGCATTGGCCTCGGCTACTTCAATGTCAGCGGCACTCGCGACTGCTTTCTCTACGGGTCAGGCTCGAATCCAGCATGCGTTCCCGTCAACGTCGGCGGGTTCAACAACAGCGCCGTCAGCAGTCCGAACGGCAGCGGCCTGATCCAAGACCTCGCCTACATCCCATTCAGCAACGGCGCGCCGTTTCCCTATTCGAAGTGGAACGTGCGTCTTGGTCTACAGTTCACTGAATATCTGCAACTCTATGGCGGGTCGAACAATTTCGACGGGTCGAACTTGGGCCGCACGCACAACGCCTCCGGCAACAATTCAGTCTTCGCTTATGCGTGGTTCGCGTTCTGAGCGCGTGAGCGCAAGCGAGAAGCGCATCAGAGCCTCGGCTCGCTTGACCCCGCACGCGTCAATCCAGGATGCGGTCGGCGGCGTTCGCAGTCAGCGCCGCGGACGACGCCGCCGGTCTCCACGTCGACGCGACGGTCACCGGGGCGGCGGCGTAGCGGTCCAACAGGCGGCGACCGAGCGAAACGTCGCGAACAAGGGTTCGGACGCTTGTTCGAAATCGGCGCGCAGGACGAATGCGTTGCGCAAGCAGCGCGAGGCTCCTGACGGACTGCCGAATGGCTCAATCCGACCCGAAGCCCGCACTCCTGGCGCGAAGGAACGCCCCTTGAGGTTGGCGCTGCAACGGGAACGGAGGGGCCAGCCGAGCTGCGTTGGCCCGCTCCTCTGCTTCATGTTGCATGCCTGACTGGTCTCCTTAGCCCTCTTGGCGCTTGGCTTCCGAGGTTCTCGAACGGATCAACCCCTGCCTCGGCTCTCGGCAGAGCCTGCGCCAGCCTCTCCTTTTGCTTCGGTTTCTGCGTGCGCCCGATTGAATCGCCACACCTCTTCGAATCCCATCAGGCGATTTATCGCTGCGAAGGAATAGACAGGCGCGGACGAGCCGAGCGACGAGCCGGTATCGAGGATCTGCCGATAAACCGTCTCCAGCGCCGCCGCGGCGCTGAGCAGGCCGGCGACCGGATAAATGGCGAGCGCGTAGCCGATCTCGGCCAGGCGCGCATTGCTCACCATCGGCGTGCGTCCGCCCTCGACCATGTTGGCGACGAGAGGCTTGTCGCCAAGCTCGCGCCCGATCGTCGCCATCTCGTCTTCCGTTTCCGGCGACTCCACGAACAGCATGTCCGCCCCCGCTTCGGCGTAAGCGCGGGCGCGCCGGATCGCTTCCGTAAGACCAAGCGAGGTCCGCGCATCCGTGCGGGCGATGATGAGAAAATGGGAGCTTGTCCGGGCCTCGACGGCGACCGCGATCTTCTGGACCATCTCGTCTGACGCAATGACGCGGCGATCCGGCGTGTGGCCGCACTTCTTGGGGAATTCCTGGTCCTCAAGCTGAATGGCCGCCGCGCCGGCGCGTTCGTAGCCCTGAACGGCATGGCGCACATTCAGAAGCCCGCCATACCCCGTGTCTCCGTCGGCGATGAGCGGCGTCTCGGCCATGCGCGCCATCGCTTCGACCCGGCCGACCATGTCGGCGTAGCTCGCAAGACCGGCGTCGGGGAGCCCCAGATGGGAAGCCACCGTTCCGTATCCGGTCATGTAGAGCGCCTCAAAGGCCATGGCCGACGCCATGCGCAACGAGACCATGTCGTAGACGCCCGGCGCCGTGACCACCCGGTCTTTGGGGCGGGCGTTGAGGACGTCCATCAGACTGCGCATTGGCGAACTTTCACCTGTCTCAGGTTGACGGGGCCGGGTTGACGGGTCGCCGGCAGTTGAGCATTCTGTTTGCGTAAACCGCGGCAAGCAAGTCGCCGACAATTTAGCTTCGAGGGAGGCGAATGCATGACGATTGTCAAGCACAGTATCGACGCCGAAATGGCCGAGAAGGCGGTCGCCGCAGCGGCGACGAAGGCGGCCGAATTGAAGCTCAAGATGTGCATCGCCGTCACTGACGAAGCCGCCGATCTCAAAGCCTTCAGGCGTATGGACGGAGCGCCCAAGCTCTCGATTGGGATCTCGCAGGACAAGGCCTATACCGCCGCCTCATTTTCGATGCCGACGCACGCGTGGTTCGACTTCATCAAGGACGATCCCCCCCTTCTGCATGGGATCACCCACACGCCGCGGCTCACCGTGTTCGGCGGCGGATTCCCGATTGCCTTGAAAGGGGAGGTGATCGGCGCGATCGGCTTAAGCGGCGGGCACTACACGCAGGACATGGAGTGCGCGCGGGCCGCGCTATCGGCGATTGGGGCCGATCCCTTGTAGCTGGAGCGGCTTGATCCCACCGCTCCGCGAGAAGGTTCCGTCCTCCGTCGGATTTGTCCATCATTCCTGGATAGCGCGCACGCTTCAACTCCGATTTGAGCAGCCGTCGAGCGTCGCGTTCGGCCCAGCGCGACGGTTGCTTGGGCGCCGATGAGGGCTTGCTTTGGCCTCGTGAAAGCGGAACTTCCCCGAGAAGCGCCGGATAGTGCAGAATGGCGGTCGCTACTCAGCTCTCGAAGATGAGGCACGTCGTTGCGCCGTGAGCGAGCAACCGGCCCATACGGTCGGTGACACGGCCTTCTGCCGTCCCGACACGACGGCCAGCGTTCAGTACCTTGCCCTCCGCCCTGATCTCGCCCGTCTTCGTGGTGATGGCGCGAACGAGCGAAATTTTGAATTCGAGCGTCGTGCTGCCGAAACCTTTTCCAGGGGTCGATTGAACGGCCAAACCCATGCAACTGTCGAGAAGTGTCGCCGGGGGCTGAACTGGAAAGTCGTCCAACGCGGCTTCTGGGTGCACGGCGTCGGCGATCTGCGCGCCTACCTCGCCTCGGCGGAACTCTTCACCATGAAGGGGCGCGCCGACCTCATCTCCTGCCCGACCTTGATCACCCAAGCGGAGAACGACACGCTCTCGGCCGGAGCCGGCGCTTTCTACGATGCGCTTTCCTGCCCGAAGACGCTCATGCGCTTCACCGCGGCCGAGGGCGGCGACGGCCATTGCGAGATGGGGAACCGCTCGCTCCTCAACCGGCGGGCGCTCGACTGGCTCGATGAGCAGTTTGGGACGTTTCGCTAAGCGACAGGCTGTCGGCGCGCCATGATTCCGCCGATGCAATCGGTCGCAGCCGCCGGCCTTGATTTCGGCCCAAACATGGGCCGTAAAGCGCGAACACACCCGGAGCCGCGTGACCTCATGTCTTCTGCCGCCGAAGCCGGCCGACCGGCGCCCCGAGCCCGGCTCGGCGCCTTGCGATCGGTCCTGCCTTACGCCCTCGCCCACAAGATGCGTATTGCTGCGGCGCTGATCGCCCTCGTCGTCGCCTCCGCTGCGACGCTGGTGGTCCCGGTGGCGGTCCGGCGGATGATGGATTTCGGCTTCTCGGACGCCAATTCCGGGGTCATCCGCGTCTACTTCCTCGGTATGCTCGCCGTGGTGGTCGTGCTCGCGATCGCCTCCGGGTCGCGCTACTACCTGGTCATGACGCTCGGCGAGCAGGTGGTCGCGGACCTACGCTCCGACCTCTTCGCCCATCTGACCCGACTGGACCCCGGCTTCTTCGACGCCGAGAAGACAGGGGAAATCGCCTCCCGGTTGTCGGCCGACACGACGCAGCTCAAGGCGACCTTCGGCTCCTCGGCCTCCCTCGCGCTGCGCAATCTCTTCATGTTCGTCGGCGCGATCGCGATGATGGTCGTCACCAGCGCCAAGCTCTCGGCGTTCGTGCTGGCCGCGATCCCCATTATCGTCCTGCCGCTGTTCGCCGCCGGCCGGTCGGTGAGGCAGCGTTCGCGTCGCGCCCAGGACACGCTCGCCGAGGCGACCGCCTTCGCCACAGAGAGCCTCACGGCGGTGCGGGTGATGCAGTCCTTCGTCGCCGAAGCCTACACCGCCAGGCGTTACCGAGAGGCGGCCTACGGCGCCTACGAGGCGGCCCGCAGCATGTCGCAGGCGCGCGGGATCGTCACCGCCGCGGCGCTGTTTCTCGCGTTCGGCAGCGTGGTCGTCGTCCTCTGGCTCGGCGCGCAGGCCGTCGTGGCGGGCCGCATGTCGGGCGGGACCTTGATGCAGTTCGTGCTCTACGCCGTGCTCGGCGCCGGCGCGCTCGGCCAATTGTCGGAAGTCTGGAACGAGGTGTCGCAGGCCGCCGGCGCGGCTGGAAGGATCGGCGACCTTTTGGCGGTGAAGCCGCGGATCGCTGCGCCTGCGAACCCGCTTCGGCTCGCAAAGCCCGTTCGCGGCGACTTGGCGTTCAGGTCGGTCGATTTCGCCTACCCCGGCCGCAACCAGGATCCGGTTTTGCTCGCCGTCGACTTCCGCGTGGCGCCGGGCGAGGTCGTGGCGATCGTCGGCCCTTCGGGAGCCGGGAAGTCGACGCTCTTCCAGCTTGCGCTCCGGTTCTTCGATCCGACGCGCGGCGTCGTGACGCTCGACGGCGTCGACGTCGCAAAGCTCGACCCGGCCGCGCTGAGAGCGGAAATCGCCTTCGTGCCGCAGGACGCGTTCATCTTCGGCGCGTCCGTCGCCGACAACATCGCCTACGGGGCCCCGGGGGCGACTCGCGAGGCGATCATCGCCGCGGCGAAGCAAGCCGCCGCCGACGGCTTCATCTCGGCGCTGCCTCAAGGCTACGACTCGCTCGTCGGCGAGCGCGGCGCGACGCTTTCAGGCGGCGAGCGGCAGCGAATCGCGATCGCCCGGGCCCTTCTGAAGGATGCTCCGGTGCTGCTCCTCGACGAGGCGACCTCGGCGCTCGACGCCGAAAGCGAAACCCTGGTCCAGACCGCCCTCGAGAGGCTGATGAAAGGGCGGACGACACTCGTCATCGCCCATCGGCTGGCGACCATCGTCAATGCCCACCGCATTCTCGTCGTCGAAGCGGGCTCGATCGTGGAAGAGGGCACCCACGCCTCGCTGCTGGCCGCGAACGGACTCTACGCCCGCCTCGCGAGGCTGCAGTTCGAGACCGGCGCGGCGGCGCTGACGGCGGTCGCCGAGGCGGCGCAATAGACGGGATCCAGAAGGTCCGCGGGCGCGCTCAGGCAGCCAGGATCCGCCGCAGGTCCCGCTTCAGAACCTTGCCGTTGGCGTTGCGGGGAAGCGTGCTTTCGAGGCGGTGGAACGCCTCGGGGACCATGTAGTCGGTGAGCAATTCGGCGCAGTGGCGCTGGAGGTCTGCGTCGTCGACCGCATGGCTGAGCACGACGAAGGCGTGGACGCGTTCTCCCAGCACCGGGCACGGCTTCGCCACGACCGCGACCTCGACGACGGCCTCGTGGCCAAGCAGGACGTTCTCGACTTCGGAGGCGAAGATCTTGTAGCCGCCCCGGTTGATCACGTCCTTGATGCGGTCGACGACCCGCAAGTAGCCGCTCTCGTCCATGACCCCGAGATCGCCGGACTTCCAATATCCGGCCACGAACTCTCGCGCGGTGGCTTCGGGATTGTTGAAGTAGCCCGGAACGACCATCGGGCCGCCGATGAAGATCTCCCCGGGCTGCCCGTAGGGAACTTCCCGCCCGTCGGCGCCCATCACCAGAATGTGGCCGCAGGGCACGGCCAGACCGACCAACTCCTTGCGGGCGACCGTCTCGTCGGGGGGCATGATCGCGGCAGGCGACGTGGTCTCGGTCGCGCCGTAACAGTTGAGGAGCTTCAGGTTCGGCAGCTTCTCGGCGATGCGCTCGAGGGTCGCCTCGGGCATGATCGCGCCGCCGTAGCCGGAGACACGCCAGGCGGAGAGATCGGCGTCGTCGAAATTCGGCTGAAGCAGGCAGAGGTTGAACATCGCCGGCACGATCAGCGAATAGGTGATGCGGCAGCGCGCAGCGAGATCGATGAATTCGGACGCCTTGAACGCGGGCATGATCACCAGCGTCCCGGCGCAATGGATCATCGCGTCGACGAGCGCGATCAGACCGGTGACGTGACTCATGGGCACCGCGAGGAGCGCGCGGTCCTCCTCGGTCAGCGCCATCGCGAAGCGGTAGTGAACGACGGAATGGGCGATGCTGAAATGCGTCAGCATCGCGCCCTTCGGCCGCCCGGTCGTGCCGGACGTGTAGAGGATGGTCGCGGTCTCTTCCTGTTCGACCGGCTCGGCCCTCGTGGCGGGCGCCTCGCCGAGCAGCCCAGCCAGCGGCGAGCCGCCATCGCGCCGGACGACGATCGTATGTTCCAGGCTCGCCGGTTCGCCCGGCGAGGGAACGCGGCCGGAAAGATCGCGCTCATGCACGACGACCTTGGCCGCGCAATCTTCCAGGATGTGGCGGTTCTCGGCGAGCTGGTGCCGGATATTGAGCGGAACGGACACGGCGCCGAGCCGCGCGACGGCAAACAGCACGACGACGAATTCGATGCTGTTCGCCAGCGCCATGGCGACGCGGTCGCCTTTTCCAACTCCAAGCGCCCGGAGGCCGGCAGCCACGCCGCCGACCGCGTCGTCGAGTTCGAGATAGCTGACGCGCTCGTCTCCGCAGATGAGCGCGGGCGCGTGCGGACGGCGCGCGACCGCGTCTTCGAGCATCGCGTGTACGCTTCGCGGGCGATCGACGAAGCACCGCAAGATCCGACTGCCGTAGCGCAGTTCGTATCGGGTCGCAGGGACGTCGCCGCGGTCGAACCAGCTATCCATCGCGCTCCTCTCAAACGCACGAGAGCCCTTTGGCGAACCGAGCCGCGCGCTCAGTGGATCGCCGCGTACATGATCTTTTCCTCGGTCGCCTCGAGCGCCGAGAATTCCTCGACGACCTTGCCTTGCCGGGAGACCAGGATGCGGTCGGAGAGGGCCATGATCTCGGGCAGATAGGACGAAATGACGACCACCGCCTTGCCCTCGTCGGCGAGCCGGTTGATGAGCTCGTGGATCTCGACGATCGCGCCGACATCGACGCCCCGCGTCGGTTCGTCGAAAATGATGAGTTCGGGATTCTGGACGAGGGACTTGGCGATCACCACTTTTTGCTGGTTGCCGCCGGACAGCTCGACGACTTTGGCTTCGTCGCCGATCGCCCGCACGTTCAGCGCCTTCACCCAGTCGGAGCCGACGGCGTTGGCTTCCCTTCGCGAAAGCAGCGTGCGGCCGCCCGGGAACTTGGCCATCAGGCCGAGATAGACGTTGCGCGCGATCGACGCGGTCTCGAAGAAACCTTCGACCTTACGGTCTTCCGTCACGTAGGCGATTCCGGCGCTGACCGCCGGCGCGGGCACGCGGAAACGCACCGGCTTGTCGTGCAGAAAGACCTCGCCGCCATAGAAGAAATCGCGCTTCAGAACGCCCGAGACGATCTTGAAGGTCTCCGTCCTGCCCGCGCCGACGAGGCCGAACACGCCGGTAATCTGGCCGGCGAACACGGACAGCGAGTTGTTCTTCACCATCGGCGCCATCTTGAGGTTCTGCACGACCAGGACCCGGCTGCCGGCCTTGCGCACCGTGGTCTTGCGTGCGCCATAGAGCGTATGGGAAAGGTCGCGGCCGACCATCGCCTGGACGATGCGCGCGCGATCGAATTTCGTCGCATCGTCGGTGACGACCTTCTTGCCGTCCCGGAGCACGGTGATGCGGTCGGCGAGCGCGAGCGCCTCCTCCAGCGCGTGCGAAATGAAGACGATCGACACGCCGCGCTTCTGCAGGTCGCGCACCAGGTCGAAAAAGTACCTCTTCTCCTCGGGCGTCAGGCTCGCCGTCGGCTCGTCGAAAATGATCACCTTGGCCTTGTGCAGCACGGCGCGGGCGATCTCGACCATCTGCTTTTTCGCCGCTCCGAGCGCGCCGACCGTCGTGGTCGGCGTGACGTCGAAGTTCAGCGACTGCAGAAACTGCTGGGCGGCGATATAGATGCCGCGCAGGCGGTTGTAGAAGCGTTCCTGGCCGAGGAACAGGTTCTGCGCCACCGTCATGGTCGGCACGAGGCTGTTCTCCTGGAACACCATGGCGATGCCGAGATGGCGCGCCTCGAGCGGCGACTGCGGCGAGACGGAAACGCCATCGACCGTCATCGTTCCCGACGTCAGCGTCACAACGCCGGCCATGACCTTCGTCAGCGTCGATTTGCCGGCGCCGTTCTCGCCGACCAGCGCGTGGATCTCTCCGCGCCTCAAGTCGAAATCGACGCCATCGATGGCGGGGACGCCGGCGTAGAGCTTGGTCGCCCTGGACAGCGAAAGAACGATGTCGTCGCTCATGCGCCGAACTCCCTGTCGAGCGGAGCGATGGGCAGCTTCAGGATCCGGCCCGGGCCCTTTGCGATCATGATGAGGTCGCCGTCGCGCTCGACCGCGGCGACGACGCCGTGGTTCGTCCCATCGACCCGGCTGTGCAGCGAATAGAGCGGCGCCCCGCTGGCGTCGAGGCGGATGACAAGGCCATAGGAACGCGGCGGGGCCCAGGGCTTGACCACGCCCATCGTCTTGATATGCGCGCCCTGCAAAGGCTCCCTGAACGACAAGCCTGAACGCAGGCGGGGCGCAATCCAGAATTGGGGATCGATCTCCGCCATCATGCGCTTCCGATAGGCGGGCTCGCGCAGGACGAACTCGACCAGCAGGCTTCTCGCGGCGAATGCGGTCAGCCAGTAGCCGCCGCCCGTCGCCGGCGACAGGCGTGACGGATAGACAGGCAGGTGCGGCAGCACGACGCGCGTCGAGCCGTCTCGCGCGACGGCGATGAGGCGATGCTTCCAGCTCTCGCTCACCAGAACCTCGTCGCCCGTCGCGCGCGCGCCGAAGGCGAAGCCCAGTCCGCTCGCCAGCGTTGTCGTGGCCGTGGTCGCCGGGTCGAGCGAGAGGAGCCGACCCGTGTGCCGGCTCTCCAGGAGATCCCGGGCCCAGGCTTCGACGTCGTAGTCGGCGGAGCCGTCGGTGGCGACGAGCGTTCCGTCGAGCGCAGGCGCGAGCGCATTGACCGCATTGAGACCGGTTGAAAACACGGCGTGCGGCTTCGGCGCCGACGGCGTGGAAAAGACCTGGACCTCCTTGCCCGCAAGCGCCACTGCGAGGCCGCCGTCAGCCAGAAAGGCAAGCGCCGAGATCGGCCGGTCAAACCGGCGCATTTCCGTCGCCTCGTCCCCCTCGAACCGGAGAAGCCGCTCACCGTCGGCGAGCCAGACCGAGCGTCCGTCGCTGGCTAGATCCTCGGGCGAGGCGCATTCGAGGATGGTCTCGGCCTGCTCCAGCTTCTGGTTCGCCTTCAAGGCGCCGTCGAAAGTCGGCACCGCGATGGCCGCGTCCCCCCGGCCGAGGAAGCGGTTGGCGAATTCCTGAATGGCGCCGATCACGGGAGCCGCCCCCAGCGTTTCTCGTATTGGACAAAGTTCGGATCGGCGTTGTCGAGTTTGTAGCGGCCGATGCGGTTATTGGCGATCCCGCCGAGATAAAGGTAGCCGCGATGTTCGCGCATCGATGTGATCATCGGATGATTGACGCCGCGGAGATCCCAGTACGAATCGAGGATCTCGCCCTTCTCGTTGAATTTGACGACGCAGCCCGTGTTGATGTTGGGAAACAGCCATTCGTCGACCGGCAGCCGTTTGGCCATGCGGTTACGGAACGCCGGCATACGCCAGGCGAGATCGAGCGAGGGGCTGCGCATCCCGACCAGGGCGAGCCAGTAGGCGCCGTCCGACGCCAGGTTGATATTGTCGGGATAGCCTGGAAGGTTATCCATGACCACTTTGACCTGGCCCTTTTTCGGCCCGTCGAACCAGTAGCGCTTGACCGAGCAACCGAAGGTTTCGGCGAACAGGATCGACTGCCCGTCGCTCGCGACACAGATGCCATTCGGGAACTTGAGGCCGCGCACGGCCGTGTGGGTCTTGCCCGTGTTGCTGTCGTAGCAGATGATCCGCCCGTTGCCGCGCGCCTCGAGCCCGTCGACCGGCCATTCGTCCATCTCGTAGCGGATCGTCGCCTCGGAAAAGAAGATGCGGCCGTCGTCGGTGATGTCGAGATCGTCGGCGAGCCGAAGCCGGCTGTCGTCGTTGACCGAACTCCAGCTGCGGTTGGTCTCGTCGGTCGCCTTGTCGACCTTGCCGTTCGGCTGAATGCGATAGAGGCCCATGCCGCCGATGCAGATGTAGAGGTTGTCGGTGCGGTCAAAAGCCATGCCGAGCGGCTGTCCGCCGATGTGAGCGAAGACCTCCATGCGCTGATAGTCCGGGGCGAAGAACCGGATCACGTCGCCGTGGCGCGAACCGGCGTAGAGGTTATCGTGACGATCGAGGATGACGTCCTCGGGCGCCTCGATCCGGCCCAGGCCAATCAACTCGACGTCGCGCAGCCGGTCGTTCTGCTCGAACGGTCCGCCCTTGCCGATCTCCGTCGTCGGCGGAGGCGGAAGGTCGTGGTAGGTCGGACTGACATAGACCTTGCTGATGATCCGCGTGCGGTTCTTCTGCCAGCGGATGTCGATCATCGCGGCGATGAGGAGAATGGTCGCCAGCGCCAGGCGGTTGAAGCCGCCCCGCGCGTTCATGGTCGTGAGCCCGTTGGTGATCAGAAGCACGATCAGCGTGCCGACGGCCGACTTCGTCACCGATCCCCTGCCGCCGCCAAGCGTGATGCCGCCGAGCACCGTCGCGGTCAGCACGATCACTTCGAGGCCGACGCCGATATCGCCGCCGACCGTGCCGAGGCGCGCTGCGAAGAAGAGGGCGCCGACCGCGGTCAGCCCCCCGCAAGCGACGTAGCAGAGCGCGATCGTGCGCCGGACCGCGATCCCCGAATTGTAAGCGGAGCGGCGGGAGCCGCCGATGGCGGCGATGTGCCAGCCGGGCCTCAGCCGCGTCATGAAGATGTGGCCGAAGATGGCGACCACCAGATAGACGACGGCGATGCTCGGCACGCCGAATAGGCCGCCGCCGCCAATGAAGTTCCAGGACGGAAAGTCCGGGAAGGACGAGGCGATGTCGTTCGAGTAGCGCTGGATCAGGAGGTCGAAGGCCGACCGGTAAATGATCAGCGTGATGAGGGTCGTAATGAACGCTCTCAGCCTCAGATAGCCGATCAGCAGGCCATTGACGGCGCCGAGCAGCGCGCCGCACGCCACGGTCGCGACGGCCACCGCGACGACCGGCCAGCCCAGAACGTCGAGCGTATAGAGTGCGCAGAAGTCGGTCAGCGCGAACATCGATCCGACCGAGAGGTCGATGCCGCCGACGATGACGACCAGCGCCTCGCCGAGTCCGATGAACCCAATCTCCCCCGCCTCCCTCGCGGTGTCGGCGAGACTCGAAGGCGAGAGGAAGTTGTCGATCACCTGGCTCAGCGCGAAGCCGACCATGAGGAGGACGATGACCGGTATCGCGGTCTCGGTCCATCGCTTGGAGAGGATCTCGCCAAGAAGATGGTCCGGCCAAAACCGGTAACGCCAACGAGTGAGGGTTTCGCGCATCGAAGGCCGGGCGACTGGAGAGATAGGCTACGGGAAGCAGAAGGACGCCCCGGGCGAACCCGGCGGCGTCCCTCGCAGTGAGAGTCGCTACTTCTTCAGGTCGCCGAGGTTCCAGCAGGCCGTCTCGGTGTCGGCGTTCTCCTTGGTGACGGGAATCAGGGTCGTGTAGGACGAGCCCTTCACCGAGCCGGCCTTCACGCCGGACGACAGGAAGTATTTGATCAGCGCGCCCATCTGCGCCGCCTGCGTCGGGACGTCGTAACTGAGGTCGAGATCGAATGCGCCGGATTTCACCTGCTCGCAGGCGCCCTTGCGCTCGCCGCCGCCCGAGGTGGCGACGAACACCTTGCCGGTCAGCCCCGCCTCCTTGACCGCGGCGGCGGTGCCAATGTCCATGCCGTCCCAGAAACCGACGATGCCACAGAGATCCGGGTTCTGCTTGAGCACCGTCTGGGTGATCGCCTTGGCCTTGGCCGCGTCCCAGTCGGCCGCCTGGCTCGAGACGACCTTGATGTCCGGATGCTTGGCGAGCACGTTCTCGACCCCCTTGAGGGTATAGGCGCTCGCGGCGGCCGACAGCGCGCCCTGCACGATGGCGATCTTGTTCGACTTGCCTTCGCAGGCCTTGACGACGGCCTCGGCGTCTTTCTCGCCGATCTCGATCCAGTTGGCGCCGACGAAGCCCGAGCTGCGATAGGCCGAGCCCATGTTGATCTGGATGACGTAGATGCCCTCGTTCTCCGCCCGCTGAAGGAGCTTGGCGTAGGTCTGGACGTCCGGATTGTGGATGACCATCACGGCCGGCTTTTCCGAGATCAGGGAGGTCACCGCCTGCGCGCCCGCGTTGGTGTTCCAGTTCGGATCGCGCAGCTCGAACTTCACGCCGTAGGGCTCGAGCTCCTTCTTGAGGCCGGCGAACCATCCTTCGGTCAGATCGAAGTTCATCGCCACCGGCACGAAGGCGACCGTCTTGCCGGCGAGCGCCTCCTTGAACGGCTTCTGGAACGGCTCGTCGAGCCCCTGCTGAGCGAACGCGGGGGCGGCTGCCGCCGTCGTCAACCCGAGCGCGAGCAGCGCCGCCTTCGTCATACGATTGAACGCCATTGTTTCCTCCTTCTGTTGTCCCTGACGGGATTACTTGCTGCTAGATGTCGCCTTGTTGCGCGGTCTCTTCGTTGCGCGGGTTCAAAAACGAATCGGTGACGACGGCCAGCAGCAGCACCACGCCCTTGATCAGGTTCTGCCCGGCATAGGGGATGTCCATGATCGTCATGCCGTTGAGCATCGTGCCAATGAGCAGTGTGCCGATGATGACGTTCAGCACGCCGCCGCGGCCGCCCGACAGTCCGATGCCGCCGAGCACGACGACCAGGATGACGTCGTAGATCAGAGTGGAGTTGAAGATGCGCGTCGGCATCGAGTTGATCGACGCCGCCATGACGAGGCCGGCGAAGCAGCCGATCAGAGTGGCCAGCACATATTGCAGGACGATGATCGGCCGGGCCGGGATGCCGGTGACTCGGGCCGCGTTCGGATTGTCGCCGATCGCGTAGATATAGGCGCCCATCGCGTCCATCGCAGGAACAGGGCGACGACGACGCAGGCGATCGCGAACATGACGATCGGCGTCGGAACGCCGAGGATCGAGCCTTGCCCCAGTCGCTGGAAGCCGTCCATGCCCGGGCTCCACTGAACGACATCGAGTTGAAATAGAAAGGCCTGCCCGAGGCCCGCGACAAATATTCCGGTCGCCAGCGTGGCAAACAGCGAGGGCACGTCGGCGAATGCGATGAGCCACCCGTTGACGAGGCCGAAAACGACGGAGAACAGCAGCGCCGTCACGATCGATACGGCGAGCGAGTGGCCGTTCTGCACCATCTGCAGGACCAGGCCCGGCGGCACCGCGAGCGCGGCGATCAGCGAGATGTCGATGCCACGGCCCAGGACGATGATCGCCATGGCGAGGCCGAGAATGCCGAGCACCGCGACGTTCTGGAGCAGCGTCAGCATGTTGGAGGCCGTGAGGAACCCCGGCAGGAAGGCCGAGAACACGGCGAACAGCACGGCGAAGACGACGAAGACGATTTCCTGCTGCGTCACCCGGAAACGTTTCATCCCCTTCTCCCTCGGTTGTCGCGGGCGCTCGACTCCGTCCGTCATGAGGCGGACGGCGCCTCCGGGCGCGGCCACAGGCTCCCGGCCGACCAGTCCAACGATTGTTCCCGCGTCAGTTGCGCTCCGTCGCCGCCGGTGCGCGCCGGATCGACGTTCCGCCAGCGGCGCAGCTCGAGCCGCCCGATCTGGTTGCGATGCACTTCATCCGGGCCGTCGGCGAGCCGCAGGAAGCGCGCGGTGGCAAAAGCGGCGCCGAGGAACTGGTCGTTGTTGGTGCCGCCACCGCCGAAGAGTTGCATCGCCCAGTCGATGATCCGTTGCGCCATGTTCGGGGCGAGGACCTTGATCATCGCGATCTCCTGTCGCGCCTCCTTGGCGCCAACCGTATCCATCATGTGAGCGGCTTTGAGCGTCAGCAGGCGCGCCTGCTCGATCATGATCCGCGCCTCGGCGATGCGCTCGAGCGTCACCGTTTGCTCGGCAAGCGGCCTGCCGAAGGCGACGCGATCCTCGGCGCGGCGGCACATCCGCTCGAGCACCCGTTCGGAGAGACCGATCAGGCGCATGCAGTGATGGATGCGACCGGGGCCGAGCCGCCCTTGGGCGATCTCGAAGCCGCGGCCCTCGCCGAGCAGGATGTTCGACGCCGGGACCCGGACGTTATCGAAAATCACCTCGGAGGCCTTGTCCGGCATGCCATAGAAGCCGAGAACGGGCAGCGAGCGGATCACCCGAACGCCCGGCGAGTCCATTGGAACGAGCACCATCGATTGCCGTCGATGCCGATCAGGATTGCCAGGATCGGTTTGCCCCATGAAAATGATGATCTTGCAGCGCGGGTCCGTTCCGCCGGTCATGTACCATTTGCGGCCGTTGATGAGATAATGATCGCCCTCGCGCGCGATCGAGCTTGCCACATTGGTCGCGTCCGACGAGGCGACGTCGGGTTCCGTCATCGCAAAGGCCGAACGGATCTCGCCGGCGAGCAGCGGCTTCAGCCACTCATCCTTTTGCGCCTCCGTCCCATAACGCAGGATGGTCTCCATGTTGCCGGTGTCGGGCGCACTGCAGTTGAACGCCTCGGGCGCCAGATGCGAGCGTCCCATGATCTCGCATAAAGGGGCATATTCGAGATTGGTCAGACCGCCCGCCTCGGAAGGCAGGAACAGGTTCCACAGTCCCGCCGAACGGGCCAGGGGCTTGAGTTCCTCGACGACCGGCGGGACGCTCCAGGGGCCGAGCCTTTCGGCCTCCTGATAGAAACGCCGTTCGTTAGGATAAATGCGCTCGGCCATGAACTCGCGCAGCCGGGCGGCCAGATCCTGGCTCCTTGCGCTCTGGCTCAGGTCCATGTCCGCCTCCCTTTCGACGCCGTCTGCTCACGAAGCCGCGCTCCTCTGTTGCCTGGCGCTCCCCCGGAGGGCCGCCTCAACGAAACGGGTCACCGCCGCAATGTAGGTCTCGATCGACGTCCCGCGCTTGCGGTATTTTGCGCGCTTCACGTACCAGTCCTGCAGGAGCGGCTTGATCAGCGAGGCGGTCAACGCAGCCTCGTCATCGACGAAGTCGCCGGAGGCCACGCCCTGGGCAATGACGCCGGCGAAGATGTCTTCGGTCGCCGCTTCGGCGTCGACCGCGATCTTGCGCTCCGCAGGCGGGAAGGATTTCGCCTCCATGAACGAGAAAACGAACCACGGCTGCATGGCTTCCGACAGGCGGATGTGGGTCTCGATCACCCAGGCGAGGTGGGCGCGCGGGTTATGCAGGAGGTGGCCTGGCGGGGCGCTGAGAACCTCTGTCGCCGTGGAAGCGACCTCGCGCAGGATCATCGACAGGAGCATGGCCTTGTTGTCGAAGTAGGAATAGAGCCCGCCCATGCTCAGTCCCGAGGCGCCGGCGAGCTCGCGCAGGCTCGTTGCGTGAAAGCCCTGCTTGTTCGAGAGTTTGAGCGTCGCATCGACAATGCGCACAAGATTGGCGACGGCGACGTCAGCCTTCTGAACGCGTATGGCGTTCCTGTGCCGCTCCAGAATGCGCGCGCAAAGCGCCTCCGTCGTGACGGCGTACGCCCACGGCCTTTGACGCGCAACCTGCACGCCTTCCTCCCCATCCGCCACGACTTGAGCGCGGCTACGCTGAAGTGCGAGCATGGCAGATCAGGCGGCGCGACGAAAGGGGGACGATGCAAAAAACGAACGAGCGCTCGCTTGATTTTTGACGTCAGGTCGAATGTCGTAATCGCTGAAGGGCCACAACGCACCGCTGCGCAGCCGTATCATTTGCCCAAACGGCATCAGGATTGTCGCTCAGCAATGCGTGCACAGACGGACCGCCAGCGTCGCAGAACCGCCTCAGGCGAGGATTGCACTCAGCCTCAAGGCGACGTGCATCTCGAGCGCCTTGACCGGGTCGTCCCAGCCGCCCGTGATCTCGCGCAACGCTTCGAGGCGTTGGCGGACCGTATTGATGTGAAGCCCCAGGGCTTCGGCCGTGCGCTTGATGTTGTGCTGGGCGTCGAAATAGACCAGCAACGTGCGCTTGAGCTCGTTCTTTTGTCTCGGCGCCCGCACGGCGATTGCGCTGAGCACTTGGTCCGCATAAGCCGCGATCCGGGCCGCGTCATTGGCCTCGAACAGCTTGGCGAATATGTTGACCTCCCGCTGGCTCACGAACCGATCGAGCGTTTTCATCTTTCGCAGCACCTGAAGCGCGTTGTTGACGCGGGTGAAATGGTCGGCTGCTTCCGCCAGTTCGCCGAACGGCTCCGACAGGATGCCCCCGGCCGTCCACGCGCCGTGACTCTTCGACAAACTCTGCAAAAAGGCTTGCGTCGCCGCGATCGGCCCCACCGCCAGATAGGCGTCGTCGAACAGATCGACCAGCACGCTCAGCCCTGAGGCGCATTCCCGCACGCGCGCGGTCTGGGAAACCCGATCGATTCCCGACACCGTGACCAAGGCAAGTTGGACAGGCTGGTCCGCGCGAAGCCCCAGGCGCTCGCGCGCCGCCGAGATCGTCGAGAGGTCCGGCGGCGTCACCAGCACCAGATGCCGAAGAAGCGTCGAGGACGCGATCAGCTTCTCCGTTTCGCGCCTCTCGTTCCAGAGCTTGGCGATGGACAGAGCCACTGCGCTTCGTTCGAGATTGCGGATTTCGATCGCGTCGAGCTCCCCGAGGTGACAAATCAGCAGGCTATCGCGGCGTCCGTCGCCGCCGTGCAAGGCGATCGTCCGGCATTGCTCATTCCCCCGCTCGAGCATGATGACCGAGCGACCCGTATGCCTGGATTGCGCGTTCGCATTCATCAGCAGCGCGAGATCGATTCGACCTGCCCTCAGTTCGTCGGCGAGAACGCTGTTGTAGGCGGCGCTGACAAACTCGTCGTGGATCCTGAACTCGTCGTCGTACAAGAACACTGCCCCACCGATTTCGGTTCGACATCTTCTCGAGGAACTTTCGGATCTCCGCGCCCGAGGCGAGCAGGTCGGTCAACTCGTCATGCGCGGCTGCGGACGCCTCGACCCGCTGGATGTGCTCGATTAGCGCGACGCGGTTGCGCTGGGCTTCGTCGAGGGCTTCCGAAAGCATGGCAAAGGCGTTGGCGTTGCGCATGGCAACGCCGGCGTGCTGTGCGAAGGCGCCGAGCAGCGACGTTTCCGGCCCGCTGAGCTTGCGCGCATAGCGGTTGGCGACGAAGAGAAGTCCGTGAACCTTGTTCTCCCAAACGATAGGAAATCCCGCAAGCGTCTTGATCTTTTCCGTCTGGAAGATGCGGTCGAGATGCGACGCGTGCCGGAACCTTTGATCGCCCAGATAGTCCGGCGTCTCGAAGAAGCTTTTCGAGTTCATCACCAGGCTGACCGCGCCATGATCGATGCGGCTCGTCATGACCGCGGTGTCGGGAGACAGATGGCCGTCCGCGGTCACCACCCGGAAGAGACCGCACTCATTGTCGAGAATGGTCACCCAAGCGACGTCCGCGCCGACGAGATTGCGCGCCCGAACGACGATCGTGCGCAAGAGATCCTGCAGGCTCAGCGTGCTCGACAGGTCATGCGTCGTGTCAATCAGAAAATTCAACCCGCGCTCGGAAAGCGCATTGTCCTTCAAGACCTGTCGGATCGCGCCGATTTGCTGGCGGAATTCTTCGAAGCTCGAAGCGTCGCTCTCAGCTCTCGAGACCTCCCTGAGGACCTCAAACAGACCATCGATCTGAGGGTCGCTCGCGCCGAACGCAACCTTCTCCAGGACTTCGGCGGCGGCTGTCAGAAGACGTGCAGACACATTCTCCTCCCGACAGAAGCCCTCGATTTTCGCAAAGGGCCCGCCTTTCGCAAGCGAGCCGTTCGGGAGAGATTGGCGCGGCGGCTTGGCGGGAGCAATGCCCTGCCGGACCCGCCTCAATGGATCGCCGCCTGGAGAATCTTCTCCGCGCTCGCCTCCGATCGCTGAAACTCCGCGGCGATCGTTCCGCTCTTTGCCACCAGGATACGATCCGAAAGATCCAGGATCTCCGGCAGATAGGATGAGATCACGACGACGCCGGCGCCCGATTCCGCCAGATCTCTGACGATCTTGTAAATCTCGGCAACGGCGCCGACGTCCACGCCTCGCGTCGGCTCGTCGAAAATGACAAGCCGTGGCTCTTGCGAAAGCGATTTGGCAATGACGACCTTTTGCTGGTTTCCGCCGGAGAGATGGAGCACGGGTTGCTCCGCCCCGATACCGCGGATCGACAACCGCTGCTCCCACTTCTCCGCGAGCGCGCGCATGGCGCGCGACGGCGCCCGCCAGCGGCCACGGCCGAATTTGGCGAGCCAGCCGAGCCCGATGTTCTCGGACACGCCCAGGGTCTCGAAGAAACCGTCGAGCTTTCGGTCCTCGCTGACGTAGGCGACGCCGTCGGCCACCGCTTCAGCCGGAGAGCCGTATCGCACCTCCCGGCCGTTCAGCCAGATCCGGCCGCCCCCGAAGTTGCGCTTGGTATGGCCCATGACGACCTTGGCGGCTTCGCTTCGCCCGGAACCGATCAGCCCCGCGATCCCGGTCACTTCTCCTGGGAAAACCGAAAAGGACATGTTGTTGACCATCGCGCCCATGCGCAGGTTCTCGACTTGGAGAACCGGAGCGGCGGCCGCCGCGGCGCGCCTCGCGGCCGGCGGGCGCTGCCGCTGGGAAAGATCGTCTCCAATCATGTGCCTGATGAGGCTCGCGCGGTCGAAGTCGGCAGCCGGGCCAGTGACCATCAGACGGCCGTTGCGCAGGACGGTAATCCGATCGGCGTTGGTCAGCGCCTCCTCCAGCGCGTGGGAGATGAAGATCATCGCGACGCCGCGTCTGCGCAAGGTTTTCATCAGATCGAATAGATGCTCCGTCTCCTCCGGGGTCAGCGCCGCGGTAGGCTCGTCGAAGATGATCACCCTCGCGTCGTTGAGGACGGCGCGGGCGATCTCGACCATCTGCCGCTTGGCGGCCGAGAGCGCGCCGGCCAACTGCGACGCGTCGACGTTGAAGTTCAACCGCTGGAGCGCCTGGCGAGCGGTGTTTCTGACCAGACGCACGGAGTTGAACGCGCGCTCGCGGCCGAGCACCATGTTCTGCGCCACGGTAAGTTGCGGCACGAGGCTCGTTTCCTGAAAGACCATCGAGATGCCGAGCCGACCGGCGTCCTTGGGCGCGGCCAAGGCGACTGGCTCCCCGTCGACGCGCAACTGGCCCTCCGTTGGAGGCATTACCCCCGCAATCAACTTGCACAGCGTCGACTTGCCGGCGCCGTTCTCGCCGACGAGGGCGTGGATCTCTCCGGGGAAAAGTTGGAAGTCCGCGTTGGCCAGCGCCGCGATGCCGCCGTATCGCTTGGTTACATTCTCGAGCGCAACGATCGGGTCCTTGCTCATGCTGGGGCTCCGGCGCAGCCGAGGTTCAAAAGCTCTCCGCTAGCCTTGCTGACCGCGATCAGGTCGCCATTCCAAACGAGCGCGTCGGAGATCGCGTGCCGGCGGCCGTCGGCGCGCGAATGCGCGGAGCCGACCGGCAAGAGCGCGCCGCTCAGTTCGATGACGAGTCCATAGGAGAAGGAGGGCGCCCAGGGCTTGATCTCGCCGAACAGCCGCGTCGCTCCGAGCTCGATCGGGAAATCATGGCTGAATTCCGGATTGACCCGTGGGGCGATCCAATACTGGGACGGGATGGTCGTCTTCATCGCGTCGACGAAGTTCCGCTCCGTCTTGAGAAATTCGATTAGGGGATCCCGCCGGGAGAGGCATGTCATGATGTAGCCGGTCGCGGTGTTGCGAAGCCTGCCGAGATAGCCGGGATAGCCGGCCTGGCGAACCTTTCCGGACGCATCCACGATCCGCGCGCGCTCGAATTCCGTGACGATCAGCTCTCCGCGCTGGTCCCGCGCGACGCCCATGGGGCAGCAGAGACCGCCGGCGAGCACCCGCAATTCGCCTTCGCTCCGCACGGCGACGAGCCTTCCCCGCGCAGCATCGTCCCACGGCGCGACCGACAGCAGCGGCGCTTCGGCCCTGTAGCCATGGTCAACCACCGCCAGTTCCTGTTCAGAGAGAAACAGCGCGTCCACCACGGCCGTGAGGCCGGACGGCGCCGTCCACCCTTTCTGGGCGCGGCCCGAACCGTCGCAAACCCGAATCCCGCCGCCGAGCGTCCCGACCGCGATGAGACCGCCGGGGCTGCCGCAGAGGGCGGTCACCGGCTGATCGAACTCGGCGAAGCTTTGCGGCGGCTCGCCCCATTTCCCCAGACAGAGCACCGATCGGCCGGCTGAGAAAAACAGCCTGCCGTCGGCGCCGACGCAAAGGGCGTCGGGGGTTCCGACGCGAATACCGCGCGCGTCCTCCAGCCGGTTGTTCGGCCCGAGCGCACCCTCGAGGGTCAACGACGGCGACGACCGCCTGCTCCGCCTAAAGGGCGCCACTCAGGCTCTCCCCCAATAGCTGTGTGGGCCCGTCCAGCGGGAATCGGCCCCGGCCAGCTGGAGACGGCCGATCTTGTTGTTCGTCACGCCGCCCAGATAGAGCGCGCCTTTGTGCTCGCGCATCGAGGTGATCATGTAAAGCGGCCCGCTGGGAGCGTCCCAGCAGGCGTCGACGATCTTTCCCGCGCCGTCGATCTTGAGAACGCCGCCGATGTTCAGGTTGCCGAACAGCCAATGGGTCGGCGCCACCACCCGGGTCATCCGGCGTCGGACGCCCGGATGGCGCATTGCGAGGTCGGTCACCGGGTTGCGCATGCCGGCGAGCGCGATCCAGTAGCCCCCGTCAGAGGTTCTGTTGACGTTGTCGGGATACCCCGGCAGGCCGCGGACGAAAACGCGTGGGCCTGCAGACATGTGTTTGAGGTCGAAGATCAGGAGCGAGCAGGTCCAGGTGCTGGCGACCAAAAGATGTTCGCCGTCGTGTGTAAGGCAAACGCCGTTCGGGAACACCAAATTGTCGCAGACCGTGCGGGTTTTGCGAGTCTTCGGGTCGTAACTCGGCAGGCGCCCGTTCGGCCGGCCCTCGAGCAGATCGAGGCCCCAGTTCTCGATGTCGTAGCGCTTCGTCGCGTCGGAGAAATAGATGACGCCGTCCGGGGCGATATCGACGTCGTCCGCCATCCGAATGGTGGTGTCGTCCTGAACGCTGAACAGGCTGCGCTGGGTCTGGTCGGAGAGGAGCTCCACCTCCCGCTGCTGATTGACGCGCACGAGGCCCATTCCGGCGACGCAGACGACGATGCGTCCCTCTCGATCGATGGCGAGGCCCAGGGGACGGCCGCCGATCTGCGCAAAGGTTTCGACCTCAGTGTAGTCGGGAGCCGCGATGCGAACGAGGCGTCCATCGCGCGTCCCACAGTAGAGATTGTCCTCCGCATCCAGGATCACGTCCTCCGGGCCGTCGATCTCGCCGGACGCGAGCAGCTCGGCCCCGACGAGCTTTGGAGCGATCTCGCCGGGCATGAAACCCTTCGCCCCGGAAACATCGTCAACCGTGAAGCCGACCGGATCGACGTAGCTAGACGCGAGCAGCCGGTGCTTGTGCTTCCGGAACTTCGTGTCGACCGAGAGGATGACAATGAGGATTGCGCCCATGGCGAACTGAACAAAATCGCCGCGCAGACCGGCGTTGAGGAGCGCGTTGTTCAGAATATAGAGGGTGGCGAAGCCGATCATCACCGCGACGGTCGAGCCACGGCCGGACACGAAGCCGCCGAGACCGACGACCAGAGCGGTCAAGGCGAAAAACTCCATGCCCACTCCGGTGTCGGAGGCGACCGCGTTTTCGCGCGCAGCGTAAAGGAATCCCGAAAGGCCAACGATCAGGCCGGCGAGCCCATAGGCGAGGAAAATGGTCCGTTTGACATGGATGCCCCCGTGTCGCGCCGCCTTGCGGTTTCCGCCGGCAGCCAAGACGTGCCAACCGAAGCGTGACTGTCGAAACATCACCAGGACGCCGGCCGCGGCGATCAAGAACGCCCAGAAGCTGACAGGCATGGTCAGGAACCGGTCGGAGCCGATCCAGTCCCAGACGTCGTCGGTCCTTGCGCTGGTCGAAATCGCCACCAGTTGGCTTTGCGAGGCGAGGGTAAAGATCCCGCGGACCGTGATCATGGTTCCGAGCGTCGTCAGCAGTGCGCCGCAGCCGGCCAGTCCCGCCAGAGCCCCGTTGATGACGCCAATCCCTG
Source organism: uncultured Alphaproteobacteria bacterium (assembly GCA_963770035.1). Classification (GTDB taxonomy): domain Bacteria; phylum Pseudomonadota; class Alphaproteobacteria; order Rhizobiales; family Beijerinckiaceae; genus Roseiarcus. The sequence continues at coordinate 76,037 of CAVYON010000002.1, read as the reverse complement.
CGCCGGTCGCGAGGCTTGCGAGCAGCACCGCGGCCACGGGCAAATTCAGGATGTGGAAGCAATAGAGGGCGGCGAACGCCGACATGGCGAAATTCGATCCGACCGACAGGTCGATGCCCCCCGCCGCAACAACGATGAACAGCGCCAGGACGACAAGCCCTCCGTCCGTGGCGTAAAGCGCGAGATTGCGCAAATTGTCGGCTGCGAAATAGCCCCTGGTCGACAAGAACACGCCGACGATCACACACAGGAACGCGACGAACGGCACCGCGCTCTCGACCCATCCCTTGGAAAGGACATCCGCCAGGATGCGACGCGGGGAGATGACAAACAGCGGAACGCGCAGCCGCGGCAGCGCGCTTATATCGAACTCTGCTGCCAAACGCCGGACCTCCGAAGACTTTGCGTCGCAGGGCTCCGCAAGGGAGCCCTGCCGCTGAACTCGCGCTACTTTTTGGCCGGCATCTTCCAGCACAGGCTCGGATCGTAGCCGGCGCCGGCCTTGATCACCTTCAGCGGCGATTCGACCGTCAGCATCGAACCCTTGGACGACGTTGCGCCTTGCAACAGCAGGTCGATCATCGTGCCTGCATCGCGACCCTGGCCGTCGGCGTCATAGCTCCACTCGGCCGAGAGCGTCCCGTTCTCGATGGCCTTGCAGGCCTCGCCTTGCTCGCCTCCTCCGGTCGCATAGACGAGGACCTTGCCCGAGAGGCCTGCGTCCTTCACAGCGTTGCCGGCGCCGATCGTGTGCACGTCCCAGTGTCCGAAGATGGCGCACAGGTCGGGATTCTGCTGCAGCACCGTCGCGGTAATCTGCCGCGCCTTCTCGGGCTCCCAGTCGGACGCCTGGTTGGACACGACCTTGATCTCCGGATGGTCCTTGAACACCTTGAACGCGGCCTCGTTCATCATCACGCTGTCGGCCGCCGTGAGCTGCCCGGGAATGATCGCGACCTTTCCCGACTTTCCGCTGCCGGCGCCGCATTCCTTGACAATGTCCTGCGCGATCTCGGTGCCGATGCGCGTCCAGTTGGCGCCGACGAAGGCGGCGGATGGCTGATTGGACTGGAGGTTGATCTGCAGGACCTTGATCCCGGCGGCCTCCGCCTGCTTGATCTGGCGCGCCAGCAACTGCACGGTCGGATTGTGCACGACCAGCACGTCCGGCTTTTCGCTGATCGCCTTGGCGAGCAGTTCCGACATCGCCCCGGTGTTGAAGGCGGCGTCACGGATCTCGAAGCTGTAACCGTGCATCGCCGCGTGCTCTTTCATCCGGCGAGCCCAGCCTTCCGTAAGCGTGATGCCCATCGAGATGGGCACGAAGATGACCTTCTTCCCGGCCATCTCGCTGGCCGGGTCTGCGCGGGCGCTCGTGGCGAGCGCGACGCTGGCGCCCAGCGCCAGTCCGGTGAGTGTCCCACGCAGTGTCTTTCCTTTACTGTGCAACATCCGTTTCCTCCCACGGTCAGCCAGTTTTTCACAGATCGCCGACGGTGTCGGTCTCCGTGTCTCTCGGGTTGAGATAGTTGTCGACGAAAATCGCCGCCATCAGGACCACGCCTTTCAGCATGTCCTGGGTCTGGGTGCTGAAGTCGTAGAGAGTCATGCCGTTGCGGAGAACGGCAATCAGCGCGGCGCCGACCAGGAGATTGCGGACGCCTCCGCGTCCGCCCCTGAGCGGAATGCCGCCGAGCACCACCACCAGGATCACTTCGAACAGCAGGCTGCCATTGGTGACAATACGAAAATCCACCGTCCCGCTGGCCGAGGCGATCACGAGGCCGGCGAGCAGCGCGGTCAGCGCGGCATAAATGTAGACAAAGACAATCGTCTTGCGCACCGGCAAACCGGCAAGTCGCGCCGCCTGGAAATTGTCGCCCATGCCGTAGACGATTCGTCCGAACGTCGTGGCGCGCAGGAGCAACCCCGTCACGATCAAGGTGGCGATCATAAATGCGACGGGAGCGGTCAGGCCTGGCAGGACGCTGGAATTGAAGAAAACGACGGCGGGGTTCGACTTGGGCAGAATGAGCAGATACTCGCCGCGCAGAACCCCGAAGCGGAACAGGCCCGTCATGAAAATGCCCGACGCCAGCGTCGCCAGCATCGCGGGGATTTCGACAAAGGCGATGAGCCAGCCGTTGACGAAGCCGATCAGCGCCATGACGGCGACGGCGAGGACGAACGCCGGCGGCCCGGTGAGACCGGCATTGACGAGCGAGCAGAATGTCGTTGCGCCCGCCACCATCGCCGCAACCTGCGACAAGTCCAGGCCGCGGGAGATGATGACCACCGCCATGCCGCAACTCAGGATGACCAGGGACGTCGAGTTGGACAGGATGACGGAGAGATTTCCGAGCGTGGCGAAACCGCAAATCGTCGTGGAAAAGAGAACGAGGAGCGCCAGGGTGACGGCCATGACGATCGGCTCGAGCAGGCTGCGTCGAGGCCTTCGACCCGCAGGGACCGTCGCGCTGGCGATCGCCTCAGCCATGGAAGCTCACCTTGTCGGCGCCCTTGGTCCGAAGAATTTCCCGGGCTTCAGCCGGGCTGGCGATGTCGAGCGACAGCTCCTCGAGGATCCTGCGGATCTTGAGCACTTGCGCGGCGCATGAGGTCGCCAGCAGTCCCCGGCCGAGGAACAGGCTGTCCTCGAGGCCGACGCGCACATGACCGCCCATGATGGCGCCCATTGCGACCAGCGACATCTGATGCCGGCCAGCGCCGAGGACGGAGAATTCATAGTTGCGGCGGCCGAACAGGCGATCCGCTGTCGTCCGCATCAGAAGCAGGCTCTCCGGCTCAGGCCCCAGGCCGCCGAGAACGCCCAGAGCGCACTGAATGAACAGCGGCCCCTTGACGAGGTCCTCTTCGACACAATGGGCGAGATTGTGCAGTTGACCGACGTCGTAGCACTCGAACTCGAAACGAACGTCGTGCCGGCCGCCGAGTTCGGCGAGGATCGTCCTGATGTCGCCGAACGTGTTCTGAGCCACGCGATCTTCGGAGCCTTCGACGTAAGGCTTCTCCCAGGCGTGCTTCCAGCCGGCGACGCCGCGCCCCGACTTGTGGAAGGCGAAGTTCATCGAGCCCATTTTGAGGGAGCAAAGTTCCGGTTTGGCTCTGAGCGGATAGGCGAGCCGGTCCTCGAGCGTCGTCCGGGCGCCGCCGCTGGTCGTGATGTTGATGATCGCGTCGGTCTCGGCGGCGATGACGGGGACAAATTCGTCGAAGACGGTGGGGTCGGGGGTCGGGCTGCCGTCGCGATTGCGCGCATGCAGATGCAGGATTGCGGCCCCCGCGCGCGCCGCTTCGATCGCCTGCTCGGCAATCTGCACAGGCGTCACCGGCAGGTATTCGGACATGGACGGGGTGTGGACCGAGCCTGTGACGGCGCAAGTGATGATGACTTTTCGCCGTCCGGACGTCAGCCGCGCCTCCCCGTCAACAATATCAAAGATATTCGACATTGCCGTCCACACTGATCGCCTGACCGGTGATGTTGCGGGCCAGGTCGCAGGACAGGAACAGGGCGAGGTTGGCCACGTCCTCGGCCTCCACCATCCTGCGCAGCGAGATCTTGCTGAGGTAGGAGTCGCGCATGGCCTCGAAGCTCACGCCTTCCGCGCGCGCCCGGTCGGCGATGACCCTGTCCATGCGGGGGCCCTTGACCACGCCCGGAAGGATCGCATTCGCGCGCACGCCAGCGGGCCCCAGTTCCACCGCGAGCGACTTTACCAACCCGACGATTGCCCACTTGGTCGCGGCGTAGGGGGTTCGGAACCCATAACCGAGCCGACCCGCAACCGAGCTCATCGCGATGACGCTGGGATTGCGAGACGAGCCGCGCAACAGCGGCAGGCTGCGGTTGAGAAAATAGAAATGGGACTTGAGATTGACGTCGATCGTCCGCCCGACGTCCTCGTCGGCGTAGTCTTCGAGCCGGCCAGTCGGACCCGCGACGCCGACATTGTTGATCAGGACGTCGAGCCCCCCAAACCGCGTCCGCACCTCCTCAACGGCGCGATCGACGTCCTTCGGCGAAGAGGCGTCGCCCGCCGTGCCGCCGAGTCCGGGAATATGGGCGACGGCGTCGCCGATCGCAGAGTCGCTGATATCGGTGATATGGACCTTGGCCCCGGCCCGGGCGAACGCCACGGCGATGGCGCGGCCAATCCCGCTTGCGCCCGCAGTCACAAGCACCCTGAGGTCGCGCACGACAATGGCGCACGACGGTTCCCCGCCGGACATGGACGTTTCTCCCAAGCGTGCGGAATCTACGCGCTGCTGAGGAAATCGTATCGCAGAGCGAAGGGTTGCTGAATGTCGTTAAACGCCATCACGGCGACCCAAATATGTATGCCTTTGACAGTGCGCGTTCGCGGCCTCGGCGCGGCTCAGTCGGAAATGCGACTGCCGCCAAGAGAACGGCCTCGACGCGACGACGAAGCGGACCTAAAGGCTCCGCGGGAGAGCCGGAAACACCCCATGGACCCGTCGGCGCCCCCTTCTTTCACACTGCCTCGGCTGGCGACGGCGCGGCTCGCCGACCTTCCGGGCCGGATTGCGCGGCCCCGCTACGATCGGGGGCGCGCCGCGCCGGGCATCGTCCACCTCGGGCTCGGCGCCTTCGCGCGCGCCCACCTCGCGCTGTACACCGAAGACGCGCTGAATGCCGGAAACCCCGAATGGGGCATCCTTGGCGTCAATCTCAACTCGCCGAACGTCGAGGATGCGCTAACCCCTCAGGACGGTCTCTACAGCTTGGTGACGCGCAGCGCCGAAGGGGATGCGGTGCAGGTCGTCGGCGCGGTGCTCGGCGTCATGACGGCCAGCCGGCGGCGGCAGGCGGTTCTCGACGCGCTGAGCCGACCGACGACCCGGATCGTCACGCTGACCGTGACCGAGAAGGGCTATTGCCTCGACGCCGCGTCCGGCGCTCTCGACGAGACGCATCCGCTCGTCGTCGCCGACCTCGCCGAGCCGCGCGCGCCCCGCAGCGTTCCCGGCCTCCTCGTCGAGGCGCTACGGCTGCGCCGCGCCGCCCGCGTTCCCCCGTTCGTCGTGCTGTCCTGTGACAATCTCGCCCACAACGGCGCCAAGGCGCGCGCGGCGGTGGCGCGTTTCGCGGCGCTCGGCAATCCGGAATTCGGCCGCTTCATCACCGATTCGGTCGCCTTCCTGGCGACGATGGTCGACCGCATCACGCCGGCGACGAGCGAGGCGGACCGCGCCGAGGTCGCAGCTCAACTCGGGCTCGACGACGCGTGGCCGGTGGTGGCCGAGCCCTTCCGCCAGTGGGTCATCGAGGATGGTTTCCCGCTCGGCCGGCCGCAATGGGAGGCGGGCGGGGCGCTCCTGGTCGGCGACGTCGAACCCTACGAGGTGATGAAGCTGCGCTGCCTCAACGGCGCGCATACGAGCCTCGCCTATCTGAGCGTCCCGGCCGGAATCGAGACCGTCGCCGAGGCGATGGTCGCGCCCGGCTTCGCCGATCTCATCCGTCGTCTATGGGCGGTGGACATTCTTCCGACGCTTCGCCCTGTGCCCGGCGTCGACCTCGGAACATACATTTTGGAGCTGGAGAGTCGATTCCGCAATCCGGCGATTCGCCACCGCGCGATCCAGATTGCCGCAGACGGCTCGCAGAAACTGCCGCAGCGGCTCGTCGGTCCGGCGCTCGAGCGCCTGCGCGCCGGCGCCCGACCGAGCGTCATCCCGCTGTCGATCGCAGGCTGGATGCGGTTCCTTCTCGGCCGGACGGAAGCGGGCGCGCGTTACACCGTCGTCGATCCGCTGGCCGACCGCCTGAGCAGCATTGCGCGCGACAACGCCGGCTCGGCTCGTGCGACAGTTGGGGCGCTGCTTGGCGTCCGGGAGATCTTCCCCGTCGACCTCGCCGAGAACCCGATTTTCCGCGCCGACGTCGAGCGGCGCCTGGCGCAACTCATCGAAAAAGGCGGGTGCGCGACGATCGCGGCCGCCCTCGCGGAAACGGAGGCGTGACAAGCTGGGGTTCGACCGCTGTCGATCGTGTCCGTCTGGCGGCGCCTCGCCCTCAAGGGCTGCCGTCGCAGTCGGATTTCCAGGCGCGAGTTTGTCTCATCCCGCCGGAAGCGAACTGGAGATGAAGCCGCAGCTCGCTGCGCAGCGCCCGCGATGCGTGAAACGCGCTGAGGTGACCAGCGCCCACTTCAACCAGCATGGCGTAATTGCAACTCGCAGCAGCGGACGTTAAGCAAGAGGAATCCCGAGGAATCTCCCGCGGCGGCTCTATCCGACCGCTCATATGGTCTCCTTATAAACATAATTGATATGTTTATAATGACCGCTCCTACAACCCGACCGCGCCGAGTCTCGCCCCTCTTTCCAGTTGATGCGGGCCCGCGGATTTGGAGGCGACGGGCGCGGAACCGCCTGGGCGCGCCGGCCCGCATATCTGGCTTAAGACCTGGCAAATTGGCCCTTGCCCTCGCCGGCAAAAGCGGTTAGACGCCGCCCACCCCTCCGACGGCTGGTTTTGCGCCGCCCGCGGAACCGGTATGCGCGCCCGTAGCTCAGCTGGATAGAGCACCAGACTACGAATTTGGGGGTCGGGAGTTCGAATCTCTCCGGGCGCGCCACTTAAAATCAAAGACTTGTGGAAGAATTTGGCCGGGTGTGGCCGGCGCAAAACCGTTCCGGTAAGCGTCCGGTAAGCAGAAATACGAAATTCGAGGAAACGACCAGCGCGCAACTTCGCTGTGCCCGTGCCTCGCCTATCACAATCGCCAATCTCAAATCCGAAGGCGTCGCATGGGTGACGTGTCGCAATCCGGCTTCCCTGCGGTCGACGCCTCCGCAAGTAAGCTCCGGCGGGAGCGCTGCGCGCGACCTCGATCGTTGATGCGCTTTGCCCGCGCAATCCGCGCGCGCTTGGCGGATTACTCTTTCGCGAGCGGGAGGGCGTCAAGGAAGGTCTGGAGCGGCGTCTGTTTCATTGACCACCCGCAAGGGGCACAGAATCTGCGATGAAATTCTTCACGGCCATTGCAAATCCATGCAAAGGATGAGTCTGGCAATAATTTCTAAGGTACATGTCAAGAGCATTTAACGAAACGCCATCTACTTGCTGTAGTTTTTGATCGTACGCATTAAAATTGTATTCAGTTATGTATCCGAACGCAAATTCTATATACATACAACTTGCTGAGTAAGCTTGAGATGAAGGCCATCTAAGACACTGTCCTACAGGAATGCCTTGCAAGTCAGCCACGAAGTCACCGCAAGTACGGTTTCCAAGAAATCCGAACACATGAACGCCGCGCTCTTGTGCAAAACCATGTGTTAATCCGAATAGAGTTAGCGCTATGAACGATGCTTGTCGTATATACGTACGGTTGAACAATCCGGTCGCCCCCTCTATTACAGAAAACGACACATACCCAACTTCAATTCAATACGATCCGCCTAGCGAAGAAATTTACAACTAAGTACGCCAATCGTCTATGGAATTATCAGTGGCGCTCGCCGGCGCATCGCCGTCACTTGCCGGCGCAGCGCGAGCCATTCCTTCGTCCAGACCCCCGACCGATAGTTCCCGTTGGCCTTCCCGGTCGGAGCCCCCGGACTAGTCCCGCCGTGCATCCGGCACGTCCCCCGCCCCCGCACCGCCGGCGACTGGCACCACTTCCCGCTCCGCTTCGACATCGCACAGCACCGCGGCGCTTCGTGCATCGGTAACCTGCTTTGCATGGGCTTGCCCTCGATTTTGTTCGGGGCGCTCGCCCCCCCTATCGGAATTGACGACTCCCCCGACGACGGCTTGCCCGCCGTCGCGAACATCGACCCGCTGGACGATGACCCTTTGCTCGCCGCCGGTCCGGTAGTGCTTCAGGGCCGCCATCTGCGCCGCATAGGTACGGGTCAGCTTCGTGAGACCGTTCACGGCCGAATCCTGTTGCTGGATGGTCTCGGTATGGTTCAGCCGGCGCGCAAAGGTCATCGCCAGATTATGCGTCGCGACCATCTGGGCAATAAGCATCGCCTCCGTGTCATCGCGAGGCTTAACCCCAACAATCGCGGAAAGCATCGAGTTCAACCTCGAACGCATTTAGGGTCTTTCCCGTTGTAGCCACGTTGACGACTTGGTTCAGATAGCCGTTAAAGAAGCCAAGCTCGGAAATTCCTAGCGCATCCATCAAAACCGTATGGCCGACGGCTTCATCCTCATGTTCAAACCTAACGGAAGTGCCGGCCCCGCCCTGCTTTACCGTGACCCGGGGGAGCTTCGGTAGACCGCTACGACGTTCATGGACGCGCCGCACCGCCGCCTTGTCCTCCGCCGTCATCTGGTACGCCGTCTTCTCCGATTCGGCGCCGGCCCGGTCGGTTCGCGCTTCGGCTTCTTAGTCGGTTTCATTCATGCCCTCCTCACTCCCCCGGTTGATCGTCCGTCCGTCGGCGAGGCACGCCCTATCCTCGCCCAACGCATTGACTCGTTCGCCTTTGAGAAACCACACAAGCCCGCCCGGCCGGCCGGCGCGCGGCACGTCGAACAGTTCGCCCGCGCTCCATCGCATCGCCGCCGCGTCGGCGCTCCAGGCGTCGAGAAACAGCCCCGCGTCATTGATCGCGAGCCGCCATTCCGCATCCGGAACAGAGAGAGGCCGCTGGCATTGAAGCCGCGCCCATGCGTCGAGATAGCCGGCCGGAACGCGGTCGGCCGCCATCGCCGCGCGCTCTTCGATCAAGGCCTCATCGTCGCAAAAACGGCTACCTTGGTCACCGACAAAACCGACAAAAGTCCCTTCTGTCAGTTTTGTCGGTTCCTCGGATGAGCCCTTTTCGGCGAGCAGGCGCTTGAGCCGCGCCAGATATCGGCTCATCGGAGCGCCCCCGGATTGATCGCATAGGTGACGCGCGGCTTGCCACCGGTTTCCTTCCTCTCCGGTTCGATCCAGTCCAGATCGGCGAGCAATTCTAGGCCGACCTTGATCGCCTCTATATCGGTCAACCCGGCCCATCCCTTGCGTTGAATGTCTCTCGCCGAGAAGCCGTCCGCCAGATCGCCCTTGCGAATGCGCGACAAGATGAGCTTCGCCGTGGCGGCCTCGCCAGCGGTCCCGGCCCCGTAGACGCGGCGAGCGTGTGTTTCGAGGTATTCGGCGAACGCCAGCGCGCGGCCGAGCGCCTTTTCGCCGATCGGCCCCGCCCCGCCATTGGCAACGTGATTGATGAGCGCGAGCGCGGGAACGAGCTTCCGATATTTCGCCTTATGGCTTTCCAGCGCGGGCGCGATATCGGCCGCGCGGACACTTTTCTCGAGTTCGGCTTGCCAGTCGCCAAAGTCGCCTTGCGCCCGGTCATCAAAGCGAAGGAAGGGCAACGCGTCGAATTGATCGCGCTCCGCTCCGATGGCTTCAACGTCAAGGCATTCGAGGCGGTCGAACGTCCGCCAGGCGGCCTCTCGCGCCGCCGTGTCCGGCCAGCGGTCGCACTCTTTCCAGTCGCCGCTTTGATCCGGCCAGACCAAAAGGCCGAACCGCTGGATAAGTCCGTCGTCGCCGGCGCCGCCCGAAACCGCGCGCCGCACATATTCGGCGAGCCGGCCCGGTTGCGTCGAACCGAGCAGCGAGAGACACGCGGCCTCGATATGCGTCTTGCCCCGGATGATGCGGTCGAATGTGTAACTCGCCGTTCCGTTCCAAGCCGTGAGGAAGAAACCGCGCGCCGCCGATTGTTCCTCGCGGTCCAGCCCCTTGAGCAGCGACACGAGCTCGTCACGGAACGCCAGCACGCCGTTGGGATTTTCGGCCATGATTTCGCCGAGCGCTTCATAGGACGTATCGTTGACGATGTAGCGGCGAGCCTTCGGGGGTTCCGGTTCGGTAAGATCAAGAAGGCTCGGCGAGAGACCGCTCTTGATCGCCTTGCGCGCCGTGTCACGGGCCGCCTCGCTCTTCAGCTTGAAAAGCTCAACCTCGCGAACGTGGACCGCCGCTGCGTCGGTGTACGCCTCGCGGGCGGCCTTTTCGAGCCGATGCACCGGCTTGAGCGCTTCGCTCATGGCGGGGCTCTTCATCATGCCAGGGCGGCCGACGATGCATCCCCAGAGATTAGCAACCTCCGTCCAATCGCTTCGCCGTTGCGGGCGAACGGCGACTTTGCGCCCCAGGACGGCGCCGAGCGCAACCATGGCCGGCACGGCGACAAAGTCGGGCGGGCATTGCATCCGGTCGGCGATGTCGGCAACCCACGGTGCAACGCTTTCCGGCAAGAAGGCGCTGTCGAACGGATCAACGGGCGCGAGCCCGTCTGGTATCGGTTGCGGCGCGGGCCATTCGTGCGCCGTGTTCGGCGGGACGGGCCGGAGGGGCCGCAGGCGTTGGTCCGCGTCTCGCTCGCGCCGCCATTCGGCCGCCGCCCGCGCGGTTAGAGCGTCGCTCATGGCGAAGCCCTGCCCGAAGCGAGTGCGTACATGTCCCGCGCCGCGTCGAGGGCCGCCGCGACAGCGCGAAGGCGCTCAATCGTTCCGGCTTCATCGCCGCGTCGCGCTGCGCCTTCAGCGAGCAAGCCATTGACGGCTATCAGCCGCGCCGCGTCGCCGAGCGCGTCGCCCGCCAGCGCCATGCGATACTCGAGTTGCGCCGCGGCTGGGGTCTCGCTAACGTCGCGCTGTTCCGCTTCGATATCGGCCCGGCTTGCTGGGCAGTTGTTGTGCGAGAGTTGGAAATTGCCCGCGTTCGGGGTGGCCGCCCCGGCGCGGGTTTTCGTTTGGGCGCTCATCACGCCGCGCTCGCCTCAGACGAGGACTGGAGCGCCGGGCTGATTTTGCTTTGGGCCCAAGCGTCGAGAGCTTCGCGCGTGTAGAGCACGATGCGTCCAGCTTTGTGATAGGCGGGCGTATCGCCGGTTACGACGCCCTTGGCGAGCGTGCGTTCGGCGCCGAACCCGTAACTGGCAAGCAGATAAGAGGCCGCCTCTTTCCGGCGGAGATATTGCGCGGGGGGCATTGGTCATTCCCATATTTGCCCGGGCGTGCCGGGAATAACCAAGCCAATTGCGCCTTCCTTTTCGCGCTTTGGGGGATTTTATCCAGCGTCCGCCGCGCGAGATTGCCTCCCCTTTTTCGCTAATGCATTGTTTTTTATACGTCTTTTGTCCAAACGTTTGGGTTTTCAGAAGACCAATGGCCTGCGAAACAGAGCGGCTTAATCCGGCATCCGTCGGATGCCGTCGAAGCGTTCTCGTTTTTGAATGTCTCTTGCAATTCGTTCACGAAGCGCACGAATGGGGAAAGCGGGCGATTTGGGTTCTTTGGTCGCCGTAGCTTTATGTCCGCTCGACTTCAAACGCGCGCGCGAGGTCGATAATCAATTTCTCCCAAGCATCGCCCTCCGAAAATGCCGCCGAATTCTCGCGCGCAACGTCTCGCAGCGCAGCGTCGAGCGCCGAGTGAATCGTATGAACTACTTGACTGAAGTCGCGATGGTTGCGGCCCCGCTTGCAAGGCATGGCGAGTATGCGGTCCGAACAGCGCATTATCTTCCTCATCTGCCGGCCCTTCAAAAAGGTGCCTCATCGTCTTCGCGAGGAAAATACCGCTCCCAATGCCGCGCAACCATCGATCCCACGCCCCCAAACAAGTGCACGACCTTCCCAAGCTCTTTAGCGAGCTTCCTCGCCTTGATGAGCTTTCGGATGAAATCATCCGCGCAAGGCGCCGTATCTTCGAAGGGAGCCTCGTAAAGAGTATTGCTCAACGGCCCTCCCAATTTCGGCCCTCAGGCCATTGTTGAACGTCGCTCCATACGCGGTTTCGAGTCGGCCCCAATCGGCGTCATTCGGGTCCCATTTGGCGGGAGCGCCAAGCGTGCCTGAAATCGGGCGCCGCCTCCGGCGTCTCTTCCTGGGCGCGCCGTGCCAGCCGGCGCTCGATGGCGCGGAGTTTTGCTTGGCCATACTCGCGCTTGCCTCACCTCCTCAAGCGCACGACATCCGCGCTCTTGTTCCCATCCATCGCCGCCGAGATCGTCGCGCCGATCGTGTCGACGGCGCGCCGCAGCGGGTCCGCGTCGAGGTGCGCATAACGCGCCGTCGTAGCCGCCTGCGAATGCCCGAGCAGCTTACCAATAATCGGGAGCCCCATAGACGCGCCGGCGCCGACGCTGGCGAAGCTGTGGCGGAGATCGTGAAGCCTGACGCCTTCAAGACCAGCGGCGCGCCGGACGGCCGCCCAAGGCTTCTTTAAGTCCGCCCGTGGTGCTCCATCCTTCGCGCCCGCAATGATATGCGGATTGCCTTCGATGCGCGGCAGGCCAGCCAGGACGGCTTGCGCCGCCGCGCTCAAATAGATCGGCTTGCGGCCAGTCTTGCTGTCCAGCAGGAAGAGGATGCCCCGCTCCAAGTCGACTTGCGACCATCGCGCATCGAGAATTTCGCGAAGGCGAGCGCCGGTCAAAATCAGCAATCTGATTGCAGCGACGGCCAAGGGGTCCAGTTTCACGCGCCGCTTATCAGCTTTTGGCGCGTGTTTCGCGCCCGCCTTGGCTTCGTCCACTTCATAGACGAGTCCCGCGGTCTCGCCCTCCGCCAGCGCTGCGCCGAGCCTTCCCAGCTCATCCGAGGTTAGGAAGCGCTCGCGCCCTTGCTCCGGGTAGCGTTCAATGCCTTTGGCAGGATTATCGGCGAGCGCCACTTCGTCCCGGCGCGCAGCCCAATTCCAGACGGCGGACACGAGCGCCAAGGCGTGATTAGCAGCGCGCGGGGTCGCGGCCATTGCCCCATGTAGCCGCGCTATATCCGTGCGCCGTACGTCCAGGACGCGGCGCGCTCCGATTGCCGGGAGCACATAGAGGCGCAGCAATCGTTCGTATTCCTCTCCCGTGCGGCGCTTGCGCTTCGTGGCGACGTGCAGGCGCAGGAATTCGTCCGACATCTCCCGGAAGGTCCGCACGGCGCGAGCGGCGCGGCGTTCCTCGATGGGGTCCGCGCCCGTCTCGACCGCTCCCAAGATCGTCTTGGCCTGCGAACGGGCCTCATCCGGGGTTAGCCTCCCATGCTCGCCGATGGTGACGCGACGCGAGCGCCCGTTCTGGCGATATTGCGCGACGTAGACCTTGCGCCCCGTGGGAAAGGCGCCGACGCCAAAGCCGGCGAGCGCGTCATCCCATAGGAAGCCCCGATCTTTGCCGGCAGGACACTGGAGCGCGTCGACCGCTCGTTTTGTGATTCGCCCTTGTGGCATCCCGCCCCCAATGTTTCGACCGGTAAGCGGTCGGTAAGCAGGAATTAGAAAACCCCATCGCTTACCAGAATGCAAGAGAAAACTAAAAAATGCAAATAAATCAGGATTTCTGTTCAGACCGAAATTTGTGGAAAGTGCCAGAAAAGTTCGACCGTCAAACTACGAATTTGGGGGTCGGGAGTTCGAATCTCTCCGGGCGCGCCACTTCGGCTGCCGTCTGCGAATTCCGTCACATCACACTGCAGCACGAGTTCTACTGTTTGGGGGCTACGATTGCGTGTCCCCTCACAAAGACCGAAGTCAACTCAAGCGTGCTGTTCAGAACGATAAGGTCGGCGACGGCCCCGGCAACGATCCGCCCTCGATCTTCAAGGCCAAGGTAGTCCGCAGCAATTGTCGATGTGCGTCGAGAGGCCTCCTCGATCGAGAGCCCGACGGCGACGAGATTGCGGAAGGCCTGCAGCATGGTCAGACAGGAGCCGGCCAGAGTTCCGTCCGCCAATCGTACGCCGTTGTCGCATTTGCGGACCTTCTGGCGCCCCAGCCGATAGGCGCCATCCGGCATCATCGAAGCGGCGGTCGCATCGGTCACGGCGTATACGTTCGGAATCGATCGAAGTGCGACGCGGATCGCGCCGGGATGCACATGCAGAAGATCGGGGATGAGTTCCGCGTAACGCGCGTGGGCCAAGGCTGCGCCGACCGCGCCTGGAGCCCGATGCTGTAGCGGCGACATGGCGTTAAAGAGATGCGTCACACCGTGCTGGCCGTTCGCAAAGCATTTGCACGCAGTCTCATAGTCGCACCCCGTATGGCCCATCTGCACGCGGACATCGCTTGCGCAGAGCCAGTGCGCAAGCGCGCCATCCGGGTCGGCCTCGGGCGCACAGGTGACGACGCGTATGCGTGCAAGCCGCATGAACTGCTCCATCAGCGTCACGTCGCCTTTGAGGACGAAGTCCGGCTGCGCTCCCAATTTCTTGCGGCTGATGAAAGGCCCCTCCAGATGTACGCCCAGGATCGCGGCGTCCTCCAAGTGAGGATCTTGCGCCGCCCGATCGGCTGCGATGAGCGCGCTTTCGATCTCCCCGATCGGCGCCGTCATGGTGGTGGCCAGAAGGGCCGTCGTTCCGGCGCGCGCGTGGGTTCGCGCCACAATTCTCGCCGACTCCCCCGCGTCCATGACGTCCGCTCCCCCGCCGCCATGGCAGTGAAGATCAATAAAGCCAGGGAGAATCATGCGGTCCGGAACGTCAGTCGCGTCGTCGACTGCGCAGATGCGGCCACCCTCGATCAATACGCGCGCGGCGCGGAAGCCCTGCGGCGTGAGCACTTGGCCTTCGATGCATGTCATGGCGAATGGGGTCCCAAGGCGCTTTACGGTCGAATGATTATGTTGTTATAACCTATTTGCGGCAAGTGGCTCGACCCCCAGCCGCATGGGCTTCTCCGGGAGGTTTCACCATGATCGCTCTCTCCAAGATCGCCGCGGCAGCGCTGACGGCAGTGGTCCTGACGCCGTTCAGCGCCTATGCCGAGAAGGTCAGTCTCAGCTATCTGACGCATTGGTCGCCGGACAGCGTGGTCATGCTCGAGAAAGCGGCAAGCGCCTACGCCAAGGACCATCCTGACGTGTCGATCGCCTTTCGGGCGGTCCCGTTCGGCGACCTCTTGACGACGTTGCGCGCCTCCGGCGGCGGTTCGAGCGGCGCCACCATGGCCAGCATCTACAACGCCTGGCTGCCCGACCTGGCCAAGGACATGCTCCTTGCGCCCATTCCCGACGCGATGGGGTCCGAAGTCAAGGCCGACTGGCCCGCCGGGATTGTCGGCGCCTCGTCGGCGGCCGGCGTCCTCTACGGCTTCCCGAACGAGATCGACGTCTACGCGCTCAACTACAACAAAAAGCTGTTCGCCGACGCCGGCGTCAAAACCCCTCCGGCGACCTGGGACGAATTTGTCGCCGACGCCAAGGCGCTGTCCGACAAGGCCAAGGGCCAGCAAGGATTTGGTCTGATCAATTCGTGGACCGCGGGCGTCATTCATCCCTTTGCCTCGCTGCTTGCCTCGAACGGCGGGCGCCTCGTCGCCGACGGTAAACCGCAGCTCGACAGTCCGGCGGCCAAGGAAACTTTTGGCCTCTACGAAAAGCTGGTGAAGGACGGCCTGTCCGATCCCTCGATGGGGACCTCCGACGCCAACACCACCGGCCCCTTCCTCGACAATTTCGTGTCGGGCAAGACCGGCATGATCATTATGGCGAACTGGTGGGAGAGCGCGCTCAAATCCGGCATGGGCGCGAAGTTTGAAGAGATCGGCACCGCGCCCGTCCCCGTCGGGCCGCACGGCGACAAATCGCATTCGATCTCGTATTCGTGGATGACCGTGGTCAACGCCAAGGCGAGTCCGGCGGAGCAAAAGGCTGCGTGGGACTTCCTGTCCTGGCTCAATGGTCCAAAGTCGGGACCGAACGGCGGCTCGGCGATGGCCGAGATCCTGGTTTCGATGGGCATTCTGCCGTCGCGGACGTCGGACGCCACGGCGTTCGCCGACAAACTGAACGATCCGTTCCTCAAAGCCTACATTGCCGCCGTGCCTTCTGCTGTTCCGTTCCCGGTGGTGCTCGGCGGGCAGGAGTTTTCCGAAGCGCTGCAGCAGCACATCGAGGCCGTCGAGTTCGGCAAGGAGAGCGCGGCCAACGCCGCTGCGGCGGCGCAAGCCGACGCCGTGTCCATTCTCGCGAAGGCGGCGAAATAGACCGCGCGGCGGCGCCCCGACGAGGCGAACGCATGATCGTGGCGCGAATTGAAAGGACCGAGCGCGCGCGAAACGTCGCTCGCCGCGCGCGTAACCGCGTCCCCTCCGCGAGACGAACATGAGCGCGCTCATCTCGCCGCGGCCGCTCGTCGTGATGCTGTCGCCGGCCGTATCGCTGCTCGGCGTCTTCGTGTTCGCGCCAATGGCGCTTACGATCTGGCTCGCCTTCCAGGACTGGTCGACCGAGACAGGGTTCGAGACGGCACGCTTCGTCGGGTTCGACAATTTCCTGGCGATCTTCGGATCGACCTCAGTCGGGCGAGACTTCAAGGGCGCACTGTTCAACACGGCCGTCTACTCGATCGCGTCGGTCGCTGTGATTCTTCCTCTGTCCGTGGCGCTTGGACTCGTGGTCTACCAGCGGCGGGTGAGAGGCGGCGTCACGCTCCGCACAATTCTGTTTTCGACCTACATGACGCCGATGATCGCCGTGGCGCTCGTGTGGTCCAAGCTGTATTCGCCGACCGAGGGTCCGATCAACGAGATGCTGGGCTGGGTCGGACTGCCTCCGGGACGATGGCTGTCCTCGCCGGATACCGCGCTCGGCTCGATCGTTGGCCTCAATGTCTGGCAGCAGGTCGGCTACTTCACGGTGCTCGCAGTCGCGGGGCTAACGCAAATTCCGCCGTCGCTTCTGGAGGCGGCGCGGCTCGACGGCGCGGGTCCCCTGCAGCGCTTTGTTTATGTGACCCTGCCGCTACTGCGCCGGACGCTGCTCTTTTCGGCTGTGATCGCCGTTATCAATGCGGTGCAGGTCTTCGAGCCGGTCGCTCTCATCACTCAGGGCGGCCCGGTCGGCGCCACCAACGTGCTCACCTACCATATCCGCCGGGTCGGCATCGAGCGCTCGCAGGGCGGTCTCGGGTCGGCGATGGCGGTGACGCTGATGCTTGCGCTGGTCGTGACGATCGTTGCGCTGTTCGCCTTTGCGCGACGCGGCTGGGAGGATGCGCCATGAGCGCTGCCGTCTGGCGATCGCGTTTCAGCCCGTTCGTGAAAACACCGGAGCTCGTGGACTGGTTGCTGCTCACGGCGATCGTCGCGGTTTCCGTCGCAGCCGCTTTTCCACTCGCCTGGATGGTGCTGACCAGTCTCAAGACGCCCGCGGAGACGATGCAAACTCCTCCGGTCTGGTTTCCCGCGACGCCCTCGCTCGACGCTTATGCGAAAGTGGCCGACGTCGTTCAGGCAGGGCGGTCGTTCCTCAATTCGGCGATCATCGCGACAACAACGACGGCGGGCATCTTGCTCACCAGCCTGCTCGCGGGCTTCGCCTTCGCCAAATACAGCTTCCGCGGCCGGGAACTCCTTTTTGCGGCGGTGATCGCCACCATGTTCCTGCCGCCGATCGTCACCCTCATCCCGCTCTATAGGCTGGTCGGCTATCTGCGCATCGATGGCGGGCTTGCCGGCGTGATCGCGCCGAACCTGGCCAATGCGTTCGGCATCTTCCTCCTGCGCCAGTTCATTCGCGGCGTCCCGGATGACCTGATCGAAGCAGGACGGATGGATGGCGCCTCCGAGCTTCAAATCGTGTTCCTCATCGTTGCGCCGAGCGTGACTCCCGCCATTGCGGCGCTCGCCTTGTTCGCCTTCGTCTACCACTGGAACAGCTATCTTTGGCCGCTGACAGTGCTACAGGGCCATACGGATCAGTACCCGATCGTCATCAGCCTTAGCCGTCTCCTCAGCTACAATAGGGGCGCCATGAACACGAACCTGGTGATGGCCGGCTCGACGATGGCGGTCCTCCCGCCTCTGGTCCTCTTCGCGTTCCTGCAGCGCTTCTTCGTCGACAGCATCGTCAGCTCTGGAATCAAGGGATGACCGTCGCCTTGGGCTTCGACCTTGGCGGAACCAACCTCCGCGCCTCCCTGGCTGAAGCCGGCCGCGAAGGCGCCGCCGACGTCCTCGGGCGCTGGCCGGCGCCACCGGACCTCGCGAGCTTTCGGAACACGGTTTCAGACCTGATCGCGGCGCACAACGCACTGCACATCGGGTTGGCGATACCAGGCCTCGCCTCCGGAACCACATGCTTATGGGTCCCGAACCTCCCCTATCTCGACGGTCAGGATTTGAGTCGGTTGTTCCCGAACGTGGCCGTCGCGCTCGGCAACGACGCCCACTTCGCGCTCCTCGCCGAGTCCGCCCTGGGCGCCGCCCGCGACGTCGACGACGCCATTCTCGTCGCGATCGGCACCGGCATCGGATCGGCGGTGCTGGCGGACGGACGGATCGTGCGCGGCTCTGGCGGCGCGGCGGCATCGTTCGGCTGGGCGTGCGCCGATCCGCTCGACGCTGGCGACAGCGTCCATGGATGGCTCGAGCGCCATGTTGCAGGACCAGCCTTCGACGCGATTGCACGAGACGTCGGTCTTGCCGACGGACGCGAGCTGATTGCGGCGGCGCGCGCCGGCGATGCAGCCGCTCGCGAAAAGCTGGAGACGCCGTGCGCCGCGCTCGGCGCCGCGCTCGCCGGCCCCATAGCTATGCTCGGCAGCCGCTCCGTGATCGTAGCAGGCGGTCTCGCCGAGAGCGTCGACGCGCTCGGGCCCATCATTCTCCGCACTCTCAAACGACATCTGCCGCCGCACCTGCGTACGGTCGCGATCGGGCCGGCGCATTTCGGCCCCCGCGCAAGCCTTGTGGGCGCGGGCCTCGCCGCGCTCGGCCACCCGCTGTGGTCAGGGTCTCACCCGTGAACCGGCCGATCCATATCGAGCGTCCCGACCGTGACCGGCCAGAGCCCCTGTGGCATCAGACGGAGCGCACCCTGCGCAATCTGATTGCCGATGGAACCTGGCCCGATGGCGCACAGCTTCCCAACGAGGCCAAGCTCAGCGAGATGCTGGGGGTCAGCCGGATCACGATGCGCCACGCACTCCGGAACATGGAGGAGTGGGGCCTCTTGCGACGCGAGCAGGGCCGCGGCACGTTCGTACGCAGTTCGACCGTCATCGCCGGCGCGCGTGGACCGACCAGCCTTACGCAGGAACTGGCCGACCGCGGACTTTCCGTCGGCTCCCGCATTCTGGAACTGGCTGAGATTCCCGCCGACAATGCGATCGCCTCGGCGCTCGAGATCCGCGATGGGGCCAGGGTCGTCAAGCTGCGCCGCCTGCGCTTCGGCGGGGGCCAGCCGATCGGCATCCAGACGGCCTACCTGCCGGCAAAGCGGGCGACGGGCCTCGCCAGCATGAGCGAAGCGCTGGTCTCGCTCTACGCGACGCTGCGTGACCGCTTCGGCCTCGTCCCACTCTCGGCGCTCGAAGTCTACCGGGTCGGGGCGGTGTCGGCGGAGGATGCAGAACTGCTTGAAGTCGCTGCGGGCAGCCCCGCCTTCATCGTCCACCGCACCACCTCCGATGCGCGAGGACCCTACGAGTTCACCGTATCGACGATGCGCGGCGACCGATACGAGATCCGATCCAAGCTGCGCATGTGACAACCCGCGAAAGGTCCACACTATGACGACCCTCTACATCAGTCGCCTCGTCAAACTCGCCGAGCAGGCCGCGGAAGGAAACGCGGCCGCCTTCGACGCCGCGTCCTCGGCTTTGGTCGCGACGCTGACCGGAGACGGCCTCATTCATCTGTATGGATCGGGGCACTCGGTGCTTCCGACGCAAGAGACCTATCCCCGCTACGGCAGCTACCTCGGATTCAATCCGCTCACCGACCCGCGCGTCATGTGGCACAACGTGCTCGGCGCGGGCGGCGTGCGCGAGCTCCTCTGGCTCGAGCGCACCGAGGGCTACGTCGAGAAATTCCTCGATCATCAGCCGCTCAATCCGGGCGACAGCATCGTCGTTTTCGGCCACAGCGGCCGTAACGCCTCGGGCATCGACACGGCGCTTTACGCCAAGAAGCGAGGATTGACGGTGATCGCCGTGACCGCCAAGGCCAATCTCGACAAGCCCGCCACGCACTCTTCCGGCAAGCGGCTCGCCGATGCGGCCGACATCGTCATCGACACCGGCGCGCCGATCGAGGACGCGATCGTCCCGATCGAGGGCTGGTCGCGACCCGTCGCCGGGTCGTCGACCGTACTCGCGATGATGATGATGCACGAGCTTCTGGCGCAGACGGCTCGGAAACTTGGCGACAAGGGTGTTGAGCTTCCAGTCTTCGCATCGCCCACCATCGCCGGCGTGACGTTGCATGACACCGATCTCATCTACGGCCAGTACCGGGAGCGCATGATCCGTGCCCAGGCGAAGCATCTCGATTTCTTTAAGGACAGAATGCGCGGCGACTGAGCAGCGATCGCATGCGACGCCAGCCCTAGAGCCGGTTCCGATCAATCCATCTCGTACGCGCCGACCCTGCCGTTGCGCGCCGGGCTCTCTGCGGGCTGCCCAAAGAATTTATATGACAAGAGGCACTTGCAAAATGTTTGGGAGCACTGGGTTGTGTTTCCGCAAGAGCGCAAACTTGGATTGATTTCCGAGCTGTGCCGATTTTGGCGGCGGCGGCCTGGGTCGATTTGTGCCGAGAGCGGCGTTTCTGAGCGCGCGCGGGCAATAGCTCGCCGAGCTGCCGATATTTTGGGAGGCTACGGGCTCTCTATGTTGCGTACGATCGCGATCGCTATGCGATGAGACGGATGATTTGGGTCACCGTGACGACCAGAATGCCGAACATCAGATGACACATCACTTTCGTGGGGCCGCGCACCTGGACGGTTCGACCGCCGTGATTGTCTTTGAGGTTGGCGTTGACCCGTTCGGCGCTGCTGCGTTCGTTGTAACGGATGTCCTCGGCCATGCGATGGCCCGCCAGCGCCTGACGCCTCTGCTCTCGCGCCAATTCTTGTTTGAGGGCGGCGTCACGGCGCGGATTGGCATCGATGATCGGCACGTGGCCGAGCGCGCGGCTGTGCGCCTCGATCTCGGCCGCGTCGTAGGCGCTGTCCATGAGATCGTAGAGATTGACCAGGCGTTCCGCCGTCATCGTAGCCAGCGGGATGGCGACCTGACTGTCATGGACGGAAGCCGAGGTGAGAACGCAACTGACGGGAATGTCGCCGTCGGCCGTATCCACGTGCAGCTTATAGCCGATCCATGTCTCTTGATGTCCTTTGGCGTTGCGCTTGACGCCGACGTCACAAGGCCGGGGCAGATCGGCGAGCATTTGGCTCAGGGTCATGCCGGCTTGGCGTTCCAGGCGCGTGGGCGGTTTGGGCGGGGGTTCCTCGCCCTTGCGCGGACGCCCGCGTTTGCGGGGCGCCGGCTTCGGCGCGGTCGGTTCGGGCTGTTCGGCGCGTCGCGGCTTTTCATGGCCTTCGATCGCGGTCGAATTGCGCGCGATGTGACCAACCAACCGGTCGGCGTGGGTCTGCCGGATCAAGGCCTCGTGCACACGCGAGGGCAGTTCGCTCTGGGCGAATTCGGCGAAGGCGCGCGAGAATGTCGATTCGCTGGGAACCTCGGACGGACGCGACCAACCGCACAGACGCCGAAGCGTTTTGTCGGCCTGGACGCGTTCGATCAGCATTCGCGTGGTCGGCAAATTGAAAACCGCCTTGGCCACGAAGGCTCTCGCCAACGCCGCCCGCTCGGCCAACGGGCGCCCGGGAAGTCCATGCCAGTGCGGGACGAAAGCCTCGAGCCGCGTCATATCCACGACCGTGACCAGCGCTCGATGCGATCCGGTCAGGAAACCCACAGTTTCTTCGAGAAAAGGGAAAAGTTCCCCTTGAAACTTCTCCCAGTACGAGGATAGGCTCTCCCGCAGCGACATCGTCGGCGGCTCCTGGCATCTGCTTGTTGTTCCTAGCAGAATCAGCATACCAGAAACCGGCCGCCAGCGGTTCGCAACCGTCGAAAAATCACCCGAAAATTCGAAAACTCTGGCCGAACTCCCAATTTTGCAACTGCCTCACAAGTTTAATGACGTAGGTATTCGCAGTTTCATCCTGAGTGAGCGAGGAGTTGCGCCAACCACCTCGCCAATTCAGGATGCGCGCGAACCTGAAGATCATCCCGCTCGAGAACAGCAGGTCACCAAGGCAGGACATGATAACACGAAGCGCTCAAGGTCATGGCCCACCGCGCGCAAGTCGACCGAGGCGCGCCGCGCCGCTCGCCTTCATGGTCGCCGTCGCCGCCTCGGCCCCGGCCCACGCCGATCCGAACGCCCTTTGGCGCATCGTCCACGACGGCTGCGTGCCGCATTTCGAGGCTGGCCAGGGCCCACGTCCCTGCGTCGCGGTCGACCTCAACGGGAGCGTGTCCGAGGGGGTCGCGATCCTGAAGGATCTGGTCGGGGTTGCGCAGATGCTGGCGATTCCCACCCGGAAGATCAGCGGCATCGAGGATCCCCAGATGCTTGCGCCCGATGCGCCGCCCGTATTCGCCGACGGGTGGAAAGCCAAGACGCTGGTTGAGGCCAGGCTCGGGGGCCGGGCGTTGCCGCGCCAAGCGGTCGCGCTGGCGATCAATTCGCAATACGCCCGCACGCAGGAACAGTTGCACGTCCATGTCGATTGCGTCCGCATGGACGTCGACAAGGCGCTCACGGATTACGCTCCGGCGCTGGGCGACGAATGGCGCGCTATGACGGCGCCGCTGAACGGCCGCACGTACTTCGCCCGCCGTCTGTTGTCGGACGACCTCTTCCACGAGGAGCCGCTGCTTCGTCTGGTCGCCGACGGCCTTCCGGACGCCAAGGCGCATATGGGAGCAATAACCTTCGCCGCGGTCGGCGCTAACTTCGGCGGCAGGCCCGGGTTCGTCCTGCTCGCCGACATCTTTTCGCTGGAAGGCGGCGGCCATGCCGAGGGCCTTGAGGACCACGATTGCGCCATCGCCAAACTTGCGCCATGATTGGGCGCGGCCGGCGCTGAAGGCGCTTAAAGGGTCGCGTTTTGTTTCTGATTGGGTTATCAGGCCCCTCGACGGTTGCCGTTCGAGGAGGTTTTTTGGTGCGGAGACGTGAGTTCCTTGCCGGCGCGGCCGGACTTTTGGGCGCGGTCTGCGCGCCGCGGCTGACGCTGGCCAACGTGCCGACGCCCTACTCGCTCGACCTCAATCCGCCGATGGACAGCCGCGAGAAGTTCATCGCCTGGGGCGTCGCCCAGCGCGGCGAGGATCCCAAGTTCCTCGGCGAGCGGTTCGATCGTTTTCAGGCTATGGTCCGCAACGAAGACTTGCTCAACGACCGTCACAAGCGCGCCTTCCTGCTGACCCCGCGCGAGAAGTTCGTTCTTCAGCAGAACCTCGGTCGCGCTTACGACCACGCCTTCCTCGACATCGGCTACGGAGTGACGATCTCCGGGCCTCATATCGTCGGACGGATGACCTCGAACATCGACCCCAAGCAGGGCGAGAAAGTGCTCGAGATCGGCACCGGTTCAGGTTACCAGTCGGCCTATCTTTCGCATCTGACCGACAAGGTCTATTCGATCGAGATCATCAAGCCGCTCGCCGACCGCACGCGCGGCATCTACGACGCCCTGATCAAGGACGGCTACAACGAATTCGGCGAGATCACGTCGAAGGCGGCGGACGGCTACTACGGCTGGGAAGAGTTCGCCCCGTTCGACAAGATCATCGTCACCTGCGGCATCGACCACGTGCCGCCGCCTTTGCTCCAGCAGCTCAGGCCGAACGGCATCATGGTGATTCCTGTAGGTCCGCCCGGCGCACAGCGCGTGCTCAAGGTCGTGAAGACCGAGTCCTCGGACGGCCAGTTGACTGTCGCGCGCTCCGACATCTACGGCGGGCGGATTGTGCCGTTCGTGCCGTTTACCAAGCTCGAGGGCGACAAAATCGTCGGCACGCACAACAACTGACAGGCGCGTTCTCGTCAATCTCTCCACGGCGCTCCGACCCAGGGGCGCCGTTCGTATTCGACCGCGTCGGGTGAGGACTTCATGAACGACGCAAGCCCTATTCCCGCGATCCTGACGCCGATCGAGCGTCCCTCCGAAGACGCCGTTCTGACGGCCCGTGAGCGAGTTGGGCTCTATCTGGCCGTTGGTCTCGCCGCTGGGTCGGTGATTGCGCTGCAGATCGATATCATGCGCGTCTTCTCGGTCGGCAGCTGGGCTCATTTTGGCTCGCTGGTGGTCAGCCTCGCCATGTTGGGATTCGGCTTGACCAGCGCTGTCATGACCGTTTCCAAGGACTGGTTCGCCCGTCACTGGCGGGGCGCGGCGGCCATCTCGCTCGGTCTCTTCGGTCCGCTCGCGGTCGCGGCCAATCTCTATGTTCAGAGGCTCGGCTTCAACGCTATATTTCTCGTCTCCGATCCAGCCCAGAAGTGGAAGCTCTTACAGATGTTCCTGGCCGAGCTCGCGCCCTTCCTCGCCGGCGCGGTGTTCCTCGGCGCGGTCTTTCTCAAGAGCAATCGGACCTTCGGGCGGGTCTATTTCGCGGATCTCGCGGGTTCCGGACTCTGCGGGCTCGTTTTCCTGCTGGCGATGTATGTCTTTGTCCCGGCCAACCTCATCGCCGCTCCCCTTGCGCTGTGGCTTGCCGCCTGCCTAGCGTGGGCGCTCGGTCCCGGCGGCCTCGCCACGCTCGTCCCCTACATAGTCGCCGGCGCCATCGCGTTCGGCGGCCATTTCGTTCTGGCCCCGGCCTTCGGCCTGAAGACGCTGGCGGTCAACGACTACAAGGGGGTCTCCTATGCGCGGAAGTTCCCCGATGCAAAGAAGGTCTACGAGAGTGCGTCGCCGTTCGGCTATCTCGAGATCTATTCCAGCTCCTATCTTCATTTTGCGCCGGGGCTCTCGGACAACGCCGGCTTCAGCCTGCCGACGATGCCCGCCAACGCCTATCTCGGAATGTACATCGACAGCGATGGTCCGATCGGTGTGATGCGTGATCTGACCGACAAGGAAACGGCCTATTTCCGTTTCCTGCCGATGGTCTACCCCTACATCGTCAAGGCGGCGCCCAAGACCTTCATCACCCAATTCGGCGGCGGCATCTCGACGGAGGTCGCGCTGCATTCCGGAGCGAAGGACGTCACGGTCGCCGAAGGCAACCAAGCCGTGCTCGAGGCGTTCCGCAGCCCTGTCATTCGTGACTTTACCGGCGACATCCTGTCGAAGGTACGGGTGATCCCTTACGAGGGCCGACACTTTCTCGCCGCGACCAAGGAGCGTTTCGACGTCATTGACCTGAGCCTTGCCGATTCCGTCGGCCTCTCCAATCCGGGCGGCTTCGCCATCGTGGAGAAGTACCCCTATACGAAAGAGGCGATGGAAACCTACATGCGCGCGCTGGCGCCGGGCGGCGTGTTGGCGGTGACGCTGTGGAACAAGGAAGAGCCGCCGAAATCGGTGCTCAAGCTCTACGCGACGATGGCGGGCGCGGCGCACGCCGTCGATCCACCGCACCTCGCCGAGTCCTTCTTCGTCGCCTCGTCGTACCTGTCGACCGCGACAGTGCTCTACAAGAACGGCGGCTTCACGCCTGACGAGATCGCCAAGCTGCGCAAGCACACGCACAATATGTCGTTCGATGAGATTTATTACCCCGGCTTCGTCTACGACGTGTCCCAGACCGACTCGACGCTGGACGGCTACGTCGAGCAGATTTTTGCCGGCGCCGCCGGCGGTCCGCCGGCGCCCGAAAACGCTGGCGCGGCGACGAACGGCTCGTCCGACGAGGGTGCGCCTCCCTCAGGCAAGGCCGATGACGGCGTGCTGCCCGCGACCGCGATGGGACGACTCGCATGGCACGCGCTGATTGGCGGAGATTGGCCGCAGGTCGCTTCGCGCTACGTGTTCAACGTCCGCGCCTTGACAAACGACGCTCCCTACTTCGCAGCTTATGTGAAGACTCGCGACCTCCCGCGCGTGCTCGACCGGCTCGAACTCTTGCAGGACGAGTGGGGCTATCTGCTCATCTGGGCGACGCTCGGCGTGGCGACGCTAGCCGCAACGACGCTGCTCCTGATCCCGATCCTATGGGGCTGGCGGACGATCTTCTCACAGTCGCGCGGGAAGACGCTGACCGTGCTTTATTTCGCCTGTCTCGGCGCCGGCTACATCATGGTGGAGGTCGGGCTCATCGCCCACTTCGTGATGGCGCTCGGCAATCCGACCATCTCGGCCTCTGTGCTGATCACCGGCATGCTGGTCTTCTCGGGTCTCGGCGCTCTGACTTCGGAACGCATTTTGCCGTACATGCGCACGGTGATGCCGGCCATCTTTCTCGTGATCGGCGGATTGCTGCTTTGCTATGCGTTGTTCGTGAACCTCGCGCTCGACGGCGTCGCCGCCCTGCCGTACGGCGAGCGGCTCGTCCTGTGCTTCCTCTTGATCGCTCCGCCGGCGTTCCTGATGGGATTTCCGATGCCGACCGCGATGACCACGCTGGGGCGGCTCGGAAAGGATCACCTGTTCATCTGGGCCTGGGGCGTCAACGGCTCCTTTTCGGTGATCGGTGCGGCGGCCGCGCCGGTGATTGCGACCAATTTCGGACTCGGCGCGGTTATTGAGATCGCCGCCTTCGCTTATCTCTTGGCGCTGCCCGCGTTTTTTGGGGTAATTGCTGTGGATAAGTCTGTGGCCGCTTCTTCCAGCACGGCCGCCGGGTAGGCCCGAAAACGGTCATCGCGACGTCGCCGGACCGAAACATAATGATTTTGCAACAGCTCGAAGGCCGTCGCGAGCTGCCGGGCGATCATAAAGTTTCCTAATTTCTCAAGAGTTTATTAATCAAGGCGGGACGATGCGCACGAGCCGCGCGATTTCCGCAATGGCGACGCGAGATCGGGCCGGGGCAATGTCACAGGGCTGCTCAGCCGCGAAAGTCGCGCGCGGATTTGATCTTGCGGTTCGAATCAAACTCTTGCGATTAAACACTCTTACCACGTTTGAAAATTGCGGCGCTGCGATGGCCAACGCGACCCTTGGAGTAGAGGGAGGTTGGTTGCCTCATGGCGGGGCTCGTGCCATAGTCTTGCGCGATCTAAGAAAACAATGAGAAGAAACCGTGGCTATTCTGTCTCGCGAATTAGGAATGGAATAAAATGAAGTAATAATTAATTGTACTTTGGAGCGATAAATGGGGCGTCGACTTATGGATGTGCCGCTTTTCATCGGGCAACCGGCTGCAAAGCCTACTGGTTATTAGCCGAATATAGGCATCGAGTGTCCGTAGTTTAGACTGCGGAGGGAGAATACATGTCCAACGAAAACACCGTCGGATACGCAGGGGATCTGCTGGCGACCGACGCTTATGACCTCCTCGCGCACGATGTTTCATCGACCTTGGTCGATGTCCGCTCGAAGGCGGAATGGACTTTCGTTGGGGCCCCCGATCTCTCGGGGCTGAGCAAGACCCCGCTCTTCATCGAATGGCAGAGCTATCCCGCCATGCAGGTCGATCCGGACTTCGTGTCGCGTCTGTCGACCATGCTTGCGAGCGCCGGCGTCAAGCCGGGCGCCCCGCTGCTTTTCCTATGCCGCAGCGGCGCCCGTTCGCGGCAATCGGCGATCGCGATGACCCGCGCCGGTTGGGCGCCCTGCCACAACGTCTCGGACGGATTCGAGGGACCCTTGGACGCCTGGCGCCACCGGAGCAGGGTTGGCGGATGGAAGGCCGGGAATTTGCCCTGGGCCCAGACCTGAACGGTCGCCACCGGGGTTTCCTCTCCCCTCGCCGAAGTTCTACATTCCTTCCTGTGCTCGAGTTCCGCCCATGGGCCTCCGTAATGACACTGCCGCGCGTTCCGACGATCACGCGGTCGCAAGCGCCGCCTTGCTGACGCAACCCTGGCGACGCTGCTGCGAACGGCTGCGCGCCGAATTGGGCGAGGACATCTTCAACAGCTGGTTCGGACGGATCGAACTTGAATCCGTCAGCGGCGGTCAGGCTCGACTCTCGGTGCCGACGCGATTTCTCAAGAGCTGGATCGACACCCATTACCTCGGCCACATCACTTTGGCGCTGGCCGCGGAAATTGGCCCGCTCGCCCGCATTCTCGTCGTCGTCCGTTCTTCGGTCCGCCCGGAGACGCAATCCGGCGCCGCGATCTGCGCGCTGCCATCGTCGCCAAGGGCAGCGGTCGTCGGGCCCGTGGCGACGGATTGCGCGACGCCATCCATCCGTCGCAGCTCCCCGAGCGGAACACAGATGACGCCCTTCGACGCGCTGGTCGGTTCGCCGCTCGACCGCCGACTGACGTTCTCGACCTTTCAGGTCGGACGCTCAAATCAACTCGCCTTCACGGCCGCGCAGCGAGTCGCCGAGAATGTCGGCGGGCGCGCCTCGACCTTCTGCCCGCTGTTCATCCATTCGGCCGTCGGTCTGGGAAAAACTCATCTTTTGCAGGCGGTTGCGCACACTGCAGCCAGTCAGGGCCGCTCGGCCATCTATCTGACGGCGGAGAAATTCATGTACGGTTTCGTCGCCGCCCTGCAGGCGCAAACTTCAATCGCGTTCAAGGAGCGGCTGCGGGCGATCGATCTGCTGATCTTTGACGACGCGCAGTTTCTGCAAGGCAAGACGATCCAAGCCGAATTCGGTCACGCGCTGAACGCCCTGCTCGACGCTGGGCGCGAGGTGATTGTGGCGGCGGACCGTCCGCCGAACGATCTGGAGGCGCTGGACGAGCGCGTGCGGTCACGGCTGAGCGTTGGCCTGTGTGTCGAGATCGGGGCGCTCGACGAGCCTTTGCGCGTGAAGATCCTCGAAGCGCGCGTCGCAGCCGCTCGCGTCTTGCAGCCTTCGTTCAATCTTACGCCGGCGGTGCTGGCTTTCGTCGCGCGCTCTATCCGCTCGAACGGGCGCGATCTCGAAGGAGCGGTCAATCGGCTGCTCGCACACGGCACGTTGACCGGCGCCCCACTGACGGTCGAGGCGGCAGAGGTGGCGATCCGCGACCTGATCCGCGCCCACGAGCCAAAGCGAGTCAAGATCGAGGACATCCAGAAGCTTGTCGCCACCCACTACAGCGTATCCCGCGCCGACATCCTTTCCTCGCGGCGCACTGCCGTGGTCGTGAAGCCGCGGCAGGTCGCGATGTTCCTCGCCAAGACGCTCACGATGCGATCGCTGCCGGAAATCGGCAGGCGCTTCGGCGGACGCGATCACACCACCGTGCTGCACGCGGTGCGCAAGATCGAGGCGCTCGCTCAGTCCGACGACGCTTTGCGCGACGAGATCGACCTCCTTAAGCGGATGCTCCAGGACTGACGCCGACGTCTGGCGAGGTCGCTCGCATGACCCTCGTGTTCAAGATCGTGGCGACGGACGACTGGCGCGCGGCCGAGAAGGCGGGCGTATTCGACGGCGCTGTGATCGACCGAGCCGACGGCTACATTCACCTTTCCACCGCCGCTCAGGCAGCCGAGACCGCGGCCAAGTGGTTCGCCGGCCGCCAGGACCTGACGCTCGTCGGCGTCGACGCCGAGGCGCTCGGACCTTTGCTGCGTTGGGAGCCGTCGCGCGGGGGAGCGCTCTTTCCTCACCTCTATGGGCCCCTTCCGATGCGCGCCGTCCTCTGGTCGCGGCTGCTGCCGCTCGGCCCCGACGGCCGACACGATTTCGGCGACCTTTCGGGGTGAGAGCCGCTCAGCTTTTCGAGCCGCTGGTCAAGCGCTTGCCGCCCGAGACCGCGCACCGGGCCGCCATCCTGGGCCTGAAGCTTGCGCCGCCGCGGCCGGCCGGCCGGCACGATCCGCGCCTCGCGGTCTCGGCCCTCGGGCTTTCCTTTCCAAATCCGCTCGGTCTCGCCGCCGGGTTCGACAAGAACGCCGAGGTTCCCAGGGCGATGCTTGCGCTGGGCTTCGGTTTCGTGGAGGTCGGCACGCTGACGCCGCGTCCCCAACCCGGGAACGCCCGTCCGAGGCTCTTTCGCTTGCGCGAAGACGGGGCGGTCATCAACCGCTTCGGCTTCAACAACGAAGGCTACGCCAAGGCCGAGGCGCGCCTCGCGCGACGGCCGGCAGGCCTGATCGGCGTCAATGTCGGGGCCAACAAGGACGCCGCCGACCGCATCGCCGACTACGCGCTCGGGGTCAGAACCTTCGCGCCGGTCGCCGACTATCTGGCGATCAACGTGTCCTCGCCCAATACGCCGGGCCTGCGCGATCTGCAGCGCCGCGACGCACTCGACGCGCTCGTGGCGCGCGCGGTCGAAGCGCGCGAGGCGACGGCGCCGCGCCGGCCGCTGCTCGTCAAGATTGCCCCCGACCTCGATGACCACCAACTCGACGACATCGTCGCCGTCGCGCTTGCCCGCCGGATCGATGGCTTGATCATCTCGAACACCACGGTCGCACGCCCGGCGACGCTTCGTTCGGCCCATCGTGGCGAGTCCGGCGGCCTCTCGGGCCGACCGCTGTTTGCTCCTTCCACCCGTTTGCTGGCGCAAGCCTATCTCAGACTCGGCGGCGTGATCGCCTTGGTCGGCAGCGGCGGAGTCGAGGACGCCGCGACCGCGCTCGAAAAGATCGAGGCCGGCGCGGATCTCGTCCAGCTCTACACCAGCATGGCGCTGAAAGGGGTCGGCGTGGTCGCCGAGATCCTCGACGGCCTGACGCGGATGGTCGAGGAGCGCGGCGCAGCGACTCTGGCGGCCTTTAAAGGTTCGCGCGCACGGGAATTGGCGCAATGCTGACGCCGCGGCGGTCGATGGTGGCGCATCCTCCGCCCCGGTCGACTGAAGCGCGCGGGCGGCGGCGCGGATTTATCGGCGTGGGCCTTTTCAAGACTTTAGGCGCCAAAACGTGCAACTTTTGCGCTGCGGGCCTATCCGGCGCGCAGACGGAGGACGCCGCTTCCCCTCTGCCGGCCGCCCGGCCGAGCCTGATCAGAGAAACAGCACATTATACCTTTACTTTATGTATTATATTATTTGCCCGCCGTCATGAGTTTCCATGACGGCCGGGGACCTTGGCTGGCGGCGACGGTTGTCGGATCGCCGCCCTCGGCGTGGGAAGTCTCGGCGTTGCGCTCCGCCCGCGCCGGTCCTAGGGTCCGCCTTCCGCCAAAAGGGGGATGCGCCCAATGCCCACGAACCTCCAGGTCCTGCTCGACCACCGTCCGGCCGACAAAGTCTCGCCTGCCAACTTCCGCATCGTCGAGACGCCGGTCCCGACCCCCGGTCCAGGGCAGGTGCTGGTGCGGCAGACGTTTCTGTCGCTCGACCCCTACATGCGCGGGAGGCTCAGCGACGCGAAGTCCTACGCCAAGCCCCAAGAGGTCGGCGCCGTGATGCAGGGCGGCGCCGTCGGCGTGGTCGAGGCCTCCAACAATCCGCGGTTCAAGCCCGGCGACGCGATCGTCGGCATGGGCGGCTGGCAGCGCTATTATCTGAGTGACGGGCCTGACTTGAGAATCGTCGACGCCAAGTCGATCCCGATTCAGGCCTATCTCGGCCCGGTCGGCATGCCGGGGGTCACCGCCTGGTATGGCGTCAACACAATCATCGCGCCGAAGGCCGGCGAGACGGTTCTGGTCTCGGCGGCGACCGGAGCGGTCGGCTCGGTCGTCGGACAGCTGGCCCGCGCTGCGGGTGCGCGCGCCGTCGGGATCGCCGGCGGCGTGGAGAAGTGTGACTATGCGGTCCAGGAACTGGGCTACGCCGCCTGCGTCGACCACAAATCGGCGAGCTTTGCCCAAGACCTCAAGGCCGCGGTTCCCGACGGCGTCGACGGCTTGTTCGAGAACGTGGGCGGCGAGCCCTTTCAGCAGGCGCTGCGACGCCTCAACGACTTCGCGCGGCTCGCCATCTGCGGCCTGATCGCCTCCTATGAAGGCGCGCCGACCGCGCTGCCCGACATGCGCATCTTCCTCGTCCGGCGAATCAAGGTGGAAGGATTCATCGTCTCCGATCACATGAGCCTCTGGCCGCAAGCGATCGCGGAACTTACCGGATTTGCTGCTGCCGGCCGCCTGAAGTGGCGGGAGACGGTCCGGAACGGCCTCGAAAACGCGCCGCAGGCGCTGGTCGACCTCCTGCATGGGGAGAATTTCGGCAAGATGCTCGTTCGCGTGGATTGAGTAGCGCTCAACAACCCGTGCAATTTGAGTATGGTTGAAAGGCGGCGCGTTTGTCTTTACCTAGGTGGCGGTGCGCTGCAGCGGGCGGCGTAGCGTCATCTTAGGCCGCAACGTCTTTCTGTTATGAAGCTTACCGACTGGCTCAAGCGTCACGGCGTCTCCCGCGCGGAATTCGCCCGGCGCATCGGCGTTTCCGCCGGCGCGGTGACGCTGATCTGCCGCGATGACGGCGCCTGGTTGTCCCGCGGGACCGCTGAGCGCATCGTCGTCGAAACCGGCGGTGCGGTCACGCCGAACGATTTCCTCCTCAACCCGCCAATAGCGCGAAAAGGGCACGATATGAGCAATCCCGTCACGGAAGCCATCGAGGCGTTCGCCCGCGGCGAGATCGTGGTGGTCACGGACGACGACGATCGGGAGAACGAGGGCGACATGATCGTCGCCGCCTCGCTCTGCACCACCGAAAAGATGGCGTTCATCATTCGCAACGGCTGCGGCATCGTCTGCGTGCCCCTGACGGGGGCGGACGCACGGCGGTTGAACCTGCCGCCCATGGTTGCGGCCAACGACGCTCCGCTCGGCACCGCCTTCACCATCTCGGTCGATGTCAGGCACGGCATGACCACGGGCATCTCGGCCGAGCAGCGCTGCAACACGGTCAGGGCGCTGGCGAACCGCAACATGGGCGCGAGCGACTTCGTCCGCCCCGGCCATGTCTTCCCGCTGATCGCCAGGGAGGGCGGGGTGCTGATGCGCTCGGGTCACACCGAGGCGGCGATCGATTTGTGCGCGCTCGCGAAACTGCCGGCGGTCGCGGTCATCTGCGAGCTCGCCAACGACGACGGCACCGTCATGATCGGGCCGCAGATCGCCGTTTTCGCCGAGAGGAATGCTCTCAAGCGAATCTCAGTCGCCGATCTCATTGCCTATCGGCAGGCGCGGGAGAAGCTGGTCGAGAGGATCGGCGAGTTCCCGGTCAAGACGCCAATCGGCGAGCTTCAGGGTTACGCCTACCGCACGCCGTTCGACCCCGTGCTGCATTTCGCCTTTGTCCACGGGTCGGTCGGCGACGGGCGCGGAGTGCCGGCGCGGCTTCATCGCTGCGACATTGTCAACGACGTGTTCGGCGCCGGATCGATCCCAAAGGTGTTGCAACGCTTCAGGGAGGAGGGCCGCGGGGTCCTCGTCTACCTTCGCGACGGGTCTGCAGGGGTGCCGGTGAATTTCGGCGGCGCGGAGCCCGGAGAGTCGGATCGACAGCGCGCGGAGAACTGGCGGGAGGTCGGCCTCGGCGCCCAGATCCTGCGCGATCTCGGCGTATCGTCGATCCGCCTCCGGACCAACCACCCCCGGACCTATGTCGGCCTCTCGGGCTTCGGCATCGAAATCGCGTCGGTCGAGCCGATCGACGGGTGAGGCCCCGGATTGCTGGAGCCGGCGCTTCGCGCGCGCTCGCAAGGCCTTGTCGGCTTTCGGCGCGCTCGAACTGCGCCCCTTGCCGACAGCCGCAGAAGGACGGCCGTCTGAGTTGACCTCCAGCGCTATCGGCGCCGTGTTTTCACCGCTGGCCCTCGGCAGACGGCGGAGCCTTTCGATGATGGGGCGACTCAATCCTTTTCATTAACTGTAGTATTTTCAGCTATTTTAAATCTTGTCTCCGATAAAGGCCTATGCTTAACGGCAGACGGATCACATTCGATGCTTACGATACGTAAGCTGGCGCAGACGTTTCGCCGTCAATATTCTTTGATTATCGGAGCTTTGTCGCTCGTAATCGTTCTCGTTGGGGCGATTGCCGCATTCACGGCCTATCTCAAAGCGACGCAAATCGACAACAGCGCGCGCGCCGCCAGGAGCTTGGCGACCATGCTGGCGGATGAGACGGACCGATCCATCCAGTCGGTTTCGTTGATCATCGCGCGCGTGGCGGGGCGCCTTGAGGCCGCCGACGTCGATACGCCCTCGTCGCTCGAGCAAGCGGCTGGCGCTGTCGAGTTCCGTGCCTTTCTCAACGACCGCGTCGCCGAGGACGCGTCCTTGGACACCATCTATGTGGTCAGCGCGACCGAGCCGGCGTTCGCACGGGAGGCGTCCCGTCGCACGATCATGGCCATCCACGCCTGGGATCAGGTGCGTGCGCTGCGGGACGCCGGGCCGGACGGGATCTACCTGTCTTCGCCATTTCGCAGCCGCGCGACGGGCGCCTGGCAGCTCAGCCTGACAAAGCGGGTATCGTCGAAAAACGGAGATTTCCTAGGCGTCGTCAGCGGCGTGATCAACCTGTCCTCGTTCAGCGATCTCCTCGGCAAGCTCGCGCTCGGCGAGCACGCGTCACTGTCCGTCATCCGGGACGACGGCGAAATCATCGCTTGCTTTCCGACGCGAGAGTTGAGCCTCGGCTCGGAAATCGCCGCAACGCCTTTGTTCACCCGTTTCATCTCGCAGAAGCGCGACGGCATGACGCGTCAGGTCAGCGACGTCGACCGACTCGAACGGATGTTTGCGGTGGTGAATTCCGAGAAATTCCCGGTCGCCTCGGTTGTCGCAGTGGCGATGAACGACGTGCTGGCCGCGTGGCGTTTCCAGGCGCAGGCTCTCGAACTCGGCGCCGCGGTCATAGCGGCGGTGATCCTGGTCGGCGCCATTCTTCTTGCGATGCGCGTCGAGCAACTCGCCGAGGCGCGCGAGCGCGAGGTGTTGCAGGCGCAAGCGGCTATCCAGTACGCCCGGTTCAACAACGCCATGGACAACATCGTCCAGGGCGTGGCGATGTACAACCGGAACGGCAGTCTCGTTGTTTGCAACCGGAGATACGCCGAGATCTATGGGCTTCCGCTCGACCTCGCGGATCAACGAACCAAAGTGGCGGCGCCATCCGCCGCGAGCGATCCCAGTCGATTTGGCAAACCGATCGACCAACCGCGCAAGGAGCGCGACGGCAGCGTGCTGGTTCTCAGCAGGCTTCCGGATGGCCGGCTGATCGCGCAGCGCAAGAAGCCGCTCGCCGATGGAGGCTGGGTTTCCACGCATGAGGACGTCACCGCACACCGCGAAGCCGAAGATAAGATCAAGGTCATGGCGACTCATGACGCGCTGACCGGCCTCCTCAACCGGTTCGGCTTCAAGCAGCGCCTTGAGCAATGCCTGGCCGAGGCTCAGCGCCGCACGGGCCGTTTCGCGTTGCTTTATCTCGACCTCGATCGCTTCAAGCGCGTCAACGACACCATGGGGCACCCGGTCGGCGACAAGCTGCTGCAAGCGGTCGCCGGCAGGATGGTTGGCGTGGTGCGCAAGAGCGACGTAATGGCCCGCCTCGGCGGAGACGAGTTCGCCGTCATCCAGCGCATCTCCGCCGCTCCCCGCGACTCCATGCGCCTTGCGGAGCGATTGATCGCAGCGGTGGCCGAGCCGTACGACATCGACGGCCTCCGCATCGAAATCGGAACCAGCATCGGGATCGCGCTCACCCCCGACGACAGCGTCGACCCCGACGAAATCCTCCGACTGGCGGACCTCGCGCTCTATCATTCCAAGGCGGATCGCGGCAGTTATCACTTCTTCCAGGCGGAAATGGATCAAGAGTTCCGGTCCAAGCGGCAGTTGGAGGACGATCTCAAGACGGCGCTCGCCGAAGGGCAGTTCGAGGTCCATTTCCAGCCGATCGTGTCCGTCGTCGATCGGCGTGTCACGGCCTTCGAAGCGCTCTTGCGATGGAAGCATCCCGTTCGCGGTTCCATCTCCCCTGTCGAGTTCATTCCTGTTGCTGAAGAGACCGGGATCATCGTCGCGATTGGCGAGTGGGTCATGCGCGTCGCGTGCAAGGAGGCGACAAGGTGGCCCGCGCCGATCGGCGTCGCCGTCAACGTCTCCGCGATCCAGTTCCGAACGCCGGCCTTTTCCCAAACCGTTTTCGACGCGCTTACCTCGACTGGACTGCCGGGTTCACGACTGATCGTTGAATTGACCGAAAGCGTGATGATGAAAGACAGCGACGGGACGGTTGCGACGCTCGAGACCATCCGCGCCAAAGGCGTTCGCACCTCTATGGACGACTTCGGAACCGGCTATTCGAGCCTGAGCTACGTGCGCCGATTGCCGTTCGACAAGATCAAGATCGACAGGACCTTCATCGCCGAACTCGGCGTGCGGGACGATACGACAGCGATCGTGCGCGCCGCGGTCGCTCTGGCGCAAGCGCTCGGGATGCAGACGGTCGCCGAGGGGATCGAGACGGAAGAGCAACTGGCGCGCGTGCGCGCCGAAGGCATCATCGAGGCTCAGGGCTACCTGACGGGGCGACCCATGCCGGCCCGACAGGCGTTGGCGTTCCTCGGCGTCGAACCCGTCGAGGACGACGACCCGCAGGTCGAAGGCCGCGCCCTCGCAGCGGACGCCGCGATCCGGGATGGTCACGCCGCGGGCAACGTCACCGCATTCAGGCCTCGCAGCGCAGCGAGCCCCCCTGCCCGCGCCCCTGCGTCAGCTGCGACGCTCCGTCCGGCCAGCCGGTCGTAAGATACGATCGCCTCCGGCCACGCCCATGACAGCCGATCGAAGCGCCGATCATCCCTCCATCAGCGTCGTGACATGAGCGGCGACCGAGCGGGCCAGGCCTTCGAGGTCGTAGCCGCCCTCGAGCACGGAAACGACGCGTCCGCCGCAGTGCTTTTGGGCAAGCTCCATCAGTTTGCGCGTCACCCACGCGTAATCCGCCTCGACCAGATTGAGGTTGCCGAGCGGGTCGCGACGATGGGCGTCGAAGCCGGCCGAGATGATGACGAGGTCAGGCTTGAAACCGTCGATACGCGGCAGGATTGCGACGTCCATCGCCTCGCGAAAGGTATCGCCGCCGTCGCCCGCGCGAAGCGGGGCGTTAACGATCTGATCGAATTCGCCGCGCTCGCCGATAGAGCCGGTGCCGGGATAATTGGGCATCTCGTGGGTCGACGTGTACATCACGTGAGGGTCGCTCCAAAAGATGTGCTGGGTGCCGTTGCCGTGATGGACGTCGAAATCCATGATCGCGACGCGCTCGGCGCCGTAGGCGGCTCGTGCGTGCCGCGCAGCGACCGCCGCGTTGTTGAAGAAGCAGAAGCCCATCGGCGTCGCCATTTCGGCGTGATGTCCGGGCGGACGGGTCGCGACGAATGCGTTACGAACCTTTCGGGTCATCACCTCGTCCACGGCGAACACGGCGCCGCCGGCCGAGCGGAGCGCGGCCTCGAACGTGCCGGGCGACATCGAGGTGTCCTGATCGATCGCAACGTGGCCCTGCGTCGGCGTCGCCGCACGGATCGCTTCGATGTAGTCGACCGGGTGAACCCGCGCGATCGCGGCGATCTCCGCGCGCGGCGCGATGTCGCGAGCCATCATCTGGAAGCTTTCGCTCTCAAGCGCGCGATCGACCGCACGGATCCGGTCGGGACGCTCGGGATGACCCTCGCCCATGTCGTGCGCCAGACACGCCGGGTGGCTGATGAGCAGTGTGGTCACTCGGGAGTCCTACCTGGGCAAACGCGCTTCCCCATCCCGTCGCACTCTCCCCCCGATGGCCGGGAATGTCCATCAGTTCAATGTCCGATCGCCGGAAGGCTTCCGGCGCGCCCGCCACTCGCCTGACGTTCGTCTCGGATTGCGGACCGAGCTCCGGCCGTTCTGACGACGCGAGCGCCCCATAGACCTCGCGCTCGAACGATGCAATGCGCAAAGTCGGCGATAGACTTTGTGATCGGCGCCGCCTGTTCGCGCCGACGCCTTCGGGCGCAGGTCACTCCCAACCCGACACACTCGGCCCTCGTCCTGAGCTTGTCGAAGGACGCTCCAGCGCGCACCGGCGCCCTCGCCCCCTGGATCATCCTTCGACAAGCTCAGGATGAGGTTCTCGTCGCAGCGCTTTGGCTTGGCGCCTTCGGGCGTAGACAGAATGCGCGCTATCTTCCCAGTTGCGCTCGCTCCGCAGGTCCAGGCGATCGCGTGAGACGCCCCGCCGCGATTCCCGTTGGCTTCCCGCGAGCCCTTGATCTAGAAAGCCCTTTGAGAAATCCCGCCAAGGGCAAGGTCTTCATGAGCGGCGTCAACGAGATTCGATCGAGCTTTCTGCAGTTCTTCGCGCGACAGGGCCATGAGGTCGTGTCCTCGAGCTCGCTCGTCCCGCGCAACGATCCGACGCTGATGTTCACCAACGCCGGCATGGTCCAGTTCAAGAACGTCTTTACCGGCGTCGAGAAGCGACCGTACGTCCGGGCGGCGACCGCGCAAAAGTGCGTGCGCGCCGGCGGCAAGCACAACGACCTCGACAACGTCGGCTACACCGCTCGCCACCACACCTTCTTCGAGATGCTCGGCAACTTCTCCTTCGGCGACTACTTCAAGGAGAACGCGATCGAATACGCCTGGGGGCTGCTGACCCGCGACTTCGGCCTTCCCAAGGAGCGGCTCACCGTCACCGTCTATTACGACGACGATCAGGCTTTCAATCTGTGGAAGAGAATCTCCGGCCTGCCCGACGAACGCATCGTCCGCATCGCCACCAGCGACAACTTCTGGGCGATGGGCGACACCGGCCCGTGCGGCCCGTGCTCGGAAATCTTCTTCGATCACGGCGACCACATTTTCGGCGGACCGCCCGGCTCGCCGGACGCCGACGGCGACCGGTTCGTCGAGATCTGGAACCTCGTCTTCATGCAATACGAGGCGCTGCCGGGCGGCGAGCGGGTCAACCTGCCCCGCCCCTCGATCGATACCGGCATGGGGCTCGAGCGGATCGCCGCCGTGCTGCAGGGCGTGCACGACAACTACGACATCGACCTCTTTCGCGCGCTGATCCGCGCCATCGCCGACCTCACCGGGGTCGATCCGGACGGACCGCAGCGCGCCTCGCACCGGGTCATCGCCGACCACCTGCGCGCCGCCGCCTTCCTGGTCGCCGACGGCGTGCTGCCGTCGAACGAGGGCCGTGGCTACGTGCTGCGCCGGATCATGCGCCGCGCCATGCGCCACGCCCAGATCCTCGGGGCGCGCGACCCGCTGATGTGGCGCCTGGTGCCGGCGCTGACGCGCGAGATGGGCCAGGCCTACCCGGAGCTCCTGCGCGCCGAGGCGCTGATCGCCGAGACGCTCAAGCTCGAGGAGACGCGCTTCCGCACCACGCTCGCGCGCGGCCTCGCCATCCTCGAGGACGAGACGCGGCCGCTGGCCCAGGGCGGCGTGCTTTCCGGCGAAACCGCGTTCAAGCTCTACGACACCTTCGGCTTCCCGCTCGACCTCACCCAGGACGCGCTGCGGGCCCGCGGCCTTTCGGTCGACGTCGAGGCCTTCAACGCCGCGATGGAGCGCCAGCGGGCCGAGGCGCGCCGCGCCTGGGCCGGCTCGGGCGAGTCGGCGACCGAGACGGTCTGGTACGGCTTGCGCGAGCGGGTCGGCGCGACCGAGTTCCTCGGCTACGAGACCGAGACGGCCGAAGGCGTGATCGCCGCCATCGTCAGCGACGGCGTCGAGGTCGACCGGCTCGAGGCGGGCCAGAAGGGCTCGCTCATCCTCAACCAGACGCCGTTCTACGGCGAGTCGGGCGGCCAGGTGGGCGACGTCGGCGAAATCTCGGGGCCGGGCTTCCGCGCCGCCGTCGGCGACACCCGCAAGAAGCTCGGCGACCTCGTCGTCCACGACGTCGCGATCGTCGAAGGCGCGGCGCGCGTCGGCATGGCGGTCGAGCTCGCCGTCGATCATGCCGCGCGGACCGCGACGCGCGCCAATCATTCGGCGACCCACATCCTGCACGAGGCGCTGCGGCTCGTGCTCGGCGACCACGTCGCGCAGAAGGGCTCGCTCGTCTCGCCCGAGCGGCTGCGCTTCGACTTCGCCCATCCGAAGGCGATCTCGCCCGACGAACTGACCGCGGTGGAGGACATCGCCAATCGCGTCGTCTTGGAGAACGCCGAGGTGACGACGCGGCTGATGAGTCTGGACGACGCCCGCGAATCCGGAGCGCGCGCGCTCTTCGGCGAGAAATACGGCGACGAGGTCCGGGTCGTCAGCATGGGGCAGATCGAGGACGACGCGGCGCACGAGCGCGCCTATTCGGTCGAGCTCTGCGGCGGCACCCACGTGCATCGCACCGGCGACATCGGCCTCATCACCATCGTCGGCGAGAGCGCGGTCGCGGCGGGCGTGCGCCGCCTCGAGGCCAAGACGCGCGACGAGGCGCGCAAGAAGCTGACCGCCGAAGCGCATGGCCTGGCCGAGCTCGCAGGGCTCCTGCGCGCGCCGGCCGACGAGGCGCCCAAGCGGCTCGAAAGCCTGATCGACGACAAGCGCAGGCTCGAGCGCGAACTCGCCGACGCCAGGCGGAAGCTGGCGATGGGCGGGGGCGGCGCCGGCCCGGGAAACTCGGTGCGCGACATCGCCGGGGTCAAGTTCTACGCCCGCGCCGTTACCGGCATCGACATGAAGGACCTGAAGTCGCTGGCGGACGAGGCCAAGCAGAGCGTCGGCTCCGGGGTGGTGGCGATCGCGGCGACCGCCGAGGACGGCAAGGCGAGCCTGGTCGTCGCCGTCACGTCCGACCAGACGAGCCGGTTCAACGCCGTCGATCTCGTGCGGCTCGGTTCGGCCGCGCTCGGCGGCAAGGGCGGCGGCGGCCGGCCCGACATGGCGCAGGCCGGCGGCCCGGACGGCGCCAACGCCGGCAAGGCGCTCGAGGCGGTGGAGGAGGCGATCCGCGCGCGCGCCTGACGAAAGGCGCCGCCCGAAGTTACCGATGGAGGACATTTGCATGACCGCCGAACGCTCAGGCCTCGTCAACGAGCTCAAGGCCTACGAGCCGGAGCTGATCGCTATCCGGCGCGACATCCATCGCCATCCCGAAACCGGTTTCGAGGAGACCCGTACGGCCAAGCTCGTCGCCGACACGTTGCGCGGCTGGGGAATCGAGGTGGCTGAAGGGATCGCCAAGACCGGCGTCGTTGGGACGATCCGCGGCAATCGCCAGGGCGAGCGGGCCATCGGCCTGCGCGCCGACCTCGACGCGCTCAACGTCCATGAGGCGACCGGGCGCGTCTATCGTTCGATCGTTCCCGGCAAGATGCACGCGTGCGGCCACGACGGCCATACCACCATGCTGCTCGGCGCCGCCCGGCGCCTTGCCGAAAAGCCGGACTTCGCCGGAACGGTGCACGTGATCTTCCAGCCGGCCGAGGAAGGCCAGGGCGGCGGCAAGGCGATGGTCGACGAGGGGCTGTTCACCCGCTTCCCGGTCGACGCCGTTTACGGCATGCACAACGCTCCGGGCATGCCGGCGGGCATGTTCGGCACGCGCAAGGGCCCGTTCATGGCGGCCAGCGACACCTGGGAAGTTGCGTTCCGCGGCACAGGCGGCCACGGCGGCGCCGGGGCCCACATGGCGACCGATTCGACCCTCGCGGTCGGCCAGTTCATCGGCGCGATCCAGACCATCGTCAGCCGCAACGTGCCGGCGACGGACGTCGCGGTGGTGAGCGTCGGCCATATCGCGGCCGGCCACCGCGAGGCGCCGAACATCATCCCGGCCGAAGCGCTCGTCTGCGGCACGGCGCGCTCCTATAGCCCCGCCGTCCGCGATCTGATCGAGAAGCGGCTGAAGGCCCTCGCCGAAGCCTCGGCCGCGACCTATGGCTGCTCGGCGGAGGTGGACTACGACCGACGTTATCCGCCGCTCGTCACCCACGCTAAGCAGACCGACGTCTCGCTGGCGGCGGCGCGCGCGGTGGTCGGCGAACGCGCGGTCATTGGCGAAGCGCCGCTCGTCACCGGATCGGAAGACTTCGCCTTCATGCTGGAGAAGAAGCCCGGCTCGTTCATCATGATCGGCAACGGCGTCGAAGCGGATGGCTCCTACCACTATGTTCACACGCCGGAATACGACTTCAACGACGCGATCCTGACCCTCGGCGCCGCCTATTGGGTAAGCCTGGTCGCCGAGGAGCTTGGCTAGGCCGCTAGTGACGTGAGCCGTTCTCCTTCCCCCCTTGTGGGCTACGGGATGCACACATCTCCCGCAGCCCTCTGCCGCCATGCCCCACGCTTGGAGGGCGGCTTCCTCCCCCCTTGTGGGGGAGGATCGAGGAGGGGGGTCGCGCCGAACTCGGACAGTTCGGAGCCCTTCCAGCGCCAGATGACAAGTGAGCGCGACCCCCCACCCTGTCCCGCCCCCACAAGGGGGGCGGGGACGCCAGCCGCCGTTGAGCGGAGCCCGACCGCTTAAAAGATGTGTGCATCCCGTAGCCTTGTGGGGGCGGGACAGGGTGGGGGGTCTCGCCGACCTGGCAAATTGAGGGTCTCGCTCCTTGCGATGATAGGGCGGCGCGACCCCCCTCCCCAACCCTCCCCCACAAGGGGGAGGATGTCGCCTCCCTTCGATCTGGTTGACGCGCGCCGCCAGTCGGGCCGGGCTCTTATGGCGCCGCGGATAGGCGTCGTTCAGGACGTCTTGGCAACGGCGTCCGGCGCCGGCGCGCGTTCCCTTTCCTTCAAACGGCTGCCAAAAGCTTCACTTTCTTTCCGCCACGCCTTCCAAAAATTTCCATGGGCTTCAAAAAGTTGCAAAAAATTTCCGCGGATCGTGACTTATCAATGCGTTACGGCCAGAGAATCGGGCTATAATTCGTCATTGCGAAGTTCGACATGTTCGGCTGCGCCAAAGGCGCGGCGACCGGCGCCGGGGGCGGCGGGGCGAGCGGCGCCCCGACGGCGAGCCACGACGGCACGTGGAGCGGCCTCTCCAGCCCGGCTTGCCGCGGGGACGGCCGAGCCCAGCAGGCGGGCGGCGGCGCGACGTCGAGGTTGGTGTCCGACTCTGGCGGCGGCGGAACAGGCGCGGCTGCGGTTGCGGGCGCCTCGGCGGCGACCGGGATCTCCGGCTCGATCGGCGGCGGCGCGGGCTCGGCCTCGATGACGGGGTTCTGCGCGGCGACCGGGTCGGGCGATGCGGCCGCCGCCGCCGCCGCCATCTCGGCTTTGACGCCGCGCTCGATCCGGTCGACGAGCATCTTGACCACCAGCGCGTCGCCCTCGTGCGACGGCTGCGGCGCGGCCTTGCGGGCGCGCGTCTGATAGGCGTCGAGCCGATCGATCGCCTTGATGTACGGCGCGATCGCCCGGATGTCGCCCTTCGCCAGCGCCTCGCCCGCCATTTTGACGGCGAAGCCCAGCCGCTCGACCTGCAGGGCGGCGTGGATGTCCTCGTCGACCGGCTCGAAGCGCCTGAGATGCGCGCCGACGATCTGCCGCACCCGCCGCTCCGAAAGCCCCTCCACGCTGGCGACGTCGCGGTAGCTCCAGCCCTCGCGCAGGCAGTCGAGCATGCGCCGCGTCCGCGCCGCCCGGGTGAAGGTGGTGGTGTGTCCCCTCGTCGTCTCGTCCATGCCGTCCTCGCCGGCCGCCGGTGGCGGCCCTCTTTGCCTAAACGGAAAGAACATAGCATGAACATTGCTTTTTCCAAAGCATTTGTCGCCCTCGGCCGAAAAGGCGGGGTTTGACAGGGCGTTACGCGGAGGCGGGGACGGTGAGGAGTTGCGGGGGGGACGGGCCGAAGGTCGCCTTGACCGCTCGGGCGGACTTCTCCCGGCCGTGCGGGGTGAGGTTCAAGGATCTGACCCGCTAGATCGGCGGTTGACGCAGAGTTGACGGCGATCAATACTCGCCTCGATTAACGATGACAACTGCCCTTGATCGCGAGCGACAGTTCCCGACGGGATGGAGGGGTCGATGTTGCAGTTCAAGGCATCCAAAGTCGCTATTTTGGCACTATGTCTGCTGATTGGCGGGTCAATCGCTCCGGCGAATGCTCAATTAGTTACCGAGTGGAGCAACGGTCAGGTGATCGACCTCGGGCCCGGCTACGCCTACGGCATCAACGATGCCGGGCAGATCGTCGGAGACGGCACCGGCGGCGTCATCGAGTGGAGCAACGGTCAGATGATCAACCTCGGTGGCCCGCCTGGGAGCCTTAGAAGCGGCGCCAAGGCCATCAACAACGTCGGGCAAATCGCTGGAGGCAGTTTAAGTTTGGTCTATATGGGGGCCTACGGCTGGCAGACCGTTAGCAGCGCTACCGAATGGAGTGGCGGGCAAGGTATCGACATGGGTCGGCTCGCGGGCAGCTATAGCGGCTACGCCACCGCCATCAACAACGCCGGGCAGATGGTCGGGCTCAGCTTTACTGGCGGCCACTATGTCAATGAGGGTGGCGGCAACTATGGCTATGTGGGTTACGTCACAACTGCCACCGAGTGGAGCAATGGTCAGGTGATCGACCTCGGGCCCGGGATGGCCTACGGCATCAACGATGCCGGACAGATCGTCGGAGTACGTATCGGGAGCGGGGCCACGGAATGGAGCAACGGCCAAGTCATCGACCTAGGCGGTCTTTCAGGCAGCTATGGCGGCATTGCCGCCGCCATCAACAACGCCGGACAAATCGTAGGATACAGCAGTTTCGGCGGCTATTCGACCGCGATCGAGTGGAGCGATGATCAGGTTATCAACTTGGGAAGTTTGCCGGGGTACGCGTCCAGCACCGCCACTGCCATCAACGACGCCGGGCAAATCGTCGGTTACAGCTATGGGAAGATCGGCGCAGACGGCAGTGTGGACAACCAGCATATAATCGCCACCGAATGGAGCCGTGGGCAGGTGATAGACCTCGGAAGCCTGCCGCCACCGAGCTGGGCATTTG
This sequence comes from uncultured Alphaproteobacteria bacterium, assembly GCA_963770035.1. Taxonomy (GTDB): domain Bacteria; phylum Pseudomonadota; class Alphaproteobacteria; order Rhizobiales; family Beijerinckiaceae; genus Roseiarcus. The sequence continues at coordinate 31,312 of CAVYON010000002.1, read as the reverse complement.
CAACAAGCTACGCCTACGGCATCAACGACGCCGGGACAGTGATAGGAATTAGCTCCCTAAATGTCGAGGGCTTCCCCGAGCCCTCGACCTGGGCGATGATGCTGCTCGGCTTCGCTGGGTTAGGCTTTGCGGCGCATCGCCGGGCGAGGGCGGTTTAGACTAATGAGCGCAGACTCCGTCACTGCGGCGTGCCCGTTGTGCGGAGGGTCGAATGATCCCCCATAGAACGCGATGTTGCCCTCGAGGCGGGACATCTCGTCACGGCCGATCAGTTTGCGAGCGACGAGATCTCGGTATTCTGGATCGACAAGATCGAGAATCTTGGTCACCCGATTTCCTCACCACATTGTCTGATTCAGCTCAAAGGGTTGCTTGCTCGCCGCCGCAGTCCGCTTTTCGAAAGCGACCACTACGACGCGGTTACCTGTTCCTACATATCAATTGGCGAAACAATGACATAAGAGTGCCCGATTTCATACTGTCGGGCGCGCCACGGCCGATGAAGATGGGCGCTACTGCTTCGCCGTGACGCTATGAAAGAGCCCGCCACAGCACGATCGCCTTGCCGGTCAATCGACCACGACGCCGCAAGCGTTTCGATCTGATGGCGATGGGCGCCTACTCCGTCTCGACGTCCTCCAGCCTCACTCCGCGTCCAGCGCGCAGACTGTTACGCGCCTGTTCAATTCGCCGCAGGAAACGCTCATCATGTTCGAGACGGTAGTCGAACCATTCCTCTTCCGACTCGAAGCCGATCAACACGCCGGCTGGTTTGCCGTGCCGCGTGATCACGATCTCCTGCGTCTCCGCTTCGCGAAGATAGCGAGATAAATCATCCTTGATTTCGGAGAGGGGAACTTCCTTCACTCCGGGCTTCCGAATTGTGCGAGCCATGACTCGGCCTCCGATTTGGACACGATCGCCAAAATTTCGACCGTCGTGCCGGAAACATCATAGAGCACCCTGATATCGTCGACCCTAAGCCTGTATTGCGGTCGGCGCAGTCCCCGCAATCGCTTGATCCGGCTGCGGCTCGTTTTCTCGGGCTCGTGCCTGAGATGTGTTTCGAGCGCAACGCGCACGGCCGCCCGAACGTGCGCTTTCAAGCGCTTAAGGTCGTCGACAGCTTCGGGGGCGAGGATGATGTCGAACGGCATTCTGGCTAGACTATAGCCAGATTTGTGGATTTGTCAAAGAGACCGAGCTGAGTTGTTGTTCTCTATTACGTTCTCATGTCAGTCGAAACCCTTAAGGCAGAGAAGCGCCAGTTATTAACCATTTCTGACGCCGTGGAATTGCACGCGCATTGCGTAAGGCGCCAAACTGGCGCCAAATCGGGCGCCATAAGAGCGATTCTAAAAATGCCTGCAAGCGTTCAGCGAATGAACTTTCGCCTCACCTTGGACATTTTGACTGCGGTGGACGCGGCATGCGAACGCCGAGCGGGGACGGTGTCACGCAACACCTGGATTGCCGAAACCGTGGCCGAAAAGCTCGCGCGTGAAGACTAGGCAAAAAGATAGGTAGCGCCGAGTGCCTAATTTCTACGAGTTTTTTGCCGGCGCCGGGATGGCGCGAGAGGGGCTAGGCAGCCCGTGGAATTGCCTGTTCGCCAACGAGTTCGATCTCAAGAAAACCGCCATCTACAAAAAGAACTGGCCCACGCCTGCGGTTCTCAAAGAGTGTGACGTCGGAAAGCTCAAGAGCTCGGACGTGCCCGGTCATGCCGATCTCGCCTGGGCGTCGTTCCCCTGTCAGGACTTATCTCTCGCCGGAGCTGGAGCGGGCCTCAACGGCGACCGCTCGGGCACGTTCTGGCCCTTCTGGCGCCTCATGCAAGCGTTGATCGAGGAGCGCAGGGCGCCAACGTTCGTCGTGCTTGAAAATGTCTATGGAACCCTGACCTCGCGTGCGGGCAAGGATTTCACGGCGATCTGCTCAACCTATGCCAAGGCCGGCTATCGCTTCGGCGCCTTGGTTATAGACGCCGTGCACTTTGTTCCGCATTCGCGGCCGCGTTTGTTCGTGGTCGGCGTTCGCGACCATGTGCTTTTCCACGAGGGCTTGGTCGATTCCGCCCCTTCGCGCCAAAGCCCATGGCGACCCCGCGGGCTCATCGACGCGTTCGACCGCTTGCCGCCCAAAATCAAGGAAAAGTGGATTTGGTGGAGCCTGCCGATACCGACAAAGCGCAATGTTGCCTTTAGCGATTTGATCGAAGAGAACCCGAACGGGGTTGAATGGCATACAGCAGCCGAAACGGCCAAACTTCTGCGGATGATGACCGATATTCATCGTGAAAAGCTCGACGCGGCGAAGTCTTCCGGCCGTCGAACGGTCGGCGCCGTTTACAAAAGAACGCGGCTCGATGAGTTCGGTCGCAAAGCGCAACGTGCAGAGATTCGGTTTGACGACGTCGCCGGCTGCCTCCGCACGCCGGCCGGCGGATCGAGCCGGCAGGTTATTGTCGTCGTCGAGGGCGACAAGATTCGATCCCGTCTGATCTCGCCGCGCGAGACGGCACGCCTTATGGGGCTGCCCGACGGTTACAAGCTGCCGGCCAATTACAACGAGGCGTATCATTTGACGGGCGACGGCGTCGCCGTACCGGTGGTGCGCCACTTGGCGACCCACATCTTCGAGCCCGCGCTGATCCCACGGCGAGAACCCGCCGAGGCGGCGGCGTGAGTGTCTGGGTCAGGGGCGGTCAGCGACCCGGCCCGCCATCGCCGCGCCGGGCGCCTGCCCTCAGGCCGCCATCGCCGCCTTGAGGTTCTCGTCGACCTTGTCGAGGAAGCCGGTGGTCGACAGCCACCTTTGCTCGGGGCCGACGAGCAGCGCCAGGTCCTTGGTCATGAAGCCCGCCTCGACCGTCTCGATACAGACTCTCTCGAGGGTCGCGGCGAACCGCGCGAGCGCCTCGTTGCCGTCGAGCTTGGCGCGATGGGCGAGGCCGCGGGTCCAGGCGAAGATCGAGGCGATCGAGTTGGTCGAGGTCTGGCGGCCCTTTTGGTGCTCGCGATAGTGGCGGGTCACGGTGCCGTGCGCCGCCTCCGCTTCGACCGTTCGCCCGTCCGGGGTCATCAGCACGCTGGTCATCAGGCCCAGCGACCCGTAGCCCTGCGCCACCGTGTCCGACTGCACGTCGCCGTCGTAGTTCTTGCACGCCCACACATAGCCGCCCGACCACTTGAGCGCCGAGGCCACCATGTCGTCGATCAGGCGATGCTCGTAGACGATGCCGAGGCTGACGAACTTCGGCTTGAACTCGCTCTCGTACACCTCCTGGAAGATGTCCTTGAACCGCCCGTCATAGGCCTTGAGAATCGTGTTCTTGGTCGACAGGTACACAGGATACTTGCGCATCAGGCCGTAGTTCAGCGACGCGCGGGCGAAGTCGCGGATCGAGTTGTCGAGGTTGTACATCGCCATCGCGACGCCGGGGCCGGGGAAGCTGAACACCTCCCTTTCGATCACAGAGCCGTCGTCGCCCTCGAACCGGAGGGTGAGCCGTCCCCTGCCGGGGACCGTGAAATCGGTCGCGCGGTACTGGTCGCCATAGGCGTGGCGGCCGATGACGATCGGCTGCGTCCAGCTCGGCACCAGCCGCGGCACGTTCCTGCAGATGATCGGCTCGCGGAAAATCACCCCGCCGAGGATGTTGCGGATCGTGCCGTTCGGGCTCTTCCACATCTCTTTGAGATGGAACTCCCGAACGCGCGCCTCATCGGGCGTGATGGTGGCGCATTTGACGCCGACGCCTGCGGACTTGATCGCGTGCGCGGCGTCGATCGTCACCTGATCGTCGGTCGCATCGCGGTGCTCGATCGAGAGATCGAAATACTGAAGTTCAACGTCGAGATAAGGATGGATGAGCTTGTCGCGGATCAACTGCCAGATGATCCGGGTCATCTCGTCACCGTCCAGTTCGACAATCGGATTGACGACCTTGATCTTGGACATCGGCGAGGTTTCCTGACGGGATAGGGGAGATCGAACCGTATAGCATCGCCTCTCCGGCCGTCATAGGCGTGCTTTAGGCGCGGCGTTCGTCCTCCGCTTCCGAGCCCTGGACAGAGCCGCCCTTTTCCCGTAAGTCCACGGATGTAAACAATCGTTCGGTTGCAACGCGAGGAGGGCTCCTTGTCTCCGCGCTCTATTGTTTTCATCCATGGTTTGTTCATGACGCCGCGGATCTGGGAGCATTGGTTGCCCAGGTTTGCCGAGCGGGGCTATTCGGGCGTGGCGCCGGCGTGGCCAGGCTGCGACCGCCCGCCCGCCGAGTTGCGCGCCGCCGGGCAGGATCCGGCGCTTGCCAGCCTGACCTTCGCCGACCTCGTCGCCCAATTCGGCGCCGTCAGCGAGGCTTCGGGACCCGAGGCGATCGTCATCGGCCATGGGATCGGTGGGCTCGTCGCCCAGATCCTCGTCGACCGCGGCGCCGTCGCTGCGGGAGTCGCCCTGAATTCCGCCTCGCCGCGCGCAATATTCCCGGACGGCCGGCGCGCCTGGAGGCTGTTTGGCCGCGGCGCCGCCTCGTCCTCGCTCGCGCTGAGCTTCGAAGACTTCGCCGCGTTCATCGGCAACGCCCTGCCGCCCGACCTGCAGGCGGCGGCGTTCGATCGCTATATCGCGCCGGGCGCGCACCAGGTCGCGCGCGGCGCGCGCGACGCCGGCGCGTCCATCGACTTCGCCAAGGCGCATCCCCCGCTCCTCCTGACGACAGGCGTCCTGGATCGCGCTGTTCGGCCGAGGCTCGCTTTCGACGATTTTTCTCGCTACCGGCAGCGCGGGGCGATAACCGATTTTCGCGCGTTCGACGGCCGCGGCCACATGGCCGTCGTCGAGCCCGGCTGGGAAGAGATCGCCGACCTTGTCGTTAACTGGCTTGACGCCCTGCCACGATAGACCCCGTGACGGCCGCTTCGCGCGCAGCCTCGCGCGGCGGAGCGGATGGATGTCGAAAGGCGGCGCAGTCGTGAAGCGCCGCGCCCGGGCGCTTGCACTCGCGCTCGCGGGTCTGGTCTCCGCGGCGTCCGGATGGGCGCTGGCGGAGCCGCATGAGCCCGCAAGCGACAACACGCTCGCGGTCCTGTGCGGCATCGTCGAGGACTTGGCCAAGGCCGAGGGCCTGCCGGTCAATTATTTCACCCGCCTCATCTGGCGCGAGAGCGCCTTCCGGCCCGGCGCGGTCAGTCCGGCGGGAGCGCAGGGCGTCGCCCAGTTCATGCCGGGGACCGCGTCGGAGCGTGGCCTCGCCGACCCGTTCGATCCGGCGGCCGCCATCCCCGCCTCCGCCAAGCTGATCGCCGATCTCGCCCAGCGCTTCGGCAATCTCGGCCTCGCGGCCGCCGCTTACAACGCCGGGCCCACGGCGGTCGCGAAATGGCTCGCCGGAACGGGCGGCATCCCGTTCGAGACCGAGGCCTATGTGCTCGGGGTCACCGGACATGACGTCGAGGAATGGCGGGCTCCAATTCCCCCGGCCTCGTCGGCCCCCGGCCCGGTCGAGCCCTGCGTCGTCGCCATCGCCAAGCTTCGCGTCGAGCGCGGGCCTCAGGGCTCGCCCGTGGTTTCGGGCCTGTTCGCGCCCTGGGGCGTCCAACTCGCCGCCAGCTTCAACAAGGGTTCGGCGCTGCGCGCCTTCGCCCGCGCCCGGCACAATTACGCGAGCGTGATCGGGGACATGGAGCCGTTCGTCCTCGGCTCCGTGCTCAGGAGCCGCGGCTGGCGGCCGTTCTATCGCGTGCGCCTGCCGGCCCAGACGGGCGGGGAGGCCAAGAGGCTGTGCGACAAGATCCAGGCCGTCGGCGGCGCCTGCGCGGTGCTGAGAAGCTGAGGCTCAGCCCGTCGCGCGGCCGACCCGATCGAGCTCGGAGAATTCCTGCTCGCTCAGCTTGATCGCCGCCGCGCCGACGTTCTCCTCGAGATGGGCGACCTTGCCGGTGCCGGGAATGGGCAGCATGAACGGGCTGCGCATCAACAGCCAGGCGAGGGCGATCTGGCCCGGGCTCGCCTTGTGGGCGCGGGCGATGGCGTCGAGCGCCGACCCCTCGCGGGCGAGCTCGCCGGCGTTGAGCGGGAACCAGGGAATGAAGCCGATCCCGTGCCCGGCGCTATAGTCGAGCGCCGCTTCGCTCGACCGGTCGGCGAGGTTGTAACGGTTCTGCACGGTGGCGACCCGGAAATACTTGGACGCGGCTTCGATCTCCGCCACGCTCACTTCGGAGAGGCCGGCCGCGCGGATCACGCCGTCCGCGATCAGCGTCTTGATCGCGTCGAACTGCTCGGCCGCCGGCACCTTCGAATCGATCCGGTGGAGCTGCCACAGGTCGATCGAGTCCACGCCGAGCCGCCAGCGGCTCGTGTAGGCCTGCTGGATCAGATATTCGGGCCGGCCAAGCGGGATCCAGACGTTCGGACCGGTGCGGGCGAGGCCGCCCTTGGTCGCGATCCTGATCGACTTATAGGGGTGCAGGGCCTCGCGGATCAGGCTTTCCGAGAAGTCGGGGCCGTAGGAATTGGCGGTGTCGATGAAATCGACGCCGAGCTCGGGCAGGCGCTTGAGCGTCCGGATCGCCTCGGCTCGGTCCTCTGGCGGCCCCCAGACCCCTTTTCCGACAATCCGCATCGCGCCGAAGCCGAGCCGGTTGACCTCAAAGGCCCCTCCGATGCGAAGACGTCCGGATTGTGAGGCGTTGGACATGCAGGGCTCCCGGATTTCAGCCGCTTCAGGGCCAGCGGGCCTCAGGCGGCATGGAGGAAAGGATGGAGGCGACATTGCCTCCCGTTTTCAGGCCGAAGATCGTACCGCGATCATAGAGGAGATTGAACTCGACATAACGGCCGCGGCGGACGCATTGTTCTTCACGATCGCGTGGGGTCCATGGCCGGCCCGCGTTCCGCCGCACGATCTCGGAATAGACCGCGACAAAGCTCTCGCCGACGTCGCGGACGAAGGCGAAGTCGTCGTCGAACGCGGAGTTGCCGGGGTCGCCGGCGCTGTTGAGATGATCGAAGAAGATCCCGCCGATCCCGCGCGGCTCGTTGCGGTGCTTCAAGAAAAAATACTCGTCGCACCACGCCTTGAAACGGTCCCAGTCGGCGACCCCGGGATGGCGGCCGCAAGCCTCGCGCATCGCCGCATGAAAGAGCGCCGCATCCGGGTCGGTCGGGATACGCCGCGCGTCGAGCATCGGGGTCAGGTCCGCCCCGCCGCCGAACCAGGTCTTCGTCGTGCGCACGAGCCGCACGTTCATGTGGACCGTGGGGACGTGCGGGCTCCAGGGATGGGCGATCACCGAGACCCCGGCCGCCCAGAAGCGCGGGTCGTCGGCCGCCCCCGGGATCTGCTGGGCGAACTCTGCCGGAAACGCGCCGAACACGGTCGAGCAATGCGCGCCCATCTTCTCGAACAGCCGTCCGCGCAGCATCGCCATCTGCCCGCCGCCGCCTGGGCCGCCGCTGGCGTCGGTGCGGCGCCAGGGCTCGATCGTGAAGCATCCGGGCTCGCGCGCCGGGTCGACTCCGGGACACTCCCGCTCGAGCCCTTCCATCGCCGCAACGATGCGCTGCTGGAGGCCGCGGAACTCCTCCGACACGCGCGCAAGCCTCGGATCGAGGCCGGCGAGGTCGTGGGTTTCGGTCATTCGCCTCGCACCCGCTTCAGCATCCGCTCGACATGCGCCACGGGCGTCTCGGGCAAAATGCCGTGGCCGAGGTTGAAGATGTGGGCGCGACCGGCAAAGCCGGCGAGCACGCGGTCCACCCCCTGATCAAGCGCCGCGCCGCCCGCGACCAGGGCCAACGGATCGAGATTGCCCTGCAACGCGAGGGGTCCGGGTAGGGCCGCGATCGCGGCGGCGGGTTCGACCGCCGTATCGAGGCCGATCGCCGAAATGCCATCGAGGCCAGCGAACTTCGAAAGCTGCGTCGCCGCGCCGCGCGGGAAGGCGATCACCGGCGTCCGCGGCGCCTTGGCCTTCACCTTGGCGACCAGCGCGGCGATCGGGGCGAGGCACCAGCGCTCGAACTCGGCCGGCGGCAGCACGCCCGCCCACGAGTCGAAAATCTGCACCGCCTCCGCCCCCGCCGCGATCTGGCGAACGAGATATTCGGCCGAGGCGTCCACCAGCCGGTCGATCAGGGCGGCGAACAGGGCCGGCTCGCGATAGGCGAACAGGCGGGCCGGCGCCTGGTCCGGCGTGCCGCGCCCGGCGATCATGTAGCTCGCCACCGTCCAGGGCGCGCCGCAAAAGCCGATCAGCGCTGCGTCGCCGGGCAGCGCGGCCTTGACCCGGTCGAGCGTCTCGAACACCGGCGCGAGCTTCGTCCAGTCCGGCTCGGGCCTCAGGCGCCCAAAGCCCTCGGCGTCGCCGATCGGGTCGAGGCGCGGCCCCTCGCCGGTCTCGAACGTCACGCTCTGGCCGAGCGCGTCCGGGACGACCAAGATGTCGGAGAAGACGATCGCCGCGTCGAAGCCAAAACGGCGGACCGGCTGGAGCGTCGCCTCGACCGCGAAGGCGGGCGTGTAGCAGAAATCGAGAAAGCTCGCGGCCTGCGCCCGGATCTGCCGGTATTCCGGCAGGTAGCGCCCCGCCTGGCGCATCAGCCACACCGGCGGCCGCGCCTGCCGCTCGCCGGCGAGGGCGGCGAGAAACGGTTTTGTGGGTTTTGTCGACGTCACGGGTCTGCCCTCATCCGGCCCCCGATCAAGACCGGAGGACGCGCCGCCTTCCCCCGGGGGGAAGAGCGTCGCCAAAGGCGACGGGTGAGGGGGAACTAGCGCGAACTCTGGGGAGTCGGCAAGCGGCCGCTACTCGGCCGCCTTCTTCATCTCGGGATAGACGCAGGGCGCCATCTCCTTGGCGGCCGGGCGATGCAGCGGGATGATCTTGGCCTCTTCGAACGGGAGGCCCAGCGTGGTCCACACGTCGACCAGCGCCTCGACCAGTTCCGCCACCTGCGCCTCGTTGTGGGCCGGGGTCGGGGTGATGCGCAGGCGCTCGGCGCCCTTGGCGACGGTCGGATAGTTGATCGGCTGGATGTAGATGGCGTGCCGGTCGAGCAGCATGGCGCTCGCCGCCTTGCACTTCTTCGCATCGCCGACGAACACCGGCACGATATGCGAGGGGTTGTCCATTACCGGAATGCCGGCCGCCCGGAGCGCGTGCTTGGTCAGCCGCGCCATGTGCTGATGCCGCTCGCGCTCGACGTTCGAGGCCTTGAGGTGGCGCACCGCCGCCGCGGCGCTCGCCGCGACGCTGGGCGGCAGGGTCGAGGTGAAGATGAACTGTGGCGCGTAGCTGCGCACCGCGTCGACCACCGCGGCGCTGGCCGCAATATAGCCGCCGAGCGAGCCGAAGCCTTTGGCCAGCGTGCCCTCGATCACGTCGATGCGGTGAGCGAGCCCCTCGCGGTCACTGACGCCGCCGCCGCGCGGCCCGTACAGGCCGACCGCATGCACCTCGTCGATATAGCTCATCGCCTGATATTGCTCGCAGACGTCGAGGATCTCCTTGATCGGCGCGATGTCGCCGTCCATCGAATAGAGGCTCTCGAACACCACGAGCTTGGCGCGATCGATGGGTTCGGCGGCGAGCAATTCCTCGAGATGAGCGACGTCGTTGTGGCGCCACACCTTTTTCTCGCAGCCGGCGCGCCGGACGCCCTCGATCATCGAATTGTGGTTCAGCGCATCGCTGAGGATCAGGCAGTTCGGCAACAGGCTGGCGATCGTCGAGATCCCGGCCAGATTGGAGATCCAGCCGGAGGTGAAGGCGAGCGCCGCGGCCTTGCCGTGCAGGTCGGCGAGTTCGGCCTCGAGCCGCACGATCGGGTGATGGGTGCCGGAAATGTTGCGGGTGCCGCCGGCGCCGGCGCCGTGGGCGCGCGCCGCCTGAACCGACGCCTCGATCACCGTCCGGATGCAGGCCCATGCCGAGATAGTCGTTCGAGCACCAGACGGTGACTTCGCGCGGCTTGTCTTCTTCGCCCTCCGGACGCCACAGCGCCGTCGGGAACCGACTGGCGTCGCGTTCGAGATTGGCGAAGGTCCGGTAGCGCTCTTCCGCCTTCAGGCGGTCGATCGCATCCGAAAAGCGCCGCTCATAGTCCATGGTCTGCCTTTCTGATCGGCAGTCGGTTCGTGCCGCCGTCCGACCCTGCCCATTTCGGTATCCGCCCGTCGCCGCCTTGTCTAGTGCGCTTTGGTCGAGCGGCCGCGGCGGAGTGGCGCAGCAAGCGAGCGGTCCCGGAGAGGCCGACGCTGTACCCGGGTTGCGGCTTTTCATCGAGCGGAATCGGATATTTTTCGTTCATGGCGCGGGCTGCCCGGACGATCGGCGAGCGGCCCCGAGCGGCCACGCCGTCTCCGCGCTCGATCCCGCCCCGGCCGCGCCGTCAATTTTCGTCCGACGGCCATTTCGAGGTGAAGCCGGCCGGCCGCTCCGCCGGCACGCGGTAAAGGTCGTTCCCGTCCTGGTCGAGCAGGCCGGTCCGCCGCGGCCCTCTCTCCGACACGATGACGTCGATCGAGGATCTGTCGAGCCTCCAATAGTCGTCGCCGACGTACGATCGCTGGGGAGACGTTTCGCGGCGCATGGCGATATAGCGTGGCACGGGCGGTCTTTGCTCCTGCGGTTGTCGTAGCGCGGATCGTGCGCGCCGATGAGGGCGCCTTATGCCGCGATAGCGTTAGAGAGTTCGTCGGCAATGCTTCAGTATGTTGTCTTCCCGCGAAAATACCGGATGAGACTGAGCGAAAAGCAGCCGCTCATATGCGCCATATTGCTTGCCAAAATCTTCAACGACCCAGGCTCAATCTCTTGTCCAAAGGAAGGCAAAATACGAGGCGGCAAATTGACGCGATGGATGTCAACACTGTGTTCACAACTGGGGCGAAACACTCGATGTGAGCATCGAACTGGTTCGTCCAGGCCGTCACCGTCCGTCTGTAGGTAACAACCGAGAATATTGAGTTCCCTCGACTTCGTGCAGCTCCGACTAGGGCAGGCCTGGCGGTCATGCGCCAGATCGCCCGCGCGCTCTAAGGTTTCGCACCGTTGCGGACACATTGAGAGCGAAGATTGTCACGATTTGCTCGATAGGGTCATGGCCTATGCAATTGATCGGCCAAGATGGGCCGCGGAAGCTTGTCAAGCAGGCTGACCACCGCGTACGGGGACGGTCGATCGCCTCAGTAAAGCGCTCGAGCTGATCGAGCGATTCCATCCGCACTGGCGGGACCTCCATGAGACGCTGAACACTGGCTTTTCAGGGAGGCGCGGCGGCGTCTCTGGATCCCCGCGTTCGCGGGGATGACGACCTCCCTGGGTCCTTTCCCGAACTCGTCAGGTCGCGCCGCTGCGGCGCCGGCGAAAGATGGCGGCCGACAAATCACGTTCGACAAATCCTTGCCAACAGCCGAATTGTGTCATATTATAATTCTGTAAACCGGAAAACGAGGCCGCCTTGTCCGCACCCGATCGCTTCCCGTCGAACCTCGTCCGCAACCGCTTGCCCGCCACGCGCGGCGCCGAGCGCCCGGCGAGGGCCGAGCGCGAACGGCGGGTCGTGCAGGGGCTGAGCGGCGGCGTGTCGATGGCCGAGATCGCGCGGCGCGAGGGGATCACCGAGCGGGGACTGCGCAAATATGTCCGCAACCTCATCGCGCGCCGCGCGCCCGAGGCGACCGGCGAGTTCATCGCGACGCAGATGAACCGCCTCAACGAGGCGCTGCTGGTCAGCTTCGATGCGATGTCGGCGCGCAAACCTCCCGGCGGTCGACCGGGTGGTGAAGATCGTGCGCGAACTCGACCGCTATCATGGCCTGAGCAGCGGCGCGAAGGGAACTGAAGACGCGCCGCAAGCTCCTGGAAAGTCTCGATTCCGGAGCCGAAATCGACCCCACTCCGGTTGCGGAAAACGATTCGAGCGACCCGTTGGCGGACATCAATCTGGCTGCGTGTCTCGTCGACCGTCTTTCGCCAGGGCAACGCGCGTCCGGAACCGGAATGCCCCGCAACCCGTTGGAAAGTCCCGACTCGCGAGCCGGAACGGCGTCGAGCCCCGCGCCCCTCGCCGGCGAGGCGTGGGGCGGCGAGCCTGCCGAGGCCGACGCAGACTTGATTTCAGAACGGGAAGCGGTCCTCGCCGGCCTCGCTCGGCAAGGACCGGAGCTCAGCGGGCGCGGAACCGAGATGCGCTGCAACCCTTTGAAAAGTCCGGATTCCGGAGCCGAAGCGGCGCCGATGCCATGAATTGGCGCCGGCGCCCTGTCCCGTCAGGTCCGATAGCTCGGATCGAGCCGGTCGAGCTTGCGCAGGACGCCGGGCCAGGCGAGCGCGCCGCCGAGGCCCCGCGTCACCTGGGCCGACTGGGCCCGCGCGCCGTCGAGGATCGGCTGCGGGATCGGGATCAGCGGTCCGCCGCCGGTCTGCGCCATCACCTGGATCTCGCAGGCCCGTTGCAAGGTGAACATGGCGAGAAAGGCGTCGGGGATCGAGGGAGCGGCTGTCAGCAGGCCATGGTTGCGCAGGATGAGGAACGAATTCTTGCCGAGGTCGGCGACCAGCCGCGGCTTCTCCTCGTCGTTCAGCGCGACCCCCTCGTAATTATGGTAGCCGAGGCTGGCGAGCACGAAGATCGACTGCTGCGAGATCGGCTTGAGCCCGTCCTTCTGGCAAGAGACCGCGACGCCGGCGCTGGTATGGAGGTGCAAAACGCACTGGGCGTCCTCACGCGCGGCATGGACGGCCGAGTGGATCACGAATCCCGCCGGATTGACGGCGAACGGGCTCTCCATGACTTTTGCGCCATCGAGGTCGACCTTGACGAGGCTCGAGGCCGTCATTTCCTCGAACAGCATCCCGTAGGGATTGATAAGAAAGTGGTGCTCCTTGCCCGGAAGACGGGCGGAAATGTGGGTGAACACCAGATCGTCCCAGCCGCAATGGGCGACCATGCGGTAGCAGGCGGCGAGGTCGACCCGCATCGCCCATTCCTCCGCGCTGACCTTGTCCCTGACCGAAGGGGTTGTCACCCGGCCGGCTTCAGTCTCCATGTCCTCTCCTCCCGCGGGTTTGTCGTGGGTCAGATCCTGTCCGCCAGGACGCCGTGCGGCAAGCGCGCCTTGAGCGTTCGCCCCGCCGTCCTCCCGAGTTCCGCAGCGTCGACGGCGCCTCCCTCCGCCTCGATATCGAAGCGCTCGGAACCGTCGGTGCGCAGAACCTCGCCCCGGAAACGCAGCCGGCCCGCGGCGGCGCGCGCGAGACCTGCGATCGGCGTCCGGCACGAGCCTTCGAGCTCGGCCAAAAAGGCGCGCTCGGCCGCGAGCTCGGCGAAAGTCGGTGGGTCAGCGATTACGCTCAGCGCCTCGAGCGTCTTGCCGTCGCCGCTGCGCGCGGTCAACGCGATCGCCCCCTGTCCGACCGCGGGAAGGAAGGCCTCGAGGCTCAAGGGCGCGCGGGCGCGATGGGCGAGGCCGAGACGCTTCAGCCCCGCCATGGCGAGCAGCGTCGCCCCGATCGCGCCCGACTCGGCCTTGCGCAGCCGCGTCTCGACATTGCCGCGCAGCAGTTCGAGCCGGAGATCGGGCCGCAGCCGCAACGCTTGCGCCTGCCGCCTCAACGAGGCTGCCCCGAGGGTCGCGCCGCGGGGCAGGCTTTCGATCGAGGAGGCGACGGCCGAAATCAGCGCGTCCCGCACGTCCTCGCGCGGCAGGAAACCCGCGAGCGCGACACCGTCGGGCAGCAGGGTCGGCAGATCCTTGGCCGAATGGACCGCGCCGTCGATCTCTCCGGCGATGAGTGCGATATCGATTTCCTTGGTGAACAGGCCCTTGCCGCCCGCCTCGGCGAGCGGCCGGTCCTGGATGATGTCGCCGCTCGTGCGGATGACCTTGAGCGCGATCCGTTCAGCCGCCCAGCCGTGCGCCTCGGCGAGGCGGCGCCGGGTTTCCTCGGCCTGCGCCAGCGCCAGCGGCGAGCCGCGCGTACCGAGGACAAGCGTCGGCGAGACGGTCATGGGCGAGGCGCGAGGCTTGGCATGCGCCTCTATTCGGGCAATCCCCGGCGCTGTCAAATGCGTGACGGGTCAGTTCCCCCTGCGTCATCCCGTCGCGTTGACGGCGCTGGCTCTGTCCCCTTAGTGTCAACCTGTCGCGCCAAGGCAAAATGACTGAGCAATCACGGCGCGGTCAATAAAAATGAAGCCGAGCTCGTAGCGTCTGCAGCAGTACTTAGTCTAACGAGCTCATTTCGAATGTGAAAGCGACCGGGATACTCATCCCGGTCTTTTTATTCTGTCCGACGTTTACTGCAACCGCAGCCGATCACCGGCTTCCCCACGGCGAAACGGCGGCGAAACCCGGCCTGCAAGCGTTACGGCGGTGGCGAGAGGGCGGCATCCGGCTTCTCACTGTCTGTCTCGTCGACCGCCCGGATGGACGGATTTGACCATGGCCCGCCGACCTTGAGGCTCAAATGCGGGGCGTCAGGCGGCGTGGCGCCGGTCGGAGCGGCCTGCGCGGCGTTGATTCGCAAATTCCAGCTTTGACCGACAAGATCGACAGCCCCCTGCAAATCGGCGCTCAGGCCTTGAGCGATAAGGGCGCCGTTTAGGACGTGAGCGACGCCTCTGCCTATCAGCAGGCTGACCGCCGCCTGATCAAAGGCCGTGCCGCCGCTGCGCATGTCCTTGGTCACGTCGATCGGCCGGCGCTGGCTGCGGCGCAGCGCCCCTTCCAGATTGATCCTCGAAATAGCGCCGTCTTCCAACGCAAATGAGGCGTTGCCGGAAAGTCCGGCGATCAGGTCGGCCGGAGAGCGGCCCAGGGTCTTGATCGCGAACTCGGCCCCGCCCTTGCCCGTCAGATCGCGCCAGCCAAGATCCGACGCGAGCGCGCCGAAGTCCGCCCCAGTGACGCTCCCGCTCGCCTCGACACGCCATGCGCCGTCGTCGCAGGCGAAGCCCATCTCGCCTTTCGCATGCCCACCATACGCGGTCGCGTCGATCAGGCTCACGGTCAGAGCCCCATCCCTAAGCAAAGCCGAGACGGCGACGTCGTCGAGCCCGACGCCATAAAGGTCCAGGCGCTCGGAGGACAACCGCAGATCCAGGTCAAGGTCGCGCGGAAGCGCCGGGAGAAGGCTGCTCCGGCTCCAGCCGCCCTCCGATGCGAGCAGCGAAAGGCGTTCAGGCGGCAAAGGCATCGACAAGTGCGCGCTATCGAGCGAGCCCGAAACCGCGAGCCGGCCTCCATCGCGCGTGAGGCGCAGCGCGCCTTGAAGCGTCTGCTCGCCTGCAGTGACCGTCGCGTCGTCGAAGATGACATCTCCTGGCGTCGCCTTGACCGAGCCGGAGATCGCGACGTCCGCTGCCCCCAGAGCGAGAGACGGCGTGAAGCCAAACAGTCGAGCCGCCTCCCCGAGGGCCCGGGATGAGACCGAAAGCTCCCCGGCGGCGCCCGGAGTCGCGCCGGCGGTCAACGCTCCGCCAAATCTCAGATCGCCGAGCGCCGAAGCGATGGTGACACTGAAGGGGCTCGCCTTTCCACGCGCCGCCGATTGCGGCTCATCCAGTGAACCCGAAATAAGCAAAGGCGCCCCGCGCCACACCGCCGACAGATCGACGCCGACGCGGGAGGTGAGCGACAAACCGTCAAGCCGCCCGTGCACGCTTTCGATCACCGTGTCGAACCCTCGCCTGCGACTCGATGCTCGCACAACACCGTCCGTCAGGCTGACGCTGCCCAGCGGGGAAAGTCCTTGGATCGCTGTCAGGGCGTCGCTAGCGCCGAGGCGCACGCCGGATGGCGGACGATCGAGATTCAACGTGATGGTCGGCGCAAAGAGGGCCAGATGCGTGGGCGTAACCTGACCCGACAGGAGTTCAATCGGCGACAGGTCGATCTCCGCGTCCGGGGCCGAAACGACGTTCGTGGCTGAGATGTCATCGAGCTTGGCCTCGACAATTCGCAGACTGGGCCAGGGCAACACGCTGAACGTGGCCGATTCAGGCGTCCTCCAGGTCAACCGGAACGGTGCTCGGCTCGCTGCATTGAGGCTCGCGGCGATACGCGCGGGGGCGACCGGCCAACGCGCCGACCCACCCGCGACCGCCGCCAGCGCGACAACACCCGCCCAGATAGCGGCCCGACGCATGTTCATTCGTCTCCGCAGGGACGCGCCGCCACGCCGTCCGAGGACTTATGCCGCCAAACGGACTTCAAGGGACAACGCGCTGAAGGCGTCAGTTGAGACAGAACCCGCCGACAGCCATCGCCGGCGCGGCAATACTTGCGGCTGCAATCGCCACGATGCCCAGGCCGACGGCGACCCGCGCTTTCGGGGCTTGAGCGAATCGTCTGAACCTGGAAACGCCAAGGGCGACCGCCGTAACAGATGGCAAGGTGCCAAGGCCAAAACCGGCCATCACCGACCCGCCCCGCCAAGCGCTGCCCGTCAGCATGGCGTAAAACAACGCTCCATAAACCATGCCACACGGAAGCAGCCCCCAAATAAGCCCGGAAGCGAATGCGCCTGTTTCGCCCATCGCCGACGCTGCGGGGGCGAAACTTAGCTTGCCGGTGATCGGCGCGGTCAGGCGGTCGACGATCGCGAGCGAAGGCGCAAATCCCGCGACCGAAAGCCCAATCCAACCAAGCGCGACCGCGGCCGCCCAACGCATCACGAGGAAGGCTTGCGCGTGATCGAAGGCGCCGTAGAACGTCGAACCGACTGCGCCAAGAGCCGCTCCGCCCGCAATATACATAAGGACACGGCCCGCGTGAGCCGCCATAAGCGAGCGCACCCTATCCGCCTCACCCGGGCTGCGAGCGAAGGCAAACATTACACTCGAAGCAATTGCGCCGCACATTCCGGCGCAATGAAGGCTGCTCGCCAGCCCAAGGAGGAGCCCGCCGAGAAGCGTGAGACTATCGGGGGCCATTCGAGGCCAAACCTCCGACGGCGATCAATCCAGAAGAGCCACCTACCCCCGTTCCCCGGCTGAGGCAATGGCCGCGTGGAGAGGTGACCGAGAGATCAATGGAACCAAGACTTCGCGCAAAATCCCATTGGCCGGCCAACCAACCCGCAGGAAGACCAGCCAGAGCGCCGATCGTGTCAATGGAATCGATCGGCGTCCCCTGCTTGCCAAACATTACGCCATCAGAATACGGAGGTCTGAGCATTAACCTCCTCTTAACGGCCTTCGCCCAAGCTTGCGGTGACGAGCGCGTGTGGGGCGCGTCGAGGGTCTCCGAAGCAGGGCGGACGGCGATGCTGCACGATTTCGACGCGATCCCCGAAGCGGCAAACCAGCGCGACGGCATCGGTTCGATGCTGACCCACATCTATCACGACATCGGCATTGCTGCGGTCGCAGAGGCGCTTGGGCTGATGACTGCCGAATTCGACACGGATTTGGCGCAGTCGATCGAGCGCGGCGGGTACTATCTTATTCCCAGCGCCCCTGGCGCGCGTATCGAGATCGCAGCCTGACGCCTTGCCGCGCAGGCCCGGTCAGCAGTCGACTTTCCAGCCATAGAACAGGACGGTCGGGTCCGCGTCCACGACATCAGACGCCACGCGCCTAGAGCCGTAACGACTGGGGCAACGCGACTTGCGTCCGCTTCCCCCCCGCCGCTTGCGCCGCGTGTACGGCGTCCCGCAGCAAAGTTCCGCTACGCCGATCCAGACAGGGATATCGCTCGACTGGGCGCGGCCCGCCAAGGCCGGAAGGCGAAAGAACGCGACCCATCTGCGCCACTGCGCTTCGATTGCGACGAGATCCTCGCCCTCGGCGAGCGGCACGGTCAGGTCTGGGTCGCGGTGCGTCAGTCTGACCTCATAATGAAATCGCCCGTCCACGAGCCCCGTGATCCGCAACGCCACCCCGCGATAGGCCGGCCGCGCGACGCGGATCGCCATGGAAACACCGGCGACGACGCGCCGGATCGTGATGCCCTCGCGCGCGACTTCGACGATCCGACGGCGATCGTCGGACCGCGGATCGCAAGCTTCAATCCGGATGCTGTCCGAGGCTTTGAGAGGCGATGTCACAAACGTGCCCGCTGGTTGTCCGACCATGCGGGAACATAGCCCCGGCTCCCTGATCGAGAGCCTAAGGCGTGTGGTTAAGGAGCCTTTAAGAGACTGATTACGAACACCTTTCAGGTCTCTTGGCGAGCGAACGCTGACGTCGATCGCTCAAAATTAAATCGTTAGCGATGTCTTTTTACCGTCCAACGAAGAGCCGAGGATTATGCCGCCGACAACTCGTCTCCCTGGTCGAGTTCGCCGAGTTCCTCGTCCTTTCGCGTCGCGCGACCACGGTTCGGCTTTCTGCGCAGCCGATGGCGGGCCTCCAGGGCGGCTAGCGCCAGCGCCCGGAACGGGGTAGCAAGCCCGTTGAGGCGGTCAACTCCCGCAACCGCCCGTTCCCCGCGGGACAATTCCCTGTCAAGTTCGGCCATGGTCTTCGACAGGCCGGGGTCGTCGTCGTCCAGCCACACCGCAACGATCCGCGCCCAAGCGAGCGTCAGGCCCTGAAGCTTGATGGCTCCCGCGGCGCCGTCCTCCAACTCGATGCCCGCCGCCTCGAGCATGAAGCGCATAGATCCGGTCACGACCTGATTCATGGCGAGCATTGCGCTCGGCTCGCGCCGGAGCCACGCGTTCGTCTCCTTGAGGCCCTCGCGATAGAGCGCCATCGCCTCCAGACGTCGCATGAGAACGTCGAACAGGCGCTCGCGCGGGTTCTCGTCGGCGAGTTCCTCGCCGCTTTGGGTCAGCACGGCACGGTCTATGCGCCGGGAAAAGCCCGCCAGCACCGCGCCCTTCGACGGGAAGGAATCGCGGAAATCTGCAAGCGTTACACCCGCTTCCGCGCAAATGTCTCGAATCGAGAGGTCCTCGAATTGGCGTTCGCCGGCAAGCTTCATCAACGAATCGACGATCTTACCGCGCACATCGAGCGGTTTCGCCTCGCCTTTGGCCTTCGTCGCCATGATTTTTCTCCCCGAAGACTTGGACGAATTTAACTACCTGCGATCTCAGAACCAAGCGTCCATTGGAAGGCTGCTAGTACAGAAATGTTTCTGCACGTTCAAATTCAAACTGTTAGAGGCCGAAAGGCGCCCGTCTGATGCGGGTCGAGTTAAGGATGCGGCGCCGACCGAGTCCACAAAAAAAGGCGTGTGGCCCCTGAACTCTGCCGTCCCCCCATTCGTCTTGAGCGCTTCCGAGAATTTGTCGGCGCGCTGCGCACTAAAGGGCGCCACGCGCCAAGGCCAGAGCGAGCGGCCGCGAGGCTGATAAACACGCGGTGACCGCCATTGCCGATCCATAAAGGAGACGACAGCATCGCGCTATTTTGACGTCCGTTTCCAGAAAGAACTTGCACGCTATTGTGACCAAAGCCGAGCCGCGAAGCGCAAGTGCGTAAGATGATCAGTACGGGCGCGACCCGCAATCGGGCTCTTCAGCGGCGTTCGGAGCGAGGAGACCGACCCAGCGTTCGATCGGGTCCGGACGACGTCGAGGCCGAACAATCCTCATCGGAGAGCCGTTGTCGCGATCCACCATCCGGGCCGTTCGGCTGCGAGACGCGTGTGCGCCCGGCTTGCGGCTTCAGGCGTTTCGAAGAGCCCAAAGCACGTCGCGCCTGATCCGGACATTCTCGCGACGATGACTTCAGGGACGCGTTTGAGCGCCTCGAGGACATCGGCGATTGAAGGCAAAAGCGACCGGGCGGCGATCTCAAGGTCGTTGCCGCCGGCGACCAGAATTTCGAGCGTCACCGACAAAGCCTCTTCCGGCCGAAGCGGCTGGGGTCCACGCATGTCGGAATAGAAGCCACGCTCAAGCCCGAGCGCCGCGAAAACGTCCCGAGTCGCGAGGGCCTGGCGCGGATTGACGAGCACCGCGTAGAGAGACGGCAGTTCGACGGGCAGCCCGAGTCGATCGCCGACGCCGCTCATCATCCGAGCGCAAGCCGAAACGCAGACCGCAACGTCCGATCCCGTCTCCAAGGCGGCGGCCTGCACACGCTCGTCCGCTAGCGACACGCCGTTGGCTTCGGCGAGCGCGCGGATGCAGGCGGCGGCGTCGGACGAGCCTCCGCCAAGACCGGCGGCTGCAGGCAATCGCTTGATCAAACGAAATCTGCCCATTAAAGCGCCCGGAATTCGGGCGGCGAAGGCCCGCGCTGCGCGCGCGATCAAATTGTCCTCAAGAGAGCCCGTCTCCGCCGCGGCGGAGCCCTCGACAACGAGTTCAAACCGCCGGCCGGGCGAGAGTCCTAGCCAGTCCGATTCGCCGGCGAACGCAGTCAAACTCTCAATATCGTGAAAGCCGTCAGGCCGTCGCCCGACAACTCTTAATGTCAAATTCAACTTTGCCGGAGCGCGGTACCAGCGCATGGGGGGAAGCCCGCCCTAGCCGCCGCTCGCCTTTGCTGTCGAGGGACCTTGGGGCGTCGAGCCGATTGGACCGGCGTCGGGCAGCCCGAACTCGATCTTCTTGAGGATCGTCGGCAGGTCTTCCGGTTCCGGGTTCATGTCGCGCGCATGGTTCCATTGGAACCGCGCCTCAACCTTGCGATTGACGCGCCAATAGGCGTCGCCGAGATGATCGTTTAGAACCGGGTCGGTTGGCTTCAGATCGACAGCGCGCTCCAGTGTTTGCGTTGCTTCCGGGTACTGTCCTAGTTTGAAGTGCGCCCAGCCTAGGCTATCGACGATGTAGCCGTCATTCGGCCGCAATTCGACCGCGCGGCGAAGCATCCTAAAGGCTTCATCAAGCTTGACCCCCTGATCGACCCATGAGTAGCCTAAATAGTTAAGGACGAGCGGTTGATCCGGGTAAAGTTCCAATGCCTTCTTGAAATCATCCTCGGCCTTCGGCCACTCTTTTGCGCGCTCAAAGCAAATACCGCGAAAATAAAAGAGTGTCCAGTTGTCGCGGCTCGGAATCCCCACCGCGGCAATGGCCTTGTCATAAGTCGCCGCAGCCTCCGTGTATTGCTTGGCCGCGCGCTGCACGCCAGCCAAAGCGCTCAAAGCGTCGACGTCATGTGGCTTGGCGGCGACGATCTCCTGGAGTTGCTTGATCGCCTGCGTCGACCGGCCATCGCCATCGAGTACCAGCGCAGCCTGAATTTGCGCGTCATCATAGAGCGGCGAGGACGCTGGCACGGACTCATACGTTGCGATTGCCAGTTCGTCTTTCTTCATTTCCTCGAAGAGATTGCCCAGCGTCACCGAAGTGAGATCGCTGCCTGGCCGCAAATACAAAGACAGACGGAGATACACTAGCGCCGGCAGCTCGTCGCCCTGACGAATGCCCGCCGCGCCCAAGCCATAAAGCACTTCCGCTGCGCCCTCTTGCGAACTGTTGACCAATGATTGTAGCGATCGACCCGCCCTGAGATCATTTAAAGCACGCTCGACAATCGGATGATTGGGCGCAAGCGACGAAAAATCTTCATAAACCTTGATTGCTCCGTCCCGATCGCCGTGCGTGGCCAAAAACCGGGCATAACCGTCTGCGAAGCGGAGCGCCTTCTTGTCAGATTCGTAAGCCGACTTCAGCCGCCGCTGCGCCTCCCCGGCGTTTCCGCGCTGATCTGCGATCAGTCCGGCGTGAAAATCGCGGAATGCCGCAATCGCAGGATCACGAATTCGGTCCAGCGTTTCGATAGCGTGACGGTAGTCGCTCTGTCCCGCATAACTCCATGCCGTCAGCAACGTCGCGGTCACGTCGCCCGACCCGGGATCCTTGAACTGAAGCTGCATGCGCGAGCCGGCATAGTCGCCACGCTTCAGCAGGCTAACCGAAAGGGCAAGGCGCGCGAGTTGATTATGCGGATCGCGCGCCAAAAGGCGATCGGCAAGGGCGCTCGCGCCCTGGATATCGCCGTTTGCCAACGACGCCGAAAATGCGCGCTCAATGAGATCAGGGTTGCGCGGATCGAGCCTGAGAACTTCGAGGTAATACATCTCCGCCGCCGCGGTGTCCCGGTCAGCGCTCGCGATCAGCCCGGCGAGATAATTTCCGGTCTGACTTGTCCCGATCGTCGGCTCCCCTGGGTCGCCGGGGACGGCTGCGGCCACTGCCGACGGCAGAGGAGAGCCCCAAATGGCCACCGCGGCGGCCAGCGCGCAGAGAACAAAGTTTCGACGACAAGACTTTTGTGTCACGACAGATGCTTCTCTCGCGCTAACGACTCCGTTCCGCGGAACAATGACATATCCCGCACCCCGGACTCCGTTTCGATCGAGCACCTGTTGCGTGGAAAAAAAGGCGAATCTTGGTCGGTCGTCGATCCAACAGGAAATGGCGATGGGCCGTGCCGTTGAAAAACGCTGGCCGCAAACGCGACGCTGGGCTCAGCGGCCCATGCATGCGTCCACCATGCGCTTGAGGTCCGCTCCTCGACCGCGCTGCAGGTCACCTTGCTCCTCCCGCCCGGCGTCGCTCGACTGCTCGATGGCGTCGGCCACGCAGCGACAGGATGTATCACATTCATCGGACGTTCCCCCTTCATCCATGCAGGAGCGGTGGCAAGCGGCGAGGAACGCGGGACGGTTGAGCTTCGGCGGCGCGGTTGGAGCAATGAGCCCGGAGGCTGTGACAGCCCAGATCATGCCGATCAGGATCGGCTGATGGACGAGGTAGATGCCGAGACTGTGCCGTCCAGCGAACGCGATCGATCGAGCAGGCGCAGACTTTGCGTGCCAGCGCTGAGGTTTGGTCAATCGGCTCCGGACTCCCGGCAATCGAGCAGCCCCGAGGCCAAGTAGCGTGACGCCTGCCCACGGCAGCAGCGGACGCCAGTCGAGTGTATTGGGCAGGGCCTCCCCGAGGCCGAGCCAGAGCACCATCGGAGAATCGAACGCCTTCGACTGGAAGAAGAACGGCAGGGTGACCGCCGCCGCCCCGGCGCTGAGGCTTCGCCACGCAGGCGCTTCGATCAAAGGCAGCGCGAGAAGGCTCGCCGCGGCGATGCAATGAAGGATGCCGAACCAGATCGTCAGCCCGGGCGCAAAGATCGAACTTCCGATCGTCACAAGCGCAGCAGCGCCAACAACCAGCGCCAAGCGCTTTGCGAACGCTCCGAGGTTCAGCCGTTCGCGATGGGCGAGCGCCAGCGACACTCCGGCCAGCGCCAGGAACGCACTTGCGACCGTGTGTGACAGGAACCGCATCGGCAGCGTAAATGGCAAGAGCGGCGAAACCAACCCGAAGTCGGCGAGATCCCAGCTGAAGTGAAAGGCGGCCATCCCGATCAGCGCGACGCCGCGCGCGACGTCGATCGCGTCGACGCGGCCGAGCGATTTTGGCCGCTGGTCCGTCCCTTCCTGCTCGACGCTCACGCCGCGGGTTCGAATACGGAGTCGTCAAGAACGAATTCGCCCTCGAATTCGACGGGTCCGGTCATCAGCATGTGGCTATCGGACTCTTGCCATTTGATCACGAGTTCCCCGCCGGGCAAGCCGACAGCGGCCTCGCGCGCCATCAGCCCGAGACGAACGCCCGACACAACGGTCGCGCAGGCGGCAGAACCACAGGCGAGCGTCAATCCGACGCCGCGCTCCCACACGACAGCCGCGACCGCGTCAGGCGCGTCAATCCGAGCGAAGGTGACGTTGACCTTCTCCGGAAATAACGGATGCGTTTCGATCCGAGCGCCCCAGCCGGCTGCGTCGACGCCCGCAAGGTCGTCGACGAAGAACGCCGCATGAGGGTTGCCCATGTTGACGGTTGCGGCCGGGCGCAAGGCGGCCAGCGGATCGCCTTCCGGCCAGTCAAGGTTGACCCGCCGCGTGTCCTCGACAGCGCGAGCAAGCGGAATGTCCGACCACAGAAGTTTCGGCGGGCCCATGTCGGCTCGATACGACCACGGTCCGACCCGCTCGCAGGCAATCACCCCGGCCTCGGTCTCGATCGCCAAGGCGGCTGCGCCCAATTCGCGACTAAGTCTGTCGGCAACGCAGCGCGTGCCGTTGCCGCACGCCTCGGCGAGGCTGCCGTCGTTGTTGTAGATCCGCACGTAGGCCGAGGTTCCCGGCGAACGGGGGTCGCCGAGCGCCATCATCTGATCGTAGTCGAGTCCGGGAGCGCGATGGATGGCGCGCGCCTCCGCGGCGCTCGGCGCAAAGGGAGCGCCCCGCAGATCAAGGACGAGGATTCTCATTGCCCGCCCCGTTCATTCGTTGAATTCTGCGGCCCGCAAGCCTTGTTCCGTCCAAAACGTCAATCTCCCCCGGCGCCATCCGTGGCGAGCCGCCGCGCGGAGCGCTCGATCGCGTGCGCGCCGAATTGCGTCAAGGCCTCGCGCAGCCCTTCGTCGCCGATCGCCGCGGCCACCCGCCTCGCTTCCATCTCGGCTGCGTCGCCGGGCGGGGGCGGAGGCTCGCGCCTTTCCCTTAACGGCGGCAGCGGCCCTTGCCGGAAGGCAACCCTGTCAACGCAGCGCCAGCCGAGGTGAGCGTTGACCCGGTCGACGATAATGGCCGCACTATGTTGCGCCTCGAGCGCGAACGCGCCGTCGACCCTGAGCACCAGCGTCGCAGGAGCGACCGGACTTTCGGGATCGCGCTTGGCTGGACGCGGCGGCCATTGCAATTGCAAGGGCCTTGCATAGCGGGCGATGACGGCGCCGACAATCGCCGGCCAGTCGGCGATCAGGCTCGTTTCGCCGAGACCGCGCGCGGCCAGGGCCTCGTCGATCACGGCGAGCATGAGTTCGTCGAGCGGCTTGGCGCCGCGACGCCCTGCGATCATGGTCGGCGGAAGGAGTAATGGTGGCGCATGAACCACAATGTAGGCGCGCTCGGGCTCGAGGAAAAGCGAGACGCGATCGTTGCGCGAACCTTGCAATGGTGGGACCGGGCCCGGCGCTCGCTCGCGTGGCGCGCCGAGCCGGGGGCCTCGCCGGATCCCTACAGAGTTTGGCTCTCGGAGGTCCTGCTGCAGCAGACGACGGCGCAGGCTGTGACGCCATATTACCGGGCGTTTGTCGGCACATGGCCGACCGTCGAGGCGCTCGCTGCAGCGCCGATCGAATCGGTGATCAGCGCCTTCGCGGGACTCGGCTATTATTCCCGGGCGCGTAATATGCACGCCTGCGCGCAGGAGATCGCTCGGCGGGGCGGCCGATTTCCTGCCGACGAGGCGGCGCTGCGGGCGCTTCCCGGCGTCGGCGCCTACACCGCCGCGGCGATCGCGGCGATCGCCTTCGACCGTCAGGCGGCGCCGGTCGACGGCAACATCGCACGCATCCTTGCCCGTCTGCTCGGCCTCGATGCGTCTATTGCGGATTCGCGAAAGACGATCGAGGGCGCCGCCCGCGCGCTTGCCCCTCAGCGTCGCGCCGGCGATTTTGCCCAGGCGCTGATGGACATCGGGGCGACCGTCTGCCGACCCCGCGGGCCAGACTGCGCGACCTGTCCGCTGAGCCCGGATTGCGCGGCATTCCGCTCCGGGGCGCCGGAGGCGTTTCCGCGCAAGACCGCGGCAAAGGCCAAGCCGCGGCGAGCAGGCGCCGTCTTTTTCGCTCACCGGGAAGATGGGGCCTTCCTTGCCCGGCGGCGGCCGCCGAGAGGCCTGCTCGCATCGACCCTCGAACTTCCGGGCACCGCGTGGACGGCTGAAGGTCCGGGCGCAGCCTGGGCTGAGGGGGCGCCGGTCGCCGGGCGATGGCGCCGCCTGCCAGGCGCCGTCGACCAGGTCTTCACCCATTTCGCGCTGAGCCTCGCGGTCTATGCGGCGCGCTATGAGGGGGACGCCCCTGATCCGCACTTCTGGGTGAGGCGGGACGCGGTCGGCGAGGCGGGCTTCTCCAGCGTCATGCGCAAGGCGGTCGACCACGCGGTCGGGGTGGGCCGCTCCAGATTCGACGCATCGTCATAAAAAAGTAGGGCTCGAATGGTCTGGTAATCGTTCGCGTTGGGGCCAGGGCGTTCGAATTTGCTTGAAAAGGCGGAGCGATCGCCCATAGCCTGACCCTTCTGACCGCATGGAGTGATCTTGGGCAAGCTCGGCGCAATCTCCGCCGTACGGGAAGCCGTCGCCTCTGCCGGCTGCCCCGCTTCGGCCGAAAGCCTGCGCGCGAGGTTCAAACACGTGTCGACCTGGGTGTTCGATCTCGACAATACGCTCTACCCTTCCGACAGCGGCATCTGGCCGTTGATCGACGAACGCATTACGCTGTTCCTGATGGACCGCTTCGGGCTCGACGGCCTGTCCGCCCGGGCCCTGCATCGGCACTACTATCTGCGCCACGGCACGACGCTGCGCGGTCTCATCGAGGAGAACTTTGACCAGGCGGATCAGTTTCTGGAGTTCGTGCACGATATCGACCGCTCTATGCTGATACCAAACCCGATCCTCGCCCGCGAGGTCGCTCGGCTGCCGGGCCGGAAGCTGATCTTCACCAACGGCTCGCGCAACCACGCCCTGCTGACCGTCCGCCAGCTGGGGCTCGACGGCCTGTTCGAGGACGCCTTCGACATCGTGGCGGCGGGGCTGACGCCCAAGCCCGCCGAGGCGGCCTATGACACCTTCTTCGCCCACTATCAGATCGACCCGAGGTCGGCGGCGATGTTCGAGGATGTCGTGAAGAACCTTGTGGTTCCGCGGGCGCGCGGGATGACGACGGTGCTGGTGACGCCAAAGGCCGGGCAGCCCGACCACCGCCAGCCGCACGACCGGGCCAACGCCGAGGCCGCGCAGGGCCTGGCCGACGTCGTGACCGACGACTTGTGCGGTTTTCTTGCCGCGCTCAACGATCAGCTGGCGTAGCGGGCGTTTCAGACCCACCCGGTCGGGTCGCCCGGACCCTCGCCGGCGCCCGGTCCGGCGGCGCAGCGCTCTTTTTTGCAAGCGGCCGGGCAATATCAAGGGGTTGGGCTGCGAATCGTGATTCGCGACGCCGTCGCTGGGCGAGTTTGCCTCATTTTTGCCTTAATTTGACTACTTTTTCAAAGTGTATAAAGTACAATTTCAAAGACTTAGCCGGAGAGAGCGCCGGTCAGGGCTGCAAATTGCATACCATTTCCCAAGCCCACAGGGCGACGCGACGCCCAGGGGAAGCGGGCGGCACGCGGATCGCCCGCGCCAGCGTGCGGTGTGATCCCCCGCATACGCGCGCGGCCAGTTTGGCGATAGACTGCTCGCGATGCGCATTCTGCTCTCGGAAGGATCGGGGCTCACCTCCCGCCAGACGGCCGGCCGGCTCGGCGCAATGGGCCACGAGGTCGAGCTCCTGTCGTCGACAAAACTCTGCCTGTCGCGGTTCACCCATCACGTCCGCGCCGTGCATCCGGTCCCGAACTTCGGCTCGGATCCCTTTGCCTGGCTCGACGCCGCGATGCAGATTGCCAAGAGCCGGCGGGCGGACCTTCTGTTTCCCACGCAAGAGCAAGTGGCCATCTTGTCGGCCGAGGAGAAGCGCCTGGCGGTTCCGACCATCGTTCCGCCCTTTTCCGCCCTGCGGCGCCTGCAGGACAAGATTTCCGCCTGGCGGACGCTGGCGGAACTCGGCGCGCCGCAACCGCCGACGGTCGAGATCGCCGTCGCCGCCGATCTCGAGCGGGTCACGAGCTTTCCCGTTTTTGTCAAGCGATCAGTCAGCACGGCGAGTTCGGGCGTCCGGCGCGCCGCGACACCCAAGGACCTCGCCGTTGCGGCGAAGTCTCTCGGCCTCGCTTCCGACGCCCTGATTGCGCAAGCGCAGGTCGACGGTCCTTTGGCGATGGTCCAGGCGGTCGCGGAGCGCGGCCGGTTGATCGCCTGGCACGCCAATCTGCGGGTGAAGGAAGGGGTCGGCGGCGGCGCGGCGATCAAGCAAAGCCTCGCCATCCCGGGGCTCGCCGGAATTCTCGACCGCGTCGTGGCGTCGCTTCGATGGCATGGCGGCCTGTCGATGGACGTGATCCTGACCGAGGACGGCCCGATCATCATCGACGTCAATCCCCGCCTGGTGGAGCCGGCCAACGCATTGCTTTCGGGCGTGGACCTCGTCGCCGCCATGCTCGATTGCGCGGCCGGCGGAACGGCGCCCGTTCGGCCCGCCGGCCGCGCCGGCGTGCTCAGCCATCAGGCGCTGCTGGCGATCCTCGGGGCCGCGGAGCGGACCGGGTCGCGACGCGCAATACTCGGCGAAGCGCTCGACGTCTTCCTCCTGCGCGGCGCGTATCAAGGGTCGCGCGAGGAATTGACGCCGATCGCCGGCGATCCGCTTGCGGCCGTCCCCGTCCTCGCCGCGTGCCTTGCGACGCTCGTGCGTCCGTCGCTGTGGCGGATGTTTTATGGAGGCTCGGTCGGCGCCTACGCCGTGACGCCGCAGGCCTGGAAGGCGATCGTCGCCTCGGCCGACGCGTGAGCGAGCCGCATTGCTGACCGAGGAACACGGGCTCGGCGACGGTCCGGCGGGCTCCGAGCCGACCGTCGCGCACATCCGCCTTCGCACGAAAGACCCCGCGCCAAAGAAGTGACGCTCCAGGCGGGGCTTTTCGGTTCGCACGAGCATCGGCAAGGGCTAACGGCCGGCCTGCCCTTCATCAATAAGGGAACTCACCGTTTCGGTCCTGTTCTCCAGCGCCGGTCTTCTGCAATTCCACGCCATTCCACTGTCACACGAGCGTCGTGCGATGCGTCCGCTTCCCCTCTCGGAAGCCTGTCACTCCTTTTAGCCGTGTCTCACTTCCGGGGTCCAGTTATCCGGCCGCCGCGCGGTGACGAGCCTGACGCGGATCAGCGGCTGGGCTCCGGTAGCAAAAAGTCTCGGCCGATCACGAATACGCTCGTATTCTCGGGGCTGACAATGAAGTCGCGGACCTCGAAAACTCGACGCTCCGTCTCTCCGACGTGTCCGGCTCGCGCCACGACGTAGCATCGCCCCGGATCCAATGGGGGCACGCCCATGACAAAGGCCTCCACAACGAGTTCCTGTCGCGACAATCGCAACCAACGTTCGTTGGCGGCTGTGATCATCTGACTGCGGGCCAACAATCGGACCTGGTTCGTTCGTTGGCAGAGTGCGCTGACCTCCGACAAGTCGAGGTGTCCGCTTTCCAGCCACTTGCTTTGAGCCATGGCCAGCGACGTCCCAAGTAGGAGCGTCGCAATAATCGAGCTTACCGTCCGCATCGTTCTCGCCGCCTACCCGAAGTCGCCACTATAGGGATCGGGCGCCGCAGCCGCCTTGATAAATATCAAGACCGGCGGTGAATATGAGCGCCGAAAGGCGTCCTCGACAAATTACAGCAAATTACAGTGACAGTTTACTCAATCCCCGATCGCTCGGCTTCGGACCGCGCTTCTTCGGGCGCGGATCGCGGCCGGCGATGGCGGTCAGGCGGTCGAGGAAGGCGGGAGAGCCGAGCGGGCGGCCAATAGTCTCCGCGGCCCGCAGCGCCGACAGCGCCTCGGTCGACGGCGCCGTCTCGATGAGATCGGCGAAGCGCCCGGCCGTGCGCTCGATGAGCGGCGCGACGCGGACGAGCTCGTCGTCGCGGCCCGCAAGGTGGGCGCGCACGCTCGACCAGCGCCAGTCCTCAGCCCTTTCGACCAGCCGCGCCCGAACCGGGTTCGTCGCCACGTAACGCGCCGCCGCCATCAAGTGCTCTTCGTCCATGACGACAGAACCGAAACGTGACTGGAACAGGTGGCCGGTTACCCGCAGCCGCGCATTGACAACCGACGAATACCGGCGGTGCGTCTCGCCGAGCGCGCGCCCGAGCGCTTCCTCGCGATCGGGGACCAGGATGAGGTGAACGTGATTGGGCATCAGGCAATAGGCCCAGACTGCGACGCCGTGCTTGCGGCACTGAGCAGCGAGCAGATCGCGATAGAGCGCGTAGTCGTCGTCGCTGAAGAACACCCGCTCGCGCCGGTTGCCGCGCTGCGGTGACATGATGGGGAAGGCCGGGGACGACGAAACGGGCGATGCGAGCCATGCGGGACTTCTCGAGCGGGGGAACGCCCGTGACGACGAAAATGAAGATTGATGCTAGCAAAGATAAGGGATTTGGTAAAGTGTTACCGTAATGCACGGCCGTAATGGGTAATGGAAAGATAAGGGATTTGGTAAAGTGTCACCGTAATGCCGTGGTACCGTAATGGAAAGTGTCACCGTAATGGCGTAATGGCGCAATGTGACGCCCGTCACGGCGTGATTGCCAATTTGCCGTAGTTGTAGGACGCTGGGGTCCATTCGGAAAGGTCCGGTTCGGCGAGGGAGGCCTCGACCATGGCGGCGGGGCAGATCGAGATTCTGGGCGGCGACGTCTTCTGCTCGATTGCGGGCGGAGGCCGGGAAGCGCGCTTTCCGCTCGCTAAAGCCGCGCCGAAGCTGACGGATTGGGCGAAGCGCTACGACAAAGCGTCCGATCGCGACGCCAACGACGCGCTGGCGGCGATTGGCCGAGAGATGTTCGACTGGCTCGACGGCCCGGGTTGGGCTTCGGCCTGGGTGGACGCGCTCGGCGACGACCGGATCCTCGAGATCAAGGTCGGCGCGCGGCCCGGTCCGAACGAGACCGCCTTGCTGGACGCGCCCTGGGAGCTGCTTGCGCGCGCCGACGGGCCGCTCGCGCTCGACGCCCTGCAGCTTTTCGCCGTCGCCCGCCGCATCGGCGATGCCGCAACGCCGCTCGCGCCTCGCCATGCCGATCTCCAGCTCATGTTCATGGCCGCCGCGCCGGAGAGCCAGCATGAGCTCAAATTCGAGGCGGAGGAGTCGTCGATCCTTCAGGCGACGCAGCGTTTGCCGTTGCGCCTTGTCGTCGAGGAGACCGGGAACCGGACGTTCCTCGGCGAGCGGCTGAATTCCGACGAAGGACCGTTCGAAGCGCTGCATCTCTCCTGCCATGGCGACATCGACAAGCAAGCCGGGCCGGTGCTGCTGCTGGAATCCGCCGAGGGCGGTGAGGACAAGACTGATCCGGGGGCGCTGGTCGCGGCGCTCGGGGCCAATGCGCCGGGATTGGTGTTCCTCTCCGCCTGCCGGACGGCGGAATTTGGCCGGGCGGCCGGCGCACCAGTTCGGCGGCGCGCGCGAAGGCGAGGCGCGCCGCGATGCGGGCGAGGGCCCGCGTGCGCCGCAGACGGCCGCGCCGTTCGCGCGGCAATTGGTCGTGCGCATCCCCAATGTGGTCGGTTGGGACGGCTGGGTCTACGACGCGGACGCGAGCGCCTTCGCCACCGTCTTCTATCGCGAGCTCGCCAACCGCTCGGCCATCCCCCGCGCAGCGGCGGTCGCGCGGCGCGAACTCCTAAGGACGAACGGCGAGAACCGTGAG
>CAVYON010000001.1:0-175569 GCA_963770035.1 uncultured Alphaproteobacteria bacterium | reverse complement strand
GGATGGCGCAATTGCGGCCCGCGCTCGCTCGCGCGATGACAATCGGTCAGCTCAGTCAATCGGCAGATCGGCGTCAGCATGAGCGCGAAATGCCGTCACTTGCGTGCGTGCGTCGCAATTTCCTATCAAATAAGCGCCCCGCCGCGACCCGCTTACCCGAAAATTCCTGGCAATTTAAAGAGCACCCGAGGGATCGGTCGCCATCCACGACGAAGTACCGCCCGACAAGCGCCGCGCATGGCTGGCCGCGGCCCGCGATCGCGTCGGAGTGGTTCGCGGGCTGAAAATACCCGCTCTTACCCCGCTATCGCTGGATCATGGCTGCGCCCCGGCCTCCTACGTCTGCTCTATTTGTGATCTTTGCCGCGTGGGAAAATGTTGACGATCACAACCTCCCGACCGTCATCCCCGTCGTCGTCCTTGCCGCTTCCGTGAAGCTGGGGGATGTTGCCGTCGGGCGTCGGCGGAACGGCGTAAGGATTGCCGCCGAGAGCCCAGACCTTCTCGATCAGCAGATCGAGATAATAAACCATAGTCCCGTACCACGGGCTCGTGCGATCAAGATGCTCGACGCGCCAGCTCATGATCGACAGCAGCTGGAGCTGATAGAGCAGCATATCCTCTTTGGTGGAAACGGGAATGCCGAGCTGAAACGTGCCGGTGGGCTCGCGCCAGCGCCCCGAGTCCCGCCGCGCTGCCTCAACCAGCGCGCGGTCCGGCTGCGTGACGATCAGCGCGTAGTCGCCCGCGCGGAGCAGCACTGACAGATCGGTCACCAGCGATCGACCATCACCGAGGTCGAAAACGCCGCGAGGCACGCCGTCAGCCGCGCGGGTTCCTTTCGTTCGTTTTGACGCTTTGGAGGACAGGCCTTGGAGCAGCTTCTTCGCCTGTTCCAGCGTGATCTGTTCGCCCCGCGGTGCTGGTGATCGGGCGACACGCTGGCGGTTGGTGATTTGCTGCACGGACAAGTCGAACCTTTGCCCCTTGCGAATCCCAAGTGGGAGCTGGACGGACAGGGCACCGGTCTGTCGACGCAAGCTCGTCGGGATGGGCACGTAGCGGTCGCCGCCAGCGGGTATTCCGATGGTGTGGGCATCGATCGCGCGAATTTCGTGGCGCGCGTAGAAGCGATCCGCCAGATCGACGACGTCCTGCGCGTTCCAGCTCGGGATGTGCAGGTTGAGATAGGCGCTGCTGGGGATCGTTTTTGACCACGCCAGGAGCAATTCGTCTGGCGGGAGAGCGGCGGAGATCGCGCTGGGCGTCGCCTCGATCTCGAAAGTGTGCATGGCGAGACGCGAAGCGCTCAGCCCCGGATTGGCGACGGCGTTGATCGCCAGATTGCGCTGGGAGATCTTATCGGACGTCGCCGGATTGGCGCCGCTCACGATCGGCGCACCTGTATAGATGACCTCGGTCACGACACATTGGTGCTCGCCCATGACGATGGTCGGCAGGGACACCGGCGAACCGCCCGACACCGGGGTCGGGGTCAGATAGGGGTCGTTGAGGTTGTTGTCGATCAACGCTCCGTAAATCCGATATCCGACGCTTGCCTGAACGAGCTTGGAGTTGTCGGGGTCGGTCTGGGCGCTGGGCGGTTCCACGCGCAACGCCGAAAAATACGGAAACGAGAGCCATTGCGTTCCGCCGCCCTGCGTGCCGGGAAGGGCGATAGGCGTTGCCCCTGATGTCTGGAGATAACCGCCCGTTGGATTGCCGCCGCCGTCGAGCTGATACGTCAGCGCAGCGGTGGTTTGGGAGACGAACGTCCTGAAGAAGACCTGCACGGGATTGGCGTCGGCGCCGGCGCTGCTCAGCCTGACGCGAGCGAGTGCGAAATTGTAGACGGGCTTCGGAGGATTGCCCGTGGTCACCGCCGCCACGCTGAGCACCGATCCGGCCTCCGTCGATGGCAGCGCGGTGAACTGGCTCGAGTTGATCGTCGACACGACGCTGCGCAGGAACGTCAAGGCGTCGGAACGGGTCGCGTTCGCGGGCAGAGGAACGCCCTGAAAGCTATCCCCGGCAACCACATGAAACACCTTGATATCCGAACTGAGCCAGGATGTGGTGTTGCCGTCCGCAAGGTCGAGCATGAAAGGATTGGCGCCTTTGACGAGCTCGATCCACGCCTTGTCGGTCAGCGCCGTCGGGAAGGCGCTCGTCGTCAGTGAGGCGTCGACGGGCACGGTGGCGGCGCTCCCCGCGAAACCGAACGCGTTGCCGGTGAAATTCACCTGATAGGTGAAAGTGAAGCGCTGCAGACGGTCGGAGAGGGTGGGGTCATCGCTCGCGACCGCGGTCGGCGCGATCGTGATTGGAAAGCCCGCCTCGACGCTGACGCTCGGCGCCCACTGCGTCAGCTGCGACAGGGAAGGCGATAGTGTCATGATGCCGCCATTGGGAAACTGGCTGGGCTTCAGGCCATCGACCGTCACGAAAATGGCCGCCGGGAAGCTGGGCGTGGCAGTAACCTCATCCTGGCTGAAGGTGCTGCGCTCGAGGATGAGGCTGATCGCCGGTTGCGGGCGCGCGAGCCAATTGGTGATGTTGACGTAGACGGCCTGAATGTCGGCGAACGCCGTGGCGTTGGTTGACAGGCCCTGGCCCTTTTCGGCGTCGCCGCCGACCATTGGATCCGTCGTCGCGTCGACGCTGCTGGCGCCGACAAGATTGATGTCGAGATAATGATGAAAGGTCGAGCCGGTGACGATCCGGCCGACGCCGGCGACGCGCCCGTCGTAGACGCTGAGCGTGTTGACGTTGAAAGCCCCCGAGATCGTGGAATCGAGCGCGACTGGCCCGGTATCGCTGACAACGTAGCTGGCTTGCGCTCGGGTTTGGCCGGTGGCGATGATCTGCGGCATTTGGCGAGATCCGGCGACCGCGCGGAACTCGCCTTTGGAAGTATCGCCATAGGGGGATGGCTGCGTATAGTCAAAGCCGGCCACCACATCCAAAGCATTGCCTTCGTGCATGTGGTCGGGATACACGGTGACATCGTGTCCGTTGTTCCGCAAGATCGGATGAGCGGGCGACGAGGTCGGCGTGATAGTTTGCGGCAGCGCGTCCGATTGATTTTGAAAATAGGCGTACGGCGAGACGGTGGGATTGTTCGACGCGTCGAACGCGGGATAGATCCCTAGCGGATTTTTGAGGGTCGTATCCGCCCGTCCTATGCCTTCGTTTGGGAAATTGTCGGGAACCGCGGCCAGCTCCGCTGGCTTGCTAGCGTCGCCCTGGCCGTACCAGCTGCGCATGACGCGCACCCGGGGGATTTGGCCGCACATCGCAGAGCCGAGACTGTAATGATCGCCGACGGCAAACACGCCGCCGCCCTGCTCCATGAAATTGGCGACGGCGTTGAGTTCTGCCGCGTCGAGGGGTGGTTTTGTGCCTTCCATCACGATCGGATTGTCGTTCAAGCCCCCGTCGCCGATCATCCAGATGACATCGAAATCGAGCAGGCTTGCGCTCGTAGCAAAGTTGAAATCCGGGAGGTCGGCGTTCGGGTCGGCTTCGCGATTGGCCTTGGTCACCTGAAAGCCGGCGTTCGTCAGCGTGCTCACTAGGGTCGCAAAGGTGAAATCCGGCGTCCCAGCATTGTTTTGAAACAGGAAAGCGCCGTCAATGACGATCAAGACATTGATTGCCATGCCACATCCTCCCTTGAAACGTCCGTCCGGGCGTGAGCCGGTTGAGACGACCGCGTCTCGGAGGCTCGCCTAAGTTTCATGGAAATGAAGGCTGCGGTCTGTGAGCCCGGTCACATTTATCGCCCCGATGGGCGACCAGCATGAAGTTCGCGAGGGGCGCGCAGGGAGGGCAAGGCGG
This sequence comes from uncultured Alphaproteobacteria bacterium, assembly GCA_963770035.1. Classification (GTDB taxonomy): domain Bacteria; phylum Pseudomonadota; class Alphaproteobacteria; order Rhizobiales; family Beijerinckiaceae; genus Roseiarcus. Next base: position 171,729 of record CAVYON010000001.1, on the reverse strand, counting down.
CCAGGCGGTCCCTGGGCTCAAATCGCTATCGCTGCTTGCGAGGATCGCCGGATCGGCTCCCGGCGACGGTAGTGTCGGCATGCAGGTCATTTCGGCGAGCATCGAGCAAAGCGAGGGCTTCGGGCGAGCAGATAGAACGGGATTTGCCGCCCCGACGTGGCGCCCAGAGAAACGCCAGCAACACACCCCGCCCCAACTGAGAAGCTTAGTCGCAATGACTGCTTCGGCCGGATTTCGCGCGTAGAGCCAAGGCCTGCTTCCCCGCCCACTTTCGACCTTCGCGGCCATCATCTGCAACGGGCGCTCTACGTCGACTCCGGCTATCCGCTGCGCCGTCGAGTTCCGCCCCCACACACTCTTGCGTGGGAAGTATTCGATCTCATCGAGCGTATCGATCCGGCAGGGGAGCGGCATAAGCGATCACCGGCCCCTTTGCGAAAATCCTGTCGATGTAAACCGCTTCAAAGTGCTTGAGGACTCCGCTCAGGCGTTCGACACCGTCTGGCTTTCGCGCGACAGCCATCTCGATCGCGTGCCCGGCTTCGTCGAGTTTCCTCTGTTGCGCGGACCCGAGCGCGACGATCATGGGCTCTATGCTTCGCACACCGTGTGGGAAAGCAAGGAGGCCTTCACCGCCTGGACGCAGTCCGAGCATTTTCGCGCCGCCCATCGCAACGCCGGCGACAACAAGCCCCTCTATCTCGGCCATCCCGAGTTCGAGGGCTTTGCGGTCCTCCAGACAGTCAGTATTCCAAATGCGACCGGTCGCGGCGATTGACCCGGCACGCGACAGAACGCCGGGGCCGGCAATCTTCGCCTTGTGGAGGGTCAGGACGCTCGCACAACCGGAGGGTCCGTAAACTCAACAGCCTTCCTCAAAGGCGCGCGTCCGATGCCAATACTCGTCCGCGGCGCCCTCTGGACACCCCTCCCGTTCCCACAGCGCGTAAGCGCGTTCGCGGAAGCGTTGATCCTGCGCTTGGCGCCAGAAGTCGTCGGCGCCGCCCTCGGGCCGCCCCGCCTGCTCCCAGAGGAAATACGCGCGGTCACGAACGAATTGGTCCAGACCCGCCTTCGTTTCCGCCATCACGCCATGCGTATCGCCGAACGGCGTCAGTTGACCGCCGCGGGCGACGTGCATCTTGGCGTTCAGAACTCTCGAGTTGCTCGTTCGGGACCAAGCTCGCATAGCCGGCCGCCTCCAACGCCTTCTGCCTGAAGGCCTCGTCGTCGGCCTGGGCGTTGAGCGTGACAGGAAACGTGTGCAGCAGCCCCAGGCCCTGCCTCTCGACGTCGACCAAGCGCTCCGGCATGAAATCCTCCTTGTGACAGTAGCCACATGCTATATGGATGAAACTGACGACGACAAGGTGAAACACCGTAAAGACGATAATAAACGGCGGGAAATTTATTCGAATAGATCCTAGATTTTCTATTCGCCTTCGAGCGGTTGAACCAAATCATTCGTCGTCCTCTCGTACATGGCCCTATCTGTTCTTTTTACAAGCTATGATTTTCGCGAGCCACGCATGTGCTTTGCCGGCCCGCTCTCCCCTTCGCCCCCGTTCTTGTCTCAACCGGCTCCGCGACGGATCCCTCGGTTTTGTTCGTCGGCTTCGTTGCTACTATGACGGAGTCAGACCCCTCGGGTTCGTTGCCAGAGCGTGCGGCGCCTTTTCAGATCGTCAGTGGTCACGCGCGTTCGCGCAGCGCCGGAGCCGAGCCTTGCAGCACGCTTCCAGCCCCTCCTTCTTCCCGTAGGGAAACGCGGCCGATCCGCTCGCGCCACAGTGGCGGCTCTGCCGGATTCCAGGGTTGCAAGTCCGTGGCGGAGGACATCGAAGACCTTGCGGGCAGCCGCTGAGGAGTCGATCAGGCGCGATAGCGTTGGGCCAAACAATCACCTGTTTGGTGATGTTATAGAGCGTTTTGAAGTCTCGGGCTAAGACCAAACCGAGACAAATCTTCCGAGGAGGCGACCATGCCGCATCCCGCCATCGCCCGTGCTGAGAGCTTCGCGCGGAGCCTCGGCCTGCGACTTCCCATCCTGCTTGCGCCTATGGCCGGCGCCTGTCCGCCCTCTCTGTCGATTGCCGTCGCCAATGCCGGCGGAATGGGCGCTTGCGGCGCCCTGTTGATGCAGCCCGAGGCGATCAAAACGTGGGCGGCGTCCGTGCGTGCTGGAACGAACGGCGGCTTTCAGCTCAATCTGTGGATTCCCGATCCTCCGCCGGTTCGCGATCCCGAAACGGAAGGCCTTGTTCGAGCGTTCCTTGCGAACTGGGGACCCGAGGTGACGCCCGAAGCGGGCGATGCCCGGCTGCCCGACTTCGCCGCCCAGTGCGAAGCGATGCTGGAGGCGGGGCCGTCGGTCATTTCCTCGATCATGGGGGTCTTTCCTGTCGACTATGTTGCGCGGCTGAAAGCTCGGGGCATCCGCTGGTTTGCGACAGCGACGACCGTAGCCGAGGCGCGGACCGCCGAAGCGGCGGGCGCCGACGCGATTGTCGCGCAGGGCATGGAGGCGGGCGGTCATCGCGGCGCCTTTGAGGCCGCGCGGGCGGAGACCGAGATGGTCGGGCTTTTCTCGCTCCTGCCTGGCGTCGTCGACGCGGTCCGGGCGCCCGTCATCGCGGCGGGCGGCATCGCCGACGCACGCGGCGTGGCGGCGGCGCTCCTCCTCGGCGCTTCCGCCGTGCAGATCGGCACCGGCTTTCTGCGCGCCCCGGAAGCGGGCCTTGCGGCGCCCTGGGCCGCGGCGCTGAGGGATGCGGCGCCCGAGGACACGGTCGTCACCCGCGTCTTCTCCGGCCGCGCTGGCCGTTCCATCGCCAATGCCTATGCCCGCGCCGCCACCGGACCAGGCGCGCCTGCGCCCGCGCCCTATCCCGTGCAGAGGAATTCTGACGGCGCCGATGCGTGAGGCGGCGGGCAAGCGCGGGGATATCGACGGGATGCAGGCCTGGGCCGGTCAGTCGGCCCGCCTCGCCGCCGACAAGCCCGCTGCGGAAATCGCCTCCGATATCTGGAACGGGGCCCAGTCCGTCCTCGGCTGAAACCGGCCGCATACGTCGGGACCGGCCGTCTGCTGCGCACAATTCCGGTCATTCGCTGGCGGCTCGGCGAACGGGCCAAACCGACCAATTTGCAGACGTTGCCGTTGGTGCAGAAATCTGCCGCTCGTTGAAGGTCCTCACAGCGCTCGGCGTTCCTGTCGCCGGGTCCGGCGTCCGCGCGTCCGCCGACAGCCGCTGACCGGGTCTCCCGCGACGGCTCAGGCCTTAAGCGTAGCCCGGCGGGGCGGCGAACCCGCCGAATTCGCGCTCGACGAGCCGGGCGAAGGCGAGCGGCGTCCGGTCTTCGTATTCGGGGCCGATGATCTGCACGCCGATCGGCAGGCCATCCGCGATCGCGATCGGAACGACGGTCGCCGGCAGCCCGCAGGTCGTCGCGGGATCGGCCCAGACCAGTAGGTGGTCATAGGGGAATTCCTTGCCGTCGACGACGATCTTGCGGTCTTCTGGAGGCTCCGTGTGGTCGTGGGGAAAGGCGGGCGTCGCGGCCGGCGGGCAGACGACCACATCGAAGTTCTGGAACAGGACGCGCCATCGCTGTTGCAGCCCCTGACGGGCGAAATCAAACCGGAACAATTCCCGAGCGCTGAGCAGCGCCCCGCGCATCAGTTCGGCGACGAGGCTCTGGTCGGCGGCGGGAATCTTCTCCGCGGCGCTGCGCACTTCCTGATACTGGTCGTCCGGCATCCCCGCCGACAGGAAGGCGTTCAGGAGCTTGACGTAAAGCCGCGCGGACGCCTCGGGATCGGGAAGGAGCGGCGTCTCGCGTTTGACGTCGGCGCCCGCGGCGGCAAGGTGCTTCGACAGGCGGTCGAGCGAAGCGCCGACCGCCGCCGAGGTCGGCAACAGCGGATGTTCGGCGATGACGAGAACGCGGAAATCCGAGAGTTTCTCGCCCCGCGCCGGCGGCAGGTTGAGGCGGTAGGCGCGCCCGTCCGCCGCCTCGTCCGGACCGGCGATGATGTCGAGCGCCAGCACAAGGTCGTCGACCGAGCGCGCCATCGGGCCGACGACGGCCAGGTATGTCCTCCCCGCCCAAGCGGGGAGGCCCGGCGGCGTGTGCCCGCGAGAGGGGACGAGATCAAGGGTCGGCTTGTGGGCGCAAACTCCGCAGAAATGCGCCGGAACGCGCAGCGAGCCGCCGATGTCGCTGCCGAGCGACAGAGGACCGAAACCCGCGGCGAGCGCCGCGGACGACCCGCCCGAGGAGCCGCCCGGCGAGCGCGTCCTGTCCCACGGATTGTTCGTCGTCCCGTAGATGTCGTTGTAGCTTTGCGCGTCGCCGAGGCCGAGTGGCACATTGGTCTTGCCGAGAACGATTGCGCCCGCCGCCTTGAGGCGGCTCACGGCAAGCGCGTCTTCCGGAGGGATGAAGTCCTTGGCCGCGGGTATGCCCCAGGTCGTCGGCAATCCGGCGACGTTGTAGGATTCCTTGACCGTGACGGGCACGCCGAGCAGCGGCAGGCGCTCGCCGCGCGCCAACGCCGCATCCGCTTGCCTCGCCGTCTCGCGAGCACGGGCGAAATCCCGCACCGGCACGGCGTTCAGCTCGCCGTCGAGCGCCTCGATCCGGGCGATGAACCGATCGGCCAGTTCGAGCGCCGAAACCTCCCGCTTTTGCAGTGACTCGGCGAGTTCGCCCGCGCTGCGATAGGCCCATTGCGCGGCGGGGCGCAAAGCGGATTCAGTCATGAACTAGACCTTTCCTTCCGAGAGTTAAGACAAGCCTGCCCGGCGCAGTGTGCTCAGAGATTACCGCGGTTCGCCATTCGATTTCACAGCCGCCCGTGCGGCGCAGCAAGGGCCTCCTTCAGGTTTTATCCGAATGACCGCAAATCCACCGAAACTGAGCCGTCCAGGGCCGTGGTCTGCTAGGTCCGCTAAACGTCGACTCCAGCTCTCCGCTGGGCGTCGAGTCCCGCCGCTCGCATGGGAAGCCTTCGAGCTCACCGAGCGTATCGATCCGGTATGGGAACGGCGTAAGGATCGCCGGCCCCTTTTGCAAGAATCCTGTCCGTGTCAACCGCTTCAATGTCCTCAAGGAACTCCGCCCACGCGTTCGAGACCGTCTGGCTTTCGCGCGACAGCCATCTCGATCGCGTGCCGGCTTCGTCGAATTTCCTCTGTTGCGCGGCCCCGAGCGCGACGATCATGGGCTCTATGCTTCGCACACCGTGTGGGAAAGCCGAGAGGCCCTCACCGCCTGGACGCAGTCCGAGCACTTCCGCGCCGCCCATCGCAACGCCAGCGACAACAAGCCCCTTGATCTCGGCCATCCCGAGTTCGAGGGTTTTGACGTCCTCCAGAGGGTGGGCAATCCGAAGGCGGAGGGCGCCAAGGCGTGAAGCGTTCTTTCTGCCCGCAGAACCGGGAAAGGCCTGGAACGTGGCGTGCGGCCGCGAGACCCTGTCCCTACTTCGCCATTCTCGCCACAAGGGCGACGAATTCAGACTGTCGGCTCACCTGCGTCTTGCCGGAGATCGCGCGCAAGTGCGCCCGAGCCGTTTCGTAGCTCACGCCCAGGGTATCGGACGCCATCCGTCAACAACCTCCCTACGGGCGGCGGACGCCCATAGGCGGCCGGACGGCTGCCGTGCCGCGTGCGGCAAAATGACCGATTGATTAATCGCGGGTTGTATCAATGATAGATCCACAACTTGTTTGTGACGGAAAGGACACGGTCGGGACTTCCGTAGCCCCCAAGCGGCGACGCTTGGCGAATTCGCTCGATCAATCATAGGCTGAGTTGCAGGCAGACGGTGTATGCGTCGAGCTACGCAAAGTTACGCCGCAAGAAAGACTTACAACTTAGAGGGCTGGCCCTCATCCGATATGAGGTTGGAGGAATACCATGAGCCTTATAACTTTCCTATTGTTGGTCTCGCTCGGCATGTTTATCAGTGTCGCAGCGGGGATTATACTTCAGTTCTCCTGGTACGAGCGCAAGTACGGGTTGCTTTCGAATACCAGTAGCCGACACGCGCCGGCGATGAGGTACGAACTCGACGATGCCCCGGAGTTAGATGGCGATTTATTCTGGTAGCCGAATTGCTTTCGGCAGAACGAACGAGGGGGGTCACTGCCCGAGCGGCTTGCGAGTTTCACAATCCCCCGGACGATCGGGTTCCAGAGCGCCGCCCTGCCGCGCACGCCGACCGCAAGGTTCAGAAGCTCCTGCTGGTCGAGCGGTTTGCGGGCAAGCGAGTTGAGCGCAACCTGTAGGCGCGCTCGTCGGTCGCGCCGCCGCGGTCAGCGACCGCGGCTACAGGCGACCCCGCTACTTCTTCACCAGCGGGCAGGCCGACTCGGAGAGCGGCGCGTAGGCCTCGGCGCCGGACATCGTCTTCACCAGCTTGAAGTAGTCCCACGGCCCCTTCGATTCCGCCGGCGTCTTGACCTGCATCACGAACATCGAGTGCTCGAGCAGCCCGTCAGGACGGATGATGCCGTCGCTGGTGTACATGTCGTCGACCTTGGTCTTGTGCAGTTCGGCCATCACCTTGTCCGCGTCGGTCGTGCCGATGGCCTTGACTGCGTTGAGGTAGGTCATCGTCGCCGAGTAATAGGCGGCTTGATTGTAGGTCGGCATGGCGCCGGTCTTGTCCATAAAGCGCTTGCCGAAGGCGCGGCTCTTGTCGTTGAGGTCCCAGTACCAGCCGACGGTCAAGTAGAGGCCCTGCGCCGTATCGAGGCCGACCGCGTGGATGTCGGTGATGAAGGCGAGCAGCGCCGCCGGCTTCATGGTGGCGGTTAGACCGAACTCGTGCGCGGCCTTCAGGGAATTGCTGAAGTCGCCGCCTGCGTTGGCGAGGCCGACGACCTGCGCGCCGGAGCTTTGCGCCTGCAACAGGTAGGACGAGAAGTCCGAGGTTCCAAGCGGCGTCCTGACCGAGCCCAGCACCTTGCCGCCGCCCGCTTCGACGACCTTGGTCGCCGCGGCCTGGAGTTGCGTGCCGAAGGCGTAATCGGCGGTCAGGAAGAACCAGGTCTTGCCGCCCTGATCGAGGATCGTCTTCGCCGTGCCGTTGGCGAGCGCGTTTGTGTCGTAGCCGTAGTGGATCATGTAGGCGTTGCAGTCCTTGCCGCTCAGCGACGCGCCGGCGGCGCCGATCGCGAAGAACGGCACCTTCTTCTCCTTCGCGATCGGCGCCATCGCCAGGCTCACGCCGGTGTTGGAGCCGCCGAGCAGCATCGTGAGCCCCTTGGTGTCGGCCCACTCGCGGAACTTGCTGGCGCCGATGTCGGGCTTGTTCTGGTGGTCCGCCGTCAGGAACTCGATCGGCTGGCCGAGAACGCTGCCGCCGAAATCGGCGATCGCCATCTTGATCCCCTCGACCGCCCTCGGACCGTTCACGTCGGCGTAGAGACCCGACATGTCGTCGATGTCGCCGATCACGACCTTGTCCGCGGCCTGCGCCGCGAACGGCGAAATGGAGACGAGGAGCGCGGCCGAGACCGACGCGAGCCATCTGCTGAACGTCATTCCTGCTTCCTCCCGCCCGCGATCGGGCCTATTTGCGCTCGACGGCGCAGGTGAAATTGCCGGCAATATTCGGGTCGCCGCCACCGTTGTACCATGCCTTTTGCGGATATGGACACAGCGGGCGCTGCATGGCGATCCCCTTGCTCGGATCGTCGCTGACGAACTTGGTCGCGACGACCTGGGCAGGCGCAACCCCGTCTTCGACCCAATGGCTGAGCGCGGTGAAGGCGTCATGGCCGGCGTCGTGGGTCGGGGGGCCGAAGCCGCCAAATCCGGCGGAGTCAAATCGGTTCGGCCCTGGGCCGCCAAAGCAGTGGCCGAAACCTGGCGCCAGGAACAGCCTGGCGAATTCGTCAGCCGACTGGGGCCCGCCGGCCGCATCGGAAAGGTGGTTGTAGAACGCGACGGTCTGCATCGGCGGCACGATCGGGTCCGCCCACCCTTGGTAGATGATCATCTTGCCGCCGCGCTTGCGAAACGCGCTCAGGTCTCCGGTCGTCGCGCCGTTGACGGACGGTCCGAGCATTGCGTCGACCTTGGGCATGTCCCGCTCGAGGTCGAAATCGCGCCAATTCCAGTTGGCGCCGAACACCCACTTGAAGAGACCGTCGAACGCCGGCTCGCCGGGAGCGTTTCCGGGCGCCTCGATGAAACCCCAATTGAAACCGCCGGCCTCGCTTCCCGGAGGCCAGCCGTAGAAAACCGGCTTGCCGGCGTGATCGGTCGGCCCGGCGTAAAACGCCTTCGCGGTGTCTGCTTCTTCCGGCGTCAGGCACGCATCGTCCGCGGCGCCCTTGCAGACCAGAGAGGCGGGGTCGAAATCGCAGCCGGTGGGATCGGCGATGAACGGATCCGATTCGAGGCCGTTGTTTTTTGCGCCGCACGCCGCCACGGCCGATTTGGTCAACAATGCGAGCTTGGCGTCCGAAAGCTTGTGCCCCGGCTTCAGGTTTGCGGCCACGTAGTCCGTCACCGCCACGGCGTGACCCCACGTCCGGTTGACGACGGGGTCGCCAACGAGAACGCCGTCAAAGTCCTCGGGATAGTATTGCGCCTCGACGATGCCCTGTTGGCCGCCGGTCGAACAGCCGGTGTAATAGGCGCGCTTGGGATCGGCGCCGTAATACGCCTTGGCGATGTCCTTGCCAGTCACCGCCAGAACGTGGGTCGACAGAATTCCCCAGTCCTTCCACTTTTGCGGGTGACCGACGAGCGCGTCGCCGTCCAGCGGCGTCGCCGGGGCGGTTCCCATGTCGGTGATCGCCGTCGCGTAGCCCCGCTTCAGGGCGCTTTCCATCGCCCCGTAGTTGTAGGCTAACGTTCCCGCATAGCCGCCGCTGCCGTTCGCGTGGAAGACGCCCGTCCATCCCTCCTTTGGCAGCCACATCTCGATGCGGATATCGGAGTCGGGCGCGTCCTTCACGGAAGCGACCACGCGGCAGAAGGCCGGCATGGTTTTTCGGGTGACCTTGTCGGCGGTCGGATAATCGCCGTCGGGAACCGCTTGTGCGGTCTCGATTGTGGTGTTCGGCAGTTTGAGGCTCGCCAGATCCTCGCACGAACTTGCCAAGGCCGAGCTCGAGCACGCAAGCGCGGCCAGGGGGATCGCGGTTGAAGCGACAAATTGAAGCCGCGACGAACGTCCGCTCATCTTGAACATCGTTTTCCTCCCTCGGGCCGCGCAAAGTGAGCGATCTCATGGCGGCCCTGAAGCGCCAGGGGCTCGCCGCCAGACGGGGCTTTGTCGCGGCTTTCTGCGGCCAATTAAACGAAGGGCGCCGCGGAAAGGAAATATGCGAAACCTACGTCGACGTCCGGGTGCTCCTGGATCGATCATCCATTCGTGACGGCGGACGCAGCGCATGCTGCGTGTTCGAAACATCCGCTCTGCGATGATGGGAATCGCGATGGCGCGACCGTCGTCCCGTTTCGCTCGTTTGGGATCGCCTATTCGAACGTCGCGCCGAGCCCCTCCATCGCGGGACGAAAGGTCGGAAAGCTGGTGGCGATCATGGCCGTGTCGTCGACTGTCATCGGCGCCCGGCTCGCAAGCCCCATGACCAAGAAGCTCATGGCGATCCGGTGATCCATGTGGGTCGTGACGAGGCCGCCGCCCTTCGGCGCGCCGGCGCCTTCCACGATGAGATCGTCGCCCTCGATCGCATGCGCGACGCCGGCGGCGGCGAGGCCGGCGGCGACCGCGGCAAGGCGATCGCTTTCCTTGACCCTGAGTTCGTGCAGGCCGCGCATGCGCGTCGTCCCGGCCGCGAAGGCCGCAGCCACGGCGAGCACCGGGTATTCGTCGATCATCGAGGGGGCGCGGGCGGCGGGGACGTCGACGCCCTTCAGCGCGCTCGCCCGGATGCGCAGATCGGCGACCTCCTCGCCGCCTTCGACGCGCCGGTCGAGAAAGGCGATGTCGGCCCCCATCTCGAGGAGCGTCGTCATCAGTCCGGAGCGCAGCGGGTTGGTCATGACGCCCTCGACCACGATGTCCGAGCCGGGGACGATCAGCGCCGCCACGATCGGGAACGCTGCGGACGACGGATCGGCCGGCACGACGACCGGGCGGGCTTTGAGTTCCGGTCGGCCGACGAGGTCGATCCGCCGCCCGTCGCCCTCGGAGGTAACCGTCACCTCGGCGCCGAAATGGGCAAGCATCTTCTCGGTGTGGTCGCGAGAGGCCTCCGCCTCGATCACCGTCGTCACGCCGCGCGCGTTGAGGCCGGCGATGAGCACGGCCGACTTGATCTGCGCCGAGGCGACCGGGGTGCGGTAGAGGATCGGGGAGGGGTCGCGCGCGCCCCGGAGGGTGATCGGGCAGCGACCGCCGCCGGCCTCGGCGAGGACTTCCGCGCCCATCAGCTTCAGGGGCTCGAGGATCCGGTTCATCGGCCGCTTGCGCAGCGAGGCGTCGCCGTCGAAGGTCGCTGTGATCCCGTGCCCGCCAACGACGCCCATCGTCAGCCGCGAGCCCGTGCCGGCGTTGCCGAAGTCGAGCGTGTCGCGAGGCGGAACGAGGGCGCCAATTCCGGGCCCGCGAACGCGCCAGCGCCCCGGCGCCAGCCGCTCGACCGACGCGCCGAGCGCAGCGCACGCCTGCCCCGTGCGCAAGACGTCGTCGCCTTCGAGCAGGCCTTCGATCGTCGTCTCGCCGCAGGCGAGCAACCCGAAGAGGAAGGCGCGGTGCGAGATCGACTTGTCGCCGGGCGGGCGGAACCTCCCGCGGAGCGCTGGGCTCAGCAAGGCGCGGAGCGGCGTTGCGGCAGGACGATGGGAAGCGGACACGCGGGGACCCGGCTGAAGTGACGTTAGGGCCGCTCGTACCATCGGGCTGGACCCTTTGTCGACGGCGGCAAAATCGCATTGACAGGGTTGCTCGACCTGTCTAACCGGAGCCTCCGCAAAACCGCCCTTGGAACGACAGGGAAACGATCGCAGTGGCCAAACCCGAACTCGGATCCAAACGCCAGTGCCAGGCGTGCGGCGCCAAATTCTTCGATCTCAACAAGGATCCGATCGTCTGCCCGAAATGCGGCACGGTCTTCCAGGGGGCGGCGGCGATGCGCGTCCGCCCGGTCGCCAAGGAAGACGAAGAGGATGCCGAGATGGTCGCCCCGGCAGGCGTTGACATCGTGTCGCTTGACGAGGTCGAGGCGGGCGAGGAGAAGGCCGCCGAGACTGTGGTCGAGGACATCGACGTAGAGGACGACGCCGCCGACGCCGAGGACAATTCCTTCCTCGAGGAGGAGGAAGAGGACGAGGACGACGTCAGCAACCTGATCGACGGCGACATCGCGCCGGACGAGGAGGGATGATTTCGGGCCTCGCCTTGGCCATTGGCGAAGGCGACGGTTTTGCGACGGGCGTCGCTTTTTTGCGCAATGGGCCTTGTGGCGGACGAAGCTTTGCGGTTATACCGCCGCCCGCGCAAGGAATGGCGCTTCGCCCCAACGAAGCCGCCCGCGCGAGACCACGGAAAAATGGGGCCATAGCTCAGTTGGGAGAGCGCTTCAATGGCATTGAAGAGGTCGTCGGTTCAATTCCGTCTGGCTCCACCATTCCCGGTCTGCGCATCCGTCTATCGTCTGAAACAGGCTCGTGAGTTTCTGGCGAAAGGGAATCTGGGCGCGCGACGGCGCCGCGCCGCATGAAGCGGGGGCCGGGGCGTTTCCCCAACGAGTTTCGAATCGCCCATTGCGCGCCGCCCCCCGACCGTCTATACCGCCGCGCACTCTCGATCGGCGACCCCGATCGAGACCCGTGGAGATGGGCGCTTAGCTCAGCGGTAGAGCACTACCTTGACATGGTAGGGGTCACAGGTTCAATCCCTGTAGCGCCCACCATCTCCGCCTCCGGTCCATAGAAATCCGTTTGACGCGAGGCTTGGCGCCGGCGCGTTCGCTTGCTAGGGCGGGTCAACTCCTCACTCTTAAGGAATTCGGCGCTGATGAACGCAAGACGATTGCGCGGGTTCACTCGCATTGCCGTCGGGCTCGGCTTTTTCGCCGCTGCGCTTGGCGTTTGCGGCGCCGCAGAAGCCCAAGGCGCAGTTCGGGCCAAGCACGGCGACTGGGAGACCCGCTGCGAGACGCCGCCGGGCGCCGCCTATGAGCAGTGCGCGGCCGTCATGAGCGTCGTCGACCAGGAGCGCCCGAACCTTACGCTGGTCATCATCGTGCTCAACACGGCGGACCGCAAAGCGCGGCTGATGCGCGTCATCGCGCCGCTCGGCGTGCTGCTGCCGGCCGGGATAAGCCTCAGAATCGACGACCAGGACGTAGGCCGGCTCAACTTCCTGCAATGTCTCGCCAATGGCTGCATCGCGCAGTTGGCGCTCGACCAGCCGCTACTCGACAAGCTCAAGGCCGGCAAGACGATGACGCTCGGGATCTTCCAAACTCCGGAGCAGGGCGTCGGCGTGCCCGCCTCGCTCGCCGGCTTCAAGGAGGCCTACGAGCAATTGCCATGAGCGCCCCGGCGCCTTAAGCACAGCGCGCCCCGTTTTTTGATGGAAGTCGCAGCGACGCCATGCGCATGACCCCACTTCATCCGCTTCTCGCGCTCGCGGGTCTCAGCCTGCTCACAGGCTGCAGCTCGGTGCAGAACCTTTTGCCCCATTACGATCCGGACACGGCGGCGGTGAACGCGGGGGCCAATCCCCGCCCGGTCACGCGTCCGGCCGCCAATCCGGCGGAAAAGCAGGTTGCGCTGCCAGTCTCTTCGGCCGATATCTACTGCCCGGAGGTCGATATTGCCGAGGGCGGTTCGGCTTATCGGGTCGGCGGCGCGGACAACGCTTCGGTGCGCTACCAGTTCAATATCAACGACACGGCGCGCGAGTGCGACCCGGCCGGGCCGGGGCAAGCTTCGATCAAGATTGGCGTCGCTGGCAACCTCGTCATAGGGCCGGCCGGCCAGCCTGGAACCTTTAGCGTGCCGTTGCGGATCGCGGTGACCGACGCCGACCACAAGTCAGTCTATTCCAAGACCTACACGATCCAGGCGACTGCGGACGCGATGAGTTCCGGCCAGTTCCGCATTGTCGCGGACCCGATCGTGGTGCCGATGCCGACGCTCCTGCTCGCCAATGTCTACACAATCGACATCGGCTTCGAAGGCGGCGGGGGCGGCGCGCCGCGCGCCCATCGGCGCAAGCGCGCTGGCTGACCGAGGCCGAGCGCGGACGTTTGCTCCGTTGACAAAGGCTCGGCGGTCGGGCTAGCTCGATATGTCAGTCGAAGACACTTCGCGGAAGAGTCCGGCGGTCTTGCCGCCGGCGCCGAAGGCGCAACCGCCCCGGAAACGCTCAGGCCGCAGGACCGCTGAAGTGATGACGCTCTGGAAAGCGACACGGGCTCGAAAAGCTTGTGTCCACCGACGGGGGTAGCCGCCGAAGGGCGGGAAATCTCTCAGGTCACGCGACAGAGGGGGCGCTCGCGTGGGTCGTCGCTGTGGCAATCGCGGCGCGGCCCGCAAGGGCGCCTGTTCTTGACCGGGGGATCCATGAGCGACGACGCCGTTCTCGAGACGCCGCTTCACGCGCTCCACGTTGAACTCGGCGCCCGGATGGCGCCGTTCGCCGGCTACGACATGCCCATCCAGTATCCGACTGGCGTGTTGGCTGAGCATCTGCATACGCGCAAGTCGGCCGGCGTGTTCGACGTTTCTCATATGGGGCAGGCCGTGATCGAAGGCCCGGATCATCGGATCGCGGCCGCGTTTCTCGAGACCCTTTGTGCGGCCGACATTCTCAATCTGGCGCCCGGCCGGCAGCGTTACACCCAGTTCCTCAACGACGACGGCGGCGTCGTCGACGACCTCATAGTGACACGCCCACCGGACGCGGACGGGGCCCTCAGGCTGGTCGTCAACGCGTCCCGCAAGGCGGTCGATTACGCGCTCGTCTCCCGGGGCATGCCGGCCGATCTGCGTCTCACGCCGCTCGAGGACGCGGCGCTGATCGCGCTTCAGGGACCGTTCGCGGCCGCGACGATGGTGCGGCTCGGGCCCGGGGAGGGACTGGAGACGATGGCTTTCATGAGCGCGAAACCGGCCCGCCTCTGCGACGTGGAGACGTTTGTTTCGCGGTCCGGCTACACCGGCGAGGACGGCTACGAGATCTCGCTGCCGTCCGCTGAGGCGGATGCTTTCGTTCGAAGGTTGTTGGCTGAGCCAGAGGTCGCGCCGGTCGGGCTCGGCGCCCGCGATTCGCTCCGGCTCGAGGCGGGGCTCTGTCTCTACGGCCACGAACTGGACGAGACGGTCGATCCGGTCGAGGCAGCGATCGCCTGGTCGATCCCGAAGCGCCGGCGCGCCGAAGCCGGCTTCCCGGGCGCCGGGCGCATTCTGCGGGCGCTGGCGGAGGGGACAGCCCGTGTCCGCGTGGGAATCCGGCCCGATGGCCGGGCGCCGGCGCGCGAAGGAACGGAGATCGTTTCGTCGGACGGCGCCGCGATCGGCATCGTCACGTCGGGCGGTTTCGGCCCGAGCGTCGGCGGGCCAATCGCCATGGGCTTTGTCGAGCGCGCCCACGCGGCGACAGGAACACCGATCGGGCTGATCGTGCGCGGCAAGAGGCTCGGCGGACGGGTCGTCGCTCTCCCATTCCATTCTCACGCCTATCATCGCGGCTGAAGTAAAGGACCTCTTCATGGCTGAGATCCGCTACACCAAGGATCACGAATACATCCGGATCGACGGCGCCGAGGGCGTCGTGGGCATCAGCGACCATGCGCAGCAGCAGCTTGGCGACGTGGTGTTCGCCGAGGTTCCTCCCCTGGGATCGAAGCTGAAGGCGGGCGACCCGGCCGCTGTCGTGGAGAGCGTCAAGGCCGCGAGCGACGTTTTTGCGCCCATTGCCGGCGAGGTCATCGCCGTCAACTCCGAGGTCGAGAAGTCGCCCGGCCTGATCAATGAGGATCCGCTCGGGCGCGGCTGGCTGTTTCGGATCCGGGTCGCCGATCCGGGCGAGATTAAATCCCTGATGGACGAGGCCGGCTACGCCGCCTTCCTCGCGACGCAGGATTGATTGATGCGCTATCTGCCGCTCGACGCCGCCGAACGCGCGGCGATGCTGGCTCGGATCGGCGTCCCCGATGTCGCCGCGCTGTTCGCCGACATTCCCGCCGACAAGCGGATCGAGGGCCTGCTCGATCTGCCGCTGGCCAAGAGCGAGATGGCGGTCGAACGGACGATGTCCGCCATGTCAGCCCGCAGCCTCGCGGCGGGTTCGACGCCGTTCTTCCTCGGCGCGGGCGCCTACAAGCGGCATATTCCCGCGAGCGTCGACCATCTGATCCAGCGCTCGGAGTTTCTGACCAGCTACACGCCCTATCAGCCCGAGATCGCCCAAGGCACGCTGAAGGTGCTGTTTGAATTTCAGACCCAGGTCGCGACGCTGACCGGCATGGAGGTCGCCAACGCGTCCATGTACGACGGTTCGACCGCCTGCGCCGAGGCGATGCTGATGGCGCAACGGCTGACGAAGCGGGGAAAGGCGGTTTTGTCGGGCGGCCTGCATCCGCAATACGCCGACGTTACGGCGACGCTCGCGCATCTTGCCGGCGACACGATCGTGCGGCTGCCACCGGATCCCCTTGCGCGTGAGAACGTCGCTTCGGCGATCGACGACGAGACGGGTTGCGTCATCGTTCAGAGCCCGGATTTTTTTGGCAACCCGCGCGATCTCCGCGCGATTGCGACCGCAGCCCACGCTCGAGGCGCGCTGCTGATCGCCGTCTTCACCGACCCGGTGTCGCTCGGCGTCCTGCGCTCGCCCGGTGAAATGGACGCCGACATCGCGGTCGGCGAAGGGCAGGGAATCGGGACCGCCCTGTCGTTTGGCGGACCGTATGTCGGACTGTTCGCCAGCCGGCTCAAGTTCGTGCGCCAGATGCCCGGGCGTCTCGCCGGGGAGACGGTCGACGCCGACGGCCGACGGAGCTTCGTGCTGACGCTGTCAACCCGCGAGCAACATATCCGACGGGAGAAGGCGACAAGCAACATCTGCACAAATTCGGGTCTCTGCGCGCTCGCCTTTTCCATTCATCTCGCCCTGCTTGGCGGCGTTGGCCTGCGCAGGCTCGCGGCCCTCAATCACGCCAACGCCGTTCAACTGGCCGATCGCCTGTCCGCCGTACCCGGCGTCGACATCCTCAACGCGCATTTCTTCAATGAATTCACGATGCGGACGCCCCGGCCCGCAGCGGATGTGATCGAGGCGCTCGCCGAGCGCGGCGTGATCGGCGGCCTGCCGGTCTCGCGGCTTCTGCGGCGGGGAGGCCTCGACGACTGCATCGTCGTCGCCAGCACCGAGGTCAACAGCGACGACGACCGCGCAGCCTACGCTAGAGCCCTGGCCGAATGCCTGCGATAGCCTCCTCCAAGGATCGACGCTCGATGAATAGCCAAGGCCGTCCAACTCGCCCAAAAACCGCTGAAGCAGCTGGGCGCCCGACGTTCACTGGCAATCGCGCGCTCGACATGGAGGAGCCGCTGATCTTCGAAACGGGCCGGTTTGACGCGACCGGCGTCGATCTGGAAGAGCCAGCGCTCGTCGCCTCGCGCCTGGGATCGCTCGCACGGGCAGGCGCGCCCGAACTGCCCGGTTTGAGTGAGCCGGAGGCTTTGCGCCACTACGTTCGCCTGTCGCGTGACAATTATTCGATCGACGCGGGCCTCTATCCGCTCGGGTCATGCACGATGAAGCACAATCCGCGCCTCAATGAGAAGATGGCGCGGCTGCCGGGATTCGCTGACGTGCATCCGCTGCAGCCGACGTCGACCGCGCAGGGCGCGCTGGCGGTGATTGAGGCGCTTGCCGACGCGCTGATGACGCTGACGGGTATGAGCGCGATCGCGATGTCGCCAAAGGCGGGCGCGCACGGCGAGCTTTGCGGCATGATGGCGATCAAGGCGGCGATCGAGGCGCGTGGCGAGGCCGCCACGCGGCGTGTCGTACTCGTGCCCGATTCCGCGCACGGCACCAATCCGGCGACCGCGGCGTTGATCGGTTTTGCGGTACGGTCGGTTCCGGCCGGCGCCGAGGGGACGGTCAGCGCCGCGGCGGTCCGGGCGGCGCTTCATCCGGACGTCGCCGCGATCATGCTGACCAACCCCAACACCTGCGGCTTCTTTGAGCGCGAGATCGTCGGCATCGCCGAGGCCGTACGGCAGGCTGGAGCGTACTTCTATTGCGACGGTGCGAATTTCAACGCCATTGTCGGAAAAACTCGGCCGGGCGACCTCGGCGTCGACGCGATGCACATCAACCTGCACAAGACCTTTTCGACGCCGCACGGCGGCGGAGGGCCAGGCGCGGGTCCGGTTGCCTTGTCGTCGCGGCTCGCGGCCTTTGCGCCGGTTCCGTTCGTGTTGCGCGACGCCGGCGGCCTGCGACTGGTCGAGCACGCGGAGGGCACGCAGTCTTTCGGCCGCATGAGCGCATTTCATGGTCAGATGGGCATGTTCGTGCGCGCGCTGAGCTTCATTCTCTCGCACGGTGCGGACGGATTGCGGCAGGCGTCGGAAGACGCTGTCCTTTCGGCCAATTACATCCGCGCATCGCTGCAGGACGTGATGAGCGCCCCATTCGGCGGGCGGGTCTGCATGCATGAGGCGCTGTTCGACGACCGCTGGCTGCAGGACACCGGCGTCACGACGCTCGATTTCGCCAAGGCGATGATCGACGAGGGACTTCATCCCATGACCGTGTATTTTCCGCTGATCGTGCACGGCGCCATGCTGATCGAGCCGACAAAGTCGGAGTTCAAAGCGAGCCTCGACCGCTTCATCATGACGCTGCGAGACCTCGCTTTCGCCGCGCAGGCCGGCGATCGCGAGCGGTTTGCGTCAGCCCCGATCCATTCGCCGCGGCGCCGGCTGGATGAGACGCGTGCGGCGCGTCAGCCTGTCCTGCGATGGCAGAGGCCGTCGTCAGCCTGACGATGCGGCGCCAGCGCGAAATTGTCGCGCCTCTTGCGGCGAGAGCCGTCTTTGTCCTGAGAGGAATCTGCCCTATGAGGGAGCAGCCTTGGCGGAGCGCCCGTTTTTGGCCGGAGCGATGGTTGGGTATGCCGAGAAGATGGATCCGTCTCGCAACCGCTGGCCTTTTGGCCATGCTGATCGCCGGCGGAGCGTCGCTTTCGGCCTACGCGGCGGAATTCGCCCCGGCCGCTCCGTCGTCTCAGTCCACCCCCGCTCCGGCAGCGCCGCCGCCGGAGCCGGCTTCCGGGGTCCAGGCTCCGTCCGCCTCCGGCCAGACGCCCGCGCCGGAGGTCCAACCTCCAGCCGGCGGCCCGGGCGCCGCAAGGCCGGCCGGGTCCGAGAGCCCGAAGGTCGAGGGTTCGACAGGCGAAACGGTTAGCCTTGTGGCGCGGCCGTTCGTCTATATCGAAGGCAAGGCGGACCGCGACGAGATCTTCACGGCTATTCAGGGATCGCTGGGCCTGGTGAAGCGCGAGATGGACAAGGCGGGTCTGAAACCAGCAGGGCGGCCGCAGGCCGTGTTCATCGAATCGGACGACACGGGATTTCGCTACCACGCCGGCTATCCAATCGAGTCTGCGCCGGACGGCAAAATAAGTCTGTCGGACGCCGTGAAAATCGGTTCGACGGCGGGCGGGAAGGCGATGCGGTTTCAGTATCTCGGCGACTACGCGGATATCGACGCAACTTACGATGCGATTACCGCCTATCTCGACGAAAAGGGAATCGACGCCCAGGATTCGTTTATCGAGGAATACGCAAACGACGTGAAGGACGCGGACGATCCCAATCTCGAGGTCGACATCTACGTGCTCCTGAAATAGGCGCACGCGAGCCGACGGGGTGTTCGGCTAAACGG
Source organism: uncultured Alphaproteobacteria bacterium (assembly GCA_963770035.1). Lineage (GTDB taxonomy): Bacteria > Pseudomonadota > Alphaproteobacteria > Rhizobiales > Beijerinckiaceae > Roseiarcus. The sequence goes on along the minus strand of CAVYON010000001.1, from coordinate 152,825 downwards.
CTTAAAGTCGCATTGCTTCGATGAAGCGCAAAAACTGAAGAGGCCTTTGAGTGGCGAGCGAGCAAAAAAAGGCGATAGTCAGCGACGTCGTCGTACGGGCGCTGGTCCGTCATCGGGCGGACCCGACCCGCCTTGTCCAGATTCTTCGGGAGATTCAAGAAGAACTCGACTGGATCGCGCCCGAAACGGCGCGAGAGATCGCCGCCGGCCTCGCCATCCCGATCACCAGGGTTCAGAGCGTCGTCCAGTTCTATTCGTTCCTCTACGACCGGCCGAGGGGCCGCTATCGCGTCCTGTTCTCGGACAACATCACCGACAGGATGCTGGGCAACGCGGCGCTGTTTGACCACATGCTCAAGCGCCTGAAGTTGCGGCGCGGACAGGTCTCGGCCGATGGCGCGGTGAGTGTCGACATGACCTCCTGCACCGGGATGTGCGACCAGGGCCCGGCGATGTTGGTCAACAATCACGCCGTTACGCGGCTGACGCCGAGGCGGGTCGACGAGATCTGCGAACTCATACAGATTGGCGCGCCGCTCGGGGAATGGCCGTCCATGTTCTTCCAGGTCGACGACAATATCCGTCGTCGCCAGACCTTGCTGACGCCGCTTGAACCCGGCGTCGCGCTCGACGCCGCCATCGCCCGTGGTCGGCAGGGCATGATGGACGAGATGAAACGGTCGAACCTGCGCGGCCGCGGCGGCGCGGGCTTCCCGACCGCCACGAAGTTGGAAGGCGCCCGCAACGCGCCGGGCGCACAGCGCTACATCGTATGCAACGCGGACGAGGGCGAACCGGGAACCTTCAAGGATCGGGTCCTCCTGAATTCCTTCTCGGTTCGCGTGCTCGAGGGCATGGCGATCGCCGCCTATCCCGTCGGCGCGACCAAGGGCTTCATCTATTTGCGCGGCGAGTACAAACACCTGCAAGAGCAGTTGCAGCGCGATATCGACACCATGCGCGCCAACGGGCGGCTCGGCACGTCAATTCGAGGGGCGCCCGGCTTCGATTTCGACATCGAGATCCACATGGGCGCCGGCGGCTACATCTGCGGCGAAGGCACGGCCCAGGTGGAATCGCTCGAAGGCAAGCCGGGACGACCCCGCGTGCGGCCTCCCTCCATGGTGTCGGTCGGCTATCTCGGCAAGCCGACGGTCGTCGACAATGTCGAGACCCTCGCTCACTGCACCGAGATCGCCATCGAGGGCGGGTCGGCTTTCGCCAAGCGCGGCACCAAGACGTCGACCGGGACCAAGCTCATTTCCATATCGGGCGACTGCGAGCGTCCGGGCATCTATGAATACCAGTTCGGCGTGACCATCGGGCGCGTCCTGCAGGATTGTGGAGCGCCGCCGACGGTGACGGCGGTTCAAATCGGCGGCGCATCCGGCGTCCTCTTGACGCCCGACGAGTTCAGCCGCCGGATCGCCTTCGAGGACGTTTCGACGGCTGGCGCGTTCATGGTGTTCGGACCTGATCGGGACATCTTCGATGTGGCGCGAAATTTTGCGCATTTCTTCGCCCATGAAAGCTGCGGGTTCTGCACGCCCTGTCGGGTCGGCACCGCCATTCAGCGCAACATCATGGACAAGATCGCCGAGGGACGGGGGTCGAGCTACGAGGTCAACGATCTCAAGCGTCTCGTCGAGTTCATGAAGCGCACGAGCCACTGCGGTCTCGGCGAGACTGCCGGCAACGCCGTGCGGGACGCGCTCAACAAATTCCGCCCGGCGTTCGAGAAGCGGCTCAGGGCGCGCGATTTTGCGCCTGCGGTCGATCTCGAGGCCGCCCTGGAGAAAGCCAGACAAATCTCGGCGCGCGACGACGCCGAAGCGCATCTTGAAGTGTAAGGCTGAACGCCGATGGCTAATGAATTCACGATCGACGAAATGCCGGTTCCTTTCGTTCCCGGCCAGACCATCCTGGAGGCGGCGAAGGCGGCGGGAATCTACATTCCCCACCTCTGTTTTCAGCCCGATTTCAAGCGCCACGGCGGTTGCAAAATGTGCACCGTCCTGGTCAACGGGCGAACGCAGACGGCCTGCACCCACAAGGCGGCAGTCGGGCAGGAGGTTGACGTCAACACGCCCGAACTCGACGCCATGCGGCGCTCGCTCGTGCAGATGCTGTTCATCGAAGGCAACCACTTCTGCCCGGCCTGCGAAAAGAGCGGCAACTGCCAGCTGCAGGCGCTCGGCTACGAGTACGAGATGATGTCGCCCCATTTCGTCGAACTCTTCCCGCACCGGGAGGTCGACGCGACGCATCCCGACGTCCTGATCGACTTCAACCGCTGCATCCTGTGCGAACTTTGCGTGCGGGCGAGCCGTGACGTCGACGGCAAGGAAGTGTTCGCGGTCGCCGGCCGCGGGCTCGACGCCAAGCTGATCATCAACTCGCCGACCGGCAAGCTCGGCGACAGCGCGTTCGCCGTCACCGACAGCGCGGCGCATGTCTGCCCGGTCGGCGCGATCCTCGTCAAGCGCGTCGGGTTCGCAATTGCGATCGGCGACCGCGCCTTCGACCGCGACCCGATCAGCGCCGAGGCCGCCTCCTGCGAACTTCCGGAGACCCGATGAACGCCCTAGCTCAGGAAAAGGTCAAGGTCCGGCTTGCGACGACGTCGCTCGCGGGCTGCTTTGGCTGTCACATGTCGTTTCTCGATATCGACGAGCGCATCCTCGAACTCATGGAGATCGCCGAGTTCGACCGCTCGCCGCTGACCGACATCAAGCATTGCGGCCCCTGCGACATTGCCCTTGTCGAAGGCGGGGTGTGCAATTCCGACAATGTCCACGTCGTACGCGAATTGCGCGCCAACGCCAAAATCCTCGTCGGTGTCGGCGCCTGCGCGATCAACGGCGGCCTGCCGGCGTTGCGCAACCGGCTCAACATCGACGACATCCTGACCCGGGTCTATCGCGATCCGGTGACCGGCGAGCCCTGCGTGCCCAACTCGCCCGAGTTGCCGCTTGCGCTCGACAAGGTCTACCCCCTGAACGAGATCGTCCGCGTCGACTACAGCCTGCCGGGCTGTCCGCCGTCGGGCGACGCGATCTGGAAATTTCTCACCGACCTGATTCTCGGACGGATGCCCCGCCTCGAGCAAAGCCTGCTGCATTACGATTGAGGCGCCCGCCATGTTGAACCTAGAATCGGCCGAATCCCCGCACAGGTTGCGGAGGATCGCCATCGAGCCGGTCTCCCGAGTGGAAGGCCACGGCAAGGTCACGATCCTCCTCGATCAGGAGAATCGCGTTCACCAGGTCCGACTGCACATCGTCGAATTCCGCGGCTTCGAGATCTTCATCGAGGGCCGCCCCTATTGGGAGGTTCCGATCGCGGTGCAGCGGCTGTGCGGCATCTGCCCGGTGAGCCACCTGCTTGCGGCGACCAAGGCGATGGACGTCATCGCCGGCTACGGTCCGCTGACCCCGACCGCAGAGAAGCTCCGCCGCCTGCTGCACTACGGCCAGATCGTCCAATCCCATGCGCTGCATTTCTTTCATCTTGCGTCGCCGGACCTGCTGCTCGGCTTCGAGAGCGAGGTCGCCAAGCGCAATATCGTGGGTGTCGCCGCGGCCTTTCCCGATCTCGCCAAACAGGGAATTCTGACCCGCAAGTTCGGCCAGGAGGTCATCCGGCATGTCGCGGGCAAGCGCATCCATGGCACCGGCGTCATTCCAGGCGGCGTCAACAAGGCGCTCGGGGTCGAGGATCGCGACGCGCTGCGAAGCGAGGCCGATCAGATCGTGCAATGGTCCAAGGAAGCGGTCGGTCTGGTCGTCCGGCTGCACGAGACCAACCCGGATTTCTACCAGGCGTTTGGCGAGTCCCCCGCCAACATGATGGCGCTGGTCGACGACCGGGGCGCGCCTGACTTCTACCACGGCGGCCTTCGCGCGCGCGACGCCGACGGCGGTCCGATCTTCGACCACGTCGATTACACGACCTACCAGGACCTGATCCAGGAGGACGTCAAGAACTGGACCTATATGAAGTTCCCGCACTTCAAGGCGATCGGCGCGGACCAGGGCTGGTACCGCGTCGGACCGCTGGCGCGCGTGCAAGTCTGCGATTTCATGCCGACCCCGCTTGCCGAGATGGAGCGCCAGAGATTCGTCGAGGCCGGCGGCGGCAAGCCGCTGCACGGCGCGCTCATGTACCACTGGGCGCGGATGATCGAGATGCTGCATGCGGCGGAGCTGGCGCGCGGGCTGCTCGACGATCCCGATATCGTCGGGACCGACCTCATGGCCGTCAAGGGTTCGCGCCGGAACGAGGCGATCGGGGTGATCGAGGCGCCGCGCGGGACGCTGTTCCATCATTATCGCGTGAGCGACAACGACCTCGTCACCTACTGCAATCTGATCGTCTCGACCACCAACAACAACCAGGCGATGAACGAGGCGATTCGCGCCGTCGCGTCGCGCGACCTTTCGGGACACGAGCCGACCGAGGGCCTGCTGAACCACATCGAGATCGCCATCCGCGCTTACGATCCCTGCCTGTCCTGCGCCACCCACGCGCTCGGCCAGATGCCGCTCGAAGTCGACCTCGTCGACGCCGACGGCGCGCTCGTCTGGCGCCAGAGGAAGGGCTGAATGCGGCTCGCCGTTTTCGGCTGGGGCAACGACGCCCGCGGCGACGACGGACTGGGACCGCTGCTGCTCGCCCGGGTCACGGGCGCCGGCTGGTCGGACGTGACGACGATCGAGGACTTCCAGCTTCAGATCGAGCATGCGCTCGACCTCGACGGCGCGGAGATGGCCCTCTTTCTCGACGCCGGCAAGGACACGCCGGACCCGTTCGCCTTCCGCGAGATCGAGGCCAGACGCGATCAGAGCCACACGACCCATGCGCTGTCGCCCGAGGCGCTGCTCGACGTCTATGCCCGCTCGCTCGGCCACCCGCCGCCGCCCTCGTTCGTCCTGTGCGTGCGCGGCGAGCGCTTCGAACTGGGCGAGCCGCTATCGGCGGAGGCGGCTGAACGCCTCGAGGCGGCCTGGCTCTTTGTCGAGGCGCTGATGCGGGAACGGTCGCCCGCCCACTGGCGGCGCGCCGCCGGCGAGCGCGCCCGCCTGGAGGCCCGAGCCGCCGGCTAGGCCCACCCGCGCTCCGCAGGCGCTCATGCGGTTTTCGCGAGCGACCAAGTCCCTTCAACGGGTTAGGCGCCACTTTCTGATTCGCTTGTCGGTCAGGGGCGGGGTTTGCCGCACTTTGGCCATATTTTCCACGCCTACCACGTGCAGACATCAAGCGATTTCAATGGCTTACAGTAAGGGATCGCACCCGGAGCGGTTCGAAAGCGTACACGAGCCTGCGCGTTCGAAACCGAAGGCGGCGCGGTATCAGGCAGCGACGATCACACGAGCCTGAAGGCTCCGAGTTCCCACCAAGGCGGCTTCGCCAACCGGTCAGCGCGCTCTTCTCTCGCCGGGAGCGCGCCGCGAGCCACGTGGAGCTTCATCAAGGCCTCCGTCCCGAGAAACCCAGGATGCCCCCGCCGGCGCTTCAGAAGCGAGCCGCCGGCGGCAAGCGGGCAAGGAGCCCCGGATGCTCGCTCAGTGCGCGGGCGCCGCCTTGTGCGCGACGGCGTCGTTGAACTTCTTGCCCATCCAGCCGACGCCCCAGCGAGCGGCGGCGTAGACGGACAGGAACACGACGAGGAACTTCAGGACGATCGCAAATCCGAACGAGACCGTCGCGACGCCGGTCACGGGCGGGATCAATGCAAACAGGATCCCGAGCCCGAGGCCCATCAGGAGGATCAGGATGAAGAACAGGAAGCCGTTGATTCCGCGCGCCTTGCCCGAATAGGTCATTTCGCCCTCGAACATGTCGGACGCGGTATGCGCCATCACCGCGAGGAAGGTGAAGCTGCAGACGAACATGAACGTAATGGCGAAGTCCGGCGCAAGCGCCGCGACCGGTACGACGCCCGGCCCGGCGCTGTCGGCGATTGCGGCGGCTGCGTACGAAAAGCCTCTGTACCCGAGCGGTAGGTTGATGATCGCCTGGAACACGAGGTTCGGAAGGATGTAGGTCATCCAGATGTGCCGCGTCCTCGAGGCGACCGCGCTGGCCCTAAAGGCGCCCTGCGCCGCCAGTCCCTCGATGTCGGGGAAGATGTTCCGGCGGACGATGAGCGCATAGGGGACAACGAAGAGGAACGAGACGAGTGTCGCGACAAGCGGCGACGGCGTCCACCCCAGGCCGTAGACGATGAGCCAGACGATGGCCGTCCCAAGCGCGGCGCAGGCGCCGCCAAGGGGCGCCGTCTTCAGCAGCGGATCGGCGATCGGGTGAAGCGCCCCGGTCTTTTCCTCCTCTCGGATCTCAACCTTGCCTTTGGCGAATTCCGCCCGGGCCGCATACAGGGTTCCGGCCGGAAGGAAGACGATGAAGGCGAAAAACACCGTCGCGACGAAGCCGACGACAGTCCACTGGCTGTAGGCTTCGCCCATTGCCCTGAAGGTCAGCAGCGCGCCGCAGGCGATCAGGACGGCGACGACCACAAAGCTCAACGCGACCTGTTCCCAGAACAGCTGGTTGACGCTCAACGTCTTATTTGCCTTGCTCATTTGCCCACTCCCTTATCTTTCTTCTTGTTTGCCTGGAGCATGATGAATTGAAATCAAATCACCGTCGTCAATTGCGTGGAGCGCCCCGACGAAGCAATCCAATGCCGCACCCTACGTCTATAGATTGCTTCGCTTCGCTCGCAATGACGGAAACGAATATTCATCAAGTCATCATGCCCTAGCTTTTCATTTTTCAGGAGGCGGGCTAAGCCGCCTCGTCCCGCAGATGCCTTTCGCGCAAGACCGCCTTGTCGACCTTGCCGACCGAGGTCAGCGGCAACTCCTTGACGAGCATCACCCGATCCGGAACGGCGAACTTCGAAATGACGCCTTTGTCGACGTAACTTCGGACATGGGCGCGAATGCCCTCCTCCGCGGCCTCGGCGGAGCCGCCCGCGAAGCCGGGCTCAACGACGACGAGAGCCATCGGGCGCTCGCCCCACTTGGCGTCCTTGACGGCGATGACCGCTGCTTTCACGACGCCGCTCTTTTCGGAGATGATGTCCTCGACCTGGATCGATGAGACCCACTCGCCGCCGCTCTTGATGATGTCCTTGATGCGGTCGACGATGTGGATGGTTCCGTCGGCGTCCCAGGTTGCGACGTCGCCGGTATGCAGGTATCCGCCCGCCCAGAGCTGCTCCGACGCGGCCGGATCGTTGAGGTAGCCCATGGTGAGCCACGGCGCGCGCACGACGATCTCGCCGCGCGTTTCTCCATCGTGCGCGACGTCGGACATGTCCGCGTCCACGATGCGCAGATCAACCATCGGCGCCGGCAGACCCGCGTTGGTGCGCCGCGCCACCTGCGCCTCGAGGTCCTCCGACAATTGCGCGGTGGTCATGTGCACCCCGGTCAGCATCGGGCACGATTCGGATTGACCATAGCCGGTGAAGACGTCGATGCCGCGCGCCATCGCCGCTCGGGCCAAGGCTCGCGGCATTGCGGCGCCGCCAATCACCATCTTCACCTTCGAGAGATCGACGTCCTTGCTTCCCGGCGCGGACAGCAGCATCTGAAGGATCGTCGGCACGCAATGGGTGGACGTCACGCCCTCGCGGGCGATCAACCCAAGCAAGACGTCCGGCGCGTAACGTCCAGGATAGACCTGCTTGTTGCCGAGCAGCGTGTGTACGTACGGGCTTCCCCAGGCGTGGACATGGAACATCGGCGTCAGCGGCATGTAGACCTCTTCGCGACTGATCCGACCCTGACTGGCGGAGGCACTGTATTCCGCGATGATGCCGAGCGTGTGCAACACGAGTTGGCGGTGACTGAAGTAGACCCCCTTCGGCCGGCCGGTGGTGCCGGTGGTGTGGAAGGTCGTTGCGCGCGTGTTCTCGTCGAAATCGGGAAACTGGAAGAACGGCGAACTCGCTTCCAGCATATCCTCGTATTCGCATTCGATCGGCAGGCGTGTCGTCGGCTGCTCCCGGCGATCGTGCAGGAGCACATATCTCCGCACCGACGGCAGCTTGTCGGCCATTTTCTCGACCAGCGGAAGGAAGTCGGCGTTGACCAGGACGATCGATGGCGCGACGTCGTTCATCGCAAACAGCAAGCCCTCCGGCGGCAGCGAGAGATTGACCGTCTGCAACACAGCGCCCATCATCGGCACGGCGAAATAGCACTCGAGATAGCGATGGCTGTCCCAGTCGAGAACGGCGACGACATCGCCCGGCTTGACGCCGAGTTCGGTGAGCCCGCTTGCCAGACGCCCGATGCGCTCGCGGAAAACGCGGTAGCTGTGCCGCCTCAGGTCGCGATAGACGATCTCCTGCTCGGGCGCATGCGCCATCGGGTAGTGCAGCAGATGCTTGATGAGAAGCGGATACTGATAAGCCGACGCAGTAACGTCGATGAGTTTGCCCGGCATGGAGCCCTCCCTCAGTTTTTAAATTGCGCGTGGATACTGCAAACTCTGCAGAGAGCCGTTGATTTGGATCAAAGTTGTGGGGCTCATGAGACCTTTGTCGCATGCAACCAGAAGGAAATAGCAACCGGGTTCACTCGGAATCGAGGCCGATCGATTCCGGGCGCGCAGCGCTTCGTTCTGCGTTCGCTCCTGTGCATGCCGCCCGTACCGGGACTGATGGCGACGGAGGCGATGCGTCCGCTAGGGCTTGTCGACCACTGTGCTTAAGTGCGAGCGCTGTTTGCGCTGTGCGGTCGCCGCGCGTCCGACGCCAGGGATGGGGCTTGCGGCTCGCCCAATTCACCCGTCTCTCCCGACCACGCTATACTGATCGTCCGCAATGCGTCCGATGGCGCGCGCGGCCCGCCACAGTTCGCCCGAAAGGGCCGCAATTCTGCTCCGGGCGTTCGCTAAAGACGCCCTGTCGCTCCGGGGCCACTCGCCGACGGCAAGCGGCGCATCGTCGCGCGTGACGCGGAGTTGAAGGTCTAGCCTACGCGATCGGCGCGGCGGACCACCGGGAGGGCCGCCATGGGGCACAAGCAATACGCGGTCTACACGGTCCGAGATGAGCCGGCGAGACTTCGGGATCAACTGGAGCACATCGCCGCCGAAGGGGGGAGAGTCGTCAGCGTCATCTGGCAACCGGCCAGGCAAGTGACGCTTGAGCCTGGTTTGGCGCCATATGAGGTCACATCCGGCTACGTCATTGTCACCGAGCATGAATTGTCGGATCCGGCGGGCCAATGAACGCTAACCCGTACCGGGCTAACGCTTTACTCAATCCCCTATTCCCGTCCCACCCTTCAGCATGGCCAGCATCGTCCTCCCCCATGAAGACATGACTGCGCAGGAGACGCAAGGCGACCCCTCGATCGAGCCTCTGTGCCAGCTTAGCGGCGTCTCGCGCGCCGGCTTCTATCGCTTTGGCGAGGTTTGCGCCGAGATTGCGGCGTCGCCCGTGCAGGTGACGCTGACGACCAAAGCGTTGCGCCTCACCGTCACGCTCGACGGCTTCCGCATGGTCTGGGCGCTGCCCGACGGAACGATCTTTGCGCGCGACCGCGAGACGCAGCCCTATTTTCTCGGCCAGAAGAACCACGCCTTCAGGCACGCGATGGCGCGCGTGCCAAGCGATCGCCATTTTGGCCTCGGCGACAAAACCGGCCCGCTCGACCTGACCGGAAGGCGGCTCCGGACACAAAACCGCGACCGCTCGATCGACAGCCGAGGGTCCCGCGCCGGTTGTCGCGGGCGCCGAGGCGGGTCGCCAGTTTCGCAAAGGCTTCGACCTGTAGCGTGGCCTGCGCCGGCTTGAGCCTCCCGCTCGCCGACCGCCGCCGCCACGACTGCCTTGGGGAGTTCTGGACAGCCGCTGGCGGCGGTAGCGGCGCCGATGCGCCCGAGCCACGGATGCAAGCGGACCAGCGGGCGATCCGGCTTGGAGGTCCGCGGGGCGAAGTTGCGACTTCGCACATCGCCGGCGCCAATCACATCCTGTTCAGCGGAGCGATCGAGGCGAAGGGCGCGAAGATGGTCGCCAACGCCTGCGAGATGGGGCTCGACGGGATCGTCTGCAAGCGCCCTGGGCGGTCCAATGCTGGAGCAGCCGGCCGGAACGGGGTGAACGTCAGGAACCGGCGTTACCGAGAAGACGATGGGTCGCCTTAGCGGTCCGAAAAGGCTTCAGCGCTAGCGTGATGGGCGCTGGCTGAGCTCCCGCTCAACCGCTCGCCAGCCGCCGCCGCCGCACCTTTCTCAAGGGAGGTTTGAGGTCCGTGCCGGCGGCGGTAGCGGCGGCCTTTAAGCCGACCTCATTGGACCCCACGCACCCGAGATGCGCGCGGTGGCCGCGGCGTCAACAACAGGAAGCCGCGGCTTCTGACCCCGATCAACTGGCGGAGGTCTTCGTGCGGCCGCGCGCCCCTCAACGTCCCTGGGTCAGGTTCTTCGGCCTCGGTCTTGGGGATTGCGGCGACGGTGCGCCGGGAGTCCGTGACGCGGCGTCGAGCCGGATCTGACGCTCGCCGCTCTGGTTCAGGTCGCGCTCGAACCCGATGCTTCCGACTGGAAGCGTAACAAAGACTGTCCCGAAAGCGGCGGAGACGACGCCAATGCGGATTAATCGGGGTTAGCCGCCATCCAGCATTCGATTTCCTCCTTGCCAATCACCTGGCCTTGCGGGCCTTCTATCCTGTGAACCTCATGACCGGCGTGTTCGTAGGCCCGGGCGTGACGGAGCGCAGCTTCTTTCGTTTCAGCCTCGGGGCCTATTTTGGCTGGACCTCCGGGAACAGGATTCCGGTAAACGACTGTCCATCCCAGCATTGTCTCGACCCCCGTCGTCGGCCGACAGGCGAAATCATAGGCAAGGCCCGACACGATGTCACGACCCTGGCGCCGGCAAATGCCCGCGCCTTCCTCTTCGGCCCGGGCGGCGACCAGCCGGTGCTCAATGGAACTCAGTTGGCGCAGCCGCAGCGAGCGCAGGGGGATAGGACCTTCGACCACAAGGCCAATCAATCGATCGCGCTGGTGCTCAAGGATCTTGATCGTGCTGGCGACATGTTCAGTCCAGGCTGCATCGGCTGAGGCGTACGTGTGGACCAAGAGACCTCCTGTCTCTCAAACCTGCTGCGTAGAGCGCGGGCGCTCGTAGGATAGGGGCGAGTTGAGTCCTGGCGCGCCGGGCACGTCGGCGAGGGCAATGCCCTGTCGTTCAGCGCCTGCGCCGGGCGGCAGGCGGCGGAGCCTTCATCCTTCCCTCCCTGGGACGATGGCCTCATTAGCTTGTCCACGCGCAGGTTGCGATGCGGCATCATAGCGCGCGCGCTGTTAAGCCGCGCACTCTAGGCGGCGAGTCGCGCCAAGGGTTTCGAGGTCGAAACACACCCCGACGGGTAGATCACACGCACCCGGAAGGCCCCAGGCGGCCACGGCGTCAGCAACGGAAAGCCGGCGCTTCTGCCGTCGGCGCGCAATTCGCGGATGACGTTGTCCATGCGGTCGAGAAATTGCACCCGGTACGGCATCGAACGCCTCATCGAGCCAAAGGAAACGGGTCGCCCGGCGCAGGAGGAGGAGCAAGGCGCGGCCGGTGGACCCCAGTCCCCGGCATATGAAAAGGTACAATGTTGAAACTGCTAAAGGAATGCGCCAAGCTGCCGCGTGCCAAGGCGCCGCACCGGCTGAGGGTGGGTCGAAGCAAGAAGCCAATTTCGCATTGCTGTTCCCCCGTGTGTGCCAACAAGGGGCCAACCTGCGACGACCGAGCATCCCGTCGAACCCTGCGCCAACGTAGCGTAAATCGCGTAGCCAAGTCGAGGTGGGGGCGGTGGTGGAAGGCGGCATGTCGCGCAACGCGGCGGCCGAGCGTTTTGGGGTCAGCATCGCCAGCGCCGTGCGCTGGGTGGCGCGCTTCAAAGCCAAAGGGGAGATCTCGCCGGCTCCGACGGGGGAGATCGTCGTTCTGGTCGTATCGAGGCCCATCGCGACTATCTGCTTGGTCTCATTCGCCGCCGGCCGGACATGACGCTGAGCGTTTCTCGTCCTCCGTGCTTTGGCGCTTTTTCGATCGCCATGAGCTCACGTTTAAAAAAAGTCCGCGCACGCCGAGGAGCAGCAACGCTCGGACGTTCTGAGACAGCGCCGCGACTGGTTCGCCGGGCAACTCGATCTTGATCCGACCCGCTTCGTGTTCATCGACGCGTCCCGAAGGGACGGGCGCGAAGCGCGGGGGCTTCGACGAATATGGCGCGCAAACGCGGACGCTGTCGGCGCGGGCAAAGGTTGCGCGCCGCCGTTGCGCACGGTCCTTACAAGACGATCACGCTGGTCGCCGGCCTGCGCCTTTGCGGCCTCGTGGCGCAAAAGGCCTTCGACCGGCCGATCAACGCCGCCTCGTTCGAGGAATGGGTGGAAAAATGTCTCGTTCCCACCCTCTCGAAAGGCGACATCGTCGTCATGGACAACCTGTCGAGCCACAAGGGACCCAAGGTCGAGCAACTCATCAAGGCCGCCGGAGCCGAATTGCGGTATCTGCCGCCTTACAGCCCCGACATGAACCCGATCGAAAAGGCCTATTCAAAGCTGAAGGCCTTCCTGCGCAAAATCGCCGAACGAACCGTCGCCGGCCTGCTGATCGCCCTCGACGCCTATGCCGATATCTTCAAACCCGCGGAATGCGTAAATTACTTCAAGGCTTGCGGATATGATACCGGTTGATCGGAGTCCGCTCTAATGCCTTAGTATGAAGCGAAAAGGAGTACTTCTTTTCATTTGCCAACTCTTGGCGTAGTCATTAATTTCCACAACGACTTCTAGTAAATCGCGGATGGTCGATCTAAGATAGAGACTCCGAAAGCTGGGCGGATTTATGGGGGCTCCCGAATGGCCTTACGAGAGATTCCGCGCGATATCACGAATGCATTTCGCTTATTCGAAGAAATTTGTGCACATGGCGACGTTTTGTGGTTGCGCCCGCAACAGCGTGTTCCGCCTACTCCCGCGGATAAGGTAATCGTACTGCGAGAGGGCATGCTCGCAGTTGATGCGATGCCGGCTAAGGAAAAATTGCAAGTATTGGACTTTCTTGCGCCGGGTGACGTCGTCTCGACCTCGACTATCTTTTCCACATCTAAGATTTCGCTACGAGCGATCACCAAGGCGGCGTTAGTTGCCTTGGCGCCGCACGAGCTGTACAGGGGATTGTCGGCCGATGATTATCGTAATTTCTTAGTGCGACGATGCTTTAATCAACTGGCGCGCGTTAATATGCACCAACTTATGATCGGTCGTCTTGAGACAGAGGCGCGTGTCGCGTCTTTTATACTTGCTATTGCACTAAAGAGCGTTCATGGGCGCGAGATCGATCCCACGGCACAAATAACTGTCGCGCTTCCGATGTCGCGGGTTGATATTGCTAATTATCTCGTTATTAATTGCGACACCTTCAGTAGAACAATGTCTTGCTTAAGCGATCAGAAAATAATTGAAAGAGTCAATCGTCATAACGTACTAGTGCTCAATATTGACCGACTTAGGAAATTATCTCCGATATCATCGTTACTTTATGAGGTATTTTCGGGCAGGGATGATTATATAGATACTTACGCAGATCTAATTATGCCTGTACGCTTGACGCAAAGTGCTGCATAGATTCCAAATAGCACGAAATGTACGCCCGTATTAGTTCGCATTATTGAACGTTGCAACGCCTCGTAGAGCGGACGATAGGCGAATTGGAGCGCAAAATGTGTGGTATCGTCGGTATCGTTGGCCGGGAGCCGGCCGCTACATCAATTGTGGATGCCCTTAGGCGGCTTGAATACAGAGGATACGACTCAGCCGGCATCGCCACGCTTGATCGAGGTGTCCTAACGCGGCGACGGGCGGTCGGAAAACTCAAGAATCTCGAAGCAATGCTTGCTAGTCAACCACTTGGTGGCTGGATCGGCATTGGCCATACGCGCTGGGCGACACATGGCCGTCCCGACGAAAATAACGCGCATCCACATATGGTTGATGGCGTCGCGGTCGTGCACAACGGAATCATTGAAAACTATCACGAATTGCGCAGAGAACTCGAGCTGGCCGGCGCCAATTTCACCACGGATACGGACACCGAGGTGATCGCTCATCTGGTTAGCCAACAGCTGAAGAAAGGTTATGCGCCAGTTGACGCCGTACGTGCGGCGTTGCCGAGGCTGGGCGGTGCGTTTGCACTTGCATTCCTATTTGAGGGCCATGACGATTTGTTGATTGGAGCGCGCAAAGGATCACCACTTGCAGTCGGGTATGGTCACGGCGAAATGTATCTCGGTTCTGATTCGATTGCCCTTGCACCATTTACCGATTTAGTAAGCTATTTGGAAGATGGTGACATTACAATTATCAAGCGAGAAGGAATCAAATTTATCAGTATAAAGGGCACGTATTTATCGCGGCCGCAAGATAAAATGTGCCAATCGACTACTACTGCTGGGAAGGACGGTGACCGCCACTTTATGCACAAAGAGATTCGTGAACAACCGTCGGTGGTCGGCAAGACGCTCACGAAATACATCGATGCCGCCGCCGGGACGATCAGAATCCGTGAGCTTGGTGAATTGCAATTTCGCGATATCAACCGGATCTCGATCACGGCCTGCGGCACCGCGTTCCTGGCTGGTCTGATCGCCAAGTACTGGTTCGAACGCTATGCCGGACTCCCTGTAGAGATCGACATCGCGTCCGAATTTCGCTACCGACAGGTGCCTCTCGATCCCGGCAATCTGTCAATCTTCGTATCGCAGTCCGGAGAGACCGCCGACACGCTCGCCTCCCTCGAATTCGCCAAGGCGCGGGGGCAGCGAATCCTTTCGGTCGTCAACGTGACGACCTCCACGATGGCGCGCGCGAGTCAAATTGTCTTGCCGACGCTCGCAGGCCCGGAAGTCGGAGTTGCTTCCACCAAGGCGTTCACATGCCAGCTGGCGACGCTCGCCTGTCTCGCCATCGGGGCGGGACGCGATCGAGGCGTGCTTTCGAATGATGAGGCAGCTCAACTGGTGCGCGCGCTGACCGATGTTCCAAGCTACATGACGTCTGCTCTCGAACTGGAACCGGCCGTCCGCCAAATCGCCCGCAAGATCGCGGCCTTCCGGAACGTCCTGTTCATCGGCCGCGGAACGAACTACCCGCTTGCTCTTGAAGGCGCGCTCAAGCTCAAGGAAGTCTCTTACATCCACGCTGAGGGTTACGCCGCCGGGGAACTCAAGCACGGGCCTATCGCGCTCGTCGATAAAGATCTCCCGGTCGTCGTGATTGCGCCGGCCGACATGAATTTTGAAAAGACCATGTCGAACATGCAGGAAGTAATTGCCCGCGACGGCCGGCCGATCCTGATCACGGATCGAAAAGGAGCGTCGCTGGCGCCGCCGGGGTCTTGGGAAAAAATCGTCCTTCCGGATGTGCCGGCTTCAGCGGCGCCGCTCGTCCTTGCGTTGCCGCTCCAACTACTTGCCTACCACACCGCGATCATCTTGGGGACCGACGTCGATCAACCCCGCAATCTCGCCAAGTCGGTTACCGTGGAATGATTTCGCCTTCCAGGTCCAAGGGTCATCTGAACCGGCAAACGAGGCCAAGCTGAGCTTGATTTTAATAGTGCGTCGTCGGCAGCGCCGGAACGGTGATTTACGCTGATGCGGTGCAGACAAATTTGGCGGAAGTCGGCATTCGATTGTCTTTCAAGCCCCCCCGACGTCGATGCGAGCGCTGCGAAGGAGCCATGGAGAACATTTCCATTCGGGACGGCGCAACTGCGCCGGAATCTGGAGCGCCGGCAGCGCAACCGCTCGACGGCGGCCTTGCGGCGCTGTCGCTGGTTGCCGGCTACTACCGCATTGCGGCGGATCCGGCGCAGTTGCGTCATCAGTTGGCGCTGACCGGACGGCTCGCGGAAGCGGAAGATCTCATCCGGGCGGCCAATCTCCTTGAGCTCAAATCGCGGATCGTCCGCGGCGTCACGGCAAAGCGGCTCGGCGCCTTCCCCTATCCGGCGCTGCTCGAGATGAAGGGCGGCGGCTTTGTGGTGATCGCCGCCGCGGCGGAGAAGGGCAAGCTCCGGCTCGTCGACCCGCTGGCGCGGAGCGCCAGGGAGGTCCCGCTCGAGGAGGCGGAGGCGCTGTCGTCCGGCTCCGCGATCCTGGTCACCCGGCGGCTCGGGGGGGCGGGGGTCGACCCCAACACCTTCGGCTTCCGCTGGTTCTGGCCGTCGATCCTACGCTACCGCCGGCCGCTGGCGCATGTGCTGGTCGCTTCGCTGTTCGTGCAGCTCTTCGCCCTGGCGACGCCGATCTTCTTCCAGCTCGTGGTCGACAAGGTGCTGGTCCATAAGGGCCTGTCGACCCTGATCGTGCTGGTCGTCGGCATGGTGACGCTCGGGCTGTTCGAAACCGTGCTGCAGTTCCTGCGCACCTATACGCTCAGTCACACCACCAACCGCATCGACGTCGAGCTTGGCCGAAGGCTCTTCCACCACCTCTTCCGCTTGCCGCTCGCCTATTTCGAGACCCGCGCCGCCGGCCAGACCGCCGCGCGCGTGCGCGAACTGGAAACGATCCGCAGCTTCCTCACCGGCCAGGGCCTGACTGCCCTGCTCGACCTCGTCTTCACCCTCGTCTTCATCGGGGTGATGCTGATCTATTCGGTCGAGCTTACGCTTGTCGTGCTGATCTCGATTCCGGTCTACGTGCTCATCGCCGCGACGTTGCGCCCGCTCCTGCGCGAGCAGATCAGCGAGCGGTTCAACCGCGGCGCACGCTCGCAGCAGTTCCTGATCGAATTGATCGTCGGGGCGCCGACGCTGAAAGCCGCCAGCGTCGAGCCGATGATGCAGGCGCAATGGGAGGAGCGGCTCGCCTCCTACGTCAGCAAGTCGTTCGACGCCGGCGTCACCGGCGCGCTCGGCCAGAACATGATCCAGTACGTGAGCAAGATCACGACGGCGCTGATCCTGTTCATCGGCGCGCAAGCGGTGATTGCCGGTTCGATGACGGTCGGCGAACTGATCGCCTTCAACATGATCGCCAGCCAGGTGGTGCAGCCGATCCTCCGGCTGTCGCAGCTCTGGCAGGATTTCCAGCAGGTGCAGGTGTCGGTGGCGCGGCTCGGCGACATTCTCAACGCCCCGCCCGAGCCCGTGCCGCAAAATCTCCTGACGCTGCCGCCGCCGCGCGGGGCGATCGAACTGCGCAACGTGACCATGCGCTATCGGCCCGACGCGCCCGACGTCCTGCGCAACGTGACCCTTTCGATCGCCGCGGGCGAAGTGATCGGCGTCGTCGGACCTTCCGGCTCGGGCAAGTCGACGCTGACCAAGCTCGTCCAGCGCCTCTATGGGCCCCAGATGGGCCAGGTGATGCTCGACGGCGTCGACGTCGCCCAGCTCGATCCGGGCTGGCTCCGCCGGCAGATCGGCGTCGTGTTGCAGGAGAACATCCTGTTCAACCGCTCGATCCACGAGAACATCGCGCTCGCCGATCCGGCGATGGCGCGGATCCTGGTGATGCAGGCGGCGCGGCTCGCCGGCGCCGACGAGTTCATCGCCCAGTTGCCCCAGGGCTACGACACGATGATCGAAGAACGCGGCGCCAACCTTTCCGGCGGCCAGCGCCAGCGGATCGCCATCGCCCGCGCGCTCGTCACCAATCCGCGCATCCTGATCCTCGACGAGGCGACCTCGGCGCTCGACTACGAGAGCGAACGGATCATCCAGGACAACATGCGCGCGATCGTGCGCGGGCGAACCGTCATCATCATCGCCCATCGCCTTGCGGCCGTCCGACCCTGCACCCGCATCGTCGGCATGAGCCAAGGCGAGATCGTCGAGGTGGGCTCGCATGAGGAGCTTATGAGGCGCGAGGACGGCCTCTACGCCCACCTGTGGGATTTGCAGAGCGATCAAGCGGGGACGCCGGTATGAACGAGCGGACCACACCGCCGGCCGAACCGCCGCCTCCGCCGCTTCCGCCGCGCCCTCTACCGGCCGTCTCCGGCCGCGACCGGGAGTTCCTGCCCGCCGCGCTCGAGATCCTCGAATCTCCGCCGCCGCCTGCGCCGCTCGTGCTGATCGGAACGATCTGTCTATTCGCGCTCGCGGCTCTCGCTTGGTCCTTCTTCGGCCGCCTCGACGTCCACGCGGTCGCGCCGGGCAAAATCGAGACGGCCGGCTACTCCAAAGTGATCGAGCCGCTCGATCCTGGCAAGGTGGCGGCGATCCATGTCGAGGCGGGCCAGTCGGTCAAGGCGGGCGACCTCATCTTCGAGATCGACCCGGCCGAGGCCAGGGCGGATGCGCTCGCCGCCGGAGATACGCTCAACGCCAGCCGCGCCGAGATCGCTCGGCGCCGCTTTGCGATCGAGGCCGTGCGGAGCGCGGAGGACGAAGAATCGCGTGCCGACGGCGGAGCGGTCAATACGGCGGCTGGAAAGCCACGGCCCCGGCGGGCGGCGCCGAGGCGCGGCGAACGGCCGCGCCGAGTCCCATCGAGGCGCTCGCCGGGCGGCCGGAACTCTCCATCGCCTGGGACGAGGGCTTGCCCGAAGCGTTCCGGCTGCGCGAGGAGGCGGTATTGCGCGCCGACCTCGGCCAGCTCTCCGACGCGCTCAAGGCGCTCGACATGCAGGTGGCGCAGAAGCTCGCGACCCGAAGGCGCCTCAACATGAGCATCGCTTTCCAGCAAACGCTCTTGGACACGCTGAACCAGCGGGTGGCGACGCGCCAGGAAGCGATCGACAAGCAGGTGGGCACCAAGATCAATCTTTACGACGCCAAGGAGGAGCTGGAGAAATCCCAATCGCAACTCGCCTCTGACGAAGGCCAGCTGATCGAGACCGAGGCCGCGCTGACACAGATTCAGAGCGAAGAGGCAAAGGCGGTATCGCAGTTCATCGCCGACAACGAGAACAAGCTTGCCGAAGCTTCGCGCAAGGCTGACGAGGCGCGCGAGACGCTCGCCAAGGCGGGCGCCCGGCTCGCCCGCACCAAGCTCACCGCGCCGATCGACGGTGTCGTCCAGCAGACGGCGGTGACCACGATCGGGCAGGTCGTCACCACGGGCCAGCAACTCGCCGTGATCACGCCGAACGGCGGCAAGCTCCAGGTCGAAGCGCTCGTCGCGAAATCTTGACATCGGCTTCGTCAAGCTGGGCCAGCCGGCCAAGACAACCGTCACGATCAAGGGACTTCCGCAGTATGAGACGATCACAGACAAGCTCGATGGTAAGATCTTCAAAGGAACGTGGTTCACGCTGAGCGCGGCAGAGGTGAATAGCGGGCTGACGCTTACATCAAACTATACGGGCAGCGGATATCCCTCGGCTACCCTGACGATAAAGGCAAAGGACACGATAGGCGGACTCACGTATGCCTCGGCGGCCAAGACCATCACCGTCGTTGATCCGCCAGCTTCCGCGTCTGGCTCCAGCTTTGCCGCAATGGCGAAGCAGTTCCTTGCCGCCGAAGCCGATCACATGACTGGCCCGGGCGTCGCATGGAATGGGAGCGGAGCGGGCCATGATAATATTGCCCTCTCGAGTTCCGCCTTGGCAGCAAACCTGGCGCACGTGAAGAATGCCGATGCTTTCTCGACGAGCTCAAGTTACGGCGGCGAATATCATTTCCGGGGTATTGACCTTGCGGGGTCGTCCGCGCATACGACAAGAAACCCCGCTTTGCAGGGATGACGTCGCTCAACCTGTTGGGATGGGACCACTAGATTGGCCGGTCAACCACGCCTTGGCGGTCGTGGGTTCTTGATCTGGCAGCAACGCGATCGCATTTCGGCGTTCGAGATCGCAGATCAACGTTCCATAGCGATTGTTGCGACCTCGGGCCCAGTCGTCGATCCCGACGATCACGCGGTGCGCAAACCTCGGGCTACCTTGTTCACCCGCGGCTCAAGTTCATTGTAAAGTGAGGCAGAGCCCAAAATCGACCCGCTTGACGTCTTGCGCGCCCGGTAGCGCTCGCACCGGCGGAATGGGCTGGGGTTGCGCAGCCGGCAGCGCCGCGCCCGCCGGGGCCAGCGCGGTGGCGTGAGGAATGGGCATTTGCGGCTCAGGCGCGGTTCTTTTTTGGCGTCCTCGGGATACTGTCCTCTCTTGTGAATTATGGAAAGAAGGGTTGCTTGTCACTTCCACGCTTCAAACGCGTTAGCCAACATCGCGTCAGACATCGTAGACTTCTCAAACAATAACTTAGCGAGGCGATTATCATTCAGTTGCAGCGAGAAATCAAACCACGTTCGCGTACTTATCAGATCAAGATTGCGCCCTACATCATCTTTTGTTAGTCCAAGCAAGAAATAACCATCATTTATTCGTACGCTCACCGCTTCCACGGCGTCAGATGCCGCCAATCCGAGATTTCTCATTTTTAGTCTTACCTCTTTAACTTTTGTAATCAACGCCCCGTCAGCGAACGAAAACATCAAGTCGATCGTGTGTGTCACCTGCAGGCTAGGATCAGTATTTTTTCTTAAAATCATCGTCGCGTGTATTTTGAGATCTGGAATATCAGCGTCCGCCTTTACCGCGATCGTTGAGGGTCGCAGCGGTGTCGGTGGAATTGTAGACCAGACAGTCGAGCCGAGATGAACTGACGGGCTCCGCGGATTGTCGGATGCGATCAGGATCGCCGCTTGAGCCGCGCCGGTCGCGGCGGGGCTGCTTGTTTCCGGCCCGCGATTCTCCAACTCCGCTCCGCTTTTCGCGCTCGACCGAATTTCGGGCGGCGTGCTCGCGACGGATGCGGCTGAATACAGCGGGGCTTGCGCCTGCTCGGCGATCGTCGCCTGCTGCTGCGACGCAGGCTCCTGCAGCGTTGCGGGTGGAACCAGGGCGGGATATCTCGTAGCCTGACGCATCACGGCAGCGGTCCCTGCGAGCGCGAGGGCAGCGCCAAAAATGCCTGCCAGTGCAAGCCACAGCAGAGACTTGCCCCTCTCCGGGCGGGCGTTTGGCGGAACGACCTCAGGGAGGCTGGGCGCCAGTTTCAAGGCCTGCCCGGAGACCTCCGCCGCCTGCGTCGCGACGAACGGCGGCCCCACCCGCACGTGATCCGCCCCGCCGAACTTCGACTCGATCAACACAATCGCCTGTTCGAGAGCCTCTTTCTCACGGACGATGTCAGCTTCCGGCAGAGGTGGACGGAGCGCCCTGAGTTGCGCCCATTGAGCTTTGCGCGCACGTTCATAGATCGCAAGACGTGCGGTGAATAGGCTCGCACCCGGCAGACTTGCGACCGCGCGAGTGAGAAAGGGTCCATAATCAGCCAACAGCGGTTTGCCCCGGCGAGTAACCCTGACGCTTCGTCGGGCATTCCCAAGGAGGCGCCTCAGAAGGCTTGGATCGTTTTGCAGAGAAAGGCAGCCCTAATATTAACATCGATACATATGTCTCGGAAGGGCTGCAATCATGGATTTGCGCCGACCCGCGACACAAACGGCCGCGACGAAGTCGGGGAACCCGCTCGTCCAAGGCGGCGTATGAAAGCCTGGGCATTCTGGAGGTCTTGAACGGTCAATCCGTTCGATCATGAACCCCCGCTCGCGCTGGCCTGAGTGGGCGCTGGCGAGCGGCACGTCGTCACAGCGGGCGGTTGCTACCGGCGGTTGTCCCGTCTCATCCTTCCCTACGCATCAACATCCTCATGCAGAGACTGGCGCGATTTAACGATGTCGCCAAAAAACCTGCTGAGCTATCTCGGCTGGCAGCCCGCACTCGAAGCTTGGGACGATCAACTCGCTCCCCGCCGCACTTGGAGACGGCCGATACCAACTACAACCCTCTCTTATTTTTTGGCCTTACCCGCAGATCCTGGCAGGTGGCTTCGGCTGCGAGCCTGCGACCGAACGCCCAACGCGTGTCGCGAGGGCCGACGCCAGCAACCCTGAGGCCAACAGGATAGCCGAACTCGGTTCCTGGACTGCTGCGGCGACCGCCGCCACTTCCTCGTTCCAGTATGATGGCAACCGGTCGTAGAGATAACCCCCTGGCGGATTGATCGCTTCGTCGGTGACGTAGATGTAACCCACGTTCCGGTCGGCGGCCAAGGTTAGGTCGCGCATCATCCCCTGCACGGCGCTTTCCGCGTATACCGTATTGGCGAAAGTGCTGATAGGATAGGCGTAGACCCAACTTGGTACCGTGGCTACAGAATATGTCGCTGCGTTCCCCTCGAAGGTCAACAGGGTATCGGCTGCAGGGTCGTCTGCGTAGGACTGATTTGTAACTGTCCCAGGATTTCCGATCGCCTGGTAAGACAGGCTCTCTGATTTAATAAAACCGTACAACGCATCGTAATAACCTATGTTAGTAATGACATTACTCATCCCATCGAGGAAGAAACCATTGATAAGCCCCGGGTACTGCGTCAGGTAGGTAGCGATTTCAGCTTCTACAGCGCCGATTGGGACGCTGCCGTAGTCGGTATTGACGTAACCAAGGATCTCGCCTCCGGCGAGGCTCAGTTTGGACATCTCAGCGGCATAGCCCGGATCGGCGCTCGGTCCCGGGCCGCCATCCGGATTGAAAATCGCTGTGATCTGGACCTTTCCGGCCGAAGCCGCCATCTGCGTCCAGCCGTCGATATACCCCTCGGTCCCCCCGGTCCCGGGCGCGAAGTACGCCGGGACGAGGATGCCGATTTCTCCGGCCCGACTGGATGCTTGGGAAATGGCAACCGACGCCAGAGCGAAGATAATCGCCGCAAAGCGGCGACCAAGTCGCGTCCGACTTCCCCCGCCTGTCGCTTGTGGGCGACGCCAGTGACAGAACTCACCGTTCATTTTTGCTTGTCCCCGAACGTGTCGAAAGAGTGTCGCCTCGTTACAGCCTTGCCGCCGGTACGCCGGCAGTCAACGTCCATTTCCTGTGCTAGATCAGCCTTAAAGCCTTGTTGCTTGGATCCAGCCTTTGACGAGTCAGGCGCTTGAACCGCCACGGCTCGGCGGAACTCGCGGCCGCACATGTTGGTTCGCAACAGGTAGCGGCCTTCGCGCCGGCGTGCCTGGCGCAGCTTCTTGCGGTTGAGCGCTACATGAAGGCGGCTATGTGCGGGTCGACCGGCCGCTTGCTGGAGATCATTCGGACAGTTTTACCCAAATATTACTTCGCGCGGCAAAGAGTCTTCGCCGACTTTGAAAGTATTAATTAAACGGATGTTAATCGGCGTGCTCTACTAGTGATAGCGTGAACGTGTGGAGCCGACCGTGAAGAAGCGTTTGACCAAGCTTCTGAAGGGCGGCCGATCGGCGGCCATCGCGTCGCTGACGTCGTCCTCCAGCAATTTTTTTGCGAACGAGCGGGGCGCGATTGCAATCGTTGCCGCCGTGACGCTGCCGGTCGCGATGGGCGTGATCGCCCTCGCCGTCGAGTTCGGGCACGGCCTGCTGGTCCGGGATGAGATGCAGCGGGTCGCCGACGAGGCGGCCTATGCGGGCGCACTCGCCTACGCGGCGCCTGGCGGGAGCCAAACAACTATGCAGTCCGCCGCGCAAAACGTCGCGCTCCTGAACGGCGTCGCGACGACCGCGGTGACGGCGAGCCTCGTGACCTCGCCGCGGACCGCCACGAACCAGGCGGTTCAGGCCACGGTCGCGACCGACGAGCCGATCGTCCTCGGGCAGGTTCTCGGGTTTGGCGGCAGCCTTGCGATCCACTCGACGTCCTACGCCGAAATCCCAACGAGCACGCCGCCCTGCATCCTTGCCCTGAAGTCTTCGGGCGCGGGCGTCTCGCTGTCTGGCGGGACTCACGTTTCGGCGCCGAACTGCGTGGTCGCCTCGCAAGCGTCGGTCGTGGTCCCGTGCGGCACTTATGTGACGGCCAAGGATATCCAGTACAATGGCTCGGCGCCGACGGTCGGATGTTCCGGCATCACCGGGACGATCAAGAAAGTTTCGACTCCGGATCCGCTGGCCGGCAACGCAGCCATCGTCGCCGCCAACGCGCGTGCGGTCGCAAACGAAATCCTTGACGAGCCCGACAGTCCCTTCGGTGAGTAGCGGGACGGCCGTCACCTTCGGGTACACACAGTACCCTCCAGCTTTGCCTGCCGGATGTACAGCGACGGGTCCAGCGTGGTCGGCAAACTGGGCCGTGACGTGCACGGCCGGAGGAACGTACAATTTCGGATCCCTGACTGTATCGGGCGGCACTGTTACCTTTAGTGGGTCCGCCACCTACAACTTCTCGGGAACAGTCACAAACAGCGGAAATCTTACATTCGGCTCGGGAAGCTTCAACCTGGCGCAGGGACTTGTCACCAACGGCGGCACGACGACCACCTTTGGCGCGGGGTCGTTCAGCATCGGCCAGGGGCCCTCGTGCTCGGGGGGGCGCTACTCGATCTGCCACACCGGGACGAGTCTGACGCTCGGCGCGAGCCTGTCGGGGACGTCGAGCACGTTCGTGCTCACCTCCGGCATTTACAACAGCGGCGGCGAGACGATCTCTTTCGGCGCCGGGTCGAGCAACACCTACCAGATCGGCGCCTCGAGCAACGGTTATGGTCTCAACGTCGGCGGCGGCTCGAAGACAACTCTCGCGGACGCGGTCGGTTCGAACTTCCAGATAGTCGGCGATCTGTACCAGAGTGGCGGCGCGTGCATCACCCTTCCACAAGCGACAAATCACGACATCAACGGCAGCGTGTCGGTGGCCGGAGGACTTACGCTCGGGTCGGGCCTCTATGCGATCGCCGGCAACTTCTGGGCCGGCGCCAGCGGCGGCGGCGACGTGTCGTGCGCCAACGGTTCGGTCGGAGTGTCCGGGATCAACGTCGCGATCGCGCTCACCGGTTCCTCGCCAAAAGCCATAAGAGCCCCTTCGACAAGCGTCTTCGTCATCGGCAGCGGGTACAACCACGTGGCGGTTTCGGCCCCGGGTTCGGGAACTTACCAGAATGTGGCGGTCGTCGGACCGCTGTCGACCTCGGTGACGGGCGGCATTTCACTGACTGAGGGCGCAACCGCCACGACCGTCAACGGTGCGCTCTACTTTCCGAATGGTCCGATGGCCCTGAGCGGCGGCGCAAGCATCGGCAGTGGGGCTGGCCAATGCCTCGAAATTGTCGCCACGCAGGTCACGCTGAATGGCGGGACGGCGGTTGCGTCGCAGTGCCTCGCTGGGGCCGGCACAAGCAGCACGCCGGTCCTGGTGCAGTGACGGGGTTTCGAATGCGCGGGAGCGCGTGACGTCAATGGGTGCGGATCGCCTCAGATCAGGAAAGCGAAAGCGGGCGCAGGACCCACCGCAGAGGGTCGTCTTGGCGACCGAGTTGCTGGCGGACGATGAGGGAACGTCCGTTGTCGAATTTGCCCTGATCGCTCCGGTTCTCGTGCTGCTACTGCTCGGGACGGTCGACATTGGCACGGCCATCTACGACAAGTTCGCCCTCAATGCTGCGGTGTCCGCCGCTGAGCAATACGCAATTCTCAGCGCGTCGAGCGTGAGTTCGACCGCCGGCCCAGGGCTCGCGCGGTCGCTGGCGAATATCGCCAGCAATGCCAGTTCCGCCGACTCGGCCAACGCCGTCGTCACTGTCAACAACGGGCCGACCGCAACCGTGACCGCAGGCGCCCTGACGACCGGGGGAACGGCGAGCGCAGCCGACCTCTGCTACTGCCCGACTCCGGCGGCGAGCGGCGGGGTGAGCAGTTGGGGGTCGAGCGTGACCTGCGGCTCGACCTGCTCGGGCGGGGGGATTGCGGGCAAGTTCGTGACGATCGCGGCGTCCAAGCAATTCACCTCCATCTTCGGCGCGAACAGCCTGATCCCGTCCCAGACCTTCACGACGACGACCGTGGTGCAGGCTCAATGATGCGCACGCGCGACGAAAGAATGGGGAGGAAGCGGCGCGGGGCGCGCGCGATACGATCGTGCGACAGCGGGGCGGCGGCGATCGAGTTCGCCCTGGTCGTGACGCCGTTCCTCACCTTGATGTTCGGGGTCTTCGAGTACGCACGGTACACGTGGACGATCGAGGCGATCCAGGAGACGGCGACGGCGGGGGCGCGATGCATCGGCATGAACCTGAACGGTTGCTCGCCCAATGGAACCTACAGCCTGTCGAACGCCGTCTCGTTCATCCAGAACGAAGCGCAGAAGTGGCTGCTGACGGTGCCGGCGGCGAACATCACGATATCGACCTCGGGCTCGTGCAACGGCGTGTCGGGATTTTCGCAAGTGCAGGTCACTTATACGTTCCAGTCCGTCGTTCCTGCGCTGATCGCCCCTTTTGCGACGGGAAAGGTCATCACGGGCGCCGCGTGCTTCCCTGGGGCCAATTGACAAAACGAAACCCTGGCGTTTCGAATTGGGGGACACCAAGCAGGTTCAGGCCGTCCATGAGTTGGCGCGGCTGGGGCTCGCTTTCCCACAGCGCGACAGGGTGCGACCATCCTGGGCGCCGGCAGGGCTTGCGCAAGCCGTCCGTCCGTATCATGTGTATCGAGCGATGAACGACGCCCTGGAAGCGAGACTGATCGAGGCCTTGAAGCGCGTGGAAGCGCACGGGGACGTGGCGCCGGCGAGCGTCCACGACCCAATGACCATGCTGCTGCGCGAGAACGTTCTCCAGGCCAACCTCGTGCGTTGGGACGAGGTCTGGGGCCGTTTTGTGCTGACCGGCACGGGACGGCGGCGGATCGCCGCCGGCAGCCGAGCGCCCGGCACGGTGCTGTCGTTCAGAAGGCGCGGCGCCGCTGCCGGCGGTCCGCCGCAGCGCAAATCCGCTGACGCCGACCGCAACGACTAGCGGTCCGCGGTCGGGCTGGCGATCCCGCCGGCCGAGCGTCAATCCAGGTGAAACATCTCGGCAAGCGGCGCCGTGACGTCGCTGCCGTCCGGGTTCGTGGCCGTGGTGTCCTTCATCGCCCTCCACCAGCGCCGCATCACCGGGTCGACCGGCAAATCGTCCATCCTGTGAGACTCGGGCCGTTCGAGACAGGCGAAGAGCGTATTCGTCCCGGGGTCGAGAAAGATCGAATAGTTGCGGACGCCCTTCGCCCTGAGCAGCGCCGTAAGCTCGGGCCAGATCGCGTCGTGGCGGCGGCGGTATTCGTCCGCCGCGCCGGGATTGAGGGCCATCTTGAAGGCGTAACGCTGCATGGACTTCTGATTGTCGCTCCTCGATTCTGGCTGTCACCCCCGCGAAAGCGGGGGTCCAGAGGCCCCAGAGCTTGAAAGTTCGGCGGCCAGCCTGGATGCCCGCTTTCGCGGGCATGACAACAGGGCAGTCTAACGTGCCTGTCACCCCGCGAAAGAGGGGTGAAGAAGCGTGGAACCCTAGAAGTCGAACTTGTCGATGTTGTCCTTGGTGTAGACGAAGGGCGCCCCAAGCAGGATTTCGCTGCCGTTGATCACGTTGAGCTTGCCGAGCTTGCCGGCCTCGACCGAGGCGTCGCCGGGCTTGAGCTTGCCGTCCACGGCTGCGCGCATCACGTACATGGCGGCGTAGCCGAGATCGATCGGGTTCCATAACACCACCGATTTCACGCAGTCGGCGTGGACGTAAGGCTTCATTGCGTTCGGCGTGGCGAGGCCGACGACCGCAACCTTGCCGCACAGGCCCGCCTTGGTCACCGCTTCAGCGGAGGCCGGCGTGGCGACCGAGGTCATGCCGAACAGGCCCTTGAGCTTGTCGCCGTATTTGTTGATCAGCGTGGTCGCCTGGTTGAAGGACAGGTTGTTGTCCTCCTGCGCCTCGACCGTCTCCAGCCACTGCATCTTCGGGTGGCACTTGGCGGCATAGGCCTGCATCTCGGCGATCCAGCGCGCCTGGTTCGGCGTGGTGAAGGTCGAGGTGACGATGGCGAAGCTGGCGTCCTCGCCGCTCTCCTTGGCCATCGAGTCCATCATCGCCTTGGCGATGCCGTTGAACTGGGCCTGGTTGACGAACCATTCGCGCGCGTCGGGCGTCGAGTTGGCGTCGTAGCCGACGACATGGATGCCCTTCGAAAGCGCTTTCTTCAGCACCGGCGCGATGGCGACGGGGTCGTTGGCGGCGAACAGAATGCCGTCGACGCCGCTGGTGATGTAGTTGTCGATGAACTTGATCTGCTCGTCGATCTTGGCCTCGGTCGGGCCGTCGGTCTTGGCCTTGACGTTGCCGAGCTCCTTGGCGGCGTCCTGGATGCCCTTCGACGTCGCGTTGAAATAGCCGATGCCGATCAGCTTCGGCACGTCGACGACGGTGATCTCCTTGCCGGCCTTGTTCGGCGGGTTGGTCGGCTGGCCGCCGTCGTATTTCATCGGCGCAGGCGCGGGCGGCGCGCCCATCCCGCATTCGAGCGGGCTGGTCGGCAGATCGTCGCCGCCGTCCCACTTGGCGGCCGCATTCGCGCCCGTCGCCCAGACGGACAGCGCGAAGGCCGCCGCCGTCGTCGTCACCAGATACCTCGACTTCATTGTTTGGTTTCCTTCCCTGCTTCGCCGCACCGGCGCGGCTAACTCTTTGGAGTCGTCACTCCCTTCGGCGCTGGAGCGAACTTGCGATCAGCACCGACAGAATGAGCGCCACCCCGATGACGACGATGGTCGCGTCGCCCTTGACCCCCGTCAGCGCCAGCCCGTTCTTCAAGAGCTGGATCATCACGAGGCCGATCACCGTACCCCAGATCGTGCCCGAGCCGCCGAAGATGCTGGTTCCGCCCAGCACCACCGCCGCGATCACGTCGAGCTCGTAGCCCATGCCCATATCCATGCGCGTGGTGGTCACGCGGGAAACGAGCACGATCGCCGCGAGGCCGGAGGCGAGGCCGGAGAGCGTGTAGATGACGAGCTTCGTCCGATCGACGTTGAGGGCGGAAAAACGCGCGGCCGTCTCGTTCGCGCCGATGGCGTAGAGCGTGCGCCCGAAGGTGGTCCGGTCGAGCGCGACGCCCGCAATCACGATCAGCACGATCAGGATCAGGAGCTGGGTCGGGATGCCGAACACGTCGCCCTGGCCCAGGACATAAAACCATTCGGGATATCCACGAACGGAGTGCGCCTGGCTCACCCCCTCCGCCAACCCGCGATAAAGCGCGAGCGTGGCGATCGTCATGATGAGCGGCGGCACCTTGATCCGCGTGATCACCAGGCCGTTGACGAAGCCGGCGAGGCCGCCGATGAACAGCGCAAAGACGATCGCGAGCGGCAGCGGAAAGCCGAACGTCTTCCACGAATAGCCGAGCATGACCGCGCTGAGGCCGACGATCGCGCCGACCGAGAGGTCGATCCCGCCGGTGATGATGACGAAGGTCATCGGCAACGCGATGAGCCCGATCTCCGTCATCAGCCGGCCCTGATTGAGGAGGTTGTCGACCGTGAGGAAGCGGTCGTTGAAGGCGCCGAGGCCGATCAGCGCGACGACGAGGATGATCGCGAGCAGCGTCTCGTGGCGCTTGAGCCACCACGGCGCCCGCCAGGCGCCGGTTTCCGCGACGGCGCTCATTTTTTCCATCCCCGCGCCGCGCGTCGTTGGCGCCGCAGAATGTCGGCGATGACGGTCGCCAGGATCAGGCCGCCCCGCAGGGCGTCGGTCCAGTAGGGCGAGACGTTGATGAAGACGAGGGCGCTGGTGATCTCGGCGATCAGGATGGCCGCCAGCGTCGAGCCGACCACCGTGCCGACGCCGCCGAGGATGCTGACGCCGCCGACGACCGAGGCGGTGATGATGGTGAGCTCGAGGCCGGACGGTGTGGTCGACTGGATGACGCGCAGCTGCGTCGCATAGACGAGCGTCGCGAGGCCCGCAAAAAGCCCGTGGATGGCGAACACCATCACGACCGTGCGCTGCGGATCGACGCCGCAGAGCCGCGCGGCTTCCGCATTGCCGCCGGTCGCATAGATTGCGCGGCCGCGCGGCGAATAGCGCATCCAGAACGCCGCGAGCGCGGTGGCCACGACCATGATGACGACCGGCATCGGGACGCCGAGCACGTTGAGGTCGGCGAGATGGAAGCTCTGCGGCAGGTCGGTGATCCACCGGCCGCCGGTGACGCTGATCAGGCCTCCCTTCAGGATCGACAGCATGCCGAGCGTGACCACGATCGCGGGGATGCGCAGATAGGCGACGACCACGCCCTGCGCCGCCATCACGGCGACGCCGAGGACAAGCGGGGCGAGCCAAGTCACGACCGTCGGCGCGCCGGCGACCGCGAGCGAGCCGCTGACCGTCG
Organism: uncultured Alphaproteobacteria bacterium; assembly: GCA_963770035.1. Taxonomy (GTDB): domain Bacteria; phylum Pseudomonadota; class Alphaproteobacteria; order Rhizobiales; family Beijerinckiaceae; genus Roseiarcus. The sequence continues at coordinate 122,616 of CAVYON010000001.1, read as the reverse complement.
CCAGCACGCCGATCAGCGCGCCGACCGAGATGTCGATGTTGCCGGAGATGATGACCATCGACATGCCGACGGCGGCGATCGCGATATAGGCGTTGCCGAGCAGGATATCGGCGAGATTGCGATAGGCGAGGAAGCGCGGATTGACGAATCCGACCACGACCGCAAGGCCGATCACGGCGACGGCGAGCAGCGCCTCCTGCGAGGCGAGGCGCCTGAGCAGGCTCGTGCGCGGGGCGGCCGCGCTGGTGAACGGGATGGCGCTCACGCCGCACGCTCCATCGTCGGCTCCGAGCCCATCATCGCCGCGCCGACCGCCTCCGAGGTCGCGTGCGCCCGATCGAACTCGGCGACCAGCCGGCCCTCGCGCATGACGAGCACCCGATCGCTCATGCCGAGCACCTCGGGCAGCTCGCTCGAGATCATCAGGATCGCGACCCCCTCGGCCGCGAGCTCGCACATCAGGCGATGGATCTCCGCCTTGGCGCCGACGTCGATGCCGCGGGTCGGCTCGTCGAGAATGAGAAGCTTCGGATTGTTGGCGAGCCACTTGCCGAGCACGATCTTCTGCTGGTTGCCGCCGGACAGGCGGCCGGCGATCTCGTCGACCGAACTTGTCTTGACGCTGAATCGCTTGACGCCGGTCTCGGCCAGACGGCGCTCGGCTGCGCGATCGATAAAGCCGAAGCGCGACAGGCCGCCGAGCGCGGCGAGCGAGAAATTGTGCAGCACGCTCATAGGCCGGACGAGTCCCTGGACTCCTCGGTCCTCAGGCACGTAAGCGATCCCGCGCTGGCGGGCGCTTTCGGGGGAGCCGATCGTGACACTCTCGCCCATCAACCGAATGTCGCCGTTCTCGGCCGGCGTGATCCCGAACAGAACCTGGGCGAGCTCGCTGCGCCCGGAACCGACGAGCCCGGCAAGGCCGACGATCTCGCCGGCGCGCACGGTCAGGCTGACGTTTCGTGTCATCGGATGGCAGACGAGATCGCTCGCCTCGAGCACGGGCGCGCCGATCGGCACGGCGGTCTTCGGGAACAGGTTTTCAATGCGGCGCCCGACCATCATCTGGACGAGTTCGGCGGCGCTCGTCTCCGCCATCGCGCGCGATCCGACAAATGCGCCGTCGCGCAGCACGGTGACGCGGTCGGCGATCTCGAACAGCTCGTCGAGCCGATGGCTGATGTAGACGATCCCGACGCCCCGACCTTTAAGCTTGCGGACGATGTCGAACAGGCGCTTGACGTCGCTCTCGGTCAATGCGGCGGTCGGCTCGTCCATGATCAGGATACGGGCGTCGTGCGATAGCGCGCGCAGGATCTCGACCCGCTGGCGGTGGCCGACGGAAAGCGCGCCGACAATCTGGTCGGCGGCGAGATCGTCGATCTCGAGCGAGGCGAGCAGCGCCTCGGCTTCCGCCCGCATCGCGCGCCAGTCGATCCGGCCGCCGCCGGCGCGCGGCGAATGGCCGAGGAAGATGTTCTCGGCGACAGTGAGTTCGGGGAAGAGCAGCAGCTCCTGATAGATGGTCGCGACCCCGGCTCGCTTGGCCTCCTCGGGCGCGGCGAACCGCGTGGCCCGCCCGTCGATCAGGATCTCGCCGCCGTCCGGCTGATAGACGCCGGAGACGATCTTGATCAGCGTCGACTTGCCCGCGCCGTTCTCGCCGAGCAGCGCATGAACCTCGCCGGCGCCGACGTCGAACGAGACGCCGCTCAGCGCGCGCACGCCGGGAAAGCTCTTCTCGAGGTTGCGCACCTCGAGCAGCGGATCGATCGACGCCGGCGTCGCGCTCATGCGGCCTCCGTGGCTTGCGAGTCCGGCTCGACGACAACCGTTCGCACACCGGCGTCTGCGAGCATCGCAAGCGCCTCGGGGGCCGCGCCCGAGTCGGTGATGAGCGTATGGATGCGCTGAAGCGGGCAAACGACCAGGCTGCCGCGCGGCGCGAACTTCGAAGAATCGGCGAGCACGACGAGCCGGTCGGCGCGCTTGAGGAGCTTCGTTTCGGCGCGGGCGATGAGAGGATCTCCCTCGATCAGGCCGAGCGGACCAATCGATATCGCGCTCATGAACATGATCCGCGCCGAGTAGTGCTGGATCGCGTCGTCGTCGAAAGGCGCGACGATCAGCTTCTGGTCTCGATAGACTTCGCCGCCGGGCAGCGCAACGCGGTTTTGGGTCTCGTGAATCAGGAATTCCGCCAGCGGATAGGAGTTGGTGAGAATCTTCAGCCGCGCGGCGCGCAGGAACTCCGACATCTGATAGGTCGTCGTGCCGCCGTTGATGATGACGACGTCGCCGTCGGAGCACATGTCGACCGCCCTCCGGGCGATCGCGCGCTTGGCTGCAATGTTGATTGTCCGGGTCGAATCGAACGAATGCGTGGCGAGCGGCGTCGGCGCCATCGCTTTCGAAAAAGCGCCGTTGAGCGCCTGGACGCCGCCGTGCAGACGTTCGGCGAGCCCCATGTCGGCGAGCCGAACGGCGTCGCGCCGCGCCGAGGCCGCTGACACCCCTGTGGCGGCCATGATGTCGGCGGTCGAAAGAAACCCGCGCTCGGCGAGGAGGCTTCGGACGATTTCGGTGCGCTGACGCTCGCGCATGATCCCCTTGCCGCTTCCTCGATCGCTCGTTGTTTGTGTGCTACGCTGCCACTGGCTCTGCGCGCTGTCAATCACGTTCGCTCGAATTTGATCGTTGCCACGCATAAGCCGCGTCTCGATTGACGGATTCTGATTGGTCGCGTAATCTTTGATCAAAATCGCTCGATAATCGAGAGGAACGACCCATGAGCGGCCCCGCCTCCGGCCTCTATGCGCCCCTTCCCGATTTGTGGGACGACGCGCACGCGGCAAAGCTCGATGACCCGCACCTGCTGCTCTACCGCTCGAATCTGCTGGGCAGCGACTTACGAATCACCAATTTCGGCGGAGGCAACACCTCGGCCAAGATCGACGGCGTCGATCCCCTCACCGGCGAATCGGTCAAGGTGCTGTGGGTGAAGGGTTCGGGCGGCGACATTGGCTCGATGACGCTCGACGGCTTCTCGACTCTCTATCTCGACAAGCTCCTCGGCCTGCGGTCCGTCTACCGCGGCCTTGCGCACGAAGACGAGATGGTGGCGCTGTTCAACCACTGCACCTTCGCCCTCAACCCGCGTGCGACCTCGATCGACACGCCGCTGCACGGCTTCATTCCGCACGCGCATGTCGACCACGTCCACGCCGATGCGGTGATCGCGATTGCGGCCAGCGCCAACGCGCAAGCGCTGACGCACGAGGTCTATGGCGAGGAGATGGGGTTTCTTCCGTGGCAGCGGCCGGGCTTCGATCTCGGCCTCAAGCTCGGCGATCTCGCCAGGGCGAACCCGCGCCTGAAGGGCGTGGTGCTCGGCGGGCACGGCCTCTTCACTTGGGGCGAGACCGCAAGGTCCTGCTACGAAACGACCCTCGCCATGATCAACAAGGCCTCGGCCTGGCTCGCGGCCAACGCGAGGGGCGCGGCGTTTGGCGGCGCGGCGGGCGAAGCCCTGCCAGCCGAACAGCGGCGGGCCGTCGCGGCGCGGCTTATGCCGGCGATCCGCAAGCGGATTTCGGCCGGCGAGCGCAAGATCGGCCATTTCGCCGACGCGCCGGAAGTGCTCGAGTTTGTCGACGCTCGCGACCTCAAGGCCCTCGCGGCGCTCGGCACCTCGTGTCCCGATCATTTCCTGCGGACGAAAATCCGCCCGCTCGTGCTGCCTTTCGATCCGGCGACGCGCAATCTCGAAGCGGTCGTTGGTTCGCTCGACGAAAGCCTCGAAGCCTATCGGGCCGACTACGCCGCCTATTACCAGCGCTGCAAGCGGCCGAACTCACCGGCGATGCGCGACCCGAACGCGGTCATCTATCTGGTTCCCGGCGTCGGCATGCTCTCCTTCGCCAAGGACAAGGCGACCGCGCGGATCGCCTCGGAGTTCTACGTCAACGCGATCAATGTCATACGCGGCGCTTCGAGCGTGAGCCAATATGTCGGGCTCGACGAGCAGGAGGCCTTCGACATCGAGTACTGGCTCCTCGAGGAGGCGAAACTCCAGCGCATGCCGAAGCCGAAGGCGCTCGCGGGCCGCGTCGCGCTGATCACCGGCGGGGCCGGCGGCATCGGACGCGCAATTGCGGCCCGGCTGATGGCCGAGGGCGCCTGCGTCGTCCTTGCCGACATCGACGCAGCGAGCCTCGACGAGACGGTCGCGTCGTTTCGCAAGAGCTTCGGCAGGGACGCCGCCATCGGCGCTGCTGGCGACGTGACCGACGAGAGCGCGGTCGCCGCCGCCTTTCGCGACGCCGTCCTGGCCTACGGCGGGGTCGACATTGTCGTCGCCAACGCCGGCATCGCCTCCGCCGCCCCGTTCGAGGAGACCTCGCTCGAACTGTGGAATCGCAACATCGCGATTCTCGCGACCGGCTATTTCCTCGCCGCGCGCGAGGGCTATCGCGTGATGAAGGATCAGGGGCTCGGCGGCAGCATCGTGTTCATCGCCTCGAAGAATGCGCTCGCCGCCTCGCCCGGCGCGTCGGCCTATTGCACGGCGAAGGCGGCGGAGGTGCATCTGGCGCGCTGCATCGCGCTCGAAGGGGCGCCCCTCGGCATCCGCGCCAACACGGTCAATCCGGACGCCGTGCTGCGCGGCTCGAAGATCTGGCAGGGTGAATGGCGCACGCAGCGCGCCGCGTCCAACATGGTCAAGGAGGACGACCTCGAAGAGGTCTACCGTCAGCGCTCGCTCCTGAAGCGCTCAGTCTATCCGGAGGACATTGCCGAGGCGGTTTACTATTTCGCCTCCGACCTGTCCGCCAAGAGCACCGGCAACATTCTCAACGTCGACGCCGGCAACGCGGCCAGCTTCACCCGATAGGAGCGGCCAAGAGCGGAGGAAATCCATGTCGTACCGCATTCCCGACTCGCTGATCGCCGAGGCGAACGCAAAGCGCGCGGCTGAGCTCGAAGACAACTATGGCGCGCTCGGACGACAGCTCGCGCGCCGGGGGCTCGACATTGAGGCGATCACCGCCAAGGTCGCCGCGTTCGGCGTCGCCGTGCCGACCTGGGGCGTCGGCACCGGCGGCACGCGCTTCGCCCGCTTTCCCGGGTCCGGCGAGCCGCGCGACGTGTTCGACAAGCTCGAGGACTGCGCGACGATCCAGCAGCTGACGCGCGCCACGCCGACCTGCTCGCCGCATTTTCCCTGGGACAAGGTCAGTGACTATCGCGCTTTCGCCGAGCTCGCCAAGGCGCTCGGCGTCGGCTTCGACGCGGTCAATTCCAACACCTTCCAGGACCAGCCCGGGCAAAAGCTCTCGTACAAGTTCGGCTCGCTGACCCACGCGTCGAAGGCCGTGCGCGACCAGGCGGTCGCGCACAATCTCGAATGTATCGAGATCGGCGAGAAGCTCGGCTCGAAGGCGCTGACGGTGTGGATCGCCGACGGCTCCAATTTCCCCGGCCAGTCGAACCTCGACCGCGTGTTCGACTGGTATCTCGAGTCGCTTGGCGAAATCTATGCGCGCCTGCCGGGCGACTGGCGGGTGTTTCTCGAGCACAAGCTTTACGAGCCGGCCTTCTATTCGACGGTGATCTCGGATTGGGGGACGAGCCTCATGGCTGCCGAGGCGCTGGGCCCGAAAGCCTTCTGCCTGGTCGACCTCGGCCACCATGCGCCGAACGTCAACATCGAACAGATCGTGGCGCGGCTGATTCGGGTCGGCCGCCTCGCCGGCTTCCATTTCAACGATTCGAAATACGGCGACGACGATCTCGACGCGGGCGCGATCGACCCGTTCCGCCTGTTTCGCGTGTTCAACGAACTCGTCGACGCAGCCGAGCGCAAGGCGCCGGGCTTCGACCCGGCCTACATGCTCGACCAGTCGCACAACGTCACGGATCCGATCGAAAGCCTGATGGTCTCGGCGGTCGAGACGCAGCGCGCCTACGCGCAGGCGCTCGCGGTCGACCGGGCGGCCTTGGCGGCGGCGCAGGACGCAAGCGACGTCATGCTTGCGCACCAGCTGCTCAAAGCCGGCTTCGTCACTGACGTCTCGCCGATCCTGGCCGAGGCCCGGCGTCGCCGAGGCGGCGCGATCGATCCCGTCGCCGCTTATCGCGCCTCGGGCTACCGGGCGAAAAAGACCCAGGAGCGGCCGGCGGCCGCGGGGTCATCGTCAGGAATTGTGTGAGGTCTTGAGCGTTGGGGCTATTCCAGGCGGCTACCTCAGCGCCGGCGCGACGATCACGTCGCCCCACTCGGGATGCTTTTGCACTTCGCCAAGCCAGTAGGGACAGACCGGGACGATCTTGAAATTGTTCGCGCGGGCGTCGGCGATCACGTGTTCGACGAGCGCTTGCGCCACGCCCGTCCCCTGCAGGCTCACCGGCGCTTCGGTGTGATCGGCGCTGATCACTTTCGGGCTCCGGCGGGTAAAGGCCATTTGCGCCGTTCCATCCCGCCCATCGATCCTCGCCACATACCGGCCCCCGGTATCCGAAGCCTGTTTCTCGATATGGACAGCCCCGCCCATTGCACGCTCCCGCTCCGCAGCGCGCCAACCGAACACGCGCAGTCCACCAACGCTTCCACCCCAATTCCGGCGCCGCTCATCAGGCGACCAGAACCAACAAACCCTCAGCCAGAGGCGCCGTCGCAGTTCGACCGGATCTTGCTTCGCTTACGCGGCCGATCGAGCATCCTGCGTCCGGCCTGTCTGCCCGCGGACCGGGACGGCGATTTCGCCGAGGACGCGTAGCGCGTTGTCGACGCCGGTGGGCGAGATGCGGATGAGCCCGGTGTAGGGACTGCTGAGCTCGAGGATCAGGAAGATCGCCGTTCCGATCGAGATCGCGCCGGCGAGATCCGCGATGACGGTGACCGCATTCGGGGTCGCCACAAGCCCGTTGCCCAGGAAGAGGATCGCGGCCCAGCAGATCACGATCGTCAGCACATGGGGCGGGAAGGGGCTTGCAAGCTGACGAGTTCATCAGCATCTGGGTATCCTGGTATTTCCTCGCCAGGTCCCATGCCTTGTCGAGCAGGCGCCGCTGCCTGTCGGTCGCCGGCTCGAGGCTGTCAAAATAGCCGTCGAGGCCGGCGAATATCGCTTTCATCTCCTCGAAGGTGTACGGTCGCGGCCCGTGCTCGGCGTCGCCGAAAAACCGGACACGCGACCGTTCTAGGGTTGCGCGGAGTCCCGCACGTCCACTTGCCCCCTCCGGTCCATAGCGTTCGAGCGCGAGGTCGATGTCGGCGACGACGGGCCCGAGCGAATAGGCCTCGGATTGCTGGGAGGTGAACACGGAAAAGGCGGTGAACACGAGGAGGCCGAGAACAAGGGCGAGCAGGAGCGACACGAGCCCGATCATGGCGCCGACGGCGCCCTTGGACGCGGTCAGGACGTCCGGCGTGACGAGGTGTTGCAGCAGCATCCCCACGACGCTTGCAGCAAAGGTCGTCAGTCCGACAACGATCGCGCGGGTAAGGGGGGTCATGAGCCTCGTCTGCAACTTGGAAGAACCGATACGGTCCTTGTTTATAGGGATCTTTTTCGTCGATCGCTATCGCAAGTTGCCGGATCTCCGCCTTGCAATTTGGCGAGTCAAGCCCGCGCGGCCTCAGCGAGCGGGGCGAGCATTCGTTCGATCGCCTCGATGTCGGCCTCGCCGGCCGCGCGCATTTTGGCCTCCGCCCCGCGATAGAGCGCGACGATTCGCCGTCCTTCGTCGGTCAGCGCCGCGCCGCCGCCTTTCGCCCCGCCGTGGTGGGCGGCGACCAGGGGCGTCGCGAAAAGCTGGTTGAGTTCGTCGACCAGCAGCCAGGCGCGGCGGTAGGACATGGCGTGGACCCGGCCCGCCGCCGAGATCGAGCCGGTTGCTTCGATCGCTTCGAGGAGGGCGATCTTGCCCGCCCCCAGCCTGCGCCCGGCTTCGAAATCGAGCCGGACCGTCAACCGTGTCGACATGACGTCTTCCCTTTCTGCGCCTTCGCGCCGGCGCGCCCGCTCAGCCCGAATGGGCGAAGTCCCAATAGAGTTCGCGCGCGCGGCGGAACGCCGGGCCCGGCTGGAGATCGCGCCCCTCGATCCGCCGCACCGGCATGACCTTGCCGAAATTGCCGACGGCGAAAATCTCGTCGGCGGCCTCGAAGTCCGCAAACGTAAGCGTCGCTTCGCGAATGTCGCCGCCGTCGGCGCGGAGCAACTGCAACACGCGCTGTCGCGTAATGCCGTTCAGGAACGACCCGTTGGCCGTCGGCGTCATCACCACGCCGTCCTTGGACAAGAAGACGTTGGCCGTCGCGAGTTCCGCCACATTGCCAAGTCCGTCCGCGAGCAGGCAATTGTCGAAGCCGCGCGAGCGCGCCTCGATCAGCGCGCGGCCGTTGTTGGGATAGAGGCAGCCGGCCTTGGCCTCGATCGGCATGGTGAGCGCCAGCGGCTTCATGAAGGGCGAACGGGTGATCGAGACGCCGGTCGGCTTCGGCATCGGCGCCTCGTAGATGCACAGGCAAAAGCGGGTCGAGCGCGGATCCGGCGGCACGGACGAATTGTGTCCGCTCTCCTCGGCCCAGTACACCGGACGAATGTAAAGCTCTGCGCCTGTCGGGAATTTTCGGATTCCGTCCTGCGCGAGGCTGGATATCGAGTCGGCGCTCATCGTCGGCTCGAGGCCCATCGCCCTGGCCGAGCGGTTGACGCGCTGGCAATGGCGGTCGAGGTCGGGCGCGACCCCGTCGAAGGCCCGAGCGCCGTCAAACACGCTCGAACCGAGCCAAAAGGCGTGCGTGCGCGGGCCGACGATCGGGGGATTGCCCTCGAGCCATTGACCGTCGAGATAGGTGGTGGTCTGCGACCAGACGGCCATGACGGACTCCTCCCACCGCCGGGATTCGGCGTGAGCCCTGATTCTTGCCCCTTTGCCTCAGCTCAGTCCAGCGGAACGACGCCTTTTCCGCCCGCGCTTAGGCTTCACGCCGAGAAAACGATCGCCCGAGGCGACCGTTCTCAGTCATGGACGGGTGGCAGGCCTCGAGTCACGGACGAAGGGCGGGGCTTCCTTCTCCCGTCGGGACAAGGTGGCGCGGGAGCGCCGGATGAGGGGTTTCAGCCCTCAAATTCGGGCGCAGTCCCCTCATCCCTGCCCTTCTCCCGACGGGAGAAGGGAGTTTTCGGCAACGTCCGCGCAGGGCTCGACTCCGGCTCGCTATGGGGCGCCGGCAATCCGCGCGCCTTACGCGATCACGCTGGGCGCCGTGCGTCCGGTCCGCTTCTCGATCTCCGCCAGGCTGCGCGACAGGGCGATCAGATCGGCGAGCGCCGCCTGGGTCTCTTCGCTCAAGCGCCCCGTCGGCGGCTCGTAGCGCTCGATATAGACGCGTAGCGTCGCGCCGACCGTTCCGGTGCCCGAGAGACGGTAGACGATGCGCGAGCCGCCATTGAACATCACCCGCACGCCCTGGGCCTTCGCATCCGAGCCGTCGACCGGATCGTGATAGGCGAAGTCGTCGGCCGCCTCGACCGTCAGCGCGCCAAAGGTCTTGCCGGGCAGGGTCGCCGTCGCCTCGCGCATATGCGTCATCAAGCCTTGCGCGGCCGTCAGATCCACCTCGTCGAAGTCGTGCCGGGTGTAGTAGTTGCGGCCGTAGGTCGCCCAGTGCTCGCGCGCGAGATCGGCGACCGACTGGCGGCGCCTGGCAAGAATGCTGAGCCAAAACAGCACCGCCCAGACGCCGTCCTTCTCGCGGATGTGGTCGGAGCCGGTGCCGGCGCTCTCCTCGCCGCAGAGGGTGGCGAGCCCGGCGTCGAGCAGGTTGCCGAAGAACTTCCATCCCGTCGGCGTCTCGTAGGCCTTGATGCCGAGCTTCTCGGCGACATGGTCGACGGCGGCGCTGGTCGGCATGGAGCGGGCGACGCCGGCGAGGCCCCTGGCGTAGCCCGGCGCGAGCGTCGCGTTGGCGGCGAGGATGGCAAGCGAATCGGACGGCGCGATATAGATGCCCTTGCCGATGATCAGGTTGCGGTCGCCGTCTCCGTCCGAGGCCGCGCCGAAATCGGGCGCGGAGGGCGACATCATCAGGTCGTAGAGGTCCTTGGCGTAGGTGAGGTTCGGATCCGGGTGATGGCCGCCGAAATCGGGTAGCGGCGTGCCGTTAACCACCGTGCCTGCGCCGGCGCCGAGCTCGCCCTCGAAGATGGCGTGGGCGTAAGGGCCGGTGACGGCGTGCATGGCGTCGAAGCGCATACGGAAGCCGGAGGCGAACATCGCCTTGATTGCGTCGAAGTCGAACAGCGTTGTCATCAGCGACAGGTATTGCGTCACCGGATCGACGATCTCGACGGTTGCGCCTTCGAGCGTCGCCGTGCCGAGACGGTCGATGTCGATGTCGGGCGCGTCGGAGATTTTGTAGGCGTCGATCGTCTTGGTGCGGGCGAAGATCGCGTCGGTGATCTTCTCGGGCGCGGGGCCGCCGGCGCCGATGTTGTACTTGACGCCGAAGTCGCCTTCCGGGCCGCCCGGGTTGTGGCTCGCCGACAGGATGATCCCGCCGAAAGCGCCGATATGGCGGATGAGGGCCGAGGCGGCGGGAGTCGAGAGGATGCCGCCCTTGCCGATCACGATTCGGCCGAAGCCGTTGGCCGCCGCGATCTTGGCGACGATCTGGATCGCCTCGCGGTTGAAGTAGCGGCCGTCGCCGCCGAGGACCAGCGTCTCGCCCTGAAAGCCCTCGAGCGAATCGAAGATCGACTGGATGAAGTTTTCCAGATAGTGCGGCGTCTGGAAGACGGGCACCTTTTTGCGTAAGCCCGACGTGCCGGGCTTCTGGTCGGCGAAGGGTTTGGTCGCGACGGTCTTGATCATGTTCGGGTCTCCGGGCGGGCCTGACCGGCATTCTAGGAGATGTCCAGTCACGAGACGAGGCCGAAGGAGGCCCGCCGAAATTCTGGCATGGAACAGAGAACTTGCGCCCCAGTCCCAGCTGGAACCGCCAACCTTCCTCTAAGTCTTTGATATCATTGCAAGCCTGGACTGAGAATCGACTGTTTTGCAGGTTAAGTCATTGATATTGCTACGGTTCCGTCAGAAAATGGCGGTCACCCGGGCCGCCCCCCGGGGAAGGGTCCATTCCGAGCGTCCATGAACAACTTGCAAATATTTGTGAAACCTTCTTAACCCATTCTCAGCTATGAGGCTGACCGGGGCGGCTTATGAGCCCGGCGGATCGAGGAGGGCGCGGCGCATGGCGCGCAAATATTTCGGCACCGATGGGATCCGGGGAAAGGCCAACGTCAAGATCACCGCCGACATTGCGTTGAAGGTCGGTCAGGCCGCCGGCGTTGCGTTCCGGCGCGGCGAGCACCGCCACCGGGTGGTGATCGGAAAGGACACGCGCCTATCGAGCTACATGATCGAATATGCGCTCGTCGCCGGCTTCACCTCGGTCGGCGTCGACGTCCTGCTGCTCGGACCGGCGCCCACGCCGGCCGTCGCGATGATCACACGGTCGATGCGCTGCGACCTCGGCGTGATGATCTCCGCCTCGCACAACCCTTACGAGGACAACGGCATCAAGCTGTTCGGACCGGACGGTTACAAGTTGTCGGACGAGGTCGAGGGCCGGATCGAGGCCCTGATGGAGGGCGAGGTCTCGCCGATGCTCGCCCGCTCGCCCGAGCTCGGCCGCGCCAAGCGGATCGACGACGTGCAGGCGCGCTACATCGAGTTCGCCAAGCGGACGCTGAGCCGGGACGTCACGTTCGAGGGCATGCGGGTCGTCATCGACTGCGCCAACGGCGCGGCCTACAAGGTGGCGCCCGAGGCGCTATGGGAGCTTGGCGCGGAAGTCATCAAGATCGGCGTCGAGCCCAACGGCTACAACATCAACCAGGACGTCGGGTCGACCGCGCCGGAAGCCCTGACGCGCAAGGTGCGCGAGATGCGGGCCGACGTCGGCATCGCCCTCGATGGCGACGCCGACCGCATGATCATCGTCGACGAGAAAGGCCACATTGTCGACGGCGATCAGGCCATGGCGGTGATCGCCGAGAGCTGGCGCGACGACGGTCGGCTCGCGAAGCCCGGCATCGTCGCGACGGTCATGTCCAATCTCGGCCTCGAGCGCTATCTCAACGGCCTCGGACTGGACCTCGAGCGCACCGCGGTCGGCGACCGCTATGTGATCGAGCGGATGCGCGAGAAGGGCTACAACGTCGGCGGCGAGCAGTCGGGCCACGTCATCTTTTCCGACTACTCCACGACGGGCGACGGACTGGTGTCGGCGCTGCAGGTTCTAGCGGTGGTGCAGAAGATCGGCCGGCCGGTCAGCGAGGTCTGCCACCGATTCGATCCCGCTGCCGCAGATCCTGCGCAATGTCCGTTTCAACGGCGGCAGACCGCTGGAGAATCCGGCGGTGGCCAAGGCGATCGCCGACGCGACGGCGCGGCTCGAGGGCCGCGGACGGCTGGTGATCCGCCCGTCCGGGACCGAGCCCGTCATTCGAGTCATGGGCGAGGCGGACGACCCGGCGCTGGTCGACGAGGCGGTCGGCGAGATCTGCGACGCGGTCGCCCACGCCGCGGCGTGAGGAGACCGCCGGCTCAGTAACCTTTGGCGACCCAGCCGGCGAAGGCCTGGCAAAGCTGCGAGACCCGGTCGAAGTTCGCCTGCTCGAACATCGTCGGGTCTGACGCGGCGGGGTAGTAGAAGGTCTGCGCGCGCAGCGGTTGCGTGACCCCGCCCCTGGTAACTTCCCCGATCATTTGATCCGGAGCGGAGCTGCCGCCGGGACCGCCGCCGCTATCGCTCTGCCCCAGGATGACGTAGTCGATCCGGACGGACACGGGCGTCCCGGCCTGTCCCGAGCCGGCGAGCGCCGACGCGATTGCGCCCGGCAATTGACGCGCAACCCATCCGGCGGTCGGTTCGCCCGAGTTCTCGAGCAGCGGGCCGACATCGACCCGGACGCCATCCGTTGGGGCGCGACGGGCCGCGGCGGGGTTCGTCGGAACCGTCGCAGACGACGCTCCGACGAGGATTGCGGCCAGTGCCGCCCGCCGGGTGAAATGGAACGCAAACATCAGAAAGCGTCTCCTCTTGCTACGGGCGCCGAGATGCGCCCAACGTCCTGTGCCCCGTACGGACGGACGAGCGTTCGGGATGCGGCCCGGTGCAAATATGTCGCCGACGAATGCGGCAAATTCATCGGCGCGCCGTAGACCGATCGGGCGGAAGTCTACAATCAGTAGATTGGTTGATGAAAATTGCGGCTGGCAAAATCCGCGAATCACCCTAACATGTTGCCCGTCGTCAACAGCCGAAAGGAGGTGATCCAGTGTCTCATTGTCATCCGCCCCGTATGGTCGACAGGGCCTGGGTTCTTGCCCCCGCGAAGGATTTGCTCGCGTAGCGTTCGCTGAAGGCACGTAACCGAGAGCCCCTGCGAACCCGCGCGGGCCACGACAATGGAAGAGCCGTTCCTCAAGGGGCGGCTCTTCTCATTTTTCCACAACCGCGCACGAAAACGACAAAGGCGCCTGGCCGAAGCCGGACGCCCGTTGTCGAGATCGTTCCGCCGCGGCCGGTTCAGTGGGCGACCGCAGTGTCCGCGCCGATACCGGTCTGCGACCGGACATACTGGGCTTCGAACGCCGCCCGTTCCAACTGAGCCGCCTTCGAGCTGTCGGTGACCGAGAAGATCCAGCAGCACAAGAAGGAGAGCGGCATGGTGAACAGCGCCGGCGAGACGTAGGGGAACCAGGCGCCGGCCTTGTCCTGCCCGAGAACAGCGACCCAGATCGATGGGCTGAAGATGGTCAGCACCACCGCGCTGATGAGACCGACGAAGCCGCCGATGAATGCGCCCCGGGTCGTCAGACCTTTCCACAGCATGGCGAGCAACAGGACTGGGAAGTTCGCGCTCGCCGCCACCGCGAAGGCGAGGCCGACCATGAAGGCGACATTGACCTTCTCGAATAAAACGCCGAGCACGATTGCGACAATGCCAAGCACGATCGTGGTGATTTGCGAAACGCGAACTTCGGCGCCCTCCTCGACCCTGCCGTGTCGGAACACGCTCGCGTAGAGGTCGTGGCTGACCGCGCTCGCGCCCGAAAGCGTCAGGCCCGAAACGACCGCCAGGATGGTCGCGAACGCGACCGCCGCGATGAAGCCCTTCATCAAGTCGCCGCCGACCGCCTGGGCGAGATGGATCGCCGGCATGTTGCCGCCGCCCAGGAGCGCGCCCTTGATGTCGTCGCCGACGTGATAGGCCGGGTTCGTCCCGACCAGAATGATCGCGCCGAAACCGATGATGAAGGTGAGGATATAGAAATAGCCGATGAAGGTAGTCGCCCAGAACACCGACTTGCGCGCCTCCTTGGCGTTGCCGACCGTGAAGAAGCGCATCAGGATGTGGGGGAGGCCCGCAGTGCCGAACATCAGCGCGAGGCCGAGCGAGAAGGCGTTGATCGGATTGGCGATTGCCGAACCAGGCGTCAGGATCGCCTCGTGCTTCGGATGGACCTCGACCGCCTTGGTGATGAGCGCGTTGAAGTCGAAACCGAATTGCGCCAGCACCAGGAGCGCCATCAGCGTCGAGCCGAACAGAAGGAGCCCCGCCTTGATGATTTGCACCCAGGTGGTGGCGATCATGCCGCCGAAGGTGACGTAGATGACCATCAACACGCCGACCACGATCACCGCCCAGAGATAGGGCAGGCCGAACAGCAACTCGATAAGTTGTCCCGCGCCGACCATCTGCGCGATCAGGTAGAGCGCGACCACAACCAGCGTGCCGGTCGCCGCCATCGCGCGCATCGGCGTCGCCTGAAGGCGATAGGACACGACGTCGGCAAAGGTGAAGCGGCCAAGGTTGCGCAGCGGCTCGGCCATCAGGAACATGATGAACGGCCAGCCGACGAGGAAGCCGATCGAGTAGATCAGGCCGTAATAGCCGCCGGTGTAGACCAGCGCCGTGATGCCGAGGAACGAGGCGGCCGACATGTAGTCGCCCGCGATGGCGAGGCCGTTCTGAAAGCCGGTGATGCCGCCGCCCGCCGCGTAAAAGTCCTTGGTCGTCCGCGTATGTTTAGCCGCCCAATAGGTGATGCCGAGCGTCACAGCGACGAAGGCGAGGAAGATTGTGACGGCGTTCCAGTTGGTCGGCTGGATCGTGCCGGCCTCGATGGGGCCCGCGGCGTAGGCCGCTCCGACTCCCAGGCTAAGCGCGCCAGCGAGCGCGCCAGTTCTCATGGCGGACTTCATCACTTCTTCCCCCCGAGCCTGGCGGCGTTGACGATCGCATTGGTCAGGTCGTCGTACGCGCTGTTGGCGCGCAGGACGTAGATGCCGGTGAGCAGGATCGAGAGCAGGATGAGCGCGACGCCCATGATGATCCCGATCGTGATGTCGCCGGAGACCTTCTCGGCAATTACGCCCGGAGCAAACGCCACGATAGCGATGTACCCGTAGTAGAGCACGAGGATGATGATGGCGAGCGTCCAACCGAACGCCTTCCGCTCGGAGACAAGCTTTTGGTAATTCGGATCCGCCTCGATCCGTTTCAGAGTTGAGACATCCACTGACGTACCCTCCCGCAGCGTCGATTATGGTCGGACGCCGATTGTATAGACGGCGTCCAAAAGAGCAGGACGCGTTTCCCGAAGCGCCGGTTCCGAGAGCGACGCGTCCGGACCGACTTCGTCCGGGCGCCGATTCGCACCCCTGCCGCTTACGCGCCGCTAATCACACGGCGCCTTCGGCGGATGCGCGAATCGCCTTGACCCGCGTCTTCAGCTCTTCACGGTCCATTTTGCTTACAATTCAGCTCACGTCGACCCTTGCCGCCCTAAACAATTTGTCTAGACGATGGCAAGTTGCGGACACGATCCTCGAGGGAGTGTTTGTGCCGGCGCTTCCGATCGGATAAGTTCGAGCCCCGGGGTCTGGCCCCCGGTCCGGACAAGACCAATGCTTGGCTTATGCGGTCCGAATCCCCGTATTCCGTCCGTCCTCCGCACGTGGACGAAGGCGGGATTGCACCAGAAAAGGCCACGCGCATGGATTTCCTCAAGCCACGGTCGCACCGCATGAACCGCCGCCGACGCATCTATGAAGGCAAAGCCAAGGTCCTTTACGAAGGCCCGGAGCCTGGCACCCTGATCCAGCACTTCAAGGACGACGCGACCGCGTTCAACGCCAAGAAGCACGAGATCATCGAAGGCAAAGGCGTGCTCAACAACAGGATCTCGGAATACATATTCCAGCGCCTGAACGATATTGGGGTGCCGACCCATTTCATTCGCCGGATAAATATGCGGGAGCAGTTGATCCGCGAGGTCGAGATCATTCCGCTCGAGGTCGTGGTGCGCAATGTCGCCGCTGGATCGCTCGCAACCCGCCTCGGTCTCGAGGAGGGGGCGCAACTGCCGCGCTCGATCATCGAATTCTACTACAAGAACGATCAGCTGAACGATCCGATGGTTTCGGAGGAGCACATCACGGCCTTCGGCTGGGCCGCGCCGCAGGAAATCGACGACATCATGGCGCTGGCGATCCGGGTCAACGACTTTCTGACCGGACTTTTCCTCGGCGTAGGCATCCGTCTCGTCGACTTCAAGATCGAGTGCGGCCGCCTGTGGGAAGGCGACAACATGCGCATTGTGCTGGCCGACGAGATCAGCCCCAATTCCTGCCGGCTGTGGGACGTCAAGACCAACGACAAGATGGACAAGGACCGCTTCCGCAAGGACCTGGGCGGTATGATCGAAGCCTATACCGAGGTGGCTCGCCGGCTCGGGGTCGTGCAAGAGAACGAGGCGCCGCGCGCCGCAGGCCCGCGCCTGGTCCAGTAGGCGGACGCGCGCAATATTGGCTCGCAACCACCGATCACGCGCCCATCCGCGCCACGCTTGACTATCGCCCGTATTTCACCACGCTTCTGCGCTCATGTCCCCGGCCGAAAGCCCACGGAAAAGGACTTGCGTCGCGGTCGAGGCTCGGCGATCCGAATCGAGGTTCCCAAGGATGCCTCCTCATTCCGCCTCCTGTCCGGCGCTGGGTCGCCGTAGAATTGCGGACCGTTCGCCTTTCCGTTAGCGTCGTTCGTCCTTGCGGCTAGCCGTAGGGCAGCCGCTCCGGCAATCAAAGGCGCAGTCGGCTCGCGCCAGGACATCCGAGGACCAAAGGAGGGGAGGCGATGACCGTCCAAGACGCCGACGCCAGACGCGCGATCTGCGCACGCCTCCGACCAGGGGAGTCTTTCGTCGGCCGTCAAGGGTTTACCTACGCGCCCGCGATCTCGGCCGAGACGGTCGGCGCGACCGCCATCCACATGCAACTCCTCACGGTTCCGCCGGGAATGCGGGCCAAAGCGCACAAGCACGAGCGGCACGAAACGGCCCTCCATGTGCTCGCCGGCGAAGTCGGCATGTGGTACGGTGATCGGCTCGAGCACCACATGATCACTCGGGCCGGCGACTTCGTCTATATCCCCGCCGATATGCCCCACCTGCCCTACAACCGAAGCGCGACAGAGCCGGCCGTGGCCATCGTCGCCCGCACCGACCCCAACGAGCAGGAAAGCGTCGTCATGCTGCCGGACCTCGACACGATTCATCTGCAGGATTGAGGGAGGCGCGGATGTCCGTCACCAAGCGGCAGCATCTCGACCCCACCCGAAGCCCCAAGCGTATCCTCTCCCTGGACGGGGGCGGCATTCGCGGCGTCCTGACCCTTCAGTATCTCAAGGTTATCGAAGGGATGGTGCAGCAGAGGTTCGGCAAGACAACTCTCCTTTGCGACTACTTCGACCTGATCGGCGGGACGTCGACGGGATCGATCATCGCGGCGGGCTTGGCTGCAGGCATGTCGGTCGACGATCTGCAAGCGCTCTATCTCGGCATGGGCGCAAGCGTGTTCCAGTCGGATCTGGTTACGAGGTCCCTGCCCGAGGCGCTCCGGGGCAAATTCGTGCCCAAATTCCCAGCCGCGCCGCTCAAGGCGCAGCTTGACAAGGCGCTTGGCGCGGACACCACGCTCGACAGCGATACTCTGCGCACCGGCCTCATGATCATGACCAAACGGATGGACACCGGCAGCCCGTGGCCTTTGCACAATAGCGGCGGCGGGCCGTACGCGGCTCAGGACGGCGCGCTGCATCTGACCCAGGTCGTGCGGGCGAGCACCGCCGCGCCGACCTACTTCGCGCCCGAAAACATCCAAATTCATTCCCGCAGCGGTTCGGTAGTGGACGGCGCTTTCGTCGACGGCGGGGTCACGCCTTTCAACGATCCGGCGTTGCAGCTTCTGATGCTGGCCGCGCTCAAGGGCTACGGCTTCCGCTGGCCGACAGGCAAGGACCGCCTGCTGCTGATCTCCATCGGCGCCGGAGAGTTCCACCAGTCCTACCAGACCAAGGACATCGTCGGCTCGCTCGCGGCCTTCCAGGGCCTGTCGGCGCTTCAATCGCTGCTGGACGACTGCGAGCGGATGAACCACGCGACCCTTCAATGGCTGACGCAATGCCTGACCCCCGCGATCGTGGACCGCGCGGTCGGCGACATGAAGCTCGACAGCGCGGAGGGACCGCAGCTGGCCACTTACGTCCGCTACAACGTGATCCTCGAGCATGACTGGCTGAAAGACGCGCTCGGCGTCGATCTCCCGCCGGAAAAGATTGAGCAGATCCGCCGCATGGACGACCCCTCGAACATGAACGACGTCGAGGATCTCGGCCGGCGCGGGGCGGCGAAGCAGATCCTGCCGGACCATCTGCCTGCGACGTTCGATCTGCCGCCGGCCTCGGCGTAACGGCGCCCCCGGCGGGAGACCGCCCGCCGTAGCCTCCCCTCATGTGCAACCTCTACTCGATCACCAAGGGACCGCAGGCGATCCGCGACTTCACTCGGGCCATCCGCGACACGACCGGCAACCTGCCGCCGATTCCCGGCGTCTTCCCCGACTTCTTCGCTCCGATCGTCCGCAACCTCGAGGGCGGCGAGCGGGAGCTGACGATGGCCCGCTGGGGCATGCCGTCGCCGGTCTTCGCGCTAAAGGGCCGGAATTCGGACTCCGGCGTCACCAACGTCCGCAACGCCGCCTCGCCGCATTGGCGGCGATGGCTTGGCGTCGAGTGCCGCTGCGTCGTCCCGTTCACCTCTTTTGCGGAGAACGAACTCCAGCCGGACGGATCCCGGCCGCCGGTCTGGTTCGCGCTCGACGAAAGCCGGCCGCTTGCTGTCTTCGCCGGCCTCTGGACGCGCTGGACCTCGGTCCGCAAGGTCAAGGAGGGCCCGACGGCCAACGACCTGTTCGCCTTCCTGACGACCGAGCCGAACGCGATCGTCGCGCCGATCCACGCCAAGGCGATGCCCGTCATTTTGCGGACGCAGGAAGAGGTCGACCTCTGGATGACGGCGCCGGCGCAAGACGCGCTGACGCTGCAGCGTCCGCTGCCCGACGACGCTCTGCGGATCGTGGCGCGGGGCGGAAAGTCGGACGGCCTGCCGGAGGAGCAGCCGCTGATCTCAACCCAAGCCCCTCTATAGCCAGGCGCGGCGGTTTGACGCGCGGCGCCTCAACGCGCGGCGCCTTGGCGCATTACCTCAACGCCTTCAAGGGTGTACCCATTCAATACGGGCTGGGTTTCGAAACGGCCGCGCGGGCGCTTTTATACATTGCGGCATGCGGGCCGCGCCTTGTTCCTCCTACAGGGCGCGGCCCATTTCCCTTCGCTTGATGAGGCGATCGATGCAGTACCGGGTGCAATTTCTCGACCGTTCGGACAACGTCATCCGTGAAGTTCGAGCCCACGACAGCAGCGCCAGATCCGTGTTGTTCCGGCGCGGCGTCAACAGGGCTTGCCCGCCTCACGGCGTCCGGATGCGGGTGTTCGACCTGTACGGGCGCGCTTGCGTTTCGCGGAACCTGGGGCGCGAACTTCTCGCTTGAGGCGATCGAGACCGACCAGCGTTGCGGTCGGCCGCACGGTCGTCACGGTGGAAGCCTGGAAGGAGGGCCAAGTGCCCGACACGCGCTTTTGCGTCAGCGAAGTTGGCAAAGGCTCAACTTGGGTCATCGTCGACGACTCCCCCCGGAAGCAGCTTGTCGCGAGCACTCCCAGCTATGACTGCGCTCTCATGATCGCGGCGCTTATGAACGGCGATATGGTGCAAGCAATCCTGTACCGGGATCACCTATCGAGGACGAAGCCGGACCGAACCGGATTCCCTACAGGATCGCCGAACCGGAAACAGCTTCTATCAAGCTGACCGCGACCGCCGCCAGGTCCGCCGTGGGCTTTGCGACGACGAAATCGGCAAAGCTGGCGGTCATGCTCGCCACCCTTCGGAGGCATGCGAACGGGTGGGCCGATTTCGTCGTCGGCGTGACGCTATCGCTCGGAGCCTTCCCGAGACTGACCACCCTGCGCGGCTCTCGCTCCCGGCTCCGGCTCCGGCTCCGGCCGCGGTTCCGCCAGGGCCGACAAGCTAGCCCGACTTTCTCAACCGGAGCAGGCTGGGAACGAATTTTGGGGCTGGGAAGGAGCAAAAGACGAGTTGGATCAATGGCCGGGTTTTGAAATAGCCGTGTAGTGGAGACCTAGTATCTTTTCAGATTGCGCGTTTGGCGTAGACTGGGGTCGCCATGTATTTGCGACCGAATTGCCGTCTCAAGGACGGCAAGGAGCACTGCTACTGGAGCATTGTCGAGAGCAAGCGCTGCGCCGGCGGCAAGGTGGTGCAGCGCCAGGTGCTTTATCTTGGCGAGATCAACGACAGCCAGGAGGAGGCGTGGTGCCGGGTGATCGAAGCTTTCGACGAGGAGGCGCGACAGCCGACCCAATTGGCCCTGTTCCCCGCCGATCGGCCGCTGCCCGAACACGCCGAGGACCACGGCGTGCAGATCCGGCTCGGGGCCATGCAACTACACCGGCCGCGGCAATGGGGCGCGTGCTGGCTCGCCTGCCAGCTCTACGAGCAACTGGAACTCGACCGCTTCTGGGCGGCCCGTCTGCCCGATTCCCGCGAAGGAACCTGCTGGCGGCACATTCTCCAGACGCTGGCGTGTTACCGGCTCATCGATCCGGGCAGCGAATGGCGTTTACACCGGCTGTGGTTCGAGCAAAGCGCCATGGGCGATCTGCTCGGCGAAGATTTCGCGCTGGTCGAGAAGAACGCGCTCTATCGTTGCCTCGACAAGCTCGTCGAGCACAAGCCGGCGCTGTTCACGCACCTGCGCCGGCGGTGGCAGGATCTGTTCGGCGCCCGCTTCGACGTCCTTCTCTATGATCTGACCAGCACGTACTTCGAATCCGACCCGCCGGACGACGACAGCGACAAACGCCGCTACGGCTACAGCCGCGACAAGCGTCCGGACTGCGTGCAGGTGGTCATTGCGCTCGTGGTGACACCCGACGGCTTTCCGCTCGCCTACGAGGTTCTCCCCGGCAATACTTCCGACAAGACGACGCTGCGCGCCTTCCTTTCGAAGATCGAGGCGCAGTACGGCAAGGCGGAGCGCATCTGGGTGATGGACCGCGGCATCCCCACCGAAGACGTGCTCGCCGAAATGCGGCAATCCGATCCGCCGGTCGCCTATCTGTGGGGACCCCGAAGGGACGCCTCGGCAAACTGGAAAAGTCTCTCGTCGGCCTGCCATGGCATGAGGTGCGGCCGGGCGTCGAAGTGAAGCTCTTGGCCGAGGACGACGAGCTTTACGTGTTCGCCCAGAGCCGGGCGCGCATCGACAAGGAGCGCGCCATGCGGAAGCGGCGGTTGAAATGGCTGTGGGCGCGCCTGGCGAAGCTGGCGCTGATGGACCTCACCCGCGAGAGCCTACTGATGAAGCTCGGCGCCGCCAAAGCCAAGGCGCCCGCGGCGTGGCGCCTCCTCGACATCAAGGTCGATCCCCACACCGCCGCCTTCACTTACGCGCTCAACCGCAAGAAGCTGCGCCAGGCGCGCCGGCGCGAAGGCCGCTACCTTTTGCGCACCAACATGTCTGGGCGCGATCCCGCCGACCTGTGGCGGTTCTACATTCAACTCGTCGAAGTCGAGGCGGCCTTCAAGAACCTCAAGGACGATCTGCAACTCCGGCCGATCTACCACCAGCTCGAGAGCCGCGTCGAGGCGCACATCTTCGTGGCCTTCCTCGCCTATTGCCTGCACGTCACGCTGCGCGCCCGGCTCCGGCCGATGGCCGCCGGCCTCACCCCGCGCGCCGTGCTCGACAAGCTCGCCGGCATACAAATGCTCGACGTCCACTTCCCCACCACCGACGGCCGAACGCTGATCATGTGCCGACACACCGAGCCGAATGTCGACCAGAAGCTTCTCCTGCAACGACTCGGCCTCGCCCTGCCGCCGCAGCCGCCGCCGCGAATTGCCGTTCCCGGTCCGGCGGCGCAGCTCCCGTTGCGCCCCATGTAGTGGAGACCTTCGGCAGCCTACCCTTGATTCCACGCGCCTTTCCGCTCGCGCGCTACCTCGGTTGAGAAAGTCGGGCTAGCCCTCGCATCCCGCCCATTGACACGTTTCTGCGAGTTCGCGCGCCTTCTTCCCCAGCAAAGCTGGAGAAGGGGTCCGCGCTGAAATTTGAGATGTGTGAATCCCGCAGCCCGAAACGGGAGAGGGGAGCGCGCTCGGGAGGCGCGAACCCCTCTCCCTCGGGAGGCTACGGGATTTTTAGCGGTCTGGCTCCACTCAACGGCGGCCGGCTAGCGTCCCCGCCCCCCTTGTGGGGGCGGGACAGGGTGGGGGGTCGCGCCGACCCCTCATTTGGCACTGGGAGGGCTCCAAACTTCTCGAAGTTCGGCGCGACCCCCCTCCTCAATCCTCCCCCACAAGGGGGGAGGAAGGCGTCGAGGTCGAAGCCGTCAACAAAGCGCGTCGCGCTGCACCGCGGCGCGACAATCAGGATGAGAATGTGCCGCCGCGGGGATTGCGAAGGAAGGGCGTAGCCCGACCGTAGCAATCCCCGCATCGGCGGTCGCGTGAGGTCGGACGCGGGGCTTCAAGGCTTCCCTGTCGATCTGGCTATAGGCGGATAGCGCCAGAAGCAGGCTTTGGTCTTCCAGAAAGAGAGACGCAGGCCAGACGCCGCAGAGAATGGAGGCCGAGATGGCCCACGCCCAAGGCGCGGGCCGCCTTTCTGCCCGCTGGCCGACGTCTAGGACTGCCAGTCGATGCGCTCGGCGTCCTCATCGTGCCGACGCGCCTCCCATTCGTAACTATCGGCGAGGGTATCGAGCGCCTTGGCGGTATGGGGGTGGTCGTAAGCGATCGCCTTCGCCCAAGTTCGATACTTTGCTGCGTCCCGGCGTTCGAGTTCGCCGCCTCGCGCGGGCAAACGCGTTGTGACGCCGCGCCGATTGCTCTTTCCGATACGGAAGCCCTCGATCATCGGCTTGCTGCGGAAGAGGTCGATGACCTCGCGGACCGGTTCCGCCGGCCACGCGCCGTCCGCACCGATCGGGGAGGCTGACAGCATTTTCCCAATGTGGTTGTCGGCGACATCTTGGCGGCCGGCGGCCTTCGCCAAGGCCCGGGCTTCCTTGATCCAGGCTTCAAGCGCCGCGCCGTCGATGGCGCCGTCATCGCGCGTCCCTGGAATCCGGTTCCAGAGCTTAAGGAGTCGGTAAGCTTGGTCGGCGACTGCCCGCGCCTGCTCAGAGTCCTCGGAGTTCGGGATCGACGACGCCGCTTTCCTCGGTCGGCTTGAAGATGGCGCTTAGCATCTCGATGAAGAGGGACGGCTGTTCCGAGAGCGCCCTCAGCAGCACCTTCGCGGGCCGGCGGGAGTGCTCCAGCTGTTGGAGATAGTTCCACTCCAGGGCGGCGAGGGCGCTCCGATCGACGTCGTCGCGTTCGTCGAGCCGTTGCAGCGTTTCAGTGACCCAGTGCTGAAACATGGTCGCTTCGTTGCTGTCCCCTTCATTTGGGAACGGTTGGCGGGCGGCTTGCCTGAGTAGCTCGACGAGCAGGTCGGAGGGCAGGTGAACCTTGGCGGCGCGCCCTGCGAGGGGTAGCGCGTGCCGGGCCCGTCCGACGCTGATCAGCATGCGGATAGCGTAGGCGACTTCTTCGCTGTCCTCGCTCATCCAGAACACCGGCGCCTGCCGCCAGTAAGCGGTTTCAATCTCTCCGCCAATCTGGGCGACGTGGTCCCAAGTCCAGCGCCCAATCGGAAGCGCCCGAAGGATCGTGAGCAGAGCCGTGTCGCTCCATTGCTCGGCTCTGGCCTTATCGACTAGGGCTGCCGCCCAGGGCTCCTTCCGATCGCGGAACACGGAAATGATCAGCCCGTGAGCGACATCGCGCTCGTGAGCGTCATTACTTCGAACCGCCGCCTCAAGCAGCGCATCGACGTCTGCGGCCGGCAGTCCGCTGTCGTAGAGCGCCTTGCCAATATAGCCTGCGGCGTCGGTCAGGCGAGCGAGCGAAAGCATCGCCGGTATGCCGCCTTCAGCATAGAGCGCCTGCACGGCCTTCTGCCGTGCCGCGTCGACGTCTCGCTGTTCCGATTGCCAGCCCGCCGCGGAAAGGTTGGGCAGCTGCACGGACTGCTGGAATAGCCATGCCGTCCGTTCGAGGGGGTCGGCGGGCGCGAAGCGGTCGTAGAGGGCTTCCAGGCGATCCAGCACCGCATCTGGCAGCGACCACTCCGCATCGGGGAACTGCCGATGATGGTGCAGGACGCCCCGCAGCTTGTCCCAGAAAATCGCCCGATCGGCCTTGCGCGTGATCCGCGGCTCCGCTGCTTCAAGCGCCGCAAGAGCCGGCTCAGGACCTGGCGCGAGATTGCCGAGGCGATCGAGCAGCAGCGACCACCTTGCTGGGCTGAGGCCAACGTCGGCCAACAGGCGCTCGCTGATTGCGGCCGCGCCCCGACCAATCAAAGCCCAGGTCGCGGTCTCCACCTTGTCGATGGTGAAGTCGCGCCAAAGCGGCACAGGCGATGGGGTCGACACATCGTGCCCTTTGGGCAGAATGCCGAGCATCAGTTTCCAGGCGGCGTTCGACTCTCGCTTTCGGATCAGGTCCAGGGCGCGAAGCCGCTCGTCCAGCGTCGCATAGCTCTGCGGACTCCAGAGCAAATGGATCTTGCGCAGGCTGCGGGCTGGCCCGTTTGAATAGCGGCGAGGTTTGGTGTCGATGGCGTCCAGGCGCGCCAGGAGATGAGTCACCCGCGGCATCCACTCGGGCGACCAGGCCAGGGACTCCAGAGCCCACATGAGGTCCGACAGGTGCTCGGCGCCGAACACCCCGCCCTCGTCGTGGCCGAAGAGCGCGCCGATGGGCGGGTCGTTCTGGTCAAGGCTGTCTTCGACCGCGGTCAGGAAGGCGCTTGGCGACGCCTCGGCCAGCAGCCGGAAGTCGTGCGAAAGCGACCACCACCGCCGCTGATCGGCGTTCTGCAGCAGTTGCTCACG
This sequence comes from uncultured Alphaproteobacteria bacterium, assembly GCA_963770035.1. Taxonomy (GTDB): domain Bacteria; phylum Pseudomonadota; class Alphaproteobacteria; order Rhizobiales; family Beijerinckiaceae; genus Roseiarcus. Next base: position 97,162 of record CAVYON010000001.1, on the reverse strand, counting down.
ATGGCGTCGGCCCGCCGGCCGGCGTCCGGAACAAGGCGGACCCGATTGCCCCACAGGGCGAGCAGAATGAGAACCTGACCAATGCCGTGGCGCAGCAAGCCCGAGTAGTCCCGGTGAATGCCGTGAACGGCCGCCATCCAGCGCTCGTTGGGGTCCATGTCGAAGCGCGGGTCCGCCGATCCCAGGACCGCGTGCGCGGCGGCCTCGAACCGTTTGATGTCGGCGCTCGTGAGGTTATGCGCGAGCAGGAACCAGGCGTCGGACGGAGAGGCGATGCGCCAGCTCGAGCCGATCTTCTGCAATGGACTGTCGAATTGCCCAACGTAGGGCGCCAGGGCGGTCGATGATCGCGTCGTAGGGCTGATCGGCGATCTCCGAGAGCCGAGCCCGATCGGCTTCGGCGTTTTCGTCCCAGCCTCCGGCGAGGAGCGCAGCAAGCAGAGCGTGCGGCGGCGGCTCCTCCGCCCATTTCGGCAGACGCCCGGGCGCGCCAGGGATCAGGCGGCGCAGAACGGCGAGATTGCGGGCGCTGTCGCGGGCGAGCGCCTTGGCGCGCGGCTCGGCGATGCCGGCGGCCATCAGAGCGCCCGCGATCCCTTCGCGGGACGGTCGGGCAAGCGTGCGCACTTCGCCGCGCGAGACGGGCCGCTCATCGTAGACCTGCAGGACGTAGTGGCCGCGCTCCGAGAGGCTTCGGGCCAGGCCGGGTTCGGGCTCCGTCAGCAGGAGGATCAGCGGCGCTGGCGCATTGGCCAGGGCGCGGGCCGCAGCGGCGGTGGTGGCGACGAGGCAGCGCGAACGGTAGGCGGCCGCCAGATCGCCCGGCAGCTCGCTGAGGGTAGCTTGGAAGAACGCTGCCACCTCATCCGTGGTGGTCGCCCGAAGCGAAAGAACGGACGGCTCGCTGCGAAGCCAGCGCAGCACTTCGGCGGCGTCCTGGTCGCGGTCGCTCAGAACAAGGTCCTCGGTCAGGGGCCATTGGGTGGCGAGCGACCATTCTTCCCAAACCTCTTCGAGCTCTCGCGTCCCGGGTGGCCGTTTGTCCAGGCGAGCGGCCAGCCAGAGGCCGACGGCGGGCGTCTGTTCGATCCAATGGACGAGGTCGTCGGCGTCATAGGCGAGGACTTTCCGCCAAGGACCTTCGTCCTGGCGCGCCTTGGCCCATTCGTCCTTTTGCGGCCAGTGGCGCGGCGTAACGAACACGTATGTGGCGTTTGGGGGATCGAGCGGCGCGGGCTTCGCCGTTCGCTTTCGGTAGTCGTCGTTCGCCTTCTGGGCGATGTTGTTGCGCTGTACGCCGATTTCCCAGCCCGCATCGCCCTCGGGCACATAGGCGCTGCCGACGTCCGGTCGAGGTGCGCCCGTCCCAACCCGAGTACCGAACGCCCTCGTCGGCGGGAAAGCGAAGTTGGACGGCCGGACCGTGGGTGGCTCGGATCAGGTGAGCGAGAAGCGTCGGCAGGCTGACGGCGCCATCGGTGCGGTTGGCCCAGTCCGAAAGATCCTCGGCGCTGACCCATCGGATCGGCGCTCCGGCTCGAGTCGGACGAGGTGATGATCGGAACGGCTCGGCCCGATGACAGCGCCGGTGGGCAGGAACCGGATGCCAGCGCCCTCAAGGGCGCCGCGAATGGCTTGGGCGTTGTTTGCGACAGGAGTCCGCTGGCCGCGCTCGAAGTCGGCGACGGTCGAGGTCGCCACCCCAGCCGCCTTCGCCAAGTCCTGCTGCGACCATGCGAGGAGCGCACGCGCCGCCCGCACATGCTTGGGTGTCAGATCGGCTGGGGGGCTAGACGGAGATCCATGGTCATAGGAAATATATGACATCAGTTGGGATCTTCCAACTGTTCCGTTTCGTCGGCAATTAGACATTTTTGCCTGCAATAGGTAACATCATGGCCGAACGTCCTATGACTTATCGCGAGCGCGCCCTCGCCCTCACGCGGGCCCGGGGGATCGTGCGCGCACGCGATTTCAAGGCCGCCAGTATCCCCCTGGTCTACCTGAAGCGCCTAACCGACGCTGGCGACCTCGTCCGCCTCGGCCGCGGCCTCTACCAAGACCCTGAGCGCGTCGGGGAGGACGTCGAGCACGATCTGGCCGAGGCCGCGCGTTTGGTCCCAAGCGGTATCGTCAGCCTGATCAGCGCCCTTCGTCAGCACGAACTGACCACGCAGCTGCCGTACGCCGTATGGATGACCATACCTCATAAAGCCCGCACGCCGAATGCGACGGGTCTGCGGCTCGAAATTGTTCGTGCGACCGGCGAGGCCCTAACTTCCGGCGTCGAGTACGTCCAGGTGGAAGGTGTGCAGGTGCCGATCTACGGCGTGGCGAAAACCGTCGCCGATTGCTTCAAGCATCGCCGCCACGTCGGCGAGGACGTTGCGATTGAAGCGCTCCGGGACGCCCTGCGGCAGAGGAAGACCACCCCAAGCGAGCTCATGAAGTTCGCGGCCATCGACCGGGTCGCCAGTCGGATGGAACCGTTCATCAAGGCCATGCAATGACTGGCAAGATAGCGAAGGATTTGCCCGCGTCGATCAGGGCCAAGCTGTTCGCACACGCAAAGCAGCACGGTGACGACTTCGGACGCGTGCTGGGGCGCTTCGCCATTGAGCGCCTACTGTTCCGCCTCAGCCAGACAGAGGCCGCGGAACGCTATGTGCTGAAGGGCGCGATGCTATTCGTCACCTGGCCCGAGCATGCCTTGCGGCCCACCGGCGACCTCGACCTGCTCGGCCAGGGCGATCCGGACCCTGCCGCGCTCGCCGAACTCTTCACGCGCATCTGCCAGGTTGAGGTCCCCGACGACGGCATCGTTTTCGACCCGGCAACACTGAAGGTTGAGCCCATCCGTGAAGCCGATAAGTACCAAGGCGCTCGGTTGAGTCTGAAGGGGCGCCTGGCCGGCGCGGTCATCCCGGTGCTGGTTGATATCGGTTTCGGGGACCACGTCTATCCGCCGCCGAAGCGCGAGAACTTCCCCAGTCTGCTGCCGGGCCTGCCCCAGGCGAACATCCTAATGTACCCGCCCGAAACGGTCGTCGCCGAGAAGTTCGAGGCGATCATCCGCTTCGGCGAGGCGAACGGCCGGATCAAGGACTTCCACGACATCTGGGTCACGACCCGCACCTTTCCCTTTGACTTGCCTGCCTTGGTCGAAGCGGTGGGTGGAACGCTTCGGCGCCGGGAGACGGCGTTCCCGACCGACATGCCTGTGGGCCTGACGGAGGCCTTTACCGCCATTGCCGAAGAGCGCGGGCTTTGGACGGGCTTCCTCCGCCGTACGCCGCCGAGCCTCGAGCCGCCGCGGTTTTCACACTTGCAGGCGGAGTTGCGGCGCTTCTTCGGCCCCGTCATCGCCAGCCTCAGTGTGCCGGAGGGCGCCAAGGGCCGATGGGACCCGGATGCCGGCGCCTGGCGGTAATGTTAGACCATGGCGCCTCACCCGCGAGTCCGAGAGACAAGCCGGAAAGCAGCGCAAGGCCCGCCTCGCGCGGAATTTGCGCCTACAGTCCGCAAATTGAGCGCCCGCCATCCGAAAAGTTCGTGCCGTTCGGCGCCTGCCGTCATCCGCGCAATGGCCGCACAGACTTCGAGGAAATAAGCGATCAACCTCTATCCCCGCGCTAGCGCCGACGCACCTGGCGCCGGCGGCTTCTTCATGACGACGAAGCCAGAGCGCTGCAGGGGCTCGACAAGCCGCTCGGCGACGATCTCCGCCATGATCTCGTCTGCATTGCGGACGCGCTTGTGCCCTTGGAATCGCAGGGCGAAGGCGAGCGCCGATGCGAGGTCGGACGGGTCGGCGGGAGTGAGGTCGTCGGCTTCGGGCATGGCGCAAGAATAGAACAGACAAAGAACAAAAGCGAGAGCCAAGAATCGTGATTGACCGTCAACATTAACTTTGCTTAATGTCCTGTTTAGACGGCGGCAGCCTGCTGGGGTCGCGTGGGGGTGTGCTCCGGGGATGGAAGTGGCGGGCGCCGCCGTCGACCCAAGTGAGCGGCGGCAGGGCCTCTTTGGGGATCGATGAGGACCTGCCGCCGTTTGCCGAGGTCACGGCGGGGGAAGTTGCGACCACCGACTGAACGGAAGAGCGCGCTTTGCGCTGGGCCGGGGACATGCCCAAGAATTCCCTTCCGCTCTAAGAACAGGGTTAACCGCCGAGCGCGCGATTGCCAACATCCAGATCTGAGGAAGTCATAAGAAGAACATAAAAGGCACATAGAAGAAACTTCAAAAGTGCAGTCTGTGACACGCCGGCCTGGAGCGCTAGGTATTGCCGGAAGGATTTCGCGCCGGCTTCACTCGAGTTCGATGCGGAGTTCACGGTCGATCAAGGGCAGCTGCGCGCTGAATGCTCTCGATCGTGACGTTTCCCTTGGCTTTCAGGATTCGATCGACCTGGGCCCGGCTCGTATGCATGCGATCGGCGAGAGCGGCCTTGGTAAGGCCCTGCCGTTCCAGCCATGATCGACCGCCCGCCCACCCCTCTCCTCCCCTTCCGTCCAACTTGCCGCCCGCCTCCGGCCGGTCTAGGGAAGAGCCGGCTTTGCTTGGGAGGACGTGTGCCCGTGAAAAAAGTCTACGCCAACGCGGACGCCGCGCTTGCCGGGGTCGCCAAGGACGGCATGATGATCATGGCCGGCGGTTTTGGCCTGTGCGGCATTCCGGAGACGCTGATCGAGGCTTTGCGCAAGTCGGGCGTCAGGGACCTGACCGTCGTCTCCAACAATGCCGGGGTCGACGGGGTGGGCCTGGGCGTCCTGCTCGAGACCGGCCAGATCAAGAAAATGATCTCGAGCTATGTCGGCGAGAACAAGATCTTCGCCCAGCTCTACCTGTCGGGCCAACTCGAGCTCGAGTTCAACCCGCAGGGCACGCTGGCCGAGCGGATCCGCGCCGGCGGCGCCGGCATCCCCGCCTTCTTCACCAAGACCGGCGTCGGCACGATCGTCGCCGAGGGCAAGGAAATTCGCGACTTCAACAACGAAGCCTATGTGATGGAGTTCGGCCTCGTCGCCGACGTCTCGCTCGTCCACGCCTGGAAGGGCGACACCGAGGGCAACCTCGTCTACCGCAAGACGGCGCGGAACTTTAACCCCAACATGGCGACGGCGGGCAAGATCACCATCGCCGAGGTCGAGCACCTGGTTCAGCCCGGCGAACTCGACCCGGACACGATCATGACGCCCGGCGTGTTCGTGCACCGCATCGTGCACGTTTCCGGATCGAAGAAGCACATCGAGCAGCGCACCACGCGCAAGCGCGACGCCGCCTGAAAGGAGCGCCAAGATGCCCTGGACCCGCGATGAGATGGCGGCGCGCGCCGCCAAGGAGCTCAAGGACGGTTTTTACGTCAACCTCGGCATCGGCATCCCGACGCTGGTGTCGAACTTCATCCCCGAGGGGATGAGCGTGCAGTTGCAGAGCGAGAACGGCATGCTCGGCATGGGCCCGTTTCCGTTCGAGGGCGAGGAGGACCCGGACCTGATCAACGCCGGCAAGCAGACGGTGACGCAATTGCCGACGACGAGCTTCTTCTCCAGCGCCGATTTGTTCGCGATGATCCGCGGCGGCCACATCGACCTGGCGATCCTCGGGGCGATGCAGGTGTCGGAGACCGGCGACCTCGCCAACTGGATGATCCCCGGCAAGATGGTCAAGGGCATGGGCGGGGCGATGGACCTGGTCGCCGGGGTCAAGAAGATCGTCGTGGTGATGGAGCATTCCGCCAAGGACGGGCCGAAGCTGTTGCACCATTGCGAGCTGCCGCTGACGGGGGCGAAGGTGGTCGACCTCGTCATCACCGACCTCGGCGTGTTCACCATCGACAAGCACGGCTATCGCGGCATGGCGCTGATTGAGACCGCGCCCGGCGTGAGCCTCGAGGAGATCGCGGCCAAGACGCAGGCCGCCTACCGGGTGGCGGTGGGGTAGGGCGAACCGCTGTAGGGCGCGGTCGCTGACCGCGCCGAAGCGGGGCCGCCGTGCGCTCGCCGCGAGCGCCCGGCGAACGGGACTCCCGGGCCGGCCGCCGTGTCCGTCATCGCGAGGAGCCCGAAGGGCGCCGCGGCGATCCAGAGGGGGAGCGCGCCCGACGTTCTCCTGGAGTGGCTCAAGGCGCGGGTTGGAGCGATCCGCGAACGGCAATCTCCTCGTAACCCCTTGAAATCATTGAATTGCTCGTCGAATTTTAGGCCGATTTGCGTCGTAACCCTTTGATTTTGCTGAGGTCCGGTCAGAAAACGGCGGTCATGGGCCCGCCCCTATGGCGGCGAGGGCCGGGATGAGCCCCGGCCCTCGCCTCGCCGGCTACTTCTTCACCAGCGGGCAGGCGGAGTTGGCGAGCTTGCCGAACGCCTCTTCGCCGCTCATCGTCTTGAGGAGCTTGTAATAGTCCCAGTCGCCCTTCGACTCGGCCGGGGTCTTCACCTGCAGGATGTACATGTCGTGCTCGAGCAGGCCGTCGGGGCGGATCGTCCCGTTCTGGGTGAACATGTCGTCGACCTTGGTCTTGCGCAGTTCGTCCATCACCTTGTCGGCGTCGGTCGTTCCGGCCGCCTTGACGGCTTTCAGATAGGTCAGGGTCGCCGAATAGACCGCGGCCTGCGGCATGGTCGGCTCTTTCTTGACCTTGTCGTAGAACCGCTTCGAGAAGGCGCGGGTCTGGTCGTTGAGGTCCCAGTACCAGCCGTCGGTGAGGATCAGGCCCTGGGCGATGTCGAGCCCGATGGCGTGGATGTCGGACAGGAAGACCAGCAGCGCCGCCGGCTTCATGCTCTTGGTCAGGCCGAACTCCGCCGCCGCCTTGAGAGAATTGGAGAAATCCGTGCCGGCATTGGCGAGGCCGAGGACCTGGGCGCCCGACCCTTGCGCCTGCAACAGGTAGGAGGCGAAGTCGGAGGTGCCGAGCGGCACGCGCACATCGCCGACCACATTGCCGCCGCCCGCCTTCACCACCTCGGCTGCGCCCTTTTCCAGCTGCGTGCCGAAGGCGTAGTCGGCGGTCAGGAAGAACCAGCTCTTGCCGCCGTCGGCGAGGATCGTCTTGGCCGTGCCGTTGGCGAGCGCGGTCGTGTCGTAGCCGTAATGGATCGTATAGGGGTTGCAGTCCTTGCCGGTGAGAGAGGCGCCCGCCGCGCCGATGGCGAAGAAGGGGATGTGCTTCTCCTTGTCGGCGGCCGCCATGGCCAGGCTGACGCCGGTGTTGGAGCCGCCGAGCAGCATGGTCAGGCCGGCGGTGTCCGCCCATTCGCGAAACTTCTGCTGGCCGATATCTGGCTTGTTCTGATGGTCGGCGGTCAGGAGATCGATCGGCTTGCCGAGCGCCGTGCCGCCGAAATCCGCGATCGCCATCTTGATCGCCTCGATGCCGCCCGCGCCGATCACGTCGGCGTAGGGGCCCGACATGTCGTCGATGTCGCCGATCACGACCTTGTCGGACGCGGCCTGAGCCGCTCCGGCGGCCAATAGGGCGCAGAGCGCCGCCGCGGCGCATGCGATGGGGTTGAACTTTCTCATCTTTCCTCCCAAGGAACGGATCGCGGACCGGTCGCCTTGTCGCGCCGCGCCATGCGTGCATATTGCCGGCGTCAACTGAAGGCAAGCGGCCCCAGTCTCACCAAGAGTTGAGGACCAAACACGGCGCAATGACGGCAAAACCATCGCGAAAAAAGCGCACAGCGCTGGCCGACGCCGTGTTCGAGCGGCTCGAGGCCGCCAATCCCGAGCCGATGGGCGAACTCAAATCCGTCAATCCGTTCACCCTGCTTGTCGCGGTCGTGCTCTCGGCTCAGGCGACCGACGCATCGGTGAACAAGGCGACGAAGACGCTCTTCGTTGTCGCCGACACGCCGGCGAAAATGGCCGCGCTCGGCGAGGAGGCGCTGGCGGAACGGATCAAGACGATCGGTCTCTATCGATCGAAGGCGCGGCACGTGATCGCGCTGTCGAAAGCGTTGATCGAGCGGTGGGGCGGCGAAGTCCCGCCGGACCGCGACGCGCTCGAAGCGTTGCCGGGCGTCGGCCGCAAGACCGCCAACGTCGTGCTCAACACCGCCTTCGGCGAATCGACGCTGGCCGTCGACACCCATGTCTTCCGCGTCGCCAACCGGCTCGGCATCGCCCCAGGCAAGACGCCGCGCGAGGTCGAGGACGAACTGATGAAGGTCGTCGCCCCGCGCTTCCTGCGCCACGCCCACCACTGGCTGATCCTGCATGGCCGCTACGTCTGCAAGGCGCGCAAGCCTGAATGCTGGCGGTGCGTTCTGAAGGGGATCTGCCCGTACGAGCCGAAGACGGCGGGCCCTCGAGCGGAATGATCTAAGGTTCGCGCATAGCCTAAACTGGCGAGCGTTGGCGCGCAGCAACGGGGTGAGGGCCGTAAAGGCGCCGACCCGCTTTGGAAAACCGCAGCCGCTAGCCCGTTGGCTCGCCTGCTATAGGATTGGTCAGAGATCAACGACGACGTCGCCGACCGGACGCAAACTGCAGAGGGGCAGGGCGCCCGTCGCCGGCAGCCTGAGCCGCCGACGGCTGGGAGGCGCGGGCGGCCCTCCCCCTCAGACCGCGAAGGCGTAGCGGCGCGCGACTGCGTCGGCCACGCGCGCCTCGGCGACCGTGAGCGACCCGCCGTTGGCGGAACGAGCGCTTTTGATCGCCCGCGCCAGGGCGTCCGGGCCCTCGAACGGTTCGAGGTCGCCGCCGCCGTTCGACAGACGGCGTCGCATCGCAGCCTGCGTCTCGTCGTCGGCGAAGGCCACCGCCTGCATCAGCGCGAGGGCGGGGCGGGGGGCATCGGAGCAGCGGGCCAGACGGTAGGCGTTGAGGAAGCGCTTGGCCGCGCGCGGAGAACCGGCGGCGAGCGGCGCGAGCGCGGTCAGGAGCCCTGTCTCCGCGCTGGTCAGCGGCTCGGATAGCGCCCTCGCGACCGCCGGATCGGGCGAGGGCGACGCGGGCTCTTCACCGGGCGCGATGAGGCGCGCGATCAGGCGCTCCCCGTCGAGGCCCACGCGGCCCGGCAGATTGACGACGACCTGCAGCCACTTGTCGAACCGGCGTCGCGCCTCGCCCTTGCCTCCGAGCGCGTCGATGAGCCGCGTCGGATCGAACGCGACGACGCCGACCGACCCCGCCCCGATCGCGCTCTGCGCCGCGTCGATCCAGGCGATCGCCGCCGCCGAAGGCAAAGCGTCGAGATTGTCGACGACAAAGACCAGGCGCTCCGGCGCGCCCGACGCCGGGCCCTCGCTCATCCGCTGGCCGAGTGCGGCGAGGAAGTCGCGCGCCGCTGCGGCGTGGCTGTGGCGCGCGTCGAGGAAGTCCGGACCCGGCGCGCGGGTCTGCGCCTTGCCGCCGGCGCGACGGGCCGCGGCCTCGGCGTGCCTCGCGGCGGCGTCGGCGTCGGCCGACAGCGCCGTGACCCGCTGGCTGAGCCTGGCGACGCGGTTGTCGAGATCGCGACGGCGGTCGCGAACGTCGAGATTCAGGAGTTGCGCGCCGCGCAGCAACAGGCTGGCGAAGCCGATCGCGCGCCATAGATTTAGCGCCAGCGCGAGGGCGCCGATGACGTAAAGGACCTTGGCGGCCGTCTCGAACCAGGCCCCGTGGGAGGCGACCCAGCCGGTGGCTCTGGTCGTCGAATCGGTGACGAACTGCCCGGCCGCGCTCGGGACCTGGATCGCGCCGAGCGCCTCCTCGCCGTGCAGGAGATGGACGAGAAAGCCGAGGACGAACGCGGCGATCGCCCAGAGGAGGAGTTTACGCTGGCCGGGATAGGCCCAGATCGCCCGGACGGCGACGCCGAGCCGGCCGGCGGAGCGCATGCTGCCGACGTCCCGGATGAGGTCCCGATAGCTTGCGCCGGCGTCGGGCCCGGCGAGGTCGAAGCGACGCAGCCGCGCGTCGACGGCGGCGCGGCGCGCCCGGGCGAAGACGTCGACGCGCGAACCCGGGGTCTCGAACAAAAGCGCGTCGGGCAGGCGGGCGGCGCGCGCCTCGGCCTCGTCGCGCTGCGCCCGTTCGGCCTCGAGCCGGCGGACGATCTCCTCGTGGCGGTCGGACGCCGCCTTGGCCGCCCTCAGGGGATCGCCGCCGGCATGGGCCAATTCGTCGAGCAATGGCGCATAGTCGACGGCGCCGGTATCGCGATCGAGCGCGGCATAGGCGGCGCTCGCGAGCGCCACCGGGGCGTCGGCGCTGTCGGCGGCGTCGACGCGGGCGACCACGACCCGCGTGAGCGCGCCCTCGGATCCGGCGAGCTTCCGCACGGCGTCGGCGAGCCGGTTGAGGGCGAAGGTCTTGCCGGCGCCGCCCGGGCCCGCGATCGCGGCGAGAAACGGCGTCTGCGCCTGGGCCATCGCGCAGAGTTGGGCGAGCGGCTGTATGATTTGCCCGGCTTCGAGCACATCCGCGCCTTCGGCGGCGTCGGACAGGAAGACCGGCTGGAGAGGCGGGGCCGGCTCGACGCGCGACGCGGGTGGGGGGACGTCGGCCGGCGCGGCCGCCGTGAGTGTTGGCGTCCTTTGCGGCGTGGGCTCGCCGAGCAAGCGAATTCTGGCTGTTTGGCTGATCTCAGACACTCGATTCTCCTCGACCCTTCGCCCATTCCGCTTGGCCGGCCCCGCGAGCCCCCTGGAGGACCGGTCCCGCGTGTTACACCGGTCAACCCATTCTGAAGTCAAGTCAGAACCCACGAGTGGGACTTTGGTCGCAGGCGTTTGACCGTTTCGCGACCCTTCGGCCTTATCGACGATAGAGGGCGGAACGGCGGCAATCCTCTGCGAAGCGCTCTCGGGATTGCGCATGGAGCGGAGCCGCGGATCCGTGATATGGCGAGCCGGATCCCTGGATCTTGGAGCCCCAACGTGTCCCTCTTCGCCACGCCGACGCCCGACGCCCTGCCGATCTGGTTCGTCGCGCCGTCCGACTGGGACAGGGTGAAGGCCGAGATCGGCGGCCCGGCTTCCGCCTTCGCCGAGCGTTGCGGCTTCAGGCCGAAGCCCGGACAGGTGCAACTGGTTCCCGGCGAGGGCGGCGCGCTTGCGGGCGCGCTTTTCGGCGTCGAGGCTCCGGACTCGCCCAGGCGCGATCCGCTAGGCGCGGGCAAGCTCGCGACGAGCCTGCCGGCGGGCGTCTACCGCTTCGCCAATCCGCCGGCCGACGCCAGTCTCGCCGCGCTCGGCTTCCTGCTGGCGCTCTACCGCTACGACCGCTTCAAGGTCGATCCGTCCGAAAAGCCCCGGCTCGTCCCGCTCGCCGACGTCGATTCGGCCCGCATCGAGCAGATCGCCGCCGCCGTGGCGTTCGGCCGCGACCTCGTGAACGCGCCGGCCAACGCCCTCGGGCCCGATGCGCTCGAACAGGCGACGGTCAAGCTCGCCGAGACCTTTGACGCCGGCGTCAGCATCGTGCGCGGCGGCGAACTCCTGGCGGAGAACTTCCCGCTCGTTCACGCCGTCGGCCAGGCCGCCGCGGAGCCGCCGAGGATCGTCGACTTCGTCTGGGGGCGGGGCGATGCGCCAAAGGTCACGCTGGTCGGCAAGGGGGTCACGTTCGACAGCGGCGGCCTCGACATCAAGTCCGCCGCGGGCATGGAGCTGATGAAGAAGGACATGGGCGGCGCGGCGACCGCGCTGACCCTCGCCCGCCTGGTGATGGAGATGGATCTCGACGTCCGTCTGAGGACCGTCGTCCCGATCGTGGAAAACGCGATCTCCGGCTCGGCGATGCGGCCCGGCGACGTGATCGTCAGCCGCAAGGGCCTGGCGGTCGAGATCGGCAACACCGACGCGGAGGGGCGGCTGATCCTCGCCGACGCGCTGGCGCTCGCCGACGAGGAGGCGCCGGACCTGCTGATCGATTTTGCCACCCTCACCGGAGCGGCGCGGGTGGCGCTCGGGCCCGACCTGCCGCCTTTCTATACCGACGACGACGCGCTCGCCGCGGCCATCGCCGATCACGCCGAGCGCGCCTCCGATCCGCTCTGGCGCATGCCGCTCTGGCGTCCGTACGATGCGATGATCGACGGGACGATCGGCGATGTCAGCAATTCCGGCGCGGGCGCGGGCCAGGCCGGGTCGATCACGGCCGCGCTGTTTCTTCGCCGGTTCGTCGAGAAGGCCAGGAGTTGGGTCCATTTCGACGTCTACGCCTGGAATCCGAAGGCCCGCGCCCACGGGCCGGCGGGCGGCGAGATCCAGGCGGCGCGCGCGCTGTTCGAGCTTTTGAGCGAACGCTACCCGAGGCGGTGAGGCTAAGCGCGGTCAGGAGCCCATTTTATCGACGTTTATCGACCGGCCATAAGAAATTCAAGGGGTTGCAGGCCGCCTTAACGACCGCCTGGCGGAGACGGTCGGGCTTGCGGATGGCAGGTCCTATTAAACTAATTAGGATTGTATTTACGGATGGGCGCCCGGCTTTTGAGCGCCCTACTCGTTCCGTCGCGCACCGTAGACGCGGTCGGCAGCCCGTCGAGAGACGGGCGTCCTTATGGACGCCCTATGGACCGCGTCGGCCGCGATCAGCGATCGCGGCTACAATTGCCGGCCTTTCAGCCGCGGCCGGCGCTCCGCATCCGCACCCCCGCCCGGAAGTCGCGTGGCGTCATGCCCTTCTCGCGCCGGAACGTCCGGTTGAAGTTCGAGATGTTCTGGAAGCCGCACTCGAAACCAATTTCGGTGATGCCGAGGCCGTCGCCTTCCAGCAGCGTGCAGGCCTTGGCGATCCGAATCTTGCGCACGCAATCGACGAAGTTGGCGCCGGTCATGCGCTTGAAGTGGCGCGAGAAGGTCGATTCGTTCATGCCCGCTATGCCGGCTGCGACCGAGAGGCGCACGTCGTGGACGTTGGCGAACATGTACTCGATCACCGCGCCGATTTTTGCGTCGCCCCCGACGATCGATTCGGGCCGGTAGGTCTCGCTCGCCAACAGGCGCTTCCGCTTCGCCGCCGCCATCCGCTCGATAAGGCTGATGAAGAGCGCGATCCGCGCGAGGCCGGTCGCCTCGCCGATCGCCATCAGGAGGCCGCCGCAGACCTGGGCGTCGTCGCCGAGGAACTCGACGCCCCGCCGGGATTGTTCGAGCAGCGGCAGGAGCTTGTCGAACTCGGGAAAAGCCCTTCGGGCGGCGTCGATGAACGATCCCGTAAACTGCAGCACGACGTCGCGGCCTTCGATCCGCTCTCGCGGGCCGAGGTCGCTCACCCAGTGATGGGGCAGGTTGGGGCCGGCGAGGATGAGGTTGCCCGGCCCGAAGGCGCCGATGTGATCGCCGACGAACATCTTGCCGGCGCTTTCGGCGATCATGTGGATCTCGTATTCGGGATGATAGTTCCAGCGCGCCAGCGCGCTCGGATAATCGTGGCGGCGCCAGCGGAACGAAGCGGCAGGATCGTTGACGATCAGCTCGAAGTCGGGATCGGCAAGCGCGGTGCGGGCGTTCTCGGCCGCCTGGCCGTGGGGATCGGCGCGATGTGGCGCGCGCCGGTTCGCCAGGGAACGGGGCGCTAGCGACGGGTTGACCTTGGCGTCTCGCATCGGCGCGAACCTTCTCCGGGTTCTCGGTTGCGGGACGCTAGCATGCAGGGCCGGGGCTTTCGAGTCTCGGCGACGGCGGAGGGGTAGGGCGCCAGGGTTCAAATCAAACGTTTGGCGCCGTCGCATCGCCAAAGGGCGGACCGCGGTTGCTCGAAGCCACTGCTTCGAACGGCGGGAATGCGCACGAAGCGGGCAGTCAGCAAGGGCTGAACGAAAGGGTTCTTTCCGGCCCTTTGGCGCCGTTCCGTGTCGTTCGGATACGCGAAGAGTGCGCCACGAGCTACCCTTTGCGCTTCCGGCTTCGGAGTCAGTAACGCAACAATTGCCCGGTTGAGTAAGCGTTGCTAACGCTTCATCTAACTCGAGCTTCCCGCTGCAGAACAACGTCAATTTCGGGTATGGGCCGAGAGGCCGGACGCAAAACATGCTCAACCTGCATTGGGGGGGCGACTACGATCGCGAGCGCGGTGTTCGTAACCATCGAACTCGGCGACCCCTACTCGGGAACTTTCAAGCTTTGCGCAAGGCCGGTGCAGCATACGTCGATGCGCTCGATTCCGCCGACGGAGGGGCTTGAGGCCCGTTTGATCGCATGTGATGGACAATTCGACGTTATGAACACTCTTCTGGGCGCCTACTTCGTACTAACCCTCGCGATCGTTACCGAAGTCGCAGGCACGACATCCCTGCAGTTGTCTGACCAACTCACGAGGCCGGTCCCTGCAATAGTCATGGGGATCTGTTATCTTACCAGCCTCTGGTTTCTCTCGCTCGCCTTGAGAAGCATTCCGATCGGGATCGCCTACGCGATCTGGAGCGGGCTCGGGATCGTGCTGATCTCGGTGATCGGCTACGTGAAGTTTCGTCAAGCGCTCGACATCCCGGCGATGGTCGGCGTCGGCCTGATCATCGCCGGCGTCGTCGTGGCGAACCTTTTCTCCCACTCCACCGCTCACTGATCAGACGCCGATGCGACGAATGGCTGCAACTTTCGTCACAGTCGCCGTATTGGCTTCACCCGCGGCGGCGGACGACTGGGCGCAGCCGGTCATCAACCTGAAACAATCCCTGGCCGACCTCGGCATCAGCCTCGGCGGAGGCGTGACGGGCTTCGGCCAGGGGCTGGCCGGCGGCGACGGCGAATACAGTGTCCCGTTCGGCGGAAAGGCCGACGTTCTGCTCGGGCTCGACGGCGGCAAGTTCGGTCTATGGCCGGGCCTCAGCGTATCGGCTCACCTCGAGGAGAATTTCGGCCAGAGCGCCAACGAACAGGGCGCCGGCGCCATCCTGCCCGTCAACACCGCGCTCGCGTTCCCGACGCTAGGCGGGACGACGACCGATCTATCGGTGATCGTGACCCAGAAATTCGGCGACGCCGTCTCGATCTCGCTCGGCAAGTTCAACATGCTCGACGTCGCCGCCCGGACGCCCCTCATCGGCGGCGGCGGCGAGACGACCTTCTGGAATATCGGGCTCGCCGCGCCGGTGAGCGGCGTTACGCCCCCCTATATCCTCGGCGGCATCGCGACTGTGAACGCGGCCCCGGTGACGTTCACGCTGATGGTCTACGACCCGCGCAGCGCGCAGGACCCCGACGTGCTCTCGCATCCATTCTCGCAAGGGACGACGTCCAGCCTGTCGGCGAAAGTCCAGACATCGTTCTTCGGCCTGACCGGGTACCAGACGGTCCGCGGGGTCTACAGTACCGCGGAAGGCTTCAACTTCGACGACGCCCCGCAGCTTATTCTGCCTCCGGGGCTTCAGACGACGAACCTGACGAAGCAAGGTTACTATTTCGGCTCCTACGCCGTGCAACAGTTCCTGTGGACCGACCCCGACAATCCGGGCAAAGGCTGGGGGTTCTTCGGCCAGATCTCCGCCTCCGACGCCAATCCCAATCCGATCGGCAACGCGATCATCGTCGGCGCGGGCGGCTCGGTTCCCACGCGGGCTGACGATCGCTGGGGCCTGGCGTGGTGTAACTACCTGTTCAGCCGCGCGCTCGCACACGGCCTCGGCGCGTTCGGCGGCGGGCTGAACGACGAACGCGTCCTCGAGGCCTATTACGACGCGGCAGTCGCGCCGCACGTCCGCTTCGGTCCGGACGCGCAAGTCATCTGGCCGGGGACGCCGGGCTATTCGACCGCGCTGTTCTTGGGGTTGAGAGGGCGCGTGGTCTTCTGAGCGAGCGAGGACCGGCGATGGAGGGAAGGATTTAGGTCATGGGCCTCTTCTGCAACTGGGCGGCGACCACGCATCGCGCTGGCTTCGACATGCATCTTCACGCCGAAGGGGACGCGACCGTCCGCATCGTGCTCGAACCCATCGAGGACGTAAAGACGCGACTCGGCGGGAAGGCACGAACCCACCAAATCGCGCTCGCGCACCCCGACGACGTCAAGCGGTTCAACCCGCTCCGCGTCGTCGCCAACTTCCACGCCGCTCGTGGCCATCGGCGCGAACCTGTTCGAGGTCGATCCGCACGAGATCCACCGGGTCCAATGCCGCTCCCGCCGATGGACGGCGAGGCGCGTCACCACAAGCCGACGTCCTGACGGCTGCGGCCCGACCACCTCAGCCGGGCGGCGCTGGCTTCTGGTCCCAAATGAAGACATCAGTCCCGACGATACAATCGAGGAATTGCAGTATGAACACCCGGAAAGCATGTCTTTCAACTCTGGCGATGGCGTCTGTGATCTGTCCGGCGCTGGCTCAGTCGCCGCCCTCTCCGGCATCCTGCCTCATCGGTGGCGATAAGCTTGCACTTGCAGCAGGCGTCCGATCGGCCGATGCGGTTAAGGAATCGCCGGAATGCCATCTGACCTGGCAGCAGGCCGGCGTGATGGTCGGATTTCCGCCTGCGCTCGATAAGCGGGTAACCCCGGAGAACCTGTACCTTTATCCGTTCAACCGGTGGACGCTTCAGAGCACCAGGCGTTTCACGCGAACCGCCCCGACGCTGACCGAGCACAAAGACGTCCATCCAATCCCGGAAAAATTGGACAGCGCTCTGCTGAACACGAATTTCACCATAAACGGCGCCAGTCATAGCATCGCGGACTACGCGGATCGAACGTTCACCGATGCTTTGGTGGTCGTCAAGGACGGTAATCTCGTCGCGGAATGGTACGGCAATGACCTGACGGCTAGCAAGCCACACTATATCTCGTCGGTGACAAAGGGAGTCACCGGGCTATTGGCCGAACTGTTGATCGCCAAGGGTAAGCTCGATGATAAGCGTCTGGTAAAATCTTACATTCCGGAGTTGACGCACTCGCCGTTTGGCGACGCGACCGTGCGTGACGTGCTGGATATGAAAGTCAATGTTGGAGGCGGAGAAACGAAAGGCGAGTCCGATGCCGCAGACAATGCCCTCTGGTCCACGTTGGCGTTGAACGGCAGCCAATCCGTTTACGAGACCCTGGCGAAGGTCAAAGCTGACGGCCCGAATGACGGCAATTTCCACTATGCGTCGATGACCACCGAGGTCGCGGGCTGGGTGATCACGAGAGCCGCCGGAGAGCCCTACGAGCAACTGGCCAACGATCTGCTGTGGTCCAAGCTTGGCTTGCAGGACGACATTTACGTGCCAGTTGACCCGACTGGCAAAGTATACAGCAGCACGGGCTTGACGATCTCGGCGCGCGACCTCGCCAAACTCGGTCTGATGATCGCCGATCACGGGAAGGTCAACGGCGACCAGGTTTTTCCGGAAAATGTCATCGATCGCCTGTTCGAGTACGGCGATGCAAAGGCCTGGAAGAACGGAAACTTCAAAAATAATCCTGTCTTCGTATCCTATCGATCATATTGGTATCAGCTTGGAGGAGACGATCACGCTCTGATGGGGCTCGGCGTATTTGGTCAGGGGTTGTACATCAATCCGACTACGCATGTCGTCATGGTTCGATTTTCATCCCTGCCGGCGCATTCAATCATTGAATACTCCAAGGGATGGAACGACATCAGGGTGTGGCTGGATCAAACAGCAAATGCGTCTTATTGAACCGAACCGGACTCTTCGGACGCCAAACCGCAAGAACGTCAAGTAGCCGACGATGGACGATCCTCGCAAACCGCTTGCGCTGCTCCCGGCCGGCTTTCGCCAGGGGGTGATCTCCGCGATCACCGTCGTGATCGGCTTTTCGCTTCTCTTCATGCGCTATTGGAGTTTCGAAGCGAACGGCCGGGTGACGGGAGCATCCCTCGCTCCCGGCCTCCTCCTGCTTGCTGCGATCGTGCTCCAATTCTACGCGCTCTGGCGCGCGCTGCAGCCCGAGGACGACGAAGTCTCCTCATACAGGGTGACGTTGCGTTGGTTCATGGCGTCGGTCGCGGTCCTCCTGGTGAGCGTAGCCGTGGCGTCGGTTGTGGCGGCCGGGATGCTATGAGCCGCCAGTCATGGTCGATCGCCCAAGTGATTTCTCGACACGCTCTGTGCGGGACCGACGGGAGTTGGGCTGGGACGTTCCTGTTCAACCCGTTCTACGGCGACGCCGTTGGCGTCGCGTGCTCCACTCTCACTCCAATCGGCGTCGTCTTCGAACACAGTTTGCGGCTTGAGGAGCAGCGGTGATGTGCATCGGTTGTCACTGGGCGAACTTCCAGGATTACATCGCGGGTTCTTCCTCGCAATGCGGCGGCCTGACGCGCCGTCAGGCGCTGCGGCGCGGGCCGGTATTCGCGGCGTCGGCGGCGGCGGGCGTCGGCCCCGGGCGCGTATTCGTCGCCGAGGCGGTTGCCGCAGAGGATGCGAGCGCCGACATCGTCTTCAGGAACGGTCCCGTCTACACAGTCGACGGCGACAAGTCCTGGGCTCGAGCCGTCGCGGTCAAGGGCAAGCGCATCGTCTTCGTCGGCGACGAGACGGGCGCGCAACCCTTCGTCGGGCCCGGGACCCGCGTTGTCGATCTCTCCGGAAAAATGCTGTTGCCGGGCTTCGTCGAAGGGCACATCCATCCGCTCATCGGGGCCACCGTCACGCGCGGCGCAGACTTGCAACAGGAAACCCGTGAGGACGTTCTCGCCGGGCTCAGGGCGTATCGCGACAAGGTCGGCAAGGTGGACATCGTCCGCGGCTTCGGCTGGCGTTACGGCGCCTTTCCCGCGACCGGGCCTCGCAAGGAGGATCTCGACGCCATCTGGCCGGACGTTCCGGTCTTCCTGATCGCCATCGACGCCCACAGCGCCTGGGTCAACTCGCAGATGCTGGCGCTCGCAGGCGTCACGAAGGACACCAAGGATCCGATCCCTGGGTTCAGCACTTTCGAACGGCACCCCGCGACCGGCGAGGCGACTGGCTATCTCGTCGAGGTCCCGGCCATGATGATGGTCAACAACGCAGTGGACCCGTTCAGCGCGGACTATGTCGCGGAATCGCTCGCGAAATGGCTGCCCAAGGCTTCGGAAGCGGGCATCACCACGCTCTAT
This sequence comes from uncultured Alphaproteobacteria bacterium, assembly GCA_963770035.1. GTDB lineage: Bacteria > Pseudomonadota > Alphaproteobacteria > Rhizobiales > Beijerinckiaceae > Roseiarcus. The sequence continues at coordinate 78,186 of CAVYON010000001.1, read as the reverse complement.
GACGCCGGCATGCAAATCGTGCCGGAGACTGAAGCGTTCGCCATGTACGACCGGCTGGAGCGTGAGGGAAAGCTGCCGTTCCGGATGATTGGGTCCTATTATTACAACAACCCGACCATCGATCCCGTGCCCGTGATCCAAGCGCTGTACAGGGAATTCAACTCCGAACTGGTGAAGGCTTCGGTCTTGAAGCTGAACATCGACGGCGGCGAGGCGCAGCGGACCGGGGTGTTCTTCGCGCCTTACGCCGACGAGCCCGAGACGAGCGGCGACACCCTGCTGCCTCCCGAGCAGTTCGCCGACATCATCCGGCGCGCCGACCGCGAGGGCCTCGACATCCACATTCATTCCTACGGCGATCGGGGCACGCGCCTTTCGCTCGACGCCTTCGAGGCCGCGATCAAGGCCAATCCGCCGCGTGATCGGCGGCACGCTCTCGCCCACCTCTTCTTGCTAACCCCGGAGGATCTGTCGCGCTTCGCGAAGCTCGGCGTCATCGCGCAGTTCTCGACGCAATGGGCCGTTCCTGACCAGCACTGGCGAAAGATATCGCGGGTCCGCCTTGGGTCTCCGCGAAGCGACGAACTGTATCAGTTCGGGTCCATCCTGCGCGCCGGCGGCGTGCTCTCGCTCGGCACAGACTGGCCGGCCGCGGGCTATTACAGCACCTACCGTCCCCTCGACGCGATCGAGGTCGCGACCACCCGGCGCGAACTCGACAAGCCGCAGGGCCCGCAACTGCCGCCGTTCGACGAGGTCATCACGCTGGACGCGGCCTTAAAGGCCAACACGATGGGCGCGGCCTACCAGCTTCGCATGGAGCGCGATATCGGCTCGATTGAGACCGGCAAGCTTGCCGATCTCGTCGTGCTCGAAAGGAACCTGTTCGACGTCGCTCCGCACGACATCCACAAGACCAAGGTCCTGATGACGGTGATGAACGGAAAGGTGATGTACGAGGAGCGCGCCTGAGTCTCTCAGGAATTTGGATCGTTCTGCCGATGCACGCTCCGCACCGGGCCGCATCTCAACCGCGGCGGTTTCTGCGCTTCGTCACCCGACGGCGGCGCGTCTATGTGCCCGGTAAGAAAGAATGCCCGGATTGGGGGAGACCGCGCCGCCTCCACTGTAGGTCCGCTTCTCCGCCCAATCGAAGCGTTCAGGGCCGAGTTTTGCAGCGGCAGCAATACGTCGATTTGCGACATTGAACCCGTCGGGACCAGTTCCCTGTCCGCCTCCCGTGCGGCAGGAGACCGACCGGCCAGGAATACGTCGCGGGCAGGAACCTGAGGTTGGCGTCCGATCCACCGCGCCCGGCAGAGCGATGGTTGTCGGACGCGGCCTCCCACCCCCCCCCGCCGCGTTCTTTAGGGCGCGCTCGGCGACCGCGCCGGCCGGCTCACGCCGATGCTTCCGTCGGCGTCGCGGCAAAATTGTATCGAATCCCTGCAAGCGCGCCGCTATTCGAGGCGGGACCAGTTTGTATCATCGTGGTCCGCGGCTGCGCCAAAGAGCGGCCCGCAACGATAGCAAAGTAGCGAGGAACGCCCATGCTGAAAACGCATCGATTCGCCGCATATGTGGGCGCGGCGGCCTGTCTGATATCCGGCGCGCTGGCGGCGCCAGCCTATGCGGACGCCATTTGCAAGGACGATGTGCGGGTTCTGGCCCAGCCGCGCGACGGCCTGACCGTTCTCGAGAAATACAAGGACGAGTTCAAGAAACTTAGCGGCGCTTCTTTCAATATCGACTATCTCAACGAGAACGATCGCCGGGCCAAGTCGCGCGCCGACGCCTCGACGATCGGCAAGTACAACGTCTATTACATCGACGAGGCCAATGTCGCCCTGTTCGCCAAGTCGAAATGGGTGCTTCCGCTGCTCGACTACTATCCGAAAGAGTACGACTACGACGACTTCGACGCCGGCCGCAGAAAAGTCGCCACCTACGACGGCGTCGCCTATTTTGCCCCGCTGACCGGCGGCACCGACCTGATGGTCTATCGCACCGATCTGCTCGACAAGGCCGGCGTCAAGCCGCCGAAGACCCTCGAGGAGTTTGAGGCGGCGGTGAAGAAGCTGAACGATCCCGACAACGGAATCTACGGCATCGCGTTGCGCGGCGCGCGCGGCTCGGGCGCCAACGTCTGGCGCTGGATGCCTTATTTCCGCGGCTTCGGCGGCGATTGGTTCGACGGCAACAAGCCGGTGTTCGACAGCGAACCCTTCATCAAGGCGACCCAGACCTATCTCGATCTCTTCAAGTATTCGCCGCCCGGAACGAAGACGGGAAGCTGGGACGAGTCGACCGGCGCGTTCCTGTCCGGGCATGTCGCGATCCTGGTCGAATCGAGCCCGCTCGCCGGCTGGGCGATCGACCCGCACATGTCGAAGGTGGTCGGCAAGGTCGCCTACACCGCGCCGCCGACCCCGCTGACCGGTGGCGGTTACGGGCATGGCTTCGCCATTGGCGCCAAGGCCAACAAGGACGAGGACGCCAGGAAGTGCGCCGGCCTGTTCATCGCCTGGTCGACCTCGAAGGAGAACGAGAAGCGGCGCCTCGACGAGTCCCTGTTCGGCGAACTGAACCGCACCAGCATCATGACCAGCGACGAGTTCAACCAGAAGTTCGGCAAGGACCTCGGGCAGGCGCTGGTCGACGCGTCCAAGGTGACGGCGATCAACTTCTGGCAGGACCCCGACTGGCCGACGCTGGGCGACCACTGGGGCATCGAACTCGAAGAACTGATCACCGGCACGCGCACCGACATCAAGGGCGCAGCCGACGAGCTCAACGAGTTCGCCAAGAAACTGGTCGCCAATCGCGCCAAATGAGAATGGCGCATCGTCGCCGGCCGTCGGGGCCGGCGACGGCTTGGCGGAAGCGCGCCGACTCGCCCCGGACGCGCTTCCGCCCACATTCGGGCCGGGGACATGACCAACGCCCTCGTCCTGAGGAGCGGCGCCGCAGGCGGCGCGTCTCGAAGGACGCTCCAGCGCGCACGGCTGGGCCATCTGGAACGTTCTTCGAGACGCCCGCGTCGCGGGCTCCTCAGGACCAGGGGTGTGGAAACGGGCCCTCCTTTGGGGTCATGATCGTGGCGCGGTCCGTCGGAAACCTTATGACCTCAGGGCTGCCGTGGTGAAGACCGGAACGCACCTGCCGTTCGTATTCGTCGTGCCGACCATGACGATCCTTGGCGTGCTCGCCCTGGTTCCGACGGTCGATGCGATCAACATCGCGCTGCAAAACCGTGAGCTGAGCAATCCGGACAGCCAGTACGTCGGGCTCGCCAACTTCATCGCCCTCTTCCACGATCCCCGCTTTCTCAACGCGATGTGGGTGTCGCTGACCTGGGAGATCCTCACGGTCACGGCGACCATGCTGGTCGCCGTTCCGCTCGCGGTCCTCCTGTTCGAATTCACCTCGCCCAGAACGCGCGACGCGCTCTGCGTGCTGTTCATCGTGCCGGTCCTGCTGCCGCGCGTATCGGCCGCCTTCGTCTGGAAGTTCGCCTTTCATCCCCTCTACGGGCTCGCGGCCTATCCGCTGCATTTGATCATGGGGCATCCCGTCGACCTGCTCGCCGATCCGCACACGGCCATGCTGACCGTCGCCATCGTCGACGTCTGGCAATGGGGCCTTTTATTTGCGGTGATCGTCGTGAAGCTGCTCGAGACCCTGCCGCGCCAGCCGCTCGAGGCCGCGCGGCTCGACTATGCGCGGACCTGGGAGGTCCATCTCTACATCGCCGTCCCGATGCTGCGGGCGGCCCTGATCAGCCTCGTCTTCGTCAAGGCGGTCGAGTTGCTGCGCGCTTTCGACCTGATCTACGTCATGACGCGCGGCGGACCGGGCATCGCCACCGAGACGCTGGACATGTACGCCTATTCGCAGGGCTTCATCGAGTCCGGCCTCATCTCCTACGCCTCCAGCATGGCGGTCTTGATGATGGTGGCGACCACGATCGCCTTCACGATCATCTGGAGGTTGGCCCGGTGACCGCGCGCCCTGGCGTCACCATCGCCATGCGCGCAATCATCGTCTTTGTCGCGGCGATGGTCGTCATTCCGGTGCTGTGGACGCTGCTCAGTTCCTTCAAGCACACGGTCGACATCGAGACGACGCCGCCGACGGTGGTGTTCAAGCCGACGCTCGACAATTTCGCCTATGTGCTCAATCGGGCCAGCGTTCGCGGCGCGTTGATCAACTCGATCGTCATTTCGACCTCGGCGGTGCTGATCGGCGCCGTGTTCGGCCTGCCTTGCGCCTATGCGGTGGCGCGCTATCCCACGCGCCGCGCGGCCGACATCCAGTTCTTCGTGCTGTCGCTGCGCTTCCTGCCGCCGATCGCGGTCGCCCTGCCGCTGATGGTGATCTGGCTCGACCTCGGGCTCTACGACACCCGGACCGCCATGATCATCACCTACACGCTGTTCACGCTCTCGATCACGATCTGGCTCGCGATCCCCGCCTTCCGCCAGGTCCCGCGCGAGATCGAGGAGGCGGCCTTCGTCGACGGCTACAGCGCCTACGCGATCTTCTTCCGCATCGCTTTGCCGGTGGCTTCGAAGTCGCTGCTCGGCGCCATCGTCTTCTCCTTCGTGCTGGTGTGGAACGAGTTCCTGATCGCGCTGATGCTGACGACCTCGGACGCCCGAACCCTGCCGATCGTCGCCTCCGAACTGTCCCAGCTCGGATTCGACACCCCCTGGGGGATTCTCAACGCCTCTGTTATCGTCCTGTCCCTGCCGCCGCTGATGTTTCTCGGCGTCCTCAGCGGATTCCTGAACTCCCTGTTCAAACGCCACGCTTAAAGGAGCCACGCAATGCGCGCACTGGTCCTGGAAAAAGAACGAAGCCTCGCCCTCCGCGACATCGACCTGCCGCTCGACCTCGGCCCCCGCGACGTCAAGATCGCGGTCGACACGGTCGGCGTCTGCGGCAGCGACGTTCACTATTATACGCATGGCCGCATCGGGTCGTTCATCGTGAAGTCGCCGATGGTGCTCGGTCATGAGGCGGCCGGAACCGTCGTCGAGGTCGGGGCGGAGGTGAAAGGCCTCAAGGTCGGCGACCGGGTGTGCATGGAGCCCGGCGTGCCGGACATGGCCTCGCGCGCTTCGCGCATGGGGCTCTATAACGTCGATCCAAGCGTGACCTTTTGGGCCACGCCGCCGGTGCATGGCTGCCTGACCGCCTATGTCGTCCATCCCGCGGCCTTCACCTACAAGCTGCCCGACAACGTCAGCTTCGCCGAGGGGGCGCTGGTCGAGCCGTTCGCCATCGGCATGCAGGCGGCGTCCAAGGCGAAGATCGCGCCGGGCGACGTCGCCGTGGTGATCGGCAGCGGGACGATCGGCATCATGGTGGCGCTGGCGGCGCTGGCCGGCGGCTGCGCCCGGGTGATCGTCACCGACCTGGTGAAGGAGAAGCTCGAGATCGTCGGGCGCTACCCGGGCGTGACCACGGTCAACAGCCGAGAAAAGAAGCTTGCCGAGGAAGTCGCGAAGCTGACCGACAACTGGGGCGCCGACATCGTGTTCGAAGCGAGCGGCAGCGCCAAGGCGTATGACGGGATTTTCGACCTCGTCCGGCCCGGCGGTTGCGTGGTCCTGGTCGGCATGCCGGTCGATCCGGTTCCGTTCGACGTCGTCGCGGCGTGTGTCAAGGAAGCGCGGATCGAGACGATCTTCCGCTACGCCAACGTGCACGCGCGGGCGATCGAGCTGATCGCCTCGGGCAAGGTCGACCTGAAGCCGCTGATCTCCGGCACATTCCCGTTCGAGCAAAGCGTCGAGGCGGTGGAGCGCGCCGCGTCCGGCCGGCCGGGCGACGTTAAGCTGCAGATCAAGATGCCGGCGACTTCAGGACGTTGACATGGCGCAGATCGACTGCCGGAAAGTCGTCAAGGCGTTCGGACCGCAAGTGGTCGTCCACGACATCGACCTTCACGTCGAGGACAAGGAATTCGTCGTCTTCCTAGGGCCCTCGGGCTGCGGGAAGTCGACGATCCTCAGGATGATCGCCGGGCTCGAGGACATCTCCGGCGGTGAGATCGCGATCGGCGGCCGGGTGGTCAACGACCTCCTGCCGCGCGACCGCGACGTGGCGATGGTGTTTCAGAACTACGCCCTTTATCCGCACATGTCGGCCTACGACAACATCGCCTTCGGGCTCCGGCGGCTGAAGATCGCGAAGGAGGCGATCGACGCCCGGGTGAAGGAGGTCGCGGCCGTGCTGCGGCTCGAACCGCTCTTGGCGCGCCGCCCGTCCGAGCTTTCGGGCGGCGAGCAGCAGCGCGTCGCCATCGCTCGCGCCATGATCAAGACGCCGGCCGTGTTCCTGTTCGACGAGCCGCTCAGCAATCTCGACGCCAAGCTGCGCAACCACATGCGGATCGAGATCGCCCGCCTGCACCAGCGGCTCGGCACGACGACGATCTACGTGACGCATGACCAGCTCGAGGCGATGACGCTCGCCGACCGCATCGTGCTCCTGAAGGACGGGCGGATCGAGCAGATCGGCACGCCGCGGGAGATCTTCGAGCGGCCCCGGACCCAGTTCGCCGCCTCCTTCGTCGGCACGCCGGCGATCAACTTCCTCGAGATGACCGCCTATCGCGACAAGGGGAGCGTCGTCATGACGCGCGGCGAAACGGCGATCCGGCTGCCGAATGAGCGGCTGACCATCAGCGACGGCGCGCCGGTCGTGGTCGGCGTGCGTCCAGCGCATCTGCGCCCCGGGCCGGCCAACGGCGAGGCCGGGCGTCTGACCGGTCGGGTCGATCTCGTCGAGTTTCTCGGCAACGAAGCGCTGGCGATCTTCCGGGTCGGCGAGGACGACGTCTCGGCGCTGCTCAGCGGGCGCGACCCGCCCGCCGTCGGCGAACGGATCGAGGTCGGCGTCCACGCCGACGACGTGCACGTCTTCGACGCCGGGACGGGGCTGTCGCTCTTGCGGGGCGCCTGAGCGGCGCCGTCAGGCCGGTTCTGGCGGATAGATCGACACCATGTCGGGCGGCAGATCCTGATAGGGGCAGTTGCCGAGCTCATAGATGAAGTCGAGAGTCGGCTCGGTATCGAGGTAGAAGTGGAAGTCGGCCACGAACTGGCCGGTCTGCGTCACCGGAATGCCCCGCTTCTCATAGTCGGCGACGACGGTCGTCATCCTGTCCTCTGGGAGCTTCTCCTTGATGTGGTGCAGCCCTTCACCGCGCCGGTCGATATACTCCTGGTAGATCATCGGTCCGCGCACCGGCTGGATGAGTTCGATCTCCATGTCGCCGACATGGGTGATCCCGATCCGGAACTCGAACGGCTCCTCGACCAGCTTGCCGCCAACCTTGAGGTTTTTGACGGTCTTTTCGGTGAAGCGGAACACCCGCCAGGGACCAATGCGCAGCGTGTCGATCCAGGCTTGCATCGATTTTTCGAGGTTGCGCGTGAGAAAGGCGATTTGCTGGATGTGACGAGTCTTGTTCAGCGTCCGCAGGTCCTCGTTGGTCATTGCGCCGTTTCCCTCGTGTCGCAAGCCGACCCCCAGGCGGAGTTTCCGCGGGTGGCGGACGCCGATCGTCCGCAAGGCGCCTGCGCTCGGGCACGCAGTCTAACCACAACGCGAGGGAACAGGAACGCGCGCTTTCGAGTGTGGGACGCGCCCCTCACTGCATCCGCAGGTTCATCATCGTTCCCGGCAGGCTCATGTTGGCGTTGAGGTGGAACATGATCCAGACCGATCCCGCGATGACGAGACCGACGATCAGCCCGCCGAAGGCGAGCGCCAGCGCGTTGTTGGTGTTGTCGGCCCCGGTGGTGATGTGCAGGAAGAAGACGAGGTGGACGCCCATCTGGGCGATGGCGAGCGCGGCCAGCCCCATGAGGACGCCGGGCCCATAGAGCAGGGCGGTGCCGCTCGCGACCCAGAACGAGGCGACGGTCAGCGCGGACGCGAGAATGAGGCCGATCAGATAGTTGCGCACCGCCTCGGAGACGGAATGCTCGCCGAAGTCGCCGCCTTCGCCGGGCGCGGAGTCGTGGGCGTGATGGTCGCTCATGTCAGCGTTCCCAGAAGATAGACATTGGTGAAGATGCCGATCCAGATGATGTCGAGCGCGTGCCAGAACAGCGCGAAGCACAGGGTGCGACGCATGATGCTGGGCTTGAAGCCTTTGGTGAAGACTTGCGCCATCATCGTGCCGAGCCAGAGCAGGCCGATCGTGACGTGCAGCCCGTGACAGCCGACGAGCGCGAAGAAGGCCGACAGGAACGCGCTCCGGTCTGGACCATTGCCCTCGGCGATCATCCTGGCGAACTCGTTGAGCTCGAGCGCGAGGAAGCCGAGGCCGAAGAGGCCGGTTACGACAAAGCCGATCTGCGTCCAAAGCATGTTGCGCACGCCGAGCGCGATCATGGCAAGGCCGCACACGAAGCTCGACAGCAGGAGAAAAGCCGTCTCGGCGGCGACCGTCTTCAGGTTGAAGAGTTCCAAGGGCCCTGGCCCGCCGGCAGTGTTGCGCGACAGCACCGAATAGGTTGCGTAGAAGGCCGAGAACATCACGAAGTCGGAAAGGAGGAAAATCCAGAATCCGTAGGTGGTCACGATGCGTTTCGGCGCCGGGCCGCCGTGGCGATCGCGCGGATCAGGCGGGGCGGAGGTGATCGGTACGTCTCTTTCGACGACCCTCACCAGCCGAATACCCGGCTCGCGCCCCGCCACCAAATCCTCGCGCGCCTCGCGCCTCAGCGTATCGATTCGCCTGACTTCCTCGAGCGGAACCTCGTATTCCTCGTGGTCCCGCCAGGCGAAGACGACGAAGGTGGCGAAGGCGCCGGCGACGCCGACCGCGGCCATCCAGAAGATGTGCCAGATCAGCGCAAAGCCGGTGACGACCGCGAAAAAGGCGACGACGAAGCCGGTTGGACTGTTGACCGGCATCTCGATCGCAGCGTAGCGCGGGAGCGGCGAAAGCTCAGCCCTTGCGATCGCCCGCTGCTTGATCCCCCAATAGGCCTCCTCGCCAGTGACGTCGGGCATGGCGGCGAAGTTGAATGCAGGCGGCGGCGAGGCCGTCATCCATTCGAGCGTGCGGCCGTCCCACGGGTCGCCGGTGCGGTCGCGCAAAGATGCGCGCTCGCGGATGCTGACCGCGATCTGGGCGATCTGGCAGGCGATGCCGCACAGCACCAGCACGGCGCCGACTGCGGAGACCAACAGCCACGGCCGCCATTCGGGGACGTCGTAGTGCTGCATGCGCCGCGTCATCCCCTCGAGGCCGACGACATAGAGCGGCATGAAGGTCACGTAGAAGCCGGTCACCCAGAACCAGAAGGCCGCCGTCCCGAACCGCTTCTCGAGCTTGAACCCGAACGCCTTGGGGAACCAATAGGTGTAGCCTGCGAACACGCCGAACAGCACGCCGCCGATGATCACGTTATGGAAATGGGCGACCAGGAACAGCGAGTTGTGCAGCACGAAATCGGCCGGGGGCACCGCCAGCAGCACGCCGGTCATGCCGCCGACCGCGAAGGTCAACATGAAGGCGATCGCCCACAGCATCGGCGTCTCGAAGCGGACCCGGCCGCCCCACATGGTGAACAGCCAGTTGAAGATCTTCACGCCGGTCGGAATGGCGATGAGCATCGACATGATGCCGAACACGGCGTTGACGTTGGCGCCCGCGCCCATGGTGAAGAAATGGTGCAGCCAGACGGTGAAGGACAGGAGGCAAATCGCCAGCGTGGCGGCGACCATCGACCGGTAGCCGTACAGCGGCTTGCCGGAAAACGTCGAGACCACCTCGGAAAACACGCCGAACGCCGGCAGGACCAGGATGTACACCTCGGGATGGCCCCACACCCAGAACAGGTTGACGTACATCATGGCGTTGCCGCCCATGTCCGTCGTGAAGAAATGGAACCCCAGGTAGCGGTCGAGCAGCAGCATCGCGAAGGTCGCCGTCAGGACCGGAAAGGCCGCGACGATCAGGAGGTTGGCGGCCAGCGCCGTCCAGCAGAAGACCGGCATGCGCATGTAGATCATGCCGGGCGCGCGGATCTTTAAGATGGTGGTGACGAAATTGACGCCGGTGAGGAGGGTGCCGATCCCTGAGATCTGCAGCGACCATAGATAATAGTCGACGCCGACGCCGGGCGAGAAAGCGAGCTCGGACAGCGGCGGATAGCCCATCCAGCCCGCCTGCGAGAACTCGCCGATCAGCAGCGAGGCGTTGACCAGCAGCACGCCGGAGGCGGTCAGCCAGAAGCTGACCGAGTTCAAGGTCGGGAAGGCGACGTCGCGCACGCCGAGCTGCAGCGGCAGCGCGAAGTTCATCAGCCCAATCACGAACGGCATCGCCACGAAGAAGATCATGATCGTGCCGTGGGCGGAGAAGATCTGGTCGTAATGCTCGGGAACCAGGTAGCCGCCCGAGTGGAAGGCGAACGCCTGCTGCATGCGCATCATGATGGCGTCGGCGAAGCCGCGGACGAGCATCACCAGGCCGAGGAAGCAGTACATGACGCCGATGCGCTTGTGGTCGACCGAGGTGATCCACTCGCGCCAGAGATACGGCCACCAGCCCTTGATCGTGACGAGCCCGAGCACCGACAGGATGACGACGATCACCACGATCGAGGTGACGAGCGGAATTGGCTGGTTGAACGGGATCGCGTCCCAGGTGAGCTTGCCGAGCATCAGGTTCCCCCGCAGATCGCTGCCGCCTGGCCGGTGGCCTGAGGCGTCGCTCGGATCGACGCCGACGGCTGCGGCGCGGACCCGTTCACGATCAATTCGAACAGCCGAGGTTCAACGGAGCGATAGACGCTGGGGCTGACGTTCATGCTCGGCTTGACGAGTTCGGCGTATCGAGCCCGGTCGAGGTCGACGGCGGACGCCTTGGCGTCGGCGATCCACTTCGCGTAGTCGTCTGCCGGCAACGCCTTCAGCTCGAAGCGCATGTCGGAGAAACCTGCGCCGCTGAAGTTTGCCGAGAACCCGTCGAACGTTCCGGTCTGGTCGGCCTGCAGCCAGAGCTGCGTCGCCATCCCCGCCATGGCGTAGATCTGGCTGCCGAGACGGGGCACGAAGAAGCTGTTCATCACGCCGCTCGACGTGATGGTGAAGTGGATCGGAACGCCGACCGGAACCGCGGGTGCGTTGACGCTCGCGACGCCGTCCTCGGGGTAGATGAACAGCCACTTCCAATCGAGCGCCACAACCTGGATCTCGACCGGCTTCCCCTTGCCGGGGAGGGGCCTGAAGGGATCGAGTTCGTGCGACCCGAACCACGCGACGCCGCCGACGACGACGATGATCAGCGCCGGGATAAACCAGATGATTAGCTCGAGATGGCCGGAGAACTCCCACTCCGGCCAATAAAACGCGCGTGAATTGGTGGATCGGAACCAGAAGGCGAAGCCGGCGATCATCACAACGACCGGAATGACGATCGCCAGCATGATTGCGACCGAGTCGATCAGAATAAGCTTTTGGGCGGCGGCTACCGGGCCCGCTGGATTGAGGACGCCCTCGCAGCCCATGAGCGGCGCCGCGGCGAAAGCGGCGGCGAGGACGCGGATGCGCGGAAAAGGCGCCGGCGTCGCCGAAGCCGCCGCGTTGTCCGGACCCGAACGCACGAAAAGCCGTCGAAGCATTCTGGCCGCTCCGGATGTTGACGGTTTCAGCTTCCTACGTCGTCGATGTCGATTATTGGCGTGCGTCTGGCGCAACGGTGTCGGAATTGCGCCGCCGTCGGCAACTTGAACGGATCAATGTGACGGAGTTGCGGCGAGGCGGCTGGCCGCTTCACTCGGCGAAAGCCGGGATGCTTGTCAACGCAGCGTCTGCCGGCTCGACAGGGCGAGACCGCTCGGCGGTTCCCACTGGCGGGAAACGCCGGGCGTTGCTATGGGCTCGGGCAACGGGAAGCAAGGGTCGTGGAGGAGGGCGCAGATGAAAATATCCGGAGCGGCGGCGATCGTGACGGGCGGGGGCTCGGGGCTTGGCCGCGCGACGGCCGAGGCGCTGGCGGCCAAGGGCGCGAAAGTGGCGGTCGCCGATCTCAATGCCTCTGCGGCCGAGGACGTCGCCAGGGCGATCGGCGGTGTCGCCGTCGTCTGCGATGTCGCCGACGACGCCTCCGCGACTGCGGCGGTCGCCAAGGCCGAGGCGGCCCATGGGGCCGCCCGAATCCTCGTCAACTGCGCCGGCATCGGCAGTCCGATCCGTATCGTCGGCAAGGACGGAAGCCCCGCTCCGCTCGCTGACTTCGAAAAGGTCGTGCGCGTCAACCTGATCGGCACGTTCAACATGATCCGGCTCGCGGCGGCCGGGATGGCGAAGCTCGACGCCGTCGACGGCGAGCGCGGCGTGATCGTCTCGACGGCGTCGGTCGCGGCCTTCGAGGGGCAGATCGGGCAGGCGGCCTATTCCGCCTCGAAGGGCGGCGTCGCGGCGATGACCTTGCCGATCGCCCGGGAGCTCGCCCGTGTCGGGGTGCGGGTCAACACCATCGCGCCCGGCATCTTCATGACGCCGATGCTGGCGGGCCTGCGCGAGGACTTCCAGCAATCGCTCGGCGCCTCGGTGCCGTTCCCGTCGCGCCTCGGCGCGCCCGCGGAATACGCGGCGCTCGCGGTCCATATCGTCGAGAACGGCTACCTCAACGGCGAGACGATCCGCATCGACGGCGCGTTGCGCATGGCGCCGCGCTGAGGGCTCATGTAGGGCGCAATCGATGACGGCGCCTGGCGGGGTCCGCGACCCCGCCCTACAAAAGGGTCGATGACCGTGCGGCTGTAGGGCGCGGTCGATGACCGCGCCTGGCGGGGTCGCCGACCCCGCCCTACAAGAGGAAGGAGGATACATATGCCAGACAGATCCGGACGCCTCGCGGGCAAGACCGCGCTGATCACCGGCGCTGCCTCCGGCATCGGCCGCGCGACGGCCGCGCTGTTTCACGCCGAGGGCGCGAAGGTCGCGGCGAGCGACCGCAACGAGGCCGGCCTCGCAGAACTCGAAGGGGTCGCCGATCTCATTCTCGCCCAGGACGTCACGGACGAGGCGCGCTGGCGGGAGGTGGTCGACGCTGTCGTCGCCGCCTTCGGCAGGCTGGACATCCTGGTCAACAGCGCCGGCATTGCGCTCAAGGGCAACATCGAGACCGCGACCCTCACCGATTTCCGCCGGACCGAGGCGGTCAACGTCGAGGGCACCTTCCTCGGCTGCCGCGAGGCGATCCGGGTGATGAAGGGGAACGGCGGCGGCTCGATCGTCAACCTCTCCTCGGTCGCGGGAATCATCGGCGACGCCCAATCGGCGGCGTATTGCGCGAGCAAGGGCGCGGTGCGGCTCTTGACCAAATCCGCCGCGCTCCATTGCGGCCGCGCGGGCTATAACATCCGCCTCAATTCCGTCCATCCTTCCTTCGCCGATACGCCGATGGTGCAAGAGCTGATCGCCAGCTCGAAGAACCCGGAGCGCGTGCGCGAGGGCCTGATGCGCGCGGCGCCGCTCGGACGGATGGGCCGGCCGGAGGAGGTCGCGAACGCCATCCTCTATCTGGCGAGCGACGAATCGTCGTTCACCACGGGAATCGAGCTGATGGTCGACGGGGGGCTCACGGCGCAGTAGCGCCGCTGAAGCGCCGCCGTCGCGGCGTGAACCGGCAGGAGGCCGAAACCCATGCGCGTGCAAGTCTGCATCATTGGCGGCGGCCCGTCGGGGCTCTTGCTGTCGCAACTCCTGCATCTCAAGGGCGTCGACACGATCGTGCTCGAACGCCAGAGCCGCGAATACGTGCTCGGCAGCATCCGAGCCGGCGTGCTCGAGCACGGCTTCGCCGAGTTGATGCGGGAGGCGCTGTGCGGCGAGCGCATGGACCACGAAGGCGAGATCCATCACGGCTTCTTCATCGCGCATGACGGAAAGCTCGATCGGGTCGATCTTTCCAAACACTCCAACGGCAACTCCGTCGTCGTGTACGGCCAGACGGAGGTGACCCGCGACCTCTACGCTGCGCGCGACCGGATGGGCGGCCAGGTGGTTCACAACGCCGAGGACGTGAAGCCGCACGACGTCGATTCCGACAGCCCTTATGTCACCTATCGCAGCGGCGACGACATCGTCCGCATCGACTGCGACTTCGTCATCGGCGCCGACGGCTTTCACGGCGTCAGCCGCAAGTCGATCCCCAAGGGCGTCCTGAAGGAATACGAGCGCGTCTACCCGTTCGGCTGGCTCGGCGTGCTGTCGCGCACCAAGCCCGTTTCGCCCGAACTCATCTACTGCAAGCACGATCGCGGGTTCGCTCTCTGCTCGCTGCGCTCCCAGGTCCTGAGCCGCTATTACCTTCAGGTTCCGCTGACCGACCGGGTCGAGGATTGGCCCGACGACGAATTCTGGTCCGAGCTCAGACGCCGTCTGCCGGAGGCGGTCGCGAAGGCGCTCGTCTCCGGGCCGTCGATCGAGAAGAGCATCGCGCCGCTGCGCAGCTTCGTCGCCGAGCCGATGCGCTACGGCCGGCTGTTCCTCGCCGGCGACGCCGCCCACATCGTGCCGCCGACCGGCGCGCGGGGCTTGAACAGCGCGGCCTCCGACATCTACTATCTCTACCATGCGCTGATCGATCACTATGAACGAAGCGACAATTCCGGCCTTGACGCCTATTCCGGCAAGGCGCTGGCGCGGGTGTGGAAGGCGCAGCGCTTCTCTTGGTGGCTCACCATGCTCCTGCACCGCTTCCCCGATCATTCGGAGTACGAAAACCGGCTGCAGGAGACCGAACTCGAGTATCTGTTCTCCTCCGACATGGCGCTCGGATCGCTGGCAGAAAACTATGTCGGCTTGCCGTTCTGAGTGGAGAGGGGAATCGGTCAGCATGCGCGCGGCCGCCCCCTCCACCATCCCCCGGATCAAGTCCGGGGGTCGCATGTCCGCAGGACGGTGGTGGGGGCTATGCCCGCGCCAATTCAATTCCCTCGAGTCGCAGCGTGCCGCAGCCCGAAAGGTGTTGCGCAAGGAGCGAACATGGTCCGCCTGAACGTCATTTACACGCGAACCGGAGACGCGGGCGACAGCGGCCTCGGCGACGGGACCCGCAGGCCCAAGACCGATGCGCGTTTCGTCGCGATGGGCGACGTGGACGAGACGAATTGCGCCGTCGGGCTCGCCCGGCTGCACACAGGCGGCGCGGACGACCCGACGCTCGCCGCGATCGAGACAACGCTGGCGCGGGTGCAGAACGACCTCTTCGACCTCGGCGCCGACCTTTGCCTGCCGCAAGCGGAGGGCGAGACGCCCGGCGCCGCCCTGCGGGTCGCGGCCTCGCAGATCGAGGCGATCGAGCGTGCCATCGACGCGCTGAACGAGAATCTCGCGCCGCTGCGCTCGTTCATCCTTCCGGGAGGCGCGCCCGCCGCGGCCGCTCTGCACCATGCGCGCGCCGTTTGCCGGCGCGCCGAGCGGAGTGTCGTTGCGCTGGCCGGGATCGAGGGCGAAATGGTCGGCGCCGCCGCGCTCGCCTATGTGAACCGCCTGTCGGACTATCTCTTCGTCGCCGCCCGCGCGGCCAACGACTTCGGCGCGCGGGACGTTCTGTGGACGCCAGGCGCCAACCAGTCGGAACGCGAATGAGCGACGGCGGCCCTTCCCGCACGATCGGCGTGATCAGCGGCACGTCGATGGACGGGATCGATGTTGCATTGATCGAGAGCGACGGCGAGGCGCGGGTCGAGCCTGGGCCGGCCGCGACTTTTCCCTACCCGGAGGCGGTGGCGCAGCGGCTGCGGGCCGTCGTGGCCGATCCGGCCGCAGCCGCCGCGCCGCTGCCGGAGCTCGAACGCGCGGTGACCGACGCCCATGTCGAAGCCGTCGAGGCTTTCCTGGCGCGCTTTGCGATTGCGCGCGAAAGCGTCGTCCTTGCCGGGTTGCACGGCCAGACGATCCTGCATCAGCCGGCCGCCGGCGTGACCCGGCAGCTCTGCGACGGCCTGCGCGCCGCGGCGGCGCTCAAAATCGACGTCGTCTGCGACTTCCGTGCGGCCGATGTCGCCGCCGGCGGCGAAGGCGCGCCGCTTGCGCCGATCTATCACGCCGCGATGACGGCGGGGCTCGAGCGCCCGCTGATGGTCCTCAACTGGGGGGGCGTCGGCAACGTCACCTGGCTCGGGAAGGACGGCGAGATCGTCGCCTTCGACACCGGGCCCGCCAATGCGCTGATCGACGATTTCCTGTTGCGCCGCCGCGGGGTTGGCTTCGACGCCGACGGCCGGCTCGCGGCGAGCGGAAGCGTCGACGCGACCGCGCTCGAGGCGATGATGCGCGACCCCTATTTCGACCGGCCGCCGCCAAAGTCGCTCGACCGCAACCATTTCGCCGCCGTGGCCGCGGCCGCTGCCGTCGAGGCGCTCGGCGACGCCGATGGCGCCGCGACGCTTTCGGCCTTTACAGTCGAAGCGACGGCGGCCGCCCTGCGGCATGCGCCTGTGGAGCCGAAGCGCTGGTTGGTCGGGGGCGGGGGGAGGCGCAATGCCTTCCTGATGCGCGGCCTCGTCGAGCGGCTCGGCGTCCCGGTCGAGCCGGTCGAGGCGATCGGCTTCGACGGCGACGCGATCGAGGCGCAATGTTTTGCCTATCTTGCCCTGCGCGCCCAAAAGGGCCTGCCGATCTCGTTCCCCGGAACGACCGGCGTTGCCGCGCCTATGACGGGCGGCGTCTTTTGTCCGGCGCCGGTGTAGGCGCGATTGTTGTGGCCGCGCTTTCTGAGCGCGGGACGCGGCAGCGCCGCGTCTACAGCGTCGCGACGTTAGCCCACTTTCTCAACCAAATAACACATAACTAAAAAACACATAAAATCAAAAATAAACTACCGAAAATCTCCACTACATAAAACACAACAAAATATGCACCACCAGAACGAGAACAGCGATTCGCGGCGGCGGTTGCAGCGGCAAGACGAGACCAAGTTGTTGCATGAGAAGCTTCTGATCGATATTCGGCTCGGTGTGCGGCTCATGATCAGCGTGCGGCCGTCGGTTGTCGGGAAGTGGACATCGAGCATCTTGCATGGCGGCGAGCTTATCGAGCACGGCGCGCGGGCGTGAGGCCGGGCGGCCATCGGCCGCAGCCGGGCGCGCAGCGTCACGTGCAGGCAATAGGCCAGGAAGGCCACGAAGATGTGCGCCTCGATGCGGCTGCTCGAGTTGGTGGTAGATCGGCCGCAGTTGCAGATCGTCCTTGAGGTTTTTGAAGGCCGCCTCGACTTCGGTGAGTTGAATGTAGAACTCGCCACAGGTGCGGCCGGATCGTGGCCGCCATGTTGGTGCGCAGCAGGTAGCGGCCTTCGCGTCGCCGCACTTGGCGTAGCTTCTTGCGATTGAGCGCAGTAAGCTGAAGGCCGGCGGTTTGCGGGATCGACCTTGGTGTCGAGCAGGCGCCAGGCCGCCGGCGCCTTGGCTGCGGCGGCGCCCAGCTTCATCGAGCAGGGTCTCGCGGGTGAGGTTCATCTGCGCCAGCTGTTTGCAGCCGCGCCCACAGCCAGTTTCAGCTGCGCTGACGCATGGCCCGCTCCTTGTCGACGCGCGCCCGGCTCTGGGCCAACACGTAGAGTTCCGTCGTCCTCGGCCAAGCAGCTTCACTTCGACGCCCTGCCGCACCTCCTGCCAGGGCAGGCCGAGACAGACTTCTCCAGTTTGCCGAGCCGTCCCTTCGGGCGTTCCCACCAGATAGGCGACCGGCGGATCGGCTCGCCGCATTTCGGCGAGCACGTCCTCGGTGGGAATGCCGCGATCCATCACCCAGATGCGCTCGCGCCTTGCCGTATTGCGCTTCGATCTTCGAGAGGAAGGCGCGCAGCGTCGTCTTGTCGGAGGTGTTGCCGGCCAGCACTTCATAGGCCAGCGGAAAGCCGTCCGGCGTGACCACCAGCGCGATGACCACCTGCACGCAATCCGGACGCTTGTCGCGGCTGTAGCCGTAGCTGGCGCTTGTCGCTTTCGTCGGTCCGGCGGATCGCTTTCGAAATAGGTGCTGGTCAGATCGTAGAGCAGCACTTCGAAGCGGGCGCCGAACAGATCCTTCCAGCGCTGTCGCAGGTGCGTGAACAGCGCCGCCTTGTGCTCGAGGAGCTTGTCGAGACAACGATAGAGCGTGTTCTTCTCGACCAGGCGAAATCCTCGCCGAGCAGATCGGCCATCGCGCTTTGCTCGAACCACTGCCGATGCAAACGCCATTCGCTGCCCGGATCGATCAGCCGGTAACACACCAACGTCTGCAGAATATGCCGCCAGCACGTGCCTTCGCGGGTATCGGGCAGACGCGCCGCCCAGAAGCCATCGAGCTCCAGCTGCTCATAGAGCTGGCAAGCCAGCCAGCAGGCGCCCCATTGCCGCGGCCGGTGTAGTTGCATCGCCCCGAGCCGCACCTGCACGCCATGGTCCTCGGCGTGTTCGGGCAGCGGCCGATCGGCGGGGAACAGGGCCAATTGCGGTCGGCTGTCCCGCCTCCTCGTCGAAAGCTTCGATCACCCTGCACCACGCTTCCTCCTGGCTGTCGTTGATCTCGCCAAGATAAAGCACCTGGCGCTGCACCACCTTGCCGCCGGCGCAGCGCTTGCTCTCGACAATGCTCCAGTAGCGGTGCTCCTTGCCGTCCTTGAGACGGCGATTCGGTCGCAAATACATGGCGACCCCGGTCTATGCCAAACGCGCAATCTGAAAAGATACTAGGTCTCCACTACACGGCTATTTCAAAAACCGGCTATTGATCCGACTCGTCTTTTGCTCCTTCCCAGCCCCAAAATTCGTTCCCAGCCTGCTCCGTTGAGAAAGTCGGGTTAGGTGGCCCGCCGCAAGACGGGCGTTCTTCCTGTAAGACAAAGTCGCCATTGTAGGCGCGATCGCTGATCGCGCCGCCGCGGTCAACGACCGCGGCTACAGAAAAATGGGCCTCGCATTACGCGAGGCCTTCTCATGCTTCAAACCGCTCCTGCCTACTGGCAGACGTTGACTGGCCCATTGCCGATCCAGGCGCCGTTCGGCGCATAAAGCGGGCGGTTTTGCACACAGCCGTTGGGATAGCCGTAGTCGTACCCGCCGTACCCGCCGTAATAGGGATAGGCGGCCCCGGCCGCAAGCGCGCCGACTGCAAGAGCGCCGACCGCAGCGGGGCCCCACCAGCCGCCGTACCAATTGCCGCCGCGCCAGTAACCGTTGTGCCATACCCCGCGACCGCCCCAGCCGGCGCCGCGCCAACCGCCGCCATGCCAGCCACCCCCGCCGCCATGCCAGCCTCCGCCGCCGCCGTGCCACTGGGCTGCGGCCGGTTCGGCCGTCGCGACCAGCGACGCGCCGAGTGCGAGCGCCGCCACGCTGGCGACAACCGCCTTGGAAACCATGTTGCGCATCTTACCCTCCGATGGCCGCCCTCTACGGGCCCGGCCCAACCAACGCTCGCGTCTTCCGCGAAGTTCCGGCCGACGCTTCATCACGGACGATGCCGAGAGATTCCGCAGCCAATATGCTTGAAAAAGGGCAAATTGGCGCCGCAAAACGAATTCATCCGCGGTAACACGCATACATAATTCGCAACAAAGTTTAGGCCGGCCCTCCATGAATAGGCGTTCAGGTATAGGTCGTAAATGAACGTTCATGATGCCTTTTCAACGCCGCGCCGATCGTCAAGATTTCGTTGGGCTGTCCGCCTTGCGCTGCCCGCCGCGACGCCGACCGTTGGGTCGGCGTCGATATTCGGGTCGCGCTTAGAGCCTGACCTGAAATTGGTTGACCGGCCTCGCTGCGTCTGATTCTCCTTGGTTTGCAACAACTTTGGGAGATTTGCGGTGCCGTGGAACGAGGCCGATCGGGCAAAGTATGACGTCATTCGAGAGCGATATTCAACCGATATGTCGGATGCGGAATTCGAACTGGTCTCGGCGCTCCTGCCGCCGCCGAAGGTTCGGGGACGCAAGCCGACCGATTTCCGCACGATCCTCAACGCCTTGTTCTACATGATCCGCGTAGGTTGCCCTTGGCGATTGCTTCCGAAGGATTTTCCGCCATTCACCACCGTTCAAAACAGATTTTATGCCTGGCGCGACAGCGGATTGTGGATGCAAATCATCAGCGTACTCGTGATGGCCGCGCGCGAGGACGAAGGCCGCCAAGCCGCGCCGACGGCAGTCGTCGTCGACAGCCAATCGGTCAAGACGACGGAAGCGGGCGGCCCGCGCGGCTTCGACGCAGGCAAGAAAATCAAGGGGCGCAAGCGACATATCGCCGTCGATACGCTCGGATTGCCGATCGAATGCCAAGTCACACCCGCAAGTGTCCAAGATCGAGACGCCCTCGCGCCCATGCTCGGCGCGGTTCATCGTAAAAGCCCATGGGTGACAATGTCCTTCGTCGACAGCGGATACCAAGGCGACGAGGCGCAAAGGGCCGCCTACGAGGCGAGCCGAATATCCATCACAGTCGTCAAGCGCACCGACACAACGGTCAAAGGCTTCATCGTCTTGCCCAAAAGGTGGGTCGTCGAAAGAACGTTGGGGTGGATAAATCGCGCCAGACGGCTGTCAAAAGACTTCGAGGCGACAATCGAATCCTCGCTCGCGTGGCTCCAATTGGCCCTCGCTTTCCTCCTCATGCGAAGGATTGCGCGGAAAAGCGAGGCCATCTGAATTTCGAGTCGGGCTCTTATTGGCAGACGTTGACCGGAACGCGTCCGAGGTAGCGGCCGTGGCGGTTGGGCTGCGACCAGGCCCTGCGATACACCCAGCAGCCCCCCGCATTCGGATCCGCGTAGACGTCGCCGACGACGACCGGCGTCGCCGCCACGCCCCAGCCCCACCCGGGGTCGCCCCAGCCCCAGCCGGGATAGCCCCAACCCGCGTAACCCCAGCCGGGGCCCCAACCGCCGCCCCAGCCGCCTCCCCAGCCGCCGCCGCGCCAGCCGCCTCCCCAGCCGCCGCCGCGCCAGCCGCCTCCCCAACCTGCGCCGCCCCAGCCGCCTCCCCAACCGGCGCCGCGCCAGCCGCCCCCGCCCCAGCCGCCGCCGCGCCATCCGCCGCCGTGCCATCCGCCCCCGCCGCCCCAGCCGCCGCCGTGCCAGCCGCCCCCGCCGCCTCCGCCATGATAAAAGCCCGCCGCCGAAGCCGTCGCCGCCGTCGCCGCCATAAGTCCGAGGGTCGCGAATGCCGCAACCATCGTCTTTGCCAGGACTGTTCGCATGAAAACCTCCTCACCATGCGCCGGGTGTCAAAACGTGGGCAAGCCCTGTGCTTCCACCGCTCCTCGAAAGCCTTTCACCATCCGCGCGAATGCTAGCCGGACGGTTTCGTTCCGCGCAGAAAATTGATCATTCCGGAGAAATCGTCGCCGCCGTGGCCGGACGCGACGAACAGGGCGTATAGCTGGGCGGCTTCTCCCGACAGCGGAATGGCGACGCCGGCGCTCGCCGCCGCCTCCTGCGCGAGTTTCAGGTCCTTCAGCATCAGGCTTGCGGCGAAGCCCGGCTTGTAGTCGCGGTTGGCGGGCGAGGCGGGTACCGGACCCGGCACGGGACAGTAGGAGGTCAGCGACCACGATTGGCCCGACGAGGTCGAGGCGACGTCGAACAGCGCCTGGGCGGAAAGGCCGAGCTTTTCGGCCAGCGCGAAGCCTTCGCAGGTGGCGATCATGGTCGCGCCCAGGATCATGTTGTTGCAGATCTTGGCGGCCTGTCCGGCGCCCGCGCCGCCGCAGTGGACGATGCGCTTGCCCATCGTCTCGAGCACCGGCTTCGCCCTGGCGAAGGCCGCGTCGGAACCGCCGCACATGAAGGTCAGCGTGCCGCCTGTCGCGCCGCCGACGCCGCCCGAAACCGGTGCGTCGAGGGTGAGCAGGCCTGCCGCTGCGCCCGCCTCATGGGCCTTTCGGGCGCTGTCGACGTCAATCGTCGAACTGTCGATGATCAGCGCGCCCTTCGGCGCCGCCGGCAGGAGATCGGCCCAGGCCGACAGAACGTGCCGCCCGGCCGGAAGCATGGTGACGATGACCTCGGCTCCTGAAACCGCCTCGCGGCCGCTGCCCACGATGTTGACGCCTGTCTCGGCCGCCGTTTGCTTTTGCGCTTCGACCAGGTCGTAGCCGGCGACCCAGTGGCCGGCCCTGACCAGATTGGCGGCCATCGGTCCGCCCATGTTGCCGAGCCCAAGAAATGCGATGTTGGCCATTGCGTTCTCCGGTGTCTTGCCGCTTTTTTTACGCCCGCCCGGCGCTCAATTCTCGATCAGGCCGCGCGCGACGATGACCCGCATGATCTCGTTGGTCCCTTCGAGAATCTGGTGCACGCGCAGGTCGCGCACGATCTTCTCGACGCCGTAGTCGGCGAGATAGCCGTAGCCGCCGAGGAGTTGCAGCGCGTCGTTGGCGGCGCTGAAACCCGCGTCGGTGGCGGCGCGCTTGGCAATGGCGCAGAGCCGCGTCGCGTCCGGCGCCTTGGCGTCGAGCGCGCTCGCGGCGCGCCATAGCATCGAGCGCGCCGTTTCCAGCGCCATATCGATCTCGGCGGCGCGGAATTGCAGCGCCTGGAAATCCGCGATCCGCCGGCCGAACGCCTTTCGCTCGCGCATGTAGGCGACCGCTTTGTCGAGCGCGGCCTGGCCGCCGCCGAGCGAACACGCGCCGATATTGAGCCGCCCGCCGTCGAGCCCGGCCATGGCGATCCTGAAGCCGTCGCCCTCATCGCCGACGCGATTGGCCGCGGGCGCCCTGACGCCCTCCAGGATCACCTGGCGGGTCGGCTGCGCTTTCCAGCCCATCTTTTTCTCGTTGGCGCCGAAGCTGAGGCCCGGCGTCCCCTTATCGATGAGAAAGGCGGAGATCCCGCGCGGACCGTTGTCGCCGGTGCGCGCCATGACAAGATAGACGTCACTCGCGCCCGCCCCCGAAATGAACTGCTTGACGCCGTCGAGCACGTAGCCGTCGCCGTCGCGGCGCGCCCGGGTCGTCAGCGCCGCCGCGTCCGAGCCCGCGCCCGGCTCCGTCAGGCAATAGCTCGCGACCGCCTCCATCGAGGCAAGACGCGGCAGATAGCGCGTCCTGAGGTCGGGCGAGGCGAAGCGGTCGACCACCCAGGCGACCATGTTGTGGATCGACAGGAACGCTGCAACAGTCGGACATCCGGTCGCCAGCGCTTCGAAGATTAGCGCCGCGTCGAGCCGCGTCATGCCGCTGCCTCCGTTCTCCTCGCGCACGTAGACGGCGGCCATGCCGAGCGCGGCGGCTTCGCGCATCACCTGCACGGGGAAATGCTCGGTCGCGTCCCATTCGACGGCGTGCGGCGCGATGCGCTCGTCGGCAAAGGCGCGGGCCATGTCCCGGACGGCTTCATGGTCGGCAGTGAGGGCGAACATGCCTGCGTTGAGCTCTCGTCTTCGTTGTTGGCTTCGCTGCGTCAGAATGCCCCACTGGGCGGCCCGTCGCAATAAAGCTCCTATATCGTGAGTCGGCATTGCTTGACCTGGGTCAAACCCCGGGCAACGCTCCGTCGCTAAGACGCCGCGGGGCCCGGGCGCAATGCAAGGCCCAAAAAAGGGCGACGCAAGGGGTACGGTTTTTTGGCGGTGCGGCGATTCTCCCTCCTTGTCGTTGTGGTTGCGGCATTGGGTCTCGGCGGTTTCGCCGCCTATCGTTACCAGAACGACCTCATGCCCTGGTATCGCCAGTTCGTCCTTCCGTGGATCGGGGGGAAGGCAGATAGCGACTTCATCGTCGTCTCCGGCAACATCGAGGCGCACGAGAGCATCCTCAGCTTCAAATCGGTCCAGTCCCGCATCGTCGAACTGCCGTTCGACGAGGGGCAGACCGTCAAGGCCGGGACGATCATCGCGCGGGTCGACAACGGCGATTACAAGCAGCAGGTCGTCATCGCGCAGGCGACGCTCGATGAACGGATGCGCCAGCTCGACGTCGCCGAGGAGAACGTCGATGCATCGCGCCGCACGGTCGTCAGCGACGAAGCCGAAGTGTCGCTGAGAGAGCTCCAGTTCGAGCGCGCCCAGACGTTGCTGACGAAGGGCGCCGGCACGACCGACGTGCGCGACGTCGCCGAGACGGCGCTGAAGCAAGCGCACGCCGCGCTCGAGCGGGACAAGGCGCTGGAGGCCGCGGCCGACAAAAGCGTCGCGCTGGCCATCGCGGCCATCGAGACGGCGCGCGCCAACCTGGAGCTGACGAAGATCATCCTCGGCTATACGACGCTCGCCGCGCCGTTCGACGGCGTGATCCTGGTCAGACAGGCCGAGCTCGGCGAGGTCGTTTCGCCCGGAGCGGCGATCGTCACGCTGGCCGACATCGGCCACGTCTGGCTTCGCGCCTACATCAACGAGACCGACATCGGCAAGGTGCGCCTGGGCGAGGCGGCGACGGTCACGACGGATTCCTATCCGGACAACGCCTATCCGGGACGGATTTCCTTCATTTCCGAGCAGGCGGAATTCACGCCGAAGAGCGTCGAGACGCATGCCGAGCGGGTGACGCTCGTCTATCGCATCCGCATCGACATCGACAATCCGACCCACGAGCTTGTGCCCGGCCTGCCGGCCGACGCGAAGATCGCCGTCAAGGCGCCCGGGCAATCATGAAGGGCGCGCCGTTGCGACCCGCCGTCGAGGTCCGAGGACTGACGAAACGGTTCGGCGACGCGGCTGCGGTCGATAAGCTCAGCTTCGCGTGCGCGCCCGGCGAAGTGTTCGGCTTCGTCGGTCCCGACGGCGCCGGCAAGACCACGATCATGCGCCTCCTCGCTGCGGTAATGGCGCCCGACGAGGGCTCGATCGCGATCGAGGGCGTGGACGCGGTCGCCGAGCCCGAGCGCGTGCGCTCACATGTGAGCTACATGCCGCAGCGGTTCGGCCTCTACGAGGACCTGACCGTCGACGAGAACATCGCGTTCTTCGCCGATCTCTTCGGCATCTCGCGCAAGGACCGGGTGGAGCGCAGCCAGCGCCTGCTCGCCGCCTCGGGCATGACGCCGTTCCGCAAGCGCCGCGCCGGCCAGCTCTCCGGCGGCATGAAGCAGAAGCTCGGGCTCACCTGCTCGCTCATCCACACGCCGCGCGTGCTGCTGCTCGACGAGCCGACCGCGGGGGTCGATCCGGTGTCGCGCCGCGACTTCTGGCGCATCCTGTACGGCCTGCGGGGCGAGGGTGTCGCCATCGTCGTCGCCACCTCGTATCTCGACGAGGCCGAGCGCTGCACCCGGCTCGGCCTCCTGCGCGAGGGCCGCATGGTCTATTGCGACACGCCGCTCAGGCTGAAGGCGCTGATGCCCGGCGAGATCCTCGCGGTCGCTTCGCCCGCCGCCCGCGCCGCGCGCGACATCGTCGCCGGGCGCGAGGGGGTGAAGGGCGTGATCCTGATGGGCGACAGCGTGCATGTCGTCGTCGACGACGCGGCCCGGCGCCTCAGCGAGCTTCAGGGCGCGCTCGCCGCCGCAAGTGTCCCGGTCGATGAGATCGAGCCCATCGCGCCCTCGATCGAGGATCTGTTCGTCTCCCTCCTGACGGAGCAGGCGGAATGAACGGCGACCTCGGCGAGGTCCGAATCCGCGCCGACCGGCTGGTCAAGCGGTTCGGCGATTTCATCGCCGTCAACGACGTGAGTTTCTCGGCGCGGCGCGGCGAGATCATGGGCTTCCTCGGACCGAACGGGGCGGGGAAATCGACGACGATCCGCATCCTTTGCGGCCTGTTGCGGCCGAGCGGCGGCCGGGCGGAAGTCGCGGGCTTCGACGTCGCGCGCGAGCCCGAAAAGGTGCGCGAGACCATCGGCTATATGTCGCAGAAGTTCTCCCTCTACGACGATCTGTCGGTCAGGGAGAACCTGAGCTTCTTCGGCGGTATCTACGGGGTGAAGGGAGCGCGCCTTCGCCAGCGCCTCGCCTTCGCCGTCGCCATGGCGGGGCTCGAGGGACGGGAGGACGCGATCGTCGGCGACCTTTCCGGCGGCTGGAAGCAGCGGCTGGCGCTCGGCTGCGCGGTGCTGCACGAGCCGGCGATCCTGTTTCTCGACGAGCCGACCTCGGGCGTCGACCCCGCCTCGCGCCGGCGGTTCTGGGATCTGATCTACGCGCTCGCCGGCGAGGGCGTGTGCGTCGTCATCACCACGCATTACATGGACGAAGCCGAATACTGCAATCGCATCGCGCTCATCAATGGCGGCCGCCTGGTTGCACTTGGCAGTCCTTCGGAGCTCAAGCGCGGCGCGATCCGCGGCGAAATCCTGCTGGTCGAGGGCGAGGACGCCGGCGCGATGCTGGAGGCGCTGCAGGGCGCGCCCGGCGCGCGCGACGTCGCCCCCTTCGGTTCGTCGCTGCACATCGTCGTTGAGGATGCGGCGCGCGACCGCGCGGCGATCGAGACGCGGCTCGCCGAGCGCGGCCTCTCCTGGTCGCGGATCGAGCCGATCAAGGCGACGCTCGAGGATGTGTTCGTCCAGCTCGTCGGCGGCGACGGCGGGAGGGCGGGTGCATGACCCTGCGCCGGATCAGGGCGGTCGCCAGGAAGGAGATCATCCAAATCCTGCGCGATCCGCGCAGCCTCATGGTGGTGCTGTTGATGCCGCTCATGCAGATGGCGCTGCTCGGCTACGGCGTCAACATGGACCTCAAGCACGTGCCGATCTGCGTGTTCGACCGCGAGGGCAGCCAGCAGAGCCAGGCGCTGCTCAAGGCGTTTCAGGCCTCGCAATATTTCGCCATCGTCGAGACCGAGCGCGACTACGGCGCAGTCGCCCGCGCGATCGATGCGGGCCGCTGCAAGATGGCGATCGTCGTCCCGCACGATTTCTCCGAAAACCTCGCGTACGCCAACGCCGCTTCGGTGCAGGCGATCCTCGACGCCACCGACGACAACACCGCCAATATCGCCCTCGGCTACGCTCAGGCGGTTGTCGGCGCCTATTCCGCCAATGTTCAGCTCGACCACACCCAGAGCATGGGGGAGCCTGCGCCCGCCGTTCCCGCGGTCGCCCAGTACCGGGTCTGGTACAACGAGGACCTCGTCAGCCGGAACTACATCATGCCGGGGGTCGTCGCGCTGGTGATGGCGCTCGTCGGCGCGCAACTCACCTCGCTCACCATCTCGCGCGAGTGGGAGCGCGGCACTATGGAGGTGCTCGTTTCGACGCCGGTCACCCGGATGGAGCTGATGGCCGGCAAGATCCTGCCCTATTTCTTCATCGGGCTCGTCGACGCCGCCCTCTGCCTCCTCATTGCAGTCTTCTGGTTTGCGGCGCCGTTCCGCGGCGCGATCACGACTCTGTTCCTGACGACGTCGCTCTTCCTCGTCGTCGTGCTGGGCTTAGGCTACTTCATTTCCGCCAGCATCCGCAGCCAGGTCGGCGCGAGCCAGATCGCCCTCGTCGCGACGCTCCTGCCGACCACGCTGCTCTCGGGCTTCGCCTTTCCCATCGAGCAGATGCCGACGCCGATCCAGTGGCTCACCTATCTCGTTCCGGCGCGCTATTATTTCGAGATCCTGAAGTCGGTGTTCCTCAAGGGCAGCGGCCTCGTCGATCTCCTTCAGCCGATCGCGTTGCTCGCCCTCTACGCCGCGGTCATCGGGGTTCTCGCCGCCCGGGCTTTTCGCAAGACGCTGGGGTAGGGCGATGTGGGGCCGCGTCTTCAACCTGGTCCTGAAGGAGCTGCAGCAGTTGCGGCGCGACCGCGCGGCGAAATTCCGCCTCCTGATCCCGACCCTGGTCCAGCTCTTCATCTTCGGTTACGCCGCGACCTTCGAGGTCTACAATGTGTCGACCGTTGTGCTCGACCTCGACCATAGTCAGGAAAGCCGAGACCTGATCTCACGCTTCGGCGCCAGCGGACGGTTCCAGATCGTCGAAACCGCGAACAACGCGGGCGAGATCCGCCACGCGATCGACCGGGCGGACGCGGTGGTCGCGATCGTCATCGAGGCGGGTTTCGCCCAAGACTTGCGCAAGGGCCTCACGGCGCCCGCGCAGGTGATCGTCGATGGCACGAATTCCAACACCGCGCTGATCGCGCTGAGTTACGTCAGCCAGATCGTCGCGACCTACGCGCAGCAAAGCGGCCAGGACCTCATGCGTCGCGAGCGCCCGGCCGCCCCGTCTCCGCCGACCGTGACGCTCGAGCCGCGCCCCTGGTACAACGTGGACTTCAACAGCCGCTGGTTCTTCGTCCCCGGCGTGATCGCGACGCTGACGCTGATCATGATCGTCAACCTGACTTCCTTCGCCGTGGTGCGCGAGCGCGAGGTCGGCACGCTCGAGCAGATCATGGTGACGCCGATCCGGCCGCTCGAGTTCATCCTCGGCAAGACGATCCCCTACTTCCTGGTCGGGCTTGCCCTGACGATCGTGATCGCCGCCGTGGGCATGCTGTGGTTCCGCGTGCCGTTCCGCGGCAATCCGTTCGTCCTCTTGATCGGAACCTCGTTCTATCTCCTGTCGGTGCTCGGGATCGGCCTGCTGATCTCGACCGTGTGCCGCACCCAGCAGCAGGCGTTCGCAACCAACTTCTTCGTCATCAACCCCGCCTTCATCCTGTCGGGCTTCAGCTTCCCGATCGCCACCATGCCGCCGGTCATGCAATGGCTGTCGTACATCAACCCGATGACTTATTACCTGATTGTCATCCGCGGCACGTTCCTGAAGGGCGTGGGCCTCGACGTGCTGTGGCCGCAGATGGCGGCGCTCGCCGTGCTCGGCGTCGCCTTTCTCGGCATCAGCGTGCTCAGGTTCCACAAGTCGCTCGACTGAGGCGGGCTTGCATTTCCTTGGCAGCCGGGGCAATGCGGGGCGCACGCGCCCCATGTCCGGGCGCGTTTTCGTGCAGGGCGATCCCGGCGATAAGCGAAGGGCAGGGCGATGGTCCGATCGTTTCTATTGTTGGCGGCGGCGCTGATGGCCGAGGCGCTCGTGTCCTCGGCTGAGGCGCAGACGCCGGGGCCGGGGACGACCCCGACGATTCACGCCCGCGCCCGGCATCACGGCGCCAAGCATCATGTCGAGCAGCCCGAGGGCCGCCAGATCACGGTTCACAAATCCGCGAAAGCAAACCCGTCGTGGCTGACGCTCGGCCCGGCCGCCTCGGCGACGCGTGGCGGCCCCAATTACGTGACGAGCACCTTCAATCAGCCGTCTCCGGTCGAGGGGACTTTCACCGGCTATCGCGGGCGCGAGCGTCTTCAATACGCGGATCCCGGCTATCCGCTGTTCAAGTTCTAATCCGCAAGCGGCGGGAACAGGGCCTCGACTGCGACGGCAAAGCCCGGCGGATCGAGCTTCGCCGAGCCTTCGCTCAGGACGCGCGTCTCGATCGCGTCGCCCTGGCCTCGCTTGTGGTGGATGACCACGCGCCGCTCGGGGTCGAGGATAAGGTAGTGCTCGACGCTCGGCAGCCCGAAGTAGCCGCTGAGCTTGCGGCCATGGTCGATCGCCGCGGTGCTCGGCGACAGGACTTCGACGACGACGATGGGGTCCGACACGGCGATCGTGTCGTTCGATCGCGGCGGTCCGCAGACAACCGACGCGTCCGGCTCGAACGCCGTTCGCGCGTCGACCTTGATGGTGAGGCCTTCGGTGACGGCTTCACAGGGCAAACCGGCCTCTGCGAGCGCCTCATCGAGGGCGCGCGCGGCGAATTTCTTTACGCGGGTATGCCCGAGCCGCTCCGGCGACAACATCGCGGGGACGCCGTCGAACAGTTCCCAGCGGCCCTCGCGTCCCTCGGCCCAAAGGAGGAACTCGTCGGTCGTCAGAAGTTTGAGCGCCGTCGCCATAGGTTTCACCCACACGCGATAACCGAAGGATCAGCGCATTATAGGCGCGCTGTCCCGCCTGGCAAAAAGGGCGGACGCGAGTTCGAGCCGCGTCCGCCCTTCTGAATTCCGAGCCGCCGTCTCAATGCATCGTCGGGATGACGAAGCTCGCGCCGTCCTTGATCCCCGACGGCCAGCGGGCTGTGACCGTCTTGGTGCGGGTGTAGAAGCGGACCGAATCCGGTCCGTGCTGGTTGAGGTCGCCGAAGCCCGAGCGTTTCCAGCCGCCAAAGGTGTAGTAGGCGAGCGGCACCGGGATCGGCACGTTGACGCCGATCATGCCGACCTTGACCTTGCTGGCGAAGTCGCGCGCCGCGTCCCCATCGCGGGTGAAGATGGCGACGCCGTTGCCGTATTCGTGATCGTTGCAGAGGCGCAGCGCCTCGGCATAGTCGGGCGAGCGCACGACCGACAGGACGGGCCCGAAGATCTCCTCCTTGTAGATGCGCATGTCCTTGGTCACGTTATCGAACAGGCAGCCGCCCATGTAGAAGCCGTTCTCGTAGCCCTGCATCTTGAAGTTGCGCCCGTCGGCGACGAGCTTCGCGCCTTCCTGCACCCCGAGATCGACATAGCCGCGCACCTTCTCCAGCGCCGCGGCGGTGACAAGCGGGCCGAAGTCGGCGCTCGAGTCGGTCGAGGGGCCGATCTTCAGCGATTCGACGCGCGGGATGAGGCGCCGCACGAGTTCGTCGGCCGTCTCCTTGCCAACAGGCACTGCGACCGAGATCGCCATACAGCGCTCGCCAGCCGAGCCGTAGCCGGCGCCGATCAGCGCGTCGACCGCCTGGTCCATGTCGGCGTCGGGCATCACCACCATGTGGTTCTTGGCGCCGCCAAAGCACTGCACGCGCTTTCCGGCCGCCGTGCCGCGCGAGTAGATGTAGTGGGCGATCGGGGTCGAGCCGACGAAGCCAATCGCCTGGATGTCCGGGTCGTCGAGGATGGCGTCGACCGCCTCCTTGTCGCCGTTGACCACGTTGAGGATGCCGGGAGGGCCGCCCGCCTCGACAAAAAGCTCGGCGAGTTTCATCGGCACGCCCGGGTCGCGCTCCGAGGGCTTGAGAATGAAGGCGTTGCCGCAGGCGATGGCGGGGGCGAGCTTCCACAACGGGATCATGGCCGGGAAGTTGAACGGGGTGATGCCGGCGACCACGCCGAGCGCCTGCCGCATCGAATAGATGTCGATGCCGGGGCCGGCGCCATCGGTATATTCGCCCTTCATGAGATGAGGCGCGCCGAGGGCGAATTCGACCACCTCGACGCCGCGCAGAATATCGCCCTTGGCGTCGGCGATCGTCTTGCCGTGCTCGCGCGCCAAGATCTCGGCGAGCGCGTCGTTGTCGCGGGCGATGAGTTGCAGAAACTTCATGAGCACACGGGCGCGGCGCTGCGGATTGGTCGCGGCCCAGGCGGGCTGCGCTGCGGAGGCGTTCTCCACTGCCGCGCGAAGCTCTGCCTTGGAGGCGAGCGCCACATGGGCCCGCACCGTGCCGTCCATCGGTTGGAAAACTTCGGCCGTGCGGCCCGACTTGCCCGGGACGTGCTTGCCGCCGATGAAGTGCCCATATTCGATCATGTTTCGCTCCCTTTGAAATTGCGATGTCGAGGCTGTTATGCCCTAGGCTTTTGCGCACAACAATGGCGGAGATCGCGCATCGGCTGTGCGGAATTGTGCTAAAGGAGGTCGTTCGCATAGCCCGGCGGAATCAGCAGCCGCCGCTGAATGTCGACCATGCGCGAGATCATTGCCCGGCGTGGATCGAAAGGCAGGTCCGAGAAGCCCCAGCGCGCGTAAAATCCGCGCAAGCTCTCCTCGAGAGGATGCGTGATAACGGCCGTGCTTCCCACGCTGTCAGAGGCCTTCAGCGCGGCCCTCAAGGCGAACTGCAGGAGCGAAAATGCGTGTCCTTGCCCTTGCCATTGACGATCCACTGCAAGCTGTCCAAGGAGCGTCACAGGAACTGGATCGGGTTGGTTGCGCTGTCGCGACTTTGGCAGGAACGCCCGTTCAATGTGGGCTGCGCTCAGCGTCACATAGCCGACAATCCGGCCGGTTTCGACGTGCTCGATGACGCTGACGCGAGAGGCTCCGGTCGCATGATTGTTCCAGGCGTAACGATGGAACCACTCATTCAAGACCAAACGGCCGCAATCGAATCCGCTTCGGTCGTCGCTCTGCGCAAGTGGACGGGGGGCCCCTACCGCTCCCATGTCGGCTTGCGGCTGAACAACTCGACGAGCCCGGGAACGTCTTCGGCCGGCCGCGCCGCCCAGGCCTCGAAAGCCTCCCAGGATTCGGCTGGGATCACGACGTTTGACCGGTTGAGGATTTCCATTTCCGCCGCCTCGACCGCCGCCCGCCGGACAAAATCGCTGACCGAGGTGCGCAACTCTTCTGCGGCCGCATCAAGCAGCGCGCGCTCGGCAGGGCTCACCCGCACGCTGAGAACGGAGGTGGCGGCTCGGGTCTTGCTCATGTGTGTGACATTAGCATACACGATGGATGGCGCTCAAGCGTCTTCGTGCGGTGGAATTGCGGGATGGACTGGGACAACGTCAGGGTCTTTCTCGCCGTCGCCCGCGCCGGGCAGTTCGTTGCGGCGGCGAAGCGCCTGCGCCTCGATCACGCCACTGTCAGCCGCCGCATCGCGGCGCTGGAGGCCGCGCTCGGCGCAAAGCTGTTCGACCGGCGCACCACCGGAGCAAAGCTCACCGCGGCGGGCGAGCGGTTCCTCGGCGCCGCCGAGGAGATGGAGAGCGCCTTCCTGCACGCCCAGGGCGAGATTTCCAACGTCGACCTCGAACTCGTCGGCGACGTGCGGATCGGCGCGCCGGACGGCTTCTCGACCTACTATCTCACAAGCGCCCTGCGCGACTTTGCCGTGCGCCATCCGGGACTGCGGCTGCAGCTCATGCCGCTGCCGCAACTCGTCCCGCTGGCGCGGCGCGAGGTCGATGTGGTGGTCGGCCTCGACAAGCCGGAGGCGGGGCGGTTCGTCGCGCGCAAACTCACCGACTACACGCTCGGCATTTACGCGACCGCCGCCTATCTCGAACGCAACGGTTCGCCCGCCGACGTCGAGGCGCTGAAGCGCCATCGGCTGATCGGCTATGTCGAGGAGCACGCCTTTTCGGCCGCGCTCGACTACGTGCGCGAGCTGTTCGGCGGGGCGCCGACCAGCTTTGAGAGCGCGAGCGCAGTAACGCAGCTCGAAGCCTTGCGCGCCGGCGTCGGCCTCTGCGTCGTCCACACCTTCATCGCCCGCCGCTTTCCTGACCTCGTTCGGGTGCTGCCCGAGCGCAGCGCCATGCGCGCCTATTGGCTCGTCACCCACGAGGATACGCGCGGCCTCGGCCGCATCCGCGCGCTCGCCGAGCACCTGGCGGAGGCGGTGGCGCGGGACCGGGCGATGTTTTTGTGAGCCGCTGGCAGGAGTCGGCTCGCGCCGCCGAGGCGCGAGGTCGAGCGGCGCCGCGCAGCCGACGCCTTCCCTATCGGACCGCCGTTGCGAGCTTGGGTGCGGCCGGAAAGGTCTTTTCAAGGCTCGCGCAATTTGGACTGCGTCCGGCAAGCGCGCCTCTTTTGGACGGGTGTGTCGGCGAAGCGAGGACCCATGCGGAGTTGACCTTCCGGGTTTTCGTAGGCATCATGACAGCAACTGCTCTAGCATCACGGTGTCGAATGCGAACCACAGTGACGCTAGACCCCGACGTCGAGACCATGTTGCGCAAGGAAGTGCGCCGGCGCGGCGAGTCCTTCAAGGACGTGCTGAACAACGCGCTGCGCGTCGGGCTGCGCAGCCGGAACCAACCTAGCGAGGCCTTCGAACCGCTCACCTTCGACATGGGCACGCCGCGGGTCGATCTCACCAAGGCGGCCTCCCTGGCCGCCGAGCTGGAGGACGACGACCTTGTCGGCCGGCATCGGCGCAGCCGATGATTCTCCCGGACGTCAATACGCTTCTCTACGCCGTAAACCGATCGAGCGATCAGCACGTCGTGGCGCTCGACGCCATGCAGCGGGGTTTCGAAAATCCGCGCGGCGTGGGCTTCGCCTGGACGGCGCTCCTGGCTTTCCTGCGCCTGAGCACGCGCCGCGGCATCTTTCCGAGGTCATTGTCGGTGGAAGACGCGTTGTCCGTCATCGACCGCTGGCTGGCGCATCCGCGGGCGCAGGTCGTGAACCCGGGCGAGCGGCACGCCGAGGTTCTCGGACGATTGCTGAGGTCCGCCGGCGCAGCGGGCAATCTGACGACGGACGCGCATCTCGCCGCGCTGGCGATCGAGCAGGGCGCAACCCTCGTCAGCTTCGATCGGGATTTCGCCCGCTTTGAAGGATTGCGCTGGATGTTGCCGAAGCCTGACTGACGGAAGCGCGCCGAAAGCCACGCGACCCATGCTAGATCTTAGCTGCGCGACCTTCAATCAGGCGGATTTGGCGCCAAAATTCGCGTGACATTTTGTGTCGCGTGACATTGTGTTGCGGAAAATCAGAATCCGCGATATTCTCTTTCTCCATGAGGCGATTCCCGACGAGAGCGGTTCTGGCGGCCTGGACGGGAGCGGTCTTTTACATCTCGGGCGAAAGGCCGCAGATAAATTATTTCACCGCGAGGTCGCGAGTAAACCATTGAAAACACTCGTTTCGGACGAGAGAATCCAAGGAAATCCAAGAGAATTCGATTGCACTCAAAGCCGGATTCGCGCAGGAGCGCGGAGAAACGAGGTGTTTCCAAGGAATTCCAAATCAACGGCCGCCCCCGCTCGACGAGGCTGGACGCGGCGTCATTCATTTTCGAGCAGGTCGGTCGCTTAAAATACTTACTCATCTGACGAGTAAATTGCTCGGCGCTCAGTTGTGGTTCATCAGCCGTTCGAGATAGTCGCGCTCGTCGACCGGGCGGTTCGGGTCGGCGAGGCGACGGCGTAGCTCCTCCATCACCCTGCGGGCCCGCTCGGCGACGGTCCCCATGTCCTTGAGCGATCCGTCGTCGCGGCCCATGTCGCCTTCGCGCTGCTGCCGGCCGAGCGGATCGTCGCCCTGCTGCTCGCCCGGACGCATGCGGCGCGCCTGGTAGCCTCGCTTTCCACCCTGGCCCTGAGCCTGCATCTGCTGCTGCATGCCCTGAGCGCCTTCGCGCAGCGCCTGGAGCGCTCGGCCCTGCGCGTCGACCGCCGCGCCCTTGCCCGACTGGCCAAAACGGCCCTGGCCCTTTTGTCCCTTGTCGCCTTTGAGGTCGCCCTGCGCCTCCTTCATGTCGCCCTCGGCGTCGTCAAACCCCTTCTCGCCCTTCATGCCAAGGCCTTTGAGCATGCGCTGCATCTCAGCGAGGCGGTCGGCCAAGTCCTGCTGGCGGTCGCCGAGCTTCTGCCCCTCCTGGTCGGCGCCCTTGTCGTCGCCGGGATCTTGGGCGTTGTCGCCCTCGTTGGCTTGGGGCTCGGAGCCATCGTCGGGCTGCGCCTGCGATCCATCGTCCGGCGTTGCGCCGCGCCGCCGCTTTTGATCGCGCTGGTCGCTACGGAAGGTGTCGTCGCGCAGGGCCTGCTGGTCGCGCATCAGCTTGCCCAGCTCGTCCATCTGCTTACGCAACTCCCGTTCGGCTGGGCTTTCCTCCTGGTTCTCGGCGCTCTGCATGTTCTCGAACATGTTCTGCATCTGGTCGAGCATCGCCTCGGCCTGCTCGCGTGTGCCGTTGCGGGCGGTCTGTTCGAGCTGGTCCAGCAGCTTGTCGAGGCTCTGGGCGTCCTGGTTCGACTCCTGCGGCGTCTGGTCGCCGTTCTTCTCCGCCTTCATCGCCATCTCCGCGGCGAAGCGTTGCGCCGCTTCCCGCAGGTTTTGCATCAGCTTCCGAATCTCGTCGTCGCTCGCGCCACGCTTGAGCGCGTCGCGCAAGGCCTGCTCGGCGGCGCGCAAGTCGCGCTGGGCCTGAGTCGCATCGCCATCCTCGATCTTGAGCGCCATCGTCCACAGAAGCTGGGAGACGTCGAGCAGGTCGGCGTCGGTCCGCGCCCCGTCGAGGGAGGCCTTCGCCTGCCTCAGGCCGAGATAGACGCCGGCCGGTGTACCGAACAGCCCCGGGGCGACGGCAAGGCCGGTCAGCGCCGCCTCGATCCGTTTGGGCGCATGATCGGGATCGAGGATGAGATCGCGCCGCTCCTCGACCAGCGCACGAGCGAGCGGATTGTGGAAGGGCCGCTGCGGCAGGATCACTTCGACCGGCTGGCTCTTGCCCGTTTTGCCCGAGACGCTGGTCGCGCTCAGCGTCATGGTCACCTTGGCGCCCGCCCACGGGTGCTCGGAAAGATCGAGCGTGGCACTCGCCTCGCCCGTTCCAGTGGCGGTGGCGGCGGTCTCGAGGCCGGCCTGAGGCGCCTGAGCGAGGCTCCGCGGCGTCTTCCCCGACGGATCGGGCGGCAAGGCGAAATCGGCCCGCGCGCTCGTGATCCCGTAGCGGTCCTCGATCCGGTAGGCGAGCGTCAGCGATCCGCTGAGGTTGCTTACGGGATCCTTGGCGAGCGCGATGGTGGGAACGCCGGCCGGGATCACCGAGAAGGAGACGTCGGCGGCCTTGGCGCCCCGGCGCCAGATGGTCGCCCGACCGTCGCCGTGGATCGTCCAGCGCCGCTCGAGCGGCGCGCCCGCCGCTGGGTCCGCCTTGTCCTCGACTGGCGCGATCGCGCCCTCGACTTTGGTCTCGACCACCCCAGGCTCGCCGCGCACCACGAGCGCCGAATCCTCGTAGGCCGTCAGAGTCTTCGGGGCGCCCGAGGCGACGTCGATCACCACTGGGGGACGGCCGGCGTAAGCGGGCGGATCGATCCAGGCGTCGATCCGGCTCCCGGCCGCAGCGAGCGTTGGGTCTCCACCCCGCCAGTCGAAGGCGGCGGCGAGGCGCCCGTAAAGCTCCGGGCCGGCCGCGACTGCCGCGGCGAACGCCATCATCGCCACGCCGAACCTCAGGGCGTACGGGTCGCGCTCGGCCATGCGCGGCGCGGGCGGGGCGACGCGCAGGGCCTCGACCGACCGCGCGAGCCGCGCCTGATGCGCGGCCCACAGCGCCCGCGCCATCGGATCGTCGGCGTTGGCGAGGGTGTCGGCGAGCGAGGTCGCCGGCTGGTGCGCGGCGCCCGAATCCCGGTCGAGTCGCGCCGCGACGTCACGGGGCCTCGGCCTGCGCAGCCTCAAGAGCGGGGCGAGGGCGGCCAGGAGCCCGAGCCCGAACAAGGCGACCCCCACAATACGCAAGGCGCGCGGGGCGAAGAGCCAGGCTCCGAGCCAGGAGACGCAAAGAAACAGGATGGTCACGCCGGTCGCAACGACGAACGGCGGCCATGCCTTCTCGATCAGCAGCGCGCGGGCCGCCGCCTGCGACAGGGCCGTCAGCCTGCCGGCCGGGGCGCCTCTGGCGGGCTCGTCGCTTTGGGTTTCGTTCGCCTTCGCCACGCTCGTCCCGATCGCTTGCGGAAGGCTAAACCCTCACTCTAACCAAGGCGGAAGTTTGTCGAGGCCGATCATGTCTTCGTAACTTGGCCGCGGACGGACGATCGCGAAGTCTCCGCCCCTGACCAGAACCTCGGGGACAAGCAGGCGCGAATTGTAGGCGCCCGCCTGCACGGCGCCGTAGGCGCCCGCAGTCATCACCGCGATCAGGTCGCCGGGGGCGACCTCGGCGATGTCGCGGTCGAGGGCGAGGTAGTCGCCGCTCTCGCAGACGGGGCCGACCACATCGGCGCGCAGCATCCGGGCGGCGCGCGGAGGCGGCGCCTGGACAGGCAGGATATCGTGATAGGCGTCGTAGAGAGTCGGCCGGATCAGGTCGTTCATCGCCGCATCGACAATGACGAAGGTCTTCCGCTCGCCTTTCTTGACGAAGATCACCGAGGCGACCAGCACGCCGGCGTTGCCGACGATCAGGCGCCCGGGCTCGAGGATCACCTGGCAGCCGAGCGCGCGCGTGTGGCGGGCGACGATCTCGGCATAGGCCTCGGGGAAGGGCGGCGGATCGTTGTCGACCCGGTAGGGGATGCCGAGGCCCCCGCCGACATCGACATGGTCGATCGCATGACCGTCGGCGCGCAAGACTTGGACGAAGTCCGCCAGCAAGGCGAAGGCGTTGTCGAACGGCTCGAGGTCGGCGATCTGCGAACCGATGTGCATGTCGACGCCGCGGACGGCCAGCCCGGGCAGGGCGCGAGCGCGGGCGAACACCTCGCGAGCCCGCGAGATCGGCACGCCGAACTTGTTCTCCGACTTGCCGGTCGAGATTTTGGCGTGGGTTCGGGCGTCGACATCCGGATTGACGCGGATGGCGATTGGCGCGATCGCCCCGCGCGCTGACGCGACGGCCGATAGGGCTTCCAACTCGGGCTCCGATTCGACATTGAAGCAAAGGATGTCTTCCTCGAGTCCCAGGGTCATCTCGGCCTTCGTCTTGCCGACCCCAGAGAAGATGATCCGGTCGCCCGGCACGCCGGCCGCGCGCGCGCGTCGGAGCTCGCCCTCGCTGACCACGTCCATGCCGGCGCCAAGGGCGGCCAGCGTCTTGATAACGGCCTGGTTCGAGTTCGCCTTC
The DNA here is from genome assembly GCA_963770035.1 of uncultured Alphaproteobacteria bacterium. Lineage (GTDB taxonomy): Bacteria > Pseudomonadota > Alphaproteobacteria > Rhizobiales > Beijerinckiaceae > Roseiarcus. Next base: position 39,774 of record CAVYON010000001.1, on the reverse strand, counting down.
ATCGCATAGGCGACGAGCGCGGACTGCCCGGCGAAGGCCTCGCGGAACACCCGATAATGCCGCTCGATGGTCGCGCTCGAATAGCAATAGAACGGCGTGCCGACCGCCGTCGCGATCTCGGGCAGGGACACGTCCTCGGCGGCGAGCACGCCGTCGCGATAGGCGAAGTGGCGCATGCCGTCCCTTATTTCAGCAGGAAGTCGAGAAAGAAAGGCTGGTTGGGCGGCGTGATCGGCGGGATCTTCGGTTTCATCATCGGGGACAGCGATTCAGCGCTGAGCGCGTCCGGCTTCGGCATCGCGGGCTTGGCCTGCGCGGTTGCGTCGGGCGGCGGCTCGAGCGGCCCGATCCGACCGCAGCCGGCCAAAATCAGCGCGAGCAGGATCGCGAGCGCCGGCGCGCGGCGGGCGGCTAGAAATTGAGGCTGGACGAACAAGACGCGACTCCGGGGGACCGCGTCTATATACCGGAATGGCGGGGGGAAGCGAGCGCTCCCGTCCGGGCCGATCGTGCAGAAGGGTTGAATCCCTCCGTCGGTCCAGGGGGCGGACGCCCGTGAAGCGCCCAGCCTCCGCCGCTGTCGACGCAGTCCCTCTTGTTGCAGTCACTGCGGTGGCGACTCAGCGGCGGCAAGGTCCAACGAGACCGGTCTTATCGTGGCGTATCTCCTTCGCCTCCGTCGACCAAGAACGAAGAGGCCGGCCGAGGTGTTCTGCTCGAACTTGGAGACGTGAGAGCGCGGTAGCCAAAAGATGCAGATTCGCTTAGGCGTCGACTGCATGATTGACTCGACAGCCATCTGAAGAGGCGAGGAGGAGCGCTTGCCAATGCCGCGCGTAACGACAGGGCAAATCAAGGCTGCGAGGGCGCTGCTCGGATGGTCGCAGAGCGATCTCGCCGCGGCTTCCGGCCTCTCGACGCCTACGGTCAAGCGAATCGAGGCGACGGGTGGCGACCTCGGCGGCCGACCGGATACCGCGGCGCGCATCGTTGCCGCGTTGGAGAAGGCCGGCGCCGAGTTTATCGCCGAGGACGCCGGCGGCGGTGTCGGCGTAAGGCTCCGTCAAGGCCGCGAGGCGGGAACCATTCCGCTCGAAAGCCTGAACGCGAGCAACGACGAGTAGCGTGCGGAGCGTTGAACCGAGCGCGGGATCGAGTTCTTGTTTGCGAAGGTCTCGTCGGGCCGGCCTAAGCCGCCCGAGAGCGATATACTGCGAACATTTGCAATTGACATCGTAAACGCGGTGTGTTCCGGTTAGCACGAAATGTTGTCGACCAAGGAACGTATTCTGATCGCCGCGACGGACCTGCTCGATGCAGGGGGGCCGCCGGCGGTAACGTTACGGGCAGTCGGAGAAGCCGCGGGCGTCTCGCAGTCAGCCCCCTATCGTCATTACGCTGACAAACGCGCTCTTCTGAACGCGATGGTGCGACGCATCATCGAACAGCTGCGCGGGTCAGTGGAGAGCGCGAGGAACGAAACGGACTCCTCGATCGTTGCGCTCAACCTCGTCGTCAGCCAGTATTTCGAGTTTGCGCGACGCTTTCCGGTTCGCTATCGCCTGCTGCTCGAGGAAAGCCGCAGCAATAGCGAGGTGGCGGCCGAATCGCGCCAGGCGTTTGTTCCGATCGCGGACCTTGTGCACATTGCACAACGATCCGGCGATCTCAGGGATGGCAATCCCGACCACATCGTCGCGCTTATCTTCGGGGCCGTGCACGGCATGGCGGATCTCGAGCAGTTCGGCCTCATCAAGGTCGAATCGGATTCGAGCCCCTCGTTCGATCTGCCGAGGCTTCTGGTCCAAATTCTCGCGCGCGGGGACCAGCGGGTTCCGGCTTAGGGCGGTCGCAAGGATCCGATCCTCAGTCCGCTCAGCGCCCAGCAGAAGTCCGTGTCGGAGCTCGTGGGCGGCGTGATCTAGACGATGGATAGCATCACCTTCGGGTTGGAGGTCTGCCGCCATTAGCTTCGCCGGCTCGCCCACAGCCAAGAAAAGCGAAGGTGCTGATCCAGCTCGTGCCTTCGGCGGGCATGTCGATCATCGACGACGCCATCGCCTGCGTCGCCGACGGCGTCGTATTCAATGTCGACGGGTCACGCCGCACGCGATGATCAAAGTGAATTCGGCCACCGCCGCGCAGCCCGTCTCCGAATGGACCCTGGCCTCCGGGTCGGGCCAGATCGAGATGTTCGCCCCCGTCAGGATCGCCTGGCCCGGCCTTGTGCGCGCCGACGTCGCCCGGCGGCTCAACATGATGCAGTCGACGCTCAGCGGAACCGCTCTGATTCCGCCGCCCAAACCCCGAAACTCGGCGGGCGCCGGTGACACCCGGGGCCGGCCGAGGCGCACGAGACGCTGCGCGACGGCCAACCGGAACAATGCCCGGACGCAGGCGTTGCCCAAGCAAGCAACGTGGAGCCCGAGCATGCCGACGCAAGAGCCTGACAAGCCGAGTCCTGCTCCCGGTCCCGACATCGTCCACCCGCCGGCTCCGCCAGAAGCTCCGCCTCCCGATACGCCAGGAGAGATTCCCCAGCCCGGGCCGGACGTGATCGATCCGCCCGAGACACCGCCGTCCGTGCCGGAGCAGATGCCGCCGTTTGGGCCAAGAAGTTGACGTTGGCCGTTCTTTTCGACGACGAGTGGAACCGAAGCGCCCCACACCGCGCTGGACACGGACCGCCTTAGGAGTTGGGAGTTGGGAGTTCGGCGTTCGCGAAGGTGAAGCATGTCGGAAAGGAGTTGGGTCATCGGTATGCCGGCTACGGCGGCTTCATCCTAACGGGGCCCAGACATGGCGCCACGGGCTTTCTGGAAGGGTTATCTCAAGCTGTCGCCGGTCACCTGCCCGGTGAGCCTTTTTCCCGCGACCAGCGAGGGAGAAAAAATTCGTTTTCACACGCTCAGCCGGAAATCGGGCAACCGCGTCATCAGCCAGTTCTTCGATGAGGAGACCGGCAGTCCCGTTGAGGAGGCGGACGAAGCCAAAGGCTACGCGCGCGGCGAGAACGACTATCTCATTCTCGAGGACGAGGAACTCGGGTCGGTCAAGCTTGAAAGCGCACGCACCATCGACATTGAAAGCTTCGCCCGGCCGACAGCATCGACTGGATCTGGTACGACACGCCGTTCTATCTGATCCCCGATGACCCGGTCGGCGAAGAGGCGTTTTGCGTGATCCGCGACGCCATGCGCCCGTCGGCTATGGTCGGCGTCTCTCGCCTCGTCCTCTATCGGCGCGAACATGCCGTTGTTCTCAAAGCGCGCGGCAAAGGGATCGAGTTGTGGACCTTGCGCTACGGCGACGAAGTCAGGAACCCACGCGACATCTTCGACGATCTCGAGGAACGCGAACGCGACCCCAAACTTCTTCGCCTCATCTCCGAGCTGATACAGGAGCGAAAAGCGCCTTGGAGCGCGGAGATGGTCCGTGACCCGGTTCAGGAACGGCTGAGCGATCTCATTAACGAGAAGAAGCGGGGCGCCGCGCGGCGACCGGCGGCGAAGCCCGAAGCCGAAGAAGCGCCGTCGAACGTGGTGAACATTATGGACGCCCTGCGCCGCAGCGTCGCGGCGGAGTCCAAGACGAATAAGCCACGCTCCCCAAAAGGGCGCTGACGCTCAGCGAGCGGTCTTTCGCCGGCGTCCCTTGCTTGCAGCAATCGGCGCGGCGGCTGCGCGAAAATTGGCCCACGGGTCGCGGGCGAGGGAAGCCAGACGGGCTGGCGCATTGGCGACCGTGAACGACGCGGGGCCTATTCCCGCCTCCAGTTCATCCCATTCGATCGGCATCGAAACGGCTGCGCCGGAGCGAGCGCGCGTCGAATAGGCGGCGACCGCGGTCATGCCGCGCTGGTTGCGCAAGTAGTCGACAAGTATCTTGCCTTTCCGCTTGGCCTTGGCGATGGTCGCAACGTAGCGGTTCGGGCTGTCGGCGGCCATGGCGTCGGCGATTCGCTTGGTGAACGCCTTGACTTCTGGCCAGTCGGCCTCCGGCTTCAGGGGCGACACGACATGCAGCCCCTTGCCGCCGGATGTCTTGACGAAGGCGGCAAGACCCTCGGCGGCCAATCGTTCGCGCACGACCTTCGCCGCCTCGATCAGGCTCCCCCAGGAGACATCCTCGCCCGGATCGAGATCCATGACGATCGTGTCGGGACGCTCCCAGTCGGCAAGTGTTGAGCCCCAGGGGTGGATCTCGAGCGCGCCGGCCTGGACGAGGCCCGCGAGACCATCGAAATCGCGTATTGCAATGTGCGGCTTTTCCGGTTCGGCAGGGTCGGTCGCGAGGACGATGGCGTCGCTGAGACCTTTCCATGCGTGCTTCTGGAAAAACTGCTGACCATGAATGCCGTCCGGACAACGCACGAGGGCGAGCGGCCGCTCGACGACATACGGCGCCATCCGGCTCCAGACCTCGGCGTAGTAATCCGCAAGGCCCTCTTTGGTTACCCCGTCTTCCGGCCAGTAGAGACGGTCGGGGTGGGTCAGCGTCACCGTTGGACTCTGACCGCCCGGCTGCGCCTCGGACCTCGGTTCTTCGCGCACGATTTCCTCCGCGGGCTTGTCCTCGCGCAGAGCGCGAAACGAAGCGTGACGCAGATAGCCGTCCGCCGTCCAGGCCCGGAAGTCGACCTCGGCAACAAGTTCGGGTCGGACATAGCGCAACTGCCGGGTCTGATCCGCGGTCAGATGGCTGGCAAAAGGACTTTTTGGCTCGCGCATCGCCTCGAGGCGAGCATAGAGGCTTTGTGCGACCGCGGCGCTGAACCCGGTTCCGACACGGCCGACATAACGCAGCGAGCGCCCCTCGTAAACGCCAAGCGCAAGCGAGCCGACCGCCTTGTCTGAGGCGGTTGAAACGGTGAAACCGCCGACCACGAACTCCTGCCGCGCCGAACACTTGCACTTGAGCCAGCTGCGGCCGCGCCCCGCGCGATAGGTCGAATCGCGGTCTTTCGAAATGACGCCTTCGAGTCCCAAGCGGCAGACGTGCCGGAGCACGAGTTCGCCGCTTTCCTCGAAATGATCGCTGAATCGCAAAGCGCCTGCGCCGTCGCCAACGAGGGCTCGAAGCGCCTCCTTGCGACGGATCAGCGGCGTTCCCATTAAATCGTAACCGTCGAGATAAAGGAGGTCGAAGGCGTAGAAGGTCAGACGCTCCGACCGCCCATCGCTGAGCGCGGCCTGCAGGGCGGAAAAACTCGAGGCGCCGTTGACGTCGACGACGAGTTCCCCGTCGATCGCCGCTTCGCGCACGGGGAGGGCGCGGAACGCCTCGACGATTTCCGGTCCAAACTTCGTTGTCCAGTCGAGCCCGTTACGGGTTATCAGGCGCACGCCGCCGTTCGCGATCCGCGCCAGTGTGCGATAGCCGTCGAGCTTGACCTCATGGAACCAGCGCGCGCCCTCCGGGGGCTTTTCCGTCAGGGTCGCCAGCATCGGCTCGAGGACAGCGGGCGCCGCCGCCCTTCGCGCGCCGGGGAGCGAATCGAGCCTGGCGACGGAGGGCGGCTGCGGCTTTTTCCGGTCGGCGTCATTTCCCTTCTTCCCGCCGTGTTCCTTCACTTCCTCCCTGCCGCTCTTCCACTGAACCGACTGGTCGCGCGCGACCTCGTCGATCGCCCTCCCGGTCGATACCGATTCCGGCCGCTCCTCGAGAACGTCGGCAGCGTCGTCCGACCGGGCGTATTCGTCGTCTCCCTTGATCAGAAGCCAGTTCTCATGCTTGTCGCGCGGTCGCGGATGCATGCGCACCAGATGCCAGCGGCCGTTTAGCTTTTCGCCTTTGAGCTCGAAATCGAGATGGCCTTTGGCGAGACCCGCATGCGGGTCGCCGATCGGCTTCCAGGATCCGCGGTCCCACAGGAGCACCGCGCCGCCGCCGTATTCTCCTTTCGGAATCGTCCCCTCGAACGAGCCGTACTCGAGCGGGTGATCCTCAACTGCAACCGCGAGACGCTTTTCGCCCGGATTGAGGCTCGGGCCGCGCGTGACAGCCCAGCTCTTGAGCGCGCCGTCGAGCTCCAGTCGAAAGTCGTAGTGGAGGCGCCGCGCATCGTGCTTCTGCACAACGAACAGGTCTCCGCCTTCGCGAGGGGCCTCCGACTCCGGATTCGGTTCGGGCGTGACTGAAAAATTGCGCTTGGCGCGATAGGTTTGCAGGGCCATTCGTCAGCTCGCCTTCTTGCGCGGAACAGGCCGTCTCACGCGCGCCGGCGCCCGTTCCCCGGCCGCCTTCGCCGAAATCCCGGCGCTCTCGCGCAATGCCGCCATCAGGTCCGACGAACGTGTTGGCGCCGCGCGTTTCGGCGGCTCGATCCGACGTCCCTCGAGCTTGGCTCGAACCAGCTCTGCGAGCGCGGCTTCGTAGCGGTCGTGGAAGGCGCTGGGATCAAACACGCCCCGCTTGGTCTCAATGATGTGCTGGGCGAGCTTGAGCATCTCGCTTTTGATCTCGAGGTCGGGCACGTCCGCGAAAGCGTCGCTCGCCGGCCGGACCTCGTAATCGGCGTTCAGGGTAATCGCCGCCAGTCCTGTGTGGTAGGCACGAATGAGGACGCTACGGACTCGGCGGAATACCACCGCTTCAGCGATCGCGACCACTCCGGAACTGGCCAGGCCCTCGCGGATAAGGTCAAAAGCTCCCGTCGCGCTCCGATCGGCCGGCGCGAGGTAGTAAGGCCGATCGAAGTAGACATCGTCGACCTCGGTCTCGTTCACGAAAGCAGACACCTTCAACGTCTTGTCGTTCTGCGGGACGACCGCGGCGATCTCCTCGGGCTCGAAGACGACAAACTCATCCTTGCCAATCTGGCCCCCTTGACCTGGTCTTCGCGCGGCACGGGGTCTCCGGTCGCCGAATCGACAAATCGCCGATGCAGGCGGTGGCCAGTCTCTCGGTTGATGGTGTGCAGCGCGATTCGTTCGGAGGACGACGCGGCGGCGTAGAGAGCGACCGGGCACGTCAGTTCCGCGATCTTCAGGTAGCCTTTCCAGGTCGCTCTCGGCTGAGCCACGGCTTTGCATCCTCGCTCGGCTTGGGAACGTCGCTCCGTCTACAATGTTCCTGTTCGAATGTGGCGAAGGCGGGATGGGACCAGGCAGCAAGGGCCCGTTTTCAAACTGGCGCCCTCTAGCTAGCTGGGTGGCGATCCTGTCGCACGCCTTCAGACGTTCCTCAACGCTCGCCCCGCCCCGCCTCGCGCCCGGTCGATGCAACCAAAACGCGAAAAATCGCCGACCGCCAAAACGTCAGATCGGCCAACTGCCGTTTATGGTTATTGCTTTAGCTTCGCGGCCTGACGTTCTCCGGGTCGTAAAGCGCCTTGTAGCCCACGGCGGCCACCTCCACGGGATAGGCGTCGCCGAAGTACTGGACAAGCAACTCCCTCCCCTCCCGCGCGTACTCCCACGGCAAATAGGCGAGGGCGATGTTCTTGCCGATCGATGGCCCATAAGCGATCGAGGTGGTGTAGGATCGGCGACCGAGCGCATCGACGAGCGTCTCGCCGGTCTCGGCGGCCATCACGGGCAAGTTGCCCATCGGAAAGCGGGCGACGCCCCTGGAATCAATGTTGTCCGTCATCACCAGCGTGCAAAGCATCGCGGGCTGGTTCGCGCGTTGCCGATAGGCGACGTGTTTGGCTTTGCCGCAGAAATCGACGTCCTTGATCTTCGGCCGCGCCAGGTCGGCCTCGAAGAGGTTGTATTCGGTCAACAAGTCGGCATTCTGCAGGCGCAGGCTTTTCTCCATGCGCCGGCTGTTGGCGTAGGTCTCGATCCCCACCGCGATGGCGCCGGTCGAACGCAGCGCGTCCCAAACGGCGAGGCCGTCGTCATAGGCCATGTGCAATTCAAAGCCCTGCTCGCCGACATAGGAAATGCGGAAGGCGGTTATGGCCTTGCCGGCGATCTCGATGGGCTTGATCGCCGCAAAGGGGAAGTTTTCCTGCGTCAGCCGCTCAGGGTCCTTCACGACCTTTTGCAGATTGGCGCGCGCGTTGGGGCCCCAGACGCCGATGGTCACGATCTTTTCCGTGACGTCGGTGATGGTCACGTCGAAGCCTTTGTCGGCGGCGACGCGCCGAAGATAGTGAAAGTCCCGCGGACCGGCGTCGGCGCCGTCGACCACGCGGCACCGGTCCGCCATCCGAAAGACGGTCAGATCCGCCCGCACCATCCCTTCCTCGTCGAGGAAGTGGGTGTAGACGCCTTTGCCGATGTTGGCGTCGCCGCCGATCTTCGCGGCGCAAGCCCATTCCATCAAGGCGACGTGGTCCGGCCCCTCGACGGCGAAAACAGCGAAGTGCGACAGGTTAACGATGCCGCAATCCTCGCTCATCGCAAGATGTTCGGCGTTCGAGACCCGCCAGAAGTGGCGGTTGTCCCATTCGTTCTCGCGGACCGGAATGCGGTCGCCGTATTTGGCCAGAAGGTGCTCGTTGGCCGCATAGCCGTGCGCGCGCTCCCAGCCGCCTAGCTCCATGAAATAGCCGCCGAGCTCCTTCTCCCGCTCATAAAAGGGCGAGCGACGGACGTTGCGGCCGGTTGCGTATGGCTCGCGGGGGTGGATCGCCGGATTGTAGACTTTCCGCGCAGCCTCCCTGCAGCGGTCTTCAATGAAGGCCTCCTCGAGCTGGTGCGGATAGAAGCGGGCGTAGTCGATCCTGGCGTGGTCGATGCCGGTCCGTCCATCCGTCATCCAGTCGGCGACCAACTTGGCCATCCCCGGGGCGTCCTTGACCCAGATGGCCACGGCGTACCAGAGACCCCGCGCCTTCTGGCTCTCGCCGATCGAGGGGCCGCCGTCGGCGGTCACCTGAAGAAGGCCGTTGAACGAGCGGCGCTGATCATAGCCGAGTTCCCCCAGGATCGGCGTCAGCTCGATCGCACGCTCCAGCGGCGCGAGGATCTGCTCCATGTCGAGGTCGCGCTGGGAGGGCGACAGGCGTGCTTCATGCTTTTCGAGAAGCTCGCGTGGGTGGCAGAGGCGGGGATCGGCCTCCTCGTAGTAACCCCACTCGATCATGCCGCCTTCCGACGTCTTTGGATCCCCGGTGTCGCGCATGTAGGCGGAGTTGCCTTGATCGCGCAGCAGCGGCCAGCCGATCTCTTTGCCCGTGCCGGCGAATTGATTAAAGGGTCCGAAAAACGTGAGCGGATGGTCGACGGGCATGACCGGCAAGTCCTCGCCCGCCATTTCGGCGATCAGACGCCCCCAAAGGCCTGCGCAGACGACGACGCGATCGGCAAGGATTACGCCGCGCGGCGTCGCCACGCCCCTGATGCGCCCGTTCTCGATGACGAGCGATTGAGCCGGCGTGTTGGCGAAAGTCTGGAGCTTGCCGGCAGCCTCCGCTTGATCGATCAGTTTGCCGGCTACGGTCTGCGAGCGCGGAATGACAAGCCCGGCGTCCGGATCCCACAGACCGCCCTGGACCTTGTCCTCCTCGATGAGCGGAAACTTCTCCTTGATCTCGGCAGGCTCCATGAGACGGGCGCGGCTGCCGAAGGCCTTGCCCGAGGCGACCTTGCGACGGATCTCCTCCATCCGCGCGTCGTCGCCGACGCGGGCGACCTCGATGCCGCCGACGCGGGCGTAGTGACCAAGTTTTTCATAAAAATCAATGGAGTACAGCGTCGTCCAACAGGACAGGAAGTCGTGGCTGGTCGCATAGCAGAAGTCGGAGGCGTGCGCGGTCGATCCGATGTCGGTCGGCACGCCCGATTTGTCGATCCCGACGATCCCGTCCCAGCCCCTTTCGACCAGGTGGTGCGCGACGGATGCGCCGACGATCCCTCCAATTCCGACAATGACAACCTTCGCTTTGTCCGGCAATTGAGCCAAATTGGACCTCCCTCTTGATTGAGTTTGCGATCGGAGCGTTTATTGAACCTATATTCAATGCGCCTCGAACAGCCAATCCCTCTCCCTCCGAACCAAAGAATATTTCGAGCGAGGAACATGGGGTCACTGGCGAGAATTCGAGCAAAAATAACGTCGTTTCTGTATCGTGAGGCTAAATTTCGTGCGTGACAGCCTCTCGGGGCTATGCTTGAATAACCGTTCAACGGGTGATGCTGCAAGCGCCCAGAGAAGGAGGAGGAGTGGCATGAAGAGACAAATGGGTGTTGTTGCGCTCGCGGCGGTGATCGCGCTCGGAGCGTCCAGCGCGTTCGCAGGGGATCCGGAAGCGTGCAAGTCGGTGAAGTTCTCCGACGTCGGCTGGACGGATATCACCTCGACGACGGCGATCGCGTCCCAAATCCTGACCGCGCTGGGCTACACGCCCAAGGTTACGGTCCTCTCCGTCCCGGTAACCTACACTTCCATGAAGAATAAGGACATTGACGTTTTCCTCGGCAATTGGGAACCGTCGATGGAAAATGACCGTAAACCCTATGTCGAGGACAAATCGGTCGTGATCGTCGACGCCAACTTGCCGGAGGGTGCAAAATATACACTTGCCGTGCCACAATATACTTTTGATAAAGGTCTGAAAAGTTTTGCCGATATCGCCAACTTCAAGGATTCGCTTCACGGAAAACTCTATGGCATCGAGCCCGGCAACGACGGCAATCGTCTTGTCCTGGACATGATCAAGGATGGCAAGTTCGGCCTGAAGGACTTCCAGCTTGTCGAGTTGAGCGAGCAGGGCATGCTCTCCGAAGTCGAGAACGCCACGCGCCACCATGAAGATGTTGTGTTTCTTGGTTGGGCCCCCCATCCGATGAACGTCAATTTCAAGATCGACTATCTCTCGGGCGGCGACGACATCTTCGGCCCCAACTACGGGGGCGCTGTCGTCTACACCAACGAGCGCGCGGGTTGGGCCGCGGAGTGCCCCAACGCTGCGAAGCTGGTCAAGAATTTCGTGTTCACCGTGGATATTGAAAACACGGTAATGAACAAGATCCTGACCGACGGAAAGGACGGGCCGGCCGCGGCGAAGGAATGGATCAAGACCAATCCCAAGGAGCTTGCGACGTGGCTCGAGGGCGTCACGACCTTCGACGGTCAACCCGGGCTGCCGGCGGTGAAGAAGTTTTTCGGGCTCAGCTAAAGCGAGGCGTATACGCGTCGACGCCGTTTGGACGTCGACGCGTTGTCATCGGCGCGAATGCGTGAAGCGCCGTCGGCGGACGCTGGTTCAACGGGTAGGGTTCGATACGCAATCGCCGCAAGCGCTTCTCGATCTCGTTTGTGCGCCGACGGCCTTGACGAGGCGATAAACCTGTAAATTACGTCGCAATCTGAAAGGCGTTGCGACCTCTCGTTTGCAACGGTTCCAAACGTCAACAGTCGCCAGCGGCGCGTTGTGGAGAAGAAGATGCTGGACCGGATCGATAGCCGACTCGAGTCATTGCTGCGCAACAGGAAGTCCGGATATTCTCTGGACGCGCCTTTCTACACCGACCCGGATATTTTTGCGGCCGATCTCGAAATCATCTTCGGCCGCCACTGGATCTTTGTCGGCGTAGAGCCGGATGTCGCGGAGCCGGGCGACGCGATGGTCGTCGACATCGGCAAGACCTCGGTGATTGTCGCGCGGGACGACGATGGCCAGATCCGCGCTTTCCACAACGTATGCCGGCACCGGGGCGCCCGCCTGGTCCAGGAATGCAAGACGACCGTCGGCAATCTCGTGTGTCGCTACCACGCTTGGACCTACAATCTCGAAGGCAGACTGCTCTTCGCCGAGCACATGGGCAAGGACTTCGATACGAGCTGCCACGGCCTCAAGCCCGTGCATATCCGGTCCCTCGAAGGACTTCTCTTCATTTGTCTTGCTGACGATCCGCCCGCCGACTTCGACGTCATGGCCGCGCGCATGGCCCCCTACCTGGCCCCGCACGACCTCCGCAACGCCAAAGTCGCCTTTGAGAGCGATCTGATCGAGCCGGGCAACTGGAAGCTCACGATGGAGAACAATCGCGAGTGCTACCACTGCGCGGGAAACCATCCCGAGCTGACCGTGCCGCTGTTCGCCTACGGCTTCGGCTTCGCGCCGGAGGAACTGGACGACGTGGGACGCCTCGAAGCCCAGCGCTACGCGGACCTTGTCAAGACGAGCCACGCGACCTGGGAAAGCTGCGGCTTCCCCTCGCAGATGGTCGAACATCTCGACGACATGGCGACGGGCTTCCGGGCGGAGCGCCTGCCGCTCGATCGCGCAGGCGAGAGCCATACCGTCGACACCAAAGCCGCTTGCCGTAAGCTGCTCGGCTCCATCAACGATCCGAAGCATGGCGCGCTGCACTTCTGGACCCAGCCCAACAGCTGGCATCACTTCATGAGCGATCACGCGGTGACCTTCTCGGCCATTCCCCTTGATGCAGGTCACACGCTGCTTCGGACGAAATGGCTGGTCCACAAGGATGCCGTCGAGGGAGTCGACTACGATGTGGCCAATCTCGCTGCGGTCTGGCAGGCCACGAATGAGCAGGACAGCGAGTTGGTTGGCCTTTGCCAGAAGGGCGCTCAGAGTGACGCGTACGAGCCTGGCCCCTATTCGGCGCACACGGAAATGCTCGTGGACAAATTCTGCAATTGGTATGTGGGACGCATGCGCGCCCACAACGCTCGCTGAATGTCGACCTGCCGCGTGAATGCACCTGCCCTCTCCTTCGGCGCTGCGGCTTCGCCGACCTGGAATCCGGATCTGGACGATGCGCTCGTCGTGCGACGGATTCGCCAGGAGACGGCGGACGTGAAGACGTTCGTCCTCGCGCCCGCTGCTCCTATCCGTTTCGCGTACGACCCCGGACAGTTCATCACGCTGGACCTCGACATTGACGGCGCGCGGATCAACCGCTGCTATACCCTCTCCTCAAGCCCAACGCGGCCGGACGTCGTCTCGATCACCGTCAAGCGGGTCCCGGGCGGCCCCGTGTCGAACTACCTCCACGACAGGATCGCGCCCGGAGCCGTGTTGCGGGCGGTCGGCCCGATGGGCGAGTTCACCTGCACCCGTCGCCCTGGGCAAAAGTATCTCTTCCTGTCGGCAGGCAGCGGCGTCACGCCGGTGATGTCGATGGCGCGGGCGCATTTCGATCTCGCGACCGGAGCGGACATTGTCTTCCTGCACAGCGCGCGCACACCGGCGGACGTCATCTTCCGCCGCGAACTCGAGCATATGGCGGCGCGCGAGCCCGCCTTCCGCTTCGCCGCGATCTGCGAGGCCGATGCGCCGTTCGAGCCCTGGCATGGACTGCGCGGACGCCTCTCGCGCGCCCATCTTGACGCCGTCGCCCCGGATTTCCTTGATCGCGAGATCTATGTCTGCGGCCCAAGCCCCTACATGGCCGGCGTGCGCGATGTCTTGCGCGAGGCCGGCTTTGATATGACCCGCCACCACGAAGAGAGCTTCGTTTTCGCTGAGCTTGCCCGCGCGGAGCCCGAAGCGGCCGCGGAAGCCGCTCAGGGGGTCGAGCCTGCGCGCGCGTTCAAGGTGACTTTCAGCAAGAGCGGCCGCGTCATCGACTGCCCAGCGGACATGAACGTCCTCGAGGCGGCGCGTCGCGCCGGCCTTCGCCTGCCCTCATCCTGCACGAAGGGACTTTGCGGGACCTGCAAGTCGAAGCTCGTCCAGGGGACGGTGGACATGAAACATGCTGGAGGCATCCGCCAGCGCGAGATCGATGCGGGCATGGTGCTCATCTGCTGCTCCAGGCCGACAACCGATCTCGTCATCGAACGCTAGCCGATCCCGTGACCGGCGACCAAACTTCTCTCCGCAACGCCGCAGCCAGGGGCCGTCGTCGGTTACCGCCGCATGGGTTTCGTCACCCTGCGCCTCTCGCCAGTTCCGATCACATCGCGAGCGCCGGAACATCCCCGAACTTCGACTCCCAGGTTTTTCGCGTAGGCGCCAGACGCTCCGCCGCCGCCAACGAGAGTTGAGATCATGCGCCGCCCTCCGCTCAATGTCTCGCCCGCCGTCCGATTGTCCGGTTCGCGGCGCGGCGCTTCAGCTTGGCGGAGGCACGGCCCGTCATGACGCGGTGGCGTGGGGCTACGCCCGCGCAGCCGATGCGCGCGGCGTCGACATCATCCAGGCGCGCCTGGTACTTCCCGAGAGCGGGGGAGGACATGCATGCGGCGGTCGCGCGTGAGTGCAAGGCGGAGGTGGTGCTGGTTCGCCCGGCTCCCGGCGATCACTTCCGCGTTGAGTGCTGGCGTTCTTTCGCGCCCTATGTCCACGCCTTTCTCGTGAACTCCGCGCGGGAATTCGCATGACGAAGGTCGTTTGGATCAAAATATTGTACGGTCGCTCGACAAGCGATCGATCGAGGACGCCAGGCTGCGCTTGTCCGCAAGCGGCCGACATCCCTACAACACGTAGACCAGGAGGGCGCCGTGGAAGAGTGGTTCGCCGAGCCGAAAATCCCTTTGGGTCTATGGGCCAAAATCGGGATCACGTGGCTTCAAGATAACGCCGCCGGCTTTTTCGACGCGGTCACGGCGATCATCGACTTCTCGGTCGATGGATTTACCGCGGTTCTCCTTCATATTCCGTTCCTCGTCGTGGTCTTCGCCATCGCAGGCCTCGGCTATTGGCTTCACCGCTCCTGGAAGCTCGCGCTGTTTGTCGTCGTCGCGTTCCTGATCATCGCCAACCTCGGCTACTGGGAAGCGACCGTGCAAACGATCTCCCTCGTGGGCTTTGCGACCCTCGCCAGCGTTCTTGTCGGCGTGCCTCTCGGCATCGCCTCGGCCCACAGACCCTGGCTCTATTCGTTCATGCGGCCGCTGCTCGATCTCATGCAGACGCTCCCGACCTTCGTCTATCTCATACCGACGCTGGTGCTGTTCCACCTCGGGTCGGCCCCTGGCCTGATCTCGACCGTGATCTTCGCCATCCCCGCGCCGATCCGGTTGACTCATCTCGGCATCATCTCCGTGCCCTCTTCCCTCAAGGAGGCCGGCCAAGCCTTCGGCGCCACGAATCGGCAGCTCCTGTGGAAGGTGGAACTGCCCTATGCGCTGCCGACGATCATGGCCGGCATCACCCAATGCATTATGCTGAGCCTGTCGATGGTGGTGATTGCGGCGCTGGTCGGCGCGGCCGGTCTCGGCACGCCGGTCGTCCGAGCTCTCGGAACGGTCAACATTCCGATGGGCATCGAGGCCGGCATGTCAATCGTCTTGCTCGCAATCGTGCTCGATCGCGTCTTCCGTAACCCCGATCGAAAGGGCGCCTAATGTCCGCCGTTGTCTTCGACCATGTCGACATCGTTTTCGGAGGGAAGCAGGCTGAGGCTCTCGCGCTGATCGACAAGGGCGCAACCCGGGACGAGATCCTGAAGACGACCAATGTGGTGCTCGGCGCCGCGGGGGTCGATCTCATGGTGGAGTCCGGCGAGATCTGCGTGCTCATGGGCCTTTCCGGCTCGGGCAAGTCGACGATCCTGCGTGCGGTCAATGGGCTCAACAAAGTCGCGCGTGGCCGATTGCTGGTGAAGCACGGCGATGGCGCAATCGACGTTGCGCATTGTTCAGACGCCGAGCTTCGAATGCTGCGCACAAGCCGCGTGGCGATGGTTTTCCAACAGTTCGCGCTTCTGCCCTGGCGGACTGTTGCCCAGAACGTCGGGTTGGGGCTCGAACTGCGTCGCACCCCGAAGGCGCAGATCGACAAGATTGTTGCGGACAAGCTTGCCATGGTGGGCCTGACGCAATGGGCCGGCAAGTACGGGCATGAGCTTTCCGGCGGCATGCAGCAGCGCGTCGGACTCGCGCGCGCCTTCGCCACCGACGCGGACATCCTGCTTATGGACGAACCGTTCTCGGCGCTCGACCCGCTGATCCGCGACAAATTGCAGGACGAGTTGCTCATGCTTCAATCGGAGCTGAAGAAGACGATCATCTTCGTGAGTCACGACCTCGACGAGGCGCTGAAGATCGGCAACAAGATCGCCATCCTGGAAGGCGGCCGTATCGTCCAGTGCGGGGGCGCGGAGGACATTCTCTTGCGGCCAGCAGACGCGTATGTGGCCGAATTCGTGAAGCACATGAACCCGCTGAACGTGCTGCGCGGCGGCTCGTTAATGACGCCCGCGGCCGCCCTCGCTCGCGCCGATGACGAAATGCTCCTCGACCGAAACGGCCGAATCCGACTGAAGCTGGATCGCGAAGGCCGGCCGCTCGGGGTGACGCTCGACGGACGCGCTGGCGCGATGGCGGTCGCCGACCGCGCGACCGGGCAAATTCAGGCGACCAATCCGGACGACGTCGACATCGTCGTGGCGCCCATCGACCTCAGAATGCGCTCGGCGATTGCACTCCGGAGCTTTTCCGGCAATCCGATTGTGCTCGTCGACGATCTGGGGCGCATGGCGGGCCTCTGCGGCGACGACGAAATCTACCGCGCTCTCCTGCAGCAGCGGCGACCGGCTGCGTGAATCTCTCCGGAGCGTGCGCGCAAGGGCCGAAGGGACACGCGCGCGGGTCCGCTTGTTCGCGCTCGAGGAACGGGCGCGATCGACGACCCTGGGGAAATGACACGCCCGCCGAGGCGCAAACCTGCCGCCTTTGCCGCCTGGCCTCGCAAACGAACACCCGGACGCCGGATTGGAGAATTCACGAAGTCTCGCGCGGCGCCGTCTCCGTCCGATCCCCTTGGCCCGCGCGGGGTAACATGCTGAAGCTTTGTTTTTTCTTGTTTTGGCGACAAATGCTTCTGAAATCATAAAGTCTATGCTATATTCCCTCTCATCGGGCAATCAGGCCGCAAGGGGCGCGGCGAAGCGAGGACGAAATGAACGAGGCGAGGCCGCAGAAGGCGGCCGGGCGCGAATTCAGCCGGGCGGCGCGGACATGGCCGCGCATTGTAGGGCGCGGTCGATGACCGCGTCGGCCGGGTCATCGACCCGGCCCTACAGCGCGGCGCGGCGCCTCCGGCGATCGGCGCGCTTCACAAGTTTTTTCCGCCTCGCTCGCCCCGTAACCCATTGATAAGTCCAGAATCGCGGAAATTTTTTGCAACCTTTGGAAACGGATTGAAATTTTTTGAAGCCGCTGTGGAAAGGAATGGAAATTTTTGGGAAGGGAACTGAAGGAAACTGAAGGCTCGCAGCCGGGCGCGGTCGATGACCGCGCTGGCCGGGTCATCGACCCGGCCCTGCAGCGGCGCGGCGCCCGTCGGGCGCCTCCGGCGATCGGCGCGCTTCACAAGTTTTTTCCGCCCACGTTCGCCCGTAACCCATTGATATGTCCCGAATTCGCGGAAATTTTTTGCAACTTTTGGAAGCGAATGGAAATTTCTGGAAGCCTCTGCGGAAAGAATTTGAAGCTTTCGGAAGCAAACTGAAGGAAATGGATGGCGCGTATGCGCTTGAACCTGCGAACCCCTTCAGGGTCCGCCCGGCCCGCTGGCTATGACCGTCCGTCGCAACGGCGGCGCGTCGGCGTCGATGTGTCTTCCTCTCCACCAGACGGCCTCGGACTCGCCCAGTCCGTCATCGTTGACGAAACTCAGCGGCCGATCGCACGCAGCGACAAGGACAGCCGCCCGTTCCGGATCCCCTGCGAAGATGCCGAGCGCTTCGCCCGCGCTGTCCTTGCCCAGTTCAATCGCGACTTCATCATCGTTCTCGAAAGATTGGAGGGTCAAGATGGGGGCGAACGTATCGGCGCGCACAAGCGCGGAGGTCGGGCCACAGCCGTCGATGACGGTCGGCGCGAGAAAGAAGGGTTCGGAGGGCGAAACAAAGAGCGTCGTGCCGCCCGCGAGGAGCGACCCGCCTGCCCGCAAGTCCGTCGCGAGCAGGTTCTCGATCCATCGCCCGTGTTCTCGCGTCAGCAGCGGACCGATCTCAGTCTCCTGCGCAAGCGGATCGCCAAGCCGAAGCCCCGCCGCCGTTGCTGCGCAGGCTTCGGCGAAGCGCCGATGGATCGATTGGTGGATATAAACCCGACTTTGACTGGCGAAGGTCGACCCTGTCCAAGCCCGGCTGCCAAGCAGGGCCGAGCGGGACGCCTTTTCCAGATCGGCGCCGGGCAAGATCACGGTCGCCGCCTTTGGACCCGCATGTCCGAATCTCGCTCCGTCATCGTCTCCGGGAATCCGCGCTGCCTCTGCGGACGCAACGGTGAGAACGCCCTCGGGCAAGCCGGCGCTGGCGAGGACCGCGGTAACCTTGGCGATCGTATGTGCGGCGCGAGGATCGGGCTGCAGGAGGAGGGCGTCACCACGGGCCAAGGCCTGCGCGAGGGCGCCGAGTTCGAGGACGGGACGGCTCCAGTGGATCGCGCCCACGATGAGGCGACCTTGCGCGTGGCGACGCTCCTCGGTCCGGCCGCCCTCCAATTGGATCCGCACTCTGCCCATCCCGCGCGCAATGCCCGCAGCTTCTTCGAATCCGACGATCGCGGCTGACAGGTCCGCCGCCGTCGCGCGAATTGGGCGTCTGGTCTCCAGCGTCTCGAGACGCGCCAGCGCTTGCGCCTCGCCCCGTAAAGCGTCCGCGCATTTGCGCAGGATGCGACCCCGGTCCGGGGGCGTCAGCGTCTCCCAATCCGCAAGTCCCCGCCCCGCCCCTCCGGCTGCATGGGCGACCTGGACATCTCCCCCGGGAAACACCCGAAAGGTCTTCGTTTCGATGATCGAACAGCAGCCTCCGGCGCGGTGCGGAGGGGAAAGCGGGAGGGAATTCGAGAAATGAGCATTGGTGGAGGCGTCCAGGGCTGCGCTGGCCAACAGGCCCTCGATCAAGGCTCGAATCAGAGCGCGAGCGGAGCCGCCGTCAACGAGAGTTCGCAGCGTCGCGCGGCGCGGCGGCGTGCGATCGCAGCCAAAGACCGTCGATCCCCGCGGCGATCAGAACGGCGCTAAGACCGACGCGGTCTTCCGAAACAAGGCCGTGGAGCGCGTGACGCAGATTTCGAGATCATGCGCCGCTCGGAGATTCGCTGGACGCGCCGATAACGATCCGAGTGGGCCATCTGGCCCCAGAAGGCGAGCCACACCGCGCCTGTCCGCCGGTCAAACTCCTCGTCGGCCAGAGCGGCCTCGCAAACCGCGAACAGACGCTCGCGGCGCGTCGTTGCGGTGCGCAGTCCCGAGGCGGTCGATCGGGCGAGCCGCGTCGCCATGAAGCGGAGCGTCGCTTCCAGGAGGCCGTCCTTGTCGCCGAAATAATGGGCGAACAGGCCGATCGAAACCTTCGCGCGCCGCGCGATCTCGCTCAACGAGGCGGCGTTGAAGCCAACCTCCGCGAGCGTTTCGATCGTGGCTTCTATCAACTGGCGCCGCCGGGCCGCTTCATCGCTCATGGTTCGCGCAAGATAGGTGGACCCGTCTCGCGAAGCAAATTGAATGAATATTCAGCTTGCTCCTTGAGCGCATGTGCAACGGCGTGGCGTCCTGAAGCCGACGGCGCTGCGCATCCCAGTTGCGCCGAGCAATTTCGCTTCGTCTATTCAATTGGATAACCGAATTGCAGGACAAAGAAGGTCCACGTGACAAGGTCTCTGAAATATGATTGAATGCATATTCAATAGTCGTCGCGAACGCGGCGGCGCCGGAGCGGGACCCGGACATGATCGAAGCCCAGAGCTATCGGCCCTTCATCGGCGGAAGGTTTGCGAAGCCCGCAGGACGGCGATCCTTCCGGTCCATCAATCCCGCGAACGGGGCGGTCCTTGCCGAGGTCGAGCATGCGACCCGCGAAGACCTTGAGGCCGCAGTCGACACCGCCGCGCGCGGCCAGATGGCCTGGGGTCGGACGCCCGCTCGCGACCGCGGTCGGGTTCTCCTGCGGGCGGTTGCGCTGCTTCGCGCCCGCAACGACGAGATCGCGCGGCTGGAGACGCTAGACACGGGCAAGCCGATCGCGGAGACGCGGACGGTGGACATTGTCACCGGCGCGGACGTCCTCGAATATTACGCGGGCTTGGCTCCTTCGCTCGAAGGTCGACAGATCCCTTTGCGGGAGACCTCCTTCGTCTATACGCGGAGAGAGCCGCTGGGCGTTATCGCGGGGATCGGCGCCTGGAACTATCCGATCCAGATTGCGCTCTGGAAATCGGCCCCTGCGCTCGCCGCCGGCAATGCGATGATCTTTAAACCGAGCGAGATTACGCCGCTTTCCGCGTTCAAGCTGGCCGAGATTTACGCCGAAGCGGGCCTGCCTGACGGCGTCTTCAACGTGCTCCCGGGCTTGGGCGCCGAAGTCGGGGCATGGCTTACCAGGCATCCGCGGGTCGCGAAGGTTTCCTTCACGGGAGGCGCAGCGACGGGGAAAAAGTCTTGGCCGGAGCCGCCAGTTCGACTCTGAAGGACGTGACGCTGGAACTCGGCGGCAAATCGCCCTTGATCGTTCTCGACGACGCCGATCTCGACCGCGCCGCCGACATCGCCATGGCCGCAAACTTCTTCAGCTCCGGCCAAGTCTGCACGAATGGTACCCGCGTCTTTATTCCGGCTCCGGTCAAGAGCGCGTTCGAGAGCCGGATCCTCGAGCGCGTCGCCAGGATCCGCTGCGGCGACCCCCTCGATGAGGCGACCAATTTCGGGCCGCTCGTCAGCTTCGCGCATATGGATAAGGTGCTCGGCTACATCCGTTCCGGCGTCGAGGAAGGGGCGCGCCTGATCGCGGGCGGCGAGCGCCTCGGCGGCGCGTTCGCCGCCGGGGCCTATGTCGCGCCGACCGTCTTCACCGACTGCGCCGACGGCATGGCGATCGTTCGCGAGGAGATCTTCGGTCCCGTCATGAGCATTCTCCCCTACGAGGCCGAGGAGGAGGCGCTCGCGAGGGCCAACGCCACCAGCTACGGCCTCGCCGCCGGGGTCGTGACCGGGCGGCTCGACCGCGCCCACCGGCTCGTTCATGCGCTCGAGGCCGGCATCTGCTGGATCAACACCTGGGGGAGTCGCCGCCGGAGATGCCGGTCGGCGGATACAAGCAATCGGGCCTGGGACGCGAGAACGGCGTCGAGACGCTGGAGCGCTACACGCGCGTCAAATCGATCCAGGTCGAACTCGCGGACTTCGCTCCCGTCTTCTGAACACGAGCCCTCGTGCGCCAATTGCGGAACGCCGACCATGACGCGGGAATATGACTTCATCATCGTCGGTGCTGGCTCGGCCGGGAACGTACTGGCCGCGCGGCTCAGCGAAGACGCCGACGTGCGCGTTCTTCTGCTCGAGGCCGGTGGGCCCGACTATCGTTTCGATTTCCGCACACAGATGCCTGCCGCGCTCGCCTACCCGCTTCAGGGGCGACGTTACAACTGGGCATATGTCACGGATCCCGAGCCCCATATGAACGACCGGCGCATGGAATGCGCGCGGGGCAAAGGCCTCGGGGGCTCATCGCTGATCAACGGCATGTGCTACATCCGGGGCAACGCGCTCGATTACGACAATTGGGCCCAGCTCCCCGGCCTCTCAGACTGGACCTACTCCGACTGCCTGCCCTACTTTCGCAAGGCGGAGGCCCGCGACATCGGGCCGGACGCCTATCATGGCGGCGATGGGCCGCTCAGTGTCGCCACGGCCAAACCGGGCCGCAACGTCCTGTACGAGGCCCTGATCGAGGCGGGCGTGCAGGCCGGCTACCCCCGCACCTCCGACCTCAACGGTTATCAGCAGGAAGGATTCGGACCGATGGACCGAAGCGTCACGCGCGGCGGGCGCCGGTCGAGCACCGCCCGAGGATACCTCGACCAGGCCCGCGACCGACGGAACCTCGCCATCGTCACGCACGCGCTCACCGACCGCATCCTGTTCGAGGGCCGCCGCACGATCGGCGTCGCCTATTTCCCGAAAGGGAGCCGGGAGCCCGTCATTGCGCGGGCGCGCCGAGAGGTCTTGGTCTGTTCCGGCGCGATCGCCTCGCCGCAGCTTCTGCAGCGCTCCGGCGTGGGGCCGGCCGATTGGCTGGGCCGCCTCGACGTGCCCGTCGTTCTCGACCTGCCCGGGGTCGGCGAGAACCTGCAGGACCATCTCGAGATCTACATGCAGTACGAGTGCGTTCAGCCGGTCTCGCTGGCTTACGCCCTCAAGCCCTGGAACCAGCCCGCCATCGGCGCGCAATGGCTTTTCTTAGGGACAGGCGTCGGGGCCAGCAACCAGTTCGAGGCTGGTGGCTTCATACGCTCCAGCCCCGAGTTCGCCTGGCCGAACCTACAATACCACTTCCTGCCGCTGGCGATCAATTACAACGGCAGCAAGGCCGTCAAATCCCACGGGTTTCAGGCGCATGTCGGCTCAATGCGCTCGCCGAGCCGCGGCCGGGTCCGGGCGACGTCGCGCGATCCGCGCGTCCATCCGAGCATCCTCTTCAACTACATGCAGACCGATCAGGACTGGCGCGAGTTTCGGGACGCCATTCGAATCACGCGCGAAATCGTCGCGCAACCGGCCCTCCACCCGTACCGGGGGCGGGAGATCAGCCCGGGCGCGACGGCGCGGACCGCCGCAGAATTGGACGACTTCGTCCGCGCCCACGCCGAAACCGCCTTCCATCCGTCCTGCTCCTGCAGGATGGGAGAGGATGCGCTGGCGGTGGTCGACGGCCAGGGTCGCGTGCGCGGCCTTGAAGCGCTGAGTGTCGTCGACGCTTCGATCATGCCTCTGATCGTAACCGGCAACCTCAATGCGCCAACGATCATGATGGCGGAGAAGATCGCCGACCGTATTCGCGGTCGTCCGCCGCTGCCGCGCAGCGATGCGCCCTACTATGTCGCAGCGGACGAGCCCACGCGTCGGAGCCCAGCTCGAGAAGTAGAGAACGCCATAGTCGACTAGGTTGGCGCCGGTTCTTTCTCACCATTTCTATCGCAATCGGCGTGGACCAAGTTAGAACGCGGATTCATAATAAGGGACGACATAGGACGCCATGAACAATATCGTCAACACCTATGCGGCGTTAAGTGCCGCAATCGTCCTTGAAGTCGCCGGCACGACGTTTTTACAGTTGTCTGAGCAACTGACGAGGCTGGTCCCGACCTCCGTTATGGGCCTGTGTTACATCGCCAGTTTTTATTTTCTCTCTCTCGCCTTGAGAGCCATCCCTATCGGACTTGCCTACGCGATCTGGAGCGGTCTTGGAATTGTGTTGATTTCGATCATCGGCTACGTGAAGTTCCGTCAGGCGCTCGATACGCCGGCATTGGTCGGCGTCGGCCTCATCATCGCCGGCGTCGCGATTGTGAACGTATTCTCGAAATCCATCGTCCGCTTAAGCCGTCGCTGCGCTTGGCCTTCCCCTCCGACGGGAGCAGGTCGCAGGCGCGGTCACACTCGACGGTGCAAGGGTCGGCGGTTATGCGGGCGAGAGAAATGGCCCCGGCGGCCGCGCTTATGTGCCTCCGCATCCTATCCCCTCGCGAGACAGAGCTCTCTTCGGGTCGGCGGTTCCAGCACGAGAGAGAAATCTTCCAATAGGCGTTCCTCGTTCGTGCCTCTGGTCGCCACACTTCGATCCCGGCCTCCTTCACAACGACAGCGTGCTCTGCCACGCCGTGACGGGCCTTACCGCATGCTGCCCCAGTCTGCATGCTCGGGCGCAAAGATCGCGATCGCGCCAACGGCGAGGCCGGCGAGGATGAAGAGTCTTATGAAGGCGCTCCTTGAGATTGAGGCGGCATGAACAGGTCGGCTCGGGCGAAGAGAAGGTGCAACTCGGTGACGGAATAGTTTCGCTGTGCCTTTACGCTCAGGAGCGGCAAGCCGATCTCGGCGAAGACCGCGTTGGCGAAAGCGTCTCTGTCCCGGCGCCGGTCGATTTGAAGGCTCTTCATGCGAAGATCGGAGAGCTGGCGCTGGAGAACGATTTTTTGGAAGGCGCGCTCACCAAGGCGGGCTTGCTGAGCGCAAAGCGATGATCGATAGATCGCACGATCTCCCGATTACCCGCCAGGCGAAGGTTTTGAACATCAGCCGGGGCGCGGTCTATTACAAGCCGCGTCCGGTCTCGCCCGAAGACCTGCGCCTCATGCGGCGGATCGACGAGCTGCATCTGGAGCGTCCGTTCGCGGGCGCCCGGATGCTGCGCGACTTTCTCGGCCGCGAGGGCATGGCGGTCGGCCGCCAGCATGTCGCGACCCTGATGAAGCGCATGGGAATTGAGGCGATCTATCGCCGTCCGAACACCAGCAAACCCGCGCCCGGCCACAGGATCTACCCGTATCGGCTGCGCGGCGTGACGGTCGAGCGGCCGAACCAGGTCTGGGCGACGGACATCACCTACATCCCGATGGCGCGTGGCTTCGTCTATCTCGTCGCCGTCGTCGACTGGTTCAGCCGGCGCGTGCTTTCGCACCGGGTGTCGATCACGATGGAGGCCGGCTTCTGCGTCGAGGCGCTCGAGGAGGCGATCGGCAAGCACGGCAGACCCGAGATTTTCAACAGCGACCAGGGCAGCCAGTTCACCAGCGAGGCGTTCACCGGCGTCCTGGAAAAGAACGGCATCGCCATCAGCATGGACGGCAGGGGCGCCTGGCGCGACAACGTGTTCGTCGAGCGGCTCTGGCGATCGGTGCAGTACGAGGAGGTCTACCTCAAGGCCTACGACACCGTCGCCGAAGCGCGCGCTTCGCTCGGGCGATATCTCGACTTCTTCAATCGTCAACGCCCCCATTCGAGCCTTGACCGGAAGACGCCGGACGAGGCCTACTTCACCCCGCAGCCCATCGCGGCCGCCGCATGAAATTTCCGCCGCCGCATAGGGGTTGGACCGTCGAGTAGGCACGAAGGATTGCTCCTTCGCGCCTCTCACAGAACCGGACATGCGGGCCTCGCATCCGGCTCTTTGGATCGATATCTCAGAGCTCCAGCACGAGCTGGGCCGAAACCTGCGGTGGGTTGAGCCACGCTGGCGTTGGGACCGCTCGTCTTCTTGCGCTTCGCTTTGTGCAGCAGAAAGCTTCGCCGCTCGGATGCGTCCGAGCGCTCATCCTTTCCGCCCCCCGAAGGGCTGTCTATCGGGAGGCGGTGGCGGCCCAGCGGAGTGCCATGAGGGCAGCCACGAGAGCGGCCAGCGGAGCGACCGCTAACACAGCGGCCGGTGGAACGGCCAGCGCAGCGCCCAGCGCAGCGTCCAGCGAAGGGAACAAGGTCCCACCGCCGTCCAGCAGAGCGTCCCTTCTCGCTGGCCTAAAGCACACCGAGTTGGACGATTGGGGCTTCCCTGTCGCCCCGTAGCATGACTCTGGGGGCCTCCGTAGACGGCCTTTCCTGTTGGAGGCTCCTGACCTACAGGGGCCACGGACTTGGCCCATAGTGGGCTTCGGCGGAGTCACCATACCGGAGAACCGCGACTAGACGCGCACAAGTGACGACCGCAACTTTACGTCGTTGACACTAACTGCGAGGAGCCTGGGTTGGACAAGCGTCGGTTGGATTGGACAACTGAGTCCCGGCGGGTCGCTTATGGAGGGCCGAAATGGGCCACGCTGGACACGGGTTTCACAACAATCTCCATTACCGGCCACGAAAACCTTATGGGCCGATTGTCTCCACGATCCGGGGTGTGCTTGCCCTGGCTGCATTCCTAGTCAACCCATTTCTTTGGCTATTTGCCTATTGGGCTTGGCAAAACCACCGAGAAAAAAAGAAGGCGCTTCAGAAGGAACAGGCGGTTGACCGCCCGGTTTAGATCGGGCCGCCAGGCTGCACACAGCGCGCGCCCGTGGTACGCCCTGTTCACTCGTTGCGCAGCCGACCGAAGTCGAGCTTCTCGAGCCGCCCAGCCCGCGCAGTGACCGCCTGATTGTCCGCTTCGGTGCCGACATTGCGCTGCCCGATTTGCTCTTGGCGCTGGCGTCATGCGAGCGGAAGGCGGATTTCAGCCGGCCTTGTGGGGCGAGGTTCACCGACTTGGCGCGCTGACGGCAGCGGGGCTGTGGCGCGTCGAACAAAGGGCAAGAGTGTGGGAATGACAACGAGAACCACAATGCAAAAGCTGGTTTTGGCCGCCAGCGCGGCGGTCCTGACGGCCCCCGCTTGGGCGACAATGCCACTGCTCGGCGAGATGCCGCCCAGACGAACGGACGAGGCTTGCTGGTCTTGGGCCGAACAGCAGGCCAAAGACGACGATATCGCGGGGTTGTGGGGCATTCTTGACAGTGGCTGGTCCGACCGGGCGATTGCGGCCCGGCGGTTGTTCGACAATTGCCTTGGAAAACCCCAGCCGGAGATCGTCGGTTTTGGGTCTAGCGTGGGCTTTGACGCGACCTATTGCCGTCGTCATCCCAGTCAAGGCGTCTGCCGGAACGGTTTTCTGGGCCTTTTGGATGAACACAGATGACAAGGCTGTCGCGGTCCTTCACGTTAAGCCCTGCCGACGCCGAGGATGGTGTACCGATTGGTGTGGAGCGTGGTGTACAGCCGCTCCTGCTGAGGGTCCAAATACCTCTGATTTCGTTGGATTTTCTGGCTTATCACAATGGCTGGCTGGGGGACCTGGATTCGAACCAAGATTGACGGAGTCAGAGTTCGAACTGAAACATTGATTTCATTGTGATATGTTTTTCAAACCGGGCTTTTTAGCATTAGTTATATCAACGGGTTAGCTCAGTTTTCCAAACCAGATGTTGCAGTTATAGTGCAGTCGCGATGCAATCATTCGGGGGTCAAACGGTCACTCTGCAAAGATAGGTATTGCGAGTCAGGAGCAGACAACTGCCGGCAACTGCAGAGCTGTCCGAGTTGATCGGCGGCCGAGCCTTGCCACGGTCAAGGACCGTTCGATGGCCGCCGCCAGGTGGGCAGAGCGTTGTCGTCGACATGATTTGCGCGCCCCACGTCCCGATCAGGTGCGGTCTGGGAACGGACCGGCGTCAAGGCCCCCGCAGTCCGTACGCGCGTGGACCAGAAACCAGCGGGCCGGGCGCCATCCGACGACCTGAAGCTCATGAAGGCCGCACAGTCGGTCATCGATGATCTTCGTAGGCGGGGGAATCACGATCGACACCTTAAATCGCCACACGGACCTCAGCGCAGAGTGGCGATCGCCGGTAGCGGCATTGGACATGCCCTCGACCTGTTCAAGGAATTAAAGGCGTTCCGCGAACTCATCAGCCGTGCGTCGAGGCGCACCCGGCAGATGTTGTCGACGAAGCCTTTGATGCTGGGCATCAAGGCTAATGATCCGCCCGTCATCGGCATCGGGTTCGGGCGCGATCACCGATCGCCGCGTCACCGCGAGTTGCGCTCACCCCAGTCCGGGTTACGAATTGGGTTCAATTTCCATACACCCGTTGTGGAGCAGCGTAACGCTCTTGTACTTGGGCTTATTGAGTTTCCAGATGCCCATTTTAAGTCCGTAATAAAAATCCTGCACGTATGACACTGTGATACCACGGGAGACCTCTTCGCTCAGTTCCGGCACTGTCGTCCAGGCGCCTTGGGACCCAGCCCATTGACGGCGATACTTCTCAGCAATCTGAACGAGGTCTGCGAAGTCCGCGCCTTCTGGGGCCGCCTGGAGCCGTTTCAGCAGGTTTTGTTTGAATTTCTCAGTCCGCTTGATCCACGGCTTCACGTGCACATAGTTGTCGCCGTACCCGTTGCCCGCTTCCAGCGAGTATCCGAGGACAACGAGGCGCTGATTCATCGCGTTCGTGATGGGGACGTCATGAAGTTCAATTGGACCGGCGGGGAGCGATAACAGATAATCTGTCACCACTTGTTTGGCCGCTTTGCATTCTCCTTTCGTTTTGGCGCCGATAGACAAATCATCCACGTACTGATACCGCTTGGGCTTCATACCAGAGAGCGCAGCGGTCAGTTCGTGGGTGATTTCGGCGCGCGCAAGCAGCGGCGACAAAACAGAGCCCTGGAGCAGGCCCCGCCGAACAATTTGAACAGTGAGAGCTTGTAGGGATATGGTCTCATCCTCACTGAGATCATGATACTTCCCATGGAGGTGCTGAAGGATCGCTTCAGTGTCCCCATGGTCGGTGACCACGATCTTCGCGCACTTCGGCAAATAGGCGATATTCCTGATCAATCTCCGGTCGATCGGGAGCCATGCGAAGTGGCGTGGCGAAATGGACCCGAAACAGTCCTTGATGTCCGGGGTCCACCACCAATGGTATTCGTTTTCGATGTCTTTGCAGACGGCCCTGATCAGGGCCTTCTCGCCTCCTCCTCCTTTCTTGGTGCAATCAACTTCACCGTCGATGCCTATCATCGACAGCGCATCCCGCAACATGAGGGCCTGGGCGGTCCTCATGATCCCGGAAACGACGATCGGGCGATAGCCCGGATTTTCTTCCCCGCCTTTGGAATCCAACGAACGACCACGGCCTCTTCGAGGGGCTTCCAGACGCTCAATTCGTTCGCTCGCGCGTGGAGTTCGGCCAGCGTGACCATTTTCCCGCGCTTGTGCAAGGCGCGCAGGACCGCATACAGGCGCGCCTGGGGCGAGTAGAACAGGAGGTGCTTCGCGACCTCGAACTGCTTCTTCTGGCCCTGGGCGTTCGCCAGGGCGACCTTCTTCAGATTGGCCAGATAGGTTGCCCGCCCCGTGACCAACTTCGCGAGAGCAGTCTTGCTGAGCGGGTTGCTTTTTTCGGCCGCGTCTTTGCGAAGCCATTCGACGGCGGAGCCAATATCGACGGATATGGCAGAGAGAGCCGTCTCGATCGTCGCACCGCTGACGGGCGAGTTCGCGCCAACGCTCGCCCCGTGTTGGCCCAGGTCATTCGCACTCGGAAGCGGGGAGGGGCTCTTTGTCGTTATGGTCATCAGGACATTCGCAATGCAGTTAGCTGCACGAGATTCGCTCAGCGGCTCCGCCCATTGGCTTCGTATTCGGATGTCGAGTTACAAAGTCGACTGGCGAGCCACGCATCCAAGTCCGCCCGATCATAAATCACAAGTCGCGGGCCCGCCTTGGCGAAGCGGGGGCCGCCGCCGTAGCAGCGGAGCTTGGCCAACGTCGACACCGCTATGCGCAGGTATCTTGCCGCCTCGGGCGCACGCAGTTTCGATTGCTCAGTCATCGCACCCCCCGGCACAAAAAAGGAACTGAAACGAATATAGTGATATTCTGGTAGCAGACAATAGATTACCGGTACAAAATCCCGACACACGATCCGTGTCCCGGTCTGTGGTGCGCTAGATTAGAAAATGGCCAGGCGAGCTGCTTCGGCCTCCCGTTCGTTGAGCCGGCGGCGGTAGTTGAAGCTATGGGCGATGGAGTCCCTTGGCGGGTTGGGTGCATGAGGCCCTCTTCGATTGCCGACGCCGCGACAATCAACATTGGACCTGATGGGCACAACGCCGCGCGCGGGCCAAATCCTACTGACCATCCCTCGAGGTTGGCCGATCTGGAGGAGGAGAAATGTACGTCGAACGCATCGCGATCCGTTCTCGGCAGCGGGTTCATGTCCTGAGGCGCAACGACCACGGCTCAGATGCAGCTAACTGCATCGCGGTCAGACTTGGTTTTGTCTCCAGCTTGTCCCGGGAGTGTCCCTGATTTGTCCCCGCCCCACTTTGGGGGACACGACCAAAAAGGTCGCTGAGGCGCCAGTTCCAGGCCGAGGGCAGGAATGGGCGGGTAGGCAGGGACACGGCTATCGTTGAGAACGGTTGCGATGCAGCTAATTGCACCGCGCGCAAATTCGGATTTGATGGGGTCTGCGATCAGAGACGCTATAAATCTAGGATTGACGCCCGTGGTGAAGGGGAGCTGGATTTGGTTTTGCCGATCGAAGTTGGTGCTCAACCGTAGCATTCCACGTTTCGTCAAGGGGCAGGCCAGTCTGGGTCTCAAAACGCTGCAACGCATTTCTCGAGTTGAGGCCCCAAATTCCATCTCCGTTGCCGGTGTAGTAACCTAGGTCGCGAAGGCGGTCTTGCGCCCAGATTGCGTCATTCCGATTGAGCGGGTTCCGTAGGGCTCCATGCGGCGGAGCGAACCTCACTTCGTTTTCAACTTCTGGCACGAGCGACCCGGTCCCCGCGCGCAATGCCTGGTCGGACATCAGGGCCTGTTGCGTAGCCGCGTCCCAACGGTCATCCCCTCCAAGCCCTTGCGTTCGCCTGAACTGTTTTAACGCAGCTCGCGAGTATGGCCCCCAGATGCCGTCCGCGATCCCATCGAAATAACCGAGGTCCCTCAGCCGGTCTTGAACCATCGCCGCTGCCTGCATTTCGAGAAGGTTTGCAGCAGTTGCGGCAGGGGGCGTAGCCGCGATCGCCGGCGGCGAGATTGTTGGGGCGGTGACCGGGGGCGGAATAGGAGCCTTGGCGGGTGGAACGGCGGCGACTGGCGCTTCGACAGGGGGCACGACGGGAGCTGGGTTTTCGGATTTTGTTTCAGGAGTAAAGGGCGCCACGTCAATACCGAGGCTCTCGGCGTCCTGGAGCTTAAGCCAAGTGATCTCCTGCGGAGCGGTGCTGGTAATGTACAACACCGCTCGATCGGGCAAACCGATCTGATTGAGATACGCCCCGACTAATGCATTCCCGCCGCTTGTCGGCACGGGGGTTCCATTTTCGAGATTGTAGGCCGCGTGGAAGCCAACTTGACCAGTCGGCCCCATCATCCTTACTGTTCCACCAAGCCACGCCAGGGCGCAGGCCGATGCACAGCTAGCGCCGTCGGGTACAAGGGAAATGTATCCCTTCATTCTTATCATTCTGCCGATCTCTATCCCGGCTACGAGATTTCCACCTCCGCTCGAGAACGCGACAATAGCCTTGGACAGCTGAAGGGTCTTTGCTTTGAACTGCTCGATGTCGCTGAGTTCAAAAGGACCGGTAACAATTACAAGACCGCGCT
The DNA here is from genome assembly GCA_963770035.1 of uncultured Alphaproteobacteria bacterium. Lineage (GTDB taxonomy): Bacteria > Pseudomonadota > Alphaproteobacteria > Rhizobiales > Beijerinckiaceae > Roseiarcus. The sequence continues at coordinate 9,022 of CAVYON010000001.1, read as the reverse complement.
CGCCGCCATCGAAAGGAGATACTTCGATCGAGGCACCGTCACAGGGATCGGCGAGAAGCGCCATCAAGAGCAGCGGCGCCACCCGGCAACTGGCTTTCATCGTCTGGCCCACTGCCCGAGCCTGCTGAGTTCGTCCCCTCCGCCATAATTCTCTCGCGAGTGGACGCTGTCAACCTATCTCACCTTTCGGGCATTGATTGCGGCTACCAAGGAGAACCCGAGGGGCGTCCTGAACCAGATCGATTCCACGCGGGTCACCGACGGCGTGAGCCACGGGGTCAGTGGTTCGCTGCAGTTACCTTCACGAGATCGTCGTCTGGAACCGATCAGCGCCTCCCGTCCAACTCTCATCGGTGCCGGTCACTATCTTTGTGTCCCCACAAGACTTCGCGCCCATCGCGATCGACAAGCCGAAATCCGATCGCTCGCGGTGGCCAGGGAATGTGGGCCGCTTTACGCATGGCGGTCGAAACGACTGAGGTCCACACCTCGACTTCCTCGAGGATCGTTGGCTGTCGATTGCGCGCTGCGGCAACAAACTGAATGCGGAAGCTCGGTGGAGCGCCTTCAGAGGTCAATCTAACCAGTTCCTCCAACGGGTCGATCTCTCGAACTGGCGCCTGCGGAGTTGAAGCACACATCTCAGGGGAGGGCGTCATGTTGGCGTCTGCCTCCATCCGGGTAGGCGTGTCTAAGCCGATGCGCTTGGACGTCTTCCGCGCTATCGCCATCGCCACGCGGGACCACGTTTTCGACTCCTCTTTGTCCTTGGCCTCACGTTCCCGACGCCGGGCTTCGCCGTAAGCTTCGTCGGCGCACACGCGCACGATCTCGTCGGCTTCGGCGTCCGCAGCCCCGAGCCAACAGCGCGACCACTCGAAATTTCCGCCCCTGTTCTGGCCGAGCGAACGTCGCCATAATCCCGCGTGATGTGCAACTTTTACAGCGTACGTGGACGCTGCCTCTGCCGACGCAGGAGGCGGCGCGGCAATTGGCGCCGCGAGGTCGAAGAGCTGGGCAAGTTCCCGGCTTGGGCCTCGCTATGATGACGTTGGCCGACATAATGCTGACCTTGGAGGGCGCGGACCTCAATGTTGAGGGGACGAACATAAGCGAACCGACTTTTGTAGACTTGTAAGCTGGCCCGACGGTCGATCCGCTCGGCAAGACGAGCTTCCAGGTCAAGCCGCGATCCGCGCCGCCTCCTGTCGCTGACGTCCGCACTGCATCCGAGGACGCCGACTTCCCGAGCAGGGCGCCGATTTATCATCGTGCGCCCAGGCTGTTCCGTACCGGCCGCACCATGCAATTCAGTGTCAGGGCGTCTCCCCAGACGATCGAGGCGGTCTACGCCATCGCCGACAAGCGGCGTTGGCAGGTGAGCGAGACGTTCGAACGCATGGTCGCGGCGTTCCAGAGGGAGCTCAATCTCGAGTAGTGTACAAAGTCGGAAGTTGCCGTGAGCGACGGGACGAATGCGCTACCCGATGCACAGGGCTTGGTCGTCTACCCGGGTAGACGGCTTCGGTTCTTGGCTACTCCGCTTTCGTCGTCTGCCCGAAGTCGGGAAATGAAATCTCGATGTCGATACCGGGGAACGCCTCGCAGACAGCGTTCAGCGCCTCCTCGAGCCCGATCTCGTGCATGAGGACGCCGAGGACCTTGACGTCTTCGAACGCCTGCTTGACCGCCTTGCCCGCTTGCGCCGGACCCACGTTTTGCAGGCGCTGGGCCATGGTCGTGCCGCCCATGTAGTCGAGGCAGATGTACTCGAAAGCCGCAGCGTCGTGGGGACTCCCTGAGGCGCTCTTCGCCTTTGCAATCGCTGCGTCGACCGTCTTGGTCTGATCAGGGTGCAGCTTGAAGATTTTCACACAAATTGGGCCCGAGCCGCTGTCGTTCGCCACGGCTTTCGAGGCCAAATGCGATTTGACCGCTTCGACGATTTCCGTCTTGCTGTGCTCAGACGCAAACTTAAGCCAGTGGTTCACGTTCTCCTTGTTTATGACGCGGGCTATCGCGCGCAACTTGGTCCAGCCGATATGCTTGACCCCTCCCGAGGTAACCCCGGACTTGACGACGGCGTCGTAGGTCTGGATCAAAGCCAACGCCGTGCTGCGCTTGATGGCGGTGTTGTGCTCGACCCACTCGCCCAGTGTCTTGAAGGGTTCGTACCACTTGGACCGCTGAATGACTGAGAGTACGCCGCCCATCTCGAAATGGGCTTTGTTCTTCACTTCCTCGAACTTGCCGACCCAGTTAAGCGCCTCGGATTTACTCAAGTTCTCAATCTCGTGGATTACGTCCTCGAGGAGATCGCTCGTCTCTGCGAACGGACCGATGCCGACTGTTGCCTGCTTCTTCTTTTGAAGCGAGGCGGTGATAGTCTTCTTTTCTTCAAGCTTCGGCGCAACCAAGTTTCCCATATCGTATTCTTCCTCCAAGGGACGGTCATCCGAGGACGCTCATGTCGAGGCTGGACGTGTACGCGGATGTTGATGCGGTGGCGGCGCGGCCGTACGCGTCGCCGTGTCGTGACGCGACGGATGGCCGAGACAGCGACGACCGAGGCGTCGATGGAAAGGCTCTGGCCGCCACCAGAGACCTCGCCGCATCGACTTCGGGGGACGCGGCCCGAGCGCAGCTATCACGTAATGGCATGACAAAGCGATTTGTCCTGAGAAGGCTTCGACCTGTCTGCTCAGCGCGTGGAGCAGTTCTTTCGGATCATCGCCTGTTGCACTGCTTCCATTTGACCTTTGTAGTTGGCAATCTCCGGCGCGACATTTCCGCCGGACATTGATCCGACCGGCAACCCGATAAACACCCATCCAGCCACGTCATTGGCGCGGGTCTGGCTTTGCTGCGACGACGCCGCAGTCAAAGCACCCTGCAATCTCGCCTGTTCCTCTCCGAGTTGGGGACACGTCCAGCTGCCGTAGGCGACAGAACTGACGTACGAGGGTCGGACCTCCTCAGGCGCCTGCGCGCACGAAGCCAAAACAAACGCCGCCGAAGCTAGCGGAACAGCGCATCGCAAATCCATCTTTGGTCCGCCAATCGGAAAGTTCAGGTTGAATTTTTGTTTGCCAGATTTTCCTGATCGTCCAGTCGCCACGGTGTCGCACCGGGTTCTCGAACATGGCTTTTAGCGCCCGACTTTCTCGTGCCGACGTACTGCGCCAAGAGTGTTTTCGTACTCAAGGCAACAAGGTCGTGGTTTGACCGAATTCTAGCGACCGAAGCGAGCGCCGCACGCCTTGCGGCCACGATATCGTACAGCTAATTGCACTACGGGAATTGCGGACTGCATGCGCGCCTTGCTGATTGCAGGGCAGGTCGAGGTGCCGGGGGTGTTGGGCAGGCAAGGGCCCCAACCTAAGCCACGTTAATCGCAGTGTTAACCGGCCTTGCCCCTATCAATCTCTGTCGAGATTCCGGGGGGTCGGCTTTTGCTGGCGACCGAATTTGCTGATCGCCCACTGCCTTCAAGTTTGCTGCAATTACCTTCAGCGACTTCGAGCGGGTCCAGAAGGGGCTCCTTCAGACGGGGCAGCCCTCCGACTTGGTGATGTCTCGGTTTGAATACTGTGGTCTTGACGTGCGCTCGCACTGTCCTGACTCCTCGTGCCATGCTTGACGCAATTGCGCGGAGACTATGGCCATCGGCCTTGAGCACCCCGGCCTCGCCATCGAGCACGACATCGTCCGGGCGGCAGGGATCGGGCTGCCTGGGCGGGCGGCCTCTTTTGGTGGGGCGGTGGAGATCGGTACGTGTGCAAGACATCATAAGGCCGGGCGCGCTCCGCGCGTCGGCGAGGTCGCGCGGGAGGTTACGTCGAAAGTCACTCCTGCGACCCCGCGCGACCGGATATGTTGGCTGCCAACTGCTGCAATTAACTTCATCGACTTTGAGCGATTTAAAAGAGGGGAACATTCTGAGTCCAGCGGTCGAAGACCGGCCAAGGCAGCATTGGCCTGAGGGTCGGCATCCCCAAATGACCCAGGCGTGTGGTCAGTTATGACGGGCGTCCCCGAAACCTCGACCGGCGCGATGCTGCTGCTTGGCTTCGCAGGTGTCGGCTTCGCTGGCTATCGCGGACTGTTGCGGGTTAGCTTCCGGCCCACCCCAGACGCCGATCATCCGGCAGCCGTCCGACTTCCCGCCCCGCGCCACGATCCGCAGAGCGGCGGCCGGCAGCGGACGCTGCAGCGTCAGCGCCTCCTGCGCGGGCGCCGTCATCCAGAGGTCGACCTCTTCCTGCGTTCGCAAAATGACGGGCATCGCCTTGGTGTGGATCGGCGCGACGATCGCGTTCGGCTCGGTCGTCAAGGCCCTTCAGCCGCTCGCGCATCGACGATGTCTTCAGGACGTTGCGACGAGAAGGAGTTAGTTTACAGGCTGTCGCCCGCTGTATTCCTTGATCCGCTTGATCTTGACGAGCGCGGCTGTCTGGGCAACTTCTGGGGCCCAGCAGCGGGAGGCGGCCCATGAACGTCCGGGTGCTGATCGGGTCCAAGAAGGGCGCGTTCGTTCTCGAAAGCGACAGCGTGCGCCGCGATTGGCGGGTGCGCGGACCTTTCTGCGAACACTGGCCGCTCACTCACGTCGCCGCCGACCTCGCAGAGCGGGACCATTTATGCGACCGGAGGCAACGCCTGGTTCGGGCCGGCTGTGTGGAAGTCGAATGATGGTGGCGCAACCTGGACCCATTCGAGCCAGGGACTGGCGTACCCCCAGGCGAGACGCCGGTGCAATGCGCATGGGTGGCTCATCCCGCGCACGGTCGTCTCTACGTCGGCGTCGAACCGGCGGGGCTTTTTGTCAGCGACGATGGCGGAGAGAGTTTTCGCGAGGTGGGGGGCCTGCGCCGACACCCCTCGCGTCCTCAATGGCAGCCGGGCGGGATCGGACTTGTATTGCACTCCATTGTTTCCGATCCTGCCGACGCGCGCCGCCTCTGGGTTGGTATCTCCTCGGTCGGCGTGTTCTACACGGAGGACGGCGGCGAAACCTGGAGCACGCGCAATTCGGGCACGCGCTGCTATTTTCTGCCCGAGGGAGAGCGTTATCCAGAGTTCGGCCAGTGCGTGCACAACCTGACGCTCGCGCCGGGCTGCTCCAACCGCCTCTACCAGCAAAACCACTGCGGCATGTACCGCAGCGACGACGGCGGCGCGTCCTGGCGCAGCATCGAGAACGGTCTCCCGTCGAGCTTTGGCTTTCCTGTCGCCGCGCATCCTCGCGACGCCGACACGCTGTTCTTCCTGCCGCTCAACGGCGACACCAAGGGGCGCTATCCGCCAGACGCAAGCGCGGCGGTCTGGCGCTCGCGCGATGGCGGCGCGCATTGGGCCGACGGTCGTGCGGGGCTGCCTCAGTCGGGCGCATATTTCGGGGTGATGCGTCAGGCCCTGGCAACCGACGCGCTCGATCCCGCCGGCGTCTTTTTCGGCACGAGCAACGGCTCGGTCTATGCAAGCCGCGACGAGGGCGAGACCTGGGAGTGCATCGCGCGCGACCTGCCGGCGATTTCGTCGGTCGAGACGATGACGGCAGCCTGATGCGCGCGCCCGCTGTCGTCCGCTCCGGCCTTGCTGACGACGCTCTTTCCCGACGCCGAGCGCGTCGTGAAGATCGAGGCGGAGACGGTTGAGGACGTTATGAACGGGCTTGAGGCGCGCTGGCCTGGCATGCGCGACCGCCTCTGCCACAACGCCGGCGATCCGACGCCACATCAACGTGTTCGTCGAAGGCAAGCGCGCGCATCTCGACGCCCGGCTTGAGCCGGGCGCTGACGTTTTCATTTTGACTGCGATAAGCGGCGGCTGATGCTGTGGGCCGAAAATGAGCCCTGAGCAATCTTTGCGTTTGCTGTCGTTCTTGTCGTCGGCTCGGTCGGCTTCGAGCGCGACCCCCTGGCTCTCGCCGACTATCCCGGCGACATCCGTCAACCTCTCCTGCGAGCGATGCGGCCGAGCCGAGCGCTATCGCCGCGACCGTATGGCCGAACGGTATGGGCGCCGACATCGCCGACACGCGACACAATGCCCCAGTCTTGCTCCCTTGAAATTGGCGCGCCGACCGGGTCCACTCAGCCTTGGCGCCTCAGAAGTCCCCCACACGCGCGGGGCCGGGGTGTGCGGGGGTGGCTACTGCTGTGAGCGGGGCCACCCCTTTTCAATTTCCAGAGAAGTTGATGCGTCGCCTTATCGGTCCGGCAAGGCTCCGGCGATAGATGAGGTGCGCTGGCTTGAGTATTCCCTCGACTGCTCGCCGGCCGCCGCCGCCACACCTGCCTAGGGGAGTTCTAGAGCGGTTTCCGATCAATCCGTATCGTATCCGGAGGACCTGAAGTAATTCACGCATTCGTCAGATTTGAAGATTTCGGCGCAGGCTTCGAGTGCGTTCAGGAGGCCTGTGACGGTTCGCTCGGCGATTTTGCGCAGGAAGGCCTTGAGCTTTGAGTAGGCTTTTTCGATGGGATTCATGTCGGGGCTGTAAGGCGGCAGATAAAGCAACTTGGCTCCGGCGGCTTTGATGAGTTGCTCGACCCTTGCTCCCTTGTGGCTCGACAGATTGTCCATGACGACGACGTCGCCTTGCGAGAGCGTGGGAGCGAGGCATTTCTCCACCCAGTCCTCGAACGTGGCCGCGTTCATCGGCCGGTCGTAGGCCTTTTGCGCCACGAGACCGGAAAGGCGTAGGCCGGCGACGAGCGTGATGGTCTTGTAATGGCCATGCGGAATGCCGACCCGCAGTCGTCGACCGCGCCGGCATCGTCCGCCCTTGCGCGCCAGATTGGTGGAAGCCCCCGTTTCGTCAATGAACACGAGCTTCCTCGGATCGAGATCGAGTTGCGCCCCAAACCACTCCTGGCGCCGCTTCAAAACATCGGGGCGCTGCTGTTCCTCGGCATGCGCGGTTTTTTTTTGAATGTGATCTCGTGCCGATCGAAGAAGCGCCAGATCACCGACAAAGAAAAGCGCTCGCTGCAGTTGGCGATCAACCGCTCCTGGATTTCCAACAACGTGATGTCCGGCTGACGACGAATGAGGCCAAGCAGATAATCGCCATGCGCCTCAATCCGGTCCGAGCGTCGATCCCCGCCCGTCGGCGCCGGGGAAATCTCGCCGGTGGCCTGGAAGCGCCAAACCCAACGGATGGCGCTGGCGATGCTGACCCCGAAACGCTTGGCCGCCGCGTTGCGCGACAGGCCGCCGGCCACAACAGCCTCCACCACACGTGTGCGAAGATCTTCGGATAGCGCCATCCCCGCCGCCTCCTTCACGCGGCGGAGCCCATGAATCATGAACAGCCCTGATTTCGGAAATCCCCCGCGATTTATTTCGCTGGGAAACCGCTCTAAGCCGGCGCTGGCGGCGGTAGCGGTAGGTCTCTGCCCCATGTCGATGCCGTCCCTGTCCTATCGGCTATTCGGGCCGCCATGCCCACCTCGTATGGTCGAGAGGCGCGACGGCGGGCGTCGAGTTCACCGACTGACTGGGACGAAGCGGAAATGAGCCCATGGGCCAAGTGGTCTTTTGGGATGATGGCGCTATACGCCGGGGCCGTCTTTGCCCTCGTGGCGTGGATGAGCCTGCAGGTGCGCTGAGAGAGCGCAATGGCTCCGTCCCCCTCGCCGATAGGTGACGTTGCGATGAAGCAGACCTTTGATGAGTTTCTCGCCGCGCGCGAAGCGCTGTTGCGCAACCTTACCGATGAGGGAGCCCGCGCGTGCTGGACGTCAGAGGGCTCCCAACCTCCGCGCTTACACGTCGAGAACCCGCGACGTCGCGCGGGAGAAAGGCGGCCTTGCACCGCTCAAGGAGCGCGAATGAGCTATCGGGGCCTCAGTGCGCCCTACCCTTCGGCAACAACAGGATTGCCAACGTAGGTAGATTCCGACTCTCATGCGCCTACGGAGAACCTGCCATCTCAATAATCGCCGCCGGTAGCATCGCCAGTCGAACTGGTCTTGCCGGGGAGATGACGAATGGACAAGGAAACGACAAGTCTCCAGCGGAAGGCCACGCCAGACAGCATCGAGTGGTGGCGCGAAATGATCGAAGAGCGCGCCTTCGCCGACGAGGCTGTGGAACGCTTCACCCATGACGAGGCTGTTGAACGGGCCAACAAGGCAATGCGATCGATCATCGACGCCAAGCACGAGCGCGGCGAAGCCGTCGATCTCGGCGAGGTTGCGGCCGAGGCGGTATGGGTTCTCGATCCGGACGACATTCGGGCGCGGCTAATCGTCAATCGTCAGGGCGCGGCGGCCGGCGGCCTGATCGTCAACCTGATGGGGAAGTGAGACCAGAACACCCCGCAACCGCCCGAACGCCTCGACAACGCGGCCGAAGTCCAGCTTCGCGAGCCGCTCGCCCGGTTCCGTGACCCACGCATCGGCCAGCGCGGCGTCGCGTTAAAGGCCGCGCGGGCCTCGAATAGCCGGGGGTTGCCTGTCCACGGCCGCCCAGAAGGCCTCTGCGGCCGAGCACGCCGCCCCTCGTCGCGCCGATCATCCGAGAGGCTCAGGCGGCCGGGGCGACGACTCTGCGGGCGATCGCCGCCGTCCTTAACGAAAGGGCGATCCCCACGGCGCGGGGCGGGCGCTGGGAGGCGGCTACTGTGAGGAACGTCCTTCGCCGAGCCGACTGAAGTCTCGCCAGATGGAGGCGCGGTGCGAACCGTGCTGAAGCCGAATGGGAGTAGCTGCGGGCATTCGCCGACGCGATCAGGGCAGCACGGGCAAGCCGCGCGTCCCGTGGCGGGCCGCGCGCATGGCGATATGCGCCAATTTCACGCGGCGGGAGGCGACGTTCCAGACGCTGCTGGGCCCCGTTACCCGAGATCAGGCGGCGCCATGCTGCTATGTCAATGGGCGCTCGGCTCGTCCGCGCCACTCGTCGCGGTTGTGGGGAAAACGCGCGGAAAAGCGCAGCCGGGATTGCAAGCCAGATCGTCGACTTGCTCGTCCCGGCCTGTTCCGCCGCTTCGCGAAGGCTGAAGGTCGTCATT